>NZ_JBALCZ010000086.1:0-29379 GCF_036917615.1 Nostoc sp.
GCGAGTTAAGTGAAGCAATGATTTATGGCTCATTGATTCGTCTTATGGTCAGGCGAATGGCATCTTAAGCTTTTGTTTACGAATCAGCTCTAAGGAGCGATCGCCTCCTTGAGTTATATTGAGTTGAGCATGAAGTGGATTGTGTTAACCTCAGATCCTTGCACAAAGCTGCTGTCATCGGATGCAAGTATGTGTGTCTGCGATGGCTTGTTTATTCTTTAAGTTGCATTCAATCTCAGTACACTTGGGTGATAACCCTCAGTCTATCTGGTTTTTGGCTTAACCGAACCGTATTGCGTCCTCCATCCCGACGTTGCCCTGTAAGCCTCCTGTGTGTACCAGCATCAATGAATCGCCTCTAGGAAAAAATCCCTGCTTTAGTAAATCCATCACTCCATAAAACATTTTGGCGGTATATACGTAATCAAGCGGTACGCCATGTTCCTCTCTGAACTGTTGGCTGAACAGTAGCAGCTCATCGTTCACCTTTGCATAACCGCCGAAGTGGTAATCACATACCAATTCCCAGGAAGCCGGAGAGGTATATGGTGCGGGTAAATCAGAGGCGAGGTAATTTGTCAGCAGACTTTCGATTTCTTGTGCAAGAAAAGCCCCATTTTTCAATACTGGAAAAGCGATCGCTTTTTGCTTTTGATCCAACGAAAGCGTAATACCAGCCAGTGTAGTAGCTGTACCGCAGGCTACGCATATATGATCAAATGCGTAGGCGTAGCCAGCCGTAGGCATCGCTTCACCAACTATCTCTGTGCAGCCGCGTACACCATTTAAATTACTCCCACCTTCGGGAATGATAAACACCTCACCGAAACGTTGTTGCAAATATTCCTGTAGCGCTGGTGTGTTGCGCTGTCGATACGTCTCGCGGTTCAGGTACACAAGCTGCATACCCTGCTGTACAGCAAAACTCAGCGTCGGGTTCAATGGTAGACTCTGTTCTCCACGAATTACACCAATGGTGCGAAAACCGAAAAGATTACCAGCCGCAGCAGTTGCATAGATGTGATTAGAATAAGCGCCGCCAAAGGTAAGCAGCGTCGTGAAATTTTTCTCCTTGGCCTCCAAAAGATTGTATTTCAGCTTGAACCACTTGTTGCCGTTAACCCACGGGTGCATGAGGTCGAGGCGTAGCACATACAGATCAACACCAGCGTGGCGGGCAATTTCGCTGTTGATTTGTTGTAGAGGAGGAGGAAAAAAGATTAACGACATGTGTCAACATTCTAACTTAAAATTTACATTCTCTCACGTTGATTATTGAACAGAAAAGTAATGATAAACATTGGGTAATTCAATGGTAAGTCAATCAAAATGAAGAATAAATCTTTCTGATGATTAGCTTTAGAAATTGGCATTTTACTAATTGAGTATTTCAGGTAAATATAAGAAACATAACACTCGCTCCAGATAATATTCTCTTGGAAAAAACAAATGGTTGCACTCACACAGCTTAGTCAAGTTATTCCCAATCCCGGACGTTTGACGATTCAAACTGTTGAAATTGCTCCTCAAACGACTGCTATTCGTTGTCTCGACTGGGATAGAGAACGTTTTGATATTGAGTTTGGTTTACGGAATGGGACGACCTATAATTCTTTCTTAATTCAGGGAGAAAAAGTTGCCTTAGTTGACACATCTCACCGCAAGTTTGAGCAATTATATCTTGAGATACTGGTGGGATTAATTGATCCAACTAAAATAGATTACTTGATTATTAGCCACACAGAACCAGACCACAGTGGCTTAGTGAAAAATATTTTGCAATTAGCTCCCTCGATTACTGTTGTCGGTGCTAGGGTAGCTATTCAATTTTTAGAAAATATGGTTCACCAACCTTTTAAATCAAGGCAGGTGAAAAATGGAGAGCGATTAGATTTAGGCAACGGACACGAATTAGAATTTATCTCTGCACCTAACTTACACTGGCCTGACACAATCTTCACTTATGACCACAAAACTTGTACTCTCTACACCTGTGATGTGTTTGGGATGCACTACTGTGATGACCACACCTATGATGAAAATCTTCCCTCAGTAGAGGAAGATTTTAAATATTACTATGATTGTCTCATGGGCCCCAATGCCCGGTCTGTTTTGGCAGCTTTTAAGCGGATTGAAAAGTTAGAAATAGAAACAGTTGCCACAGGACATGGCCCTTTATTACAACACTATATCTCCGAATGGCTCGGACGGTATCAAAACTGGAGTTTAGAACAAGCAAAAACAGAGAGTTTAGTGGCTCTATTTTATGTTGAAGATTACGGGTATAGCGAGCATTTAGTTCGTACCATAGCACATGGATGTGCGAAAACAGGCGTGGCAGTAGAATTAGTAGTTCTTAATAGTGCCGAGCTTCAAGAAGTTCGAGAATTAGTTGCACAAGCTTCAGGTTTAGTAATTGCAATGCCAGCGCAATCTTCGGTGATGTCCCAAGCTGCTTTAAGTACTATTTTAGCTGCTGTTCACAAGAAACAGGCAATTGGTTTATTAGAGTCGGGAGGGGGAGAAGATGAACCTCTTTATCCTTTACGTAATAAGTTTCAAGAACTGGGATTAACTGAAGCTTTCCCACCTATCTTAGTTAAGGAAATTCCTACCCAAGCAACGGAACAGCTTTGTGATGAAGCGGGGATAGATATGGGTCAATGGCTGAATCGCGATCGCACCATTAAACAGATCAAATCCATCAATAGCGAGCTAGAAAAAGCTTTAGGACGTGTTAGCACGGGATTATATATTATCACTGCCAAAAAAGGAGAAATTCAGAGTGCAATGTTGGCTTCGTGGGTGACACAAGCGAGTCTTGAACCTTTAGGAGTGGCGATCGCAGTATCCAAAGATCGGGCAATTGAATCTTTGATGCACGTTGGCGATCGCTTTGTTTTAAATGTTTTAGAAGAAGGCAAATATCAAGGATTAATGAAACATTTCCTGAAGCGTTTTCCTCCTGGTGCAGATCGCTTTGCCGGAGTAAAGACATATCCAGCTAACAATGAATCGCCCGTTCTCGCTGAAGCCCTAGCTTACATGGAATGTGAAATTACTAGCCGCATGGATTGTGGAGATCATTGGGTAATTTATAGCACAGTCCAAACTGGAAGAGTTGCTAAGCTAAATGCACTTACCGCCGCCCATCACCGCAAAATTGGCAATCATTACTAAATAGGACATTGGGGAGCCACTGCGTTGGGCGGCTCTGGCGACTTAAAGCCAGTGGCGTCATGGAGCATGGGGCATTGTCTCCCTCATCTTCCCCTGCTCCTCAACTTCTAACTCCTAACTTCTCACTCCTAACTCCTAACTTCGCATTCCCCACTCCCCAGTCACAAAAAGCTATGTATAAATCTGTTGAAAACACCCCAATTACCATGTACGAAATCAGTCGGGCGCGTGTCGTGCGAACCTTGGAATTTATCCAAGATGTGATTGTGATTTCTTTGTGTATCGGTTTATTTAGCTTCATGGTGCTTCAGGTGAGAGATATGTTTCTCTCCTTACTTCCGCCTCTAGATTTTCATGCTGTTACTGCCGATATTCTCTTTTTACTCATCTTAGTTGAGTTATTCCGACTGCTGATTATTTACCTACAGGAACATCGAGTATCTATTGGGGTAGCTGTTGAAGTTTCCATTGTTTCCGCCTTGCGAGAAGTCATTGTAAAAGGGGTTTTAGAAACAAGTTGGAGTCAAGTTTTAGCAACTTGTGCCTTTTTATTAGTGCTGGGAATACTACTGTTCCTCCGAGTTTGGCTACCCCCTACATTTGAAGGTATCGACCCGGAACAAGAAGCATCTAAACGCTATAGAAGCCGAGCCAAGTCTGAATTAACACAAACCAATAGTCATTAAGCACAAGCAGGGGAAGCAGAGGAAAGAACTATTGATTATATTGAACCATCCCCAATGCCCATGCCCAATTAAGAGAGGTTATTATGTCTACTGCCACATTAACGCCCAACCATAACAGAGATGTACAAGTTGCTGAAATTGGTAAAAATACTCTGATTCTACGATCGCGGACTTGGGAACGACTAAAATTTGAGGTGGAGTATTCCCGCCAACGGGGAACTACAGCAAATTCTTATTTGATTCAAGCTGATAAAAAGGCTTTAATTGACCCTCCTGGTGAATCCTTTACCGAAATTTACCTTCAGCAACTGGCACAACATCTAGACTTTACCACGCTAGATTACATTGTTCTCGGTCATGTCAACCCAAACCGCAGAGCCACCTTGCAAGCATTGCTCTCTCAAGTTCCTCAAGTCACTCTCATTTGTTCTCGCCCCGCCGCCAATGTTCTAAAAACCGCCTTTCCAGAATGGGAATCACCTATTCAAGCGGTGCGATCGGGAGATACTGTGGATTTAGGACAAGGACATCTTCTATCATTTATCACTGTACCAACTCCCCGCTGGGCGGATGGACTTTGTACCTATGATTCCGCCACAAAAATTCTCTACACAGACAAATTTTTTGGCGCTCATATTTGCGAAGATACTTTGTTTGATGAAGATTGGAAGGGATTAGATGCGGAACGTCGTTACTATTTTGAATGTCTCCATGCGCCCCAAGCCAAACAAGTCGAAGTAGCATTAGATAAAATGTCGGCTTTAGGAGCCAGATGTTACGCTCCAGCACACGGCCCGGTTGTTCGTTACAGCCTTAGTCGTTTTACCTATGATTACCGTCAATGGTGCCAAGGGCAAAAATCTCAAGAATTGAGTGTTGCTTTGCTCTATGCTTCTGCTTATGGTAATACAGCAATTTTGGCGAATGCGATCGCTCAAGGTTTGATTCAAAATGGAGTTAATGTAGAATCAATCAACTGTGAACTAGCAGATTCTGCGGAGATTAACCGCATTGTAGAAACTTGCGACGGCTTGATTATCGGTTCACCCACTTTAGGCGGACATGCACCTACTCAAATTCAAACTGCTTTAGGAATAGTTCTCTCGGTGGCGGCGAAAACTAAGTTAGCAGGGGTGTTTGGTTCTTACGGTTGGAGTGGCGAGGCAATTGATTTAATAGAAAGCAAGCTCAAAGATGCTAATTATCAACTAGGGTTTGAAACAATTCGGGTGCGTTTTAGCCCTACTCCTGAAATTCTTCAGCAGTGTCAAGAAGCAGGGGCTTCCTTTGCTCAAAACTTGAAGAAAACCAAAAAACTGCGGACTTCCCGCCAGGTTGTGACAGAAACCCATGTAGATCGTACCGAACAAGCGGTGGGGCGGATCATTGGTTCTCTGTGTGTCGTGACAACTCGTGATCAAGAAACTCACAAAGGGGTTTTAACTTCTTGGGTATCGCAGGCAACTTTTAACCCGCCAGGAATTATGATTGCGATCGCCCAAGAGCAGAATGCAGATTTAATGCATCATCCTGGTGATAAATTTGTGCTGAATATCCTCAAAGAAGGAAGAAATCTGCGACGCTATTTTTCTCGTCATAGCACTTTAGGAGATAATCCCTTTGCAAATCTTGCCACACAAACTGCTCTTAATGGTTGTTTGATTCTAAATGAGGCATTAGCCTATTTAGAATGTACGGTGCAAAATCAACTTGAATGTGGCGATAGATGGTTAATTTATGGCGTCATCGATCACGGTGAAGTGTTGGAAAATGATGGGATCAGTGCTTTGGAGCATCGTAAATCTGGCAGCTATTATTAACCTGACTTTTCACGGTATTTGAAAAATCTCTCTCTAAATCTCTCTCCTAAAAGGAGAGAGACTTTGAATTTTCCCCCTTCCCGCGTCGGGAAGGGGGTTAGGGGGTTAGGTTTTTCGTGGGGTTTCTTACATAACGTGAAAAGTCAGGTACACACAAGTCTTTACTCTATTAAATTGCCTGTTGCCGCAACCACTAAACTAAATCAGCACATTTGTAACAATGGTCAACAAAGTGCAAACGCTACAAGTGCATTAAATTTTTATATACAAATAACGATCGCATTCCGAAATAGCCTATTTCAGTTTTGAGTTTAACCCCTCATATTTTCGGGTTGATCCCTGAAATAACATAGTATTCTCACGGAAGCAGAAGCTCCCAAGAAGAATTACATTCTTATTCTCCTGAGATGAAGCTCAATTTTCAGGAACTTTACCCATTGTCGGCGAATCATTAGTGCCAATCCCCGATACCCAATATCGTGATCTAAGATTGTTGGGTATTCTATAAATTGCGATCGCCACTATACCGATGATTGAAGTTGAGCATCTAAGTAAAATATACGGCTCTACCCCAGCGATTACTGATGTCACTTTTAGCGTCGAGCCTGGAGAGATTTTAGGGTTGTTGGGGCCCAATGGCGCTGGTAAAACCACAACCATGCGAATTCTGGCTGGTTATTTACCGGCAACCAATGGTAATGCCCGAATTGCTGGCTATAATGTCCATGAAAATTCCCTGGCTGTACGCCAACGGATTGGTTATTTACCGGAAACACCACCGTTATATCCAGAAATGACGGTGGAGGGATTTTTGCATTTTGTGGCCCGAATTAAGGGAGTATCAGCAGGCGATCGCACCAACAAAGTAGTAGCCGCTATCAAACGCTGCAACTTAGAAGATAAGCGGCGGGTCATTATTCGCAAACTCTCTAAAGGGTATCGCCAAAGGGTAGGAATTGCTCAAGCGATCGTCCACGATCCACCAGCGATCATTTTGGATGAACCCACCGTCGGACTCGATCCCCGACAAATAATTGAGGTGCGGAATTTAATTAAAAGTCTCGCTGGTACTCACACAATTATTCTTTCCACGCACATTCTGCCAGAAGTAAGCATGACTTGTAGCCGCGTTGCCATCATCAATCGCGGTAAAGTTGTGGCAACAAATACACCTGAAAATTTGATGACTCAGTTGACAGGCGGTTCAGGATATGAATTGGAAATAGAAGGAGAAGTTGCCCTGGCGAAACAGGTATTGCAAAAAGTCGCGGGTGTGAGTTTGGTAGAATCAATTCCGACAGCCGGAATGCACGGTCATCAATCCCAGGAAAACCGCGCTTATCTGCGAGTGATATCGCAACCGGGAAAAGAACCAGGGCGCGATATTGCCACAACATTAGTGCGTGCAGGATTTGGTTTACATGAACTGAGGCGAGTTAACGCCACCTTAGAAGATGTGTTTTTGCAACTGACCACAGAAGAAAAGAATTTTGATACTGAGGTAGACTTAGCAGACAACGAAGGAGAGGCAGCGTAAATGAGTATAGTACTGAGTAATATTATTGCCATTTATCGCCGAGAGTTACAGAGTTATTTTGTATCGCCTTTAGCTTATGCGATCGCAGGTGTATTTTGGTTCCTGTCGGGGTTATTCTTCGTGATGATTTTGCTAGGGCCAGATGGCATATTGGTAGGAGTTGCGGCAATAGATTTACAAGGGCAACAACTAGGAGTGCCAGTACCACCGATAGATGTCCCCTACGAATTTGTCCAGGTATTTTTGGAACGCATGGAATGGCTACTGTTGTTTATCCTGCCAATTCTCTCAATGGGACTCTATGCCGAAGAACGTAAGCGAGGTACTTTAGAACTGTTAGCCACCTCACCAATCACCAATTGGGCGGTAGCTGTAGGTAAATTATTAGGCGTGCTAACATTTTTAACCACGATGCTTGCACCCATGCTAGTGTTTGAAGCGATCGCCATCAGCGGCTCAAATCCACCAATGGCGTTCTCAATTCCCTTGCTAGGTCATTTGGGATTAATCTTGCTAGCAGCGGCAATTTTATCTTTAGGAATGTTTATTTCCTCTTTAACAGACAGTACAATTCTGTCTGCTGTTCTCACCTTTGCAGTAATTTTATTATTGTTATTGATTGATTTAATCGGCAAAATTGTCCCTAGTCCCGTGGGCGAAGCCTTAGGTTATCTATCGTTGCTGAAACATTACAACACCCTGACTCAAGGCATTTTTGATACCAGCACGTTGATTTTATTTGCCAGTTACATTTTTTTGGGCATCTTTCTCACAGCTCAATCAATTGATGCACTACGCTTTCAAAGGCAGTAGTCATATGAGTTATGAGTTAAAAGTTAGGAGTAAGGAGTTAAAACTCATAACTCATAACTCATTGCTCCTAACTCCTCACTTCAGTCTAAGAATATGAAGATAGTTGCAAAAAAGAAACTGTGGAAATATCTGTTTTGGTTGGGCCCGTTCCTAATTGCTGTCGGTCTAACAGTTGGGTTAGTCTCTGAACAGTGGGGATTAATTCCATTAGCATTTCTGATTACCGGAATTGTCATCAGTGGATTGGGGATAATATGGCAAAGCTACCAGAGTAACTGGTGGAGGCGTCGTTCTACCCAAGCTGGGACTAATGCTTTGGTGGCGACTCTGGCAGTATTGGCAATTTTGGGATTAATTAACTTTTTGGGAACTCGCTACCACTTGCGGGCAGACTTAACAGAAACTCAATTGTTTACGCTTGCACGCCAGTCACGGGAACTGGTAGAGGTTTTATCACAGCCAGTTAAAGTGTGGGTGTTTGATGTTAACCAGAATCCCCAAGACCGAGAACTGCTAGAAAATTATCAGCGGCAAAGCTCAAAATTTAAATTTGAGTACATCAATCCCCAAGCAAGACCAGGACTTGCAGAAAAGTTTGGCGTCAAAGATTATGGGGAAGTTTACCTAGAATCTGCGGATAAACGGCAATTAGTACAAACAGTAAATGAAAATCAGCGCCTGTCAGAAGTCAAATTAACTAGTCGCCTGCAACAACTAACAAATTCAACCACAGCCAAAGTTTACTTACTCCAAGGTCATGGCGAACACCAACTTTCGGCTGGTAAAGGTGCAATATCACAAGCAGTTCAGGGATTAGGCGACAAAAATTTCACAACATCACCGCTGAATCTAGCAGAAACCTCGAAAGTTCCTCAAGATGCCGCTGTCGTAATAGTAGCTGGCCCCAAGCGAGAGCTGTTTGAGGGTGAAGTCAAAGCCTTACAAGAGTATTTGAATCGGGGCGGTAGCTTACTGCTGATGATTGATCCCAATACCGATCCCAAACTTAACAGCTTGCTACAAGAGTGGGGTGTTCGTCTGGATAATCGTTTAGCAGTAGATGTTTCTGGAGAAAGCGTTGTGGGACGTGGTCCTGCTGCACCCTTAGTCACAGAATACGGACAACATCCAATTACCAAAGATTTCGGTAAGGGCAATTCTTTTTATCCGATTGCCCGACCTCTGGAAATTACCTCTGTGCCTGGTGTTAAGGCTACTCCACTGCTACTAACCAAACCCTACCCTAACAGTTGGGCAGAAAGCAACCTCCAAAGCGAAAAATTGGAATTTAATGCAGATAAAGACCTCAAAGGGCCTCTGACCTTGGGTGTTGCTTTAACCAGAAAACAAGCAGCTAAATCTGCTTCCACTCCCCAAGCTTCACCAACACCTTTACCCCTACCATCACCAACCACTCAAGGCAAAGCTTCCCCCACTCCCCCTGCCTCCCCTGCCTCCCTTGCTCCCCCTTTCCCCACTCCCTCATCTCAAACAGCCACCGAGTCCCGGTTAGTGGTTTTCGGAAATTCTAATTTTGCCACCGATGGTTTGTTTCAACAGCAACTAAATGGAGATGTATTCCTCAACTCAGTTACTTGGCTGAGTCAACAGGATCAGCAATCCCTTTCCATTCGCCCCAAAGAACCAAAAAACCGTCGGATAACCCTGACTACTACGCAAGCCAATCTTTTAATACTGTCGTCTTTGTTGGTTTTACCTTTAATTGGGTTGGCGGCGGCAGTTATTATCTGGTGGAAACGACGGTAATAAGTGAGTTAGGAGTTAGGAGTGAGGAGTGAGGAGTTATAAATATTAACTCTTCACTAATGCCCAATACTTCTCTACGAGAGGCTGCGCCAACGGCTTCTCGTAGAAACGCTACGCGAATGCTCAGTACAAGTGCCCAATGACTAAAAAATGAAATTGCCACGAACGACTTTAATTTTGATACTGCTAGCGCTGGGTTTAGGTGGTTTTGTTTACTTCCATGAAATTCGAGGTGCAACTGTGCGAGAAGAAATCAAGGAGCAAAAGCAGCAAATTTTCTCTTTTGCAGCAGATGACGTACAGTCTTTAACAGTCAAGACAAAAAAACTCACTCTGAATCTGGAACGTAACCCTGAATCTAGTAACCCCAAGTGGTTAATCAAATCTCTGATATCGGGCCCAGCAAATGATGCTATTGTTTCTTATTTGATGGATTTGTTGGTCAAAGGTAAGAGCGAGCGCACTTTATCAACTCCAGTAAAAGAGCTTGGAGAATTTGCTCTAGATCAACCCCAAGCCACTATCAATATCACCCTGAAAAACCGACAAAGCCATCAATTGATTTTAGGTAAATCTAACTTCAACGGACGTTTCTTGTATGCTGAAGCTGATCCTGCTGCTAAAACCGATGGGAATATAAATGTACTGTTGGTATCTACAGATTTTGCAAATGCTGTGAATCGGGAATTATCAGAGTGGAAACAACCTGTAGATAATAGTCAGAAACTTCCTGGACTCAGCACACCTTTACCAACTCCGACAAATGGTAAATGAACATAGCTAGGACGAATGAAATTCGCGGCTACACAGGCAAAGTCCGCCTCCGCGGACTAAGGAAAAATTGAGGGTTTGAAACCCACGGAGGTGGGTTTTGCTTGTGTAGACGCGGTTTATAACCGCCGATTTAATGTTAAGTTGACTTCAAATATCAATAGTTTTTCTAAGTTACTATGACAAATCCGACAGCAACATTGCTGATTTCCTGCCCCGATCAACGGGGACTGGTGGCGAAATTTGCCAATTTCATCTATTCCAATGGTGGTAATATAATCCATGCAGATCAGCATACAGACTTTGCTGCTGGGTTATTCCTTACGCGCATTGAATGGCAATTAGAGGGGTTTAATTTGCCACGAGAATTTATTGCCCCTGCATTTAATGCGATTGCTCAACCTTTAGGCGCTAAGTGGGAAATACGTTTTTCTGATACTGTACCGCGCATTGCTATTTGGGTAAGTCGGCAAGACCATTGTCTATTTGACTTAATTTGGCGACAACGCGCTAAAGAATTTGTGGCTGAAATTCCTTTAATTATTAGCAACCATTCTAATTTAAAGGTAGTGGCAGAGCAATTTAATATCGACTTCCAGCACATTCCTATTTCTAAAGACAATAAATCAGAACAAGAAGCCCAACAACTAGAATTACTCCACCAGTACAAAATAGATTTAGTTGTATTGGCGAAATATATGCAGATTGTTAGTGCAGATTTTATTAGTAAATTTCCGCAAATTATTAATATTCATCATTCATTTTTACCAGCTTTTGTAGGAGCAAATCCCTATCAACGAGCTTTTGAACGGGGTGTGAAAATTATTGGTGCAACTGCTCATTATGCCACTGCTGATTTAGATGCAGGCCCAATTATTGAACAGGATGTAGTGCGAGTTAGTCACCGTGATGAAGTTGATGATTTGGTGAGAAAAGGCAAAGATTTAGAGAGAGTTGTATTAGCAAGAGCGGTGCGATCGCACTTGCAAAATCGTGTATTAGTCTATGGTAATAGAACAGTAGTATTTGAGTAGTTGAGATCTTGCCTAAAAGATTAGACTAGGACTTACGCATTGACAGGAAATCCCAAATGTGTTGTATGGATTTCAGGCATTAAGCCTTGATTTTTCGACCATTTTTAGGCGATCGCTATTTATCAAAGCATAATTGGTCCAAGTCTGAAACGACGTATTTTCGTCAATGCACAAGATAATAAATTTGTACAGTGCGTAAGTCCTACATTCTTATTTTTCAATTAGCCTGCCTTCAAAGAGGAACGCACTTTTTCAACGACTTGAGTAAGTGCGCCAGGTTCAAATGGACAAATGAGATTTGCCGAGCGCACTAATTCTCGAAAGGACGCAGAACCACCGCGATCGCATAAAGCAATATACTCTGCTAGCGTCTTTTCATAATCTTCTTCTGCTTTGACCCAAAACTGCAACGCGCAACACAGAGCCAAAGTGTAATCAATGTAGTAAAACGGCGAACAGTAGATGTGCTGTTTGTCTTGCCAAAGTCCGCCTTTGTTAAGATATTTCAAATCTCCATAATTTCGCCAAGGCAGATAACGAGCTTCCATCTGTTGCCACATTTGATGTCGTTCTTGCGGCGTTGCTTCTGGGTTGGCATAGACCAAATGTTGAAAATGATCCACTGCCACACCATAAGGCAGAAACAGAATTGACCACGCTAGATGCTGCCGACGAAATCGCTTGGCTTGATCGCCGAAAAACTTTTCCATCTGCCATCTGGTAAGAAACTCTAAGCTCATGGAGTGAATTTCACACGATTCTAGCGTGGGCCACAGGTAATCAAAAACTGGCAAATGGCGACTTCGCCACATTTGGAAGGCGTGACCCATCTCATGAGCGAACACCTGCACGTCGTTTTTTGTTCCATTAAAATTTGCGAAAACGTAGGGCATATTATAGCTTGGGAAGCTTGTACAGAATGCGCCTCCCGCTTTTCCAGGACGGTTTCGCAAATCCAGTAAATGCCGCTCAACCATCATCCTAAAAAACCCACCCAGGGATGGATTCATGGCATCAAACATTTCTTGTGCCCGTTCCAGCATCCAGTCATGATCCCCAATTGGAGCCGGACTGCCTTCTGCATCAAAGATAGACTCATCCCAAAAATACACGCTGTCTAGATTGAGCCGTTGAGCCTGTTGCCCAATTAGCTCGATCGCTAAAGGAACGACCTGTTGAACTACTTGATCTCGATAGTACTCGACATCGCTTTGATCGTAATCCACCCGTCGCATTTGGCGATATCCTAGCGCAATGTAATTCTCGTAGCCCAATTTTTTTGCCATACGATCGCGCAGTTTTACCAACCGATCAAACAGTTGATCGAAGCGGTCTTGATTCTGCTCAAAAAACTGCCAGCGACAATGTTCTGCCTGCTGACGAATGTCTCGATCTTTACTTTGCACATAAGGTTGTAAACCCGATAAATTCACCTGCTCACCCTGGAACTCTAGCTTTGCTGAGGCGATCAGTTCGGTATACTCATTGCTGAGTTTGGATTCTTCGACTAAATCTGCTGTGATCGTCGATTCAAAGGTCGTAATGTCTGCTTTCCACAGTAAAAAGGCTTGTCGTCCCAAACTTTGTTCTAACTCGACGCGATAAGGGCTGTGGAGCAGTTGCCGTTTTAGGTCTACTTCAAGGGCGATCAGAGATGGCAAAAGTTCGTTGCAATAGTCCAAGGCAGTTTTGTATTCTGGGTTTTGAGTGTCTTGGTGAAAGTGCAGTCGCGTGAGTTCCTTCCATGTATCTAGTCTGCGTCGCAAGGCATCCCACTGCTCGATGACGGACTTTCGTTGCTCAGAGGTTTGAGCCTGGTTAAACTGCATCTGGATAACTTGGTATTCGGCGGTCACGGTTGAGAGAGTTGGAGTTTCTGCTGTGATGTCGGCGAAATCTACTGGAGCTTGCATGAATCATTCTCCTTTGCGATAAACATTTAGCGATCAAGCGACTTCTAGAAAGTTTTTATTTGGGGAAATCGCCAACTTTCATTTTTTCAAAAATCTATTAGGACTCAACAATGAAATCACCCATCACTTTGGATTGGAAAATTTGCATCAATCTCAATCAAAGTAACTTTGGCATTTTCAACTACCCTATTTCCCAGCAGTGTGTCCTACATGGCTTCAAATTTAGACTCGTAAAATTGTTTTGCCATGTAAATCTGTTTCTAAATTAGGACAATAAATTATTTTAACTGTCAAATCATATTCAATTCATAAAATGCCTAAAATTAGTTATAACACATCAAAGGTTAGCGCCAGCGTGCCAATCTATCCTTACTGGCATCAGCGCAAGTTCGGCGTTGAGCGCATTCCACAATAATAAGATCCAAATAAGAATAAAAAGATCCAAATAAGTTGCGATCGCATGAAGGCAGTCAGCTTGGTGCGATCACTCCCTATCTGCCTGTCCTAGCCCGATTGAAGAAGTTTTATAACTAAATCAGAGGTAGACACTAAAGAAGTGGATGCCGTTTATGATAAGCTGGCTGATGCTGACTTCTAAACTTTGTAATGCTAACTTCAAAATTATTCGTTTTTTGCGTAAAGCACGAAATATGAGGTGAATAGTATTATATAACGGTATTTACTATGGATAAACCGGGGACAATACTAAAAGTCTCCTATATAATTTACTTTTATCAAAAACTGCTCTGGATTAACTCCAGAGCAGTTTTATGTTGAGTCGATTACCCCTAGTTTAGTAATCGCTATGATATTAGATAGGGTTTTATCATTCATCAGGTGTCAAATAATCAACACAAGCAATGTGAACTGTGTCAAAGAGAGATGGAGAATTTAACTATCCATCACTTAGTTCCGCGACAAAATACCAAACGCAAAAAACAAGACCCAGTCCCAACAGCAAATATCTGTTCTGCCTGCCATCGCCAGATTCATGTTTTATTCGATAATAAGCTGCTGGCCCTTGAACTCAACACATTAGACAAGCTCAAAAATGAGCCGCAAATGCAGAAATTCTTGGTGTGGGTAAGAAAGCAAGACCTCGGTAAGCGGATTGCAGTCCATCGCTAAACAGCAACTTGCTCCCAGTTAGTATTCTCCTCAAGAATATCTATTTCCACTTGAGATGGTAATTTTTGGCTCCGTACTCCTGCCAAAGCAGCTTTAGCTTTGCCAAATCCTTGCCAGATAATTGAAAGTTGAAATTATCATAGAGTGTAGGACTTACGCATTGACAAAGTGGCAAAAGAGTGGATTGATAAAAAGTATCATCCAATGACTAGGTATCGGACAATCAGAGAAATCAGCAAACCGTCCACAGCACAATGCAATCTGGAACATTACACACTGTTTTTGTTATCAGAACCAAAACATGGGGGATGTTGTAGATTAGCAGAGATATTAGAAAACCTGTCACACGACAGTGTGAACAGATTCTTGCTGAGAAAGAGATATGAACCGAAAGATTTATTCGATACAGTCAAGGAAATCATAAATATAATAGGCGGGATTTTAAGTGTTGATGACACAGTAGTAGAAAAATTGTATAGTGACCCAAACAATGCAGAATTAATCGGTTATTTTTGGTCTGGGAAATATCATAAGAGCATCAGAGGAATAAATTTAATCACGCTGTATTACAGTGATGTGCATGGAAATTCAGTACCAATCAATTACAGAATATACGACAAAAAGGAGGGGAAGACTAAGAACGAGTATTTCCAAGAGAATGCTCAAGGAAGTTATAAATTGGGGTGTAAAGCCAAGAATAGTGACAGGGGACAGTTGGTACTCAGGAGTAGAAAACTTAAAATTTTTAAGAAACCAGAAATTGGGTTTTCTATTTGGGGTAGAGAAAAATATAACTGTCTCAAATGAACCGGGAAAGTATTGCCAAGTAAGCAATCTGGATATTCCTGACCAAGGTTTGAGAATTCATTTGAGAGAGTTTGGATTTATCAAGTTGTTTAGGAAAGTCTTTAAAAAAGAAGACTCTAGACACTATATATTATATCTACCAGATGAAGAATCTTTACAGGAAATAACTAGAAGCGAATTTGTGACAATTCATGATACCCATTGGGGAATTGAAAGTTTTCACAGAGCTATCAAACAAGTATGCGGAATTTGTCGATTCATGGTTAGAGATAGCCAAGCTATTAAAACACACATATTCTGTTCACTTCAAGCATTTGTTCGGTTAGAAAAAATGCGCTCTGAAAACATAATTTCTAATTGGTATGAATTGCAAAGGAACTTATTCACTTTGGTTGTGCGTGATTGCATTGTAAAAAATCTTATCAGTACTTATACTACTTAGTATACATGAATGGAATTTTTTGTCAATGCGTAACTTCTAAGACGTAAAGTGGCGATCGCTTGGCTCATCCAGCGGCTTTATCGAGTTGCTGAAACTCGTCGTCTGAGAGATCAAGCTGCGCGGCAGCGATGTTCTCTTCGAGGTGAGCAACTTGACTTGTTCCCGGAATCGGCAGCATATTAGGACTTCGCTTCAGCACCCAAGCCAGTGCCACTTGTCCTGGCGATGCGTTGTGTGTCTTGGCGATCATGTCTACCGATCCGCCTGACTGGGCGAGGTCGCCGGAGGCTAAGGGATACCAGGGGATAAAGCCGATGCCCTCATGCGTACAGTAGTCGAGTACCGCCTCATCAGCTCGGTCTACCAGGTTGTAGCGGTTCTGCACCGTGGTCACGGGGAATACTTTGCGTGCAGCCTCGATCTGCTCCACCGAGACTTGACTCAGCCCAGCCCGCGCAATCAGCCCCTCTTTGAGAAAATCGGCGATGACACCAAATTGCTCGTCTTGAGGCACCTTAGGATCGATGCGGTGCAGTTGCCATAGGTCTAGCTGCTCCACTTTCAGGCGGCGCAGGCTCATGAGTACACACTGGCGTAGATATTCGGGACGACCTACAGGCGGCCACTCATTCGGACCTGTACGGGTCAGTCCACCCTTGGTGGCGATAAATATGCCGTCATAAGGATATAGCGCCTGAGCGATCAGTTCCTCAGCGACGTAAGGTCCATAGCTATCCGCAGTGTCGATAAAATTGACTCCGAGATCGGGCAAGCGTTTCAAGACTTGTAGGGCCTCGTCCCGGTTTTTGGGTTCACCCCACACCCCTTTGCCCGTAAGCTGCATGGAGCCAAAGCCCAGCCGCGTCACTGAACGATCCAAGAGAGTAAATTGTCCAGATGCACTAGCATTAAGTGAAGACATAGTGTAAATCGGTTGGTGTAAATTGGTTGGAAGCGATTAGAAGCAATCGACTTTTACCATCCTACGGAAGCAGTTGTGCGAGCGCGTCTTCCTAGTGAAAGAATAAGGTTAGATTTATCAAACTGACGAGAGCGGTTTTTTATTGGGCGAGTTGAATGGTGAGCCGGTGGGGTGCATTTCTGCTGTTGCTTACGATGCACACTTCGGCTTTCTAAGTTTTTACATTGTGAAACCCCAGTTTCGTGGGCAGGGGTTGGGTATAAAAATTTGGAAGACAGCAATGGACTATCTAGGTGCTGACCGTAACATCGGTTTGGATGGTGCATTAGCTCAATAAGATAACTACAAAAAGTCTGGTTTCCAAATCGCTTATAACCATATTCGTTATGAAGGGATGGGTGGCGGTGTTGTGCCTGCTGGGATCGTGGAACTGAAAACAGTGCCTTTTGAAGAGTTGGTGGCTTACGATCGCCAACTTTTTCCTTCTAAGCGATCGCTGTTTCTGCGACATTGGATTGAACAGCCAGAAAGTACTGCCTTAGGGTTTCTCAAAAATGGATATCTTGTTGGTTACGGAGTTATCCGATCTGCCCATACAGGTTTTAGGGTTGGGCCACTATTTGCTAATGACGAACAGATTGCTGAAGCATTATTTCAAGCCTTGCTTGCACAAAATCCTCATGCTCCAGTATTTTTGGATGTGCCGGATGCAAATCTACAAGCGATTGACCTAGTTCAACGTTACCAATTGCAGCCAGTCTCTCAAACCGCTCGGATGTACAATAAAGAAATTCCTAGTTTACCTATTTATCGCATTTTTGCTGTGACAAGTTTGGAACTAGGTTAGAGACGGACAAACAACCTGTTTAAACCCCTAATATACAATCCCACTGTAAGCACCTGAGTTTTTCTGTTAGTCTGCGTGGGTCAAACTTGATAACTTTTAAGAAGTCAGTTCTTAACGAGTGCTACGATCGCAGCTACCAGTTTGGCGGGATCGGCTGGTTTAGCAATATGGAGTTGAAATCCGGCTGTAAAAACTTGTTTTTGTGTCGTTTCTGCGGCGTAAGCAGTTAAAGCGATCGCCGGAATTTGTCCACCTAAATTGGCGGGCATCGCTCGTAACTTTCGGATCAAAGTGTAACCGTCAACTTCTGGCATACCTAGATCACTCAACAGCAAATCTGGCTTTGACTGAATAATCGCAGTCAATGCTTCACTGGCAGATGCTGCGATCGTCACGATTGCTCCCTGCTGTTCCAATAGAAAGGACAGAAAATCAAGGGTATCAGCATTATCATCAACAATTAACAGACGTATTCCTTCTAGTGGAGCATAAAGCATACCCAATGGATAGGAATCGTCTGATACATTGTGATTTTCCCTTTCTAATTCCAGATGTTGAAACATCGGTAGGTTAACTGTAAACGTCGCACCTTGCCCTTCTCCTAAGCTCTCTGCCCAAACTGTACCGCCATGTAACTCGACAAGTTGGCGCACAATCGCCAAACCAAGTCCTAATCCACCAAAACTTCGGGTTGTAGCACTATCTGCCTGACGGAAATACTCGAATACATGTGGCAGAAAGTCGGGACTAATACCTTTACCCGTATCACTGACTCTCAGTTGTACCTGAGAATTAATCTGTTCTAAGTAGACTTCTACCTGTCCACCAGATGGTGTGAATTTAACGGCGTTAGAGAGCAGATTCCAAATAATTTGTTGAATACGACTACTATCACCCTTCATCTGTCCAATTGCTGTATCCAAATGAAGATTAATTTGAATAGACTTGGCTTCTGCTGCCAATTGCACCGTCTCTAAGGCAGCTTCAATAGTAAAAACAAGATTAACGGTTTCTAAATTAAGTGCTAGCTTGCCCTGGAGAATCCGAGATATATCCAACAAATCTTCAATCAACTGAGCCTGTAGTTCAGCATTTCGTTCGATTGTCTCCAGGGCACGTACAGTAGTAGCTTCGTTTAATGAGCGATTTTTCAATAGCTTTGCCCACCCCAAAATTGGATTAAGAGGAGAACGAAGTTCATGAGAGACAATTGCTAAAAATTCATCTTTGATCCGGTTTGCAGTTTCAGCAACTTCTTTCGCCCGTTGGCGTTCTTCTGCTATTGCTAGAGCTTGATCACGGAGATTTTTATATTCCTGAACTCGGAACGTTAAATCGGTGAAATCTTCAATTGAAAACAGAGCATAAAATCTATCTCCATCAAATGCAGGCACAGCAGTAACAGTTGTATGTTGAATGCGGTATTTATCTTGGGATATAGGTACAGGAATAATATATTTATGCAGTTGAGAAGAAAAGATTGTCGGAGGCCCGCCTTGAAAAATTTGGTATAAACGGCTAGCGTAACGAGATTGATTCAGATGAGGAAAATATTCCTGAATAGAAATTCCTAAAATCTTACTTCTGGGAATTTTCGTCCATTCTTCTAAGCAGCAATTCCAGAAGATAACAATATAATCTGATTGTAGAACAAAAGCTCCTAAAGGAATTTTATCTAAAAGGCTAAATTTTTCCTGAGCTTGTTCAATTATATTCATTGGATTCTCAAAGTTTTTTAAGACTTTTATCAACGCTTTTTGTTACTAATTGGATTATTTTATTATTCCCATTTCTTCGTTAATTGCATTGATGAGTACATCAAAAGTACCCACTAGAAAGATTAAAATAATATCTCCGATAATTTCCAAGCGTTCAATTGTGAATCGGGCTTGTGCTAGTAAAATTTTTGAATCGCTCTCAGATGCAGATAACAATAAATTTTCGACTGTATCTTCTGAATAAACAGGCAATGTATAGTTTATATGGCGCTTTAGGACATTACTGAGTGAACCCATTACCCCATTTATTACAATGTTACCAATTTCGCTCAGGGTGCCAATTTTCACCGCATCTAGCTCAACTGAGCCTGGATCTTCACCTGTAAGCACTGCAACCAATTTTGATGCGCTGTCAGTTGGAAAAATCAAGCTAGCAGTGCCATAGAAAGAGCCTGTAAAAGGTAGTTTTACAAATGCCAAAGTCTCCTGATGAAATCGTGTTGTTAATTCTTCATAAGCATCGGCAGCAGTTAACACTTTAACAACCGGAATTTTGAGACGAATGTGAGAGTCTACCATCTCATTAAGTAAACTTGCTGCTCGACCAACTCCAATATTAATTAACTCTTGCAGGGCATCCAGTTCTTCTGCTGTCACATTCATGAAAACTCATTCCTTGGTATTAAGAACTTCTCGGACTGCCTTTCGCAATTCATTTTCTTTTGGCGGTTTATTAATAAAGTTGACTGCCCCCAGGTTATAACTTTCATTGCGTGCCCCTTCTTGGATATCGGCTGAAATGATAATTGTCGGAATTTTTAATTCTTGATCTTGCATAGCTTTCAGAAATTCAAACCCATTCATATCTGGCATTAGAAGATCCGCTAACACACAATTTGGCTTATGGTTGTAAACCATTTCTAATCCCTCACGCCCATTAGCTGCTTCTATAATTTCATAACCATCGACTTGCAGAAACTTGCGGATCATTCTGCGAGAAAAGGCTGCATCATCGATAATCAAAACCATTGCCATCAGGTTTGTCCTTTTGTGTTTTAGCTTAATAATTCTTGATTTAGGTCAAGTAACCTATATTATTAATTAAAATTAAGCTATATAATAATAAATAAATATAATTTTACAATTAAACTAAATAGTTTCGGAAAAATGATTAAGCTTGCTGAAACTATAATGCTATGTTGTGGAACTAAAATTTTTAATTTTAATATTGGAAACTTTTTAAAATTGGTTAAGTATTTTTAATCCGATTTAATTCAAGCTTTGCTTTTAAAAGCCAATGCAAAATTGTTGTGTAGTGGATATTGGTCACCCGCTCGATTTCTCGCAGGCTCATGCCATTAAGATAGATTTTGAGTCATAGTTGCTTGACATCGTTTGAATAGCACCAAGGTTGGTAAGATTCGAGAAATTGACGTCAGCGTAAAGCCTACGGCATAGCTTCTCTGCGAGAGGCTGCGCCAACGCTTACCGCGCAGCGTCTCGTAGAGAAGCGGGGCGGAACGCACGTCGCATTGTTTGCAGTTCTAACATTGTCTGTCTTGACGACAACCATTTTTGAAAGTTTGAGTTGAATGGCAACGAGAACATTGTATGTCTCTTACTATATTATTAGGGCAAACATAATCTTTTCAACATTAAAAAAGATAAACATCTTTCTTTAGAGAGATATTGCTGAGATTTCAAATGAGATTAGTAGTAGCATAAGATATATAAATTTATAATCTATTAACCAATGGAGTTAAATGAAATTGACGATGATATAGAAGCATTTCTGGTTTAAAGCTATGAGAACCTGAATCAAATTGAAGGAGATATTATTGAGCTAGAGAAAGCATCATCAGAAGGTGAAGCATTAGTTCGCATTTATCGCTCACTCCACACGCTTAAAGGAAATTGCGGCTTTTTACCGTTTCCTAATTTGGAATCACTTGCTCATGCTGGGGAGAATTTGCTCTCGTGTCTGCGCGATCGCCCTCATGCAATCACCCCTGACATTATTAGTACTTTACTACAAACAGTTGATACGATTCGGCAAATCCTGTCCCAAATTGAAACTACAAAGCATGAGGGCGATCGCGATTATTCAGCACTGATCAGAGCTTTAACCCAATTGTCAGAAACTGAACAGACTTCAAAAGTCTCTCAATCGCATGAGCCTGCTGTGAATACACAAACGCCACAAATAGAGGCAGAAGCTCAAAGAGATCCAGCAGGTTGTGAGTCTGTTGAATTTCTCAATGACGAACTCACAGAAATATCAATGACAACATCAGAATCTGCTTATATCCGAGTCAATGTTAATCTGCTAGATCAGATGATGAACCTAGTGGGTGAACTCGTTTTAGCCCGTAACCAGGTAATTCGATTTAGTACGAAGTTTAAGGATAATAGTTTTGCTGCTACCTGCCAGCGCCTTAACCTACTTACAGCCGAGTTGCAGTCAGGGGTGATGAAAACTCGGCTGCAACCAATTAGTTCCATCTGGCAAAAGTTCCCTCGCGTCACACGCGATTTAGCGATCGCTTCCGGTAAACAAGTTGAGGTGGAGATGGAGGGAGCAGATACTGAACTAGACAAAAGTATTATTGAAACAATTAAAGACCCGTTGACGCACTTAGTACGCAACTGCATCGATCATGGGATTGAATTACCAGCCGAGCGGGTTGCTTGTGGTAAGCCAATCTTAGGACGGCTATTTTTCAGAGCCTTTCACGAAAGTGGCAAAGTGAATATTGAGATTGGCGATGATGGTCGTGGTCTTAATCTAGAACGACTCAAAGGGCGATCGCAGCAACTTGGTTTAGTGAGCGCTGTACAGGCTGCAACCATGAGCGAGTCAGAAGCGATGAACTTAATTTTTTTATCCGGCTTCTCGACTGCTGAACAGGTGACTAACCTTTCCGGACGAGGGCTTGGGATGGATATTGTCAAGAGCAATATTGAGAAGATTAACGGAACGGTTGAAATTCACAGCCAACAGGGACAAGGAACGACCTTCAAAATCAAGATTCCGTTGACATTGGCAATTATTCCAGCATTGATTGTCACTAGTGGAGGCGATCGCTATGCTATTTCTCAAGCGAGTCTACAAGAGCTAGTACGCTTAGAAGCACAAGCACTTAATAGGATTGAGATGTTATACGATGTACCTGTGTATCGCTTGCGGGGTAATCTTGTGCCATTGGTTTACCTCAATCAAGTGTTACACCAGGATAGTCTTCGCAACTTAGAAACACTCAGTCTGGTAATTGTGGAAATTGATAACTATCGCTTTGGACTGGTCGTGGACACAATTGAAGATATCCAAGACATTGTGGTTAAACCTCTAGGAAAACAGTTAAAAGCCCTATCGCTATTTGCAGAAGCCACTATTTTAGGGGATGGCACAGTGGCATTAATTATTGATGTTGTCGGTCTGGCAAACCGAACTGGTATTACTGCCAAACAAAAGCAGTTGTTGAACGAGAATGGTGCAAATAGTCAAGAGCAAACAGCCGATCGCCAAACAATTTTGCTGTTTGAGGGCCCCCAAGGCGCACGCATTTCGGCTCGAAGAGATTCTTGCTTCTGCTGTCGAAAAAGTGGGTAATCAGGATGTCTTGCAGTCTTACGGTCAAATTATACCGCTGATTGATCTTCACAAGATATTTTGCAATCAGCTTAATGATCAAGCTTTGGGGACAGTTGCAGAAACGCTCCAGATAATTATTGTCTCTCCATACTCAGAACTCAGTGTTGGGCTAGTGGTGGATCGCATTCTCGACATTGTAGAAGAACCACTGACCATTAAAGGTATTTCTAGTAGACCTGGTGTACTTTTCTGTGCTGTAATTCAAGGACAAATCACAGAAGTTCTGGACATTGAGACTGTAATTCGGATTGCTAACCCTCATTTGCTGCAACTGGCTACTCATGACTGAACAACAAATTTGCACATTTTTTCTCAAAGGAGTTTACTTTGGTATTGACGTGCAGCACGTTCAAGAAGTGATTCGTCCACAGGCAATGACTCGTGTACCTTTAGCACCACCAGATATCTGTGGGTTGATTAATTTACGTGGGCAAATTATTACTGTCATCGATTTGCAGCGTCGATTAGAGATGAGTGAGCTGCAGACACGATCAACTACAAACCTTGTAGATGAGCCGCAGGGATTTAATATCGTTGTATGTTCTGATCATGAAGTAGTCAGTCTGCTCGTCGATCAGATGGGAGATGTTTTAAAGTTCGCACAAAACAGCTTTCAACCCGCACCCGCAACGTTAAAAGGTAGAATGTGTCAGATGCTAGCAGGAGCTTACCCGCTCCCAGACGGATTTCTGTTAGTTCTAGACACCGAGAAAATTCTAGATGTTAATTTAACAAATTAGATTATCGAATAATTGAGGAGCGCTTTGCAATGACTACAAATCGGGCTGGGAAAACAGCCAACTCTAAATCTCCCTCGGTGGATAGTGCAGATTTGCAACCGACCGATGACAGTGTGACAAAAGTGCAATTGCAAGCGTTACTAATAGCACTGAAGGCTGCAAAAAACGGTGATTTTACCGTCCGTTTACCTGATGAGAATAATGAACTGGGTGAAATTGCCTCAGTTTTTAATGAATTGGTGAGTTTAAATCAAAACTTTGTTAACCAAGTTAATCGCTTGGCATCCGAGATTGGTATCCAAGGGCAGCTCGGTTCTCAAGCCGTTGTTAAAGAAGCAGGTGGGAGTTGGAAAGAATCGCTCGACAACTTAAATCAGATGTCTACGAATTTAAGAGAGCAGATAAAAGGTATTAATGAGGTCAGCCTTGCCGTCGCTCAAGGAAATTTGTCCAAGCAAATCGAGGCAAGCAATGCAGGAGAGTTTAAGCAGCTCACGGATAATGCAAATCAGATGATTAGCAGCCTCAGGTCTTCAATCAGACAGATGACAGAGGTGGCAACAGCAGTTGCGTCTTCCTCAGAAGAACTGACAGCAGTCAGCAAAGAAATGACTGAGAACGCCGAACAAACAGCCGAACAGGCCATTTCCGCGTCTGCCTCTGCTGAACAGGTAAGTCAGAATACCAATACGGTTGTGACTGCGGTGGAAGAGATGAATGCTAGCATTCGAGAAATTGCTAAGACCGTTACCCAAGGAGTAAAGGTGACGACTGAGGCAGTTAAAACAGCTGACCACACGAACCAGACAATTAACAAACTCGGTCAAAGCAGCATCGAAATTGGCAAAGTTATTAAAGTCATCACCTCGATCGCAGGGCAAACAAACTTGCTAGCACTCAATGCGACAATTGAGGCGGCTAGAGCCGGAGATGCAGGTAGAGGATTTGCCGTAGTCGCAAACGAGGTGAAAGAATTAGCCAAACAAACGGCAAGTGCTACTGAAGATATAAGCTTGCGAATTGAAGCAATTCAGACAGATACAAAGGGTGCCGTTCAAGCCATCACTCAGATTACTAGTATTATTAATCAGATCAACGACTTCCAAAGCACGATTGCCAGCGCTATTGAGGAACAAACTGCAACTACGAATGAAATTGGTCGAAATATGGCTGAGGCAGCCAAAGGAACATCAGATATTGCCAAAAGTATTGGAATTGTAGCACTCAATACTCAAAGTACGACTACTGGAAGTAGTAATACGTTACAAGCAGCCACAGAACTATCCCGTATGGCAGTAGATTTGCAGAAAGTTGTCAACCAGTTCAAATATTAGTTTTTTGTCCCCAAGCCCGAAAAAGAGGCAGGAGAGCAGGTGGGGCAGAGGAGATATATTTGAGAATGCAACAATGAGTCTTTGATACTCGTGAATCCAGTTCAGAACTCCATTAACGAGTCTTTGATACTCGTTCATCCACCTTAGAACTCCATTAACGAGTCTTTGATACTCGTTCATCCATCTCAGAACTCCGTTAATGAGTCTTTGATACTCGTTCATCCACCTCAGAACTCCGTTAATGAGTCTTTGATACTCGTTCATCCACCTCAGAACTCCGTTAATAAGTCTTTGATACTCGTGAACAAGCATAAAAACTCCACTCCCCTGCCCCCCTGCGATTGGATATTTTTTATTTGGAAGTCCCCAATGCCCAAAATCCGGGTACTCGTTGTTGATGACGCCGTAGTAGTACGGAGTCGAGTCAGTAAAATTTTGTCTAGCGATCCAGAACTAGAGGTGGTAGGAGTCGCGGCTAACGGTCGCATTGCCCTTGCCAAGATTTCCCAAGTTAATCCCGATGTAATCATCCTGGATATCGAGATGCCGGAGATGGATGGTTTGCAAACCCTGTCCGCTATCCGACAAATGTATCCACGCTTACCAGTGATTATGTATAGTACCTCCACACGCAGTGGAGCGATCGCAACGCTGGAAGCTCTTTCTTTAGGTGCTTCAGACTATGCCACAAAACCTAGTAACTTAGGAAGTGTAGAGGCAACAACCCAACATATTCGGGAAGATTTAATTCCTAAAATTAAGGTATTTGGTGTATTTTTCCCACCCAGCGCAATTACCCAGCCAGTTATTTTTCCCGTTCGTAGCAACATACAGCAGGTGGAAGTTGTGGCAATTGGAGTTTCTACCGGAGGCCCGAATGCTCTGGCTGTAGTGCTTAGGGAGTTTCCAGCAGATTTATCAGTGCCGATTTTAATTGTGCAACATATGCCGCCAATGTTTACGAAACTACTAGCTGAACAATTATCTTCCAAGTGTCAAATTCCAGTAGACGAAGCGGTTTCTGGACAGATACTAGAACCTGGACATGCCTGGATTGCACCAGGAGATTTTCATTTAATTGTGCAACGCGACAAAACTGTGGTTCGACTTCTTACCCATCAAGCATCAAAAGAAAATTCCTGTCGTCCTTCAGTCGATGTGCTGTTGCGATCGGTTGCACAGGTTTATGGGGCTGGGGCGATCGCAGTCATCCTCACGGGTATGGGGCAAGATGGGTTGCATGGCTGTAAGTGCATACGCGAGGCGGGTGGACAGGTACTTGCACAAGACAAAGCTACTAGCGTCGTGTGGGGAATGCCTAGTTTTGTGGTTAATGCCGGACTTGCCAATCAAATTGTTCCGCTTAACCAAATGGCAGATGAAATTATGCACAGAATTCGTTTCAATCAACTTCCTTTTTCAGTCCTGTAATAAAACAGATTATGGGTGTAAGCACCACTGATTTTGAGTATCTTCGTGAATTAGTTAATCATCATTCAGCAGTTGTGTTGTTTGGTGATAAAACCTATTTAGCAGAGTTACATTTGCAGCCAATTGTCGAATCTGCAGGATTCGCTTCGATCGCTGATTTGGTTACTTACTTGCAAACTCAGCCGTTTAATAGTCTTCACGTCCAGACAATCGAGGCGCTAGTCACTAACGAAACCTCATTCTTCCGTGATCGACACCCTTTTGAAGCGCTGAAAAAATACGTGCTACCAGAGTTAATTAAACAACGAGCAATTGAGCGATCGCTCAACATTTGGTGTGCTGCCTGCTCGAATGGACAAGAACCTTATAGCATCGCCATACTAATTCATGAACATTTTCCCATGCTTACCAATTGGTCGCACAGGCTAATTGCTAGTGATTTTTCTACTAAGGTTTTAGCGCGTGCCCGCGAAGGGCATTATAACCAACTTGAAATTACTCGTGGACTATCTAAAAATATTCGCGATCGCTACTTTCAAAAGCTAGATACCAACTGGCAAATAAACGAGCAAATTCGCCAGATGGTTGATTTTCGTCAGTTGAATCTTTTGCAATCTTGGTCATCTCTGCCGCAATTTGACGTGATCTTTTTACGGAATGTTTTAATCTACTTTGATATTGTTACCAAGAAAGCCTTGCTAAAAAAGATAAAGCAGCAATTAAGACCAGATGGCTACTTGTTTCTCGGTAGTGGTGAAACGACTATCAGCCTAGATGAATCATTCAAGCGGGTTTTATTTGACAAGGCTATCTGCTATCAATTGCACAATCCTGAAGTCGAAATTCCCGATTGAGGTAAAAATCAGCAAGCTGCTATTTGCAGCCGCCTATGAGGTACTTTACCGAATTTTAGATTTTAAATTTTGGATTTTGGATTGAAGAATTTAAAATCAGTCTTGAAAAGTTTGCTCAAGTTGGCAGAGCCGCAAGAGCAACGCCAGTTGCTTTAAGCCGGGAAACCCGTCCAACGCACTGGCTCAACTTTCCGCAAAATTTCAAAAGGTCTGTTCGCGCAGATCTCCAAGAGTTGCCCCTAATTTATACTCGTTTTGCGAGAAGCAAGCTACGTGGAACAAATCTAAAATCTAAAAATCAAAAATTCTTGCTCGTTCGCGCAGCGTCCCGTAGGGAAAGAGACTGAAGAAAGAGCATTCATGCATGGGGTCAATTTAAAATCTAAAATCCAAAATCTAAAATTGATTTACTTAAGTGGATCGTGTCCCCAATTCTTCAAAGAGTAGCACCAGCGTGTGTGTTCCAAATCACCCGATGGCTGTTGCGCCATGTGACGGTGGACGTAACTAATAACTTTCTTCATGTGCGAAAGCTCATCGTCGGTATAGTCATCTTTTTTCTGCAACAACTGGATGATACGCCGCCCAGATTTATGACCAATTGACTCATCATCGCCATCCTTTTGTCCCACAGTTTGTGACTCATCCGTATCTAGCCAAGACTCTAGTTCCTTGGGTGTCATATTCACAACTTGATGAAACTCATCAATCACCGATTTAACATCTTTACTCATGACTAAGCATTACTCCTCTACTTTCTTAAGAGCATCAGGCTTGTGAGCAGCTTGTTTTCCTGTCTTATCACTTTCGACTAAGTACTGAGGGTTATCTTCACTAGCAGCGATATGGTGTTCTTTAATATCTGTAGGTGAAGTAAGTTTCTTCACTACTTTGCCAGTTGTCTTGCCTTGTGAAGTTTTCCATTCAACCCGATCACCCTTTTTGAATTGTTCAGCCACATTCATTTCCTATTTGATGTTTTATACCTACTAACGTCACATTATGTCTGCGACTTGAAAAGCAGCCATCATTCTAGTGATAGAGAAAACATCCGTTATTAAGCCAGTAATTTAATTAGGTGTAAGATGAAAAAATTAGGCGATCGTTACAACCAGCTTGATACAATAGCTGTGCTGCAACTACGCCCGTCGTAGACATTGCCTCATAATGAAAAAAGATTAAGCTGCACTCAGAAAACTCTCAATGAGCCAGACCACGCTAAATTTAGTTGCAATATCTGTTTTTCTGATCACCATGTCCAGCCTACTGGGGCCATTCATTCACTTGTCGCCCGCAGTACCGGCGCTTGCTACCTTCGCTATTTTGGGAATAGCGACTTTTGACAGTTTTAGCTTGCAAGGCAAGGGTGGTACTATCTTTTTAGATTGGATTGCTGGTTTTTCAAGTGAACACCGCGATCGCATCGTCCACCACGAAGCAGGACATTTCTTGGTCGCTTACCTGTTGGGTATTCCCGTTACCGGCTACACACTCAGCGCTTGGGAAGCTTGGAAGCAGGGTCAAGGTGGGCAAGGCGGCGTTAGCTTTGATGATGGCGAATTAGCATCTCAACTAGAAGTGGGTAAAATCAGTGCCCAAATGCTAGACCGCTACTGCACTATTTGGATGGCGGGTATTGCTGCTGAAACCCTAGTTTTTAATAATGCTGAGGGTGGATCTGATGATAAAAACAAGCTGATGGGAGTCTTGACAATTTTGGGCTTTTCTGAATCAGCTTATCAGCAGAAACTGCGGTTTCATGCCCTTCAGGCAAAAACCCTACTGCAAGAAAATTGGTCTAGCTACGAGGCTTTAGTTAATGCCATGCGACAACGCACTTCGGTAGAAGATTGTCATGCTGAGTTAGGAGTTAGGAGTTAGGAGTTAGGAGTTAGGAGTTAGGAGTTAGGAGTTAGGAGTTAGGAGTTAGGAGTTAGGAGTTAGGAGTTAGGAGTTAGGAGTTAGGAGTTAGGAGTTAGGAGT
>NZ_JBALCZ010000087.1:0-210778 GCF_036917615.1 Nostoc sp.
GATAAGGAGTCAATTCTGAGTCTGAATGGCAAGGCTTGCACTTGCATCTGACCGAGAGTTCAGCCTTTAGTAACAGTAATCTGCTGTCGGGCTGGATTAGTTATTTACGGGCTGAATACCGCGATTTACTAAGCAACGAATCGCACGTCAAGTCTCAATTCATACTAGCCCTGGCGATTATAAATCGCAGCTATACAGACAAAACCCACCTCCGTGGCAATACAGTTCGGTTAACGTGTTTATTCCTCGAAGATCCCCCCAACCCCCCTTAAAAAGGGGGGCTTTTTTTTCTTATTACCCCCTTTTTGAGGGGGTCGCCACAGGCGGGGGGATCTTATCCGAACCCTATTGACTTCCGTGGGTTTGAAACCCTTGATTTTATGTTAGTCCACGGAGGTGGACTAAGCTTTGTGTAGCCGCGAATTCTATTCGCCCAATACTTTGAAAATCTCCTTTAAAATTTAATTATCACTTGCGATTTTCACGCCGCCACTTACCCCGTACTAAGCGAATTTCATCAAAACTGTAACTTTCACCTAGTTGTTCTCGAATTGGCGTTAAAGAAATATCACCAAGCACTTCTAAAACTTGCCAAATTTTTTGTTGATGTTCGAGAGATACTAACTGATTTAAATCTACAGGCTGATTTTTTTCCATTAAATCTGTCAAATGACGAATGATTGTAGTGGGACGAATATTACGTTTTTGGGCAATTTCCGTAACACTTAAACCTTGTTTATGCAATTGGAATGTGAATATTTCTGTGTCTGAAGGTAAGCTAAGAGAGGGTATAAAATTAACCTGTGGTGGATCTACCAAACCTTTTTCTTGACGGTAGGCGCGAATTTCTGCGAGGAATTTATCGCCATATTGAGAAAGTTTGTGACTGCCTACGCCAGAAAGTTTACCAAATTCGGTTATTGTTGTAGGTTGTACCTGTGCCATCAATTTCAGGGTAGAATCCTGAAAGACAACGTAAGGTGGAACAGACTGTTCATCAGCAAGTTGTTTACGGAGCGATCGCAATCTCTGCATTAATATCTCTGCTTCAGCAGCTTTTTCACTCCCTTCTTCCCAAGTAATCTTCTGTGCTATGGGAACAGCAAGGGAAACTGTGTGCTGTCGCCGCATCACTTCCCAACTGAGGGCGTTAAGTTTCAAAACTGAGTAACCATCGCTAGTCTGTTCTAGCAACCCTTGATGTAAAAGCGATCGCCCCAGCATCCGCCATTCATCTACACTCTTATCTTTGCCAATACCATAGGTAGAAAGTTTATCGTGTTCATTTTGGGTGATTTTCTGGTTTTTTGCCCCCCGCAACACATCAATAATGTGCAACATCCCAAATCTTTCTTTACAACGCGCCACACAAGATAAAAACTTCATGGCTTCAATTGTCCAGTCTTGCATTGGTTTGGGATAACGGCAATTATCGCAGTTACCGCAATTCCCACTAAAACGTTCTCCAAAATAACCTAGCTGAATTGTCCGCCGGCAAACAGTACCTTCCGCATAGTCAATTACTTGACGCAGTTGTTGTTTAGCAATCAACTGTTCTTGGGGGTCAGTTTTTTGGTTAATACTCCATTCAATGGTTTTAATATCACTGAAACTGAAAAAAAGTGTACAACGTGAAGGTTCACTATCCCTTCCCGCCCTACCTGATTCTTGATAATAACTTTCCAAATTTCGTGGTAAATCAAAGTGAATTACTAACCGCACATCTGGCTTATTAATTCCCATACCAAAGGCAATTGTTGCCACCATAACGCGCACATCATCTCGAATAAATCGAGTTTGATTGCTGCTGCGTTCTTCATCAGTTAATCCGGCATGATAAGACAAGGCGGAAATCTGATCATTTTGCAATTTAAAGGTGAGTTCATCAACTTTTTTGCGCGTCAAGCAATAAATAATTGCTGAACCTTCATTTTCCCGAACGAGTTCTAACAATTCAGCGTAAGCAGACTTGGTTTTAGAACGAACTTCGTAGTAAAGATTTTGGCGATTAAAGCTAGCAATGTGGATACTGGGTTGCTTTAGCCCTAGTTGTTGGATAATATCAGCACGGACGCGATCGGTTGCGGTGGCGGTGAGGGCGAGGGTAGGGACATCAGGATAGCGTTTCCGCAGAGATTTCATCTGCCGATATTCTGGGCGGAAGTCGTGTCCCCACTCAGAGACGCAGTGGGCTTCGTCAATGGCAAAAGCCGCAATCCCAATTTTTTCCTTGACTAAATCGAGAAACGGGAGAAATCTTTCACTCAACAGACGTTCTGGGGCGACGTAAAGCAATCTAACTTTACCGCTGAGGATGGCTTCTTCCCGCGATCGCACTTTATAGGGATTCAGACTACTATTCAGAAATGTGGCAGCAATGTTATTATTTCGCAATCCTTCCACTTGGTCTTGCATCAAAGCGATTAATGGCGACACCACCACCGTTAAACCTTTTTTAATCAATGCAGGTAACTGAAAACATAAAGATTTTCCCCCACCCGTAGGCATCACAACCAATAAATCTCGATTTTGCAGCGCATCTTCGATAATTTGCCGTTGTCCGGGGCGGAATCTGTCGTAACCGAAGTGATATTTCAGCGCTTGTTCGAGATTGGGGTACTGAAGCATAGCGATCGCTTTTTCCGGGGCTGTCTGCGTGAGTAGTTATTGAAGATATCAGGATTTTAACTCACATCATCGGCAGCTTTGGTCAGACCTGTGTTTCTGTTGGCGATCGCACTAAATCAACCATCATAATATGAGCGATGTCTACGACGGGCTACGCCTACGCTTGATCAAGACAGTTGCTATAAAATCGGCGATCGTTCTATTCCCCTAGCATTCGGCTCAATCAATGCTATGATTAGCACAAATTTCTCACTTTAGGGATGCACGTAATCAGCAAAGTGAAATTGCGGGAATTCTGGGTTCAACACGCTGATTCTGAAGATGCTCTTAATGACTGGTACAAGTTTGCATCTATTGCGAACTGGTCTAATTTAGTAGATGTTCAGAAAAGATATCCGAAGGCTGAAACGGTTGGTAACTTTACAGTGTTTAACATCAAAGGTAATAACTATCGTTTGATAGTAGACATTAGATATTCCAGCCAGACAATTTTTATTAAATACGTTTTTACCCATCCTGAATACGATAAGGAAAGGTGGAAAGATGACCCCTACTTCTAGTCAACAAACTTACACTGACTTACTAATTCAGTATCAGCCTAAGCCAATTAAAACAGAACAGGAGTATAACAGAGCCTTAACAGCAGTAGAGGGGATGATGTCTGGCGAGTTGACAGAAGCTGAAACTGCGCTTTTTGAGTTGTTGGTTCTTCTGATTGAGAATTACGAAGAATGTCATTATTTGATGGGTGAATCAAAACCTGTGGCTACTTTGGAATCCCTCATGCATGAGTTTAATGTGGAGCCAAGTTCTTTAGTCGAGGTTTTTGACTCTGTTGAGATTATTAGGGAAGTAGTTAATGGTCAACGGAAAGTTAGTCAATCTCAAGCAGAGTCCCTAGCTAAATTTTTTAATGACCATTATTCTGGGCTTTCCCTAACGGCTCTCGACTTTGGACAGTGATAAAATTGAAGATTAAACAGTCACTATAAGATTAGCGATGTCTACGACGGGCTGTGGCTAGAAAATCGCCTCAGCATCCACCTAACCGAGAATTTGCAGTTCTTACTTTGCCTTTATGCTCTATCTGGGTACATTTTCCCTGTGATTCTAAAGCATCAATCTTTCGTAAAAGCGATATTCCCCACACTATAGAAATCACTAACTTAATTGTCATGCCCAAGAGCAAAAGTATTACTATTCTGGTAGATTTCTGTTGTTGAGCCAGTCTTTTTTGTTGTTCTGCAAGTCGTGCTTCAACTTCTTTGGCACGTTCGGCCTCTAATGCTTGCTGCACTTCTCGCCGATCTAATTCTTCACTAGCAGCTAAAAATCGATAATCTAAGTTATTCAAGCTTTTACCATTTGCCCAAGTTTGGGCATCAATCAAGGCTTGTCCACGTAATAAGCGAGATTCATCCTTTTGGTTTGAGGCTACCCATGCATTGAAGGTTTCGTAGTAGGGGCGCAAGTAAGCTAATTTTTTTCCAACCCATTCTAAATTGAAAACTTCTTGATAAATTCGGTTTTTGATTTGGAGAAAACCTTGCTTTTTGATCACCAAACCAGACAGCAACAGTTCTACCTGTTCTCGACTATCGTCAACTGGTACTTCCACTCCCTGGAGAATTTGTTGATAAATTCCTAGCAATCTGGCGGCAATTTGCTCGTTTCTGAGGATGCGATCGCGAATTGTCCTGAGATGCTCCGGTTCATCTTGTGATTCCCATTTCTCAATGATGTGCGATCGCACCACATTTTCTATCCAAAATTCTTCTGTGCCAGGGGGAATTTTGAGCTTTCGACCCATATCATCTTGAGATAAGCTGACAAGTAGCCGACACAGCTTTTGAGTAATAAATGGTTGCCCTTCTGTCCAAGCTAATACTTCTTGCAAAACTTTCTGAGGATGATTGTCTTTAATATCCAGTCCCAAAGATAGTGGTTGAGCTTCTTCAAATGTGAAACCATTTACTTGTATGGCTTTACCAAAATTAAACGGTGTAGTATGATTTCGATATAGAATTAATTCTGAAGGTGTCGCCACACCTAAAATTGCAAATGTAATCCGATGATACTCTGGATCAATTGCTCGTTGGTTATAACAGAACCGAATCAAGCTAAAAAAATCATCAACAGAGAAATCGAGGTTGAGAATACTATCAATTTCATCAATAAAAATAAATAGTTTTTCGTTAGGAAATTCAGCTAACAGAATTTCGGAAATAAACCGACTAAGTTTCTGAACCAGAGAAATATCATTTTGTTCTTGCCACCAGGTTTTTAAATTGACTTTTCCTAACAGTTTAAAACCCAACCATAGGTCGCCTACAACTCCCTTATACCACTGCTCTGGAGTTATATTTTCACAACCAATATTAGTCATATCAACGGTGGCACATTTAAAGCCCTCTTGTTGCAAGTGGTGCTTTGTTTTTACCATGAGTGAGGATTTGCCCATTTGCCTAGAACTCAGGATGTAGCAAAATTCACCCTGCTTCAAGGCTTCGTAAAGTTCCACATCCGCTTTGCGCTTAACATAACTAGGAGCGTCAGTGGTGAGTGTACCGCCAACTTGGTATCGATAATTCTTCATTTGATTGATTTTAAATTATTTCTATATCTAAATCAAGAAATTTGGATTGGGATAGCTGATAAAATTCCGAAAACACCGAGTATTTTTAGGATTTTTCTTCTAACAATTCACTAGTAGTCTGTCAAGTTTAAATTGATGGCTAAGCAAGTTCATAGTAAGGACTTTAGTCATGATTTTCTAAGCACTCTTCATGCTTATTACAAACCTTCAAAACTTGCTCAACAAAGTACTATAACTATTAGTACCCTAAGTGCTTTCCAAGCTGTTGGCTAAAATAAAGGCGATATAACTCACACATAGCGTGAGCTTGATTGCCGTTTAGTTTAACCAAACCCATGCTTTCTAGTTTGTAAGCAGCGATCGCGTCTAACTCCACTTTTTCATATGTTGCAATTACCTGTTGCATGGCTGACATTAATTCTGGTTCTTTTTGGAGTAGGGTTAACAGTTCTCGTAAATGCTGACTGTAAATTCCCACTGGTGTAGATGCGGTTTCTAGTAACACCTCTAATGTTATTTGCTTCTGACATAGATGATAAAGCGCAAGGCTCACCAAATAGGGATGTCCTCCTAACATTGTTTGTAGGGGTACAAGGCGTTTTGCCCCTTCGGAGTCTGCCGCACAATGTAGTCCATAACGTAATGCTAAATACTGTACCTGATTAAGAGTAAACGGTGGCAGCGTAATTGTTATCCCTACATTGAAAGGCGATTGGTTGAGGTTGAGCGGAATATAAATTTCTGTTGTGTGAACTACCACCATCCGCAGTTTTTGCCAGATTTGATCCTGCTTTGCTTGTTCATGCCAACATCGCAGCATTGGCAGAAAGTCTTGGGCAATATTGGGATGTTCAAAAACTCGATGGACTTCATTCAAAGCCAAAACTACAGGACTATGATCAATGTATTGCAGCAGATAGGCTTCAAAATAGATTTTGCAGCTTACCTTGCTGCCCATTTCCGTATCCCAAAAATCATCTATACAGGGAAGGAGATTTAACTGCCTGCTGACATTGACACAAAACCAACGCAAAAATTTATCAAGGGAAGCAAAAACGTCTTCGTCAGCTTCTTGAAAGTCCAAATAGACAATTTGATAACCTTGCTCTCTAGCATAAGCAATCATCCGGTTGAGCAGTGAACTTTTTCCCATCTTTCTAGGTGCTTTGATCCGGATTAAGCAACCAGGGTGTAAAATCTCATTACAAACAAGTTCTTCCAGGGGAGGGCGATTGATGTAAACAGGAGAACCCAGTGGTATAGGCCCGCTAGGAAATTCTATCTTGCTTGCTGAAAAAAAGTCTGGAAATATTTCTATGCTAGATTCTTTGCCGAACTTTTGTTGGCTCTGATTCTCCTGATCACCTATCTTGTCTTGCAGGTGTTTCTTCAAAGCTAAATGCAGATTTTTTTTCGTTACTCTTTTTCCAAGTGCAACGGAAAGGTCTTGCCACAACTGAGAGCCAACTTCCTTGATGTAATTGTCGCCGTAGCCTGATGCCTCTGCCATTTCACCGTAAGTTTTGCCCAACCACGATTGAGAGAGCACAAACCACTGAATGGAAGCAAGAGGCTTGTCTTGCAAAATTCTTTCTACTGCTTGCAGAATATCTTCCACGGATATTAAAGGTTAAACAATTAGTAGATGTATTTATCCACTTTGCCTTAGTAATAATATACTACCGAATAAATACCTAAAAAAAGAAAAAAAATCTGTACGGGTACAATCTTTTCCGCCATGATTAATCTTCAAATAAAGAAAATTATTATTGTGACACTTCAGAGTAGTAAAAGTGGATTTTAGTGAGAAAAGTCAGCCGCTACAAATGGAGAAATGGGGATTTAAAGACATTAGGGACTTCCAAGAAATAAATTATCCAATTTCACCGAGTCAAAACGATTTTCTCTCCCCCTCCTCCCTGCCCCCTGCCCTAAAAGCGATAGGACATTTTTTTATTTGGAAGTCCCTTACTTCTTCAGTGCCAGAGTCAAGCCATCTGCGATCGCGACTAAACTAAGACTAACTCGCTGGTCTTGATGCAGCTTTTGATTAAAGGCACGAATCTTTTTAGTTCTATTATCTTGCACTTGGGGGTCGGCAACCCTGCCTGACCAGAGGACATTATCGATCGCAATCAGTCCCCCCGATCGCACTAATTGCAGCGATCGCTCATAATAGCCATCATAGTTGCTCTTATCTGCATCGATGAAGGCAAAATCAAAGGTTTCCGCTTCATTTGTTGCGAGTAGCCGATCCAAAGTCTCTAAAGCTGGGGCAATGTGCAGTTGAATTTTATCCGCCACTCCTGCTTGCTGCCAATAGCGCCGAGCGATCGTTGTAAATTCCTCACTCACATCACAGGCTACCACCTTACCGTCGCTCGGTAACGCCAATGCCACCACCAGGGCACTATAGCCAGTAAATACCCCAATTTCCAAAGTTTTCTTAGCTGCCAACAACTGCACCAGTAACGCCAGAAACTGCCCCTGTTCGGGAGCAATCTGCATCCTCCCGATTGGATACTGAGCTGTTTCCTGTCTCAGTTGGGTCAAAATCCCTGGTTCTCGCAGAGAGACTGACAGTAAATAGTCATAGAGGTTTTGTTCGAGTCCTAGTGTTTGAGTTGTCATAACGTGCGTTCCTTTTTTTGAGAGTTAGCGATCGCCAACTCAACACTACAATTAGTACAACATTTCATTTAGGACTTATGCAATAACTCTCTGAAACTTTATTCCTTTGTGTCCTTTGCGTCCTTTGCGGTTCGTTTTTTCATGATTTTGCGTAAGTCTTGTCATTAATTCGTAGCGAATTAAATTTGGCAATATCGGGCAATGCCAATGCGTCGGCTTACATTGTTAATGCGTCGGCTTGCATTGTTAATGTATCGGTTTGCATTAATAATGCTACGCTTTTACACAAAGCTGTACTTAGTACTGAATGTATAGTCTTTTTCTTTACCTTTGCTCATAAATATCCAAAAAACCCCAAAATGCAATCTTCAAAATCCAAAAACTTTTGAGGATTGAATGTCTTTTAACTCAGGGATAAAAGCCAATAGCAGTAAATATCGAGACTTTGATATATATAAAGTTAACTTCCTAAATTTACCAGCAAAATACTCAATCCACTGCCTAATATTGACACTTTAAAGAAATTCAACCTATCGTCTGGAATAAGACTCGGCTGTTGTGTAAGAACTTCATAACTGAACTTTGCTCACCCAGAGGTTTTTGTAATGCCTATCGATTTATTGAGCCGCAAAAAAACTCATTTTGTCTTGTGGCGTCCCGATGCTTCAGAACTAGCTCCCGCTCTCTACATTGGCAACACTGCTCCCGAAAACCCAGACAGATTAGCTCAATTCAGAGAAATTCCGCTTCGTCAATCAACAGAATTTCCAGAATTGTGGGAAGTTTCGGCTCAAGAATCTGGTTTGACTGAAGGACAGGTCTACTTTTACTGGTTTAAAGTCCGCAACTCAGACCCCTACGACTCTGCCAATGCTAACCAAATTCTCTACTGCACAGATCCAACAGCGACAACTGTGGATCGACGCTTACGTGCACCAACGCCATCAGAATCGGGAGGTATTGCTAGCTTCGATCCAGCAAGCGTCGTGCTTTATCAAAATGAGACGCTGATTCCCTGTGATCCCCAAGGGCAAACTGTAAATTGGGAAGGCGATGCTGCTTTAGAGACGCTGCCAACCAATAATCAACTGGTGATTTACGAATTACCAACTCGCTGGACAAAGATTAACTCAAATGGATTGATTGAAGAAGGAAACGGCACATTTCGTGACGTACTAGCACTGTTGATCCCAGAAGCGATCGCTCCTACTTTTCCCATACTCAGCGCCTTGAATAACCGCGCTCATCTTGGGGAACTGGGAATCAACGCCCTAGAACTTCTGCCACCAGAAGACAGTGATGATAATCTCAATTGGGGCTATGGTACAGCAAATTATTTTGCAGCGGATTTTGACTTAGGAAGTCCAGATAGCGAGTCAGCACCTACTGCTTCGACTGATTTAGCTAATCTGATCAAAGTTTGTCATCAGCAAGGGTTGCGCTTTTTTGTGGATGTGGTGATGGCATTCTCGCGGAATAATCCTTACCATAACGTTAATTTTTTGGAATTTTACATCAAATGGGCCAGTGGTGATCCAGAACAAGGGTCAAGAGATGGCTTTGGTGGGGATTTATTTAAGTACGACTATTGGGTAGAGGGCTATAACCCGATTACTGGGCAAAAGTCCTGGCTTGTCCCAGCCCGTGAATACTTAAAAGCCCATATTGCCCACTGGTTGGAATACTATCGGGTTGATGGTCTGCGGTTGGATAGCGTCAACAATATTGCCAACTATGACTTTTTGCAGGAATTCAAAGATTTTGCCCGCACCCTTTGGGACAAAAGAGGTGGAATCGGCGATAGGTTCTTCGTAGTTGGCGAAGAGTTGAGTGTACCCTTATCTCTCATCCACCAAAATCGTCTGGATGGACTTTGGAATGAAAAGTTCAAGCAAATCATCCGACAGGTGATTTTAGGTAAGAATGCCTGGGATGAATCCAGCTTTGAGTGGAGTATCCGCAAACTAATTGATTGCCGAAACTTAGGCTTTACAGATGGTTCTCAGGCGGTAAACTATATAACTTCCCATGATGTTGGCGGTTATGGTAACGAGCGTTTCTTCAGCTACCTAGTTAGTAATGGAATTGATCATACTGAACCGCGGATTAAGTTGGCATTTGTCTGCTTGCTTACTGCTGTAGGAATTCCCATGATCCTTGCCGGAGACGAATTTGCCGATCAGCAGGATTTGCCTCCAACAGATGATCATAAGCAGATTGACCCTGTTAACTACAGCCGTGTGAAAGACGATTGGCGGCAACGCATTTTCCAATACGTTGCCAGGTTGGTTCGCTTGCGTAAGACTTCCGATGCTTTAGCTGTAAATGATACTCAATTTCTGCATGTTGACTTTAATGATGGTAAACGAGTTCTAGTTTGGCAGCGTGGTAATAAAGCCGATCAATTAGTAGTTGTTGTGGCGAATTTCTCTGACTACGGTACTCCTATTGGTTCTGAGTACAGAGTTCCGAATTGGCCTGCAACCCCAGTTGGCAAGCAGTGGAAGGAAATTACTCAAGAGCGGATAGTTCCATCTGAATGGGTAGGCAGAGAAGGTATCTTCCCTTGGGAAGCAAAAGTGTACGCTCTAGTTTAATCTCGATGCCGCTCAGTGAAAGATCATGTTTATGTCAGGTTTGGGACTTCAACGAAGAGGCAGGGGGAAATCACTCCATCAAGAGCAAAGCGGAGCATGGGTCTGAGTCCCCTAATTCTCCAAAGTGTGGTTCTCGTACCCTACGGGAAGCTGGCGCAACAGGTGGGGGAATCCCAATTCTTATCCCCCCTGCTCCCTGCTCCCTGCTCCCTGCTCCCTTGCCTCTTTTTGAACCAGACTTTTGACTTTTGACTTCCCTGAAGGGGCTGACCTATTATTTCTTGGCAGTCTTCTATCAAGAACTTCAAGTCTATGTGTAGTCTAAAACTTCCTCTAATTTTTCACCAAATTTCTGTTGAGAAATTCTGGGACTATGTGTTATTGACGACTCCAACCCGTAAGGCAATCCGCTTATACTTTTTTGCATTGTAGGGTACACCTGTATGCATGACTTGGGAGTTATCCCAAAACACAATATCTCCAGGTTGCCAAATATGGGCATAAACTGGGGTACAGTCGATAATTGTGGCAAATAAATCTTGCCAATACTGTTTAGCTTCTTCGGGCTTGTCTTCTAGCCCCTTGAGAATTGAACTGTTTGATCCCAAATATAGACAATAATGCCCAGTTACTTTGTGAGTAGAGACAATGGGATGTAATTTTCTGGGAATCTCCCCCCCTGGTTGTGGGGACATAGGCGACAAGTGATACATCGACAATAGCTGTAATTCCTGCTGATGTTGGTGATCAAGATTCTGGTAAGCTTCTACCATATCGAGAAAATTGGTGGTGTGAGGCTGTCCATCTATTCCTTCGCTAGGGATTTCCACGCCATAAAGTATCACCACATAGAGGCTATTCATATCCAGCCCCTCAGTTTTCGGGAGGTGGTCTTTGTCGTGATGCCATTGCCAAGCAATTTTGCCTACGACCTCTTGAGAAAGACCCTTGGGATTACCTAAAATGGCGACTCCAGGACTTTGTAAGTCTGGATTGATTTTGGGATCTAGAGGCTTGGGGCGATAACCGAGGGTTGAATCACCGAACGTATCTATGGCAAAGTGCTTCAACTGTGATGCCGTCAGTTTTTGCTTTCTGACAACAATAACCCCGTGTTCCCAAAGAGATTGCTTCAATTCCTGGATTTGTTGCTGTGTCAAGTCTGCAAGATTACAATCTTGTAGCACTTCCTTACCTAGTCTTGAATGCTGCTGTCTGGTCAACAATTTATTCACTCTAGAATCCATTTTTACTACATAATATTAGAGCCGAGAAAAGGCTACTGGGGTCAGTAGCAATTGCACTAACTAATCAACTATAATTTTACCAAAAGGGGGAAAAGTCTAAGCTTTGTAGCAATTGTTCCTGCTAAACAATACTGTAGCCAACTTACGAGGGTTAAACGGCTGTAAAAGCATTATTGTTCCCAAATTGGGATGCTCCCGACCTATTTTTATCGCCAGAGAGAAATACCACAAAATTCGGATGCTTATTCTGAAACTCAGTGGCTACATCCATCATTATGGGTACAAATGACTCTGAAAGTGATGTAGATTGTAATTATTATGCAATAAACCAGCGCACAGACATTCTATATATGTAGACATATTGCATACCAAGCCTTTGCTTGAGTTACTCGCCTAAACCCTTTTAGAATTAAAACTATTGTAGGGAAATTGTATAAATAAACTTGCTTTTATTCTGGGAGGTATGATGAGCCGTCCAATAATTCTTGGTATTGTCGGCGACAGCGCTGCTGGGAAAACAACACTAACGCGAGGAATCGCTCAGGTACTCGGCCCAGAAAATGTCACAATCATCTGTACAGATGATTACCACCGTTACGATCGCAAAGAACGTGCAGAAATTGGCATCACTGCCCTCCACCCGGACTGCAACCACTTAGATATTATGCAGCAACACCTGTCGTTGCTACGCACAGGACAACCGATTCTCAAACCAGTTTACAGCCATAAAACCGGCACATTCGAGCCACCGCAGTATATCAAGCCCAATAAATTCGTGATTATTGAGGGATTACTCGGTTATTCGACTCGTGCTGCCCGTGATTCTTATGATGTTAAAGTTTACCTTGCCCCCCCTGAAGAACTACGCGCTAAGTGGAAAGTCAAGCGAGACACCCAAAAGCGCGGCTACACTGCCCAACAAGTGCTGGCGGAACTAGAAAAGCGGGAACCAGACTCAGGACAATTTATTCGTCCGCAACGACAATGGTCTGATATAGTCATTAGTTTCTATCCACCCACTGAAGAAGAAGATGAAACCAATGGACACCTGAATGTCCGTCTGGTACTACGTCCGACAATTCCCCACCCAGATTTTACCCAGATTATCAGCTCTGGCTATGGTAATTCCTCTTCAGCAATCCGCCTGGGGCTAGACAGGGATATGAGTAAGCCCGTAGATGTGTTAGAAGTTGATGGTCATGCCACTTTAGAACAGGTGAATAAACTAGAGCATATTATTTGTTCTGATATGCCTCATTTACGAAATATTTGCGATCGCGAAAGTAACCCAGAACTGGGCAGAATTGCTGGTACAACTGGAGAAACACTCCAGAGTTATCCCCTCGCCCTTACTCAGTTGATCATTACCTACCATATGCTGAAAGCAACGCAAATTCATTCAGTAATCAGCGAAGCTCAAGGGATTTAACGGGTTTGCGATCGCGTTTAGTGTTGGGCTGTTGAATTATGCGATGCCTACGGCGGTAAACTACGTACTATGCTTACTCAAACTTAGATGCAGAAACGCACCCTTCTATTGGCTCATACTCATCTTCTAGCAACCAGAATTGAGCCTCTTCGTAACTTTAACAAGTAAATATGACTTTATAACCCTCGGCAGGATCGTATACAGAACACTTTCCCTATCGATCAACAAGAAGTAACAACACATAGGGAGGCGACAGCATTGCATGAATCCAGACTTCCCTCGCCAAACTCTTAGTTATTCTTCACTGGCTCAGGTGCCAGGAGTGACGTGGTATCGATTTTCTGCATCAATTTTCACCTCTGCATAAAATAGCAGAATGCTTGATCCATCTGGACTAACTCTGTAACCAGAGGATTACTAAAGTATCTGGTAGCCTACGCCCCATAGACGTAAAATATCACGACAACCATCTTCAAAAGCTTCTTGAAAATTGATCATTTGAAAACTCGATAACACCCAAGAAAGCTGATCATAATCACAATGTTGATAGACAATTGGAATAATCTTATTTTCAAAACGATTCTGTTGAAGGGCAAATATTAACTCCCGCTTAACCCACATTGAATCTACTGAGTTTGGAGAGAGCACTACAAGGAACCAATCACATCTTTTTAGTGCATTTCCAATCTCATCATGCCATTGCTGTGCGCCTAAGATGTTCGTTTTGCTGTACCAAACTGGAATGCCATGATGACGCAGAACCTCTGCCAATTTAGAAACAAATTCTTGATCTCGGCTTGAATGGGAAAGAAAAGCTTCACTTGGGATCATTTTTGGCAACTCTACTCCTGTTAAGCAGCAGCTTTTTTAAGAGCTTGGGTAATATTTCTCAAACCTTCCTCATCGTGCTCAAGATTTGATATGTAAATCATCCCAAATTTTTTCAGAATCCAGGGAATTTTCAGTTCTAATTGAGAAAGTTGTTCAGAAGGAGCAGCAAGGACAGGAATTACCCGGCCTTTATAGCCCTGTTCGCCTAGAGCATAACCTACTTCGGCATTTATATAGGGAGAATCAACCGAGTTAGGTGTTAGTAAAACAACCATTGCATCAGACTCTCGAAGTTCATTAGCAATGAGTTGTGCCCAGTTATCGCCCGGAAAGATTTGAGTATCGTTCCAAACTTGGAAATCTGCATTTCGCAGAGCATCAACAATTTGCTTAACTAACTTTGTATCTTTAGAGCTGTGGCTGATAAATACCTTCATCTCATCTTCTATCTCAAGTATGTTTCGATTAATAGACTAAATCCAATTTTATCCGAATCTTGTGGCAAGTATTTGGGAAGATGGTGTTATCAAAGGTGTCTCTACAGAGGAACTAGAGATAAAATTCCCCAAAATTAAAGATTTTCTCAAATAAAGATGATTTCTAGAGCAAACAAGGGATAACTAAGGATAGTTTGATGTGTGGTGACGATTATCTTAGTTTATGACCTATTGCCTCAGAATTGCCGACTTACCTACAAATGAGCGTCCGCGTGAACGTCTAATGACGCATGGTGCTAAAATTTTAGGCACAGCAGAGTTAATTGCAATTCTTCTAGGCACTGGCCAAGGACCAGGGAAACTGTCGGCTGTGGGTTTGGGACAATATATTTTGAGTGAATTAGGCAAACACCAGCGCGATCCTTTAGCAGCTCTGCGAGAAGTGACACCCGCAGAGTTGATGCAAATTTCTGGTGTTGGCCCAGCGAAGGCGACAAGTCTCTTAGCAGCGATTGAATTGGGCAAACGCGCCTTTCAATCTCGTCCTTCAGAAGGCACACTAATTGATAGCCCACTTGCTGCGGCTGCTACCCTCAGTCAAGATTTGATGTGGCAAACAAAAGAACGTTTTGCAGTGGTGCTGTTAGATGTGAAGAATCGTTTGCTGGGTACGCAAGTAATTACTATTGGCACCGCAACCGAAACCTTAGCCTCTCCCCGTGAAATCTTTCGAGAAGTTATTCGTCAAGGCGCAACGCGGGTAATAGTTGCCCACAACCATCCTTCTGGGAACCTTGAACCCAGCCAGGAAGATATAGAATTGACGCGCCAATTGTTAGCAGGGGCACAGCTTTTGGGCATTCCGCTGCTAGATCATCTGATTTTGGGCAATGGCAATCATCAAAGTTTACGGGAACTGACAACTTTGTGGGATGAGCATCCACAGGGGGATTAATCAATTACCCAATAAAGATAATATCGTTCACTATCTACCCAGCCTCTCTGAAAATCTTTGATCTGAACAATCTTCAAATCATTGCGGTTAACATTCAGTTTTTTATTTAAAATCAGCAAAATTTTCTTTTGCTCATCTTTTTTTGTGAGGAGAGAATTAATTTGGCTTAATATCTCAGCTTGTTCAACATCTTGACGACCTTTTTTAAATAGGGTAAAGCTTCCCATTTTTTGAAGCTCAGGATAGTAAAACTTTCGATTGAGATAACCTGCTAAAGGAGCCATATTTGCATCTCGGCTGGCAACAATAAACTCATTATTTAACCCAGTTTTTTGAATATATTCAGCTGTTTCCCGACTCGCAGAAAATGGTACAACTAAATCTCTTGAAAAACTATAAATACCTCCCCCAAACTGGACATAAAGAATTAGCATAAAAGCGATGTAATGCCATTTTTGAACAAATGTAATTGAAGTTGGACGAACAGAAAACTTGTTAAGTAAAACTGTAGACTCTTGATAATAACTTCCCAGCCATAAAGCCGCTATCAAAACTAAATAAAAATGTCCAAAATGCCGAGGCATCCCGATAAATCTCAAGTATGTAAAAGCAAATATTACACAAGTACCTATAATGTAGAAAAAGAGGGGAACTGGCTTTTTAGATAATTTAATCAAGGTTAAAATTACAATGAATAGAGCAATTGCCGCACAAACAATTAAATCCAGCCATCTTTTGTGTGCAGGAATGATTAATAAATAACTCCCAAATATTCTACCTATGCTTCTCAATAAATGACGGATATCTAATTGCATTAGCCAACCATTATTTAACCCACCATAAAGATAACTATCGGTCGGAGGAGTCAGAATATAAATGGATAAAATAAAAGAAGATATAATAATTACAATACTTAAAAATAAGTCGGATTTTTGGCTTTGACTAAAATACTGCTGGCGATGTTGGCTATCAAAACAAAATTCAGCTAGCAAAGTCAATGATAAAGAAAATGATACGAATAAACCATAAACATTACTATTTGCTAGTAAACCCAATAAAATTGCCAAATAAGCATAAGTTCTTTTTCTGGATGAAAAAATCGTACAGAATGTAAAGATGAACAACATACTAAAGGCATAATCTCGAGAAATTAAAAGATATTCATAAAAAGGAAAGAAACCAAAGGAAAACAGAAATTTTTGTTGATAATTAAAAGGGCTATATAGACAAAAAACAGCAACTGAAACAACTGTGAGCGCCAAATGAAAAATTTGTATAATAATAGGATTATCCACTATTTTTCTGAGAATTGCCAGAGAAAAATACCAGAGAACAGGATGACCTTCATAATGAATATTTGTAATTAAATCTCCTAACGATTCACTATCTCTGACAATCAGCCAGGGATTTAGTTCATCTCGCCACATCGAATGGTTGAGAATACCTATTAAACCAAGAACAGAAAAAATAATGATAATAAACCAAGGCGAATGAAAAGGTAATATCGAAGTATTTTTGATAATTTTTTGGTTTAACATTGTTAGTTCAGAATAAAATTTATTTGGATCATAGTTATATATATACGGTCGCTCGTCCAGGCATATAGTCATACACCTTCTACTTCGATAAATAGATAGATTACCACATTCTCGTATTAGTGGGATAGATTCTTGAATGAGTGTGTGAAATCTGAGTGGGTTACACAAGGGGGTAATTGCTATAGCAGTGGGTAGTGGGTACACTGTTAGCGGTAGCGAGGTACTGGCCCGTTCAGTTCTGAACCCACACGCTGAAGTTGCTAATTTGGCATGAATGAGGAGAGAATCTATCAGTCGAGTCCAAATAACTTTCCAAAACGTAATAGTGGATGTTACTGAATTAGTCAAAGTTTCAATTATTCTCTTGCTCGTTGCTACAGGTGTAGCTTTGCTATCCCGGCGGTTGCGAATTCCTTATGTTGTGGGTTTAGTATTAGCAGGTTTGCCCATCACTGAGCTATTGTCTCGTCCGATTGGTTTAAATCCAACCCTTGTTTTGAATCTTTTCCTGCCAATTCTCCTCTTTGAAGCTGGTATCAATACAGATGTCAGTCGCCTACGCAGCACCTTTAAACCAATTGCCCTACTAGCTGGGCCAGGGGCTATGCTTTCCAGTGGTATTATTGCCGTCCTGTTGAAATTTGGGCTGGGGCTGAGTTGGATACCTGCCTTATTTGTAGGAGTAATGCTGGCAAATACTGATACAGTTTCAATGATTGCCATCTTTAAGGAAATACCGGTGCCCTCCCGGCTTTCCACCATCGTTGAAGGAGAAACCCTATTTAACGATGCTGCTGCCCTAGTTACGTTCAACCTGGTTTTGCAAGTATATTCGACAGGTTCACTCACCTTACTACAGGGAATCCAACAATTCCTATTTATCTCTCTAGGAGGCTGCCTTATGGGGTTAGTCTTAGGCTACTTGAGCATACCTGTATTCGCCCGTTTGGATGATCCCCTTAGCAGTCTATTACTGACGGTAGCAGTTGCATTAGGCACTTTCCAGGCTGGAGAATTTCTAGATGTATCAGGTGCTGTCGCCGTAGTTGTAGCTGGATTAATTTTCGGGAATTTAGGGCTTTCTGGCAATACTTCTGCTTCTAGTCGTATTACCTTGTTGAGTTTCTGGGAATATGCCAGTTTTACTGTCAACACCTTTATTTTTCTATTGATTGGTGTAGAAATAGACCTGGTAACGCTCTGGAAAACTTTACCTGCAATTCTACTTGCAGTTTTGGCTTATCAAGTCGCACGAGTTGTTACCGTCTATCCACTGCTAGCAGTAGTTCGTTGGTTTGACCGCCCAATTCCCCTACGCTGGCAACATTTACTGTTTTTAGGTAACATCAAAGGTTCACTCTCAATGGCTTTGGCATTGAGCTTACCCACTACATTACCAGAGCGAGAAGTCCTGATTGCTCTAGTCTTCGGCAGTGTGCTGGTGTCGTTAGTCGCACAGGGTTTAAGTTTGCCTTGGGTGGTAAAACGCTTAAAATTATCTAAATTTTCAGAAGTTCAACAACAGGTTGAAGAATTACAAGCCCAGTTGATGACAGGTAAGGCAGCACAGGATGAATTAGATAGCTTGTTGAAATCAGGGGTGTTACCAAAAGCCGTTTATGAAGAGATGCGTTCAGCTTATCAGGTGCGAATCGCAGGAGCAGAAAAGATCCTGCGGGAACTTTATAATCGTCGCCCTGATGAGTTGGAAGGCAAAAGTGGCAAAATTAGTAAACTTGATGCCATTCGCCGCCGTTTACTGCTGGCAGAAAAAGGAGCGCTCAATGAGGCAATGCGGAAGCGAATTCTCTCAGAAGAAATTGTGCGCGGACGGATACAAACTCTTGATGAACAATTGCTGAAGCTAGAAGATGATTAGACATCTGACAAAAATCCTGGTTGATTATTTGGAACTACAGATCAATTATCGGGAACATCTCAATTTTGCAAAAGTCAACCAAATAAAATTTGAAGAGGAATTCAAAACTCAGAATTCGGGAGCGGAGCCGGAGACACTCCGCCTCCGGTCAGAATCAATCAGTGGGGGATTCAGACCCGCCACTGAATTGTTGTACCACCAAATTTTCTTGTTTTGTGGGGGTCTTAAACCCGTTTATTCATTCGCTTTTTCGGTCAGAATACCTTTCCTGTATTCTGACTCCTGACTCCTTAATTCTGTTTCGATAAAACCTGTGTAATAACGTGGCAAAGCTAAAATAGTGCAATATAAAAATTGGATTATATTTTTAAACTTGAATTTTCCAGAGATTTTTCATGCATCATTTTAGCCATGTCATACTAGTAGGGTGCGTTAGTGAAATGTAATGCACCATTTGCTGAACATTCGGTGCGTTACGGTTTCGCCTAACACACCCTACTTTGTTTATTTTTTTAGTTTAACTATTTAGTTGTTTTGACTTTTGATGACTCTCCCAGGACTGATAAAAGAAATTCCTTGTTGAAAGTCAGTACCAATCATGACTGCTTCCACTATAGGTTCAGACATTTTTGTCTGGGCTACCCACTCGACAATAAAGTTTGCGCCTAAACCTCCACTCGTGTCATTTCTATTTATAAAAAAATCTGTAGAAGCTAGGGCATCAAGTTGAATAGGTTGCTCCAAATATTGTTTAACTAATTTCCCCTCTGAGTTATAGTAGCGCACAGAAGTAATGATGATGGGATTGGTCAAATCTGTATTCCGAATACTGAGCGTAACTGCTAACTCGAAAATCTCCTGCCGATTGTGATGATAGATATGAGAATAGACAGGAACATAAACAGTTTGACCGCTTGCTATCTTAAAATTCTTATCCACCGTCACTATTTTTTGAGATGGGGTTGCTTGAGTAATATCGGGTTGTGACTTGGGTGGAGTATTTGTTGATTGACAAGATGCCAGAAAAATAACAGCGATCGCTAAATAAATATGTGGATAAGGCTTCATCAAAACTATTTACACCAATTATTTATAGATGTGTAGCTAACCCCACCTAATAAAGAGTTTAGGTAGGGACTGCGTTTAACATCTTTGTTCAATAAAATCAATGACTTGATGTAAAGATCCTGGTTTAGTCACAATCAGTACAGTTGAATTAGGTTCCAGTATTGTACTGCCGTTAGGAATCATCAAATCTTCATGGGGATGGGGTTGATAGCCAATAATTAGCGAGCCAGTAGGGAATCGGGCATCCTGAGCGATTTCGGCAACACTACGATTAACAACATAGCAATTGTTTGGGATGGGAAGTTTCAAAACCTCAATTTGCCCTTGCTCAAAATGCATCATTGATTCCACTTCCGGAAACTCAATCGCATTCACCATCGTTGAAACCGCTAGTTCAACAGTACTGATGATATGGTTGGCTCCAGCTATACGCAAGGGTTCAGCAAAATCGTGGTGGCGCATCCGACTTAAAATATGGGGGACACCGTAGTGTTTAGCAAGAGTCGCCATTGCTAAGTTTAAGGCATCACTTCTCAGAACAGCTGCCAAGGAGCCGGCTTTGCGAATCCCAGCTTCTAACAATACTTCTGTACTCACAGCACTGCCCTCAAAAGCCATTGCTCCTACTTGTTCACGGGCATAGCGGCAAGCGTTAGGGTCAATGTCAATAACGGCAACAATATGCCCCAGTTCTACCAGTTTCTGGGCTAAACTCAGCCCCACTAATCCTGCTCCACCAATCAGTACGTACATAGCTGTTCTTGATGCTCTGTAACTTCTTACTTCACTCTATAGGCTAACAATGAAATGAAGATGTAGCTTGAGAGACTGCTGGGTACTGAGGGCTGTTAGCGTCGCGGGACGTAGCCCGTGCTGAGTACTGAGTGAAGATACTAACATTTTGCACCAGTTGCTTTATTGCAATTTTTGTAGGGTAGGCACCGCTTAATGTTCATTCAAACCCTTATTTTTACGTTGTGGGCGATGCCCACCCTACGGTTATTGAGAATGCTGCAATATATCACAATACTGATACCAGGAAATAAAAAAGAATACAACAAATATATTCCGTCGGGGCGCAAGTCCTTGCGCCCCAACGAAGGTTGGATGTGTTGCAAAGATTTTTTCAATTAGCTTTGGTAATATAAAAACTATAAACTATTCTACTAAGTAAGTCTGCGAGAAAAATTCAATGTATATGAAGAAATATATTCTTGTTGTAGGGTGTGTTACGCCGTAGGCTAAGGCACCTTGAATCGTTGATGGTGCGTTGCGCTGCACGACAACGCACTCTACATTTAAATTTCTTAACATAGCTTGAAATATTAGCACCGACTTACTTATCAGGCATTTAAAAACTTATAATGCATCAATATTACATCAGTTTTTTGTTGACTAATTTACTGTTAGTAAATTTCATCTTTTTTCAGGTGGCGTTAGCAGATGTTAAACCTCAATTACTACCTTTAGATCAGATGCTAACCTCAAGTGAGTCGATTTCTGCTAAAGCTGCTTTAGAAAGATTATTTACTAGCAAAGAAATACAGACTGAATGGTTTGCGCCAGAATTTTTAGCTCAAGTTCCTATCGAACAGGTGCGGGGAATTATTGACGGAGTGAAAAGTCAACAAAAAACAAAATTATTCCAGTGGAGGTTTTTTCAATTGTAATTTTTAAACTGGTATTTTTCGAGTAGCTCTTTAACTTGAGCAGCCACCAGAGGATGTGGATCTTTTTGTAACTGCGGTAAGATTTGCAGGAGAACGCGATGTGAAACCATATGCAAGTATGCGATCGCAGCTTCCCTAACAAAGCCAGTTGGATGACGCAAACTCACTAAAATCTCAGAACTGGTCAGTCGGATGCGAGTCACTTTAGCAAAATGGAAACAGCAAGCTAGGCACCAGTCAGAAAGGAAGTTACCCAAGATCAGCAATCTGTGGAGGCGATCGCTAACTACCATATTCTCATATTCTACGATCTTGGCTTCTACAAGATGTTGCAATTTTTCTGACTGTGGTCGGTTATCTAAAATATTCAGCAATAGAGACTTTGAAGACAAAGTTACGGTATGCTCTAAGATTTCTAACCCCCGCGCTAAGTTTACCACTGAGAGCGATCGCAGATTGAATGCTGCTGCCTGCATCTTTTCTGGCGAGTAAAGCAGTTTTAGTAGCAGTAGCAGCCGCTCTTTAACATCCAATTCTAATTCTAAAAGAGCGCGTTGCAGTAACCCCCAGACAATCACAATCCTTTCACTGGATTGATGATTTTCTTTTTGTTCTAATGTTTTAAAGTCTATGTATGCAGCGTAAATCTCACCTAAAAACTTTAATTCCTGCTTGATTAAATTTTCTACCCGACTTTCATAAAACCGATCTACTAAAGCTGTACTTCCTGGTTGTTTGTGTATTTTTAGTAAGCTGCGGAGAATATGATCCCTGGTAGTACCCCAAGATGTTTCCAAGTTTTCCCATAAAGTCTTCAATGCTTCCTGGGTGCCGACTTGAGCAATGGTGCGCCAAGCGTACATCCGCACTACTTCCGGTTTGTAAATATTCGTAGCCAACCGCAACAACATTTCTAGAGCTTCATTCTCTAATCGCACTAGGGCTGACATTGCTGTACTGCGGGTTGATTTATAATAAAGTGCTGCAATCAGTGCCGAATAGTACTCTTCTAAATGGGTTGCTGCAATCATTTCCAATACGGCACAGCGCACTCGTAACGACTCATCTTGTAATAAATTCGGGATGTGAATCCGCAGCGCCTGTAAATAAACTGCTTCTCTGAGCGCTCTGACTCCATTCACCCGTTCCCGTTCTTGCTTATGAGTCAACATCCGGCGCATAGTTTGGGTGGCTGCTACCTTTTGCATGGGCGTTCCTTGGCGTAAGACTAAAGCGGCGGCGGTAGCGCGGATGAGTGAGTTTTGGCGAGGGTTGAGGTATCCTTCTAAAAGGCTTAAATTGGGATTTGGTTCAGCCAGCCAAACGTAGCGCAGCGCTAGGGCAAAAACTTCCGGGTTAGTTTCTTGGGATTGTTCTAACAAGGGACGGATGGCGGCTAGATAAGCGAGATTTGCACCTGCCATCAGCATCACTTCCAAACTTTGGCGCTGCAAATCTGGGGTTAACTTGACTAATAGAGGTGCTAAAATTTCCGCAGCTCCAAGGGAATCAATTTGGGCTAAAAGTTCAATGCAAGAGCGTTTATCAGCCTCACTGCCTTTTTCTGCTAAAGCTTTGACTACCCCTTGCTTAAAAAATCGTAAGCCGACATTGGTTGCACTCAGGTGACCCCGTGCCACACTCAAGACTAACAGCTCAACATAGCGCGATCGCAATTCCCAAACTACTGATATACAGGTGCCAGCTATCAGCATTGTTTCTGCTACTGACACCCACTTTTGCATTGGTACAGGTACAAACTCCCCACAAAACAATAGAGTTACAAAAATTAGCCCTCCTGTCAAACCTGTAGCGATCGCTTCGGCGGTTCCGCCAGATAAAGTCTGCATCCGGCTGCGAATTGCCTCTGGAATCGGTTGGTACAGGATGGGGCCGCTACTCATGACAAAGGTGTAGCGCAGAAGTTCATCGCAGAATTTGACAATTATCAGACCCCAGAAAAAGCTTTGCGATTGTATGGCTGGAATTAAATGCAGAAATACCAGCACTCCTGGTAGTGAAAAGCCTACGATCATTGGTAAAAGCGTGGCTGTGAAAAATACCCCCATCCGTTCGATAAGTCGGCTGGAAATAAACCACTGCAACAACAACTCACACAGTCCCAACATTCCCCCAAAAAGACCCAAGAAGCTAGCAAGTTCTCGGTCGCCCAAATTGGATTGGAGTTCGCGCAGATATTGAAAATCTATTAACAGCCCAATGACTTGCAACAGACCCACAAAAGCAAACAACTGCCAGACATAGCGCTTCAGCGGACTTTTGAGAAAACGCTGTTGTGAAGCTTGTTCTTCAGAAATTAGTCTTTGTGGAGTTTCAGGAAAAGCAGCTCGATAGTGATGAGTTAAATAGAATAAAATCCCCGATCCTAATAAAATCACTACACAGGCGATGAGGATGATCTTATTCAGCGTGGTGTATTGCACTAGCCAAGGCAAACTAAAGCCACTAATCACATCTGCTACCAAAAGACCACTACTCACCAGTGGGTAAGTCCGCTTAATCTCCCGAATGTTAAATAGTTGGTTGGCGACGATGGAGGTGTTGAGGTCATTGACCACATAAAGTGCATCTACCCACAGCCGCAGCAGAAATACCGAAATCACTGCTAGGTAGGAAAAATGCGATCCCCAACGTAATACAACTAATAAAACTAATGGCATCAACATGCAAGGTGCGATCGCCACAATCACGCGGCGTAAAGGAAAAATCTTTTGCAGCCAAGAGTATAAAAAAACCAGTCCTGCACTCATCACGGCACTGGCAATATACATCCACGGCAGTAGGTTAGTTCCATATTCATCCAAAAACAGCGCCACCGTACTGTCCTCTGCCCACCGCAATCCTACAGATACGGTAGTGTAAAAAACAAACATTAGCTGAGTCCGTTCGCTCTCCTCTGGTCGGAGATTCACCCACTGTAGTAGTCGTGGTAAAGCAACTTTATTTGCAGCCAACCAGTGATTTTTCAGTTCCATGCAGTTTTATTTTCTGGTAGTATCACCGCGCAATGGGCGAGTGGGGAGGCAGAGAGCAGGGGGAGCAAGGGAAGCAGGGGAAGAAAAGACTTCCTTGTCCTCCTTGTCCTTCATCCCCTGGAAATAGCAAAAGTCCTGAGCAACTGAGTATTATGTTTCCCACTCAGCCTTCAAGACTATCGATTTTAGATAAATTTAAATGACCTCAGAGGTAGAGACGCATGTTACATCCAAACGAAACATGAAAAAATCCCCTGGCTAGAAGTCAGGGGATTTTCAAACTTCGACTATTAAACATTTAGAGGATTATTTTTTGGGCGAGATGAGCATCATCATGTTTCGCCCTTCTTTTTTTGGTGCTTGCTGAAGCTCACCAAATGGCTCCAAATCCGTTGCCATTCGCTTGAGCAAATCTTCTGCTAGGTCGCTGTGTTGAATTTCTCGACCCCGGAACATCACAGTCGCTTTTACTTTATCACCATCTTTCAAAAAACGCTCTGCTTGCTTAACACGCACGTTGTAGTCGTGTTCTTCTATTTTGTAGCGCATCTTAACTTCTTTGACATCAGCCGTGTGCTGCTTTTTCCGGGCTTCCCGCGCCTTTTTTTCCTGCTCAAACTTGTATTTCCCGTAGTCCATAATCCGACAAACTGGCGGGTCAGCTTTGTCACTGAGTAGCACCAAATCTAGCTCTTTTTCTTCTGCTAGTTGTAGTGCTTCCTGTGGGGGCATAATTCCCAGTTGGGCACCGTCAGTGTCAATGACCCGAATTTTCGGGAAGCGAATTCGTTCGTTAATTTGGGGCAGATCGCGAGTTCTTTTCTTCTCAATCACAGGCATTATGATTTGTGGGAGATCTTAATGAAGGATTTAGTGTGGTCTAAATTGGTATGCCTCAGAGGCAAAATACTGAATTGACTCAGGACTGAAAAAATAGTCTACACTTCTAGGGTAGCTAATCCATAAACTAGTTGCGCCGTTGTATTTGTCATTCTACTCACTCTGAGAGAATTTCTTTGCAATAGTTAATCTAAATTACACAACCTAGACTCATATTAAATATTATTACAATTATTTAGCAATACTTTTTGCGATGGCGTAACCGCCCACCGTAGGTGATCGCATTGAGCAATATCATCTCTCCAGAACACTAAGTTCACAGATGCAAGACATCTAGCAAAATTAATGTAACATATTATCTTACATACAGTAAGCTTAATAGTATTCATAGTCAAAAACCGCTGCTCAATTTGGATAAAAAAGTAAAGCACAACGGCAGCGCTAGCTGAAAGATTTACGGGCGGGGAAGAATCCGTTTACTAATGCAGAGCTTGAGAAGTTACGGAATTAGTTTTAACCTCACTTCCATTCCTCTGGCCTAAGTTTATCGAATAGCCAAAGAAACCTCACCCTGGTTCTGCTGCGTAAAACCTGTCCCTCTCCTTACTAAGGCAGGATGAGGTTTTGCTTTTGTTTTGGGTGATTCGATGACTTGTGTGTACAGCGTAGCCTAAGAGGGGAGAGGCTTTGAGGCGTACTCTCCAACGCTACAAGGGTTGGGGCTGTTATTGTTAGGTTTCGCGTTGCTTTTTCCACATAACGTGAAAAATCAAAGTTTTATAATAGAATTTAACGCTGATAAATCGGAGGTAAGTGTGACCACTGCGGTACACTGGCAGGAACGGGTTGGTAATCAAAGGGATTGGGTTTGGCGCGGCTGGCAAACCCGCTACACTTACATTCGCCCTAGCCAAAATCACCACAACACAACACCCCTGATATTGCTACATGGCTTTGGCGCTTCCATTGGTCATTGGCGACATAATTTAGAAGTGTTGGGTGAACATCACACAGTTTACGCCATCGATATGCTGGGTTTTGGCGCTTCTGAAAAAGCCGCAGCTAATTACAGCATCGAATTCTGGGTAGAGCAAGTTTACGACTTTTGGAAAACATTTATCCGTCAACCAGCAATATTAATAGGCAATTCCAACGGTTCACTGATTTCTATGGCCGCTGCCGCCACTCACCCCGATATGGTGCTGGGTATGGTGATGATGAGTTTACCCGACCCCTCATTAGAACAAGAAGCAATTCCTCCAGTCTTGCAACCAGTTGTCAGAGCAATTAAAAATATTGTTGCTTCGCCGTTGATACTTAAACCTGTATTTAACTTCGTGCGCCGTCCTGGCGTGCTGCGTCGCTGGGCTAGTCTCGCCTACGCTAACCCAGAGGCGATTACCGATGAACTCATAGAAATTTTAGCTGACCCTCCCCAAGATAAAGGTTCGGCGAGGGCTTTTAGTGCTTTGTTCAAAGCTGCGATCGGAATTAACTTTAGTCCCAGTGTCAAGAAAGTATTACCAACCTTAACAATTCCGATGTTGTTAATTTGGGGAGAAAAAGATCGGTTTGTTCCGCCAGCCCTGGCTAGCCAATTTGCCCAGTACAACGAGAAGTTGGAAGTCCTGAATTTGGAGGGTGTAGGGCATTGTCCCCATGATGAATGTCCAGAACAAGTCAACCAAGCTATTTTAGATTGGATTGAGAGATGGGTTGGCGATCGCCAGGCGTTGATTCCCTAAATGTGATAGTTTCTGTGCGATGGGGTAAGCAGTGCGATCGCCACGATTGAATTTCTGAATTTTTAATTCCTTAACACCTAGCCAATCGTGGCTTGGTTAGTATCAACATCTGTAGCACCATTCACAGAATTGGCTACAGAAATCATTTTGTTGAGAATTTCTTGACTGGGAACTTTACCTTTCAATACTACAGTACTGCCTGTCTGAGCAACCCAAAGGGTATTTACATCATCGAGTTGAGGGTCTTCATCAAATGCCAACGCTACCCGCTTTGCTAAACCACTTTGGTCGTATTCTCCGTTTAAGCCCACACGTTCTGGCGGTGTCGATTGCGTAGAAGTAGATGCAACGTTACTAGTCGCAGCTTCCGGTATTGCCTGTGCAGTCGGATTTACTTCTGCATTTTGAGGTTTTTCCATTCCAAATAATCTTTGTAACCAACCCATAAAAACTTTTCTCCTAATTAGAGGCTTATCAAATCTGAGTATAAAGGCTTTACAAAAATGCCGCATCTGCCAATGAAAAGATATGCATTCAATCAAATTCCTGCTTGCAGTATGATTTCTGCCCAATTTATCTCTAAGAATGCAATGAGTGCAACTATTAAGTTTAAAATAAAAGGTCGCACTGACTTTTTTAGTGCGGTAGTCCGTCTAACGTAGCCGTTAGCTGGTGTCTGCGTTACTCAATTCCTGCTCTAGCCTCTGTTGGCGAAGATGAAACATACCCTTTCGGTTCTCGTAGAAGATGAGGCGGGTGTTCTTTCCCGCATTTCTGGTTTATTTGCGCGTCGCGGCTTTAATATTGAAAGCCTTGCTGTTGGCCCTGCTGAACAAGGAGGAGTCTCCCGAATTACGATGGTTATACCTGGTGATGATCGCGTCATCGAGCAACTTACCAAGCAACTGTACAAGTTAGTCAATGTCCTTAAAGTACAGGACATTACCGAAACTCCTTGCGTAGAGCGGGAATTGATGCTTTTGAAGGTGAATGCTAGTAGCAGCAATCGCTCAGAAGTGATCGAACTGTCTCAGATTTTCCGGGCGCGAGTCGTGGACGTGGCGGAAGATTCTCTCACCTTAGAAGTTGTGGGAGATCCAGGGAAAATGGTAGCGATCGTGCAGGTGTTGCAAAAATTTGGTTTGAGAGAAATCGCCCGCACTGGCAAAATTGCCCTGACTCGTGAGTCGGGTGTGAATACCGAGTTACTCAAGTCTTTGGAAGCAAAAGTTTAGTTGGGAACTTAGGCTGACTTTGAGTTTAGCGATCGCCAATCATATTTGCAAAAATCCGCCCAGACAAGAACTGCTCAAATTGCAACATTCAAAGCTAGTTATTTTGAACCTGACAAGTCTATTTGGGAGGCATTTCAAGAATATTTTCAGCGCCTTGTATGCTTCCTTTTTTGACTAAGATTGTATCTGATCAACGATAGTAAAAATTGAACGCGCTCCATAAAAGAGGGTTAAGCTCAAACACTCTATTTATCCTCGTTTTAGATCCCCCAACCCCAATCAATTGGGGGCACTCGATTTTAGTTCTCCCCAATTTATCTCTTAGCCAGCGCGGGAACAGGGGTCTCCCCAAGTGGAGGAGCCAGCCGCATGGGCGGGTCTCCCGACTTGAGCGGACTGGCGTCGACTGGCGTGGATTAGGGGGGATCTAAAATCTAGGTATTACATCGAAGAATTTTCACTCTTCTTATCAGACTAGGCTTTGACGTTAAGTTGACACGTATGAGCATTGCTGTGCCCCTACCATGTGTTGCATCCAAACCAGAATTGCTATATATGCTGCTCCATCAAGATTTTATCAAACGCATCTAAAAAGTCATTAGACCCCAAAAAACTACGACATCTCTCGTTATTATGTCCGAATGAATGAGAGTGAGGTTAAAGCATCATGTACATCCCAAATGCTTTTAGAGAAGATGACATTGAGAAACTTGTCGCTTTCATGCGTGCCAATAGTTTTGCTACATTGGTGTCTATTCTGAATGATGTCCCTGTTGCCTCACATATTCCGCTAGTTGTGACAGTGCAAAATAATGTGATTAAGCTATCGGGTCATCTTGCTAAACCAAATCCTCAATGGCAGGTCTTTGGGGTAGGCGAGGCACTTGCTGTCTTCACTGGCCCCCATGCTTATATTTCACCATCTTTGTATGAGAAAGAAGAGAGTGTACCGACGTGGAACTACATCGCTGTACACGCCTATGGTGTGCCCCAAGTTATTACCCTCGGTGATTCGCCAGAATTGATGGATAAGATGATTGAGGAGATGATTGACACCTATGGCTCTGAGTATAAATCTCAATGGCATAGTTTATCTGATAACTTTCGTGAGGGAATGATGAATGGCATTATTGGTTTTGAGATGACTGTGACGCGGTTGGAAGGCAAATACAAACTTAGCCAAAATCGCAGTCACTCTGACCAGAATAATGTTGCACATGCGTTGCTACAAAGTACAGAGTCAACTGTTCATGCCATAGGTGCTGCAATGAAACAGAATCTTGAAACTGGTGAAAATCTGCCAGGATAATCGTCTTTATTGGTCTGGTTGATATAGTTAAGTTGATTGACTTGCAACTGCAACCAAGTTTTTGCGAGTGGGACGCTTGCGATTTGATTTTTTCTTCAGTCCAACCGCTTGGGCTTGATCGCTATCTGAGCCATATTGTCCGCGCACAACTTCTTTCATGGCTAATACAGCATTGTGAAATTCCCATTCTGCTAATCGAGCAGCATCGACAGCAGCACGGTATAAAGCTAGTTTTTCGGTTTCAGCTTGTTGCTGTGTCAACATAGCCTGATAAGCTTGCTGGATGTTTGCAACAGAAGCATTAGAACGGGTTGTATCGTAGGTGCTGACGGTTTGCAAACCGTGGAATGAGGTAATATCTTGACTAATGACTTGAAGACGTAAACGACGTGTTGTATCTTGGTTAGGCATACATGCATACGTGATAAGCTATATATTTAATCTGCCCAATCCAACGCACAAAATAACAATGAGGTGAAGTTTTTAGATAAACTGTAAAGCTCTTAATTTTACTTCTTGCACATATAGGGGGATGGGGAAAGGATTTAAAGCTTTTCCCCAAACTTAAAAAAATGCAAATTGTAAATGCGACAGTTTAAAACAAAGTCGTAGAAAGAGCAGGTTAGTTTATGCAAGCCGATACATTAACAAGGCGGCCGACGCATTCACAATGTCAGCCAACGCATTCACAAGGCGGCCGCCGCATTCACAATGTCAGCCAACGCATTCACAAGGCGGCCGCTGCATTCACAATGTCAGCCAACGCATTCACAAAGCGGTTGCCGTATTCACAATGCAAGCCGATGCATTAACTTAACTTTGTAGTGCGATCGCCTGATTTTCTACCGACGCCAACACTCTTCAGCCGTTGGGGTGTTAAAAATAACAATACTATATATAGGTTACAAATTTGGTATTATGTGTCATTCCGCAAAACCCTAAATGGCTGATTATTACTTTCCCATGTCCGAATGTCCAAGTAGAGTTGTGTCTGGCGAAAGTAGATTTCTTCGTAAGCAAGCCGCAAACTACGCTCAAGACTATTCGGTTCAACATCAGCAGCTTTATTAGAGCCAAGCACTTTGCGTAGGCTAAAGGACAGAATTTCCACTAAATCATGACCACAGCAGATTTGCCAAGGATCGTGATTATTGCTTTTCTGATTCTTTAGCCGTTCTTGCAGATATTTCTCGTTCAAAGAGAAAGCTTGAGATTTATTCTTAATCTCCTGAATCAGCTTGAGTTCATCAATTTGCAGAGTTTGCTCATCAATGAACTTGCTAAATGTAATAGCATCAAAAGTTAGATTTAATCCGTCACATTTAGAGATCCAAAGCAAATAACCTACCGACATCCCATTTTCAAGTAATACTAATTTTACGTCTCGATTAAACTGAGCAATTTTCTCTTCAGAACCAAACTCAGCGAGTAAGTAAGTGGGCGTCAATAAAGTTAACTGGTGAGGGTCGTCATTTGTTTTTTGTCATTGCTCATTCGTAAGGTTTTTAGGCATGTTTATTTTTCGTAACACAGTTTGGTTTATTTCTGCCTACCTACTTACTTTGTTAAATGCTAGTGAGTTAATCAGCATAGTTTCAAGGTCATGGCTGTCGGTGCGAAGCAGATTATAACTGGTGTATAACAAAGTTTCAAGGCGATCAAAATCTGCATCGACAATCGCTAAAACTCCTTGAAAATTTGATTGTTCCAAAATTTTTAAAATGTCAATAGCACGCTGCTTGCTAGAGGGTTTTCCCGATGTTTCAACTAACTCACAAACTAATTTGTCAACAAATCGCTTATAGAAAGTTTTATCAGAACTTCCTTCCACTAATAAAAAATTTCCAGTATATGTGCTTCGTCGTAATCGTATTTGGTTAGCAACACGGTCAACTGTAAGAAAATCTCTCACTTTTGTGGCCCTTTCAGTTCAACCGTCAAATCCCAGCGATCTTGAATAATATCTGGTGAATGAGTAGCCATTAGTATATTTAAATCTGCAAGTTGTGTAATGTCTTGCAAGTCCTTTAAAAACTGAACTTGCCATCCTACATGAAGAGATAATTCAGGCTCATCAATTAAAACTAGAGAATTAGGTTGAACTTTAAATAAGAGTTAATATAGAAGAACTAACTCATGTTGCTCACCAGATGATAAATCTGTTGGTAAAAGATTTTTTGAATTAGATAATGAAGAGTCATAACTTGTTGTTACAACGAATCCTTTTTCTTTACTAAAGTTTATCTCTTTGTAGGAATAGGCAAATTTATTATTAATAATTTTCCTTAATAAATCAGTTTTGCTTGCTATTTCAGCAAAAACACTCAGCTTCTTTTCCACATCTTGAACATATACTGACAAAGCATTTTTGGTACTTTCATCTATATCTTGAGGCTGAATTTGAAATTCTGCATCTTCATCTTTATCTAAAAGACCTACTTCTATGAGACGAGAGCGAGTCGCTTCAAGTTCGTTTAGTTGATGACGAAGTTGTTCATCTGTTAAATCTGTGGATGGGTGTTGCTTAACTACCCTAACTGGAAAAGTTCTGTCAAGAAATTGAGATGTTGTACCGTATTCCTTAAATTTATCTTGCATTAGTTTAGCAAGTTCATCAGAATAAGCAGACATAGTTGACAACATTGAAGGTGTTTCAGCAGACCGTCTGGAAGAACGGTTAGGAACAAAATTAAGCAAACGTTGTGATTCAATGAGGCGAATATGAATATTGCTTTTAAAATTTTCTAGCCAATCAGGCTCTTCTTGTGACTTCAAGTTTGATAACAAAAAATTATCAGAAAACTCTATATAGTCTTCAAGAGGAAAAGTTCTTATAGGATATGTTTGTCCTCTTACTGGTATCATATCATCTGATTCAAAACTAAGGAAAATTTCTCTGTCAGAACGAGTATTTACTGCCTTTAAAGTAAAAAAAGCTGGTTTGGAATCGTGTTTATAAAAGTTGAAAACAATATTATTCGTTTCTAAGTCTTCTGCATTATCGGCATCTTTGATGATTTCAACACTAGTATTATCATTAAATTCAACTCTAAAAATCCTAAACGGGATAGCTCTCAAGTGTGCGTATCGGGAGTTAAAAAAACTATTCAAAATTCTTAAAATCGCTGTTTTCCCAAAACCATTTGGGCCATGAATAATGGTGATTCGTTCATCCATGTTTAATGGAATCACATGGTTAAAAATTCCAAATAAGCCACTGACGGAAATTTGCTTAATTCGCATAGTCAACTAGTCCTATAGCCATTGGCTTCATGGCTTTAATTGTAACTTCTATCTTTCTCTGGAAAGCACAGGAAACACAAAGTCCCATTTTTTTGTGTTCTCTTTCTCAGAAAGTTCTGGTCGTCGGTTCGCCTTTAGGCGTTTTCAGAGGGTAGCCAGCACACCCTGCGGGTAGCTAGAGACTTTCCCCTGTTTAATTCAAGCCTAAAGTAGCATAACAAATCGCTGCACGGAAACATGCTGAAGTGGTTGGTTGAGTTGCAGAGGTTATCTGCATCCAGTAAACTTGGTTGTTAGTGCGATCGCTCGGCTGCTTTTTTGGGTTAAATGTTTGCAGGTTACAATAATAAATAACTAAAACTCTCTTGCCAACAACAGTGTATGAAGTTCAATGTAACACTTGATCGTGATGAAGATGGGGTTTGGATTGTCGAGTGCCCCAGTATTCCTGGTTGTGTTAGTCAAGGTCAAACAAGAGAAGAAGCCCTGGAAAATATCAAAGACGCGATCGCAGCTTGCCTTGAAGTTCGTGCAGAACTTGGTTTACCGCTGACTGTGGAGACTCATCAAGTAGAGGTTACAGCGTAATCATGGCATCTGCCCTTCCAGTTCTCAGTGGGCGTGAAGTTGTCCGTGTGTTTGAATCGTTCGGTTGGGAGTTTGCCCGTCAAAGTGCTAGTCACATCATCCTGGTTAAGAAAGGCGAAACAGTAACCTTATCTATTCCAGATCATCGTGAGGTGGCAAAAGGAACATTACGTAGTCTCATCCGGACTGCTGGACTTACAGTTAATGAATTCATTACCGCTATCTAATTGTGTGGTAAGCTACTTCAGATAAATCAGCAAATTCAATCCCGGAATTGTGCGAGAAAGTGTCCACAAAACTAGCGTGATGTAAATTACACCCAAACTCCATTGATACCAAGCAAGTGCAGAGATGATACCTGGTAAGTGTTCATCTCGCAGGCGGATGTCGTTAAATCCTAATTTAAGTAGGTTGTTGAGGCTAAAATCATAGTAGTTGAGCCAGTTCCAACGGCGATCGCACAACAATGGCATATATCGTTCACGAAATGTCTCATTCCTGGGTATCACTGGTAAACGTCCAATCAACAATCGTAACTGGCGAAATGTGCCGTCTTCTGTGAAGTAAGAAACGTCCATTAAATCGTGATAACGACCTTGTTGGTAAAGTCGGATCAATAAAGCCATTGGGACGGGGACAATAATTATTAAAAGACACCCCAATGTCAGCCAAGGTTGTTCAGAATTGCGAAAGATAGCTAATAAGCTAAAAAATTCTAAAACGCTAAAACTGACTAATATCGAAATGGTTTCGTAGGATGTAGGAATAATTGGTTTGGGATGCAGCCGACGATAACGATCCACTAGCCAAAATAGTAAGCCGAAATAAGCGATCGCTATTCCTCCGACGCCAAACACTAACCAAAAATTCGTACCATAGCCACTCAATAACAGCATTACACTTAATGCCAACCAACTCCAAGCTTGCAGTAACCACGCACCTATAGAAAGTGGTTCACCTACAATTAAGCGATGTCCAACGACAAGCCGCTGCTTATCGTTAGACATCGCTTCGGCTTGAGGTGCAGAAAAACCCAGTTTAATCAAACTTGCAACAGTTGCACTATTAATATTTGTAGCTGTCAGACGACGGCCCAACTCTATTAATCGCAGTCGTTGTTTTGTGTATTCCAGTTCATTAGCATCAGCAACTTGCTGTTGCTGACGGAAATTTTGCCCCAAATTCCGCAAGATATTTTGATTACCTTGCAATGTTGGGATGCAGAACATCTTACCAATTTCACCGGGATTACCTAAAATTTTTGCTTGGTTGGAGTTAAAAGTTAAACCAGGTACGCTTAAACAAGCTTCTGTAGTAAACCTGGCATCGCTAAAATCTGCTTGGTTGAGAATGCTCGCCCCTTGCAGATTTACGGATTGGTTAAACTCAGCTTCCCGGAAGCTCACAGCTTGCTCAAAAGTCGCTTCTGTTAAAAGGAAGAACTGATTAAAATTCGCTTTAGTAAATTGTGCTTGATTGGCAAAGCGCACATCAGAAAAATCAGCATTTCCTTGCCACTGCACACTACTAAATTTAGCCAACTGCTTAAAAGTTGCTTGGTTAAAGTTAGCAGTCTTTTCAAATATGCTACTTTTAAAATCAGCCTGTTCCTGAAATTTGATTTTTTTAAAATTAGCTTTTTCAAAAAAAATGCTGCCCTGAAAATTACTTGATTGCTGGAAGTTAGCACTGCTAAAGCTGACGGGACGACTGAATCTGGTTTCAGTCCAGTTAGTGGGTTGGATAAAAGTTGCGTTTTGGGCATCTACAGACTGAAGAAAAAATGTATTGGAGAACTTGACTTCGCCATTAAAGCGAGTTTGCACCAGTGTCAAGACACCACGAAACACGGTGATTTCACTCGATGGAGTTGACTGAGTTCCCAAAAGCGATCGACAATCTTTGGAGTTGGGTAAAGCGTAGGCGTAGCCCTTCGTAGACATCGCGAGTGACTCTAAACAAACGAAGCGCAAACGTTCTACTTCTTCTAATTCGGTAGCTGTGAAAATGGGTGCATAGACGCCTCTCGTAGAGAAGGGCTTGTTGCCAGACATCGCCTGAGCATACAAGGGTGTTCTTAAACCCAAATCGCTACCGACAAAATCCCCCAGAATCAGAGCATAGCTGAGGTCTAAACCCAGAGGTTTTGCACCTAATTCTTTTCGCAGCAGTTGGTAAAAAGCATCACGAAAGCTAGCGTTCTCTGCCCGTAAATCAATCACCATCTTCTGCAAATCTACAGTCAAATTTCCTTCGCGAAGTATCGGTGTGCGTAGTCGCACTTGTAATAATTCTAGAGTTAAGGGTGTGCGTTCTGGTTGTGCCTGTGCCGCCAAAGTAGGTAGGGAGAGGAAGAGGAGAAGAATTGATAAAACGCAAAGGAACGCCTTCGCATTGGCGTAGCCTCTCGTAGAGAAGCGTCTCGCAGAGAAGGAAAGCGCAGAGGAGGGGAGAGAAAGCCCTCTGCATACCTTTGCGTTTAACGTCTGCCTGCCTATGCGTTGAAAAAATAAATTATGCAAATTGTTCGATCATTCATCGTTAATCAGCAGAACAATTTTACCTGCCACAGACCCGTTTTCAATCAGTTGGTGCGCCTTAGCCGCTTCTTTCAAAGGAAACTTGTGACTAACGTGGATTTTTAACTTGCCTTCATCGATCCAGGTGGCACATTGTTCGAGAATTTCTGCATGGTGTTGGAGACTCTCTTCCAATCCTAGCAACGCTGGTGTCAGCATTAATTCCAAACCAATGCGGAGATTACGTAGTCTAGCAGTTTTCCAAACAGTATTGGCATCTGGTTCGAGAATCGTCACAATATCGCCATATACTCGCACTGCGGGGAATGTTTTGTGAAAGGTTTCGCCACCTACGGTATTAAAAGCTAAGTCTACGCCTTCGCCGCCAGTCCAATCTAATACCGCTTGCACAAAGTCTGTTTGCTTGTAAAAAATTACATGGTCTGCACCGAGTTCTTTGACGAAATTAGCCTTTTCCTCAGAACCCACTGTGGTGGAAACAGTAGCACCTTTGAGTTTCGCCAATTGAATTGCTACATGACCGACACCACCAGCACCCGCATGAATCAAAACCCGTTCCCCAGGTTGCAATCGTCCCCGTTCATATAAAGCTTCCCAGACGGTGATTAACACCAAAGGCGCTGCTGCTGCTTCTGCAAAGGAGATAGACGCGGGTTTACGTGCCACAAACCGCTGATCCACAACGGTATATTCAGCATAATTTCCTTGGTGTGCGCCCAAGCCGCCATAGCAAAAATATACCTCATCGCCTGGGCGAAAACGCTGAACGCCAGCACCTACCGCTTCGACTATACCTGCACCATCACATCCTAAAATTGTCGGCAGGCGATCGGGGTAGAAAGTGCCTCGGCTACGAAGTTTAGTGTCAATGGGGTTAATGCCAGCCGCCACCAAACGTATTAAGAGTTCAGTATTACCTACAGGAACAACAGGGTTTGGCACTTCCTGTACTTGCAGAACTTCCGAACTGCCAGCTGCTGTCATCAAGACTGCTTTCACAACTCTTTCCTCCTGGCTTTAGATGCACGTTCATTTGCAACTTTAGCGCAAGAGGGTGGATACAGAGCTATGTTTTAGGGAAAACTGCGTAGGCGTAGCCCGTCGTAGACATCGCCCTAACGCTATAATAAACGTACATTTAAATGTACACTTATCTAGATGCCAAAATACCTAAGCATAACTGAAGCTCGACGACAATTGCTAGATTTGCCAGATGAATTGAAAGATGAGCCAGTGATCATCACCAAGCATGGTAAGCCCGTGATGGCAGCACTTAGTTTTGAGCAATTTGAATCTCTGTTGGAAACCCTAGCAATTTTATCTGATCGGGAGTTTGCCCATCAGCTACGGGAGAGTATAGGCCAGGGAGAACGGGGAGAAACCATTAACTGGAAGGAAGTCAAAGCCCAACTTGGACTCTGAGACACCGCAACCCACCAATATAGAATATGAAATTCAACTGACACCGCTAGCTTTAGAAATGTTGACTAGTGTTAAAGATCAGCGTCATCAGAAATCTTTGAGCGACAGAATCGATAAACTCAAAATAGATCCAGAAAAGCAGGGAAAACCTCTCGTTGACAAGCTTAAGGGATATCGCAGTGTCAGGGCTGTGGGTCAACGCTACAGAATTATTAATAAAGTAGAGCTAGAAAAAGTCGTGGTTTTAGTGGTTGGGGTAGGACTACGGAAAGAGGGTGACAAAGGGGACATTTATCCACTCTTGCAGAGATTGTTGGAGGAATGAGTAATGTCTGACGATAAGCTTCTTTGCATATAAGCACTTATAAAAAAGTGGTTTCGGATTTGAACCGCGTCCCTTGCGCCTCTGGCAGAGAAGGGGATGAAGTAAAAAGGAAGGGGCGATGCCTGCGGCGGTAAACTACGCGTTTTTGATTAGCAAATTATACAAGGGGCGATTACTTTTGGTAATGTTATTTGTATCCCCAAGATTAGTAATTTGGGGAATTCTGCATACTTACTCGTCGGTGAACTGACGCAATGTAACAAATACTATTTGTATTTAAGTATTATATGTTACTTTAGTCATATCTTTATGTTCACCAAAGGAGTTTAAGTAAAATTGTTTAACAGTAAAAGGAATTTATGACTAAACTCTCCATAGAGCAAATGCTTTACTTGCTTTACACAGTTGCTTACTCAGATGAGGGTACGGTAACTCAAGGTACTGTCAAAGAGCATTTGTCTAAAGAACTCAAAAAACATGCTGATGATATATACAACACTCTATACCAGCAAAATTTACTAGATTCTCCGAAGAGAAGGCGGATTTCAGTCACAGAAGAGGGCAGGAAAGCGCTTGTTGCCAATCTACAAACTACAGACTACGAATTCGACTCTTCAAAAGGGCAAAAAGTTCTAAACACTCTTCTGCATTGCCTTAAACTGACATCGTTGAAAGACTATGTATCTTCTATGACTATAGAAGATATGGACTTTGACACATTCGTAGAAAAGTTTAAAGAACTATATTTTGCTGAAAGAAAGCAACAAGAATTGCGTGGCGTTGTTGCTATTTACAGTCGAGATATTGGTCGGAAATTTAGGGAGAATCACCCTATTTCTCAATCTACATTGGATAACTACTTCAATACACTTAAATTGACTGGAAAAGTTTTTGCTGTTACCGAAAAAGAAGAAGAAATAATTCAGTGGGTGGAGTAAATAATGCCAGAAGATGCAGGTAAGAAAAAATTTATAAAAGACTTTTTGCAACAAGTTAAAGGAGGTGAAGGTTTCATAGAAGATATTTGGATTGAGCGTGTTGTTAGACCTCCAGGATCAGATGGTGAGGGATCTACCGCCCTCAGTCTTTCTATGCGATCAATATCTAATATAACTCAGTTACTGGAAGATGATCTAAGATATACCTTTGATGAGGGCTACTTTGCCTTTAGATTTGTTGCAGCGGCGCTTGGTAGTGGTAAGACTTCACTTCTAACTTATTTACATGAATTAACCAAGACTCAACGTAATTACAGAAGTCTTTCTTTAATAGTTCGCTTCCCACTTTCTGACTTGTTAAGAATAGGTGGAGCTCATAACTTTGGCATCAAATTATACTGTTATATATTAGCTCACACTTTCTGGGAGTTACTACACAACCAAAACTTATCTCCGTCAGTTAAAGAAGTCGCAAAGCGTATTCTTAGCGATTTATTAGAAAGAAGCCAAGTTGCTGAACTTGAATCGGCAAAAAATTTCAAAATTCAATTTTATCCTAAGTTTAACAAGTATCTTGTTGACAGTGGAGTTAGTTTTGAAGATTTTTTCTTTTATGTTATCTCTGAGGTCGCAGCTTTAGAGCCAGCTTTTACCTTTGTATACCTTACAGATGAGCTAGATCATCTCCAAGAATATCCCAATTACATTCTAGACACTAGATCACTTTTTAAGGCATTAATTAAGGGAGTGCGCCAGCAGTTTAATTCAAAAGTAAATCTGCTAATCTATCTGGTAGGCACTACAGATAATGTAAAAGGTTTTATTGCTGGAGATATTATATTAGAAAGCATCGTAGATAGAGCGGTTATTAATCTACATAAGGGCTATAGCAACGAGCTTGAGATGATCAGAGCTAAGATTGATGAGCGGATTCAAGGTGCTTATCAGGGATATAATAATTTTGCAAAAGCATGGGAAGAAATTAAAAATATCCCCTTGAACCCTACTAATAATTTAAGGAAGTTTTGCCAGGACTACGCATCATCAGTACTGGAAATACATGAAAGATATTTTAGCGAAGCACCTGAGCAAGTCTTTGAAGGCAATGCCCGCGAGTTAGTGGAAGCGCAGTGTAGAACAAAGTGGGCAAGTTATTTGAGTAAATCTGCATATACTTTATCAGCAGTTTCAACTACAACTGTGCTATCAGGTCATGCATTTGACTGCTACGTGGAATTGTTGCATAACCGTACAAGTGTAGCTAGAGCTTTTGGTGAAGCAAAAAACTATGAGCTTTTGAGCGGACACTTGCAGACGTTTGAGAAATGGTTAAGTGATGTTAATTTCAAGCCAGGTGCAAACCCACCTGATCTGGCTTTTATGATTGCTCCTTCATGCCCATCTCTTTTACAAAGAAAGCTAGAGCTTAAAAATATTCAATTTATTGAATCTAAAAAAGTAGCTCCACCACCTAAAGTAGACACGCCACTGCCGCCACCGCCACCACCGCCACCACCGCCATCACCACCATCTACTGCTATCAATATTAATAAGGCTGACAAAGATAGACTTATTGTTGCTTTCAAGGGTACAGGTATAAAACAAACAACTATCGATAAGCTAATAAACCTTAGACGACGTGAAAGTTATATTCATTTAGAAAGTCTGGCATCTGATCTAAAATTTACCGGTGCAGTGAGAAAAAAACTCCAAGAAAAATTGGATAAAGGGGAGATTTGCTTTTGAAAGGAGCGATAATTCTTTAGAAGGGGTGGAAAAATGCGATCGCATATCTCTATCTTAACAACGTAATGTCTGATGACAAACGACTCCGTGTCTACGTCCCTACGTCAATTTTGAAAAAAGAAAAAAACCGTGAAATATAGTGTTTCACGGCTTTCGGTGTGGTGTGAGGAGCTTAACTAAATATCATGATAAAGTAACTGCCCAACAACAACGCACTCGTAACAATTTTGGTAACAGACTTTTTTGGCGATGACACTCTCAGGCGTAAGGTGTGATGAGATTACAGCCTACTAACCCAAAGGATATTGATTTCATCCTCACTCAAGAAGCCAGTCTGAAGGGTGAGTTTCAAATTTGACTCCTTCTAACTTTAATCCTTTAGTTCACCTTAGAGCAAAGCACCACCACAATTAGAACCACACCCAGCAATCTCTTAAACATGGTACAAATATATTCAAATTTTCTAACCTTGCAATAATCTGTAGGTTATTCCACTAATAATTGCGGCAGTTGGTAAAGTTAAAATCCACGATAGTAGTATCTGATAAAAAACACGCATATTAGATTTTTTGCCAATCAAAGCCACGCCAAAAATAGAACCAACTGAAACATGATTGGTGGAAATTGGAAGCCCAAACCGACTAGCTGCAATGACTAGAACTCCAGTTACTATATTTGCTGATAAGCCTTGAATATGATTCATTGAGGTAATCTTTTCACTCATGGTTACTGCAACTTTTTGGGAGTTTAGTAAACCGCCAAGTGCCATTGCGATCGCTATCGTGATCATTCCTCCCTGAATCGAGAAATACTCAATAATTAGGATGAGTGAAACAATCTTAGGAGGATCATTTAATCCTCTAGCAAAACTGACAATTCCAGCGCTGATAAAATGACAAGTATCAATCATTTTCTGATTGACTGGTAGAAGCCATTTTGAATTGATATAGTTAGATAAGCTGTAAATTCCTGCTCCCAAGGGAATAGCAATGATTGGACTGAGTAATAGAGGCAAAATAAAGGAAGTTCCCAAAGCTGCAAAATTAACTTTGAGTCCGATCGCTACTAATCCGGCGCCAACAATAGCACCTGTTAAACTGTGAGTTGTCGAAATGGGAAACCCCATGAGGGTGGCTATAAGCACTGTTAAACCAGCCGCGATCGCTACTGCCATATGAAACTCTGGGGCGTTAGCGATCGCATCAGGCACTAGTCCTTTTCCAGAGAAGTTTTTAATTAGTGTACTTGCCAAAAAAGTCGCAGTTACTGCACCAGTCAAAGTTATAAAACTTGCCCACAAAATTGCTGTTTGATAGCTGCTGGTTCGGCTACCAAACAACGTTACTACCCCTTTAAAGTTGTCATTCGCACCATTGGAATATGCTAAAAAAAGCGTAGCGATAAATAGACTAATTAACAACATTTTGGGGTTTATAAATTAACAGCAACCACTACCGCTTTAGTGCCAGGTCGAATTCGTAACAATTATTTCTGCTGGCTTTATAGCCGCAAGTTTACCAGCGGTTTGATCACACACTGCTGCAGGAATACCGCGCTGAAGTAAATGGCCTGCTGAATCATCGAAGAAGGGTTCCAATCCAGCATAAATTGCTGTTTTTCCCGTGAAGATACAAGCACCATCTTCTGGAATAGCAACTTTAAAGGAGACAGAATCCAGGCTTTCTAAAAGTAGGTGTTTTTCTAAATTGTAAGTCTGGCAATCTAGTAGACGATAAGGACGACGAGCGCGAATTTCAACTTGACTAAAGCCAGCATTTGTAATCCGTTCAGTATACTCGACTTTGAGGCATCTACGTTAGTCTAAATTTAACACTGGGATTGGGGACTAGGAAAGAAGTAGGGGGAGCAGGGGGAGAATAATAATTCCTAACTCTTGACTAATGACTAATGACTAATGCCCAATTCAATCATGCAACGTGTAGCCGACACCACTCACAGTTTGAATCAGGCACTTTTCGTTATTGGCTTCAAGTTTTAGACGCAGGTAACGAATGTAAGCTTCGATGATGTTGGCATCACCCATGAAGTTGTAACCCCAGACTTCTTCTAAAATGCGATCGCATGTAATTACCTGTCGTGGATGGGACAGTAAATATTCTAGTAAATCAAATTCCTTAGCAGTTAACTCAATTAACCGCTGATCTCGGTACACTTGGCGCGTGCGACGATTTAAACTCAGGTCTTCAAATTCTAAAACATCTGCGGCGTCTGCTTGGTGGCTTCTTCGCAGGTGGGTGCGGACTCTGGCTAATAATTCATCAACGCTGAAGGGTTTAACGAGGTAATCATCAGCACCAGCGTCTAAGCCTGCAATGCGATCGCTCACTTCATCTTTGACGGTTAATAAGATTATCGGCACTTTATCACTAATACTTCGCAGGCGGCGGCAAATTTCCAACCCCGACAAACCTGGCAACATCCAGTCTAAAATTACTAAATCTAGATGTAACTTACGCGCTGCGGTGAGTGCAGTTAATCCATCGTAGGCAATACTGACTTGATAGCCTTCATAATTCAATTCCAATTCGACAAATCGTGCCAGTTTGACTTCATCTTCAACCAGTAAGATGTGCGTCATGATGATGTTAATGATTTCAGCAGGGTATGGTAAGCAACAATACGGTCTGGAAACACTGTCTTCGAGGTGCCGGCTACTGAATAGCCAAACATCTAAATTAGGTGTACGTTAGCTTAGTATAAACCTAAGTAAGTAACAACCGTAAGTCTGCAAATACTGATGGCTGCTTGATCAAAGAACGATCCAACTGGCTATTAGCAATAGGCTGTGACATCTTCACCGCATTCATCGGCAAGATAACAGAGCGCTTTAAAACGCAAACCAACCACTTCCTCGTATAGGGGATTTAATTTACACATCGGAGGAATGTGAAATAGCTTCCGACCAAACAGCGTCATGTCTCGCTCAAAGGGACACTGAGCAGGAATAGCTTTGCACAGGAAATGAGCCAATTTGGAGTTATGAATTTCTATTTTTTCCAACCACTCCCGGACTGGGTGCAGTAGCTCATTGTGTAACCGGACTTGAATAAAGCTTGTCATAATTGTTCACCTTGATAATTTCAAACTAGATTGAGTCTGTTGTATTTGAACCTCTATAAATACATACGCTTAGGTTCTATAGTTTTATGCAGTGATTGCTCGTTCTTTGGTTCTCTACAGAGATAGAATGAGTCTCTAGGCACACTTTTAACTACACATCCGATTGCCAAAATTCCGGATGATTTAGACCATTCCCAAAATTTTTGCAATCAATGAATCGGCTATAGAGACTTACATCTGTACGCCTCTAGCAACGTATTTTTAACAAGAATTTTGTGAAATAGTATTGTGCCAAACGCTAGGCTAGATATTGCTGGACTGCAAAGCTATAACCAACTTCTTTGGAGGCGCAGCTAAACTTACCCTAAAAAAGCATCAAGCTTCAAGGAAGCTTTGAAAACTGATGACTGATAACTTTTTTAGTAACAAAAAGCTACTTTTTGACCGATGGGCACCAAGTTACGACTGGCTCTTTCCTTCAGTATTTTATCAAGCCGTCCACAAACGGTTACTGGAGTACGTCGATTTACCAGAGTCAGCAAATGTACTTGATATCGGCTGTGGTACTGGACGCTTACTTGACCGCCTTGCTACTCAGTTTCCCTACCTACAAGGCACCGGATTGGATTTCTCTGCGAATATGTTGCGGGTAGCAAGGCAGAGCAACTACCACCGTCCACGTTTAATTTATATTGAGGGCAAAGCTGAGTCTCTTCCCTTTGCTGATGGTCAATTTGATGCTGTTTTCAGCACTATCAGCTTCTTGCACTATTTGGAACCTAAACAGGTGGTTAGTGAGATAGCACGGGTACTTTCTGCTGATGGACGCTTCTATTTGGTTGACATTACTTCCAAAAAAGAGACAGAACCTCAATTATTGCCAGTCTCTCCCCGTGGAATTAGACTCTATAGTCCTAATCAACGACAACTTCTTGGCTCCTCTGCTGGGCTATTGTGTTTGAATCACCACTATTTACTAGGGCCTGTCTTACTAACGATTTTTGCTAAACCTCCGTTGGATTGATGGATAACTTTCTCCCCTTAAAAAAGCTTGCTTCAATTCCCTCCTTTTTAAGGAGGGTTAGGGAGGATCAAGCCTTAACTGACCTCGATATTCCATGAACAACACAGGAACTCTGAGCAGCCTTTTAGCTAATTGCGAGAATCTAAATTTGCCCTTGAGCGTAGACAAGCCTCTTGTGCTGGGAAATTGTGGCAAGTCTTCAAAAGATATTGGCACAAAGTCAAAGCGACTGTAAAACTGCGCCAATCGTTCACCTAAACATTCAAGATAAAGTGGTTGTGTTGCGGTATTAATCAAATGCTGCGTTAGCAAAGTACCCAAACCGCGACCTCTCCAAGCTGATGCAACGACCAAACTACCAAGTTCTTGTGCCCCTGAGAAATTACGTAGCTGTCCACAAGCAACGAGATTCTCATCGCATTCAATTACCCAAAATTGCTGCCAATTTAATTGGGTTGGGTCAAGTTTCGCTGAAAATACCAGCAATCGAATCGACCACTGATCCCCAGAGATTGCCTTGCGAAGGACACATCCAGATGGTAACGATAGATTACTCTGGTTCATTAATTACACTTAGATAGTTTGTATCACAATTATCACACCATATTATTCACTCAGATCCATTTAGATCATTTGCCATTTCCTGTCAACTATCAATAAAGCAATTTCAAAAGCATCTTGGACATCAAACCCGTTCCAAGTTCTCCCTTTACGACAGCAAGCGTTCTAAGGTTAACAAATTCTATATTTATGGATTTTTGTCAGCATACATGAGTAGTACTAAACAATACTTCCGATAGAGGTGGGAATCAGCCATAACTATATTCTAGATAGATGCACTCAAACCCCGAATCTTCTTAAGATAATGCCAATAATAAATGATTAGGAATGTAATCATGGCTGAAGAACAAAAACAAAAATCTGATAATCAAGAAGCTACGCCCAGTTCTTCTGGTGGCTACCAAACCCCCGTTGACGAAAGTATCCGCAAAACTGGCGATGCTGAAAAGAGTGATGCTAAACCCTCTGCTAAACCAGAAGCACCAGGAGAAGATGGTATAGCAGGTAGCCCCAATCAGGGAACTGAGTCACGTTAATTGGTTTGAACTTTGCCAAGTTTCAATAATCTAATTGAGTTTTTTCTAGTAACCCGGATTTAGTAAACTTTGAGTGGATAGTTGTGATTTATATCACGATTATCCACTTATTTTGTTGTGTGAGAATCGTTTTTAGGAAGGGTGAGGGCTGGTGTGGTAAGTATGTAGGCGCAGCCCAACCTAAGCACCGATTTCGTATTACACTATTAAGTGCTATTTTATACTTTATATTTTTGGTTTTACTCCATACAGAAGAAATGATTTTCCTTACATTTAGTTATGGATTTGACATTAATATCCCTAAGTATAATATCTGAAGTTTGTCAGCACAGCGTCAAGCAGAAATCACCTATCCCTGAAAATCTGCTCAACTTCACGATTCTTAATCATGCCAGCTTCCTCCTGTAGCTGACAGAAGTTCCACAATCCAATAGGCTGATCTTAAAGCGGTGATTTTTCACAAAGTTCATCTGCTCAAAAAAATAGGCTTTGTTGGCTAGCATTTTTTGATGACCATGTGCAACATATTGCCTATCCTCTATCATTACTTAGTCGTTAATAACTACCTATACAGAAAATGCCCCTTAAAATCGTCCAGAACTTTGATGGCAGTTTTACTCTTGAAGCACAAGCTCAAGAAACTCTATTCAATTTATTGACAAGCGTTGCTTTCTTAAACCAAATTTGTCAACAGTTGCGGTGTGAGCAAGTTAAATTTACAGAATTACTTTTCCAACCAGTTCCTTACAGCTTAACTACCACTAAAGGAATGCCAGCAGAATTTGAAAAATACCATGAATCTGATGAGTATGCCATCATCAACGTTCCACCAAATTTCATGTTTAGTGCTAAGATTTTTAAACCCAGTCGCCTTTGTGCCATTTACCAGAAATTGGGTAATGGATAATTATCTTGATAATTTTTACCTAATTAGCAATTCTCAATTCTGAAGGCAAATAGTAAGTTTGATATTTGATGTATGGTGGAAACGAATCTTTCTTCTTTGGCAACCCTGGAATACATTCCTTACATTGACGATCGCGGTCAATTACCCGAACAATTTCAGGGTAAAATCGGGGTATATGCTATTTTTAACCAAGAAAAAGTACTCCAATTTGTCGGATACTCCCGTGATGTTTATCTCAGCCTCAAGCAGCATTTAGTCCGTCAGCCACAGCAATCCTATTGGGTCAAAGTTCAAACTATTGAACGCCCTAGTCGCACAATTTTAGAAAATATTGAGAATGCTTGGATTGCTGAAAATGGCAGTGTGCCTTGGGGAAATGGGGAGAACAAAGAAAAATGGACTAATCCCATTGATGTCAAAGTGGTAATGACACCTGAAGAACAGGCAAAATATCAAAATCCTGCTAATGATGAATTAGCACAAATAAAAATTATTAAAAATGTGGCACGGAGAGTAGAAGCAGAAATTTCAATGCAATTGCTAGAAGGGCGTGGTTTGCAAATGCAAATTCGCTTCAATCCTAAATTGAAAGAAGAAGGTTTACTAGATTTGAAATGAAGGTAGTTATGGGGAAAACTATCTTAGCAATATCGCTTGTAATCTCCCATGACAATACACCTGCTGAATTCAAGTTATCCGCACACTGGGCGCTGGTGGGTTTGGTGAAACCTATCTAGCAGAAGATACCTATATGCCTTCAAAGCGCCGTTGTGTGGTTAAACAGCTAATGACCGATTCACAACAATCCCCAAATTTACCAGTTAGTGCAAGAGAGGTTTCAACGGGAAGCAGCTATTTTAGAAGAATTCGGTGGCGCAAATGACCAAATCCCGGCATTGTATGCCTACTTCTTCTCAAGGGGACAATTTTACTTAGTTCAAGAGTGGATTCAAGGCGATACCCTAACTGGAAAAGTCCAGAAGCAGGGGCTATTTAGTGAAGGCGCTGTCCAGGAATTATTCATGAATTTATTACCCGTCCTGGATTATGTTCACTCTAGGCATATCGTTCACCGCGATACTAAACCGGATAACATCATTGTGCGTCATCGGGACGGTAAACCAGTGCTGATTGATTTTGGTGCTGTACGAGAATGCGAAATTCGATTTTTGCCAGTCATGGTCGCCGTTTTGATACTCCTGAATTACAAGATTACTTTAATAACCAACCCTGGTATCGTCCTATATATTTAGCAAAAGCATTTCCACCTAAATTGCTGTCAAAATTAGAGCAACAGAATGTAGAGTATATCAGCAAATCTCAAGATCGTTACGGCTTGAGATATTTTAAGAAATAAGTTTTTCATAATTATACCATTTCACAAAATACCTGATATATATCAGTAGGGGCGTACTGCTGTACGCCCTTAGATCCGATGCATTTTTTGCAAATATTCTTCTAAAGGCTGTAAGTCCTAAGTATATTAGCTTGGACTTATCAAACGGTTTCTTGCTACTTATTAGATAATATCTAGGTTGGATAGTGTAACATATCGGACAGATTACTGGATATTTAATAGCCTAAAATCGCTAGATATTTAGAGGCTAATCTTAGTGAAGACTATATGGAATCAGAGAGAAACTGTGTTTTTCTCCCCCAAAGTCCATCTCTAGATACTAGGCAGTTTCAGAACCAGGCATTTCTATTTAATATATAAAATTGCTATATCCAAGATTAGCAATCCATAAGTTAAAAAAATGCCATCTTTATATTTTCTTTGTTATTTTGTATTTAACGGGACAGTTCTTCCTGATTTGGTGGGTTTAAATAACAATTAGTTAAACGATTTCCCCCCAAAGATGCATGTAAATTCTTTGTATTGTGCTTATTATGCTTCCTAATTTACAAGCACAATGCAAATTGACCATACAGATTGCATGGTAATATCCCCAATCGGCAAATAATTCATCTACTCCAGAAAAACCTTGTCTACGACTATGCTTAAAACAAAAAATCGACGTATTTTTCTGCCTGCTTTTATTAGCCCTTTAGAAGAAAAGGATCAAACAGTCCGTAAAAAACAATTTGCTCTACCTAAATTAGATTTACTGCAACCATTACGTCAATGGCTCGACAAAATTGAGATTCAGAATCGGAAGTTAGCTAAATTTATTGCTAAACTGATTCCCGCTCAGTGTCCATTCGAGCGTGATATCATGCTTTTTGGTCGCACAATAGGTCACATTCCGCCAATGTGCAAGCTCAATCCGCTTTATAACGAACTTGTCTACTTGCGTTTTCGCGCTTTGTGTTATCTAGTAGATCAGTGTGGAGAGGATATTCAATCCTACTGCTGAAGATAACTAGAGAAAACACAATATGGAAATTAAAATTGAGCATCAACCCAAGACTTGAACGTCTCAATGAATTGGGTGTCTCTAAATGGGAAATTTGGAAAAAGGAAATATCAAAATTCCCTTGGACTTATGATTCTCAAGAAACTTGCTACTTTTTGGAAGGTGATGTAGTTGTTACTCCTGATGGTGGACAGCCAGTGCAAATGGGTAAAGGCGATTTAGTAATTTTTCCCGCTGGAATGTCTTGCATATGGGAAATTACAAGTAACGTAAAAAAGCATTATTACTTTGATTAATCAAGATTAGAGATTGATCCCCTTTATTTTCTTGATGATCCAGAAAACTAACATTTCATAACTCAATGGTAAATCATTTCTGATAAACAAGATCCCCGGCTTCTCAAAGAAGCCGGGGATCTGTGGCTTGCAATTCTTAGAAGATATTTTAAAAGTCCTCTTGTTGGTAGGAAAACGTTTTAAATCCTCCTAAATCCACGCCACGTGCTAAAGAGCGGGAACAGGGGGTTTCCCCCTTTCCTCGACTGGCGTCGGCTAGGGGGGATCAATAAGTGCTTAAAATCACAGCCAACTACTTTTAAAACAACCTCTCACAAATCAAAATCGTAGCGATCCCCGCCACAGGAAAGCCAGGGAGTTCATAATCGTGTTAGTGGGAGTTTAGTTACAGAAGATGCTGTTTAGCAGAAAAAGGTTTCGTCCCACCGCAATTTTATTGAGGAAAATCATTAAAAATGTTACTACATTTAAGTACTTGGCAAGAAGTCGAAGCTTATTTACAGCAGTCAAAGGGGATTATTTTCCCTATTGGTTCCACAGAACAACACGGGCCAACGGGGTTAATTGGTACTGATGCGATTTGTGCAGAAGCGATCGCAGCTGGTGTGGGTGATGCAACTGGCGCGATCGTTGGCCCTACAATCAATGTGGGGATGGCACTGCACCATACTTCCTTTCCTGGCACAATCAGTCTGCGCCCCAGCACTTTAATTCAAGTAGTGCGAGATTATGTAACTTGTTTAGCCAAAGCTGGTTTTAGCAAGTTCTACTTTATTAACGGACATGGCGGTAACATCGCCACCCTGAAAGCGGCTTTCTCGGAAACTTACGCCCATTTAGAAGATTTGCAGATTAACAATGCTCAACAGGTGCAATGTCAAGTCGCAAACTGGTTTATGTGCGGTTCTGTATATAAGCTAGCTAAAGAGTTATATGGGGATCAAGAAGGTTCTCATGCAACGCCAAGTGAAGTAGCCCTTACCCAGTACGTTTATCCAAATGCGATTAAGCAAGCGCCTCTTTCACCAGAAGTTGCAAGCGGACACAGGATTTATAGCGCAGCTGACTTTCGAGTGCGTTATCCAGATGGACGCATGGGATCAAATCCGGCTTTAGCAACGCCTGAACATGGTAAACAACTTTATGATTTGGCGGTGAAAGAACTCAGCAATGGGTATTTAGAATTTGTGAACGCAGAATAAAACTCATGCAAAGACATTGTAGAGATGCGAGTCAAATTGCGTCTCTGCATAAAATAGCAATCCTGAATCAAATGTGCAGAAACATGATCCCCGATTTTTTTGAAAAGTCGGGGATCTGCAATTTGCAATTCTGACAATTTAAATCAGATTGCTAAATATCTTGATAATAGTTATTTGAAAAATCGTAAAATGAGGCAATAGATTAATTATTAAGACTGAAAACCGCAATTGATAAAAACATCGTGATTAACGGCTACGAAAATATTTTAACTGATTTAATCAAACTTCTCGAATCATCTCGTCGTGCAGCGGCTCGTTCAGTCAATGCAATCATGACAGCTACTTACTGGGAAATTGGACGACGGATTGTAGAACTTGAGCAGGGTGGAGAGAAGCGAGCCGAATATGGAGCAGCAGTCATAAAAAGGCTTTCAGAAGATTTAACAGCCAAATATAGCAAAGGTTTTTCTGAGCGTAATTTAGAGTTAATGCGTCGTTTTTATCTCGAATGGCAAATTTCGCAAACACTGTCTGCGGAATCTAATAAGTGCCGCAAATAGAGTTACCGCAAAAATAATTACAACATGGTCTTGACCATGATCAAAACTAACTGGTGCCATCTCCAGCCTCATGTGCCCCTTATAGTAGTAACTCTTTGCCTTCTCGTTGAGCAAGTTAGCGATCGCTTGCTCATACTCTTGCCAAGAAGCACAAATCCATATATCTGTCGGTAACTGGGTCTGAGTTTCACTCATTGTCTAACCCTTCTGCCAGTAATCTATATTTCTTGTAACTCAAATTCTAAACTTCTAGCTCAACTCCTTAATCTCTGAAGTCAAATGTCCGAGTTCTGAAGGGGATATTTGACCTTCTGAAGTCCAAGTTTCGTGTTCAGAGGGTGAGGCTTGGAGTTCAGAAGGGGAAGTTTCAGGCTTTTTGCTCGGATGTTGAAGTTCTGAGGTCGAAACTTCGGGTTCTGAGGTGCAACTTTCGAGTTCTGAGCTTGAAACTTGAGGGTTTGAGGTTGGATGATGGAGATTGGAAGGCGATGATACTTTAAACTTTCATGAAACTCCTACATCATTCAAGCATTCATCAACTAAAGGAGTTTGCATCCGAATAGCAATATACCAGTAGTCTCGAAGACCAGGTTGTATCTGTCTTCCCTCAGCCCGAACAGCTTCAGTCTGAGTACGCCAACGCTTTCTCCGCATTCTGTCTTCAAATGGCTCTCTTTTGGGAACATCCCCCTCAGAAGAATAAAGGTAAACAATTCGTAAGGCACATTTAATTCTGTCAAGAAACATACTTGTTGAAGTACTAGACCAGCAATGATCTATTACTTTTACTACGTCTAAAATCGCAGTAGCACAGTGCATCGAATCAACTGTTGCTGCTGCGCTAGCGTGTTGCATATTATTTCTTGTATTGCGATAACCTACAACTCTGATTTTTAAATCTGCGGCTAAAATGACACCTGGAGCAGTACAAGCATCATGAAAGTTACAGGTCATATCAAATCGATGATTGTGCTGCTTTGCTTTTGTCTTACAGGTCATCTCAACAAGGTTATCACAAAGGATAAAAGCAGCCCTTTCTCGATGACGCACTCCTGAAAAGTAAATTTCTAAAATTGATTCAAGAGCATCAATTATTTCAGGAGGTGTAGACATTTATAAATTTAACCTCCTAAGATTATTTGCTCAACTTGGTGTTTGGCTCGTTCTAACAAAGTCTTGGCTTCTTGTAGAGTCTTTTCAGCTTCTCTTATCTTGACTTCAACTTGCTTTTGTAAATCAAGAGATGCTATCGGGATAATAATCTTCTCTAGACAGTAATAAGGTAGAGCATCACGAGTTGCACCGTATGCTTCTCTATCAGTTTGTAAGAGTCCGGCTTTTGAGTTGAGAAATACTGATAAATAGTAAGGATTAATTTGAGCATTATGTATTCGTAATCGAACACTGTGTTGATTCATATTGGCGAATAGAAGGCTATCAGGTATAACAGCAGCAGTCCCAATACGCCCAGTAATTGTTATCAAAACATCTCCCGGTTGAAGTTGAGAACGTTTAAGAATGCCATTATGAATTTTTTCATCAATGTAGACGACATCATCAAAATCCAACCGATTCTTAGTTACATTTTGAATCCGTATAAAAGGAATACCTTCATCTAAATATTTTGCTCCAGATGGAGTTGCACCGTTGGAAAAACTTACTAAATAACCCAATTTACTATGAGGTATCTTGTGAAGGTAATTTATTAAAACTGTATACTTAGGGTTATAATACTCAGCATCCAACCGATCGCTCTCTACAGTCTCACTAAAATTTGCTACATAGCTTTTCTGTGTAGAGAGGTCGAGGTTATCTAGCCCAAGTTCATGCAGCAACAAAGCCTCAGCTTCAGCATAGAGAGACTCAGAATCTTTTTGACACTGGTGAGCATCTTTAATTAATGCTTCAACTTCTTTAGCTTGCTGATTATCAACTTTTGGGACTGGAAAATATTTCAGATCTGGCAAGATTAAACCTTGCTGTACGGCTCCTCGAACTCTTCTGTATATTTGAGATTTGCCGATATTAGATGCTAAATAAGCGGCTAAAAAATATGGATTAATTGAGTGAGGTCTAATAATTGCTACTTTACAACTTCCAGTTAAATGCTCATGTTTATTAGTAACTAAAGCAACATTACCAACGGTTCCTATTACGGACAGAAGAACATCTCCTTCATACATATGGGAACGATTAAGGGCTTCATATGCTTTATAGGGAATATAAACTGGATTTGAATCTGAAATAAAGAAATTTACTAAATCCTGACCTCTGAGATAGCGGACACCTCCTTCATCAGTAAATTCTTCACTAATTGTTAAATGATTTCCATCAGAAATCATTGCTAAATTTTGTAGGTATCTTGGCTCAAGATTTGATATTTTCTTCTCTTGAAATAAATACTCAGGCTGGTAATATTCGGAATCCAATCGTAAATCTAATGAAAGTTCTAAGTAATTAACAATACTCCAAACTGCCAATGATCAATCCTCCTTTTGCTGAAACTGGCTTAATAACCAAGTTCCAACTTGAGATTGATTAGTTTCACGACTACGGCGTAAAGCTTCTTCTAAAATAGCGATCGCCAATCCAGGCAATACCTGTGATTCTTGAATACGTTTACTGCCTTGATCTGCGATCGCATAAGCAATGATTTGAGCATTTGTCACATCCACTACCCAGTATTCAGCAATACCCAACTCTTCATAGAGCGTAGACGCGAAGCGGCTTGTCGTCAGACATCGCTTTGTTCCCAAGTCATCCAACAGAGATGTTTTAGCAATTTCAATCACTAAATCCGGTGCAGGATACCGATCAAGTTTGACAATTCCTGTACCTGTTGGGATGGCTTGGGCGCGTTCTCTGAGGTAATACGCCACATCGGGCTGACAATCCTGAATACCAGTTTTACGAAAGGTAGTGGTGTCTAAACCTCTTGCTTGAATCCCTTTAAGTGCTGCAAATAGAGTCACCGCAAAAATAATTACAACATGGTCTTGACCATGATCAAAACTAACTGGTGGCATCTCCAGCCTCATATATCCTTTGTAGTAGTAACTCTTTCCCTTCTCGTCGAGCAAGTTGGTAACTATCTGCTCATACTCTTCCCAAGAGGTGTAAATCCATGTATCTGTGGGTAACTGGGTTTGTAAATCACTCATTGCTTAACCCTCCCGTCAAAACGAAAACTTTTGTTTCTTGGCAAAGTCTACAAATGCACTGGCAATTTCATCTAAATCGTGATCGATAATCATGTGTCCATGATCATCAATCATAGGCTTCCCGTCCACCCCCGGCTTGTAAACATATTCACCAGAGTTATCCTTACCACTGTTTTCACTGGTGGCAAAAAATATAGGATAGTCCTTGAGTTGAGGACAGTAGTGCTTAGAATTTGGATCATCGTTCCACTTTTGCAGGAACAAAACACTGGTTTTTGTGCCAGTATGGGGCTTAAAAGTGTTCACATGCAGCCCTACCACTGCTAAAATTCTGGCTCGCTCACTAATCCAAGAACGCACATGAGCATCAGAGATATTATTAAACCGTCCTTGAGGAAGCACAATCGCCATTCGCCCTCCCGGACATAAAAACTCTAAATTCCGCTCGATAAACAACACGTCTCGGCTTTGCTTTGTTTGCCAGCTTCCTGTATTTTCATAGCGTTTGTTGGCAATGGCACTAGCCTGTTGTTGACGTTCTTCTTGATCAGCTAGCGCCTCAACATCAATAGCTTTCCACTTCTTTGCAAGTTCATACTGATACAGGATTTTGCTGTCTACAATATCTCCCGCAAATGGTGGATTAGTCATCAATACATCAAAGTTGAAGTAGCGGAAATTTTCTTTGTTCCACTCAGCATCGGCGCGATTTTCAAATTGTCGTAAGCGGCGGCCTAGCGCAACTCGTATTTCGTCATTCCAATTTCTCGGATCAAGGGTATTGGCTCGATAGACGTTAGTTTTGCCATCACCTGCAATCAAATTAAGCGCTTTCGCAACCTTTACACTCCGGGCATCAAAATCAATGCCATACACCATTTCACTTGCATATTCTGCTTGATCTTTAGTGGGCCCATCTGCTGTCATTTCTCCACCCCAGACGTGAAAAATGGTATGAACTGTAAACCCGCAACTGCCAGCCGCAGTATCAATCATGTACTCTTCCCATTTAGGATTGAGCATTTTGACACTCATATCAATGACATGGCGAGGAGTGAAATATTGCCCCTTCGCTCCCTTGTAAACTTGCGTTACCAAATATTCAAAGGCTTCATCAATGACTTGTAAGTTGGAGTTAAAGAGCTTAATGTCTTGCAAGAACGAAACACACACCGCTAAATGGTCGGGGGTTAAATCCATATTTTCTCCCGGTAGAAATACACCCTGCCATTTTTCCCTAGCTGCATGAAATAGCCGATTAATTTTGTCATATAATTCTTTACGAGTTTCACCAGCCGCCCGAAAATCTACAACTTTACCCGGTCGCCGCTTTGCTTGTGCCTCGTCATAGAGTTTGGCGTAAATTAACTTAAATACCTCTTCAAACTGATCAACTCCAGCGTTTGCTAGAACCAGGTTTTCCAAATCTAAAATTACATCCCGCAGGGAAAGACGTTCTACAACCAGCTTGTTACGTTTCTCAAGCTCTTGTAAAGTCACACGCTCATTAATAACTTCAGCTAGCGTTTGGTTTGCATGAGGTAAATCAGAAATACTGCGGTAGATATTTGGGTCTTCTCGATGCAAAATGACAACTTCACCACCATTTGTCCAAACTGCAATAGGCGCACCTTCAGCATTACAGTAAGATTTCAGTTGTTCTAAACCATCTCGACGCTTCGGCTTCTTGACTTCCACAATAATATATGCAGTGTTGGGATGATCCTTTTCAGAAATCACGATATCTGCTCGTTTATCCCCAACACTAGAGCCAAAATAGACTCCCTTTTCTACAGCAATTCGAGCAGTTGGGTAGCCGTAGGTATGAATTAAACGGTATAAAAACAGTTGGCGAACAATTTCTTCTGGTTTAGCCGGACGCTCTTTACCATCTACGAAATCTCGGAGATAAGGTTTTCCTTTTTTGTCAAAGAGTTGAAGTGCGGCAATTTCTTTTTCTTGATCAAAAATATCTAAAGCATAATCAGTAGATTTTAGGATATCAATTAAGGTATAAATTGGAGTGTTATTATCTGCCATTAACTTAACTTTGATTATCAAAGCCTTCTTATTATCGGCCCACAAGTGCTGAATTATCAACTTTAAGGCTCTGACTCTAAGGTTTCTCGCTACAACGGAAGTAGGAAGAACATAAGTTACATCTTTTTCAACTCAAATTTCCAGTTTTGGAACTAACTCATTAACTTTTTGCTCAAGATGCAAGTACAAAATGACAATCTGAGTGTTAATTGATTGAATTGACTCGATAAATTCTCAATTTTTAGTAATTAAAATACCAACATTGAGCCTCTGAACTCGGAAGTTCGACCTTTTTGCTCGAACGTTGAGCCTCTGAACTCGGAAGTTCGACCTTTTTACTCGAAGGTTGAGCCTCTGAACTCGGAACTTCGACCTTTTTGCTCGAAGGTTGAGCCTCTGAACTCGGAAGTCCGACCTTTTTGCTCGAAGGTTGAGCCTCTGAACTCGGAACTTCGACCTTTTTGCTCGAACGTTGAGCCTCTGAACTCGGAAGTTCTACCTTTTTACTCGAACGTTGAGCCTTTTAACTAAAAAAATGAAGCTCAGAACTCGGAATGTCGTGCTTTTAACTCCAACATTCAAATTCTGAGCTTTAACGTTGCACCTTTTAAGTGCAAGTACTGAGCTATTTTCTACAACGCTGCCTTTTGAGACTTGGATTTTCCAGGTTTACGAGCAAATCGTTGTCCCATTTCCACTACCACTGCATCTAAACCCGCGCCCTGTCCACTGGCTTTGGCGTAGTTATACACCTGCAACGCAGCTGCATAAGCTTCACTACCGACTGCAAGAGATGTATCATCGACTAACTCTTGTAACTGCGTCAACGACAATAACACCGGATACAACGCCTCAAATAATTGCACATCCTTCCGCATCTCTTCCAAGTCGAACGATCGCGGTAAAAACTCTGGATTCTGCGCCGCCACTTCTAATGCTTTGCTGACAAACGCCCGACTCTTATCTCCCATCTTGGGTAAAGTCTTGCGATCATCGGAACTCAAATCAACCAAAAATGGTAGCTTTTCTTTAATGGTGGTAATGGCTTGCAACACAGCATCTCTGTCTGTTTGTGCGAATGTTGCACTAATTGGGGTCGTGGACATAGAAATCACTCTCCAGTAAGTTTCTTAAATCTAGAGTGCCCACATATACAACTAAATTCAATACGCCTGCTTTGCTTAAGACTTGATCCTCCCTAACCCTCCTTTTTAAGGAGGGAATTAGAGCAATGGCAGTTCTTGTAAAAACTCGTCCCCAACTTGATACTTCATTGCAAACAGTTGACAAATTAGTGGTGTTTTAGATGTGTTACTTTGCTCCTAAATTGGTAGCCCAAACTCATCTAATCACCAATCATTGATCAATTCTCATCTGTTTAACCTTATCAGTAGACATCTGGGAAAATTAATTATGCGTTCACTCAAACCCTTGTAGAGACGCGAAATTTCGCGTCTCTACATTCTTTTCTGGAGATGTCTAGTTCATAACGCAAATTGATTGCAGTCCAAAAGTTCCGGGACGGGCGAGACGCCCATCCCATAAGAGTCATTCTTTTAGTTAATTAATTCCGAGCGATACCTTCTTCACGCGCTGCACGTTGCACAGCAGCAGCAACAGCAGTGGCGACGCGTTCATCAAAGACTGAAGGAATAATATGTTCCCGATCCAAGTCTGAAGGCTTGACTAAGGAGGCGATCGCACTTGCCGCTTCCAGATACATTGTCGTGGTAATTGCCTGGGCCCGACAATCTAAAGCACCACGGAATACCCCAGGAAAAGCTAAAACGTTATTGATTTGATTCGGGTAATCACTGCGACCGGTAGCGATCACAGCAACATCTTTACTGATTAATTCTGGCTGAATCTCTGGAATCGGATTTGCCATTGCAAACACAATTGGGTCTTTTGCCATCGAATGCACCATTTCTGGTGTCAAAACTCCCGGTGCGCTGACACCAATAAATACATCTGCCCCTTGCATTGCACCCGCTAACGTACCTTGAGCTTTCACGGCAAATTCGAGTTTTTCTTCTGTCAAATCGGTACGACTGGTAGAGATAATCCCTTTAGAGTCGCACATCCAGATTTTTTCTGCCCCAGCTTTAGTCAGTAACCGAGCGATCGCCACTCCAGCCGCCCCAGCACCATTAATCACGATCTTGATTTGGGCCATTGACTTATGTACCAGCTTTAGGGAATTAAACAACGCGGCCAAGGTGACAATTGCTGTACCATGCTGGTCATCATGAAAAACGGGGATATCTAACTCTTGGCGTAATCTCTTTTCAATTTCAAAGCAGCGAGGTGCAGCAATATCCTCTAAATTCACGCCCCCAAACACCGGAGCGATATTCTTAACTGTCTGAATAATTTCCTCTGTATCTTGGGTGGCCAAACAAATGGGAAAAGCATCCAGCCCTGCAAATTCCTTGAACAGCATTGCTTTGCCTTCCATGACTGGTAGCGCGGCTGCTGGGCCGAGATTTCCCAAACCCAAAACGGCACTACCATCGGTAACAATGGCAACAGTGTTTTGTTTGATGGTTAACTTGTAAACTTCCTCTGGATCTTGAGCGATCGCTGTACAAATTCGACCGACTCCGGGCGTGTAAGCCATTGCTAAATCAGACACACTTCTTAAGGGAATTCTGCTAGTAATGCTGATTTTGCCCCCGCGATGCAAATTAAACGTGCGATCGTAGACACTGAGTAACTTGATATCTGGCAATGCTTTGACTGCTTGCACAATGGTTTCAGCATGTTCGGTACTAGCAGCATCCACAGTCAGATCGCGGGTGGACTCTTTGCGGGTTTGCTCGATTAAATCGATTTGACCAAGATTACCGCCAGTGGTAGCGATCGCCTGGGTTATCGACGCCAACATCCCTACACGATTGGGAATCTGCAAGCGCAGCGTCAAACTAAAACTAGAATTAGGAGTTAGGTCTGCCATGTTGATTTTGGATTTTAAGTTTTAGATTTTATATTAAATTGAGACGAAAACTAAAATTTGAGATTTGTAGTCAGTGGAAACATAATGAATGTAAACTTTTGAGGGAACCCTCAGTAGTTAGTTTACTCACTACTCACAGTTTTGATAATTATTTTTATTTATACCAATGCATTTACTAATATAAATGAGTAACAATTTAGTAATTGTACCCAAATACACCAGATATTTTTTCTGTGTAAATATTTGTATAACTATAGCTTCATGAAAAAAGCGCCCTTTAGATAGAGAGCGTGAATTACAGGCGCGTAGGCGTAGCCCGTCGTAGACATCGTTGCCACAGGTACTGCCTCACCACTGTACGTTCGCTCATTTTGTCAGGGTGAGAGGAATTAATGCCTTGAGGGAAAAGGAATATGACGATAAGCAGTACTAGCAGCATTTTCCGGTAGTCTGTAGAACATGCTGTAGACATGACTCTCCCTACTAATGGATACTATTTCTCAATAAGGAGTTGAGAGTATTACCATGACCATTCGTCTAACTGGGACAGAAGACTTTGGGGAATTTTGCCAGGATGTGCAGTTGTTTAATGACTATGAAGGAAAAGAACAATTGTCTACTTGGTTTGGTAAATACAGCTTTCGCTGGACTGGGCTTCGCCATAATCTTGGACTAGGAATTCATAACAATGAGTATTCTCAACCAGTAATTTTTGAGCAAAAACACGATGACTCACCTTTGCTGACATCTAAGTTTTTTCTGTCTAGTGGTGTCAGAACTGTTACACCAAATGTGCCCGGAGTCAGTGACGATTATGAAGAAGTTGCAGGTTATAACTACTTATTTTGCTTGCCTGATGTTCGAGAGTTTGAACATTTTAATGTAAACCAACGCACTGAGTGTATCAGTATTTATTGGTATCCTGATTTACTTAATAGTTTCCAGGGAAGCTTTGAAGAGTTGCCTACTTTGCTTGAGCAGTTGAGAGAAAATCCCATAAAAGAGCGCTTCCATCAGCCGTTAGAAGCAACCACACCTGCAATGTGGTTAGTACTCAAACAAATATTGCAGTGTCCGTTTCGAGAAAAACTTAGACAAATGTATTTAGAAGCAAAAGTGCTAGAACTACTGACACTTCAGATTGCACAATGGGGGGAAAATCATCAGGTATTAAAGCGATCGCTCCATTTCCGTGCCGATGAAATTGAACGTTTGCATCACGCCAAAGCTATTTTAAATCAAAGGCTGCCACATCCACCTTCTCTACTAAATTTAGCCAAAGAAATCGGACTCAATGACTTTAAGCTCAAACGCGGATTTCGAGAAGTGTTTGGGACTACGGTATTGGGATATGTGCAATCCCTGCGGCTAGAGCAGGCAAAACAGCTACTCCGAGGCACTAATTTGCTAATCGCACAAATTGCTTATCAAGTGGGATACGAAAGTACGAGTCATTTTAGCTATCTGTTTAAGCGGCAATTTGGCATGACTCCTAGAGAATATCGTCAGCCAAAAGGTTTGTAGTAAAAGGGACATCCCGATTCCGATAAAAAAAAATCCGGTTTCAGATATTTGCCCTTACCTGAATTTTGTATTCTCATAAACAGAGTTATATAAAATAATTCTCAAGTATCGACTCTGTTTTGAGAAATCCGGTTGGGTGTGTGGAATGATGAAACTGTTGCGTAGGCGTAGCCCGTCGTTGACATCGCTGTTTATTTCCTGTTTTTTTATTGCTGTGGTCATACAACCAACTCAGGCAAAGCAAGTAACTGAAATTCAAAGTGTACAAGAACTAGACCGTTCTGCAAGAACAGTCAAAGAATGGTTTGCTCAAATAGAACAGCAGAACCCACCAGCCCAAAGCCAGGAAGGTGAAGTTATACAAGTGACTTCTGTGAAGGCAAACCCCACATCTAACGGTGTGGAGGTGATTTTACAGACTTCCATTGGGCAACAATTGCAAGTAGTGAATCGTTCTTCTGGCAATAACTTTATTGCTGACATTCCCAATGCCCAACTGCGTTTACCCAACGGTGATGCATTCACATTTCGTTCTACTAAACCAATTGCAGGGGTTAGTGAGATCACAGTTACTAACTTTAATGCCAATACTATCCGGGTGAGTGTAACGGGGGAAGCAGGTGTACCAATTGTTGAGTTGTTTGACAGTCAAGATGAGGGTATTATCTTCTCTGTGGCAACTGCTTTACCCTCCACACAGTCACAGCAGCAACCTCAAACGCAACCAACTCAGCCAGAAACTCAGACACAGCCTAGTCTTCCATCAACACAGGGCGATGAACCGATTGAGCTTGTAGTCACGGGTGAACAAGATGGATACACTGTGCCAGAAGCATCAACTGCAACTTTAACTGATACACCTTTACGTGATATTCCTCAGTCGATTCAGGTAGTTCCCCAACAGGTAATCAAGGATCAGGGAATCACCCGGATTGTGGATGCGGTTCGCAATGTATCTGGGACTCAGATCGGAGGAGGCTATGGCAATCTTTTCGGTGAAGTCAGAATTCGTGGTTTTTCGGCCGATAGCTTGGTAGATGGGTTTACTGGTTTACTTCCTGTCAATGGTGCCAACATTGAACAAGTGGAAGTGCTTAAAGGTCCAGCTTCAGTACTGTTTGGAGAAGGAGATCCGGGTGGTCTGGTAAACTATGTGACGAAAAAACCTTTAGACACCCCCTATTATTCTGCTAGTTTCACGGCTGGCAGCTACGATTACTACAATCCTGCAATCGACCTATCTGGTCCACTGACGACCGATAAAAAATTATTGTATCGTTTGAATATTTCCTATGAAAATTCTGGCAGCTATCGGGATTACATTGAAAACGATATATCATATCTCTCTCCGGTTATCAGCTACAAAATTAGTGATGCCACAACTTTAGACTTCGCCTATGAATATCTCAATTCTAAACAAGGGTTTGATCGAGGCTTTAGTCCAGAAGCAATCTATCTAACGTTGCCCAGAAATCGGAATTTAGCTCAACCCGATGATTTTTCCAATACTGAAAGCCATCGCCTCGCGCTAACACTCAATCGGCAGTTTGGTGAAAATTGGCGGCTGAGAAGCAGATTTTCCGCACAATTTGATGAAGGTAGTGAAAAAGTTACCCAAATTGGCAATCCTCTTTTAGAGGATGGTCGAACGTTGCCGCGACAGCAGTATGGTGATGGTCCAAATTATACACAAAGTTATGCTCTGCAAACCAACTTAATTGGTAAATTCAACACGGGTGCGATCGCCCATCAACTGCTGTTAGGTCTGGACTGGAGGCATCGCAGCTCTGATACCAATAACGCTTATGGTATTGATGATTTCCCTTCGATAGATATTTTTGAGCCAAACTATAACGTTCCCTTGCCTGACCGCATCTATAGCGGCCCTTATACCACTAAAAATAACGGCATAGGAATTTATCTGCAAGACCAGGTGACATTATTGCCCAATCTGAAGTTGGTTATAGGCGGGAGATATGACTTTGCTGACACAACCACTGAAGATTTTAGTATTCCTGATGAGCCGCAAAAGTCTGGATTTAACTCTCAAGCCTTTTCACCGCGTGTAGGGATTGTTTATCAACCAATCGAACCGATTTCGCTGTACGCCAGCTACAATCGCTCTTTTGTATCCAACTTAGGGACTCTAAAAGTAGGCCGGACGCAAATAGAGCCTTCATTCAGTACACAGTACGAAGTCAGCATCAGAGCTGAACTTTTAGACAAGCGACTTTCAGTAAACCTTGCAGCCTATAACATTGCTAAAACAAATATCCCCACTACAGACCCTAACAACGACCAATTCTCAATTGCAATTGGAGAAGTGAAAAGTCGAGGAATTGAACTGGATGTAGCCGGAGAAATTTTACCGGGTTGGAAAGTGATTGCCTCTAGTTTTCTCAATGATGCTTATGTTAGTAAAGGTTATGCCGGACTTCCCGAAGGTCGCCATCTGACAAATGCACCATATCATGGCGCGAGTTTCTGGACAACTTATGAATTTCAAAAGGGTAACTTGCAAGGATTACAGTTTGGTGCGGGGTTGTTTTTTAAAGGCGATCGCACTGCCAACCTCGATGATCCCTTTATCTTGCCGTCTTATGTCACAACCGATGCCTTAATCGCTTACAAACGGGATAATTGGCGGGCTGCGCTCAACTTTAAGAATATCTTCAATGTCAAATATTACGAATCAAACGACTATCTCACCTTCCCCCAAGCACCATTTACTATACAGGGCACAATTTCAGTGACCTTTTGACCCCACCCTAATCCTATGCCACTTGTAGGTTTTTTACAAGAATACTTGAAAAGTGCCTCAGGGCGATCGCTTATCGCCGGAATTATCTTGTGGTCTGGTTGGCGCAAGCTGATGGCAGGCTTCAAAATTAAGTGGTCTGCCCACCCCAAGCGGCTTACAGCAGAATTCAAGTATTTGAACCACATCTATCCTAGGGGCACAGCATTGCTGTGCCCTTACCGTGTGGTCTATTTACCTGAAAATAGCTGTAATCTTTGATCACGGTATTGAGATATAGCAACAGTCAAGGTGGTTAGGACATTAACAGATGATAAAACTTAGACACAAAAAGGCTTTTCACCCAGTCCCCAGTCCCTAGTCCCCAGTCCCTTGCTATATGTGCAATCCCTGCGGCTAGAGCAGGCAAAACAGCTACTCCGAGGCACTAATTTGCTAATCGCAAAAATTGCTTATCAAGTGGGATACGAAAGTACGAGTCATTTTAGCTATCTGTTTAAGCGGCAATTTGGCATGACTCCTAGAAAATATCGTCAGCCAAAAGGGAGAGGCTAGCACCTGCCGTAGGATGCCCGAACGCAAGAGCGTCTTCTTTAGGAGAAGGGCTGTAAAGGATTTCCCAATGAGCGACTGCCGTCGGGATTGCCGGACTTGTAGAAACTGGCGTGGAATTGAGGGCGGTAATCCGGGGAACAATAAAAAGCTACCTCCTTATCCTACCAATTGCTGAAACTTTAAATTGTGCAAAGGAGTGTTTACCTTGAGTAATAAAAAACTACGTAACTGGATATTTACCCTACATCGCTATTTGGGTCTAGCACTAGGACTGATTGCAATCATCATCGGATTGACGGGCAGTTTATTGGTTTTCCACACAGAAATTGACAACTTTGATCAGCATCTTCAAAGTGGCAGCATTATCCCTCAAGGGAAACAACTACCCATCGAAGCTGTTGTCAACACCGTCAAAAAAGCCTACGCTGACCAACCAAACGCAACTATTCAACGGTATTACCCGTCCACAAAGTCAGATCAGTCAATAAAGGTTATCCTCAAAACTAAAGAAAGTGATTGGCTGCCAATCTACGTCAACCCCTACACAGGGGTAATCCTCAACCGCAACTCCAAGCCAAGTTCGATCCAAAAGATATTTTTAGACATTATCTATCCACTCCATTACACCCTCTTAAGTGGTGACATTGGCACGAAGTTTGTGGGCATTGTGGGATTACTGTTCACAATCTTGAGCATTACAGGCATTATTTTATGGTCTGGTTGGCGCAAGTTGATTGCTGGCTTCAAAATAAAATGGAACGCTCATCCCAAACGGGTTAATTTTGATGTTCATAAAGTTGCTGGTGTGATTACAGCCACGTTTCTAGTCTTTACCTTTTTCACAGGCTTTTGCTGGAACTTTTCTGAATTTGTCAACCCGATAATCTACGCACTCACCTTCTCCAAACCTCAACCCGATTTGGTTTCTGTACCTATTTCCGGTCAGTTGCCGCTAGGATTAAAAGACCAGTTAAAAATCGCTCAAGCTGCCTTGCCCAATGCATCACTTAGTCTAATTGGCTTTCCAAGTAAACCAGAAGAAACTTTTTGGTTTAACTTTAATCTTGGCGATGTTTCTCTTGACCAGTATAGCGGTAAGGTTTTACAAGTATCTACGACGGCAACTGCATCATTAGGCGATCGCATCCTCAATTCCTTTAACGATTTGCACTATGGCACTTTCTGGGGACTTCCATCCCGTATTTTCTACATGTTTGTGGGATTTGCACCGTTGATTTTATTTCTTACTGGTTTTCTGATGTGGAAGCATCGTTATCGGACAAAATCTCCTACAGAATTTATTAAACAGTCCCTTTTAAGGTAATTACAACTAAAAAGCGCCCCCCATTTCTGGAGGGCGCTTCTTATTTAGCTAATCTTTAGAATTAACCGTTGATAGCAGGAGCAGTCATTGCTACAGGAGTAACTTCACCAGCAGCTAAGTCTAGGGGGAAGTTGTGAGCATTGCGCTCGTGCATTACTTCCATACCCAAGTTAGCGCGGTTGATTACGTCTGCCCAGGTGCTGATGACGCGACCTTGGGAGTCAATGATTGATTGGTTGAAGTTGAAACCGTTCAAGTTAAACGCCATTGTGCTGATACCCAAAGCGGTAAACCAGATACCAATCACAGGCCAAGCTGCAAGCAAGAAGTGCAATTGACGGCTGTTTTGAAATGATGCGTATTGGAAAATTAAACGACCGAAGTAGCCGTGGGCTGCAACGATGTTATAGGTTTCTTCTTCTTGACCGAACTTGTAACCATAGTTTAGAGATTCAACTTCGGTTGTTTCACGAACTAAGGAAGAAGTTACCAAGGAACCGTGCATTGCAGAGAACAAGCTACCACCGAATACACCAGCCACACCTAACATGTGGAAGGGGTGCATCAAAATGTTATGTTCTGCTTGGAACACAATCATGAAGTTGAAGGTTCCAGAGATACCCAAAGGCATACCATCAGAGAAAGAACCTTGACCGATGGGGTAGATCAAGAATACTGCGGTAGCGGAAGCCAAAGGTGCGCTGTAAGCTACGCAGATCCAAGGACGCATACCTAAGCGGTAAGAAAGTTCCCACTGACGACCCAGGTAGGTAGCGCAACCGATCAAGAAGTGGAAAACTACCAACTGGTAAGGACCACCATTGTACAGCCACTCATCTAAGGAAGCAGCTTCCCAAATGGGGTAGAAGTGCAAGCCGATAGCGTTTGAAGAAGGAACAACTGCACCAGAAATGATGTTGTTTCCGTAGATCAAAGAGCCTGCAACTGGTTCGCGGATACCATCAATGTCTACAGGAGGAGCAGCGATGAAGGCAATTACGAAGCAGGTGGTAGCAGCTAGCAGGGTTGGAATCATCAGTACACCGAACCAACCGACATAAATACGGTTGTCAGTGCTGGTGATCCACTCGCAAAAGCGATCCCATACGTTAGCGTCAGAGCGCCGTTGTAAGGTTGTGGTCATGGTTTTATAAGTGCTATGGATTGTTAAATATGGAACAAGCGGATTCATTTTCGCCTGTTAAATTTCAGTCTACATGAATGTACTTTTATCCGATCTGTGGCTTAATATTCTTTAACAATCTCATCGAATTTCCTAATATAAACAATAGTGATAAAAGTAATGGATTAAGGCTTTGTAAGCGATTTCAACACTAACCTAGCTATAACTTTTAATGATGCGATCGCCTAGTTAATTGTCTTTACATTCCTTTACAAATAACCTGTTGAAAAAATTTTAAGTTTTGTGGGTTTGTAACGAAATAATAAGTTGTAGATTGTCTTATGTTTCTATTGATTGTAGAAACTTAAAAATCAAAGTAGATGTAGGGCAAACTGCCTTCAGGAGCTAATAACCAAACAGCGTAGAAACATAGAGGGACGAAGACAAGCTTAAGGGGCCAATTAAACTCTAACTTCAGCATCCGGTTGAAGGCATAGACTACAGCCATAAGGGCAGCTAAAGCTAGAAGTATCCAAGTGAGTTGGTATTGGCTGATATTTAAGGCTTCTACATAGACCTTTTCAGCAAACTGGGCGTCAGCAGGATAACCCCAAAGATGCCGAATTACCAAAGAAGATTCTTGGAGATTAGGTAGGCGGAACCAAATCCAAGAGGTAAAAACCATCAGTTGGGTTAAAAACCAAGCGACAAAGATCCCCAGAGGATTTTGCCAGAATTGTTCTAGATTTTTAAAGCGATCGCTCATCGCATGTGTAAGTCGATGAACCACTAAGGCTAACCCGTGGAATATGCCCCAAACTACATAACCCAAAGCAGATCCGTGCCAGATACCAGCGATGAGCATCACAATAAATAAATTCCAACAGGTACGGACTAAACCCCGCCGGGAACCACCCAAAGGAAAGTAGACATAGTTACGTAGCCAATCTCCTAGAGTCATGTGCCAGCGCCGCCAAAATTCTGCAATATTGGTGCTGAAGTAGGGAAAGTCGAAATTCTCAGGTAGAACTAAGCCAAAAAGCAAAGCACTACCACGGGCAATATCTACGTAACCGTTGAAATCTAGATATAACTGCAAGCCGTAGGCGAATGTAGCTAACCAGAGATCGGTACTACCCGCCCGTTGCAGGTTACCAAAACATAAATCTACAAAAATTCCCAGGTGGTCTGCAAAAATACCTTTTTTGACTGCGCCCCTAGCAATCAACCACAGCGCCTCAGCTACTCTATCGGTACTGGGTAATTCTAATGTATTGAATTGATTTGCTAAGTTGTGGTAGCGGGTAATCGGGCCTGAAATCAGTTTGGCGAAGAATAATTTGTACGTGGCAAATTTGAGAAACTGCTCAGTAGCAGGGGCACCGCGATAGACATCTATTAAATAGGCAATGCATTCAAAGGTAAAAAATGAAATTCCCAAGGGTGCAATCAATTTAAAAGAGCTATCTGGTGAGTTTGTTTGCAGATGAAAAACAAACTTGAATAAAGGGGTAAAATACTTAAAAGCTAATAATAAAGAAACATTTAGAATTATACCCAACCACAAAAGTTTTAGACGACGAAGATTCCAGTCACCTTGGGCAAATTGCCACTCTTCATTAGAAATTTGCCAGTCAAGAGAATGTTTTCCTGGTGATGTGTTTTTCCCAATCTCCAGCCCCACACGGAAATTAAGAAACGTTAATGCTAATAGTAATGGTATGTACTGAATCTGCAAAGATGCATAGAAAACAAAACTAGCAATTAGCAGCGTCCACAATCGCAATTTCTGTTGTGCTAAAGACCAGTAAATTCCTAACACACTCAACAAGAACAGGCCATAGAAAATTGATATAAAGTTCATTTATTTAGTCATTTGTCATTTGTCATTTGTCATTGGGCATTGGGCATTGGGCATTTGGTTATTTCCCCCCTGCTCCCCTGCTCCCTCATTTCCTTACTTTGCTGGCCAAGGAATCATCGGGTCATTAGCCAGCTTTTTCGAGACTTCGTATGCTCCAAAGCGGTTGAGGTGGCTGGGGTCAGAAAAGTAGTCATTTGCTTTTATCCACTGTTGGCTCAAATCACGATAAATAAAATTGGGATTAGTAGCCAAAGGCAACATATATTCCTGAAATTCTTGCTCATATTGTCTACGCACTGGATCTAAATAATCTCCCGTGAGAGGCATGTTGACAAACACTAAGGAAATTTTCTGAGACTGGGCAAACTGAAGCACTTCTTGAAAGGCAGCATCTTGCTCTCCTTCTACTTGAAAAGATTTATAATCGTTGTCGTAATTTCCGGGAACTCTAGAATGTTTTTGATAGTATCTAGCGGGATTGAAGCGAATAGATAAAGGTAGAAAGCCATCAAAGTCAACTGCTTGCTGGGAAGTACTCTCATCTGAGGTACTGTCTGTTAGCTGTGTTTGTGATCCAACTGTCTGATTACGATCAAGTATCAGCAGTTGTTTTTGCAGTAAACTTTTAATTTGGTCGCGGTTTTGATAGCTAGCAGAAACAGATGCAAGAGCCTGATTTAACGATTGATTTACAGCTTCATAGGCACTAATCTCCTGTTTTTCCTCGTTTGTCTTTTGTTCTCCCGAACCTACCGTATTTTTTGGCAAATCATTGCTATTTGCATTTGTTGGTGTTTTTTGGAATGCTTGTTTATAACCAGCTGATGCAACGATAGATTTAAAGGTAATATCCTCGCGTCCACCATTAAAAGCACGCGCACCATCTGCCCAGATAATTATTTTAGGCAGTTCTGATGGTTCCAGTACGTGGCGAATCACAAAATCTACAACTTGTGCGGTAGCACCGTTGATCCCAAAATTAAACACGTCAAGATTTGAATAGCCCTGAGTTGCTAAAGCTTTAGAAAGTGCAGCTGGATCTACTCCCCTGAGGGCACGGGAGGAGCCAATAATCAACACATTTGGCGGACTACCAGTTCTAGCTAAACGCTGTTTATACAGTGCTAGTTGCTCGTCTAACTGCCTGACATTGAAACTTGGCAGCTGCGATCGCGCTGCTAAAAGAATAGCGGTAGCGGTTGCTTTTTCCTTCAGTGGTGCGGCAGCCAAATTCTTTGGCGGGGGATCATCACTTTGGGTAAATTCAGAAGCATTAAATACAGAACTCTGATTTGGAGGAGATTTTGTCTTGGAAGTGCTGGTAAAAACTGTCGTTTTTTGACTCTGATTTGTCCCAGATGTCAAAGATGCCTTATTCCCAGATGATGGGAGCGAGACACTAGCGACCTTTGGCGAAGGCGTAGTGCGTGCAATAATTCGACCTAGTAGCCAATCAGTTTGGAGGGTAAGTAATATTCCCAGTGCTCCCCAAACCAGAGCAATCTTAAGTCCTTGAACATTACGGTTTGCTTCGGTTGATTGATGGCTTTCGGTAAATAGCTGGCTTCTCAACAGGAATTTTTTTGCTGTTGCACTCGCCGTTGCTATCCAATCTCGCGCTACTTCTGTGACAAAACTTTGAACTTCTTGTGTCGTTAAGTCGGGGCGTAAAATCGGCTCACTAGTCTCATAGGTTACTAGATCGTTAACGTATTTAGAAGTAGCAGCAAATTCTGGGGTTGCTTCTGGAACTAGACGTTGGCGATGCTCAAGATCAAGACCATAGTGCCAAAAAGGTTCTTTATTACCAGCACGGCGACCGTAGACACGTATCCCCAAAATACCGGGAATTTTTAACTGACGGATAAACTGCGTAATTTTGTTTGCTACTTGTTCACGTTCTGGACAAACAGGTGCATCACACATGATGTGCAATAAATCATTTTTATTCAGCAAAAGTACGCGAATTCCACCTGTCAATAGACGCCAATCCAAGTCAGGATTGAGTAAACGCTCCAGTAAAAATATGATCGCTGGTTGATCGCCAGTATTCGCCAAATCTAGCGGTAATGTGGCAAAGACGGGATGCTTTGCAGCCGGTAAAGCCAGCCAATCAATCCAAGTGGGTTGCTTGTCGCCTGCTTTTTGTCCGTATACGGTAGCAGCGAGAATGCCTTGGGGAGCGATCGCTTCTAGCTGGGGTAAAATCGCCTCTAAGCACACTACTTTGTCTGGGATTGGGGCAGTTCCTAAGGGATCAAAAGCTGGGGTACAAAAGATATGTAGCGTTGATTCTTTCAGAAAAGCTTGGACAGCAACTTTTAACTCTGACAATACCTCAGTTAATAATCGAGCGATCGCTTGTACATCCCCCCAACGCGCCCACTCCTTAAGCATCACCTCTGGTGGCGTCAAATCTACCCGCAGCAACCAATCAGGCGCAGTTTCGCCGCTCACCTGGGAAACAATTACTGCATCTTGGTAGCCGGAAAGCTTGAGATAACGCAACTTTTGGGCGATTGGTTCAGCAAGCAATGATGCATCAGGGCTATAGCTCGACTGGCAAAATATCCACAGGCGATTTTCTTCCGGCTGAGAGTTCTTTGGCTTATATAGCTTAATCTTTACCTGTACCGATACACCTAAAAGACTCAGAGTTTCGCTGAGATACCGAGCAATAGCCTCTGGGTTCCCTTGGCGTGCCAAACTTTCGTTAGAGACAATTAGCGCCCCACCCGATTGTTTTGATTTTTCCGAGTCTGCTAGCAGCCCTTGCTGCACCTGCTCCAGATGCTTATCTATTTGATTCAAATAAACCCGATGACACCATTTGGGGCGCTGTTCCCCTTTTCTTCGGCCATAGACAAATACTTGATATATTGAGGGTTGTTCGTTGCTTGTGAGGATATCCACGTCTGTTTGCTGTAATGCTTGCAGCAAGTCAGACAAAGTGCGCCAACGCTGCGGACATTCTGTACCTTCACAAAGAATATGAAGGTCATTTCCCCGCAACCGGACTTTCACCCCAAAAGTGTTGATCCCTGTTGCTTGGCTTACCCATTGCACTAAGGATTGCTGGCGATCTGGTAATACTGTTTTCATGGGAAGTTAACTTTACAGTCAGCGATTGTTGGGGGATAGTGCCTGCACTTGTAAACTAGAACCATATGTCTATCACACTCTGATGGTTTTTTTTTAACAATTTTGTTACCTTCGTAGCTCACAAAATCGGACAAGATAGTCTTGTACAGGTTGCAAGTCTGACTAATGTTGAGTTTTGCGTTTATTTTACTAATAGGGAGTCAGAAGTCAGAAGTTAGGAGTTAGAAGTTAGGAGTTAGGAGTTAAGAGCCAGGAGTCAGAATAATTCTATATGACTGGCTGATGACTTGTCCTTTAAAGCTGGACTTGCGTCCCACTCGGCTAAAGCCCCCAATGGGCAAAACAAACAACAAGCTTATCTCATTTAAACTCCATCCCTTTATCTTTGGAGTCATCTTAACTCCTAACTCCTAACTGCTAACTCCTAACTCCTAACTCCTAACTCCTGACTCCTTTTGACTCATAATTACCATAACCAAGAATTAGCAATGCCTCCTGCCAACCAACAGCCTTCACCTAATCCTGCATCCAATCTGGATTTATTTACCATTCCCCAGTCTTTCCTTTTACAAATAGGTACAGCGTCTATATTACTGCTGCTGATTACAGGAAAAACTACAGTCAGAGCACTAGAAGCCATAGGGGAAGCCAGTGAAGAATTATTTCGAGGCGATCGCCTACCCAACCTCGACTTCCCAGACGAACACGAAACTAATCTTCATGAGAATATATACACCAAATAATTATTTGCTCAGGAACAACCCGGTGAGCATTAAGTGCAAAACCTAGAAGTGTAAACAGTAATTAGCTTTACAAGAATAGAGAATATGGGTTCCCTTTTATACTCTTCGTCTCAAACTGCGGATATATACCCGGTGTCGGAATTATTTTTGCGTCATCGTCTCCAAGTAGTGGAAGAATTGTGGGAGTCAGTTCTCCGGCAAGAATGCGGTCAAAACATGGTAGACCTGTTGCAGCAGTTACGCGATTTATGTTCACCAGAAGGACAAGCAACAAATGATCAAGCATCCTCAGCCGTCAAATTGATTGAACAACTAAATATCAACGAAGCAATTCGCGCGGCTCGTGCTTTCGCTCTGTATTTTCAGTTGATTAACATCATAGAGCAGGAATACGAACAACGGCAGCAATTGAGTCGCTATGAGGCAGAAACAGAGGCTACAGAGCCGCAAACACCATCCAATGTCAACTATTCGTCCAATCAAAGAGAAGATGACGCGCCTGTTAGCAGGGGAATAGTAGCAAACTTGCTGAGAAAGAGTTATCTAGAAAAAGCGCAAGTTAAACCAAAAGGTACTTTTGCTGCCTTGTTTCCCTATTTATTCAAACTGAATGTACCACCCCAGCAAATTCAACGTCTAATTGCACATCTGGATGTACGCTTAGTTTTCACAGCGCACCCGACGGAAATTGTGCGTCATACCATCCGAGAAAAACAGCGACAGGTAGTACAACTATTACAAAAACTAGATGCCTTGGAAAACCACTCTGGTAGCACACCAGGAGCATATCCTTGGGAAGCAGCAGATGTCCGCGAACAATTGCTCGAAGAAATTCGCCTGTGGTGGCGCACAGACGAACTTCACCAGTTCAAACCCACAGTGCTAGATGAAGTAGATTATGCCCTACACTACTTCCAAGAAGTTTTATTTGATGGCATTCCCCAACTGTATAAACGTTTCAAACACACCCTATCCAATACCTTTCCTTGGCTAGAACCACCGAGTAAAAACTTTTGCTCTTTCGGCTCCTGGGTAGGCTCAGACAGAGATGGGAACCCATCAGTCACACCCGAAATCACCTGGCAGACAGCTTGCTATCAGCGCAAAATGGTGCTAGGGAGATATATTCAGTCAGTGAAAAATCTGATTGAATTGTTGAGTGTGTCGATGCACTGGAGTGATGTCTTACCAGACTTACTGGAATCTCTAGAATTGGATCAGTCCCAGTTAAGTGAAGTTTACGACGCACTGGCGCTGCGTTATCGACAAGAACCCTATCGGCTGAAACTGGCTTATGTACTGAAACGGCTGGAAAATACTCGCGATCGCAATCTAGCTTTATATAATCGGGAAACGCCAAAAAATCAAGATAGCCCCCTGTATCTTTCGGGAGCCGATTTTTTAGCAGAACTGCGGATGATTCAGCGCAACTTGACCGAAACAGGCTTAAGCTGTCGAGAATTAGAAAATCTCATCTGTCAGGTAGAAATTTTTGGTTTTAACTTGACACAGCTAGATATCCGCCAAGAATCATCCCGCCATGCTGATGCACTCGATGAGATACTGGAATACCTGCAAATATTATCTCAACCTTACAACGAACTCTCTGAAGAGCAAAGAGTTGCTTGGCTCACAGGAGAACTCCAAACCCGGCGGCCATTAATTCCGGCAGAATTGCCATTTTCCGAAAAAACCAACGATGTAATTGAAACGTTTCGCATCGTGCGATCGCTACAACAAGAGTTTGGTGTCAACATCTGCCAAACTTACATTATCAGCATGTGCCGCGACGTGAGCGACGTGTTGGAAGTACTACTGTTAGCCAAAGAAGCCAGACTTTTTGACCCCGCCATTGCTGTCGGAACTATTCAAGTTGTCCCCCTATTTGAGACAGTAGAAGACTTACAACGCTCAAGAAGCGTCATGCGGAAACTGTTTGAACTGCCGTTATATCGGGCTTTGTTAGCCGGCGGCTACGAACAGACAAAAGCAGAGGATGCCGATGAAAATTCATCCTCCCCTGCCTCCCCTGCCTCTCCCTCCCCCTCACCCCTCCCCATTAACTTGCAAGAAGTGATGCTGGGGTATTCTGACAGCAACAAAGACTCTGGTTTTTTAAGCAGTAACTGGGAAATTCATAAAGCTCAAAAATCACTGCAAGAAATAGCAGAAAACTATGATCTAAATTTGCGGATTTTCCACGGACGCGGCGGTTCTGTGGGACGGGGAGGGGGCCCTGCTTACGAGGCGATTTTGGCTCAACCGGGTCATAGTATCAATGGGCGAATCAAGATTACCGAACAAGGAGAAGTTTTGGCTTCCAAATACTCCTTATTGGACTTGGCTTTGTACCACATGGAAACCATTACCACTGCTGTGATTCAAGCTAGCCTGCTGCGGACAGGGTTTGATGATATTGAACCCTGGAATGAGATTATGGAAGAATTAGCTGCGCGATCGCGTCAACATTATCGGGCTTTAATCTATGAACAGCCTGATTTTGTTGACTTCTTCCACCAAGTAACCCCCATTGAAGAAATTAGCCAGCTACAAATTAGTTCCCGTCCAGCACGGCGTCCATCTGGTAAGAAAGATTTAAGCAGTTTGCGAGCTATTCCTTGGGTATTTAGCTGGACACAAACCCGCTTTTTGCTTCCTTCCTGGTACGGCGTTGGCACAGCGGTGCAAGAATTCTTGAACGAAGAACCAGAAGAACACTTGAAATTGCTACGTTACTTTTATGTTAAGTGGCCCTTCTTCAAGATGGTGATTTCTAAGGCCGAGATGACCTTGGCAAAAGTAGACATGCAAATGGCACAGCACTACGTCCAGGAATTGTCAAAACCAGAAGATAAACTTCGTTTTGCCAAGGTTTTTGACCAAATTGCCAGCGAGTTCTATCTTACAAGGGATTTGGTCTTAAAAATCACCGATCACAATCGACTGTTAGATGGTGATCCTGTATTGCAACGATCTGTGCAGTTACGCAATGGCACAATTGTACCCTTGGGATTTATCCAAGTTTCACTACTCAAGCGCCTACGGCAGTCCCTAAATACTACTGCTACTTCTGGAGTCATCCACTCTCGTTACAGCAAAGGCGAGTTACTGCGAGGGGCATTGTTAACTATTAATGGTATTGCAGCCGGCATGAGAAATACAGGTTGATTGAGAATGGGGCATGGGGGAGATAACCAATGCCCTATAACTAATGACTAATGACTAATGACTAATGACTAATGACTAATGACTAATGACTAATGACTAATGACTAATGACTAATGACTAATGACTAATGACTAAAAACAGAATTTTAACTTGCACTTTTTTGGCACTGTCATCAGGTTTTTTTGGTGCTTACACCAGTGGGCAAATTACCATAATGTTGCATAGTCAAAAGTGCCAAAACCAACCTTGGGGTTTAAAGGAGATGTGCAACGCTTGGATGACACCTGGAGCAATGTGGCAAGGTAGCACAACAGGACTATGGACAGGCACAGTCTTAGGGGCGTTTGTTGGGGGTTCGGTGACGCGACAAGCTAGTGATTAGTCTGTTGACTAAGCTGAAAAACATCTAATTTGCATAACCGAATTAAACATAACTCTTATGGGGTGGGCCGAAAAGCCCGCCCTAGTTATGCAATTTAAATTTGGAACAGCTTAGTAAACTGTGGCGGTAATTTGCCTACCTTTAACAAGGGGCTAAAACCAATACAGTTTAGTTAGACCTAAAAACCTTAGGCTGCGTAGGTTGGGTTGAGGAACGAAACCCAACATTTTCGGGCATTTGTTGGGTAACACGAATGTTCAACCCAACGTACTATTATCCTTAACCCAAGCGTGTTGAGGCTTAAACCCCAAGTCTTGTTAATTGAGATGGTAGCTGGATTTACCCCGTGCTGTACTAGCTGATCAAAATAAATTTCTTACGCAAAGACGCAAAGAATTGCAATTAATCCTCAGCAGCAAAAAAGCCAGTAGGCAGCTTTGGTGTCAGCAAGGCTGGTAAAATCTACCCATAGCGAAGAAGAGTAAATCACCATGCCTACCGAAACTAACCCAGGAAATCAAACTACCACGGGTGCTGATGCTATTGATGAAGCGATCGCACAGGGAATTGATTTTGATGGTTCTCCCATTCCACCTGCCAAGCTAGAACTTTATGGTAAAGTTATGGCCCTAGAAGGCAATAGACAGCGCAGTGGCGTATCTAATACTATGCGATCGCGCATTGTGCGAATTGGTGCAAAACACATTCCCCAAACAGAACTCGACCAATTACTTGTAGATGCTGATTTTGCACCTCTAAAAGAGAAAGAAATTGCATTTTTCTATAGTGGCAAATAAATATAGCAGCACAACATAGCCAGGACGAATAGAATTCGCGGTTACACAAACTTTCGTCCGCCTTTGCTGCAAAACGCTACGCGAACGCGGACTAAGAGAAAATTAGGTTTTTAACCCACGGAGGTGGGTAAAGCCTCGTGTAGACGAGCCAGTACGTTGGGCGGGCAATGCCCGACTTGTACTCCTACGGAGAAGCAAGCTACGCGCAGCGTCTCCCCTTCTCCCATTCGTGAGAGGCTAGCGCCTGCCGTAGGATGCCCAAAGGGCTGTAGGGAGAAGCAACTGGCGTGCGGTTTCTAACCGCCCTTTTAACGTTAAGTTGACTCTCTACCTCACACATCCGAAATTGCCATCGATATTTTGGCTTCTTAAGTCTTTTGCTGATCGGGTTGAAAACTATATCTTCAGCAAGATATTGTCAATTTTTCCTTGTCTTGAAATTGGCACACAGCTATATGTAAGTAATAGCAGATAGACAAGGAGAACATATGTCAGGAACTACGTCAAATTCAGAAATGCTATACCGAGTTCTCGGCAGTACAGGAGAGAAAGTTTCCGCAATCGGATTGGGTGGTTGGCACATTGGCTTGAAGCACGTTGATGAGGAACTGGGTATCCGCATTGTTAGAACAGCGATTGATCGTGGCATCACCTTTATGGATAACAGTTGGGATTATAACGGTGGAGTCAGCGAGATTCGCATGGGAAAAGCGCTGCGCGATCGCTATCGAGATAAAGTGTTCCTGATGACAAAAATTGACGGTCGCTCTAAAAAAGAAGCAGCAAGACAGCTAGACGAATCACTTCAACGCCTGCAAGTTGATTACATCGATCTTGTGCAGCACCATGAAATCATTCGGTACGAAGACCCGCATCGAGTTTTTGACGAAGAAGGGGCGAATGCTGCATTCATTGAGGCGCAAGAAGCTGGCAAACTCCGATACATCGGCTTCACTGGGCATAAAGACCCCCATGTTCATCTGCACATGCTGGAAGTTGCAGCCACTCACGGGTTTAAGTTTGATACGGCTCAAATGCCGCTGAATGTGATGGATGCCCACTACCGGAGTTTTGCAAAGTTGGTTGTGCCAGAACTGGTGAAACAAAACATTGGCGTTCTGGGGATGAAAAGCATGGCAAACGGTATTCTTTTACGGTCAAATACTGTAACGCCAATTGAGTGTTTACACTATGCTTTGAATCTGCCCACATCGGTTGTGATTACCGGAATTGATAGCATGGAGATTTTAGAGCAAGCCTTTGAAGCAGTGCGGACGTTCCAGCCAATGAACGACGATCAGGTGCGATCGCTCTTAGCAAAAACCGCAGAAGCAGCATCACGTGGAGAGTTTGAGCCTTTCAAAACCTCATCAATTTTCGACAGCACTGCCCAAAATCCAGATTGGCTGGGAGAGGAGCCACAGCGCATCCAGCAATTGATGTCAGCGTGATACTTTCTTAATGTTATCTCCAGAGGAAGTTCACACGATGATACAACACTAAAGCATCTTGCGGTTTAGTAATTCTATCGCCACGCTATCTAATGGAACCTCCTGCAATGCGATTGTTTCGATTAACAATGCCATTGTTTTAACTGACAGTGCGATTGTTTAGACTGACAATGCGATTGTTTAGACTGACAATGCGATGGTTTCGACTAACAATGCGATTGTTTCAACTGACAATGCCATTGCATCGACGGTTGCAAGTTAATTAACTCAACGGCGTTATTGTCGTTCTCTGGAGAGAGTGATCAAAGAGCGATAAGTAAGTCGGCGTGGAAATCTACAAGTATGTAACAAAACCTTAAAAATCTTAATCTCAACTGATTGTGTTAAATTTTACACGTTTTGCTATAACAACATTTGTGCTATAGTCTTGTTTTTGCTTATCCTTTTGTAAAAACCCGATAGTAAACAAGGCAGAAAGGGTTATGTATCGTAGCAATTATAAATCGCGGCTACATAGGCAAAAACCGCATGACAACGCTTAGAAAACTCTCAATTTTGCCTGCTTTGCACGGAGGTGGACTTTGCTTGTATAGTACCGAATGACCTTCGCCAAACACTTTCCAAACATCACTCTAAGCGCGATCACCCATGTCCAAAATCTGTAAACTGTTTGATTGCCTGCTTGATTACCAGCAAAAAAATCTTTACTCAAAATTCAATCTATCAAAATAGTGAATTCGTTTAATAACTAATGACGCCAGAACCTCTATCTAGGGAACGATATGGCTAATCAGCTAAATGAAGTAGAAATAGTATGCTAAATCACATGAGATTGTATTCTATGAGACTGAATTATTTGACAAAACAGCTTTCAACGGTAAAACGCTGGATGGCTACAACACTGGTTTGTATGTTAGCGATCGCTTTCGTTTGGCAAGGTGCATTTTTCTCGAACACTTCAGCAATGGCTGCTCCTACTGCAACCTTGATTGCATCGGCAGACGCAGGCGATCAAGTTAAAGATAAAACCAGTAAAGATGCTGGACGAGCCAAAAATTTCATCGATGATACGGCAGATAAAGTTAAGGAAGCTGCAAAGAGCAATGCCAGTAAAGTTGATGAAGCAACAGACAATGGTAGTTTTGCTGAGCGCAAAGCAAAGAGAGATGCAGCTACAATTCAGAGAAGAGCAGACGAAGATTCGACTCGCACTAAAGAAGCAGTAGATAAAACAAAGAATGTTGTTGAACGCACTGTTGAAAACATCAAAGATGCTTTTGGTAGATAGAGAATAGATATAGCAATCCTATTTGATTTCATTCAAATCGAAAGGCTTAGATTCCCGACTTATCTAAGAAGTCGGGAATCTTGTTGTTTACAAATAATTTAGGAAAGTTTAAGGTTACGTAAATATTATTACAGCAATTTTCAGGTAATTAAACCATAGGGTAGGAGCGACAGCTAGCTGCACGCCCCTAAAGGCAATTGTGGTTGAAATAAATGAAAAAGGCTGTAAGCAACAAGTCTATTAAGAGACGCGCACCATGTTATTTGCTAGTTATGCAAGAAATCAGACAAAATTTTATAATTAATTTAGGAAGATTATTTTACTAAACAAATACTGAATTTAGCTAAAATAGTTTTGTATTTTTACATACATATTTGTTGTGCCTATATGAACTAGCGATCGCTAATATAATTAGCTGCTGTTACCGAAAAAGAGAAGAAATAATTGCTAAATATTTAGCAGCAATTATGCTGAACATATAGTTAGAAATGAGATATTTAACTTTCTTTTGTACTAGCTTAAAAGGGTAAAACTGAGCGATCTAGTTAAGGAATTTCCGCAAACTGCTCCTGAAAAACTTGGTTTTATATACGGATTACCGAATATGTTTAAGTAGCATTACTTATTGACAAATGTGCTATAACTTTAGCTAATTGCAATCTTATTTTGGCAAATTGTTAATGGGTAACAAATTTTTCAGCATTATCAATTACGAAGTTATACTTTCCACTACAACTTAGTAACAATGTAAGAGTTTGATTATGTGGACAACCCGACCGTGGGAAAATCAAAATACCGAGACTAGAAGTTAGAGAGGAAAACCCTATAATATGCATCTGAGCGAAATCACCCATCCTAATCAGTTGCACGGTTTATCTGTTCGCCAACTGCAACAGATTGCCCGTCAGATTCGAGATAAGCATCTCCAAACGGTAGCAGTTAATGGTGGACACTTGGGGCCAGGGTTGGGTGTTGTCGAATTAACACTAGGACTTTACCAGACACTGGACTTAGATCGGGATAAAGTGATTTGGGATGTAGGACACCAGGCTTATCCCCACAAACTGCTTACAGGACGCTACGATCACTTCCACACCCTCAGACAAAAAGACGGAGTTGCGGGTTATCTCAAACGCTGTGAAAACAAGTTTGACCATTTTGGGGCTGGACATGCTTCTACGAGTATCTCAGCGGCATTGGGCATGGCTTTAGCGCGAGATTTAAAAGGGGAAAAATTTAAAGCCGTTGCTGTTATTGGCGATGGGGCGCTGACTGGGGGTATGGCTTTAGAAGCCATCAACCATGCCGGACACTTGCCGAAAACTAACCTGTTGGTTGTTCTCAACGACAACGACATGTCTATATCTCGCAACGTCGGGGCAATTCCCCGCTATCTGAACAAAATGCGCCTCAGCCAACCGGTGCAATTTATTAAAGATAATCTTGAGGAACAGTTTAAGCAAATTCCCTTCGTGGGTGAATCCCTGTCTCCAGAACTCGGACGCATCAAAGAAGGTATGAAACGCTTGGCTGTTCCCAAGGTAGGTGCAGTTTTTGAAGAACTCGGCTTTACCTATATTGGGCCAGTGGATGGGCATAATCTCGAAGAATTGATTACCACTTTCCAACAGGCACATCAGATACCAGGCCCAGTTTTGGTACATGTAGTAACAGTCAAGGGCAAAGGCTATGAAATTGCCGAACTAGATCAAGTTGGCTACCACGCCCAAAGCCCCTTCAACGTAGCAACTGGCAAAGCCATTCCTTCCAGTAAACCCAAACCCCCGGCTTATGCTAAAGTCTTTTCTCACACTCTGGTGAAACTTGCCGAACAAAACCCGAAAATCATCGGGATTACTGCGGCTATGGCAACGGGGACAGGCTTAGATAAACTTCAAGCAAAACTGCCCAATCAATATATTGATGTCGGCATTGCTGAACAACACGCGATCACCTTAGCTGCGGGACTTGCAACTCAGGGTATGCGCCCCATCGCCGCCATTTATTCTACCTTCTTGCAACGCGCCTATGACCAGATAATTCACGATGTCTGCATCCAAAACCTGCCAGTATTCTTCTGCTTGGATCGGGCAGGAATTGTCGGATCTGATGGGCCCACCCACCAAGGTATGTATGATATTGCCTATCTGCGTTGCATTCCCAACATGGCAATAATGGCACCCAAAGACGAAGCAGAACTCCAACGCATGGTAGTAACTGGCGTTAACCATAGTGGCCCGATCGCTATGCGCTACCCTCGTGGCAATGGCTACGGCGTCCCCTTGATGGAAGAAGGTTGGGAACCTTTGGAAATCGGCAAAGGAGAAATTCTCCGCACTGGCGATCATGTGTTAATCGTCGCCTATGGCACAATGGTCTATCCAGGAATGCAAGCCGCTGAAATTCTCAGTGAACATGGCATTGAAGCAACTGTAATTAATGCCCGTTTTGTTAAGCCTTTGGATACCGAGTTGATTTTGCCTTTAGCCAAGAAAATCGGCCGTGTCATCACCTTAGAAGAAGGCTGTATCATGGGTGGCTTTGGTAGTGCGATCGCTGAAGCCTTGTTAGATGCAGATATTCTAGTTCCTGTCAAGCGATTCGGTGTCCCAGATGTGTTAGTAGATCATGCTGAACCGAATGAATCTAAGACAGAATTAGGTTTAACTAGTCATCAAATAGCAGAGAGAGTTTTGGAAGCTTTCTTTAAGCAGCAAGTATCTGCTGTTGTTTAGTTAATTCTTTGTAGAATGAATCGCCCACACTTGTGACTCAGGTGTGGGCGATCGCTTATGAAAACGGCAAGTCTAATATTAGTAGATTGAAAAATTTGGCGATCGCCTACAGAGTTGCAATTCTAACGTTTCTAGATTAAAGTTTTATTTTCTACAAAAAAATCCTAACTATTTAAGCTATTTAAAATTTGTCGCTAAAAGCCAATCGTACTGTCGCTACAAGTGTGCGATCGCAATGACAAGCGAATGATTTTAGTCAATTATCTAAAATCATGAGATGCTAAATAATTACTCGAATTAACTTTGGTAGCTCGATTATCTGTATACTAAATCTTGTTAATTAACAGGATTTCTATACCATCAATTTAGTAACAGCATCGTGCAGTATCAGGCGATCGCTTTATAGTTTTCATGGGTTCGACGATTGAAGTTTTACCCCTCATTTTGTCATGGTCTTTCTCAAAATTAAATTGCATTCCGATATTCAAGTCATAAAAACGCTTGTCAAAAATTCACAAAAGGAAAAATATGCCAGGAACTACATTCACGACTGCTCAAAACATTGGAATTCTCAAATATTTTAACTACAATGATGCTATAGCAAATGCAAGTCCACTAGATTATTACAAATTTTCCCTGACCAGCACCAATAATATTACTTTGCTTTTGAATGGAGTAACTCAAAACTATCTCTATGCCAAAATCTATTATGACAAAAATAATAATGGATTGATTGAGAGTGGAGAACAACTTGACTCTGAGATTGCTGGTTCTAGTCAGAATGCTCAACTTACTACAACATTAGGAGCCGGGAATTACTATGTTGAAATTTCCCAATACTACAACAACGTCACCAGCAACTATTCGCTACAATTAGCAGCTACATCTGCACCTGCTTCGATTGCCTCAAATCCTGGTAATACACTCGACACTGCTTATAATATTGGCAATCTAACTGGTAATAAAACTTTCACAGAATTTGTCGGGAGTGTAGACCCACTTGATTACTACAAATTTTCCCTGACCAGCACCAATAATATTACTTTGCTTTTGAATGGAGTAACTCAAAACTATCTCTATGCCAAAATCTATTACGACAAGAATAATAATGGATTGATTGAGACTGGAGATGAGCTTTACTCTGAGATTGCTGGTTCCGGTAGTAATGCTCAAATTACTAAAACATTAGGAGCCGGGAATTACTATGTTGAAATTTCCCAATACTACAACAACGTTAACAGCAACTATTCCCTACAATTAGCAGCTACGTCTGCACCTGCTTCGATTGCCTCAAATCCTGGTAATACACTTAACACTGCTTATAATATTGGCAATCTGACTGGTACTAAGAGTTTCACAGAATTTGTCGGGAGTGTAGACCCACTTGATTACTACAAATTTTCCCTGACCAACACCAGTAATATTACTTTGCTTTTGAATGGAGTAACTGACAACTATCTCTATGCCAAAATCTATTATGACAAGAATAATAACGGATTGATTGAGAGTGGAGAACAACTTGACTCTGAGATTGCTGGTTCCGGTGGGAATGCTCAAATTACTAAAACATTAGGAGCCGGGAATTACTATGTTGAAATTTCCCAATACAACAACAACGATAACAGCAACTATTCCCTACAGTTAGCCAACATTAGCATCCCGAGCAATCAAAATCAGCGTCTCACTGGTAATGCACTGAATAATACTCTGATTGGCGGTGCTGGAAATGACCAATTGCAAGGGGTAGCAGGAAATGACACCCTCCAGGGAGGTAATGGTAATGATATTCTCACTGGTGGAACTGGTGATGACTTCCTCTGGGGAGGACTGGGCGATGATATTCTCACTGGTGGAGCCGGGAAAGATAAATATCTGTTCCAAAATAATGGGGTTTTTAGCAGAAGCTTAGGTGTTGATTACATCACTGAGTTTGAAGCGAGACAAGACCAGATTGTGCTGAGTAAAACCACTTTCAACGCTGTTACTAATACTGTGGGACAGGCTTTAACTAACTTTGCAGTTGTCGCTAATGATCAATTAGTCAACGCTAATAATGCGCGTATTATTTTTAGTCGAAGTAGTGGTAGCCTATTCTATAACCAGGACGGCAATCTTCTGGGTACAGGAACTGTGTTTGAGTTTGCTCGTTTAGGGAATCCTGATATTACTTTGAGTAGTAGCAATTTCAGTCTAATTGCCTAGTTTTTAGGTATTAAGATGTAGAACATCTTAATACCTGTGTCAAAAAAAGCTAGGTCTCAATATCGTTTTGAAGAATTAATAGAGGATTTGCTGGTGCTGATGTCTGTTTGGTGAACAAGGAAATGACCGTTTAGAAAGTGGTTCGGGCGATAATACTTTGTATGGTGGTGCAGCTAATGATGTCTATTCTTTCCTAGCTAATACTGCAACTGACTTTGCAGTTGTCACTAACAATCAATTTGTCAATGCTAGTAAGGCACATATTGTCTTTAGCCAAAGTAGTGGCAGCCTATTCTCTAATCGGGATGGCAATCTTCTGGGTACGGGAACAGTATTTGAGTTTGCCCGTTTAGGCAATCCTAATATTACTTTGAATAGTAGCAATTTCAGCCTGATTGCATAGAACATCAATTCAGTAATCTTGGAAGAACCTCTCCCCCAACCCCTCTTTGCTTCGGAAAGGGGCTAGGGAGTTAGGTTTCGCTCATACAAATTTTCCCAGTACCCAGTTCAATCAGCGTTGCTGATTGAAAATATGAATTAGCCTCATGCAAAGGCGCAAAAGTACAAAGAAAAAGAAGCCTATTTATAGTTAATAATTCGTGTGAAAAGTCAGACAGTTGGTTCCTGGTATTTAACTCCTCGTTTTTTGTGACGGTTATCAGCAACGATAGGATAAACAATGCTGCGTAACCGATTGATTGCACCAACAGGACGATGCACTGCTAGACCATTCCCAGGAGAAAAACTGAGATTTTCCCCAAAGTTATTTTCTTTGGGAGAATTAACCTTCTGATGCTTAACTGTCAGGCGACCAACTGTAAAGAAGGGTGATTCCTGTTCATTCCAAACAATGGTGGTATCATCAATAGACATCTCTGGGCTAGTTTGAAATTGGATTTGAAAGTCCCAATGATATTCAGCATCAGGCTTTGCTAAAGCTTGAATGATATCCTCTCGGTAGTAATTGTCCTCTGAACCTGAGGCTTTGGCACGCTGAAGCTCACTTTCTGGTCTGGACTCCAGAGGAAGTTGTTGATGAGGTGGTTGACTGGAAACTGGAGTAAATCCATATTTGATCACGACCGGATATTCCACAGGAACTCGACCTGGTTGTGATGGATCAAAATCAGATTTGAGTCCCAAAGAATACGCTGAAGCACTCCAATAGCGTTCTGTGAGCAAACTTTTGGGAAACCGTTTGAAACTGTTTTTTAGAAGTGAGGATTCGTAGGGATGCAACTTTAGCCATAAAAGCACGAGCAGCTTAAGAACTGGAGACAGCCCAGCTCGATAAACCGTCAAGAAAAAGCTGTGGAAGTCTTTGATGGTTCTAACAAAAAAGAATTCGGTATTGTGGAGAATAATATCTTGGGTTTTTAACTCGTGACTTTGCGGTAGTCGTTCTCCTTCTACCCCTATCACTTTTACGGCCATGGAGCGCGTATCTCCTTCATAATCATTCTTTACTGAAAACGCGCCATTTGCAAATCGTAGCCAAACTGGATATTGTTTCGGTTTTGCAAATAAACCTTGTTTTAGGGAAATGGCTTGAAGTTGAGCTTCAGTTAATGAGGTGCGTTTGCTCAATTCCTGCTTAATTGCTGCTTCATCAAAGTCAAAAATTTCTAGAGTTCCTTGTACAGCAGCGTTGGTTTTAGAGTGGGTATCTCTCTTTGCAGTTTCTTTCTTATCACCTCCGTAAAGATTTTCCATATTCTTTTTGACTAGCTCACTCATGCGATCGCAATATTTTAATTCGTCTTTTTCTGGGTATTCGGTAAATAGCTTCATTTTTTAAAAGGTAGGATTAATTAGAAAATACTTTATATGTCTTTAACAAGTAGGGTGTGTTTTATCATTCGTAACACACCCACATTCATTAGGTAATCAAACTGGCTGCCAATCTTGGCGATAAAAAGAAACTCTATAGTTTTTACCTTGAGGAATATTGCGATGCACCACTTGGGAGAGAGTTTTTGTATTCTGAATCTCCTCCCAACCTACTGGTGAAAATGTTTCTGGATTGAAGATATTTTCCGCTAGTAGAGGATTAGTAAACGCTTGAGAAAAAGCATCAATTCCTATCAGACGTCCGACTAAAGGTGGTAAGGCTGAATTTGAACGCAAATCTTCTGCATAGAGTCCCACGTACAGCTCAATGTTATTTACATGACCGTACAATCGTTGCAGTTCTTTTTGGACTTTTTCATTACTACTAATCTGATCGAAGTCGGTCACGCGGGGATAGCTGCATAAGTCACGGTAGTCGTTATAGCTTCTTAATTTTGCCTCACGACCCATGCGAATACTAGCTATTTCGGTGGGAATTAGAAATTCAGGTGTGTTGAATAAACTCAGTTGCGCTGCGGGTTGGGAACAGCTTTCCTCAAAGATGGCTCCTAATCCCTTGTTGATAATCATGTCGTTGTTCCACATCGAGGCAGGCATGGGAAGCTTTTGCCCGTTATACATTAAAGTATCGGGTAGCATACTATGCCAACGATAAACTAAACTAAATTCCACCGACATCCAATTATGGCGATACCACTTTTCATTAGTGAATGCGGGGGGATCGGTGAAAAATTGAAAGTGATAGGGAGTTATGTGGTTGATGTAATCTTCTAAAACAATCTTGAGAAATTCAGCCATGACAATATTTCTTGCCGTTTGGAAAAGGCGTTCATCGTCCCAAGTTGGATAATTTTTTGTCAAGAGATCGCACACGCGATTATGTTCCCTTAAGGAAAGAACATTTAGCATGACATAGCCGATTTGCACGTTTGCTCGTTCTATTTCCAACCCCATCGCAAACAACTTCTGTTTCTTTTCTGGAGGGAACGTTTCTGCTTTTGGGATAGACTCGTCGGTGTAAAGATGCGGCAACCCTCTAAATTCTTCTTTGGGTTTTCCATCTTCGTCATAATAAAAGGGAGGATATTCTTCCCCATTAATAATTTGGCTTTTTAGCTTACCGCCTTCATACGATCGCAGCAGGTGTGTAATCTTTGGATTTAACCCATAGACATTGCACATATCAATGTGATGGTTAGAACTATTTCTACGTGGTTCATGGCGATCAGTTCTCAGAAAGCTATCTGTAAACCATTGAACAAAATAGGGGAAAATTAGAGAGGATTTAGGGGAGTATTTCGTTTCCCCAGTTTTGCGATACAAAATCTCCAAATCTTTAATCGGCGGCAGGTTTTTTTCAAACTTTTCAGTAGGCGTTAAATTAATGCCGATATAGTTTTCATTGGTCAAGGGTTTCCAATCTAGCGGTGGTAGTTGGAGTCCCGAATATGTTCGATCAATCAACGAATCCCAGGATGTATAGGGAGACATTGTACTAAACGGATATGGACGAGTCGGAATTTTTAATATAGCATTGTTAGTGAGAGTTTTGTTGACTTTTTTGGCAAGACCTGGGTTGCTTTGAATAAACTTCCAAATTGGTTTAAAACCTGTTAAAACAGCCGTTTCAAGTTTGTTTCTAAATCCATCTCTTGATGTATCTCTTTTTGCAGTCATAATTTCTCCTTTAGATCGGTTGTTAACTTAATCGCTTGCTTCTGTTTGAAAAGAACGCTAATTACTGCTGATGGTTTTGGGAAGGCAAAAACATCAGTAGTAGGACTTAGGCAGCAGGCACTCCTTTAAACAAGATTATTAAGAGATTAATTCAGTTGATCAATAATCTTTTGTAGATTCTGGGGTCGATAGTCCTTGCGACTTTTCAAACGATTGATCGTGCTTTCATGAATATCTTCAATGACATCGCCTACCTCACGAAACTTGATTCCTGCCAATTTAAAGAATCCAACATCGTTATTAAAGTCACATTCATAATTGGGGTTAATGCCTGTCGGAATCACACTTGGATCTAAGTCAAGCCCCAATCCCAGGACACCAACCGAATTAATCATCCACTGTAAAGCAGCATCTGATAAGCCGCTGTGTTCTTCCGTTCCACCACCAACGCAACCATGCTCACCAGGAAACCACTTTTGAATCACTCGCTGCTTTTCAGCCTCAGGATGCTTTTTCATGGGAGTTACATCAAAGACTTCACGGATTTCGTCGATCGCAATAGCGTGCAATGCATTCTCAACACATCTATTTAAAGTAGTGTCATGGAATCTGTAGCGTTTATTCAGCTGCTCGTTCAACTTGCTGAATGCGGGCATCCCAGGAATCCCAAGGGCACCAACGGTGTCAAAACAACCGATTAAGGTGATAGGAACTCGCTCTCCGTAGTCTTTACGGTATTCGATTGCTTCCTGATCTCTAGGTTTAATATCTCGGTTACGGTAAAGCTCGTAAGCTTCATGTGCTTTGGTGACATGGGGGCGGTCTAGAAGACCAGAGCAATAGATCATCCCCGCTAGACTTCTAACTGTGTAAGCACCGCGACTGAAGCCGAACAGATAGATTTCGTCACCAGGAACATAATTGAGACTAAGAAATCGGTAACAATCTTCTATATTTTTATCGATTCCTAGTCCGGTAGCTCCCCCTAAAACCTTTTGACTCTCGGTTCCAATGCCCGCGTCATAAAATATGATCTGTGTAATCCCGTCACTGGCGATCGGTTTCACGGATTGCGCTAACTTAACCACATTGCTTGGGTAAGGACTTATTAATTGTTGCCAGGTTCCATCACAGCAAATAACAAGACGTTTCATAGTTCTATTTCAAAGCCTTTAAGTAATTAGAGCAATGATGTTGTTGGTTTGTTAGACCACTTATTAGTAACTAAGTAAAAAAATATTTTATGAGAGCGATCGCAGCGTCAACTGAAGAGAAATGACAGCGATTTATCGAAAATAAATAAACGCGTGATCGCTGTATCATTTTTAAGTAAATGTTCTTACTTAACTACCTTCACCAATAGCAATAAAATTAAAAGCTGATTTTTCTTTCGTCACTGCGATATCTGAAGAGCCTGTACCAGATTGTTGCTTAATTCCTAAATCCCAGATAGCAACTTCCGCCTTGTTTGGAGTTATATCTTTAACAATAATTTGATTATCAGCACCCCAATCTTTCAAAGTAGCTACCACACTGGGAGGTTCAACAAAAGGTTGTAAAAAAGTAATTACATAGGTTCCTGTATCCGGTGATTTAACTTCAAACCCTTGTCCAGTTTGTTTTGTTCCGTCTTCACCAACTGTTCCGTAAATAATTTTTTGTGTCATTTTTTTTCCCTTTAGATGTTTTATGGGAGTAGAGTGCGTTATTGCATTGCTTTAACGCAACCTCTACATCATCGAATTTCAGTCAACTTAGCTTTTAGCGGCTCAAGTCTAGTTATTTGTTTCCTGGTAACTGTTGCGGTTGCACAGGTGACAGTGGTGCAGGATTTCCTGAGATAGGTTTGAACGGCTTGAATGTGTTGATATCTACACAAGCGGTACTATCCAGCTTGGTTCTGAGTTCAGCGCTGAAAGTAACTAGCTGCTCAACAAGAGCCTGGCGATCGGTTAAACAGCCTTTTATTGCCATTAGTTCTCCCAGAGTCCACTCATAGAGATGTCTGTCTGCATTGTTTATGATCACAGTCAGTTCGTTTCTGATTCTCAAAATTTGGTTGAGAAGCTCATCCACCTTGACGTTGATCACATTCGCTACCTGGATGTTGAATGATTCTCTATTGCCTATGATGTTGATCACTTCATCCACATACTGTGTAACCAGAGTTATGAATGTCTGATTCCACTCGTTGCGGACGTTCTCAATCTTGATGTCAATATCTCTATAGACGTTATTAATCTTGTTGTTAATTTCAGTACTGTTGACAACGAAGTTCAGAATCCTATTGTTAATTTCACTACTATTGATCACAACGCTCTCAATCTTCTGCTGAATTTGAGAATTATCGCTCAAGATATTCTGAATCTTTTGGGTTATTTGATCGTTATCAAAGATTTGGTTAATTACGATGTTATTGTTGGTTACATTATGCTCTAAGCGCCGATCAATGTACTGGTTTAATACGTCATTATTATTAATAATGTTCTGAGTAATTAACTTGACGTAATTTTGTAGCTTTTGCTCGTAGGTGTCATCGATTTGCTTGCTGACATACTGATTAATATCAGTATTATTATTGACGATGTTCTGAGTAATTAATCTGACAAATGTTTCTCTGCCACCTATTATATTGATCAGTTCATCGACTTGCTGTGTAACCAAACTGATAAATGTCTCATTCCACTCGTTGCGGACATTCTCAATCTTGCTGTTAATTTCAGTGCTGTTGCTAACAAGGTTCACAATACTGTTGTTAACTTCAGTGTTATTGGTTACGTTTTGCTGTAAGCGTTGGTCAACGTACTGGTTTAATACATCATTATCATTGATAATGTTCTGGGTAATCACTTGCATGTGATTTTGTATCTTTTGCTCAAAGGTGTTGTCGATTTCCCGGCTGACGTAGTTATTCATCTCGGTATTCTCGACGAGATTCTGAGCAATTACGCTGCTATTATTGCGTATTTTTTGTTCAAAGCTTTGGTCAATTTGCTGATCAACATGTTGGTCAATGTACTGGTTGAGTTCCGGCTTATTGACGATGTTGTTGATAATTAATTCAACGTTGTTACGTATCTTTTGCTCGAAGGTTTGGTCGATTTCCTGGTTAAAGTACTGTTTAATTTCAGTATTATCATTGATGATATTCTGAGCAATTACGTTGATGTTATTACGTATCTTTTGCTCAAAGCTTTGGTCGAGTTGCTGATCAACATGCTGGTCAATGTACTGGTTGAGTTCCTGTTTATTGACGATGTTGTTGATAATTAATTCGATGTTGTTACGTATTTTTTGCTCAAAGCCTTGATCTACTTGCTGATTGACATGCCGATCAATGTACTGATTGAGTTCCTGCTTATTGACAATATTGTTGATAATTAATCCGACGTTGTTACGTATCCTTTCCTCAAAAGTCTGGTCAATTTGCCGATCAACATGCCGATCAATGTACTGGTTGAGTTCCTGCTTATTGACAATATTGTTGATAATTAATCCGACGTTGTTACGTATCCTTTGCTCGAAGGTCTGGTCTACGTACTGGTTAATCTGCTGATTAATTCTCTTTGATATCTCAACGTTGATCTTATCTTCTACAAGCTTATCTAAGTAGCCAGACCAACCTTGCAAGTGCTGGTTAAGACTAAACTCCATCTGCTGTATATAGGCATCCATTGAGAATCTGACCTTTGCCACTTCTACAGCCAAATTCTTGAAGTGCTTCTCGTAGTTCTTCAGCAGCCAATTTTCAAGCTGATCCCAATACTTAGCCTCCAGTGTCACATCGGCTTCATCTATCACCTTGATAGATGCATTAATCTGCTGTAACTGCTCCTCCCACTTCTTCTTAAACTCGTCTTCGTTAAAACGGAAGGTAAACTCTACCGAGCTGTTCGCACCTACTGCTTCACGACTTACAGATCCACCTGAGCCTTGAATATTTGTAACTGTCTCGGTCGTACTATTTGTAACAGACCCCGTTCTAACTGTCTCGGTCGTACTATTTGTAACAGACCCTGTTGTAGCAGTCTCAGTTGTACTATTCTTGACAGATCCTGTTGTAACAGTTGCCTGATTATTCTGCTGTTTTTTATAGTTCTCAGTCAGTTCACTTGCACTTACTGGCTCTATTGCCAGAATAATTTGACCTTCGTTATCATCTTTGTAGGTGTCAATAAATAAACCTAATAAGGTAGTTTTTTCTTTTACCTCTAAAATTACTTCCTCTTTCAGACCATTCAATGAAAACCAACTTTCTCCAACTTCGATGCTAGTCAGTTTTGTAATAAATTTTCCACCTTTAACCAAAATTAAAGCCCAAGGTTCTAAATCAAACTTCTTACTATCCGACCAATAGGTGGCATTACCTTCAAGAATTTTTATCTTATAATTTCCAGCTGTTAATTCTACAAAATTGGCACCCGATTGTTTCAAGTTAGACAGATTTTTTTCATCCAACACATAACAATTGCGTTTGCTGTCTACGGTTAAAGTCTGAGGGCTGAAAAATGCTTTATTGCTGGTAATAGAAAGATTAATTGCTCCATTGTTATCAGCATTATTGACATCAAAAAACAAGGCGTTAAGAACTGCTTTCTTTTTTACTTCTAACTTCAGACTATCATTATATCCATTTAAGGTTGTCCAGGTTGCGCCTACTTCAAAACCTGTGCTTTTATTGATAAAGGTACTACCATCAGCCCCATATATCCAGAGTAAAACAAAAGGTTCTCCTTCTGTTTTACTCTGGGCATAGCTGTAGCGACCATCAGTAATTTTGATATCAAAAGTACCTTTCTCGAAAGTAAAGGAAGTTGCAACATTTTGTTGCAGGTTATTCATTTGATCGCGGTCGATAACGTAACAATTGTTTTTGGTATCGATGGTTAAAATACTCATACTTTCTTCCTTGATAACTTTAAGTTGTTGAGATTTTGTCTCTTCCGATTTTTCGTTAGAGGTTACTTCCGGAGCGGTTTCTGTTATTACTGCCGTAGCTGGTTCAGCGGGTTCATAAATAGTGATACCTGCCCAACGACCGATAGGATCGGTTATGGTAACTAAAGTTCCTTGACCAGTGGTAGTATCAATACGGATTAATTGACCGTCTTTACCTAACTTAAAGAAGTTGCCAGTCACGCCATAAAGAATATCACCAACAAACTCCATACTGGCAAGATCAGCAAAGCCAATATCGCCAAGAGTTTTGACTTCACCTGTATCGAGGTTGGAGCTTGCTAATAATTTCTTCTTGTCGTAACCAATTAAGGTAATATAAGTTTTGCCATCAGCATCAAAGGCAACTTCGCCACAGTTATAGTTTTTATCAGCTACCGTTACTACTGGTGTACCTTTTCCTGTTTCCAGATTAATCGCAATCAGTTGTTTAGCAGTTGTGGCGTAGAGGGTATGACGCTGGCGATTATATGCTAAACCAGATGTAGAAAAGCCAATATCACCAATTACAGTAGCATCACCTGAATTGAGGTCAATTTTAACTAGTCTGGTCTTATCGCCATCCCGATCAAGTCCATATAGTTGGGAACCGACAAAAGCAATGTCAGAAACCTCTGTAACTATCTCGCCAATAAAAGTAGCTTTACCTGTGACTAAATCTAGAGTATAAAGTTTGCTTAATTCATTGGAGACACAATCTTGGATATAAACTGCTCCTAGTTTGAGCTTAATTGTTTTAGCTGTACGACTGCCACAGATAACTTTTTCTAAAACTGCACTAAAACCACTGATAGCATCTTTATCTGTAAAAGATTGTCCACCTGTTGAGGCTGCAATTCTGGCGTATTCAGTTTTGATACCTGCTTGATGCTTGCTCTTAGAAGTTCCAAAATAGGTGTGAACGGTAACTCCTGCTGTTTGGGCTTTTTGGATAGCCAAATTAGCAGCTGTAATATCCTTTTGCTCTGTTTTATCTCCACCGCCTTCAAGTGCTTCATCACCGAGATAAAAGATAGCTCGTGCTGCACCTTCGCGCCAATCAAAGTATTCTGAGATATCTTCAATAGCTCGAGCTGCATCTTCTTGCGCTCCTGCGGACTTTAATTCTCCTCTTTTTCTACCCCGGAGTTTTGATTCAGTCACTTTAGACTTCTGAGTCAAATAAGCTCTGATAGTTTGGTCAAAGTTTGTCCCTTTCCAAGTCCCTTCTATACCTAACCAAATTACTTTTAAATCTGATGGACAACTAGATTTAGCTTTAGTGATCGCTTCTTGGGCAGCATCACTCAAACTCTGGGCTTGATCTTTCATCGAAGGACTAGTATCGATGACGATCACTAAATCAACAGCAGGTATAGAACTTGCTTGTTTATTCATATTTGGTTCCTTTTTTTTCTTTTGGAATAAACTAAATAATTTCATACTTGAAGAGGTTAATGATTTTCAATTTTGAAACGTAATGAAAATCCAAGTGTTAGACAGGATCTTATATAGATCAATGAACTTTTGTAAACACTCAGTTTAGCAATTCCTGAAAGTGCCTTCATTATATTCAAAGCTTGGAATACTCACACCCTTGTTCAAATCTGCAACCAGCTTGCTCTATCCGAATGTAACAATCAGTATTATTACTTAATGTATATGTCAATCCTGTAACTTAACTACTTTAGCCTCCTTGCATAGCCCTGTCAATGTGATCACGCTCACCGGACTTTCTAAGGGCAAATCGTTCAAAGATTCTACCCAGCATTCACTTTCTCCTCCGATCCCCCATAGTATCCATCTGCCTGTTTCGATTATCCTTGCGCCCGATCGCACTGCAATAATTATCCGGCTATTTCTTACCTTGACAGGGCTGCCCCCTTGGAAAACACAACTTAATATACTCTTTCTCAGTATCTTTATCCCAGGTTACTGGTATCTTTGTATATCGATAATCAAAGTGTGGGATTGGTAAACTTCAAGAAAGATTTAGTTTTTAAACCAGTTATAAAATGCTTTTATATGAGTACAGTTATGCGATTCTGATTAAGATGTAAACTTTCCTGATTATTTCTAGGACAAAAACTGATTTCGCTTAACTATTAAAGTTTTTATATCACTTATATTAGAATCAATGCAATATTAATTTAACAAAACAATACATTGAAAAAAATTAAGAATTATTTAATATAAATCAACTTAGTTGTTCGTATACAAAATTACAATGGTATGAATAAAAGTATGTATATTACAATTAATAATGTAGTAGAAAAAATTAGGCAATCATAATACTTTTTTATTTGTTGTTATACCAATTCTGTATGAATATGCGTTTAACTAAGTAGGTCGGCGTAAATAATTATTGTTGGGATAAGGCAGGGGGCTTTCTAGCAGGGGGCAGGGGGAGAAAGAGTTTGAGCCTTATTTACTTTTATTCACACAGTTTGGTTTTATTGCACCAACTTACTTATATTAAGACTTAAATTCAAGAAAGAAAAACGGACCGCATTCTTGCAGCGTCTCGTAGAGAAGGCCGCATAATCCTACGGAGAAGCAAGCTACGTGTAGCGTAGAGAAGGACACAAAGAAATAAGAAGTTAAAAAGGTTTGGCGCAGTTTCACAAAGAAATGGTATCAGTTCCTAAAATAGTTGATATGATTGCATTTTTTTATTTTGAATTTAGAATTGTTTATGACACCTTCCACAAACCAGGTTTATCCCGTTATTTGGCACAATGACTCAGTGTCACTAATTGATCAAACGCGCTTACCCAACGAATACATATTTGTGGAAATTCACCGCAGTGAAGATATGGCGCGGGCAATTAAAACCATGATTGTCCGAGGTGCGCCTGCTATTGGTGTGGCTGCGGCATACGGAATGTATCTTGGTGCAAGGGAAATTGAAACAAGCGATCGCCACGAATTTTTGCAACACTTAGATAAAGTAGCCCAGCTGTTGCGTTCTACTCGTCCGACAGCAGTAAACTTATTTTGGGCAATTAGCCGGATGATTAAAGCTGCCTACGAAACGCTGGGAACAGTAGAAGACATTAAGCAAACCCTTTTCCAAACAGCCCAAACAATCAACGCTGAAGATTTGCAAACCTGTCAGGCGATCGGCGACAATGGTTTGGCAGTTTTACCGTCTACCCCGAAAAAACTAACATTGCTTACCCACTGCAACGCTGGGGCGTTAGCTACTGCTGGTTATGGCACAGCCTTGGGTGTTGTGCGTTCTGCTTGGAGGGAAAGACGTTTAGAACGTTTATTTGCCGACGAAACCCGTCCCCGTTTGCAAGGCGCAAAACTCACCACTTGGGAATGTGTGCAAGAAGGTATTCCAGTTACATTAATTACTGATAATATGGCAGCCCATTGCATGAAACAGGGTTTGATTCATGCTGTAGTTGTGGGTGCTGATCGAATTGCTGCTAACGGTGACACCGCTAATAAAATTGGTACGTATAGTTTAGCGATCGCAGCTAAAGCACATAATATACCCTTCTTTGTGGCTGCACCCCTTTCCACCGTTGATTTTGAATTAGCTGATGGCAGCAAAATTCCGATTGAAGAACGCGAACCAACAGAAATCTATCAAGTTGGTGATACTATTCTCACACCTGAAGGTGTAGATTTTTACAACCCAGCTTTTGATGTGACTCCGGCTGAGTTGATTACAGCAATCATTACAGAGAATGGAGCGATCGCACCAGGGGAATTGGTGAAATCACGGCTAAAGCAAGTAGTGTAAATCATTAAGGGACTTGCAAGAAAATAAAATACCGATCAAGCTGGGATAATAGCTTCCGGCGTACTGGATTAACCTAGATAAGTAATGCTGGCATCCTACTGAGAGTTATTCAGGAAATCTCAAAGCATCGGGACTTAGACAAATTGCAGAAATATCTGGAAGTGAGCGATGAGCAGGTATTGGGAGCAGCGGCGGCGTTGTTGATGTTATCACCAGTGGCTAGTAATGGTGTAAATTTTTTAAACGTTCATTTGTTAAACAGCAACTGACAGTATACTCTAAAGTTGATTAAGACATTACAATGCCATAAAAACACTAAGGTTAAAATTTCTAGCCTGCAATGATCTCTTGGTCGTTGTTTTGAACCTCAAAGCGCAATAGTTTTCGTCCCAGGAGTGTTTTGAAGGACTAGTTAATTGCGCGAGTTTACCGCTATCGCATCTCAGCACTATTTGCAGAAAACAGAAATTAATTGGAGGTACGTTTGTGAAATTATCTAAACTGTTTAAAATTCTATGTTTTACAACAGCATTTGCAATTTCATCACCATCTACGTTGCTTATTCAACAAAACAAGGCTCTGGCGGGTGCAGGTACATCTGTCCTTAACACAGGCGAATTCTTATCCCCTGGTCAATACTTGATTTCACCTAATCAGCAATATACAGCCGTACTGCAAAATGATGGAGACTTTGTTCTTTATGATTCATCCAACTCTGTTCTCTGGGAATCAAACACTTTTGACACCGAAGTTAACAACATCGTCATGCAATCCGACTGCAATTTAGTCATTTATGATTCTAATGCAATCCCCACCTGGGCAACTTTTACTACGACTGGCTCTAGTTGTAGTCTCAATGTTCAAAATGATGGTAACTTGGTAATTTATACAGGTGATAATGTTCCTGTATGGGCAAGTGGAACAAGATTGAGAAACTAAAGATAAGCTGCTTTGCTTAATGCTAAATTGGCTTGTTAGTAAACCACAAACTTTTGAAAACCAACTTAAAAACAGGCGTTTCAGCTATCGTGAATCAGGAGTATTCACCATTGATAATAGAGCGTTCTCTTTAAGTAAGCTTTGGGGATCGCCTGAAATCCTAACTAATAGGTTGTTTTTTGGGAAAATGTCGGGAAATCGATGTGATCACGACATTGGAGTGTTTTAACCTAAAGACACAAGGACTTTAGGGATTAAGTGACTCGCTAACGGAAGTGCGATCACTTGCATCTTGTGTTGTTAGGTGTTTTATGACCCTGATGCAAACGATCGCACTAGTACAGCACGGCGTAAATAATTGGACTTTGGACAAAAAAGTCCAATTTATTGGAAGTCACTAAAAATTCCCAACAAGCGTCTTAGAATGAATTCTCTTGCTAGTCTTCTAAAGAAGACTAAGAAAGGGTTTGAGTCCACTTGAATGGACTTTAGCTATAAGAAAGAGAAATTTATTTTTGGGCAGGCTAGGGAGCTAATTGAGAATGCTGCAATATCTCAGGTTAAGAGGCTTGAAGCTAGCGTGCGAATTCTATTCGCTATGACTTAAGTTGACACCAGTGCATTTAACCAAAATGCTGAATAATTGCCTCGGCAAATTCAGAACATTTTAAGGGTTCAACTGGTGGTTCTAACAACCGGGCTAAATCGTAGGTAACTTGACTACTCGCGATCGCATCGCTTAAACCTTTCTTAACTAGGTCTGCGGCTTCTTGCCAACCCATAAATTCCAGCATCATCACACCAGACAAAATCACTGAACCAGGATTAATCCGATCTAAGCCGGCGTGTTTGGGTGCGGTGCCGTGGGTGGCTTCAAATATGGCACTAGCATCACCAATATTTGCCCCAGGCCCCATTCCCAATCCCCCAACAATGGCGGCGGCGGCATCAGACAAGTAATCGCCGTTTAAGTTCATCGTCGCCAAAATCGAATACTCATCCGGTCTGGTTTGGATTTGTTGAAAAATACTGTCAGCAATCCGGTCATTCACCAAAATTTTATCTTTCCATTTGCCCTCGCCGTGGGTTGCCCAAATTGTGTTAAGAACAGTTTCAACTTCCTTGACAACTTGCGCTTTCTTGTCTGGGGTGAGAGCATCAAACCCAGGCTCAATCTGGCGAGCGTTTTCTTCCAAGGAAATATTGGGATTTTTTTCCTTATTACTCAAAATCCAAGATTCCTGTTCTGTGACAGTTTCTTGGCGAAATTCGCTGGTTGCTAGTTCATAACCCCAATCGCGGAAAGCCCCTTCGGTGTACTTCATGATGTTGCCCTTATGCACCAAAGTCACTTGTTGCTTGTGTTTGGGCAATAGCAAGGCGTGTTTGATGGCACGTCTAACTAGGCGCTGGGAACCAGTTTTGCTGATGGGTTTGATGCCAATACCAGAATCAAGAGGAATGCGTTTTTTTCCATGTTCTGGGGTGGCGGGGATCAGTTCTTCGTTGAGAATTTTAATTAAGCGATCGCCGATTTCGCTACCTTGTCGCCACTCAATGCCTAAATAAATATCTTCGGTATTCTCTCGATAAACGATTACATCCAGCTTTTCGGGATTTTTGTGAGGTGAGGGCGTACCTGCATAGTAACGGCAAGGACGCACGCAGGCATACAAGTCAAAAATTTGCCGTAGTGCCACATTTAAAGAACGAATTCCCCCCCCAATGGGAGTAGTCAAAGGCCCTTTAATTGCTACACCATATTCTTCAATTGCCGTGAGAGTGTCCTGAGGTAAATATTGATAAGTTCCGTATAAATCACAGGCTTCGTCCCCAGCGTAAACCTTAAACCAACTAATTTGACGCTGACCCTTGTATGCTTTGGCTACCGCAGCATCTAACACTTTTTGGGTAGCAGGCCAGATGTCTATACCTGTACCATCGCCCCGAATAAAGGGGATAATTGGATTGTCCGGTACGATTGGTTCACCATTTTTGAAGGTGATTTTTGCTCCGGTTACGGGGGGGGTAATCTTGTCGTACATAGTTCACACACTCCTAATCGATACGCTGCTAGTCAAAAAATCCTTATGTGGCAGGCTTGTGTATTTTGCTGTGTCTTTGCTTGGGGATTGGGTATTGGGGATTGGAAACAGACAACGGAGTGACTTTTTGAATAATTCCCCTTTGTCCCTCCAGTCCCAGTCCCCAGTACCTAGTCCCCAGTTCCCTTTGCCAAGCCATAAGGCGCAGATTTTCCCCCTATTCCCCTTGTACATTATTTGGGGATTAAGTGTGGGATTCAGTGAAGCGATCGCAATTTTGTACGATCAAAAATAGTAAACTACTTTTCGCTATCAGTGCTTCGCCTTGGAGAAGCCTAATAGCTTACCACTCTTTCACTGACCGCTAACACGAGAATGGCATGACAGATCCAATGATTTTATCAGGCCCTGCTAATGACATCGACTCCCTGCGACGACCGTTAATTGCTGGGTCTGAAAAAGTCCAACAACAGATAATCCCACAGTTAGCTGAGTTGGGTAATGAGGGATTAGACGTGTTGATGGAATTTTTACTGAAACGACGTGAGAACCCAGCGACTTGGGTTGATGGCAAAGCTTACCAAGTCCTCTATAACTCTAATGCACCTCAAGCTAAAGAATTTCTGCGTTCCTATTTTCCTGAGGGAATTGTACCTCTAAAATCAGAGTGCGGGATTAACTATAATTCTTTGCAACAGCTACTGGCTGTTCAAGACTTCCAAGCAGCCGATCGCGTCACCATAGAGAAAATGTGTGAACTATCAGGGCCAACGGCTGTACAACGAAAATGGTTGTATTTTACTGAGGTAGGAAATTCCCCGGCTATTGACTTGCAAACCATTAACAACCTCTGGTTAGTCCACTCCGAAGGTAAATTTGGCTTTTCAGTGCAGCGAGAAATCTGGTTGAGTTTGGGTAAAAATTGGGAGAATTTCTGGCCGAAAATTGGCTGGAAAGAAGGTAATAACTGGACGCGATACCCTAACGAGTTTACCTGGGATTTGAGTGCGCCTAGAGGTCACTTACCCCTCTCTAATCAACTTCGGGGGGTACGAGTTTTTGCTTCTTTACTCTCTCACCCTGCTTGGACACAGTTATGAGTTAGAAGTTATTAGTTATGAGTTGAAAAGGTTTTTAATTTAAAACTTAAAACTCAAAACTTAAAATTCCTAACTCCTAACTCCTAACTCCTAACTATTAACTTTAATCAGATAATGGCAAACGTTCGTCTAGAAGAAATTAAGCGTAGATTTAATAACGTCACCGCTATCGAGGATATTACCTTTGAAATTCCTGATGGCGAGTTTTGGGTTTTAGTTGGGCCATCGGGTTGTGGGAAGTCTACAATTTTGCGAACGATCGCTGGTTTAGAAACCGCTACATCTGGCAAACTCTTTATTGGCGATCGCTTGGTGAATAATATCCCAGCCAGACAACGGGATGTGGCGATGGTATTCCAAAACTACGCTCTCTATCCTCACATGAGTGTGGCGCAAAACATCGGCTTTGGCTTGCAAATGCGGAAGATTGACCGGAAAATTATTCAAGAACGGGTGGTGAATGTGGCGCGATCGCTTTCTGTGGATCACCTGCTGGATCGTAAACCCAAACAACTTTCTGGGGGACAGCAACAACGGGTAGCCTTAGGGAGAGCGATCGCTCGTGAACCACAAGTGTTTTTACTTGATGAACCTTTATCTAATTTAGATGCCCAATTGCGCGATGAGACAAGGGCAGAATTGAAACAGTTACATCAAAAATTAGGCATTACAACAATCTACGTCACCCACGATCAAGTTGAAGCGATGACTTTGGCTGATAAAATTGTCGTGCTAAATCGAGGGCGGATTCAACAAATCGGCGATCCCCAAACTGTTTATGCAAGTCCTGCTAATCAGATGGTGGCAAGTTTTTTAGGCAGTCCGCCAATGAATATTTTACCTGCAATCTATCAAAATAACGGTTTTGATGTGAGTGGACAGTTATTAACAGTTTCAGCAGTTATAAAAGAAAAATTACAGTCGCGTCAGGGACACAGTTTTGATTTGGGGATTCGTCCAGAGCATATTTTTATTAACGAACCGCCAAGTCACCAACTGGAGACACTACGTGAACGCGTTGACGTTAGCGTTAGCGTCTCTGAAAGAGATGCCTCTCGAAGAGAAGAACGCCAAGAAGGAAATGAGAGTCAGCTGATTGTAGAAGTTAAAATGGTGGAACCTTTGGGCAGGGAAACTTTGATTCGTGCTGCTTTACCTGGTTCGGCGGTGGTGTTGAATATTCAGGTGAGTGGGGATGTGCGTCCGCGTCCAGGCGATCGCCTTTCTCTACAACTGGATTTAAATCAATTGTTTGTGTTTGATCCCAAAACTGGGGACAGAATCTTATAAATAGTTTCTTAAACTGCCAGAAATAATCGCAAATTCCCAATTTTTTGTAGCCAAAATCTAAGAAAATAAAAACGGCAATAGAGACTTAATGGATTCGCTGCAAAAACTTATATGACTATTAATCGACGCCATTTCTTGTTTTTACTCACAGCAGGTGCGGGTGCTTTTGCCTTAGATGCTTGTGCATTGGCGGAGAAATCTTCTGAAGGAAACACTGCAATATCAAAGACAACACCAAATACACCACCAAATACAACACCAAATACAACACTAAATACAACAGGGGCTATCCAAGTACCGCCTTTACCTTACGCCTACGAAGCACTGGAACCACACATTGATGCCAAAACGATGCAATTTCACCATGATAAACACCATGCAACTTATGTAAAAAACCTGAATGCAGCGTTAGCCAAACACCCAGAACTCAAAGGCAAAACTGTTGAAGAACTGTTGCAGAAACTTGACAAGATACCACAAGATATTCGCAAAACAGTACGCAATAATGGCGGTGGTCATGTGAACCACTCAATGTTCTGGAAAATTATGAAGCCGAAAGGTGGGGGGGAACCAACAGGAGGTATAGCCTCCGCTATTAATCAAAATTTTGGCTCTTTTGCAGCTTTCAAAAAACAGTTTAACGAAGCTGGTGCTGGTCGTTTTGGTAGTGGTTGGGTTTGGCTAGTGCGTAACAAAGCTGGTAAGTTGGAAGTGACAACTACAGCTAATCAAGATAGTCCCTTAAGTGAAGGTAAATATCCCATCCTGGGTAATGACGTATGGGAACATGCATATTATCTCAATTACCAAAATCGCCGCGCCGATTATTTAGATGCTTGGTGGAACGTAGTTAATTGGGATGAGATTAACAAGCGGTTTGCAGCAGCAAGTAAATTTGCCTAAAACCAGACAACAATTTAGAGTTATAGGCGCTTACAAACTGGCAACAGAAACAACATTCTGCTGCCATTTTTTTGATGTGATATCAAATGTGCAAAGGATGGATTGTTTCAGGAAAAGCTAGACTATTTCTATTTTTGGCATAGGTATTGTTTAATAATTAGTTTTCTTCAACCCTTGCAGTTAGTTTTTTTATTTTTTGGAAATTTAATCAAGCTTAATTTAATGTTAAAAATATGAATATATATCAATAAATATTGTAATTAAGCTGGTTTTGCAGTGTGGCTGCCGGGTAATGGTACTTGGTATTTAATTAACAGTTCTACAGGTCAAACAGTTACTAGACAATTGGGCGTAAATGGCGATATTCCTGCCCCTGGCATTTATTATTTCTCTATTAAAAGTGACTTCGCAATATGACGACCGAGTAATGCCACTTGGTATATTCTCAAGAATTAGGGCTAATATTTTGTCTGGTTAATTTCCTCGAAACAATAGACCTCTTGCAAAAGTCGCTCAAGCAAATTCGGGTTGGGGGAGATGAAGCTGGTAATTGTAGAGAGCAGCAATAAGATTAAACCTCAAACTAAATCTTTTTCGACGATTTCTATCGGCTCAAACCATCAAAATGCGAATCCTTGGTAAGTAATTGTTGATCTGAAATATGGGGTGCAATTCGTTCTAGAGAAACCCATTTATACAGTTGCAGGAATCGATTAATGAATTATAGCAAGATATTCTAGAAAGCTTACGACAAAACCCTCAGAGTCCTTATCCATCGCTCAACTTGTGTTTACTTTTTGCATAAATCAAAAATAATAACTCCACTCATCAGAATTTCCTCTTAGAAGTGGAGATGTTAAGGACTTTTGCAAGAAGTCTAATATCTTTATCAACCCTGATCTGATAAAGTTTGATTTTTGCTCACCTCCCCCCTTGCGGCAGGGCTGTTTCATTCCATTTCAAACAGAATTTGTCAAGATGGTTTGCGAGAAAAATTGTAAGTGAGGGTGACGAAAAGATGAAATTTTAAGCACTTAAACAACAGTAATATTGTTCATTTTCTCGGCACGTTGGTAACAAAATAATCAATTTTTAATCGCTAGAACACTTGATTTTTAAGGCTCTTTAGGGAATGAAACAGCCCTGCCCCTTGCGGGGAGGAATCATTTTATGTGGCTAATTCATCCTTTCACTCAGCAACGCCCTTTTTCTTGCACTCCCCCCTCAAAGCGGTTTTTGAGAAGGTACACCTACAACACGGGGAAAATTAGCTGGTGTGTTTGCTACTTTACGCACATAAAGGCAATGACGGATGCTATCACTTAGAGGAGTGGTAAATTTTTCAATTAATTCAATCACGCCACCTAGTTGGCTAACAGCATTTTGCAAAACTGTGGTTTCTTCCTGTGTCCAATTACCACGATAAATTATCGCTAAACCACTTTGTTTGAGTAATGGTAAGGCATATTCTGCACAAACAGAAGCTGTCCCAACAGCGCGGATCAAAGCAATATCATAAGCTTGTCGGTGCTGGGGTTGCTGACCGATTTCTTCAGCCCTACTAACGAGAGTTTTGGCATTGGTCAGGGCAATTTCATTTAAGATTTTTTCGATAAAAGTAATTTTTTTTTGGGTTGAATCCATCAGAGTAATTTTGCAATTAGGTGCAGTAATTGTCACTGGAACACCGGGAAAACCCGCACCCGTGCCAATATCAATCACAGATGCACCTTCTTGGAGAGACGGGATAAATTCTCCCTGTGGCGCAATTCCTTTAAGAGAATCCCACAGATGTTTTTCCCAAAACTCTTGAGGATCAGTGATACGAGTTAAATTTAGTTGGCGGTTACCTTCTAGGATTAACTGATAAAGCCTTTGGAATTGCGCTTGCTGTCGGACAGTTGGTTGCCAATTAAGAGTTTGCTGCCAGATTTCTGCCATCTCAGGCAATAAGTTTGTCATTAGTCATTTGTCATTAGTCATTAGTCATTAGTCATTAGTCATTAGTCATTAGTCACTTGTACTGAGCGTTCGCGTAGCGTCTCGTAGAGAAGCCGAAGTATTAGTCATTGGGCATTGGGCAAAAGAGTTCTGAGTTCCGAGTTAAGAGTCTTCAGTAAAGAAGTGAGATTCCCCACTTCTTTACTCAGCACTCAGCACTCAGTACTACTACTCCCCCTTTTATACTGCTGGTAGAGGTTCTTTAACTTTGGCTTCTAGTGTCCTTGGGTCTACTGATTGTAGTTCACCGTGGTTGAGTGTCCAGCAACGGTCTGCGATCGCTAACAGATCCCCAGCATCGTGTGTCACTACTAACAGTGTCCAATCTTGTTTCAGTTTCGCCAATAAACTTACTAGTTGCCGACGCATTGACCAATCTAACCCAGCTGTGGGTTCATCCAATAACAGTAAATTTGGCTGGCGAATCAATTGGACTGCCAAAGCTAAACGCCTTTGCTGACCACCACTCAAAGCATGGGGGGCAGCGTTAAGCGATAAATGCTCTAATCCCACCTCACTCAGCGCCTGTCTAACTCGTTCTGACCCTAACTCAGGATGTCCTAAACGCAATTCTTCTAAAATTGAACCACCGCAAAAGTGCCGCTCTGGAAACTGAAATACCAACCCAGCTAATTGTTGTAGTTGTTCAGCTATGAGTTCTTGTTCACGCCAGAAGAGTGCGCCGGTAGTGGGTTCGGCTAGTCCCGACAAAATTTCTAGTAAGGTACTTTTTCCCGAACCACTCGGGCCAATAATCAGACCTAGCTGCTGGGGTGCTAATTCCAAGTTGATCGATTTGAGAATCGCTGTTGGGCACGCTGTGGGGTGATAAATTATATTTCGGAGATAGAGCATTTGTTAAAATTACCAAAAAGTCAGCAAGTTACTGATTAGCTACACTGAGAGCATCTGGAAAATTCTGGAAAAATTTCTAGCGCATTACCCGGATTAACACCTTAATTTAACAGCAACAATCATCCACTTTTTCTCCATTGTGGCAGACTCACCCTTAAACAATGGCTATAACAAGCCTGGAAACATGAAAAAACTACCAAAGTCAACCTTTATATAAGAAAATTTTGGTTGAAGCAGAGGCAAGTTAAAATTAACCATTTTTTGCATTCTAAGTAACGCATACAACTATTTCAACCGCAATTATTCTGAGGGTTAAAATGACTAAAAGGTTTTCTTCGCCTCGATTAGTAGTGTCTGCTAGACTAACTACCTTTGCTCAGACTGCTTTTGCCACTGCGATCGCCTTTGGCGTTGCCCCTTGGGCAATCGCACTTAATCTATGGGTAAATCCCTCCCTGGCTGGCGATCCGTTTCGCAATAGTGAACCTCATCAAATTGGCGATCAAACAGAAGCAGCTTTTAAAGCGATTTTCCAACAGGGTAACTATCCAGCCGCCGATCGTTATCTGCAACAAGCACTATCCAAAGAGCCAAATGAACCTCTAGCCTATGCCATGAAGGCATCTTTAGCATACGGAAATAAGGATTGGGCTAAACTAGACACCTACAGTCAGAAAACTCTAGAAACCGGACAAAAACTGATTCCTAGCGATCCATTGCGTGGTAATTTATACACTGCTGTTGGTCATTTTTTAGAGGGTGCAGTAGTTCTCACCCGTAAGGGTACAGTCAACGGTGTGCCGCAAGCCTTTAGTCGGTTGCGGCAAGTTTATGAATATTTAGACAAAGCCGAAGCAGTTTCTGCCAACGATCCAGAACTGAGTTTAATCAAGGGTTATATGGATTTACTGTTGGCGGTTTATTTGCCTTTTGCTAGCCCAGATCAGGCAATTGGACGTTTAGAACAAAATGCTGCTCCTGGGTATCTAGTAGATCGGGGTATTGCTCTTGCTTACCGGGATTTAAAACGGTATCCACAGGCACTAGAGTATGTCAATCGGGCGCTCAAAACCACATCCGATAATCCAGAAATTTATTATCTCAAAGCCCAAATCCTGAAACAACTGGGGCAAAAAGAAAACAGCCAGCAGATGATCCAGGAAGCGATCGCTAATTTTGACAAAGCATTGACTAAAAAATCCCAACTCCCAGGCGATTTAGTCAAACAAATTGAGCGGGAACGTAAAAATGCTGTTAGCCTGAATAATCCTGGGTAATTGGGCATTAGTCCCTATTCTCTAATCCCCACTTTGATATGCTTATTTGCAGAAGAGTAATTGAGATATTAGACCAAAATGGAGATTCAGTTCCGCGAAATTAATCCTTTTGATGTGTGGATTTGGCTAAAATTCAGCACAAATCCATCTGGGCGTGAAAAGCAGTTTGTAGAAGAAGTTTTCAATTCCTGGTTTTATCTGGGTAAATTGGGTGCATTTAATGCAGAGAATCTTCAGGTGCAGGACACTGGACTCGATATTAGCTACATGAATTATGATGCACAAGGGTATGACAAAAGCCTGCTAGCACTGATGCACAACATCGGTGAGTTTGAATATGAGGGTCAATGGGGGCGTTGTTGGTTTGACTTAGGAACCAGTGATGCGATCGCTCTGGATATTTTAATCAACGCCCTCACACAGCTAAGTGACGAATATGTCACCATTGAACAATTGTACATCGGTGGCGAAAATCCAGATTGGCCTATTGAGGATAGCGAAAGTCGTCCTCAGTCTATTTACGATAATTAGTTATAAAAATGAATAAAGCAGGCGAAATTCGGGTAATAGCTTTGGGGTTAATTCGGGATGGCGATGGCAAAGCCAACGCCAAGGGCGAACGCATATTTGTTTCTCAAGGCTATGATCCCGTAAAGCAAGAAAGATTTTATCGGGCTTTGGGCGGTGGTGTTGAATTTGGCGAAACCAGCCGCGTCGCCTTGGAACGGGAGTTTCAAGAGGAAATTCAGGCAGAATTAACGAATATTAAATATCTAGGTTGTATAGAGAACCTATTTACATTTAATGGTAGGCAAGGTCATGAAATTATTCAGCTTTATCAATGTGACTTTGCTGATTCAAAATTTTATCAGTTGGAAAGTTTAGTTTTTTCAGAATCACCAAATCATAAACATAGAGCGTTATGGATAGATATCTCTCGCTTTAAATCTGGAGAATTCAGATTAGTACCTGAAATATTTTTTGAATATTTATAAATTATCTGAAAATTTATTAAGATTGCTTTGCCGTTAATGATGCCACCGCACTCAGCAAAGACACACATCCCAAGAGCATTCATCTTCTAGTTCTTCCAAAATCATTGCCGCGAGCGCATCTTGTTCATTGGCAGGCAAGTTTTTTAGTTTGGCGATCACTTGTTCAAGTAGCTCAGTCATAGCTGTTATACGAAAGTCATACTATAAATTATCTCTGCTTACACTTTGTTGGGGTTGTTAGGGTGCGATCGCCACTTACAGTCAACGTTTATGCCTGGACTTAACCTAAGATAATACCGGACTATTAACACTAAGCCAATGTGGAATCACTCTGTCTCTAATACGAGCGCTCACTTGACAATTAGAGCAAGATTATAGTAACAATAATGGCTAGCACTGAACAAAATCTGGAGTCTTAACCAAGCTTCTGATTCAGCGCTCTAGTTAATTACAGCGGGTATAGCCCACTGTATTTTTGAGGAAAAATTAATGATGATAAAACCAATTGAATTCCGCATTCCAGCGGATGAATATCGTACTATGCCAGTTCCTTCTAACGGAGCTATAAGTAAAGCAAAACTAGCAACTTGCTTTGTACGTGTAGAAGATGTTCCTCAAGAGCTGGAATATTGGATGTCCATTAACCCGCGTACCCCCCGCCGCAACACCAAAGGTACGCTAGCAGGAGTTGTCGCTCATCAAATCGTTGAAACCTTAAGGGAGCATCCTGAAAAATTTGCTTTCAAAAATCAAGGTATTTATCTGATTGTAAAGGACACAGAGTTTGTAAAAGAGAAAGGTGGGCAAGGTATAGTAACCTTGCAACTTACAGACCCCTCTCAGCACGGCTTGATCAATGGGGGTCACACTTTCTTTGCGATTCGTGAAGTAACTGAAGACGGCGAATATCCCAGTCCTTGGGATGCGTATGTTCGCCTTCACATTCTAGCAATGGAGGATGTTGACTCATACCTGATTGCTGATATTGCTGAAGGATTGAACCGCTCATTGCAGGTAAACAATACCTCTATCGAGAATCTGCAAGGCTCTTTTGATGAAATTAAGCGTTCTCTAGAAGGAAAACAAGGATCTGAGCAAATAGCCTACAAGATGGGCGATTCTGGAGAGTTTGATGTTGAGCAAGTCCTCACTTATATGAATCTCCTTAATTTAGAGCTGTTTCCTGACAGAAAGAACCATCCTCATACAATTTTCGGCAAGCCCAAAGCTGTTCTTGACACCTTTATCAAAGATGTCAAGGAAAAGGATAGTCGTGTGTTTAAGCGACTTGTTCCTCATCTACATGATATCCTGATTCTAATTGATCGGATACAGCAATTAGCAGCTCCAAAGTTTCCTGGCAAGCTCAAAGTCAGTAACACAAAGAAAAATAATCGCGTTCGTTCGCCCAAAAATAAAGAGCGAAAAGCTCACTTTGCTGGTGGGATAATTAATGGGCATTTGCACCTTGGGTGGCTCTACCCAATGGTAGCAGCGTTCAGAGCCAATATTTCTCGTACGGCTTGGGAACAAGGGGAGCTAGAGTGGCTAGTCAACCCTGAAAAATTATTAAAAGCTACGATCGACGAGATGGCTGGAATAGTGCTTAAGGAAAATGAAGACAATAAGGGTAAACCTGCTGAAGTGGGTCGTAAAGAAGCAGCCTATCGTGGTTGCTATAGCGTCATAGTTATGGAGTTGGCTCAACGGGGTATCCTGACCTCATAAGTTTATGGGCTAGATTGATAGATTGGTCTTAAACTTTAATCTGTCTGACCCTCTAAGGTGTTCGGACTTTTTTTCTGAGATAACTGGCAAACCAAGTTATTGCGGAAGCATGACCGTTCTACAATAAAGGCAAAGACGTTGAGGTTGAACTAACCTAATGCGTGTACCTAAAACAAACCCAAAGATACCAATGCCTTCACCAGGCCTCTACGAAACTGATTTTTACGCTTGGACACAGGAACAAGCAACTTTACTTCGTGATCAGCAGTGGAGTCAGATTGATTTACAAAATCTGATTGAGGAGATTCAATCTTTGGGTAAACAGCAACGTCAAGAACTGCGAAACCGTCTGAGTGTGTTGATTGGACATTTACTAAAATGGCAGTACCAGTCGCAACGCCGTAGCCGTAGCTGGTTAGCAACACTGCGTATTCAACGCTTAGATATTGCTGAACTGCTTGAAGACAATCCTAGCCTAAAACCCTACCTTGAAGAAGCACTTCGCAAAGCCTACCTTAAAGGTGTCGAATTAGCTATTGGAGAAACAGATTTACCCAAGCGGACTTTTCCGATAGAGTGTCCCTATAGTTTGCCAGAGATTGTGGACTATGATTTTTACCCAGGTGAACCAAGTAAGTTAATAGATGAATTAGAGCAGTAATTTGAAATTAAAGTAAATCTTCTTCAGATAGCTGGGCTATTTTCATTAAGGCTTTCAAGGTTCCAACTTTTAAATCTTGATTGCGGTGAACAGGAATTGACAGGATTTTTTCTACTTCAGGGTTTTCATAAATATGATGACTGCCAGTAATTCTTTGTAAAACCCAACCTTTTTGTTCCACAATCTTACAAAGTTGCTTGCCAGAAATCGATTTCATACAGCAATTTCGACAACTTGATCTGTTGACTCAATTGCATTACGACTGTTGGCAACTTCAAGCCAACCTTCAATAGCATCCTTTAAATTAGCTGTTACCTCTTCTATGGTGTCTCCTTCGGTAATACAACCCGGAAGCGCGGGAACTTCTGCCCAATAGCCGCCTTCTTCTGCTGGATGAATAATTGCTCTAATTTTCATAAACCTGTGAACTAGTTTGTCAGAATATGCTAATAACCATAACTATTTGCTCTTAACTGTGGCTACTCAAAATAATGTTTGTTGCTACAGTTCAAACAACAGATGCTTCTGCGATCGCTCTTCATAGCAGAAATAGTTAGGTTTGAGTATAAGCAAGTATTAAGTTTCCTAGTGCAAAAACAAATTATCCTAAACTCCACCTTCTAACTCTTCTAGGTCATCTACTGTCAGTGGTGCTTGACCACTGTAACGCACATACAACACATCAACTGTAGTACCTCGAATTGTAAAAAGTACTCGGTATACGTTTTTGGCTTTCCCATAAAGGAGTTGGCGTACTTCTTCTGGAAAAATTTCATGTTCGACTGCTAAGGCACAACGTTGGGGCTTCTCTTGCAGGGTAGCAATAGCATTAATTAATCCTCGAAACCAACGATCAGCAAATTCAGGATGCCGTTCTCGATACCAGCGATAAGCTTGCTCAATTTGAGTTTCCGCAATTGGGGTAATCTCAATCTGAAATGCCATACTTTTGCTGCATTTCTTGGACGAAATCTCCAATGGGGCGAGTTTTACCAGCGTTGAGTTCCTCGAAACCTTGTGCAATACCTGCAATTGTCTCAAACTGATCAATCAGTTGGCGTAGTTTGGTGGGGTCGATTTTGCCAGGATCTAGAAAGGTGACAAGGACTTGAGAGCGATCGCTAACATCTTGCGGTAGCTGGGTGAGGTGAATTTCCCCATCCTGATAAATGCCTTCGATAGTTTTTATCATGAGTTGAAGTTGGGTTGGTATTTCCTTTAATTCTACTAACTAGTCTCAAAGGGCTGGGTTTGGAATTCCCACCTGCTCAAAATGACATAGGTTTTCACTTGATGACTAATCTTTTTCTACGGTTCAAACAATAGCCGCCTCTGGAATCGCACCCTGCATTCTGCCGAAAGCATCAATTAAATTCTGCAATTGTTGATCTGCCTTAAAAACTCCTAAACCGCGCACCGTAACTTTAGCAGGAGAATAGACAAAGCGCGTCTTGAGATTGTCTGGTAAATTCGCCGCCAATAAATTCCAAGCAGGTTCCTCCATCAGCGTTTCTAAAACGACGTGCTGCTTGTTTTCTGGTTTAATCCGGCTAAATCCAAGTTTTTTCGCTAGCTGTTTAAGTTCCATGACTCGCAAAAGTTGATTTGCCGACACTGGTAAATTACCATAGCGATCGCTGAAATAGTAGAGTTTGAGACAGTTATACAATAAAGGCAAAGATGTTGAGGTTGAACTAACCTAATGCGTATACCTGAAACAAACCCAAAGATACCAATACCTTCACCAAACCTCTACGAATAGCATAGTTTGGGGGTGTAGATTTTGCTAGGATCTAGAAAGGTGACGATAACTTGAGAGCGATCGTTAACATCTTGCAGTAGCTGGGTGAGGCGAATTTGCCCATCTGATAAATGCCTTCGATAGTTTTCTTCACCAATTATTTCTAACCAAGTTCCAAACTTGTCACACCAAACACACGATTAATCGGTAAACTAGGCATTCCTTTGGTATACATCCGAGCAGTTTGAGAGATTGGCTCTAAACCATAATGTTTAACTAAAGCAATCGCTTGTAAATTGACATCTGGCACATCAATAAATACTGGAACATCAGGATTTTGTGCAAGCAAGGCAAGAAATAGGGCTTCAGCAATCTTCTCATTATTGGCAAACAACGGCCCAATTCTTAAACCTGTATAGGCAGGCCGGATAACTCCATAACCAGCAAGATACCCATCTTTTAAAACCCCTAATGCAGCACTTTCTGGTTGCTCAATCCAATCTCGCAGAAACAGCGAACGCTTAGAGGGAAAAAGTTGGCAATCGTAAGCCAGCAATTTCTCAAAAGGTACTGTTTTTAGTTCAACAATACCAGGAGGCGCAATACCGCCGCCAACCCCTTCATAACGAATATGGTTGTAAGCAATTTGGAAACCAGACTTTTTGTAATTATTTTGTTGAGCTGTTACCCCATCTAAACCGATGTTACGGTGAGTAGATAAATAAGCGATTGCCTGATTCCAAATTTTTATACCCAACCCTTGCCCACGAAACTGCGGCTTCACAATGTAAAAACTAAGAAAGCCGAAATATTGATCGTAAGCTACAGCAGAAATACACCCCACCGGTTCACCGTTCAACTCACCCAAGAAAAAACCGCGCTCGTCAGTTTGATAAAAAGATTGAGCATCATACCTGCCTGGATTCCAGCCTTCGGCTGCTGCCCAAGTAATCGCTAAATCCACTTCTGACCTGTTCATTGGGCGAAGGATGAAGTTATCTGTGGTCATAACATATTTTTACTGCTGGACTGTCAATTATTTAACTTCTCTTTGGCAAGCTGAATCATAACTCTTAACATTTTTATACTCATACCTGTAGGGTGCTTGCTTCGTTTATTGCCGTTGGTGTTATATCTATTTCTATCAAGGCAGTTAATCAACTTTAGCTATGCTCGCTGATTAATAGCAAAGTAGCACTCAGAATCTCTTGCAACCGAGCATTTGATGTATTTCCGCACGTCAACTGATAATTTGTAGTGATCATCCAAGACCATCAACCAAGTTAACAAAGTAACTATCCTTGGTTATAAAGCAATACGGTTCAATTAAGGCTAAAACTCTTTGTCAAAGGCAATTTTTTAACGAACCGCCAAGGACGCAAAGGACGCAAAGGACGCAAAGAGAAGGAAGAAATGCTTAACTGAACTGTATTGGGTTATAAAGATAACTCCACTAGTAGCTACTCCAAAAATCTCAAGGTCTTCAGCATTTCTCAGACCAACATCGCCTAAAGATAAGGCTGTTATCCCAAAAGTGCTAGTAATTTAAGTTGCAATCAGAGGTGATAGGTCTGCGTCTGACATAGGTTTTCACTTGATGACTAATCTTTTTCTACTGATCAAACAACAGCCGCCTCTGGAATCGCACCCTGCATTCTCCCGAAAGCATCAATCAAATTCTGTAATTGTTGATCTGCCTTAAAAACTCCTAACCCGCGCACCGTCACTTTACCAGGAGAATAGACAAAGCGCGTCTTGAGATTTTCTGGTAAATTCGCCGCCAACAAATTCCAAGCCGGTTCCTCCATCGGCGTTTCTAAAACGACGTGCTGCTTGTTTTCTGGTTTAATCCGACTAAATCCAAGTTTTTTCGCTAGCTGTTTAAGTTCCATGACTCGCAAAAGTTGATTCGCCGACACTGGTAAATTACCATAGCGATCGCTCCACTCGGCAGCAATCAGCTTTAATTCTGATTTAGATTTAGCTGTAGCCACCGCCCGGTATGCACTCATCTTTTGATCCAAATCGGTAATATAATCAGCTGGGATAAATGCTGTGAGGTTAAGGTCAATCTGGGTATCCTCCACTTTCGGAATTTCTTGGCCTCGGATTTCCCGAATTGCTTCTTCCAGCATTTCCATATATAAATCAAAACCGATGGCATCCATTTGACCAGATTGTTCTGCACCTAGCAAGTTACCCACACCCCTGATTTCCATATCGCGCATCGCCAGTTGATACCCAGAACCTAGCTGAGTAAATTCCTGAATTGCTCGTAATCTTTGCCGGGCCGCATCAGATAACGTCCGCTGCTTCGGATAAAATAACCAAGCATGAGCTTGGATACCGGCACGTCCCACACGACCGCGTAATTGATACAGCTGTGCCAATCCAAAGCGATGAGCATCTTCAATCAAAATGGTATTTACTCGTGGAATATCTAAGCCAGATTCAATAATTGTCGTACAAACGAGGATGTCTGCATCACCATTATTGAAAGTGAGCATGGTTGATTCTAACTCGCTTTCATCCATTTGACCGTGAGCGATCGCAAACCTAGCTCCCGGTATCACTTCTCGTAAATTGGCTGTTGTCTCTTCAATTCCGTCCACTCGTGGAACTACATAAAATACCTGTCCGCCTCTGTCTAATTCTTGACGAATTGCAGTGCGGATACTTTCGGAATTAATCGGTGAAAGATGGGTTTTGATCGGGCGTCTGGTTGGGGGTGGCGTGGTAATCAAACTCATTTCCCGAATTCCCGACAAGGACATATACAAAGTCCGGGGAATGGGAGTGGCGGAGAGGGTAAGCACGTCCACCTGAGTTTTCAGGCTTTTAATTTTCTCTTTCTGGTTCACCCCAAACCGCTGTTCTTCATCTACTACCAACAGTCCTAAATCCCGAAATGTCACGCCTTTACCTAAAAGTTGGTGCGTACCAATTACTACATCTAATTCACCCGTCGCCAATCGTTTTTGAATATCGCGGCGTTCTTCAGCAGACCGAAAGCGGTTGAGTAAGCCGACATTTACCGGGTAGGGAGCAAAACGTTCTTTGAGTGTATGGTAATGCTGCTGTGTTAAAATAGTCGTTGGCGCAAGGAGTGCCACTTGTTTACCGGCGATGACTGCTTTGAAAATAGCACGAATCGCCACTTCCGTTTTTCCGAAACCGACATCGCCACAAACTAAGCGATCCATTGGGCGATCGCTTTCCATGTCTCGTTTCACATCTTGTACAGCTTTGAGCTGATCTGTTGTGGCTTGGTAGGGAAAAGAGTCTTCCAATTCCTCCTGCCAAGGCATATCATTTGGAAAGCTAAAACCTTGTTGTTGCGATCGCGCTGCATACAGTTTCAACAAGTCCACCGCCAATTTTTTGATCGCTTTGCGGACTTTATTCTTCGTATTTTCCCAAGCTTTACCGGTCATCCGGTTGAGTTCTGGTGCTTTATCACCTGCGGCGCGGAACCGCGATAAAGCTCCTACTTGATCGGCTGCGACTCTGAGTAACCCGTCAGCATACTGCACTACTAAATAATCACGGGTTTCGTTATTAATCGTCAAACTTTCCAGCTTGACAAATTTGCCAACACCATGATTTCTGTGAACTACATAATCACCTGGACGCAGCTTATTGGGATCAACTTGCTTAGAAGTAGCTTTGTGGCGCTTGCGGATATAGCCGGGAGTAGCCAAAGAATGCTGCCCAAAAAATTCCCGATCTGTAACGATTACCAATCGGTATGTAGGTAAGATAAAACCTTCTAGTTCCGCAAGACCAGAATATTTTAGGGCTATGGGAGTGTGATTGATTTGGAGCTTATCTATCGCTTGGTAGTCGCGGGGATTCGGGATAAACTGAGCCGGACAATCATGTTCTTGCAACAGCGAAACAGAACGCGAAGGTTGAGCAGAAAGCAGCCAGATAGAGAAATTGCGATCGCGTTCTTGGCGGATGGTTTCAGCTAGTTTAGCAAACTGGTGCGGCGTGACTGGAACTGATCGGCTGGCAAGATTGATCCCACTATTTTCCTCTGACAGTTCCGATAAATATAATGTTTTAAATTTGGCAACGTCAACCAGACACTGATCAAAAGACCGATGAATTTTCGGTAATGTTAGGGCAGTAGATTCTTCCCCATACCCCATTCTCCATTGTTCCTCAGCATTTTCCACCCAGCGATCGCTATGAGCATGACATTGTTCTGGCTCATCAATGGCAATCAGGGTGTTTTCTGCTAAGTAGTTTAGCAGGGAAGCTGGTTGCTCGAAAGCTAACCCCAAAAAGCGACGACTACCCTCCAAGAGTGATGAGTTATCAGTTATGAGTTCTGAGTCAAAATTTAACTCATAACTCCTAACTCCTAACTCAGAACTATTCTTAAGTGCCGCCATCACCACGGGAGAAAAGCTAGTGGGGGTAAGAATTAACTGGTTAACTTTGTCGAGGGCAGAACGTTGAGTTGCTGGGTCAAATTCCCGCATTTGCTCGATTTCATCGCCAAACCATTCCAGCCTGACTGGAAACTCAGATGAAACTGGAAACACATCAACAATATCGCCCCGCCGACTCCACTGTCCTTCCGTTTCCACTAGAGGTACTCGTTCGTACCCCAGAATAGTTATTTTCTCACTGAAGGCATTCAAGTCTAATTCCATCCCCCGCTTCAGGGTAAGACAAAATTGTTGAAAAGCTTCTGGTGGTGGTAAGTGGGGTTGCAGCGCCCCTTGAGTAGCCACAATTGCCAAAGATCGCTTCGCTGGGGGATTCGGGATTGGTAATTGGGTATTGGGAAAAGTATTGCTCAGTTCTGTGTCCCTTGTCCCCTGTCCCCTGTCCCCTGTTACCAAATCTGCTAGTACTTGCATTTGTCCCCAACTCATCTCAGTTTCCGGGTCAAAAGGTTCGTAGGGAGAAGCCTCGGAGGTGGGGTAAAAATGTACTGTTTGCCATCCCATTGCTTCCAGTTGTGCATAAACCCGTCCAGCTTCTTCCAGAGTGGCGCAAACTACAAACAAATCCTTGCCCATAGCCCGCGCTAATGCCGAAGCCACTAGAGCCTTGGGCAGTCTGGGAATGCCATTTAACCGCAATTCTTGTTGTCGGTTTAGCTTAGAAATAAATTCAGTGGTGAGCGGCGATCGGCCTAAGGCACGCACAATAGAAGAAAATGACATAAGTACTACTAGCGTTGGGAGTCTTTGTGGGTGAGAAAATCTTGAGGCAGTTTATGTCAACCATTTTAAAAGTGTTAACAGCCTTCTTATTCCTCCGATGGAAGAATAATGCACAGCGACTAATAAACTTAAGAACTATAAGTATTACTTTGTGTACAGTCAAAGCATTTATTGAAGCATCTTTAATACTAGATACTAGGGATTGAGCCACGTTCGCTCTGATAAGCCGCAATTTTAAACATGTCCTCCATGACTTTTGAAATTTTAATAATTTTGGTGCTAATTATTGCCAACGGCGTGTTTTCTATGTCTGAGATGGCGATTGTCTCAGCACGCAAAGTTAGGCTACAACAGCTTGCCAATCAAGGAGATGCCAAGGCAAAGGTAGCATTAAAATTAGCTGAGTCTCCAAATCATTTCCTGTCAACCGTTCAAGTGGGTATTTCCCTGATCGGTATCCTGACTGGTGCTTTTGGAGGAGCAACAATTGCCAGTCGGTTGACAATCTATGTAAAACGTGTCCCCTTATTAGCACCTTATAGTGACCCGCTCTCCTTCGGAATAGTGGTTTTGCTCATTACCTTTTTCTCACTGATTATTGGCGAATTAGTACCGAAGCGTCTGGCATTAAACAACCCAGAAAGGATTGCATCGATTGTAGCTATTCCGATGCAAGCCTTGGCGGCGATCGCTTCTCCAATAGTCTATCTCTTAAGTGCTTCTACAGATTTGATCCTGCGAGTGTTGGGAATTACAGCTTCTACCGAGCCGCAAGTCACTGAAGAAGAAATTAAAATCTTAATTGAACAAGGCACCGAGGCGGGAACCTTTGAGGAAGCCGAACAGGATATGGTGGAGCGAGTCTTTCGTTTAGGCGATCGCCCTGTCAGCTACTTAATGACACCCCGTCCAGATATTGTCTGGCTGGACTTAGAGGACTCTGCCGATGAAAATCGCCAAAAAATGGTTGATAGTGCCTATTCTCGATATCCAATTTGTCAGGGGGGACTTGACAATGTGCTGGGTGTTATCCCAGTTACCGACTTATTAGCCAGGAGTTTCCGAGGAGAACCGCTAGACTTGACAGTGGGATTGCGACAGCCAGTATTCGTGCCAGAAAGCACCCGTGGTTTGAAAGTTTTGGAATTGTTCAAGCAAACTATCACTCATATGGCGCTAGTAGTCGATGAATATGGCGTGATTCAAGGATTAGTCACTCTCAACGACATCATGAGCGAAATCGTGGGTGATGTTCCTTCAACAGATGGGCAGGATCAACCACAAGCTGTGCAACGCGAAGATGGTTCCTGGCTTTTGGATGGGATGTTGCCTGTAGAGGAGTTTTTGGAACTTTTCGGTATGGAACAGTGGGAACCCGAAGAACGCGGCAGTTATCAAACTTTAGGCGGTTTTGTGATTACCAATTTAGGTCGTATTCCTGCCGCAGCAGATTATTTTGAATGGCAAAGTATGCGAATTGAAGTGATGGATATGGATGGTAACCGCGTTGATAAGGTGCTAGTCGTACCAAAAGGAAATAAATCATCGGATACAACAAAATCTGATTAGCACCGCATGGCGGAAGTCAAAAGTCAAAAGTCAAAAGTCAAAAAGCTTATTGGGCATTGGGCATTGATAATTATTGTTTACTATTTCCCATGCACCAGACCCGATGCTTTATTTATGCAATTTTTCAAGTCTTAGATAGACGTTGGACAGCCTCACCTGCCAACAACTGATGGGCTTGTTCCAAAACTTGGGGGATTTTATCGGCGTGGGGATTGCGGGCGAGACATTGCCGCAAGTCTAATTCATCTAGCCGATCAGCTTTGTTACCAGGGAACCAGTGGCTGGCATTGCCAAGCAGGTTGTAGCGCATTTTAGCGTAGTCTAGCAAATCGTAGGCGATCGCGAGATTCCGCAGCCACAAAATCACCCGAATATTTACCTCACCAGGGGTTTCCTCAAGGGTTGGGAGATTGGTCTGCCAGGATTTTACCCAATCTTCTCCCAAAGTAGCGATCGCTTCTAACTCCAACCTTGCTAAAATTGGTGGCAAAATTGACCATGCCCGATCTACTAATTCTAAAGTCTTCAGGTGTTCATCAAAATCTTGTGGTTTTGCTGCTCCCAAGCTCAGGGTATGTACCTCTTGATGACTCAAACAAAACAAATCATTAAACACCATTGGACTCAATGGGGCGCAAAGATTTACTAACTTTTGCGGTGGTTTATATAACAAACCTCCTTTATCAGATGGGCTAATGATAAACACTCCCATATCGTGGCGTTTAGCTGCTTCAATTGCCGCCCAATTCCATTGATTAATGTAGTACCAGTGCAGGTTCACATAATCAAATTGGTTAGTATTAATTGTCTGCACAATTATATCTGTTGAGCCATGTGTGGAAAAGCCAATAAATCTGACTTTTCCCTCTGCTTGCAACTGCTGCGCTACTTCCAAACAGCCACCAGGACGGATGCTGTAGTCTAATGACTCAGCATGATTGATCCCGTGCAAGCCTAAAAGGTCAACATAATCTAGTTGGAGATTTTTCAATGATTGTTCAAATTTCTCACGGAATTCTTTCGCATCTGCCTCTGGGTTTACTTTGGTTTGAACAATCAACTTTTCGCGGGGAAACTTGGGCAATATTCTCCCCAATTGCATTTCGGAAGTGCCATAACCACGGGCAGTTTCAATATGATTTATCCCAACCTCGACTGCCCTTCTAATAGTCGCTTCCAGATTCGCCTGGTTATCAGCAGGAATTTCATTATTGGGAACATCTTCCCATTTGAACTGATATCTCATGCCACCGCAGGAAAACACTGGCATCTGTAATTCTGTGCGTCCAAATCGTCTATATAGCATCAGTGGGTTGTGGATTGCTTATCAACTTAAAATCTCAAAATTACAGTCATTCAAGCTTTCAGTGCCACAATAATTACCTCTCAATACGGTTCGGATAAGACTCGATCCCCCCAACCCCCCTTTTTAAGGCTTGCTCAAAATGGCTCTATTCCCCCTTTTTAAGGGGGATAATGGGGGATCTTTAGGGACTGTGCAGCTTAACCGAACTGTATTGAATTACCTCTGTTCAATCTGTAACACTAGCAAGATTCATCGCATTATTAAATCGGTCAGGCCTTTTGATTATTGGACTGTGACCAGTATTCCAGTTCCACAGAGTAATTATCTCATCCTAGTTCCCACTAGCAAGCATTTTTCTATATATTCTTCCAATTGGTTTTTAGACTAATTTTTTGGAGACTGCGCCTGAGTTAAGCAATTTCTCAATGTTTCAGCTAACACCTGGACGTGGGGTTCCTTAAGTAGACCATGGTGAGATCCGGGAAGGTAATGGATATCTAATCCTCCAGCAACTACGTCGCCCCAGCCGAATTGAGGATCGTATTGTGTGCCTATAGCTTCGCTCCGATTTTGATCCTCTGTCCGCAAGAGGATAGCTTGACCAAGATAAGGTGAAAAGATATATTCATTGATGGCTTGAGTGTTAGCATCTATAATCTTTAAGTGCTTGTCAGTTATAGGTAAATCAAGTAGCTCTTCCAAGTAACGCTTATATCTATGTTGGAGATGCTGCTTACGCCAATCGCCCCATTTCACAGTCTTTTGCCAAAGGTAGGTAGGTCCTTGTTGAACAATATTATTTAAATGTAAAAAAACTCGCTTGAGAAATGACGCCCGCCTGCTATAACCTGGACGACAACTATCAAGTATAACTAGAATACCAACTTGTTCCCCTTGCTCTTGGAGTTGCCGAGCCATCTCGAAAGCAACTATACCCCCAAAAGAATAACCTCCCAAAAAATAAGGACCATTGGACTGAAGAGTTTGAATTTCTTGAATATAGTGAGTTGCCATATCTTCAATCCGCGTATATAAAAGCTGTTTTCCATCTAGCTCTTGTGGCTGGAGTCCATAAAATGGTTGCTCTGAACCCAGATGCAGTGCCAATTCACGGAAACCCAAGACTTCTCCACCCAGTCCGTGAATACAGAAAAAAGGTGGTTTGGAACCATTGGGTTGAATTTCTACCAGGGATGACCAGCTAGATTTTGATTGGTCTAAGGTATTTACTAAAGGCAAGTTTGTTGCTATATCTTTTTCTTCTTGGGAGATTATTTTGGCTAGAGCCTCTACAGTACCTGACTGGAACAGAATGGCAAGAGGCAGATTTTTACTAAATGTCTTTTCAATTTGCCAAAACAGTTTTACTGCTAATATGGAATGTCCTCCTAGCTCAAAGAAGTTATCCCTGACACCGATAGGCTGAATGCCCAGAACTTGTTCCCAAATTTTGGTCAGTTGGAATTCTAATTGATCACGGGGAGCCACATAAGTGTTTTCTGAATCAAGCCTTGTTGAGTCTGGTCCTGCTAAAGCGCGGCGGTCGATTTTGCCGTTGGGGGTTAAGGGTAGGGTGTCTAGTAAAACGAAAGCACTAGGCACCATATATTCTGGCAGTTTCTGTTTAAGGAAGTGGCGTAGTTCGTCTGTGGTTGTTGTGTGTTCTGGGTGAGGAACGATGTAAGCGACTAGTCGCTGGTTTTCTGGATTATCAACTCTAACTGTGACAACAGTTTGCTGTATCGTGGGGTGCTGTGCTAGTAAAGCTTCAATTTCTCCAAGTTCGATGCGAAAACCACGAATTTTTACTTGATTATCGAGGCGACCAAGATATTCGATATTACCATCACTTAGGTAACGCGCTAAGTCACCTGTTGTGTAAAGGCGGCTTTTTAAGTCGCAACTGAATGGATTATGAATAAATTTTTCTGTTGTTAATTTAGGCTGATGGAAATAACCCCGTGATAACCCTGCACCACCAATATATAGTTGTCCTGGAACACCCACAGGTACGGGTTGCAAATATTTATCCAAAATGTAAATCTGAGTGTTGGCTATAGGACGGCCAATACTCACTAAAGCTTCTTGCTGCTCAATTCGATGAATTGTAGACCAAACAGTTGTTTCTGTCGGTCCGTATAAGTTCCAAACTTCAGCACCTCTTTGGCGTAAGTGGTTAGCTAAATTTTGAGGTAAGGCTTCACCACCACAGAGAATTTTCAGTTGTGCATTTCCTTCCCATCCTTCTTCTAGTAACATCCGCCATGTCACAGGGGTGGCTTGCATAATAGTTGCAGCAGAGTTATTTAGTTGTTGCAATAACTGTAAACCATCGGTTGTAACTTCCCGACTGACTAAAATTATCTTGGCTCCTAGTGTTAGGGGAAGAAAAATTTCTAAAACCGCAATATCAAAAGATAGAGAAGTAACTGACAACAGACTATCAAGATTGGTTAATTGTAGGTGCTGTTGCATCCCGGTGAGGAAGTTCAGGACACTGCGATGGGTAATTTGTACACCTTTGGGTTTCCCTGTGGAGCCAGAAGTATAAATTGTGTAAATTAAATGATCGGGATCAATGTAGCTTTGTGGGGAATTTTGCTGATGTGCGGCGATGTAATCACTGTCGTTATCTAAACAGATGACTTGGGCTTGGTGGGATGGAAGAGTTTTTAATAAATGTTGCTGGGTTAATAAAATGGAAATTTGCGAGTCTTCCAACATGAATGCCAAGCGCTCTTGGGGATAGGCTGGGTCTAGGGGTACGTAGGATGCACCTGCTTTAAGGATACCTATAAGTCCAACTATCAAATTTAGCGATCGCTCCACACAAATCCCCACCGGCACCTCTGGTTTCACACCCAGTGATCTCAGGTAATGCGCTAGCTGATTAGCACGGTGATTGAGTTGCTGGTAAGTTAGTTGCTGGTTCTCAAAGACTACGGCAATGGCGTTAGGAGTTCTTTCGGTTTGAGCTTCAAATAACTGATGGATGCAGGTATTTTCGGGGTAGTCAGTTTGGGTATTATTCCACTCTATTAGTAGCTGATGCTGTTGGGCTGCTGTTAACAGAGGTAAATCGGAAATATGCTGTTCTGGATTGGCGACGATCCCTTCAAGTAAAGTTTGGAAATGCCCTAGCATTCGAGCGATCGTTGTAGGATCGAATAAGTCCGTGTTGTATTCAATTCCACCTTTGATCCCCTCTGAAGTTTCTTTCAAATCGAGGGTAAGCTCGAACTTTGCGGCATCGTTATGGACTTCTAGAGGGGTAATCGTCAATCCCGGAAGTTCCCAGAGTTCGCTGGGGGTATTGTGGAAGGCAAACATTACCTGAAACAGCTGTGAGTGGCTCAAATCTCGTTCTGGTTGTAGTTCTTCTACTAGCTTTTCAAAGGGCAGGTCTTGGTGGGCATAAGCTTTTAGTGTTACTTCTCGAACTTGACTAAGTAACTGCCGGAAACTTGGGTTGCCTGAAAGGTTAGTACGTATGGCTAGAGTATTCACAAAGAACCCAATCAACCCTTCGGTTTCAACTTGCTTGCGACCAGCAATGGGGGAACCGATAAGAATGTCTTCTTGCCCAGTGTAGCGGTACAATATTGTCCCAAAAGCCGCCAGCAATGTCATGAATAGGGTGACACCCTGCTGATGCGAGAGTTCTTTTAGCGATGCACTCAGGGTCTGGGGTAGCAGCAGGGATTGCACTGCTCCCTGGTAAGTTTGGACTGGTGGCCGTGGTCGATCGGTTGGTAATTCTAATACAGTATTAGCACCTGCTAACTGGGTTTTCCAATAATTAATTTGGCAGGAAAGTACCTCACTTGATAGCCATTGGTGTTGCCACACAGCAAAATCTGCATACTGAATGGGCAATTTTGCCAAAGGGGAAGGCTTACCGCTCAAAAAGGCTTGATAAAGGTCTGTTAATTGCTGCCAAAGTATGCCTATTGACCAGCCATCTGAGGCGATATGGTGCATGACCAACAAGAGTATATGCTCTTGTTCGTCTAGCTGGAGCAAAGTAGCTCGCAGCATCAAGTCAGATTCTAAGTTGAAGAGGCGTTGTGCCTCTTTATTTAGGAGAGATTCTACTTGCGCCGGTGCTACCTTAATTATTTTGAGTTCTACTGGCCGAGGCGTGCCAATTACTTGTATGGGGCTACCATCAAGTGATGTAATAAAGTTTGTTCGCAGTGCTTCATGATGGACGACGATCGCATCTAGTGACTGTTGTAATCCACTCGCATTTAACTTGCCCGTTAAGCGCTGTGTATTCGAGAGGATATATGCCCGGCTGTTGGGTTGCAACTGCTGCAAAAACCACACTCGCTGCTGGGCAAAGGATAAAGGGGCTGACTCCCGGTTGGCTATTTGGGGAATAGTCTGATTTTGAGGAGCATTTTCTTGAGTCTGGTTTTGAGCGAACGCTTCAGCTAAAGTAGCGATCGTGGGATTCTCAAATAAGAGTTGCAACGGTATTTCGATCCGAAAGGCTTGGCGCACCCGAGACATCACTTGAGTGGCCAGCAGTGAATGACCTCCCAATTCAAAAAAATTGTCGTGGATGCCTACTTGTTTCAAACGCAAAACCTTCGCCCAGATGGTAGCTAAGACTTCTTCTGTCGAATTCTGAGGTGGAACAAAGTTAGTTGACAGCCTAAGAGTAAATGTATCCGGTGCAGGCAAGGCGCGGCGGTCTATTTTACCGTTAGCATTTAATGGCAAGGTGTCCAAAAATACAAAGAAACCAGGCACCATGTATTCAGGCAGCTGACCTTGCAAAAAGTGACGCAATTCAACCTGGCTAGGAATTTGCTCTGGACTGGCAACAACATATGCCACGAGTTGCTTATCATCTGTAACATCCTCTCTAGCGATGACTAGAGTCTGTGTCAGTGCCGGATGTTGACTTAATATGGCTTCAATTTCTCCCAATTCAATTCGGAAGCCACGAATCTTTACTTGGTGGTCAATGCGACCAAGGAACTCGATATTACCATCGCTCAAGTAACGTCCCAAGTCCCCAGTTTTATAAAGATGCGCCTCTGTTTCAGAACTAAAAGGGTCGAAAATGAACTTATCTCTGGTCAATTCTGGACGGTTAAGATAGCCTCGCGCTAAACCAATACCGCCAATGTGCAGTTCACCTGATTCACCAACAGGCACAGGCTGCAAATTTTCATCAAGGATGTGAATCTCTGCATTCGTAATCGGGCGACCAATGGGAGCAATGGCGTAATTAGTGTCGCGCTGGCAAGTCCAGAAAGTGGTATCAATGGAAGCTTCTGTCGGACCATAGCAATTATATAGAACATTGTCCAAATTCAGTTGAGCAAAGAAGCGTTCTATGAGTTCGCTAGGTAAAGCTTCACCACCGCAGATAATGTGCCTGAGGAATCGGCAGTTCTCAATTCCCTTCTCTTCCAGTAAGACACGGAGTATGGAAGGTACTAAGGCCAGGACGGTGATTTGCTGCTCAGTAATCACCCTCACCAGGTAGGCACTATCTTGATGTCCACCAGGGCGAGCCATGAACAATTGCCCCCCGAAGCACAATGGCCAGAATATCTGCCACACTGAGGGATCGAAGCTAAAAGAAATAGTCAGTAAAACTTTGTCTGCCTGAGTTAATCCAAAGGTTGTTTGCTTCCAGTAAAGTTGATTGCAGATCCCACGGTGAGGGATCATCACACCCTTGGGCTGTCCTGTAGAACCAGATGTGTAGATTACGTAGATGAGATTATCAGCCGTCGTCTCACTTACAGGATTTTCTTGAGTGTTTCGGATATTTCCTTGCCAGTTTGAGTCCAGACAAATTACTTGTGCTTGATGCGGTGGTAGATTCTTGACAAATTTTTCTTGGGTTAACAATATTGGTGTCTGGGTGTCTTCCAAGATGAAGCCTAAGCGCTCTGAGGGATATGCCGGGTCTAAAGGCACATAAGCGCCTCCAGCTTTGAGAATTCCCAGCAGTCCGACGATCATCTCCAAGGAGCGCTCTAGGCAAATGCCCACAAGTACTTCAGGTCCAACGCCTAAAGCACGTAGGTGGTGCGCTAGCTGATTTGCCCGCTGGTTTAACTGCCGATAAGTAAGTTCTGTATTTTCACATACTACAGCAATGGCTTGGGGCGATCGCTCTACTTGCATCTCAAACATTTGATGGATGCACAGATCCTGATGAGCAACTGCTTGGCTATCATTCCATTCCTGTAGAACTTGAGCGCCGATGATGTGAGTTAAGGGATTTAACGGAATATTTTGCTTATATTCTGAAGTCTGGCTATTTATCTGCATTTTATATATCAACTCCATCAGTAAATGCCATTCTTTTAATTTATTATTTATTGGATATTTTTTTATATAAAGTTCCATATGAGGCTGCACATTAACGCCTTCAGGATAGAAGCCAGGGGCGACAGAAACAAAACCTAGCTAGTCTTGAGAACGGGACGCTGCGCGGAGCTTATTTTCCCAAAAGGTTACGGCTTATGGTTTGTAGTACCCGGGCAATTCTATTTATCTTCAAATATAATTATATTTAAACCTCTAGCTAATCAAGTTATACTTCACATAAAAAAAAACACTAATTTTTTACTTATAATCTTATTTTAACTAAAACTTGAAAATCCAATTAAAATCAAAAAACTACATGCTCCATTAGTAATATAGAGCCAGGAACAAACATCTGATTTGCGGCTTTACCTTTAGTTTACAAATAAAAGCTTTTTTGTTTTATCTAAATCTGACATAGCTCAAATATAATACTGAAAAGACTTTATCGTTTTTTATGAACATTTGCTGAAGTAAAAAATAATTATTACCAAATCTTCATTGTGTTTCCTCATATGTAAAAATAGTGTAAAGCTGTCATTATAATTTGCTTAAATAATTAAGTAGCCGTCATGAACCGCATACACCAGAACAGATGAAAGAGGGACGGGGACTGGGGACTGGGGACTGGGGACTAGTATTTTTTACTTAGGCAGAAGTCAAAGCGGCGGCTTTTGCCGCTGTAAACTTTTCCCAAGGGGAGACGCCAAGGGCAACGGTGACTCGGCACTTTCAATTCAGGTCTGCAATTCCAAACAAATGCGGTTTCTTAGCAGAGCGTTACGCTGACTCAGTAAAACTCTCATCAGGTCGGTTTGATCTCACTATAGATAAGGTAAAAACCTTGCATATGGACTTAGCATCTGTGTCAATCTAACCTTAGATACAGATGATAAGAGCATTTTAAGTATTTTGACTGATTGACAAAAAAGGTTTTACTCTAATCACTCACGGATATTCAAGCTCTTTGGCTACCAGCAAGGACTTGCAGCAAATCCAATGTTGATTTTTTTATGGTGATAGCACCGTGCCTAAATACATGTCACCGCAAAAAGGGGTGGCAAATCAAAATTGCGATCGCACTATATACTGTTTATTCCAAAAGTTAATTCCCTACCTGATTTCTGGTGACGTCTACTTAGCCCTAAATTCAAGATTAGAATAGTCCAAAATGTAAGACGTAAAAAATTGGAGCAAAAAAATAGACTCTCTCAGGAGGTAAAAATGTCTATAACGCATATAAGACAAGACTTACAGAGATTGTACATTGTTGACATTACTTTCAGTTATTAGAATTTCTTTTCATTAATCTGTGACCAATTCTCTAGCGATGTCTATAAAACTGACCCAAGTTTAACCACAATATTCAAAATGTAAAGTTTTGTAACAAAAGTCAAATTTTTGCTGCTTTTTGCTGTAAGTTTAGTTTGTAAGTTTTGTAAATCAGTAATAATGCGTAAAAAACAGAGAACTTCTAAGCAAAGCTGAATTAGTTTAGGTAAACATGCTACAGTAATTTCGTAAAGAATATCACTGTTTCATAGAAGTGGAACTCTGCGATCAAACTGTAGTAATTCAGTTCAACTGTTACGCAACTTAAAAATCATAATATTTTTACCTGACCTACTTGATTATTAATGTCAGGAATTTTATTCAACTATAAAGTTAACTCACTAAGAAATTCTTTTTTTTAGCATCAAAGCTCAAAATTTCCCGGCTAAATGGATTCTACCCTGCAACAAAAGCTAAGTATCTGGGTAGTAACCCTACTCAAACCGACCCTGGAAGATGCTTTTGCTCAAGAACTTAAAGTTACTCTAAATAAAATGGTTAATACTAAACTATAAAGACCAAGTTTCTTTGAAATAAATTTATTTGAAATAAAAATGTGAGATCCCCCACTTATCTTATATAAGTTTCCGTCAGGTTTTAACTACACCAAGTGTTCCTAACTATGAGTAATCAAAGCATTACAACAAATAAATTCAGTGAAGTGCCTTTGGATTTACGTGCATCTGCATTTGTCAGGGTACGTAAGGGTTCGTGGTGGTTGAGATTAACAACATTGTTTTTAGTAGACTATACTCTTTTATCCTTAGCTTGGGTTTTAGCTGGATATCAATCTTCGTATGGGTCTTTTACTTGGTATATACCGAGTCATTATTTACCGATTTTAATAACTATTGGGATTCAAATAGGATCACTAGCTGTCGAAGGTATTTATCGAGAAGGTCAAAAACGCTATGACTATTTCAATATTATCAAATCGCTAACTTTTGCTCATGGATTAATACTCCTAGTTTGTTTTTTGTATAAACCAGTTGTTGATCTTACACGTCCAAGATTAATATTATTATCTTGGTTGTTAAGTATATTATTTATTTGTACTGGTAGATATGCTGTGAATCTTACTCTTGAATATCTACGAAAACAGAAAAAAATAGTTCGTTCTTCTGTTTTCATTATTTGCGAGCCTCAAGAGCATGAGCAGATTGCTAGCTTTATAAAAAAGGAAAAGCATTATATTGTATCTGGAACTGCGAATGCTAATTCATTAGACAGATATCAGCGTCAGCAAACATTGAATCAACTTAATCAATTAGGTGTAACAGAAGTTTTCATATCTTGGGATGCTCTAAAAAACAGAATGTTTTTATGTTGGTTATTTCAAGCATCCGGCATTCAAGTGCATATTTTCCCGATGGAATTAAAACCAATTTATAAAAACGTAGAATTTAATAAGATAGGAGGAATGCCTTGTCTGAGCTTGGATTGTCCAATAATTACAGGTAAAGATTTTTGGATAAAGCGTAGTTGTGATTTTTGTTTCGCGACTTTATTTGTAATGTTATCATTCCCTATTTATATAGCTATAGCTATAGCTATAAAACTAGACTCTCCCGGCACAGTTTTTTACAGGCAAACCCGTATAGGTTTACATGGGCAACAGTTTAAAGTATGGAAGTTCCGAACTATGAGGTCTGATGCAGAAAAATTACAGAAAGAATTAGAAGCACTAAATGAAACGAAAGATGGGATTATCTTTAAAATTAAAGATGATCCTCGCGTTACCCGTGTTGGAAAATTTCTGCGTCGTTACAGCTTAGATGAATTACCTCAACTTTTTAATGTTATCTTTGGAGAAATGAGTATAGTAGGACCTCGGCCTTTACCTACTAGAGATGTTGATAAGTTTGCTGAACATCATTTTATCCGACATGAAGTTTTACCTGGTATTACAGGTCTTTGGCAAGTCTCAGGTCGCTCGGATATTTTAGATTTTGAACAAGTGATTAATCTTGATCTTAACTACATTGAAAATTGGTCGCTTGGGTTAGACTTTGAAATTCTCCTCAAAACAGTTATGGTAGTTTTGAAAAAAGAAGGTGCCTACTAAGGTTCTAAAAACTTAACCATAGCGGACAGCAATGATTATACGGTTTACGTATCAATACAAAGATTGCACTTGATAGTATAATTTTTCACGCATTAAATTTAGATTTTTCTACTTTACTGAGTGAAAAACTATCTGTTCAAGGCTAATAAAAGCTTTCGCATTTATAACCCAAAAGATCTGTTAATAAATCTTGGGATGAGTGGCAAACTCAAGCGTGCGATTATATAAGCTAAACGGAAATGCATTTTTGCACTTGACTCGGATCACTGGTATGGATAGAACAACTAAAAAAACTTATAACGGTATATCAGAAAAAGTAGATTATGAGATTTATATTGATAATTCAAAATTAACTAAATAAGCTGATTAATAATTTAAGAATGGTAGAAAAGTACAAATTCCTAAGTAATTCCTTCTCAATGATAGTCAATCGGTTAGCGCAAAGCATTACAGCCTTTGTCTTAACTGCTGCTATTGCTCGTAGTCTAGGAGCTGAGGCTTTAGGTCAGTATCTATTAGGGTATAGCTACTACTTTATCTTTGTGGGTATTGCTTCACAGGGGCTAAAAACATTGTTTACCAGAGAACTATCCCGTGATCCACAAAAAACACCAGTTTATTTAATTAGTGGTACCTGGCTACAGTTAATATTTAGTCTCTTAAGTTATGGGGTATTAGTGATTGTAGTATTTTTACTTCCCTATAGTTCCAAAACCTCGACTGTTTGCTACATAATGGGCTTGACGATCATTCCTTTTGCACTTTCCAACATCACGGAGGCAATTTTTCAAGCTAAAGAAAAGATGCATCTGATTGCAATCGCTACAGTGCCAGTTTATATCTTACGCTTAATAATAATGATTTGGGCGATACAACTGAAATACGGAATTGAATATCTAGGGGCGATCCTCTGTTTTTCAGAAACATTAATTCTAGTAATTGAATGGGTTTTCATCACACAGTTAGTCAAAATAGAATGGCAGATTGATGGAAATTTTGTATGGCATACAATCAAAAATGCGCGTACGTTTTTTGCCATTGAAGCATTAGCTGTAGTCGCTGGCAGAATTCAAATTTTGATTCTTTCATTGTTAGGAAGTGAGTTGTTAGTGGGTCTCTTTGGTGGAATAACACAATTGCTACAACCTTTTACAATTATTGCTAACAGTCTTACTTTAGCAATGTTTCCAAAATTTTCAAAGGCAGTAGACCAAGGACGGGACAAGCAGAGGCAGAACACGGAAAATATAATTGAAATTCTACTAATAATGGCATTCCCCTTATTTATTGGCCTGTTATTTTTTGGCAAAGATTTACTAATTTTTCTCTATAATTCTAGCTTTGGTCAAGCAAATCTAGCCCTTAGTTTAAGTGCTGCATCACTGGTTTTTTTGCCCTTTATCCGCTCACTTTCATATCTACTTGTAGCCAATGGTTTTGAAATAATTAACCTGCGTGAAGTCGTTATTACCACTACATTAGGAAGCTTGGGAGGTGTAGCATTAGTTTCGCAATATCACTTACTAGGTGCCGCTTTAATGACATTATTAATGACTATTATTGGTTTTAGCCAGTATATTTATTTCACCTATACTCGCCTATTTTCATTAAATTTATGGCGAATTATGCGCCGACCCTTAATAATAACCATTGTAATGCTACCTGTATTCATATTATTGCAAAAAATTAGCTTAGACTTTATATTTACTCTAACTATTGCAACTTGTGCCTATGGTTTATTTGTGAGCTATCTAGGTATTCGTGCGTTTGGCGGTTTCCGTTTTTTGTGGAGAAAAGTTTTAAGAAATCAATAGTTAACTAATAAAGATTTTACGAATAAGGCATTTAAATTAGTTGAATAAATAATTTAAGTGATAAGATAATTTTAATTATGATTAAAGTTGCTCTCTTACATTTTTGCTTTGAAGACTACACCATCGAATTAGCAAACAGTCTGGTTAAATATGTTGATTTAACGCTAATTCATCCGGAAAAAGTCTCATCTGTCTGTAGCGATGCTCTTGATTCTAGTATCCGCGTCATTAACTTTAAAAAACCACGGATTCGCGACCCGCGCAACTTATTGTCTATGGGCATGATGATGGATATCATCAAAGATATACAGCCAGATATTTTACATGTGCAAGAGACTAACGATCCTTGGTACGATTGGACTTTGTTACTCAACAAGATGCCACCATTGGTGACAACTATCCACGATATATTCCGTCACCCAGGGGATAAAATAGCCGTGCTTGGTTCCGATTATACCAGGCGTATTGCCTTCTACCGTTCCCAACAATTGATTGTCCATACTCATCAACTAAAAAAGATTTTAATTAAACAATTTCGTATACCTCAAGAGCGAGTCAATGTTTTACCTCATGGGGAACTTGGTAGTTTGTATCAGCGTCGAGGTAATCAAAATATTCAAGCCCATGAGCCATATACCTTGCTATTTTTTGGACGCATCTTACCCTATAAGGGATTGAAATACTTGCTTGAGGCTATGCCCTTAATTGCTGAATATATACCTGAAGTCAAGCTGATTATTGCTGGAAAGGGAGAAAACATAAGGCAGTATTTCCCTAATGGTTATGATGAGAAACGCTATGAGATTATCAATGACTTTATCCCTCTTCAAGAAGTAGGTAATCTATTTCAACGCAGCACAGTAACAGTTCTGCCATACATCGAAGCGTCTCAAAGTGGTGTGGCAGCTTTATCTTATGGAATGGGAACACTGGTTGTAGCCTCTGAAGTAGGCGGATTGAGTGAGATAATTGAGCATAAAAGAGACGGATTATTAGTTCCACCTGGTGATGTCCGAGCCCTAGCTGATGCCATTATTTGTTTGTTAAGCGATCGCGACTTGCAACAACGTATGCAAACTGCCGCACTAGCTCGCTGTCAGCAAGATTTAAATTGGTCAAATATTGCTGCTCAAACTGTGGAAGTTTATCAAAAAACCATCAAAGCCAGACATTAATACAACTTGTACTTATTGCTTTGAAACTTAACGAACATAATAATTTCAAATCTAAGAAACAAAGTATTTGTCAAAATCAACTCAGACTACCGATTACGAATCTCTGACTTGCTTAATCTATTTTCTATATGTATACAACATGATACATATCATAAAAAATGAGGAAATTTTTAATTTCTGCCGAAAAAATACTTACAGTCACTTGCTTGATGATCTATTCAGGAACTCCCCTAGATCCCTTTATCACGGATGGCTTTACTATAAAAGAGGGTGATAGAACTATATTTCGATTCCTTTTTACTCTGACATATATAGTCACTCTTTTCTTGATTACTCTACGCTGGAAGAAGGTTACTTACGTTTTTAGCAGAGATAAGTTTATTTGGGCATTGATTGGAGTTTGTGCACTTTCTAGTTTTTGGTCTACAGATCCAGACACTACTATACGTCGCTTTATTGCTCTGTTAGGAACAACTATCTTTGGACTTTATTTAGCTTCACGTTACACCTTAAAGGAGCAACTAAAGTTCTTTGCATACATGCTTGGCATCTCAGCAGTAATGTGTTTCTTCTTTGCTATACTTCTACCACAATATGGTGTTGGAGGCGATATTGATGCAAATAATAGTTGGCGAGGAATATACCCAACCAAGAATGTTCTTGGCAAGACATTTGTACTTGGTGCAGCAATATTTTTATTCCTTGCCATGACTACTAAAGAAAATCGGTGGTTTTCATGGCTTGGCTATTTTACTTCTGGAGTACTTGTATTCTTCTCGAAATCAACAACATCTTTAGGTAATTTTATAATCATTACAGGAGCTTTTCTTATATATTCTCGAATTTTACATTTAAAGTATAAAGTAATGATACCTATTTTGACGTTCCTATCAACCATTGGCATAGCTCTTTATGCTTGGTTTATCTTACAAGCTGATGCAATTTTAGGCACAGTAGGTAAGAACACAACACTCACTGGACGGGCAGAATTATGGCCTGTTGTGTTGCAGATGATTGCGAAAAAACCGTGGCTAGGATATGGCTATGGAGCATTCTGGGGAGAGGGAAGTAGTGAGTCTTCTATTGTTGTACAAGCGGTACAATGGGATGCTCCTAATTCTCACAATGGTTTTCTGGATCTCTGGCTAGCGTTAGGTCTACTAGGAATCTTGGTTTTTGTAATTGGGTTCGGTATTAATTTTTTAAGAGCGATATATTTAATCCGGTGGAATCAAACACCTGAAAATGTATGGCTTCTAGTTTATTTTACCTTTATTATTCTTTCAAATCTGACTGAAACTTCATTGTTAGATCAAAATAGTCTGGAATGGATACTTTATGTATCAGCAATATTTACAAGCCAACTTTCTACACGCGCCAATTATGTAAAAATATAATCAATAAACTTGCTCGGTTTCACGACAAGGCTGGGCAGGGCTTTGAATATGGGAAAATCAAACGATAACTTGTGATTTTTTTGTTAATACATTAATCAAAGATAGACCAATTATTGAAAAATTACAGCTTATGTGTGGAACCAATACTTTGAAGATTATCATGCTAGGTCCTAGCTTACTCCAGCAGGGTGGTATTTCTGGTTACGAGAAACTTTTCTTGGAGTATGCTCCTTCTGAAGTCCAAATATCTCATATTATTACTCACGATGAAGGAGCTATAGCATTCAAAATCATGGTATTTTTGAAAGCTATATGGAAATTTCTGTGGATGTTAATAAGGGAAGAAGTTGATATTGTTCAAATTGAAGTTTCACAACGTGGCAGTGTTTTCCGACAAGCAATTATGACGCTTTTAGCTTGGATATTTCACAAGCCGATAATTTTACATGCTCATGGTAGTCAATTTCATATTTTCTACGCTGAACTTGCAAAATGGATACAGAAATTACTAAGTTGGGTATTTTGCAAGTGTCAACGTTTAATTGTATTATCCGAAAGTTGGCAAAGCTTCTACATAGAAAACCTTGGTCTGAAACCAGAACAAGTTGTAGTTTTTTACAATCCAGTAAAAGTCCCTGCTGAAGTTCCACACCGTTCAGTTTCTAGTAAAGTAAACTTACTTTTCTTAGGACGAATTGGTCAACGGAAAGGAGCATTTGATTTGATCAAAGCTTTTTCTTTTTTGCCTACTGAATATCAAACCAGATCAAGTATGATTATGGCAGGAGATGGTGACATAGAACAAGCACGCAATTTAGTTACGAGTTTAAATCTAGAAAATTATATACAATTGCCTGGTTGGATAGGGTCAGATGAACGTGATATTCTTTTAACTAAAGCAGATGTTTTTTTGTTGCCCTCTTACAACGAAGGTCTTCCATTAGCAATGCTGGAAGCAATGGCTTGGGAGTTACCAGTGATAGTTACACCAGTAGGAGGCATACCTGAGATAGTTACTCAATCTGAAAATGGATTAATCGTTAATCCAGGAAATGTTGAGCAGTTATCAGATGCTATTAAGTCTTTGATTGAAAATCAGGCTTTGAGGCTTTCTCTAGGAGCAAAGGCGAGAACAAGTGTTTTTCCTCTAGACATCAAAAAGCATTGGGCTGATTTCATAGATTTATATCACTCAGTATTAAATTGAGATGCTATGGAAGAGCGCTCTCAGGGCTGAATTTTTTTGTACTTTATGAAAAAATAACAACTGGTAGTTATGAAAATTAGCATTTTTGGTTTGGGATATGTCGGTGTTGTAACAGCAGCTTGCTTGGCACGAGATGGACACGAAGTGATTGGGGTAGATGTAAATCCTGAAAAAGTGGATTTGATCGGCAAAGGAGAGTCGCCTATTGTAGAGCCAGGGCTAAGTCAATTGTTGGTTGACGGAGTGGCAGCTCACTTAATCAAAGCTACTACAGATGCTGAAGCAGCGGTGCTAGCATCAGATGTTTCCCTGATTAGCGTTGGCACACCTCCAATAGAGAGGGGAGAACCGGATCTTACCTACGTTTGGAATGTGTGCAAGCAGATTGGAAAAGCCGCCATCCATAAGACTGAAGGCCATGTGGTTATTTTGCGTAGCACTGTCCCTCCAGGAACATTAGAAAAGTGTCAAAATCTGCTAGATAGTCTCATAGGTGATAATTCTATTCATCTAGCATTTAACCCAGAGTTTTTACGCGAAGGTTCGGCGATCAAAGATTACGATCAACCACCTTACACCATTATCGGTACTGAATCTCCTGTGGCAGAAGCAGCAGTACGGCAGATGTATGCCACAGTAGATGCACCGTTCACTGTAGTCAAACCATCTGTAGCAGAAATGGTTAAATATGTCGCCAATTGCTGGCACGCTACCAAGGTGGGCTTTGCTAATGAAATCGGACGGATCGCCAAAGCCTTTGGCGTAGATGGACGAGAAGTAATGAACATCATTGTACAAGACACGAAATTAAATATTTCTCCTGTTTACATGCGTCCTGGATTTGCCTATGGTGGTTCCTGTCTGCCCAAGGATTTGAGTGCTTTGCTTTACTACGCACGGAACATGGATGTATCAGTCCCCCTACTAAACGCCCTTCCGACTACTAACAGTCTCCAAATTGATTTGGCCGCCCAGCATGTATTACGCCTTGGGGCAAGGAAAATTGCTATTTTAGGATTGGCATTCAAACCAGGTACAGATGACTTGAGAGAAAGTCCAGCAGTGCTGCTAGTTAAGCGATTGATTGGGGAAGGCTGCCAAATAAAAATTTATGACCAAGCCGTCTATGAAGCTCGGTTAATGGGAACCAATCTGACCTATATTCAAAATAACCTCCCTCATTTTGAGGATCTGCTAGTCGCAGAACCCCAACAAGCTCTGGAGAACGCAGAATTAGTAATAGTTACCCATGCTAGTCCAGAGTTTCGCCAGATATTACGGGAAGCGCTCAAAGAAATACAAATTTTGGATCTGGCAAGTGTGTTTACTGAACCGATTAAGGAGTTAAATTATTGTGGTATTGCTTGGTAAGCAAAGGATTGATGATGAAATAACTTAAGCATTTTCTGGATATGTACTTACCTTTTGCTTTGTTCAAGTAGTAGTACATCCAGAAAATGATCACTATAAGTTGATATATGGCGCATTCAATTGCTAACTTTAGATAAACAGACAACCTTTCCTAATTTTGCGTTTATGAATAAATAGTTTAACTGTTTTTAGGAATCAATTATGATTTTTAAAAATTATCTAATAAGTCTCTGCCCTGTACATTTTAGTATTTCAATTCTCTTTTATCTCAAGCAGCTTAGAGTAGTACACTCAAGAAAATTACTGATAAAAGTTGGTTTTTGAATCAAGCTAAATTTTTTAATTGCTCTCAATTTTCATCTGAAAAATCTCAATATCTATTTTTGGGAGATGATACTAAAGCAATATTTAGTCATAAGAATAGAGTAAAAGTTCATAATTTTATTTTTAAACCTAGCAAATTTAACTAGAAAATGAAAAGCCAAATGAGATATGTCTAATAAAGTATTAATAATTGTAGAAAACCTGCCCGTTCCGTTTGATCGGCGCGTATGGATGGAAGCCACCACCCTGACAAAAGCTGGATATGAAGTTTCGGTGATTTGTCCCAAAGGTAAAGGGTTTGAACAAGAATACGAGGTAATCGATCAGGTTCACATTTATCGCCACCCAATGCCACCTGATATTAGTTCGGTCTCAGGTTATCTACGGGAGTATGGTACTGCCCTTTTTTGGGAGTTTCGCCTTGCCCATCGGGTGTGGCGAGAGCGAGGGTTTGATATCGTCCACATTTGTAATCCTCCAGATTTAATGTTTTTAGTGGCAGGATGGTTCAAGTTGCTCAAGGGTATAAGAGTCATATTTGACCACCATGATATCAATCTAGAGATGTATGAAGCTAAGTATGGACGACGAGACATATTCTATTATGGACTCTCGTTGGTTGAGCGATTGACCTTTGCGACAGCAGACGTAGTTATCTCAACTAATGAATCTTATCTGTCAGTAGCACTTACCCGTGGAGGCAAGAGTCCAGAGGATGTCTTCGTTGTTCGCAGCGGACCTGACCTTTCCCGTTTTCAACCCGTACCGCCCAACCCAGTCTACCGTAAAGGTCGAAAGTATTTGGTGGGGTATGTTGGCGTCATGGGAGAACCAGAAGGAATCGATTACCTGCTCCAATCGGTGCGCTACATTGTCTATGAAAAAAAACGCCAGGATATTCACTTTATGCTCATTGGTAGTGGACCGATGTTTGAGAAGCTTCAGGCACTATCTGAAGAGTTAGAAGTTAATGAATTTGTAGAATTTACCGGACGTATTCCTGATAATGAACTCTTAGAACGGCTTTCTAGCTGTGATGTATGTGCTAATCCCGATAAAAAAATGCCCTACAATGACCGTTCAACGATGAACAAGATCATGGAGTACATGGCAATGGGAAAACCGATTGTTCAGTTTGACCTTTTGGAAGGAAGGCGATCGGCAGAAGGAGCATCTGTTTATGCCAAGGGCAATGATGTCGTAGATTTTGCCGAGAACATTCTTGAACTTCTAGAGGATAGTAAGCGGCGACAGCAAATGGGAGAGCTAGGTAGACAACGAATGGAGGAGAAACTAGAGTGGCGACATCAAGTATCTAAACTGTTAAAGGCTTATGAGAAAGCTTGGGAACGCAAGTAAAGTACCCACTACTGTTTGCAAAGCAAACAGTGGGGGCTTCCCGTCTCACTAGCCATTGCCATGTTGGAGATGCCACAAGGGCATTCGGGATTAAACCCGATCCTGAAGTTACATTGTAAAATAGTACTAGTCTTATAAATAGCTACGCTTTGTACCTACTGTAAGTAGATCAATATTGAGTTTATCGCTTAAAACCTGTACTTTTGAAGATTTATGTCAGAAAAATCTATGGAATCTAGAGAATCTATTGATTTAGATCTTAGTCGTTACTTAGTTATATTGAAACGATGGTGGTTACCTGCTACTGCAATATTTGCAGGTACAGTTATGCTCAGTGCTATAGCTACACAATTTATGAAGCCATCCTATGAAGCCGAAGGAAAACTATTATTTAGAATTCCTTCTTTTAAAGTCGTAGGACCTGATCTGGTGCCTAGTACCACTGAAGGAGGAGATGCAGGAGATTTAAAATCGCTGCTAGCAACTCAAAATCCTATAAACACTCAGGTAGAAGTTATTTCTTCCCCTACTTTATTGCAGCGAACAATAGACAAACTACGACTGAAAGACGATGAAGGTAAACCTCTAGAATTAGAAAAGTTCCAAAAATCTTTGACAATAAAAGTTGTTAGTGGGACAGATGTATTGCGAATTAGCTATACCAGCATTGACCCTGAACAATCAGCAGCAGTGGTCAATACAATTATGAGTTTTTATTTAGAAAATGATATTTTGACAAATCGCTCTGAGGCAGGAGCAACTCGTCAATTTATGGCCAAGCAGCTTCCGAAAACTCAAGAGACTGTTAATAATGCAGAAGTAGCACTACGTATATTTAAACAAAAGAATCAGATTGCAGATCTATCAGAGGAGACAAAGTCAGCCGTTACGACTATTGGAAATCTAGACAATGAGATGAATACTGTTAAGGCTCAACTGGATGAGGTAAACGCGCAAGCCAATGAACTGCGCCAGAAAGTAGAGCTAAATTCTCAGCAAGCGCTCGCTGTGAGTGCCCTCAGTCAGTCACCTGCAGTACAGGGAGTTCTTACACAACTTCAAGATACCGAGCGGCAGTTAGCGATTGAGCGCAGCCGTTTCCTAGATGATAACCCCGTAGTTATTAACCTAGAAGCAAAGAGAGCTAGCTTAAAATCTCTCCTGCAACAGCAAATTGGTCAGACTGTTGGTAATCAAACGCAAATTCCCCAGAGCCAATTGCAGATTGGAGAACTCAGACAAGGCCTGATACAAAATTTTCTGCAGTCAGAAATACAGCGCTATGGCTTAATTAAAAGACTTTCATCTCTAGATAATTCCCGTTCTATCTACGAACAGCGGATGAAAATCATACCCCAGTTGGAACAAAATCAGCGGGAGTTAGAACGGAAAGTTGAAGTTGCAGATTCGACCTATCAAACTCTATTGAAAAAGGTTCAAGAATTACAGTTAGTTGAGAATACAAATACAGCCAGTTCGCGGATTATTGCTCCGGCTTTAGTGCCAGATAAGCCAGTATTAATCAAAAAAATTATAGTTGTGGCGCTAGGAGTGATGTTCGGTTTATTTTTGGCCACTACAACTGTTCTGTTTCTAGGTATGAGAGATCGGTCTCTGAAAACACTTAAGGAAGTCAGAGATGTATTTAGATATACGTTGCTGGGAATTGTTCCCTTGTCTGTTAAAAAGGTTCGCTCTGGTTATTCAGGTGTAGAATCAATAACTCAAAACATTGCTGTCAGAGATACGCCTTACTCTTTAACTAGCGAAATGTACCGAATGATTCAAGCCAATCTGAAATTCTTGAGTTCAGATAAAGTGCTCAAAACTATCGTGATAACTAGCGCAGTTCCTAAAGAAGGCAAGTCTACAGTTTCAGCTAATTTGGCAGCAGCGATCGCTCAACTAGGACGTCAAGTTTTACTAATTGATGCAGATATGCGAGTTCCTTCTCAGCATCATCTCTGGCAACTAACTAATGAAGTTGGTTTGAGTGAGGTTCTTGTAGGTCAGGCTGAATTTGACGTTGCTGTATCTAAGGTAATGGATAATCTTGATGTCTTAACTGCTGGAGTTAGACCTCCCAACCCACTTGCTTTGCTTGATTCAAAACGGATGGCATCATTAATTGAAAATTTCTCATCTCAACATAACTATGATTTTGTAATTATTGATGCTCCTCCCCTCCTTTTGGCAGCCGATGCTTTGACTTTAAGCCAAATGACTGATGGGATTTTGTTAGTAGCTCGACCTGGGGTAATTGATTCTAACAGTGCTAACGCTGCTCAAGAGATGTTAGAGAGATCCAATTACAATGTCTTAGGTTTAGTCGTGAATGGAATCATTGATAAAAATGAATCTAGCAGTTATTTATATCATGATCACGAATATTTTAAACCAAGGGAGTTGACAAAAGAACTTAAGGGACTTGCAAAAAAATAAAATCTCCAAAGTTGAGGGGCTACTAAAAGAGATATCAATAAACCATTGACTAGAATTTCCTAGTTCCTCTGACCCCAAATTGTTGATCTCGACTTTATCCAAATCAAATAACGTCGCCTTGTTATTTGGCAAAAATTCTAGCATTGCATAATTTAAGTATGAACTCGAGCATAGCCGTAGCCCGTCGGAGACATCGCTATCCAATGTCCAAAGTGTGGATCAACTCATATTGGTCGCAAGAATAGCAAAAAAGGAAGTAGACTTGCATTACATCTTTTCTCAGTGTGGTCGCTTGTCTACATCGTCAAACTTTCTGCTACTCTAAAACCATTCTTGACAGGTTAAGGCCGTAAACAATTTGTGAATAAATAATAGTGCTTAAAAACTTGCCGAGAATGAGGGTAAAAAACACAATTTTTGCGCTAGCGATGCCTACGGGTGGCTATGCCTACGCCTCATCTGAAAAAGCATCACTCATTTTTGTCTTTAAAACTCTGTATAAAATTAAATTTTATACCCAAGGACTGAGATAATTTGCAGCGTAACTACTATTGACAAAATAAATTTTGTCTTAATCGGTTAAAAATGCTCTAAAATAGAAGAAATGCTGAGATATTCAACTCGATTAGTAATATACTATATCAAGTATGATTTTGGTTTTAACGCCCGATTATTTATGCTACAGCATTAAAATCAAGGTTTTATATCAGGTTCAAAATGTGGGTTACAAGAACGGGTTGTAGACAAAAACTCTATATAAATCAGGATTTTTCATACAACACGATGCCATACTATTAACTCAATACCTTCGCCAAAAAGAAAGGTAGGTCTAACTTTTACCGAAACAACCTAAGACAAGCGTGTGCTTGACTGTTAAGCAAAACGGAAAACAGCAGTGCATACAGATAGGACAGTAAAAATTCCTTCTACAAAAACCATACAGGGTTTTATTGACTGAGTTTTTACCTGATGGGAAAAATAGGCACGCATCATGTAGTTTTGTTTTATGTCAATCTTCAGAAATTGGCGAAGGTTATTGTTAACTACTACCGCATTTCGTATGCCCCCATATCGCATGCTGAACCAGACATACGAGGGTTGCCTAGAACATCAGTTGTCAAACTCTTCCACCTAAAACCATTATTGATTGCTCGACTCTTCCGATTCAGTCTAAAGTCACCACTCGAGGCATCAATAAATAGTGGATTTGCCATAATATCGTTAGGTCCGACAGCATTTACATCAGAACCATTGTTGTTGTAGAGGTTGTAGTCAAAAGTAACGTTGCTACTTTTATTATTCACGCTTATTGGTCTGTTAGGCGCAGAATAAAGGATGTTATTGAAAACTTTGATATCACCTGAATGATTACTCATGATTTGCCCGTAATCAATTCCGGCAGTCTGGTTATTCAGATAAACTGTGTTGTTGACAATATCGACATGGTCACTTTCATAGGTATGAATGCCCGAACCACCATTTTTATATGAGATATTGTTGGCAATCAAAGTACGTCCTCGATACCCATTATTTCTGGAACGATCAACAATAATGCCATTGCCGTCTTGGTACTTTCCGTTTTCAATCCAGGGAACTAACATTTGATTGTTGTAGACCTTGTTTGCGGTTATAAACATCTTGTAGTTCTGGCTATTGTCATAATTCCAAGTGCTGAGCAGCGAAATACCACTAGCGCCGAAGACTGAGTACCAGGCATTATTGAACACCTCGTTATTATCCACTGTCACATAGTCCGATTGTATAGCTGAAATGCCTGCGCCTCCACAATCATGTACCTTATTGTTGAGAATACGTATATGGTGAGTGTGACCATTTCGTCCATCTATGGTGATGCAGTTTCCATTCGTCAGCGGGTTGGATTGGTTATACTTCTGACGCAGCGCCCTATCACGGGTCATGTTGCGATTGTTCCCTTCAACCTCTAGCCCGTTTACCTCAATATATGACGCTCTTTTGTAAATCTGAATTCCATGCCATCCATTGTGTTTAAGTTTCGGCCGATCTCCAGGATATGCTTTATACGTAATCCATGCATTTGCCCTTCCAGAGCGTTTAATATCTACTACCGATCCACTTGCGTTTGCATTACTGTATATCCCGTTCATAATAAGTACCGTGTCGCCAGGGTTAGTCAGGTCTGCTGCCCTTTGAATTGTCCTAAAGGCGGATGAGGTAGTAAGTCCGCTATTTCTATCGTTTCCGGTACCACTAACATAGTATCTTGTCGCAGTTGGAATAGCACTGATCAGCTTGCGGCTAGGTAGTGACATTTCCTGAACTGTGGATGACTGAGGAACATCTTTAACTAAAGACTCTGTTATTCTCTCTCCTTGAACTAAACCTGTTAATGCCCAGGGAAGTACAAGAGATCCGCTCAAACTGAGAAAACCGAAACCATGAATCATCATAGGGAAAAAATAGGGTATGTTGCAAAAACTGAATTGTCAACGGTCAGTAGCTCTAGCCTTAGTCAGTAACTCAGTATTGGATAGGGTCGGATTACGACCATATGTAAAGTTATACACGGCTTATGAGGTTTCAACCTGGGCATTTTCGCGTATATATGGCTTAAATGCATTTTTAGCTTGTGTTATAAAAAACAGGATATATTTCGTAAAAGTACTGAAGAAAAATGATCAGTATGCAGAATTACCCCTTAATGGACACTAAGCAACCGTACAAATGGCGTCATTTCCAATTGGACATCATTTTACTGTGTATACGTGGTATCTGTGGTTAAGATAGTATATCTGTCATCATTCAGTTAATTTACTTAAATAATTCTTATGATAATAAGAATCATTGAATGAGAATAAATAAGACAGAGACTAAAATTTATCGCCTCTGCCTTCAAAAATATTCTCATTATCATAATCAGTCCGAGTCTCTACAACAAAGTTTGCAAAAGCCTATCAATGCAGATTAAGAATTTTCAGTGAAAGTTTTAGAGTCTACAGCATTTCTTAATGAGTAATATTACTTAAATTTATCTAAATAATGGCGCGTAGAAAACACAATTTTGGAGGAAGCGATACCTTCTGGTGCGTCCTCTACGCATAGCTTCCCGTTCGCAAAGCGTCCCGAAGGGTACGCCGGTACTCCTACGCCAAGGGCAAACCAGTTCTTAACCTTATTTTTGTCTTCTTTTGTGGTCAGGCGGTGTGTAGCTAGCTTGCCTGTATGACTACGAGAACGTATATTCTAGGTTACAAGTTTTTCTTTGGAATAAGAGACGCTTTCCATAGCTTGCTTCTCTGTAAGAGTACGGCTCTACACGTCATATTTAAACGCTTCATTTATTCTTGCTCTTAAAAGGCAGTACAAGAGTTAATTTAATACTCCCATTATGAGTCTATAGTTGTTTTTGATCGCTCTTTAATCACTCTCTCCAGAGGCAAAACATGAATTGTTGCTACACAAGACTTTCAGGCAAAAAAGATGATTATAGCCATGATATTAGAAAATAAAGTTCTAAACCCAGTTGCTGTCTGATGTTTAAAAGTTGCCTTCGATTTTTCTTTGCCTAGAGTGATGGAAGAGTGCTATACCAATCCAAATTAAATAGTCAGAAAATACAAAGATAAAAATACGTATTTATAAGCTTTTCAGCTTTTTATCTCTCTCACCAATGATTTAGGATTGCTATATTAACTCTTGACGATTGAGCTTTAATTCAAGGATAGTGCAACTTTAGGGACGAAGAGGGTTGACTAACGCCCCTAATTTGCATCTATATCTTAAACTACAGTCCGAAGATGTTTAGAAGATTAAGGATAATACCTAGAGGTCCAGTTATAGTATTTACGGTATCGCCAGTCTTAGCTGCACCCGATCGGTTGACTACCACAACATCATTATTACGGAGTATGGGATTAGTTTGCTCATTAATCCCAGCAGAGAAATCCACTTTTACTATACGTTTAGTGACAGAACCATTAGGGTTAAGGCGAATCAAATCAACAGCACTACTACTAGCTCTGGCATCATTAAATCCGCCAGCAGCAAGTATAGCTTGATTTAAAGAGCTATTCGGCTGAACATCTGTTAACCCTGGTCTTTTAACTTCGCCTACCACACCAACTTGAATGCGTGTAGGAGATAGAGTAGTGGTAGCTAATTGAGTAGCTTCTGCGGGGTTGATTTCAGTAGCCGTCGGAATAACAATTGTATCTCCGTCTTGCACGATGATGTCTTGATTGGCGTCACCACTCTGCAATAGTTGCCAAAGATTAATATCTATAGCTTGTTCTGAGCCGGATCTTGTCGGTCGGCGTAGCCTGAGATTACGAACATCAGCCTGTGCTGTAATTCCCCCAGCTAGTTGAATTACCCGCGTCACATTTGGTAAACCAGCGGGATTGGCAGTGCCACTGTTAGTGGTTGCACTCCCCTGAGCATCTGTGTTACCTGCGGTGACAAGATACGAACCGGGACGGTTAACTTCACCAATAATTGTTATTGTGCGGGGTGTGGTTTGGCTGGCGGCAAAGTTAGCTGCAAATAGATTGCGGGATTCTGCTACGTTGAAGTTGGTTGCTGTTGGCACAAATATGGTGTCTCCATCCCGCAAGGTAATATCCTGTGATAATCTGCCTGTTTGAATGAGTTCCTTTAAATTGACACTGACGGCTTGCTCTGAAGAACGTCCTATCTTACGCCGTAATTGAACTTGAGTCACATCCGCAGCCAAGGTTACCCCCTGTGCTGTTGTCAATGCAGTTAATACAGTCGGGTATTGTACGCCTGGATTGTTTCCTGCACCTCCACTCAAACTCAGAGTGTAAGCTCCTGGACGTGTCACCTCTCCAGCAACGAAAATATTGATAGGACGAGGCGATAACAAATTGACTGAGATCAACGGGCGTTTGAGGAAGCGAGCATATCTTCTGGCAATTTCGTCGGCAGCCTGTTCAGTTGTTAGCCCGAGAACGGATACACTGCCAATTAAAGGTAGGTTGATCGCTCCACCTGGAGGAACTTGGTATTCACCTGTATACTCAGGTACTTCAAATACATTTACACGGATAAGATCGCCGCCTCCTAATGAATAATTAGTATCTATTTGTGTTTGTATGGTTGGTGATTGTGTAGTTGGTGGTAATGGTTGTCCCTGAGCTAGACTGATACATGGCATAGCGGCATTGACAGCAGTTAACAAAGCCACACCCATAACTGGCTGAGTTAGGAATTTAAACAAACTTGTGTTAAACATATTTACCTGAAACTCTGAAACTACGATCAATAATGTACTGTCTAAACATTTTTATTTTGACTATACCTAAGTATTCAAGTTACCCGTCACTCTTATTTTCCTCGAAAAGTGTGATTTTCCGGAGGAAATTTGTTTATTGAATTTGAATTTTTAGTGAAGTTAATTTAAAGTTAACACTGCTTGAATAGAGCAATTATCAAAAAATAGATAATTTACGCAACTAAAGGTAGTTTCTCCAAGAAATTGTCTGTTAACCAATAAAGTACTTCAGAATAAAATTTTCTTGTCGAAGTCAATTTTATGACATTTAAACTGTGATTTAAAATCTACTATGACTACCAAAATTATGAACAAGTTCATTAAATAAATACAAATAACCTTAAAAAGAGATCGGAATTTTATTTTGTGTGGGTTGTCTTGATAAAGATAAACTCAAAAATGCAGAATTTTGGGTTTTTGTTCCTCAAAATAACCTAAAATTTCCTATTTGGCAATAAGCAAGAAGACTAATTTAGTGAGTTATTTTTTATTTGGATTTGTTGAATAAAAAATTCTTCTAGGGAGTGACGCGACAAATTCATGGCAATAATTTTACCCTCCATAAGACGAAGACTGGCGAAGAAATCATAGTAATCATCTTGTAGTGTACCTTGCCAGGAACCATCAGGCTCAAATCTGAGAGTGGGTATCCATTTTTTGAGAATTTCCCAGTCACCACCTTGACCTTTGATGTGATATGTGTTTTTTCCGCCTAAGAGTTCATTGAGGGAACCAGAGCAAATTAATTCACCTTGAGCGAGGATAGCAATGCGATCGCAAATCTGTTCTACTTCACTAAGAATGTGGCTGTTGAAAAAAATCGTCTTGCCAGCGGCTTTCAGCGCCAGAATAATTTCCCGCATTTGGTAGCGTCCTACAGGATCAAGACCAGACATGGGTTCATCTAGAAAAACCAATTCTGGCTCGTTAATTAGCGCCTGTGCCATACCAACACGCTGTAGCATTCCTTTAGAGTAGCGGCGCAAGAGCTTTTTGCGGGCATCGGCTTGTGATAAACCCACTAATTCCAGCAGTTGGGGAATGCGTTGGTGTTGTACACTTTTGGGAATTTGGAATAGCCCAGCCGCTAACTGCAAAAACTCCCAGCCAGTAAGATAGTCATACAAATAGGGATTTTCCGGCAGATAGCCGATATGTTGCTTAACACTGCGATCGCCTAGTGGCTCACCCAATAATAATCCCCGTCCAGAGGTAGGATGAATAATTCCCAGCAACAATTTTAAAAGGGTAGTTTTACCAGCACCGTTTGGCCCCAGCAATCCAAAGGTTTCCCCTTTGTAAACTGTTAAAGAACAGTTTTTGAGAGATACGACTTTTTGATTTAGCCAAAAACCAGTGCGATAGACTTTTCGCAACTCAGAAGTTAGGACTACTGGCGGAGTGTCGGTCGTATTAAGTTGAGAATTAGGGTCATCTGCAACAGACTTCATCTCAGTTAAATCACCATTTACCAGCTTGGTATTAATTACAAGTTACCTGATAGGCTGATAATAACCATCACCACGCGGTGTGTCAATTATCGCAAACAGAGTGAGTGCTGTTAGCGGATAGCTGTGGTTTAGCCCGTACTGAGTTAGGAGTTAAGAGTTAGGAGTTAAGAGTTTTTTCTTCCTCATCTTCCCCTGCTCCCCCTGCTCCCCTGGTTACTGAGCGCAGTCGTAAAGCCTGCGGCATAGCTTCTCTACGAGACGCTACGCGAACGCTTAGGGCGCAGCCTAAGAAGAGAAGTATGCTCCCCCTGCTGCTTGCCTCCTACAATACGCCCTTAGAACTAGGAATCACGCCAGCACGACGGGAGTCGATTTCCACCGCCAGCCGCGTTGCCCTCGCAAATGCCTTAAACGTTGCTTCAATAATGTGATGGGAATTAATGCCATCCAGTTGCCGAATGTGCAGTGTCATTTGGCTATGGTTCACGAGTGCCACAAAGAATTCCCGTACCAGTTGGGTGTCATAGGTTCCTACCCGTTGGGTAGGAATTTGTAAACCGTAGCTGAGGTGAGGGCGTCCGGAAAAGTCTAGCACTACCTGAACTAAGGCTTCATCCAATGGTGCGAGAAAATTACCAAAGCGGACAATACCTTTTCTGTCGCCTAGTGCTTGGTTCAAAGCTTGGCCCAAGGTAATGCCTACATCTTCGTTGGCGTGGTGGTCATCAATTTCCCAGTCTCCCGTGGCTTGCACATCTATATCAATCAGCCCGTGGGAGGCAATTTGATGCAACATATGATCCAAAAACGGAATGCCAGTTGCTGCTGTGCAAGTTCCTCTACCATCCAGGTTGATGGTAACTTGCACATCAGTTTCACCAGTGGTGCGTTTAACTGTGGCAATCCGAGGCGTTTTAGTTGACTGGTCGTAGTTTGAATGAACTTGGCGATTGGTTGTTTGCATAGGGTATGGAAAGAGTTAGAAGTTAAGAGTGAGGAGTTAGGAGTTAAAAATTCATAACTCATAACTCATAACTTTATCGCGTCACATTCCCATAATTTCATATCCTGCATCTACATACAGAATTTGTCCGGTAATGCCGCTGGACAAATCACTACACAAGAAAGCCGCAGCATTGCCCACTTCTAACTGAGTAACGGTGCGTCGTAAGGGAGCTAGTTCTTCTACATGATGAATCATATCCAATATTCCGCCTACCGCTGAAGATGCCAAAGTGCGGATGGGGCCTGCGGAGATGGCATTCACGCGGATATTTTGCGGACCTAGTTCAGCCGCCAAGTAACGCACACTAATTTCTAACCCCGCCTTGGCAACTCCCATAACGTTATAGTTAGGGATTGCCCGGACACCGCCTAAATATGTCAGGGTGACGATACTACCTCCCTCTGTCATCAAAGGTTTCGCTGCACCACTTAACTGCACCAGAGAGTAGGTACTGATTTCTAAGGCGGTGTTAAAGCCAGAACGAGAGGTTTGGCTAAAATCTCCACTCAAATCGTCTTTGCTAGCAAAGGCAAGACAATGGATGAGGATGTCTAGCTTCCCCCACTGATCGCGGATTGTTTCAAAGGTAGATTGAATCTGTTCATCATTTTGAACATTACAGGGAAGAAATAAGCTGGGATTGAGAGGTTCTACCAATTCCGCAACTTTTTTCTCCATCTTGCCGCGTTCATCCGGTAAGTAGGTAATACCCAGGTTTGCTCCGGCTTTGTGCAGCTGTTGGGCGATGCCCCAGGCGATCGAGCGGTTATTGGCAATACCTGTAACAAGGGCATTTTTTCCAGTCAGATTCAGCATATAAATTATTAATGCAATCGATCATTAGGAGCATACTAGAATCTGAGGCTAGTTTGTCTTTGTTTTACACAGGATTTGCAAAAATGAATATTGGTTAGGGTGTTTACTGTGACAAAATTCTTGATTCTTCCTAAAGATTTTCTCAAGATATCTTTATTTGTTCTTTAAAAAACCTTGTTTATACAGCTATTGTAACTACTTATCAACAACTACTAGCTGAAAGGATCAACAATTATGTATCATTATAAACAAAGAGTTATGAAGCGATTAGTTTGAGTATAGGAAAGTACAGAAAGGTTGACGGTGCTTTATTCATTTTTCGGGTGTATTCTTAGGTAATCAGTTTTTGTTTTTCCGGCATTGGGTAGGGGAAGGGAGATGATCGTGACACAAGATAAAGCCCTAGCAAATGTATTTCGTCAGATGGCGACCGGGGCGTTTCCGCCAGTTGTGGAAACGTTTGAACGCAATAAAACGATCTTTTTTCCTGGCGATCCTGCCGAACGAGTTTATTTTCTTTTGAAAGGTGCTGTTAAACTTTCCAGGGTGTACGAGGCAGGAGAGGAAATAACGGTAGCACTGTTGCGGGAAAATAGTGTTTTTGGTGTATTGTCATTGCTGACAGGAAATAAGTCGGATAGGTTTTACCATGCGGTTGCATTTACTCCTGTGGAATTACTGTCAGCACCAATTGAACAGGTGGAGCTAGCACTCAAGGAAAATCCAGAATTATCAATGTTAATGCTGCGAGGTCTGTCTTCGCGAATTTTACAGACGGAGATGATGATTGAAACTCTCGCTCACCGAGATATGGGTTCTAGGTTGGTGAGTTTTTTGTTAATTCTTTGTCGGGATTTTGGGGTTCCTTGTGCAGATGGAATCACTATTGATTTGAAGTTATCTCATCAAGCGATCGCAGAGGCAATTGGTTCAACTCGTGTTACCGTTACTAGGCTACTGGGGGATTTGCGTGAAAAAAAGATGATTTCTATCCACAAAAAGAAGATTACTGTGCATAAACCTGTTACCTTAAGTAGGCAGTTCACATAAAAACAATTGGAGAAAGGGGAGTTGGCGCCTGTTGTGTTTTGAAAAATGACACTAATAGCTAGAGGTAAATCTAAAATTGAGTAATTTCAGCTATTGCCAATCTCCACTTCTCCACAGACAATGCTTAAAAGTAGTAGGCTGTATCTGGAAGGATTTCGGTAGCTAAAGATGACCACCGGATACATCCTCATAGCAGCAATTTTAATTCTGGGAGGCGTAATTGCAACCGTGGGCGATCGCATCGGCACACGAGTTGGCAAAGCCCGCCTCTCACTTTTTAACCTGCGTCCGAAAAACACCGCTGTACTGGTAACTATTTGTACTGGTGGTTTGATTTCAGCATCAACCTTAGGGATTTTATTCGCTGCCGACGAAGGCTTGCGAAAGGGAGTTTTTGAGTTAGAGGATATTCAAACAGACCTTAGGCAGAAGCGGGAACAGCTAAAAACCGCAGAAACTCAGAAAAGTCAGGTAGAGAGTGAGCTAAACCAAGCAAGAATTGCCCAAGCCAAAGCACAACAAAACTTGCTCTTAATCAATCAATCCTTGCAGGCGGCGAATGCCAAACAACGCCAAACACAAGCTCAGTTGAACCGCACCATTAATCAACAAGCCCAAACTCAAACTCAACTCCAACGCACTCAAGGTCAGCTAGAACAAGTTGTAACTCAGTACCAAAAAGCCATAGCTGAACTCCAAAGTGTTTACAACCAGAGAAAGGAGCTACAGGCGGCAGTTGAACTACTGAAGACAGAACGTCAACGACTGTACGCTGAAGCTAAAAAAGCGATTGACGAAGCCAAAACAGCTATTGAAAAACGCGATCACGAACTTGCTAACCGCCAAGAAGCCATAAAACAGCGCGATCAAAAAATTGCCCAACTGGATCAACTAATTCAAAAGCGTAATCTAGAAGTTGCAGCGCGAGAGCAAGTGATTACCAAACGGGAATCGCGCCTTAAAGAATTGGAAGGACAACAGGAGCAACTAGAACTGGAAGTTGCAAGGTTGGAAAAATATTATCAATCCTACCGCGACCTGCGTTTAGGTAAGCTGGCCTTAGTTCGCGGTCAAGTTCTGTCTGCTGGTGTAGTTCGTGTTACCCAACCTGCTGCTGCTCGCCAAGCAGTGATCCAACTTTTACAACAAGCCAATCGCAACGCCGACCTCGAATTAAGTGAGCCTGGGGCAAATCCTGCAAATGTAGAGTTACTGCGCGTGACCCAGGATAGGGTTGACCAATTGAGCAAGCAGATTGGCGATGGTCAAGAATACGTGATGCGAATTTTCTCGGCTGGTAATTACGTCAGGGGAGAAAAGCAGATAGAATTTTTTGCGGATACAGCCCGGAATCAATTGGTTTTTTCGGGAGGCGCAGTGTTAGCCACAACCACTACCGATTCCCAAACCATGACATCCTATCAGTTACAACAACGGCTGGAAATATTGATTTCTGCTTCCCAATTTCGGGCCCGTAACGCCGGAATTGTCGAAAATGTCCAAGTAGAAGGGACTTTTCTGCGCTTTGTCACCCAACTAAGACAGTATAATCAACCATTGGAGATCAAAGCGATCGCAGCAGAGGACACTTATACAGCCGGGCCATTGAGAGTGAAATTAGTAGCAATAGTCAACGGAGAAATTATTTTTAGTACTTAAAAAAATATTTGTACACTGTTATTAGTAAGATTTAAACATATTGAACAGCAGCCAAAATAGTTGCTGTGATTGCATTTATTCTTTTCTAATTCTTAATTTTTAATTTTGAATTTCTTATGACTTTCCGTGAATTTTCACCAACGCAACCAGTCATCTTGGGGTTTGATCCAGGTCGAGATAAGTGTGGTTTAGCGGTGATCGGACTGGATCGGCAACTGCATTATCATCAGGTCGTGCTAGCGAAAGAGGCGATCACTACCATTGAGACACTGCGTCAAAGGTTTCCTATCTCTTTGATGGTCATGGGAGACCAAACTACAGCCAAGCAGTGGAGACAAGAATTATATCAGAAATTGACAGAACCGCTGAATATAATTTTAGTGGATGAGCGCTACACAACCTTAGAAGCACGCGATCGCTATTGGCAAATGTACCCACCCAAAGGACTAATAAAGCTATTGCCGCAGGGTCTGCGACAGCCACCAAGGCCGATAGATGACATTGTTGCCATTCTCTTAATCGAAAGATACTTAAATCGCCTCACAGAATCAGCAGTGAGGAGTTATGAGTGAGGAGGTATGAGTTAGGAATTAATATCTTCACAACTCCAAACTCCTAACTCCTAACTCTTAACTCATAACTCCTAGAGTTCCGCCCGAATAGTAAAAGCATAGTCTCCTCCAGGCTCTAGCTGGTAATCTTGTTGCTCCAAAAATCGACCGAGGGGTTCTTTGATTAAGGCGCGGCCTTGGGAAGGCTTGACGGCAAGTTCTCCCCGGCGAAAATGCCACTGGAAATGCCACTCAAACTCACCTGCACTCACTTCACCCTCAAGGAAGCCGTGTTGCCAGGATTGGCGGGTAATTCTGACATGGGCAATGGTTTCTGGCAGACGTTTAGCACTCACAATGCTTTATGTCAAGTGTAGAATAATAGCCGATCATGTAGGCTTATTATTTTATTTATCAAACATAGCCTAATTAGACAAACTGACAAAGTGAGTATTTATAGTTGACTAGGTTGTGTTAATAAGCAAAACGACTCCAGTATCCTGAAGTCGCGGCTATAACCCAATAAGGTTTATTTAAGGGCTTGCTTAATAAGCGGCTATCTCAGCACCAGAATCAATGAAAGGTCTCCCATTAGTATAATCGTGGGTACAGGTAAGAACCATTGTGGTTGGCTGATTTAAATTAACGAGTGTAACCCCACCCACTGTAGTTGTTATAGATCCACCCAGCTGTGTTCCAAGGGCAGCTGCGTGTATAGAAATAATCTCACCTGTTTCTTTGGCGCGGACATAGCATCGCACAATGCCGTTAGTTCCATTGTTTCCAGCTGTCGCTGAATAATTAACTATCCACTGACCAGGAGGAAGAAGAATTTCCCCTAATATGAGTTGCTGACCTCCAACAGGAGGAAAATAAAGAACCTGTGTTGTCTTGGCAAAGTATGCTGCGTTGATTGCTGTTGCAGGCAGTGTTAAACTGACCACTGATCCAACAATAGCTAACAAGGAACTACCTAATGCTAATGGTTTCATATTTTAATGAATTTTTGGTTAATTACATCAGCTTTATCAACTTTGCAATGTAGTGCTAGTAGCTACTTAATACATAATTTTTTCAAAAATCTTCATAAATCATAAATTATGGGTATTGAAACGATTTATGCAAAACACTGAGTATTTGTAGTTGACTAAGAAGAACTCACAAGTCAGGAGCCAGAAGCTAGAATGGCAAGTGTGCCAAGCATTCTATTTTCTCAATTGGAAATTCTGATTATTCCAGTTTTTTTATTGACAGGTGCTGATGTTAGAGTAGAGCAATAAATTTAGTAATGCCAATGCTTGTAGTCACTATGTTTTTGATTCAACAAGCAAAGGTTAAACTTGGTATAATTTCAGTAAATTATAGCTTGCTAGAAGTTTAAATCAGTCAAAAATGGGCAAGTAATTTTTGTTACGTTCTTAGGAATGAGTTGATTTTAAAAATTACATATCGGATGCTGCTTTCATCAGTGTATTGTGGATTAATTGGGATTTCCTTGAATGATTTCAGCACAATTACAGCCCGATAAAGCTTAGAGTGTTTAAATTGCTTTTCTTGTATATCAAAACGCAGAATATTTTTTAGCGGATGTTCGATAACTTGGTTGCCACGCAGACTTTTCCGTTCGATAAATACCTTATTGATACTCTTATAGAAGGTGCAGATTGTTACAGGTGATGTTGCAAAATAAGCAGCGATCGCCATAATAATCAATGTAAATAAATTTAAGAAAAATAAATAATTACGCTGATTCTGCTGCACTAATAGGGAAGTTTGCCCAGAGTTGATAAAATCGTTGATTTGAAAGGCAACTTCCTGATTCTCTTGATAGCTAACATTTGATAGTAGAGCAAAGTCTCCAAATGGAGTCACAATCATAACTTGATAAGTTTTCGATCCTTTGCTACCAGTCTTTGTAAGAATGTATGCTTCCTGGAGATCAAACATTTTGAGTTTCTTCATACTTCCCAGCAAATTAAACCGCCTCAAGTCACAGTTAATTTGGTTTGGTGAAGGTCGAGTGCAATTGAGACTGACTGAAGCAGACTCAAAAAATAAGCAGTAAATCAAAAAGCTTAAACAGATAGTAAAAATGCACCACCCACTGAACCAATATGTGAGTGGTCGATGTTTTAACTGCAATCTGGTACGGGTTTCCTCTACAATTTTCATCAGCGCTTGTGTATAGAATACTTAACCCCTGAGTAGAGTATTCCCCTCGTAGCCCATTCACTTATCGCCAAGTACTAAGTACTAGGGAAGATTTCCGATGAATCCCTAAAAAATCTTTGGCTGGCTGGTAGATAATTGGGGCAGAAAGCTATAGCTAGAAGCATGGAAACCAAACAGCTAGGAAAAAGTGGTATCTTTGTGAGTGCGATCGGTTTGGGTGGTATGCCCATGTCAATTTCTAATCGCCCTCCCGAATCGGAATCAATCCAAGTTATTCATCGGGCCTTGGATCTGGGTATTACATTTATTGACACTGCCGACTCTTACTGCAAAGATGAGTCAGATAAGCACCACAACGAGCAATTAATTCACAAGGCACTTAGTAGTTATAAAGGCGATGTTAGCAAAGTAATTGTGGCAACTAAGGGCGGTTTGATGCGTCCCAATGGCAACTGGACAAGCAACGGCAACCCAGAACATTTACGCGAAACAATTCGAGTCAGTTTTGAGGCGTTGGGTGGTGCTAAACCCATCGATGTTTGGCAATACCATTCCCCCGATACTAATTACACCATTGAAGAATCCCTTGGAGCAGTTAAAGAAGCAGTGGAGGCTGGTTTGATTCGGTTTATAGGAGTTTCTAACTTTTCCGTTGAACAAATTAAGCGGGCGCGGGATGTGGTGGATATTATCTCAGTGCAGAATCAATACAGCCCTTGGCAACGACAGCCAGAAAATGATGGCGTGTTGAAGTATTGCGAACAGCAAGGATTGACCTTTTTGCCTTGGAGTCCCCTTGGTGGTAGGCGTCGCCATCAGGAGTTGCAAGATATCCCTGCGATCGCTCAGTTAGCTAAAGAAAAAGGCGTGTCTGTGTATAATATCGTTTTGGCGTGGTTGCGTTCCAAATCGCCCGCTATTTTGCCAATTCCTGGTGCTAGCAAGATTTCCAGTATTGAAGACTCAGTACAAGCTATCAATGTGAAACTATCTGATCAAGAAGTACAAAAAATTGATCAGGCAACTTAATCATCCACTAGCTTACGTAAATTTAGCAGGGTGCAAAATGTAAAAGTTAAAATTCTTAGATTGCCTGCACCCAGCGCATAAAAAAAAGACATGATCTTAGAAACACACCGCTTGCTAATGCGTGACTTTATAGAGGCAGACTGGCAGGCGGTTTTTGCCTATCAATCTGATCCTTTGTACTTGCGTTACAACGATTGGACGCACCGCACACAAAAGCATGTTTGCGAGTTTATCCAGATATTTATTGATCAGCAAAAAGAGCAACCACGGACAAAGTTTCAGTTAGCTGTTGTCCTCAAAGAAGAAAATCGGCTTATTGGCAATTGTGGTATTCGTGTAAACGACCCGGAAATGCGGGAAGCAAATATCGGTTATGAACTAAATACTCAGTATTGGGGACAAGGTTATGCAACAGAAGCAGCACACGCTATTTTAAAGTTCGGCTTTGAAGAACTGGGAATGCATCGTATCTGGTCTTGGTGTGTTGCAGAGAATATTGCTTCTGTAAAGGTATTAGAAAAAATTGGTATGCTTCGTAAGGGTCATCTACGGGAAAAAGAGTTAATTAAAGGCAGATGGTACGACAATTTTCTTTACGCTATTATTGACCACGAGTGGAAAGCATCGCAGCTTTGTGTCTAGTTCTACTCTTTTACTGCTGAAAGAATACTAAAATATTTAAGTAAAAATAAAATTAAGAGCCACACCGTGAGGCCACAGTATACCCAGAGGAAATCGCAACAGCCATTAAGGAGAATGAAGAAGATTAATGGCTCGTTTGTATGAAGTATGAGTAAAATTTACAAAATTTATCTTGATGTTTGTTGTCTGAATATAGGAATCATATTTGATTTCTGAAATTATCTACGTAGCCGGGGAGTGGGGAGTAGGGAATAGGGAATAGGGAATCAGGCTTTTCGAGTTGTACGGAGTTTTTTAAAAAATCAAATCATAGTCCTATAGAACCCTAGACGATTTAGAACAATTTCGGATTCGTATGGAGGCTGAAGCAGTAACTGAGATTATTCAAAATTGCGAAGATGGCAAGTGGATATTGATGAATAGTGATATTATCGAATTTGAGGTTAGTCAACATTCAAACTTATTTAAACAAGAACAAGTCAACTCAATCCTAAATGTAGCAAACATTTATATCCAATCAACAGAAAATATTGACTTGAGAACAGAATAATTAATAAAGTTGAGCTTTAAGTTTCACGATGCGTTACATTTAGCTTTTGCAGAAGCGGGAGAAGCAGATATATTTTTGACGACTGACGATCGCCTTTTCAGGAAAGCAAAGCAATTTAAAAATATTTTAAAAATAGAAGTCGAAAATCCGACGATTTGGTTAATGAATATTTTGCAACCAGAGGAAGAAAATAATGAAACTGACGGAAATTAGACAGCAAGGATATAAAGCCCTAATTGATGCTTTAGGGGTAGCAGGAACGCTGAGATTTTTACAGCAATTAGAAGTAGGCTATGGTGACTATACTAAAGAACATCATCAATGGCTCGATCAACTCACAATAAATGACTTTCGTAACTATGTTAAACAAAAAAAAGTTGATTGAAGAAGAATTCAGGCGCTTAAGTCTTGCTTGTAACTCATTTGCGTCTATAACAGATTTAATTTTCTGTATTCTCTCGTAGTCTTTTGCCAAAATCCAACCGAATTCCTATAGAACGTATTAGCTAATATGTTCAGGTGGTATTGTACCAGAAGCGATCGCATCCAATTTTTCAGCATCAAGTATCATAATCGTCCCACCCCGACGATAGGCAATTACTGACTTCAAACTTTTTATTAACCGTACACATTCTTCATAAGTGATGCCGCTACTCCGAGCCATGCGATAATAAGATAATTTGACTTTTAAACACTCGCCTTGTGGACTTGAATCAGTTCCCGATTCGGCAGCAAAATATTGAATTAACCTGGCAAGACGAACAATAGCTCTTTCAGAAACTAATCCGTGGACTGTTTCATGCAATTGCTGAATCCGACTGTTAAAAACCATCAGCATTCGTAATGCAATATCCGGATTTTGCCCAATAGCTTTTAATAAAGCATCTCGCTCTACAGTCAGAATGTCACAATCAGATTCAGCAGTGACAGTTGCTGGAGAAATTCCATTTCCTAATAAAGCAGGAGCCGCAAAAATTTCTCCAGCAGCTAAGGCGCGGAGAATCGTTTCTTTCCCCGTTGTTGCTGTTTTGGTAACTTGAATTGCTCCACTGGCAACAGCATAGAGTTTTGCTGGTAAATGATCGCCCTCATGCAGAATAATCTCTGCTTTGCGATACCGTTGTACCTGAGTGTAAGGTTGCAAATTTACTTTGTCTACTGTTTCTAAACCTGAAAACACAATAATTTGTGAAAGTTGTTCCAGGGATGCCTGCATGATTAGCCTGATATTGCAAAGGCTGGACGATGATCAATCCAAGGGTTAGCCGCTTCTAATTGTGCTGCGAGGCTGATCAGGGTAGCTTCAGCCGCAGGTTTACCAATTAGCTGTACACTCATGGGTAAACCCTTACTATCAAAGCCTACAGGAATTGCGATCGCAGGTTGTCCAGTTGCATTAGCAGGTGGACAAGGGGCAACCCATTGAATAATATTTTGGAATGTCTCTTCTGGACTCAGCGAAGCCCATTCCCCAACCAGGATGGGTGAATGTAGATAAACTGGCAATACCAGCACATCCACGGTATCGAAAAACGCCACAATCTGCCGTGCCACTATCTGCATTTGGGAAACTGCTTGCAGGTATTCTGCAACAGAACCTGTGCGGGCAAATAGCCAGCGATTCAATGGCTGCAAAGCTTCAACAGGAAGTCCCGACGCAGCTACCCCAGCTTGCCAGACGATTTGAAATGGTTCAACTAAAGCGCTAAAATCTGGGGATTTATGTTCAACTTGGTGGCCGAGTTGTTCTAATAACTGGACTGTTTGCCGGACACCTTGCTGACAGTTGGTGTCAGCTTCTCCCAAAGGAGAAATACTAGTGTCAAAAGCAATTCGCAAAGCACCGAGTTTTGTTTGAGTAGCGGCGAGAAATGATAGTTCGGGATCTGGCAACCAGTAAGGATCGCCTGTGACATAGCCAGAGATGGTATCCAAAAGGGCAGCAGCATCAGCAACAGTCCGGGCTATTGGGCCGTTGGCGGCAATTCCAGCCAGGCGTTCGCCCACGGGTGCTTTACTAACTCTGCCCCTGGATGGTTTTAGTCCCACCAAACCACAACAAGCCGCAGGCCCCCGAATTGAACCACCGCCATCAGAACCTTGAGCGATCGCACACAATCCCGCTGCTACTGCTGCCGCTGCGCCACCACTGGAACCGCCAGGGGTGTATTCTAAATTCCACGGATTTCTAGCTGGGGGAAAACCCGTAGGTTCACTGTAAGGTAATGAACCTAATTCGGAAGTTGCTGTTTTACCGAGAATAGTAAACCCAGCTTGCTTAATCCGTGTCACAACCCCATCATCATAGTTAGGGATATTGTTCAGTAATGCCGGATTTCCAAAAGTACAGGTAACACCCGCTACAGCGTTGAGGTCTTTAATCGAAATCGGTACCCCAAAAAATGGCGGTAGTTCTGAGGTAGTTGTCAATAATTCTGTTTTGGCTTTGGCATCTGCGATCGCTAATTCTGCCGTCACCGTAAAATAACTTCCTAATTGGGGATTTAACTGCCCAATCCGTTCTAAATATATTTCCACCAACTCTAGCGGTGATACTTCCCGGCGACGGATTAATTGTGCCAACTTTAGTGCTGGGGTAAATGCTAAATCAACTTCATTCATACGTTAGTGAATGGGTAATTTTGTCTTTATCTGGGATTTTTAAACTGAAATTGTTACTTTAGCAGGATTTAGGGGAACTATACATTCTATAGCTCCTGAGATTTGTCATTCAACTAGGATGCTCAGATGCAACAGGCGTAGTTATCTTCTTACTCAAGCTATTTTAATTGTTTTGCATAAACTTTCGACAAAATCCTAAGGGGTATTTATGGCTAACCTAGAAATACTTATTAGTGAATTGCCAACACTGATTCAGAGTCTCAAATTGACTATTGGCGATTCTAATCAAATCATGGAACAAATTATCCTGATCAATAATGCTCAGGAACAACTACGGAATATTCAAAAATTAATTGCTCAGGAATTGAGATTTGAGAACCTCAAAAGTTCTGCGATCGCTACACTTCCTCGAATAGGTTCAGTAGCTAGTTTATTTATACCTAGTATTGGATTAGTAGATCCAACTGTCGCAAAAAAATTTGGCAACTCAGAAACGAAAATTTCATTAACTGATTTACAATCAAAAATTGATTCTTGGATTGAATGGGGTTATTTTTTACAGGCAATAGCCGCCGATATTCTCAGTGATATTCAGTTGGTGAATCAACTAAATTCTGATATTAATCATCTCAGCCTCACCGCCAATTTTCAGTTAATTGCTGAAAGCTTAAAGATTAATTTAAATTTTGGCAACTCTCATCTATTAGAGTGTCAAAATAAAAAAATCAGCAATTATCACAATGAGCTATTACTATTACAACAAAAATTAAATTATATTTTTCATACTATTAAAAATAGTCATAGCTTATTAAATATTTTATTAGGTGTGTCTGCTTTCTATGGGAAATCTGGCTTTACATTAGAGTGGTTAGATGATGATCACGAATTAATTATATCGAGTCAGGGGAAACTTCAAGAATTGACAGATATTCTTAATGATTGTGATTTTTTCCAAGAACAAATTGCTGCTTTAATTATTCAGGGTGATACTTTAAGGGAACAAGCAGAACAAGCCCTGAAAAAGATTGAACAGAAAAGTAGTAAAAAACCAATTATTAGCCAGCATGTAGAAATAGTAGCAAAGTTTTCGACACAAAAAATAGTGTGTTCGGCTTTGGTCATAGCCTCAAGTTTATTAATCTTAGGTTTTGGTGGTTGGAAAATTAAAGATAACAGTCCACAATTACAGCAGATAAATCTAAGTTTACCTCAAGAAGGAACTGCGAGCGCCAACTTTCAATCTGCTCAAAAACTCGGTATGGAGGCTGCTTCTCTGGTTCAAAAACCACCGCATTCTCTAAAAGTTTGGCAACAAGCACAAAACAAATGGCATCAGGCAATAATCTTGTTAAATAGTATTCATGATGAAACATCAGTTTCTGACCAGGCAAAGAAGAAATTAGCTTACTATCAGATTAACTATAACGCAATCAATCAAAGAGTCTTAATTGAAAATAAAGCTGTAGCAAACTTAGAATCAGCCCAAAAACTAGCAATAGAAGCTAATTTATTTTTCCATAATTCGCCTCATTCACTACTAATTCGGCAGCAATCAAAAGATAAATTTGAGCAGGCAATTAATTTATTAAAAGCTATTCCAGATAGTACGTTTGTCTCTATACAAGCTAAAGAAACGCTTCCTATTTATAAAACTAACTATGCGGCTATCAGTCAAATAATCCAAAAATAAAAAATAGACTATAGTAATCTTATTTTATTTGTGATAGTTAGGTGGGAAAATTTATAACTATGTCATTGCGTTGGCGTAAGCCTTCCCGTAGGGTACGGAGCGAACGCGAGTGCGTCTCATAAAGAAGCGAAGTGAAGCAATCACAAGGGCTTCAACCTTTTTACATTTCGTTATATAGTTAGGTTTATTTGTGCCTACGACTTAATTGCAAGCCGCAGATCCCCGACTTCGTAAAAGTTGTCGGGGATCTTGTTTCTCATAGCCCTGACACTACTAAATTAATTAACGGGACTTAAACTTTTCAAACACCCTCTAAGAGAAAGCCATTCCCTGATAATTGCTTTTAATCGCTTGTCAGCCAGTTGGTAGGAAAGTCTAGTGTCAGAAAGTATATGGCAGCCAGACCCAGCGTATAGCATTTACTATCTACCCCAAATTTAAATTTTCTCTAATTTTCTCTGCTGTTACCAGTACTAAATTTTAGTCACAGCACCAAACTCTAAATCAAATTACTGATCAAGAATCTCTATACATTTTAAGAGAACACACACGAACGTCATTAAACTATCTTCAATATTATTAATATTAATTTCCGACGATGAAAAGAGGCTGAACAAATTGGGAAACAATAAGGTAGTATCTGAGTAATCTGAAGTTTTTGGTGAACAAAGGCGGATTCATGTTTCAAGACATTACTGCTCAGATTGCTTATTCTGACTCAGTTCCATATTTAGCCACAGTCTTAAGCGTTACTAGCATCGCAGCAACAATTGGGTGGCGCTGGTGGAAACAAAAGAACACATACAAATCGCTACAATCACTCCCTTCTCCTCCCAAACACTGGCTGTTAGGAAATCTTCCTCAAATATTAGCAGCAGTCAAACAGAAGAAATTATTCCGGCAAATATTTGATTGGAGTCAACAGCTAGGCCCGATGTATGTTATTTGGAATGGCAAGAACCCAGTTGTCATTTTAAGTAAACCAAAAGTTATCGACAATACCATTGTCAATGGAATGAAAGATGGTAGCTTAATCAGGTCTGAGCAATTACGCAAAGCTTGGAACGACATCAGTACTCCGATTCTAATAGGAGAAACTGGGAGTGAGTGGCAGTGGCGGCGCAAAGCTTGGAACCCGGAATTCAGTTCTAGCAGTCTCTCGAAATATGTAGAAATGATTAGCCAAGCCTGCGAACAAGTAATTGAGACACTCAAGGAAGCAGCGCCGCCAAAAGAAGTTCAGGTAGATCCTTTGTTTGTAGAACTAACAATGAGAGTGATTTCTTGTTTAGTACTGGGCATTCCTGTGAATAAAAACAGTACTAGTCATGAAGGGCAACCCCTGGAAGTTCTCAAGGTGTATGAAGCGATATCTATTTTAGGCTATCGCTTCCTACGACAAGCTACTGGCGAGAAAATATGGATGAAATATTTGCCAACTAAAAATTCAAGAGATTATTGGGCAGCAAGGGAATATTTAGAGGAATTTCTAACTCCCCGTGTAGACTTGGCTTTAAGACTCAGAGAAGAAAACAAAACTAATTTACCACAGGTAAGTTCTTTGTTCCTGGAATCAATGTTAGTCAAAATCGCTGCTAAAGAACCAAAATACAATCACAAAACATTAATAGCAGAATCTGTTGAATTCTTAATAGCTGGTACTGACACAACAGCCCATACATTATCCTTTGCAGTTGGAGAGTTGAGCTTAAATCACAGGGTTTTTCAGCAAGCACGGGACATCGTTGACCAAGCTTGGCAAAGCTTTGGCTGTATTAATACCGAAAGTCTCAGAGAATTGGCTTATATTCGCGCAATTATCAAGGAGACGTTGCGCCTTTATTCAGTCGCATCAGGCTCGACTTCATTGGAGACTCAACGCGACACTGTAATTGAGGGTCAAGTGATTCCTCGCGGTACAAGAATATCCTGGTCAATGCTTGCTTGCTGCTGGAAGAGATGGAGAAGTCTATGCTAATCCAGAGGAATTTCTGCCGGAACGTTGGTTAGACAAGAGTAAGGAAACTAGTTCACTGCCAATGATAGATTTTGGCTCAGGGCCTCATCGTTGTTTGGGAGAGCATCTATCAATGCTAGAAGCAACTATGATGCTAGCATTATTGCTCCGGTACTTCGACTGGGAGTTAGTCAACGGTCGTTCTTCTCTGGAACAATTACAGCAAAACCTGTTAATTTATCCGTCCGATAAAATGCCCGTGCGCTTTCGGTTGAGAAATTGGGAGTAAAGCCAGATTAACAATTCAAAATTTACGCATTCGTCTTGGAAAGTTCTGATGGCGCAGGCTTCTCTAGCAGAGGCTGCGCCAACGCTTAGAGCGAGTCCGCGAGCGTCGGAAACCTCCGCTCAGACTTTCCGCAAAATTCAAAATTTAAGATATTTTCAGACTCTTATTTAAACCCCGAACCTTTGCCTCAAAAAATAAAAAGGCAAATCGCCCTCTTTTGACGCTTCACCTCTCTTAACAACAGATAATTACAACTAACAACTACACCTTAGAACGGTCAGTTAAAATCTCATAACCAGTCTCTGTTACCAACACTGTATGCTCAAACTGAGCCGACAAAGAATTATCCACAGTGACTGCTGTCCAACGGTCAGATAATGTTCGGGTGTGTCTAGAACCCGCATTTAAAATTGGCTCAATTGCCAGCGTCATCCCCGCACGGAGTTTAACATTTGGCATCTCGCGGGTACGGTAGTTGAATACTGAAGGTTCTTCATGCAAGTTACGACCGACACCGTGTCCAGTGAATTCTTCGACTATACTAAAACCGTTAAGTTTCACATGGTCTTCAATTGCTCCAGCTAGGTCAAGTAGGTATACACCAGCCTTTACTTGTTCAATGCCCTTACATAAAGCTTCTTCTGCTACGCGAATTAATTTAGCAGCTTCTTGCGTCACTTCCCCGACAGCAATTGAAATGCAAGAATCACCATGAAAGCCTTGGTAATAAGCGCCCGTATCTACTTTTAATACATCCCCCACGCGAATCACTTTCTTGGGACTAGGAATGCCATGTACTGCTTCATTATTAATGCTGGAGCAGATAGAACCTGGAAAACCGTGATATCCTTTAAAACTCGGTGTTGCACCCATTTCGCGGATACGTTTTTCTGCATGAGCATCCAAATCAGCTGTTGTCATTCCTGGCTTTACTAGCTCGGAAATTTCTTTGAGGACAGTTGCCACAATTGTCGCTGATTGCCGCATGATTTCAATTTCACGCGGCGATTTGATTTCAATTCCTCGGCGCTGTTTTTTTGATGTTGCAGGCTGAGTTGTTTGAGGAAGTAAGTTACTGAAAATGTTCATAGGAAATTAATAATCACTGGTGGCTCTGCCGCTGAAGTATCAATGCTTTCTCTAGATTACTTGAGAAATAATATCTATAATATAAGTTGTTTTAATCCCTGATAGGGATTCTTCCAGTTTAGCCGCTAACGTATACAGAATAACACATTTGCGTACTCCTGATGTCTTGGATTTGAATCAAAACCGCCAGAACTTATTTTTCGCTGCACACTATGGCACTTAGCTCAATTATGTTTAATTGAAACAATAGACCGATGCCAAATACTGAGTCAAATAATTTTTAATTCTTGATGGCAATCTCTCCAGTCATACCTGCTTCCGTATGCCCCGGTATTGAACAACGTAAGCCATAAGTGCCAGATTTCAAGGGGATTAAGGGGGGTAATTCAACTTGTGTGTACACCGTAGCCTAAAAGGAGAGAGGCTTTGAATCTTACTGGCCTTCCCTTATAGGGAAGGGGCTACTCTTGTTAGGTCTGTATTCCATGCAATTGAAAACCGCAATAGGTAGCGGGAAAAACCACTTGACCTATTCTTTATTATCCATGCCCAGTGCCCATCTCTACCTAATACTTTTCTCTGTTAACACAGATGGGCCAGCAGTAACGACGACGATTTGATCTGGGTGAAGTAACTCACGAGCCGCTTGATTAACTTGCTTAAGAGTGACTTTCTGGATTTTATCAGTAAGGGAGTGCAATTCTACTTTATCTAGTCCGTACACCTCATTCATCAGAATTCTATCTGTTAATTCCTCTGGGTTTGCCAGGGAAACGTTGTAGTTGCTGATCAGGGTGCGTTTAGCTGTTTCTACCTCTAGTGCAGTGACACCTTGTTGATGGATTTGTTGTAGCATTTGGCGGGTACTAGCGATCGCTTTGGTGCTATCTTCAGGACTAGTCTGCATCTCAATCAAAAATGTCCCTGCATTCTTCCCGGCTTGGAAGGAGCTATAAATTCCATAGCTCAAACCTTGGCGATCGCGCACTTCTGCACCTAGTCTACTAGATAGGGTATCGCCTCCCAATATTTGATTCAATACTAAGGCTGCGTGAAACCGAGGATCATAACGGTTAATACCTGTGTAACCCATATAAGTAACAGCTTGGGTTTTACCTGGTAAAACTGGGTTGACACTGACTATTTTCTTTGGCATTGATACCGTGGGATATTTTAATGTTGGTGCTTGGCCGCTAACTTCCCAGTTACCAAACTCATTTTTAATCAGCGATCGCACTTTGTCTAGATCAAAATCTCCCACCAGCGCTAGCACTGTTGTGTCTGGACGATAATGTTTAGCTTTGAAATTAATCACATCCTGGCGCTGAATCTGCTGTAAACTCTTCTCTGTGGGAAAGTTGTGTAAGGGATGTTTTTTCGGGTAAATTGACTGAACAAATATTCTTCTGGCTACTTCTGATGGCTCATCTAATTCCAGTTGCAGATCAGTTAAAGTTTGTTGACGATGCAATTCCAACTCTTTTGCTGGAAAGGTACTATTTTTAACAACATCCGCCAATATCTCAAGGATTATCGGCAAGTCCCCTGCTAAACTATCACCTTCGATATGCACACCTTCGCGGTAGACTTCAAAGTTTAGACTCGCTCCTCGTTCTGCCAAGACTTTGGCAATAGTTAAGACATCCTTGCTCTTAGTACCATTGAGCAAATTCTCTGCCACAAAAGCAGCTAGTCCAGCTTGATCATCTGGATCAAATTCCGTCCCAGCTTGAATGTGGCCGCTCAGGGTAACGGTAGGAGTACTATGATCAGGTAACAGTAATATTCGCAGTCCGTTGGTAAATTTGAATTCCTGTGGTAATACTCGTGCGATTGCATCTGTAGCCAAATCCACAGGCGGTAAGTACTTCCCTACCTCAGAAGGAATCACAGATGCGCTAAAAGAGAAGTTTTCCGTAGTTTGAGCGGAGTCTGGTTTGTCACCAATCCCTGTTATCCGCTTTTGGGTTGGTTCAAAAAAGCCTACTGTTCGGGCTTCTTTTCTGAGGTATTTGTTAATCACAGCAACAACATCCGTCGGCTTCACCAGACGGACAGCTGCTAAATAGTGGTCTGTGTAGCGATAATCACCAGCAGTTGTCTGATCATTCCCCAATCGCATTGCTTGAGAGGTAATATCACGGTTACTCAAAATTACATCTGCTGTTAATTGGGTTTTGGCTCGTTCTACTTCCTCAGATGTCACGCCTTTTTCTGCTACATTGGCGATCGCACTACTCAACACTGAGTCAATTTTTTTCAAATCTTGTTTAGATCCAGCTGTCACCAACACCTCATACCAGCCAGATTCTCGCAAACTGGTAACGGATGCTGTAACTTCATTAGCTAAACCTGACTCCACCAATGCCTGATAAAGTGTAGAATTCCGTCCCTCTGTGAAGATGTAATCCATCACATCCAGCGCTGGGACATCAGGTTGATTTGCATCTGGTAGCGGATACACAACTTGTAACAGCCGTCCTGCTCCCGGTTCTCGCAACACTATGGGAGTGCTGAGTGAGGTAGATGGGGTAAAAATATTTTTACTCCTAACTCCTAACTCCTCACTCCTCACTTTTTTTGGTAGTTTCCCAAATACTTCTTTAATTGTTTCCAGGGTATTTGCAGTTTGAAAATCTCCAACAATCACTAAGACGGCATTATCGGGACTGTAAAAATTACGGTAATATTTTTGTACCTGCTCAACTTCAAATTTCTCGACATCAGCTTTGGTGCCACCTACAGGCAACCCATAAGGATTATTGGGAAAGGCTACCTGCATGACGGCGCGGTTGAGACGATATTCTGGGCTATTTTCGTAACCCTGCAACTCGGAAATTACTACCCGCTTCTCACTCGCTAGTTGTTCTGGCTCAATTTGGGAATTTTGCATTCTGTCTGCTTCCAGCACTAAGAGCGCTTTCAGCTTGTTTCGTTCTACAGTACCGTAATATGCAGTTTGGTCATAGCTGGTGAAAGCATTGGAATCACTACCTAAAGCACTAAATAAACGTCCAAATTGAATCGGACGATTTAGAGTGCCTTTAAACATCATGTGTTCCAACTGGTGGGCAATGCCATTCACGCCCGGTTCTTCATTGCGTGAGCCAACCTCATACCACACCTGCACCGTTACCACTGGCGCAGTATGTACTTCCTTTGTCAGGACAGTTAGACCATTCTCTAGCACTGTCTTGCGAACATTTTCTGTCAGTGTTGAGGGCATTCTTTTTGCTAGCAAGGTTGACTGGTACTTTTCTTTATTAGATATGGCTGCATATTGGCTATCAGCAGGTTGATCGCTCAACAAAAAAACTGCTACTAGCCATAAGCTTAAAAGTAATAACGGCAAGGGATATTTATAAAATCTGGAAAATCCATACATGTATTTAGCAGATATATCTGTGAATTAAGTTACATAGTTATTTTGGAGAGTCACCATAGTTTAATCTGGCAAAAAAATCTGTTACCTCAGCAACAATACAAAAAAACAATATCTTAGCAACAAAGGTAATAAAAAAGCTAAATTATGGGAGTTTTGCTAAAACCCGAATGAATTCCAGAGGTAAGCCATCAGTATCGGCGATGAAAGCCACTTCGTAAATGCGATCGCCTATTTGTTGTTGTGTCGGTTCTAAAAGTACCTTCAACGGTTGTAATTCTTCGGGTTGACTCTCAGCAGCTAGTCCTACACGTTCTTGTAAATTTGTCAACCAGCTAGGTAAATCTGATGTAATCTCAGTTAAATCGAACGAGAGATGATAGTATCCCACATAATGTTCGTCAGCAAACGCATCTGGGGCTGGTTTTGGTTCGGGAATTTGGATCAGTTCAATTCTGCCGCCCAATCCTTCCATCCAGCAAGCTAGAGTGTAGCCTGTAGTGAAGCGTTCCGAAATTGTAAACCCTAAATGTTCGTAGAAAGCGATCGCTCGATGAATATTCGCAGTCCGAATAGAAGCGTGGTGCATAGGAAAAGTTAGGAGTTGTGAGTAAAGTTATGAGTTATGAGTTATGAATTGAATTTAACTCCTAACTCCTAACTTTTAACCCCTAACTTCACTCAAATAACCTGAAATAGGGGTAGCGTACAGGGACGCCAGGCTCTTTTTCCAAGTCAAAATTAATCACTTCCCAACAGGGATCTTCTGAGGTATCAGGGCTAAACTCCACGGGTAAGCCATACAAACGGGCAGACGTAACTTCCGGCACTCCAGAACGCCAAGGTGTACTGCGTTCTAAGTAGCCACTCATCAATTCCTGATAACGTCGAGCAATAATCACTTTTGTTGCTCGATAGCCTTGGGTATACAGCTTGTCTAATGCTTCGTGAATTTCAAAGCGAATACCATCGGGATGAGTATGTTGTCTGTACCATTCATTATTCCACCTCCGCCAATGACGCCCCGATTGCAAATGGATTAACTCTCCATTTTTAGGATTAGCTTCAAACGCGCCATGACGGGGACATAAATAGGTATCTGTTAGTGTCAGCGCCGGAATAGTCTGGCGACAATGGGGACACTGTATTTCAGGCCCAAACATCGGGTACTGCAAGCCTGGATTCATCATGAAGTGCGTACAAACATAATTTTGTCTTCACCAGCACTAGTGGGTTGCATTATACACTTCGGCTCTGCCACTTGGGGTTACTTGCTCACTACTGCACAGACACGGAGTTGTGGCAGGAACATAGTTCACTAGTGTTTTCCTCAGCGTAGAGGCTTGACGCTGTGATATTCTGGTTGTGCAACCAGCCTCAAAGGTTGGAATTTCTCCAGTGTTCCTGGGTACCATAATTAATATTCTATCGTGTCTACCGCTTCTTACTGGATATCTCCCGATTTTTCTCAAGCTACCTTCATCGCAGCCAATGCTGTTGTTATGGGTTCGGTAAAAATAGCAGCAGGGGTGAGCATTTGGTATGGAGCAGTGGTTAGGGGAGATGTTGAACGTATTGAAATTGGCGAATGCACAAATATTCAGGATGGAGCAATTCTACATGGTGATCCTGGTTTTCCGACAATTTTAGAAGATTATGTTACCGTAGGGCATCGCGCCGTGGTACATTCCGCTTACATTGAGCGTGGAAGTTTGATTGGCATTGGCGCGGTGATTTTAGACGGGGTACGAGTGGGTGCTGGTAGCATTATCGGTGCTGGCGCAGTGGTAACAAAAAATGTACCGCCTCTGTCCCTAGTTGTCGGTATTCCTGGCAAAGTGTTACGGCAAGTAACAGACGTTGAAGCCGCAGAACTGATTGAACACGCCAAACGTTATAAAAAGTTAGCTTTAGTTCATGCTGGTAAGGGTACTGATATTGGCTTTAGCAACTCTTAGGGAGTGGGGAGTAAGAATTTTAGATTTTAGACTTCGGCTTCGCTCAGTCGAACGATTTTGGATTTTAGATTGAAATTTAATCCAAAATCGTCAATCCAAAATCCAAAATTGAATTGCCCAATGCCCGATAATTTAAACATTCTTTACATATAGGTTGGGAAAAGTTGCCCACTTCAGCTAAAAATAAAAATGAGAGCAGTTGACAAAACTTTAATTTCTACTTAAGAGAGGGGTTCTAGATATGGATATCGATTTCCGTATAGCGATCGTTTTAGCACCAGTCGCCATTGCTGCTGGCTGGGCAGTGTTTAATATTGGCGCTGCGGCTTTAAGACAAATTCAAGGCTTTTGGGATAGGGAAGCCTAAATTCGCCTCAATATCATCACTCTTCAACCGGCTGTTTCTGTTCACAGAGGCAGTCGGTTTTATTCATATCGATTAATGGGGCATTGAACAATAGTCCTTCTTCCCCTGCTCCCCCTGCTCCCCCTGTTCCCCCTACTCCCCACTCCCGCTTCTGTGGATATCGATTCTGTAATACAACCTCTTCAACGCTTTGGTGTCCATTTGGGACTCGATCGCATTGTCAACCTCTTGGCAAATCTCGGTAATCCTCATCACCATGTCTCGGTAATTCACGTTGCTGGCACTAATGGCAAAGGTTCAGTCTGTGCCTATCTTTCCTCAGTACTCACTGAGGCTGGTTATCGTACAGGACGCTACACTTCCCCCCATTTAGTCGATTGGACAGAACGTATTTGTCTGAATGAACAGCCAATTTCCTCTGAGGAATTAAGCCAATTATTCCAAAAAGTCCAAGCGGCTATTCGCCCTGATGACGAATCGGCAACTCAGTTTGAAGTAATTACGGCGGCTGCTTGGTTATATTTTGCCCAGCAGCAAGTCGATGTTGCTGTGGTAGAAGTCGGACTAGGAGGGCGCTTAGATGCTACCAATGTTTGCTTGGAACCCTTGGTTACTATCATCACTTCCATCAGCCGCGAACACTGGCAGCAACTTGGCCCTACCGTCGCTGACATTGCTAGAGAAAAAGCAGGTGTTCTCAAACCTGGATGTCCCGTTGTGGTTGGGACATTGCCACCGGATGCAGGAAAAGTTGTGCGATCGCGTGCTTTAGAATTAAAATGCCCGATTTTTACACCTCAACCCGCCCGTCAACTAGCCTCTGGATGGGCAGAGTATCAAACAATTCAAAATTCTAATTTAATTAAATATCCGTTACCATTAGCGGGACAGATTCAATTAACTAATTCAGCTTTGGCTTTAGCTACTTTAGAAATTCTCCAAAAACAGGGTTGGCAGATTTCTGAAGAAACCATAATTAACGGCATGGCAAAAACTAAATGGCCAGGGCGGATGCAATGGACTACCTGGAAAAACCATCAATTATTACTTGATGGCGCTCATAATACCGCCGCTGCCCAAGTTCTTCGCCAGTATGTGGATAGCTTAGATGCAGTTAACCACAAGCCCATCAATTGGGTTATGGGAATGTTTTCCGATAAGGATCATACTGAGATTTTTACCGCCTTACTGCGGCCAGGCGATCGCCTTTATTTAGTACCAATACCAGTAGAACCTTGGCCTGGTCGAACTTCTGCTGATCCAGACGAATTAGCAAACCTAGCTCACAGCCTGTGTCCAGAATTAAGCGATCGCCAAATATATCCAGATTTATTCACAGCATTAGAAGCCGCAACCTTAACCGCTACCACAGACGATTTAATCGTTTTGTGTGGTTCCCTTTATTTAGTAGGCAATTTTTTAGCAACCACCAATATAATTCGTAAATCATAATTACGAATTACGAATTACGAATTACAAAATCTACCTTTGATTCCACTCTTGCGCCGCATCTTCTAAGGCTTTATCTACAGTCTTATCCCCTAACATTGCTGCTTGCAAGTTCTCGTAAACTGCCTTTTGCAGTTTGTTGAAATCCTTCAAATTAGGGGTTAATATTTCTGCATGTTGCAGTTCTTCAGCACTCATAACTCGCGCTTTTTCTATTGTTGAAGCATTAGCTGGAATATCTTTAAAGTAAGTATCAGACAATGCTTTGACTGTAGAAGGTAGGACATTTGCAGCTTTAGCAAAGGCTAACTGATTTTCGTCATTGGTGACAAATAAAGCAAATTTCACAGCGCCCTCTGGTTGTTTGGTATCGCGGGGAATAACTATGTTCATCACCGCGACATTTTTCTTGCCTGTGTCACCAGTGAGTTGAGGTGCTATTCCCGAAGCTTGAGCAATTTTTGGGGCATTATTAGCGATCGTTTTCAGAAACTCTGGCCCAGAAGCTAGAAACGCGGTCTCTCCAGATTGGTATAAATCGATCGCGTGGCGATGTCCTTGGGTCAAAGCTTCTTTCGGAAGCAACCCTTTTTTATACAAGTCTACCCAATACTGAAACGCTGCTTTCCCTTGTGCTGAATTAAACGCTGCTTTACCCTCAGCATTTATGAGGGTGACTCCCATTTGCACGAAAGATTCCAGCACTTCACCGGAATCTTGCGGTACGAAAGTCACAAAAAAGGCATATTTCCCAGTCTTATCTTTAATTTGTTGGGCTGCTTGTGCCAATTCTGCGTAGGTTGCGGGTGGTTTATTGATACCTGCCTGTTTTAACAAATCAGTGTTATAAATGGTTAGCCTTGTGGTGAGATACCAGGGAATCCCAAAACTCTTGCCATTGAGCGTGCTTGCTTCCCAGATATTCGGTAGATAGGAGGAACGTACAGCGTTTGGGACTTTCGCATCCAAATCTAACCAGGCATTTCGTCCGGCAAGTTGGGAAGCGAAACCCGGATTGAGGTTAACTACATCAGGTGGCGTTTTTGCTGAGACAGCTGTTAAAATTTTGTTCTCCATCGCCGCCCAAGGTACATCAACCCAGTTAACCTTTATACCTGGATTTTGCGATTCAAAATTCGCAATTAGGCTTTTGAAGTAGTCGCTAAATTGAGGTTGGAGTTGCATCGTCCAAAACTCAACAGTTGCTGCTCCGGAAGTAGATTGTTTTGTACCTGTACCAACATTACTTGTGCTGCAACTTACAATCCAACTGGTTAGTAAGCCAAGCAGTGCCAAAGCAACAAGTTGTTTAAATTTTCGTAATTGAATCATTTTTCCCGTATTTTTACGCTTGCTCAGTGTGAAAAGCTTAGGCAGAATTGTCGAGGTTATCGGCTAAATAAATTACCTAGCACAAAGACCATCTTTTAGTATCATTTAAATTTCCAATTTAGCAGTCCAGCGGGCACAACTGTGGTAAAAAGCTTCACTAGTCTGTTTGGCAAATCGAATAAAGGGGTCGGCATTGAACTTGTTGTAAAAAGCTTCAATGGTCTGTTTGGCAAATCGAATAAAGGGGTTGGGATTGAACTTGCTCCCGAACGGGTAAATATAGTTCAGTTACGCAAGCAGGGTCAAGGCTTGAAACTAGAAACCTTTACATCGGTAGCAGTTCCAGAAGGCATAGTTATCGATGGTCAAATCAACGACCCTCCAGCAATGGCGCAATTAATCCAGCAGGCGCTAGCTGAAAGCAAAATCAAAACTTCTCGTGTTGCCACTGGTGTACCGGGGCGAGATTCCATCGTTCGGATAATACCAGTGCCAACAGAATTAGATGACAAAGAACTGCGAGAAATGGTGCTGAACCATGAAGCAGGTTTGTATTTACCCTATCCTCGTGAAGAGGCTGATGTAGATTATCAGAAACTTGGGTATTTTGTAGATGAAGATGGCATTGAAAAAGTACATGTACTCCTAGTTGCCACCCGCAAGGAGATAACCGATACCTATATAAGTACATTCGAGCAGGCAGGATTACAAATCGATGTTTTAGAAATTAACAGTTTTGCTCTGATTCGGACTATTCGCGATCAGCTGCGACAATTTGGGCCGCAAGAAGCAGCAGTACTAGTTGATATAGAGTTCGATAGTACAGAAATCGCCATCATTGTTAACGGAGTGCCGCAATTTTCGCGCACAGTCCCAATCGGCACTTATCAAATGCAAACTGCCTTAGCAAGGACAATGAGCTTACCCACACCACGAGATATGGAATTGTTACACGGAATGATTATTCCCCCAACTCCTATAGACGGTGGGAAAACGGGCGTTACCGAACTCGATCCTGGTATGGCAGCCATATTGAGAGTATTGGGAGAACTAACGGATGAACTGCGCCGTTCCATCGATTTTTACCTCAATCAAAGTGAAAATTTGGAGGTAGCGCAGATTTTATTAGCTGGACCAGGAGGTGGACTCCAACAGCTAGATGAATTTTTTACCCAACGATTGAGCTTGCCAACTACCCAAATAGATCCAATCGGGGCTTTGTCCTTGGAAGTTGACACTGATAAATATCCACAGGTACAACGCTCTGGCTTGGCGATCGTACTTGGTCTAGGAATGCGGGAGGTGTGAGAAAATGTACAGTTTGGATGTTAACTTTCTTAAAGACCGCCCAGCATACCAGAATCATCCTGAGAAAAAGGCAGGAATATCCCTAAACTTTCCTACAGGGAATTTGACACCAGTGTATGTGGGAGCTGCACTAGGTGTAGGTCTTCCAGTTTTATTGGGAGTTGGTTGGTGGTTTTTGCAAGGGCAGATTGTTGAATTAGAGGGACATACAGCACAACTAGACCAAGAAAGCAAGAGGTTAGATACAGAAATAGGAAATATTAACAAAATCAAAGCCGAGACGAATACAATTAAAGGGGAAACCCAAGCTTTAGTGACTGTATTTGACCAGATTCGTCCTTGGTCAGCAATGCTGCAAGATTTGCGCGATCGCATCCCAGCAGCAGTGCAAATCGAGAATATTAAGCAAATCCCACCCGTTGCGGCAGTGGCCGGTCAGCCACCAAACAATCCCGCCGGGGGATTAGAAATTACCGGATTGGCTCGTTCTTTTAACGATGTCAATGATTTCTTATTGAGTTTACAACAGTCTCAGTTCTTAAAGTCCACAGAAAGCAGAATTGTGACCGCAACGTTAGTAGATGCTCCGTTAACACCAGGTGTGAGTCCACCTCCAACGGGTGTAACAATTAAGCCACTTAAAGTAGTTAAATACACTATTCAATCGAGTATGAGCGATGTTCCAGCTTCGGAATTAATCCGGGAGTTGGAAAAAAAAGGCACAGTGGGGTTAGTGACTCGAATTCGTAGTATGCAACAAACAGGAGTCATTCCAAAATGACGCTGAGTGATGATTTAAATTTTGCCGAACATGGTGGGGAATTCGATCAGGCAACGCCAGCCTCCCCCGTGGTCTTTGGTATTGCCTTCACACCAAAAATTATTGGGATCTTGGTGGGGGTAGTTGGTTTGGCGGGAGCAGGTTATATATTCTTGAACCTGTTGATGCCAGCTTGGGAAAGCTATCAGCAGCAACAAGCTAAAAGCTCCGAACTGCAAGCACAAATTCAGCAGAAAAAAGCCAATATCAACCAGATTACCAAAGTTAAAGACGAACTAGCACAGGCAAAGCAACAAAAAGTTCAGGTTTTAGGTTTATTTGCTAACGAAAAAACCTTGGATACATTGCTGTTGGATATCAATCGCTTGATTGAGTCAGGCAATACTCCAACTTCTATTAATGCAGTGAGAGCCAAACTGAATAAATTTGTGCCAGTTTCCCAAAAACCAGAACCAATTATTGATGGAACTCTAGGACCACAGGTTGATGGCAAGCTGCAACGCAGCAGTATCAATGCCGAAATTACAGGAACTTATGAACAAACACAATCGATAATTCGTAATATTGAGCGGTTACAACCTTTGTTAATAGTTAAAGATTATCAAGCAACTTTGACTCCACTAGAGTCAAGATCCGAATTAGATAAAACGCCTGTGCAGGTAGGTCCAGCAGCGATTAATACATCATTCCAGTTACAGGTTTTGATGCCACTTAGTCCAGAAGAAATAGCGGCGGCGGCGGCGGCGGCAGCTAAAACTGCCCCGAAAAAGTAATAGTCAACTTAGAGCCACGGCAATAGAATTCGCGGCTACACAAGCAAAGTCCGCGGAGGCGGACTAAGGAAATATTGAGGGTTTTAAACCCACAAAGGTGGCTAAAGCCTCGTGTAGATGAGCAAGCGCTGTGCAGGGGTTCCCCCCGTTGAGGCGACTGACGTGCGGTTTATAACCGCCGATTTAACCGCTCAAAATTGTTTGTAAACAAGGTTTTATTAGGTGAGGAATGAACTGTGAAACAGCTTCACGGTAATAGTTTTATATTAGGTACTGCCGCTTTTGTATTTTTGGCGGCTCAACCAGTTTGGGCACAAATTAGTCAAGTTACTAATGTACAGTTAAATCCAGTTAATGGTGGAATTAGCGTTGCTTTGAAAACTTCTTCAGGGTCGCGCCCCCAAGTTTTCACTACAAAAAGAGGCAAGGCTTTAGTCGCAGATATTATTAATACTCAATTACGATTACCACAAGGTAAGAGTTTTCGTCAAGATAGCCCAGCACCAGGAATTGCCTCTGTTGAGGTTAATCAGCTTGATGCCAATAGCATCCGAGTGACGGTAATGGGTAGCAACAATACGCCTAGTAGTCAACCTGTGGTGCGATCGCCAAATGGAATTATACTCAGCTTTAGCCCATCCGCAGGCACTATAGCATCAGCACCAACGCCAACAGCACCAACATCCACAGCACCGCCTGCTACTACCCCAGCCCAACTTGGTCAAAAGCCAGGTGTTCTCGTTCCTAACCCGGAAATCACCATTGACGGACAACCTGCACAAGCTCCTGTTCCAGGTCAATCTGTAAGTCAGGCTCCACCTTTCTTACCTAGAGCCGTCGCCCCACCAGTGGGAGATATTGCTATTTCCGCTACCGATGCTTCTCCTAGCGCCATTGACTTAGGAACTCAGGAACGTGTACCTCGTCTAGTGTTGCGAGATGCGCCGGTGCGTGAGGTTTTGTCACTGCTTGCCCGTGCGGCTAATCTCAACCTGGCTTATGTGGGAGGTGAGCAAGCTGCTCCAGGAGGTCAGGCAACTTCTCAAACAATCTCCCTAGATATAGAAAATGAGCCAGTGCAAGATGTGTTTAACTACGTCTTGCGCTTGAGTGGTTTAGAGGCTAACCGCAGTAATCGCACAATTTTTGTTGGGCCTAAACTACCTAATTCCACCCGTGACATGATTATGCGTAGCCTGCGACTCAATCAGGTAACGGTGGGAACCGCCTTGAACTTTTTGGTCGGTTTGGGGGCAGAAAGTGCAGTCAGCCGCGAACGGCAAGTTACCAGCGTTAATGCCATACCCGTGGGTACTGGAGCTGCTCCTATTACCCAAACTCAGACGACCACAGAAACCAGAGTTGAAACTCAACGCGTTAGTTTTACAGACTCTAGCCCATTACTGAGAGGTTTACAGGCATTAGGAGATGAGCGCACTAATTCTCTAACCTTAATTGGCCCTCCCCGGCTAGTTGAGATGGCGATGGCTCAACTAACTCAGCTTGACATCCGCCGTCGTCAAGTGGTAGTCAACGTCAAGATTATCGATGTTAACCTCTTGAACACCCAGGATTACAACACTAGTTTTTCTTTTGGGGTCGGTAACAACTATTTTACCAATGATGGCGGTGCAGCATCTTTAAATTTTGGCGGTTCGAGACCAGCCACTAGAGCTGAAGCATCAACCAGTGTGACTAGTACACCGGTCGTCCAGAATCCCATTACGGGAACGCCTTTCCTTGACCCCAACACAGGCGTAGCTATTCCAGGAACTACTCCAGGTACGGTAGTAGTAAACGCAAACGGCAACATCACTAGAGTTGCAAACCCAGGAAGTGGCACTTTCTATCAACCTCTTGCGCCTACTGGCAACCCCCTACAACCAGGTTTCTCTACTATCACCCCAGCAACCGATAACATCATTACAAGGAATGCCGACGGCACATCGAGTACCGTACAAGGTGCTCTTGGTACAGCTACTACAGCTTTGCCAAGTTTATTCCAGTTTCCTAAACGTCTTCTCGCTAGCTTGCAGGCTCAAGTGCAAAATGGTAACGCCAAGATTTTGACAGACCCGACCTTAATTGTGCAAGAAGGTCAAACCGCTAATGTCAACCTGACTCAGGAAGTGGTAGGCAATATTAAAAGGGAAATCGTTCGCGACACAAATCTTGCTACAGAAACGATTTCAGCAGAAAAAGACCGAGTAGGTTTAACTCTAGCTGTCAAAATTGAGCGGATTGACGATAACGGTTTCGTCTCTCTATCGGTAGCTCCCGTTGTCAAAGCACCCCAAGCTCCAGCTACTATCAATGTTGGAGGAGGTGGTAGCCAACAAATATTCTTAGTATCTGAGCGATCTCTTAATTCTGGCTTGATTCGCCTGCGGGATGGTCAAACATTAATTCTCTCAGGCATCATTCAAGATGCAGACCGGACAACTGTTTCCAAAATTCCCATCTTGGGTGATCTTCCACTAATTGGTTCGCTGTTTAGAAGTACAAACAGACAGAATCAGCGCAATGAGGTGATTGTATTGCTCACACCTCAAATCATGGATGACTCTGAAAACTCCTCCTACGGCTATAATTACACCCCCAGCCCAGAAGTGCGGCAAATCCTTGAGCGTCGAGGCTTGAAGCTTCCTAGCAGGTAACAAAGATAATGGGTAGGTGAGTCACCTCTGGCTTAAATCCTCGAACCTCTCCCTGCCTTGAACTAAAGTTCAAGTCTGTCCCTCTCCGAGTCGGAGAGGGACGGTTTTGCGTAGTAAAAGCTCTTAGAGGTTATTTGCAGCGCGACGCACAGACTTTCCTCGATTGACTGCATGAATATCTGGATTGATGCTCAACTACCTCCAACTTTGGCAGTTTGGCTAAACAGCACCTTTGGAGTCAGTGCTACAGCTTTAAAAAACTTGGGCTTGCGAGATGCTCAAGATATAGAAATCTTTGCTTGTGCGCCTGGGGCTTTCGCAGTGATTATGACGAAAAATAGTGATTTTGTTGATTTGGCTTGTCGGTTAGGGACACCTCCACAAATCCTTTGGATAACTTGTGGCAACGTCACAAATCGTAACCTCCGGCAGATTCTTACGGCTACATTTCCAGATGCTTTAAGCTAATATTCGTATTTTGATATTAAGGCAGGACGAGATATTTAGCGAACTTATGACTATTTTTGAGAAAAATTGCTTAATTTCAGCAATAACTCTTCAAGATCAGTAATTAATCCTAACAAACACTAACCATCTCCCACCTCCCCACTCCCCTGTTTTCTTGGCGATGCCTGCGGCGGGCTGCGCCCACGCGGTTTTTAATAAGTATTTTTTCCTAGTTTTGGGGTGGTTTTTAGGGAAACAAGTACCCTAAAATGACAAAACATCCTGAAATCTATATAAATTAATGGTTTCATCTATCCACATCAGGCTACAACACCTTAGAATGATTCATTGAAAAGTCGAGCCGATGGGATGTACAGCCGTTTTGAGTAAAAATACTCCCAAAGGATGATTTTTGTATTTTCGCGAACAAAGATTTCAGTACAGATGTGTCAAGGTACATCCGTAAAGAATCTCAAGTAAACCTTCAGGAGTTTGACATGAACAAAGGTGAATTAGTTGATGCCGTAGCTGAAAAGGCTAGTGTTACCAAGAAACAAGCGGATGCAGTCTTAACTGCCGCTTTGGAAACGATTATTGAAGCAGTTTCCTCTGGTGATAAGGTAACATTGGTAGGATTTGGCTCATTTGAATCACGGGAACGTAAAGCCCGCGAAGGTCGCAACCCGAAAACAAATGAAAAGATGGAAATTCCAGCAACCAGGGTTCCTGCTTTCTCGGCAGGAAAACTGTTTAGAGAAAAGGTAGCACCCCCAAAAGTATAGGCTCTATCTTAGGAAACCCTTTTTTAATGCGGCAACCTGCACACGGGGGAAATTTAGCCTGGGCAGCAGCACTGGCTGGTTGTCCCCCTAATGCTATTCTGGATTTTTCTGCTAGCATTAGCCCGTTGGGGCCTCCAAACAGCGCGATCGCTGCAATCCAGTCCCAAATTGGTAATCTTAAGCACTATCCAGACCCAAATTATAGTGAACTGAGACTAGCTCTCAGTCACTTCCATCAATTGCCGCCTGAGTGGATTCTGCCGGGTAACGGCTCCGCAGAATTACTCACTTTGATCGGTAGGGAATTAGCTCAATTAGCCGCGACAACTTTAATAACTCCAGCCTTTGGCGACTACTACCGAACCCTGAGGGCGTATAACGCTAAAGTCCTGGAGTGTCATTTGTCATTGGTGAGCCAGTGCGGTCTTGGGGGTTTCCCCCATGAGCAACTGCGAACCCGAAGGGTCATTAATCATTGGTCACTTGTACTGAGCGAAGCCGAAGTATTGGTCATTGACAAAGTACAAAGGACAAAGGACAAAGGACTATTGCTGAATAACCCCCACAACCCAACCGGAAAGCTATTTTCACGGGACTCTATTTTGCCCTACCTAGAGCAATTTGCTTTGGTCGTGGTGGATGAAGCATTTATGGATTTTGTGCCACCCAATGAGGAACAAAGCCTGATTCCGGTGGTGCAGGAATATGCAAATTTAGTAATATTGCGATCGCTGACCAAATTTTACAGTCTCCCAGGACTGCGATTAGGATATGCGATCGCACACCCCGACTGCCTAGCTAAATGGCAGCTATGGCGTGACCCTTGGCCCGTAAACACGCTAGCGGCGGCGGCGGCAATTGCGGCACTCCAGGATACGGAGTTTCAGCAGCAAACCTGGGCATGGCTACCACCTGCACGAAACCAACTCTTTCAGGGTTTAGCTGAAATCCCAGGATTGCAACCCCAAGCAAGTGCTGCTAACTTTTTACTGGTTGAGTCCCAAGAATCTACTTCGCACTTACAGCAACAATTACTCAAGTATCACCAGATTTTAATCCGCGATTGCCTTAGCTTTAAAGAACTAGGCGATCGCTTTTTCCGGGTTGCTGTACGTGAAGAGTCCGATAACCAACGCTTACTAACAGCCCTAAAAGAGAGTTAGGAGTTATAAGTTAGGAGTTATAAGTTATAAGTTATGAGTTTATCGCGAGCAATCGTTTGTATGCAATACACTCTGACCTCACTTCCATTCCTCTCTCCTAAAAGGAGGAGCCACTGCGCCCTTGCGCTCTGCCGACTTGTTCGCTCTTAGCCTTCCCGCTCTTTAGCACGTGACGTCAGAGGTTTTGAATCTTGCTCCCCTTCCCTTGCTCTTAAGGGGCTGGGGGTTAGGTCTGTATTAAACTCAACTTAGAAGCTCTATAAGAAGGATTTTCATTCCTAACTTCTAACTGTTAACTCCTAACTTCTAACTCTTAACTCCTAACTTCTAACTCTTAACTCTAAACTCACGTGACCGTTGACTACGATGTCGTAATTATTGGCGGCAGTCTTGCTGGATACTACGCTGCCCTTGCTGCAACCCAACTACGTGCTACAGTTGCCCTGGTGGAACCTAAAGTAGACTATGGGTTTACTCATCACCATGCTCTTACCGAAATTGCTAAATTGGCGCAGAAGTTGAATGATGCCGCTAGTTTTGGTATTCATGCTACACACACTGATACCTCAGAAGAATGCCACATATCTATGGCATGGCAAGAAGCGATGCTATATGCTCAATGCGTCGCCTCAAATCTTAAAGAACAGCATTCTTCAGCCATCCTCGCTGCGCGGGGAGTCGATGTTATCGTTGGCAGTGGTCAATTTCAATCTTCACCCCAACTAGCTTTTGCTGTTAACAATCGCCTACTACACGCCCGTACCTATTTGCTGGCTAGTGGTTCGTGTTCAGAAATTCCGAAGATTGACGGATTGCAAGCTACCGGCTACCTAACCCTTTCTAATATTTGGCAATCCTTACAAGGAGCGACATTACCCAATTTTTGGGTAATTATCGGCGGAATTCCCCAAAGCATTGAAATCGCTCAAACTTTAGCCCGGTTTGGTTGTAGTGTGACGCTGGTAGTCAAGCATCCCTATGTTCTACCCCATCTTGACCCTGAGATAGCCATATTGCTTCAGGCGCAGTTGGAAGTCGAAGGGGTGCGCGTCCTCACCGAAAAACCAGTAACTCAAGTGAAGCTAATTGAGGATAAAAAGTGGATTCAAGCAGGGGACAAGGCCATTGAAACTGATGAAATTTTAGTGGCAACTGGACAACAACCGAATCTTGAATCCCTAAATTTGGCAACGGTAGGTGTGAAATGGCATCGGCGTAGTTTAGTGGTGAATGATAAACTGCAAACCACTAACCACCGCATTTACGCTTGTGGTGATGTAATTGGTGGTTACGATTTTGCCAATCTTGCTAATTATGAAGCAAAAATTGCCCTGAACAATGCACTCTTTTTCCCCAAGTTACGAGTAAATTATCGCTCCATTCCTTGGGCAATCTTTTCTGTACCGATGCTGGCGCAAGTAGGTTTGACAGAGGCACAGGCAAAACGCCTATTTAGTCGAGATGAAATTTTAGTTTTGCGACAGTATTTTAAAACAGTGGCAGCAGCCCAACTTCGGGACGAAACCACTGGTATGTGTAAATTAATTGTGCTACGCAACGGCGAAATTTTGGGAGCTTCGATATTGGGGGCAGAAGCTGGAGAATTAATTAATTTGGTTGCTTTGGCAATGTCACAAAAGATTAAAGTCAAAGATTTAGCAAATCTATTTTCCGTCTATCCTAGTTTCTCAGAAATTCTGGAAGAAACTGCAAGAGAGTGGAGTAAGCAAAAGTTAAATAGCAATATTGCTTTGCAAGAGTTTCTGGAAGGCTTCTTCCATTTCCGTCGCAATTGGAATTTGTGAATGGGGAGTCAGAGCTATTTCATTCTCATCTAGCCCACCTCAGAATTTATTCTGAGGCTAATAGCACTCATTCGTCTAAAGACGACTAGAAAGGCTTTTAGTCCACTAAGCGTGGACTTGGGCTATCGGGACTTAGACATTTTTGCCATTAATAACGCTCGTTGTTTGTATAATTACTCTGTCTAAAGTTGTTTTTACTAAATAAATCTGATTACTTCGTTATCTATAGCTCTAATTTGGGCAGTATAAGAAAGCAAGCATGAACTAACTTTACTATTGAAAATCTCATGAATGCTTTTCATACCAATTTGATAGAACTAGTTAATCGACATGATGGGAAAAAGACTGCTCACAGCGTTCTTAAGTTTTTATCACGGCATTTGTTCTTAATGCTCGTTTTGCTGTGGACACCCTTAATACTAATGCAGACTTGGAATATACAGCATTCTTGTTTTCCTTTAGTAAATTGGGGAGAAAATCGCTGCCCAATTGAAGGAGTAACTGTTAGTCCTAGAGAGTTAAAGCTAAAAATAGGAAAGTTATCGCAACTTAAAACTGATGTTCGAGTCACAAATCAACTTAAAAATGCAAGGGTAGTAGATCGAGGAGTACGATGGATTTCAAGTAATGAAAAAGTTGCAACAGTTAATGCTCAAGGTCAAATTCTTGCAGTTGCTCCTGGCATAGCGAAGATTACAGCAATTTCTAATAAAGACAAAACTAAAAATGATACTGTTGACTTTTTGGTAGAAGGTATTACCAATATCGAAATTCAACCTAAAAGTCTTGCACTTGAGGTAGGACAAGCTCGAACATTAATATCCAAGGTTAATGGCTTTGGCAAATTTGATACTGGGGTTAATTGGTCATCAGCTAACAAAGAGATTGCAACTGTTGATAACAGTGGTTTAGTTAAAGGTATTGCACAAGGTGAAACTACTATTCAGGCTGTTTCCGAACAAGATACTCAAAAAAGTGTAAGTACTAAACTGAAAGTTTCTCATAATGTCATTATTGAGCAAGTCATTATTAATAGTAATGAGCCTATTAATGATTTGAGAGCGGGAGAAATTAAAACAATAACAGCAATAGTGAAAGGTTTAGGAAGTGATAGTGAGGATATTACTTGGTCTTCTAGCAATTCAGATATAGCAATTATTCTTGGGCAGGGACACACAGCTCAATTAGAGGCAATATCAAATGGTAGAGTAACAATTACAGCAACATCTACCCAAGATAATAGTAAAAAAGCACTGATTCAGTTAGAGGTTTTGCCAGCCATCGTTAATTACATTGCTGTATATCCTAAACAACTTGAGCTTGATATTAACAATATAGCTAAATTGTGTTCCACGATTAAAGGTATAGGCTCAATTGATAAAAGTGTATATTGGTCTTCTAGTAATGACCAAATTGCAACTGTTAATAGTGAGGGTTTGGTAACTGCAAAATCTAAAGGTGAAGTACAAATTATTGCCACTTCAAAACAAAACTCTGACCAAAGCGCAAGTACTAAGCTCAAAATTCCTAGAGGAATAGATTGGCTTGCTATTAGTACTGGTTCAATTGTTACTGCTGGAGCAACATTAGTGGGTGTACCCTTACCAGCCGCTATAGCTTTAGGTTCAGCAACAGCTACAGGTATACATAACTGGCAAGCAGTAGATCCATTTTTATGCCGTTAGGAATTACTGCTAAATTTGCTTTTGACTTTAGGAAATTTATTTCATTTTAGGTACAATTATGAACTCCCCAAACAATTCAAATCAAAACTCTCAATCAAGTTCTTTTATCTCACCAGATTTAATCAGAATTATTGTAATACTAGCTTTTGCATCTGGCATTTTATATTTGATTAGCTCTCATTCTGATTGCTGGTTTAGTATTTCGTGCCAACCTGATATTCATAAAGCTGGATACGAACTTTCAACAGTCTTTGTTGGATTTTTAACAACTATTTCTCTGACAGCAGTCTTTGGTACTCCTTTAGCCCCAGCAGCAGTTGTAGGTGTACTTGCTTGGTTTGCTCTTAGATTTTGGCTTTAAAAAATTTTCAGGGTAATACTTATGAATCTCGTTGAATTTAAGAATGTTACTAAGTCTTTTGGTGAAGGTGGGCAGCAACGTAAAATTTTAAATAATGTTAACCTGGCTATCCAAGCGGGTGAATTTATTATCCTCAAAGGTGAGATGGGAGCGGGTAAAACAACTTTAATTGACCTGATATTAGGCTTACAAATGCCTGAATCAGGTACAATTAAGGTTTTTGGTTACTCTCCTGAACAGCCAGAATCTAGGCTTAAGCTCGGTTTAATGTTACAAAAAACTAGAGCACCAGAAAGTTTAAAAATTGAGGAAACTATCAATCTTGTTCGTAGCTTCTATTTAAAATCATATTCTGTACAAGAATTGCTAACGAGAAGTAAATTAGAGCATAAACGCTATAGTTGGGCTTCTTCTGACAAGTTAAGTGGAGGAGAAGAAAGATCACTTTATTTTGCACTAGCAATTGCAGGGAATCCTGAATTATTAATTTTAGATGAGCCAACTACAGGTCTAGATCCTCAAGCACGGGCTAGAGTTCTACAGCAAATCCGAGATTTTTCAATTGAAGGAAAAACTATTTTGCTAGTTAGCCATATCGAATCAGATGCAGATGCAATATCTGATTTAGCCACTCGAACTTTGACACTTATTAATGGACAAATTCAAGAAGTTCGTACTAAAAACTTTGAACAAATTCAACAGTCATTCTTAGAGGCTACAGGTAATCACTCTCATCCTGGAAACCCAGTTGTAAAGGCAGGGTATTTGTTGTCTATGTTGCTTGGGCAGACAAAGGTAGAGTTATTAAAATTAATTCGACAGCCTATATTTTTGCTAAGTATGTTGGTACTATATGGCGTTATAGCATTTTTACCAAAAAATGATCCGAATGCTATATCTTATATGACAGGTCTTGCAACTCTTAACCTATTTATAGTTGCAATTCAAACACTTAGCATACAAATTGCAAATGAGCGTAAACAAGGCTGGCTTAAACTGCTCATGATTACTCCATTACCAGCTTGGATATATCTAGCCTCGAAAGTTATTATCGCTTTTATTATTTCTACTGTAGGCATAAGCCTAATGTTTAGCTTGGGAATATTCAAAATTGGTATTAGTCAAGCTTTTTTAGACTGGGTAATATTATTCTTCAGTCTAATTGTAGGAATTGTTCCTTTTGCCATTTTTGGTTTTTTCATTGGTTATATAATGGAGGCAAATATTATTTCTTTAACCAGTGCATTTATTATTGGTTTGGCTATATTTAGTTCCGGTACTATATCATTACCTGGAATGCCAGAGTGGTTGCAGAATTTAATCCCCTTCTCGCCGTTTTACCACTACGCTCAAATTCTAATTTGGGCAGAACATCTACAGGCATCTGAATTTTACAATACTTATTTAAGTATACATCTAGAATGGTTTGTCTGGACTACGTGTATTGCTAGCTTTTTAGCAATCTGGGCATATCAGCGCAATCGTGCAATCAGTTAACGTGATTATGCTTAAGCTTTGTAGCAAAAATATTATTAGTGGGATAGGTTCAAACGTTGAGCCTTTGAACTCAGAAGTTGAGCCTCTGAACTCGGAAGTTGCTTAAAAGCCCTGCATCACAACCCATACCACTCCCGCCGCTATTAGAGGCACGCTGAGGTTATCTGTACCGTGGGGTGAGATTGCCTCTGCTAGGGTTGCAAAAGTAGCAGTTACCACTGCCGTCAATAAGGCCCATCCGAAACCTAAAGGTCTTGCTAGGGGACTCAGCGACGAACCAGGTAGCAACAACAGCACCAAGAAAATCACCACTGTACTCGCTACAAACATTGCTGCCGAACCCTCCCAGGAACGCACAGAATTTCCCACTTGGTACTTATGCTGCCCGAAGCGTCTACCGATTAATGCTGCTAGTGCATCCCCCCAGGTCATCGCCATTATCCCAGCTACAGCGATTGGGGCGCTATCTACTGGCCCATCTGGTCGCCACAATAGCCCGAAAAGCAGCGTCACTGAGATAGCGAAATAAACCGTACCAGGTGAGCTATCCTGGGTATCCATTGCGCCGATGATTCGGTAGCGGTAAAACAGGTAGTTGAGTCCGATAAAAGTAGCAAAGGGTATAATTCCGATTTCCCAGTGGTTAAACAGCAGCAGGACGCCAAAAGCCCACATCCCTGCACCAATATGGATCACTTTGCGGGTCAAATCTGGCTTCACAGCAAACAGCCTACGCAGTCCCTCGCCAATAACGAGCAGACTAGTCGCGTAAATATAAGAAACTACCAGCCCGATCAAATCATTGTTTGTCATTTGTTAGCAGTTAAAAATTATTATTCTCCCCTGCCCCTCTGCTCCCCTGCTTCTTCATTTGGGTCGATCGCTATTTCGTCTCAGGTTCTTTTCTACTAACGATACACTGCCAATACCTTGAAGAATACCACGACCGATTAAACCTAAACCCCTACCAACTATTTGAGTCAGGATGAAGACTATACCGCTACCTACAAAAGCTAATAGTGATTTTAAACGCGGTGCGATCGCATCACTAAATTCTAGCAGCAAGGTCACTACTAAAGGAATATTAGAAAGTTTTGCTAACTCCTGATTTCGAGGAGCATAAACTGAAGTAGTGGCAATACCACGAGGCGCAATTACAAATAGTTCGTAGCGACTTTCAAAAACTGCTTTTGGCTCATTTATATAATTCCTTAACTGATATTTCCACGACAAATCATTTCTAAATCGTTCAATTTCTCTTGTGGAAATCAATTTACGTCCATAAAATTTTTCCTTAATCGCTTCTACATCTGCTAAAGAATTTAGTAATGGTTGCACTACGCCATTCGCTACTTGAATCAACAAGTTCTCTACAATCATTAACGCTTGGGATTTTGCTTCAGGACTCACTACTGGATAAGAGGCATTATCAATGTTCAATTCTGTTTGAAATAGCAGATAACAATACAACTCGAAAACTAGGGGAATTTTATTGAGAATATCTCTTTGCACTACTTCAATATTTTGCAATAATAAATTAACAATTTCTATATTTTTATTTCCTAATCTTATCCGAGAAAATTTTCCGAAAAAGTCTGTAGTTGCTGCTTGCCATAAATCGCGTAATAGGGGAATTTTTACTTCATATAATTGATTTATCTCAATTTGAGAAGCACGCAGTTCATCCAACTGTTGAGCCAGTTTTTGGAGGATAAGATAAAGTAATTCCCGTTTTTTATCTTCACGAAATATGTCAATTTCTAAAGGGACATCTGTAACATTTAGTAAAGGAAATTGAAGTTTGGTAACGCAAGATGCAAACAAGGCAGATTGTAGTGTTCCCGGACTAAGTAAAGGTGACACAGTTTGCCTTTGTTGAATAGCACTACTTAATAAAGGGGTGAGAAGTAGCTGATCAGCAACCAGGATATCCGCCTCTTGCCTTTCTTGTGCTGAAACCAACAACCTATCTAGCAACCAACGAGTCGCTAGCAGTTCTCGCCGCTGTCCAACTAGAATTGCTCGATCTAGCGCTGGTAGTCCGGGAACTTGTAATTGTGCTGTTACTGTGGCTAGGGTAGCGTCAATGTAACCAATTCCTGACAAACGTAAATTATTTCGCAGTCTAGAGAAAGGGAGAGGAGAGTAGTTAGGAGTTAGGAGTGAGGAGTTAGGAGTGAGGAGTGAGTAGTTAGGAGTTAGGAGTGAGGAGTTAGGAGTTATTATTGCTTCGGTGTCCTGGAACCAATAGTCACCACCATCTGCAAGTTCTTGCATAGCGGTGACTAACTCAGGGAGTGGTGTGCCTTTGGGGCAGTAGCCATTAATACCAACAGATTTCGCAGCCAATAGCAGTCCTTGTTCTTGAATAGAACTGAGGAGCAAAATTGGTAGGTTAGGATATAAGGCTCTGAGTTGCCGACAGAATTGTAAACCTAGCTGTTGACTAGTGGTGGAGCGACCATTACCAAATTCTAAAACCACCAAATTTACCTGGTTAGGGTCTTTTTGGGCAATTTCTGCTAAAATCTGCAAGGCAGCGGTGTCAGTTTCTACTACTGCGATCGCTTCCAGGTTAGGAATTGTTTCCAGAGCTACCCGTAATCCTAGACGAAAAATTGGGTCTTGGTCGATTAACAATAATTTTAGAGGGCGATCGCTCATAGTCTGCTCAATTACACAAGCATTGTTTTTTACCAATCAGAAAACAGCTTTGATACAAAACTTTGTCTCCCCCATTGTTACCTGTTTTCGCAAACTGATAAATCGATCATAATTGCCATAGGCAGCCTTCACTGTGTAATTAAATGAACCTGAGTATTCGGCACTGGCTGGCAGAACGCTATATCGCAATCAATCAAATCAGAGGATTTTCAGCAGGGCAATTGGCAGGTATGGCCTTCCGTATTGTTCAGGATATGGAAGTCAAAAGCCTGATGCCTTTTGATATCTGTACTTTGGTAGAGGTCTTAGAACTGCCCTTAGGTATTGTTTGGGAAGAAATCAGTATTATTTCCCAGTTGACAGAAAACCTGTTGCGTAGCCTCAGCCAAAAAAAACCATTAAAACGTAACGAAGGCACATGGCTAGCGTTTCAAATTGGCTATCTCCAGGCTTTGCAAGCAATTCTAGAACAGGAAGCTAGCCTGCAAAGACCGTGGCTAGACCGGGCAAGTATACCCATCCAACCACATATACTTAAAGAGGAAGTGGGTAAACTCACTCTCCAAGATCCGCAACTGCAAGGATTGCTGAAAACTCTCAGCCCAGGTAAATTGACTGACACTCAAGCTGAACAAGCACTGTCTTTAGTTGCAGATTCATTACTGGTGCAACAAATAAATAACGCTGCTATAGCTTGGTTTGTTGCCAATGGTGCAGAGGAACTTGAAGCTAAACTCTTAACACAGCGTTTGGTCAACTCACTTCCTGGTCACTTACTGGTAGTCGTTACCGAGAATGCTGCACCTTTAGCCCAACTGCAAAAATTTTTTCGTTTAGGGATTTCATTATCTCCCGGTTTGCTCACCTCAGACGTTGGTTCTACAGTCGGTGAGAAAATTGATTTGCACCGAGAACATTATCGTGCAAGTTTGATTCAAAACCTGAGTATGCCTTTGCTGATGGAATCCTTTGCTCTCAAGGATATCTATGTGCCGCAAAAAGGCTTACCAATAGAGGAAAATATTTCTGAACAAGATAAAAAAGCTGTTAAACCAGTTGATTTAAAGACATGGGCGCAGCAACAGCTAACTGATTTAGAAACGATCGCTCTCATTGAGTCGGAACCTGGTTATGGAAAAACTAGTTTTTGCCAACTTTGGGCAGCACAGGTAGCAGAGGAATTTTACCCTACTTGGATGCCTATAGTAATTAGGTTGCGAGATGTAAAATATGGTAAAACTTTCACCGAAACTCTGAATTCTGCTTTTCCTGTTAATCTTTCAACTTGGTTAGAGCAAGAAAATCTCCCTTGTCTGTTGCTGCTGGATGGTCTGGATGAACTGCCCCCTTATGCCTTGGGCATAAGGGCCCAAGCAATTTTTATTCAGCAATTACTGAACTTTCAATCTCAGCACCGACACAAATTTTTCTTAACGAGTCGGTCAACGACCTTACAGGAAATCGCCCCAGAAGTATCGCTATTATTGAGGCGAATTATAATTCAGCCGTTGGATGTGGAGGAACTCAAACAATGGTTTCAGCAGTGGGCAAAAGTGCAATCGTTGCCCATCGCTCAAAATTTCTTTACATTATTAAAACAGGCAGGCTTATTTGCCAGCCAATCTAAGTTTCCAGGATTATCTGTCCTTGTCCGTCAACCCCTAATGCTGCATTTGTTAGGAATTTTGCACCGCGACGGACTGCTAGATGATCAACTATTGCAGTTAGCTGCTAATACCGAAAATTCTTCTCTGTTATGGGAAATTTATCATCGCTTGAGTCGATGGTTGTTGGGCTATCCGCTAATTGGTGGGATCAAGACGATGCTATTACGCTCAGGATCGGCTCATATCCACCGAACTCCAGAAGCGATCGCTAATTTACTCGCTGGTCGTCATCCCCAAGATTTACTTGAGCAGATGCAAGCGATCGCTCTCAAAATTTTACACTCGCAACGTCATCAAATTAATTGGGCTGAAGAATTTAATCCTTTGCCAGGGTTTTACTTTCAAATTGGGGATTTAGAAAGCTCAGGCAAAGGGGCAGCAAAAACTAGTTTAATTGAGTTTTCTCATGTCAAGTTAGGAGAATTTCTTTGTGCAGAAGCTATTGCTGCCCAACTTAAATTTATGACTCAGTACCAAGATGAGGCTTATGGTACACTCACTTTTATGCTTGATTCTCGCAGTAGCGTAGCCCAGCATATTTACAATTTATTAGGTTACGGAATACTTAGCCAAGAAATTGAAGAACTAGCGATCGCAATTTTGCGGCGGGAGCAAAAGCACAAATTTTCCTTTGAAGTTTTGTTTCAACGTCTTTTGTCTTTGTGGCATCCTTACTGTCAAGGTCGTTGGTTAGATGAGGGAATAGCCCACAAAGCTTTGACTCATTTTCAGACACTGCAAAACCCTGTGAATGTTGAACAGGTGAATGCTGCGGTGGGACTGAATGTGTTTTTATTGCTTTGTGCTTGCTACCGAGAAACAAAACTTCCTTTTTGGCCTTGTGGGAATCCAGTTAATTTGACAGAATTCAATCCAGAGGCGCTGAGTGCGCTAATTGCTAGAACAACGGTTTTGCACAAAAGTGCCTTCGCAACCCGAATCAAGTCTCTGGCTGGACTCAACTTATCGGCAGCCTCTTTGTTGCAAGTGATGTTAACTGGGGTAAATCTTGAGCAAATAAACTTATCCAATGCGGAGTTAATGGAGGCGAATTTAGCTGGAGCAAACTTGCAACAGGCGAACCTCGCAGGCGCAAACCTGCAACAGGCTAATCTTACAGGCGCAAACCTGCAACAGGCTAATCTTATGGCGACAAATCTTAATTCAGCGAATCTCACCAACGCCTGCTTATTTGATGCCATCCTCGCTGAGGCTGACAAAAAATTGGCTGCTGATAATGGTGCTTTGTTCTCCAAAGAATCGTTTCAAAGACTGAAACATTTGCGTAGTTTACCGCCGCAGGCATCGCAGCAACCCTTCTTAAACACCGTAAAAAATACGGAAAACACAGATGTTAATTGGAACAAGATCCCTGCAAGCGGACTAATTGAAAGCTGCGAAGGCACAATTTTACCAATAGATTTATATGACGATGATGACGATGATGACGAGACAGTTTTTGGCAATAACTCCATTGATGATAGTAATGGTTATTAGATTTTATTGCCTAGTAAAGCTAGAATCCAGATTTCTAACTCTTAACTCCTAACTCCTCACTCCTAACTTTTATCACTCTTCTTGCGGGTTGCGGTAGCCAAAAAAGTTAATACTGTACTCAGTAATCCGCACTCCTGTTTGTTCTTCAATTTTGCGAAGAAAATCTTCTGGCAGTTCCACATGAACATCAAGAATTTGATTCGTATCTATACAGTTTATATGACTGTGAGAGTCACTGATATTGCCGTATAAACGACCATCACAGCGTTCAATACACTCAATGATGCTCTGACTAGATAATGCTTCTAAATTTTGATAAACAGAGGTATGACCGATTTCTTTACCTTGTTGGTTCAAGCGATCGTAAATCTCTCTAGCAGAAAGATGTTCATTTGCTTGCCAAAGTAATTCCAGAATAAAGCGACGCTGACGACTGACGCGCATACCCAGCATTTGACACCGCTCAAGCGCGTCTTCTAGGGAACGAATTGATTTTGTGGAAATTGTTTGTTTTTGCATATTACAGCTTGTTAACTGTTAAGGGAATTTTCCCATTTCAACGTTTTTTGGGTATTTAATATATGCAATGATATTGCACATCGCTCTTTTTCCTGCACTTGTGTTTTGGCTTTTGATGCTGCGGAAGTCGCAAGTTGCGATAATGATTTTTTGCTTGTTGACTGCTACTTTCTCAGACCTTCATCTAAAACAAACTCATTACAACTTTAACTTAAAATTGCTGTAAATGTCTACCTTGGGACAGGCGTTGCTTTTCCCAAATAGGCTGATTATAATCACATAGCATGTTAATGGTGTAGCAATTTTTCTTTAAATATAAGTAATTCTTGTAATAATAAAAGTAATATTTAAGTGTAGCCAAATCCGGTGTAGGTGAATTGCGTAGGTGTAGCCCGCCGCAGGTATCGCCAGCGGCTAATATAAAGGCTAGCAACTAGATGTATATTTGTTAGAACCAGTGAAAACTCAGCAAAAGTATCAAATAAGTTTGATCAGATCAGACTTGTATCGGTTGATCAATTATCAGCAAAAAAGCATCGGTAAATACTAATTGATTGGTGAATCAGACTTTGTGCTACTAAAGTAGGACTTACGCAATAACTCTCTGAAACCTTATTCCTTTGTGTCCTTTGCGTCCTTTGCGGTTCGTTTTTTCATGATTTTGCGTAAGTCCTGTAAAGGTTAATGTAGCGTCAATCCCTGAAAGCTGCTACTGTAGATTCTCGATCCTACAGTTGAGCATCAAAAAAGTGGCTGCTGAATCAATGACAATTGCGATCGCACTCAATAATGACTTCATTAACAATCTGGATCTGTCGCCTGCGTCAACGGTGATTGAACAACTGCTGCAAGATGGGGCCGCATCCCATGAACAGCGGCTACGCTTTGATCTCAATTACAATCTCGAACCTGGCGATCCACGGGAACTCTCAGAAATTCCAGAGGTGCGGCTGTGGTTTGTGCGCCTAGATGCCAAATACCCTTGGTTGCCATTTTTACTAGATTGGAAAGCTGGAGAGTTTGCTCGTTATGCCGCCATGCTTGTACCACATCAGTTCAGTTCCCAAGAAGGCATTCAGTACAATCCTGAAGCCTTAGAAATATTTTTGATGCACAAAATCTTTATTTTAGGTGATTGGCTCAAACAGCAGGGCATCCCCAGCCTCTCGCGGCTGAAGTCTATGGCTCAAATCCTGGGTTATGAATTAGATGATGCTTTTTTTGAAATATTTTAAATAGCTAAGGGGACAACAGCAAATATGCTGTTAATAGAAAACTGTTTGCTGTATAGGTAAAAACTAAGGCAATATTTTATACCAATTTCTCACAGCGCTTTCAGGAGTTCGCAAGATCATGAAAAGGCACTTTTGTAATCAAACAAGCTAAATAAAGTAAGGGTTTTGGAATGAAAAGTATATTTATTGGAACGTATATGGCAAGTTGGACATTTATTGCCTGCTTCTAATTAATACTATTTTGGATTTGGGATTTTAGATTGGGAAAGAGTTACTGGTAATCGCTTTGAAACCTTCATCTCTGACAATCATTTTTCAAATTGATATAAGTTAAGGTACTTCCAATTAAAAAATACAATTTTTTAGGGTGTATTAGTGATAGGGTAACGCACCGGAATAGCTCAATATGTCTAAAGAAAAACTAAGAGCCGTTCCCGATTTGTGACAACGGCTAAGTGATAAATTATGGAGCTTTTCATTTGTATGCAATATATTTTCACCTCTCTCCTGTAAAGAGAGAGGTTTTAAGGCTTATTCTCTGTTCTAGGTATCTCCGTTTGGGAAAACTGCTGGTTTAGCCACCCCAAATTTTTTCCAAAACTGCGTTTGGTGAAACATCCGCCGTTTTTCCCGTGGGGGATTCAATGGCCAGGAATTTCTCGTTTTTCGGCAACAACTTAGCTGGATCGCTGGGCCCAAATAGGGCAATGGTATAAGTTTGGACTGCAACACTCAGTTGTAGTGCCCCACTATCAGTAGACAACATCAAATTTGCCCCAGCAATTATGGCAGTTAACTTACCAATATCATCTGGGGCAGTCACCTTGATATCTGGAGAAGACTCCAGAAGCGATCGCACAAACTGCTGATCGTCAAGTCCCTTAATAACCACCACAGGCAGATCCGGCTGTTTATGTTGGAAGGCTTGAATAATTTGATGCCACTTTTCGACAGGGTAGATTTTATCCAGTTCTTTAGCCTGGGATAGCTGGCCAGAACCGCCATGAATCAAGATATAGCCTGTTTCATGCACCCCTAAGCGTTTTTGTTCCTTTTGTGCCCACTCAATATCTGATTTTGGCACATTTACTGCTAACTCTGGGACAGGGGTTTTTATACTCAATGGTTGCAGCAAATCGTGATATACTTCCGCCGCATACTGAGATGGTTTGAATGGCACAGCGTGGGTCAGAAAAACCGATCCTTTGCCTTGGTAGCCAATGCGTATGGGAATTCCCGTCAACCAGAGTAAAAGACCCACCAACCAATTTTGCTTAACAGCAATGGCAACATCGTATTCGCGATCGCGAATTGTGCCCACCAAGTTACCCCAATCTGCCAGACTGTTACGGTCTTTAAAATCAAAGTTCAGCACCTCGTGAACTGACTTGCTCACTCGGTAGGCAGCCTTTGACCGGGGTTCAACAACGACATCTATCTGAGCGTTAGGGTAATTGCGCTTCAGGTCATCTAGAGTCGGAAAGAAGAGAATTTGGTCGCCAATTCCGCCAGGTACAAGGGCTACTACTCGCATAATATTTATTGACGCTTACTCGCTCCCTATTTTAGGGGAAAATATATAGCTTAAAGATTGAGGAATTCTGTGTATTTACTAATTCCAGCTGCGGGAATCGGAAAAAGAATGGGGAGTAACCGCAATAAACTCCTGCTAGTAGTGCGATCGCAACCAATTATTGCTTGGACTCTATTAGCCGCAGAAGCCGCCAGTACAATCACTTGGATCGGGATTATTTCTCAACCTGCGGACTGGTCTGACTTGAAAGCAATTCTCACCAATTTGAAACTGACTAAACCAGTGGAATTAATTCAAGGTGGCTCCACCCGCCAAGAATCTGTTTACAATGGCTTGCAGGGGCTGCCAGTAGCCGCAGAACAAGTGTTGATTCATGATGGAGCCAGATGCCTGGCCACACCAGATTTATTTAACTCTTGTGCCGAGGCCATTCGCCACTGTCCCGGTTTAATTGCTGGTGTACCCGTCAAAGACACGATCAAAGTTGTCGATGAACAAGGCATAATTCAAAAAACACCCGACAGACGACAACTGTGGGCGGCACAAACTCCCCAAGGATTTGATGTAAAGTTGTTGAAACAGTGCCATGCTGAAGGTGTCCGTCAAGGTTGGGAAGTAACTGACGACGCCGCTTTATTTGAAAGATGCGGCCAGAAAGTGCGAATTGTCGAGGGAGAGGAGACAAATTTAAAAGTGACTACTCCACAAGATTTAGCGATCGCAGAATTTATTCTCACAAGTAGAGGCCTTTGAGGAAAATGAACAGGCTGTTCTTAAGCAGGGGGATAACCAATCCCCAATGCTAATCCCCCAATTTGAGACTGTCAAAAAATATTTTGACAATTTAGGATATAATGTCACACACTTATTGATTGTTAATTATCATCTGCTAATGACCAATGACTAGTGACCAATGACTAATGACTAAATGATTACAGCCACAGCGACGAAGATAGAAGCAATTCTCTATTTAAAAGGTAAACCCTTGTCGCTCGGCGAAATCGCCGAGTATGCCGCGTGCGATCGCGCCACTGTCAAAGAAGGCATAATTGAACTGATGGACAACTATGCCCACCGAGATAGCGCCCTAGAGGTAATAGAAACCCCAGATGGTTACAGTTTGCAACTACGGTCTGACTTTCATGATTTGGTGCAAACTATGATACCAGTAGAATTGGGTGTAGGTGCATTGCGGACTTTGGCCGCGATCGCCCTCAATAGTCCCATACTCCAGAGCGATTTGATTAACCTTCGCGGTTCAGGAGTATATCAGCACGTTCCAGAACTTGTCGAACTTGGTTTCATCCGCAAGCGCCGAGACAACGATTCTCGCTCCTACTCACTCCAAGTAACCCCAAAATTTCATCAGTATTTCCAAATCGAACAACTCCCGCAAATACTTTCCACCAGCCAAAAGGAAGAACAACTAGAACTAGAACTAGAACTAAAGGGACTGGGGAGTAGGGAGTAGCGCTCTTTTATTACTCTGAAAAAATAAAAATATTTGTAGGTTGGGGAGCCACTGCGCCCTTACGGTTTCCCGACTTGTACTCCTACGGAGGAGCAAGCTACGCGTAGCGTCTCCTTAGGAGAAGCAAGTGGCGTTTGAGCAACGAAACCCAACACCAATAATCGCTGGTTTTGTTGGTAACGCATTGCCTTAACCCAACCTACACCTAAGATTCATCAAATCCTCTTAAAAATAAAGGTTTCTGATTTTTATTTGATGAGAGTGATAGAAAAGGGGTAGGGACTAGGGATTGGGGAGTAGGGACAAGAGAGACAAGACAAACAAGGGAGAATAACCATGCCCAATCCCCTCTGTTCTTGACGGCTTATACCCGTGGTGAATGCGCTACCCTTGTACTATGGTTTAGAGTAGAGTTAGCAATTAAGCTAAATAAAACTGCCAATGGTGTTTAATCCTGACTTTTTGAATGACAACTCTGAGGAACACCCTAATCAACTTCTTTCGGATCACTCTGAGGAATACCCCAATCAGTTACTCAAATATCTACAGCATCAGTCTCCTGATGTTTTAGCGAGGGTCGCTCAGTCCGCCAGCCCCGAAATTAGACAAATCATCTCGCAAAATGTCCAAGGGCTAGTGGGAATGCTCCCGGCTGAAAATTTTAACGTGCAAATTACAACAGATCGGGAGAACTTAGCTGGGCTTCTAGCGTCAGCCATGATGACGGGGTATTTTCTGCGCCAGATGGAACAAAGAATGCAGTTGGAGCATTTGTCTAATGGTCAATAATCAATAGTCAGTAGTCAAAGATTCTAGGACTATTGACTATTGACTACTTCCTTTCAGGATAAGCTCCTGATTGTACTTTGAAGGTTTGAATTTTACCGCTGCGGTTGACTTCAATCGGTAAAATGTCCCCAACATGGCTGGACTCTACCAGCTTCTGAACTTGGGCTGAGGTTTTGACTGGTTTACCGTTAACTTTTTGAATCACGTCTCCAGGAAGCAGTCCTGCACGCTTGGCTGGGGAATCATCTGTGACTTCTTGAATCACAATCCCAGCTTCCTGCTGAATGTTGAGCTGATTTTCTTGATTAATCTGCTGTTTTCTGATGGGAGAAAGGTCTGCCATTTCAATACCCAAAAAGGGATGTTCCGCATGCCCTTTGGTAAAAAGTTCATTGGCGACGCGGGCAGCGGTTTCAATAGGGATGGCGAAACCAAGTCCTTGAGCATCAGCGCGGATGGCAGTGTTAATACCAATCACTTCGCCTTGGGCGTTTAACAAGGGGCCACCGGAATTACCTGGGTTAATTGCGGCATCAGTTTGGAGAAAGCTGACTCGCTTATCTGGGACACCAACTTGAGTGCTGGTGCGATCCGTAGCGCTGATGATACCAATAGTGACAGTATTATCTAAACCCAGAGGATTGCCAATAGCGATCGCCCATTCTCCTGGTATTAAGTTTTGGGAATTGCCCAGTTTCACAGTTGGTAAATGATTCGCTTTTATTTTCACCACTGCCACATCTGTCACAGAATCAGCTCCTACCACCTTCCCCTCTAAACTCCGACCATCCTTAAGGGTGACTTGTACTGTATCTGTATCTGCTACTACATGAGCATTGGTGAGCAATTCTCCATCTTCGCTCAAAATAAATCCCGATCCTGTACCGCGCTCAATCCGTTCTTGGGGAATTGGTTGCTCATCCTCTCCAAAGAATCGCCGCAAGAGGGGATTTTTCAATGCGTCAGAGATAGGATTGGCGACTTTGCGAGTTGCATTAATTCGCACCACAGCCGGGCCAACTTTTTGCACTGCCGTCGCAATAAAATTCACATTATTACCCCCAGTAGCCCCAATCGCTCCGTTAGAAGCATTTGGAACTACGGATTCTGGAGGCAAAGCCATTGTTACATTTCTTAACTGTTGGAACGAACGATTTTGTGGCAGGAGATAGAGACTGCCAAACAAACCTGCACCACCGCCGATCACCAGTAAAAACACATAAACCGCCAGTTGCTTTAAGGATAACTTCATAATCGTTTTGCTCAAGGACAGCAATGCAGTTGCTAATTTCTAAGTGTAGTCAAGCTAACGGCAAGTGGACAGATCAATTTATGAGGAATTAGGCATTGGGCATTGGTTAATAATCAATAGTTCTTCTTCCCCTGCCTCCCCTGCTCCCTGATCCCCCCACTCCCCAGTCTTCCCATTTAAAATCTAAAGTTAATGCGCTCTTGACGTGGATACATGACTTTACCTTTTCGTCAACTGTTTCTCTGTAGCTTAATTAGCGCCTTGGGTCTAGTATCCATACTACTAAACACCAATAGTGCCAACGCTGCTGTGGGTGGTTGCCCAACTCCAGCTTTATCTCGCTTCCAACGCCATAAAGTTGTTCGTGGCGAAACTTTGGAAAGCATAGCGCAGCGCTACAATCTCATACCTACAACTATTATCGGCATGAATCCAGCTTTGCAGAACGGTGCGATGCCTGCGGCGGGCGACACCTACGCTGCCGTTGGTAGTGTACTTCAAATTCCTCCCTACAATGGGGTTGTAGTCGAAGTGCCTCGCGGTGAAACTTGGCGACAAGTGGCGGCAAAATACAAAGTTCGTGCTGATAGCCTTTTTGAGGTGAATGGCTGCCAACAAGACCCCAGAATCGTGTTTGTTCCGGGGGTAAATTGGTCGCCTAATGGTGTTGTAACTAAGTCCCCTTTACCTACTGATACAGGAATGCCAAAGCGTGCATCCCTGTCTGGATATCCCTTGGCACAAGTAGCAACTGTAGCATTACCTTACGGCTGGCAAATTAATCCTGCTACAAGTGAAGTTTTCTTTCATAGTGGTGTTGATTTATTAGCAGCAGTGGGTACTAATGTGCTAGCGATCGCACCTGGAACTGTAGCCTTTGCCAACGACCAAGGTTCCTATGGCAAGTTGGTCATTATTAACCACAGTGGCGGACTCCAAAGTCGCTACGCCCAACTTGACAATATCAAAGTTACTGTCGGTCAGCAAGTGAAAAAAGGAGACTTACTGGGAACGGTAGGCACTAGTGGAAAACCAAGTTCCAGTCAACCCCATCTCCATTTTGAAATGCGTTCTAGCTCATCTCTGGGTTGGGTAGCCCAAGATCCCAAGGGTTATTTGAAGAAATGAAGCTTGTTTTGAAACGTATACGTGCTTCGCCTTTCCGTAGAGTAGGGACACAGAGGAAAGCGCAAAGGATAGCAAAGGAAATCTTTGTGTTCCTCTATGGAACTTTTGCGATCCTTTGCGTTAAAAAAAGGATGCTATGGGTTCGCTAGATTTTATGATGTGCATTCCTGCTTCTGCAAATCTTGCAAACGCCGCATCTGCCTGTTCTGTGTAGTCCACAACACCGGGAACAACAACAGGAGAAGTGCAATCTTCTAGCAGATAAACTTTTTTAGCAAGGGCAGCATCTACCTGTTTAATTTCTGTTAATAAATCGTCGATTGTCCAGGCAACACAGTGACTTTTAGCTTGACCACCAATAATTACTGCATCAAATTCTAAAAGTTGCTGAATTAAACTGCTATTCTTTTGAGCAAGTGGACGTTGCTCAAAATCTTCCAACACTTCTGGACGTAAGATGGAATAGTTTTCTGTTAAGGGATTCTCGCCTTTGATTTCAAATTGTGTCTGACTCTGACGCGCAATGCAGTGGAAAAATATCGCTTCTTCTAGCGATGGAACTAAAGCATGACCAATACCACCCAACATAGAATGATAAGGCCAAATAATGAGGGGATATTTACCGTCTTGACTTAGTTGCTTAACGTAATAGTAAGCATGTTTTTCTAATAGTTCATAATTGCCATTAGTAACACTGTCAGCAACTGCTGGGTTAACTTTCCAGATACCTTGTTCGATATCTCTAGAAGTGATGCTAGTAGCTGCTGGGGTAGGATGTTCTCCGACGGCATTCACCCAAAAAATAGGATGGAAAATTTGCGTTGCTTTGTGTGTGTCGAGAGTGGGTACAATTTTCGTGATTACTCCCAAATTGCGATAGATAAATTCACTCAATCGCCGATTATCATCTACCGCCCCAGTGCCAGATTTTCCACCTACAAATAATTCAAATCCTGGGATGCAGAAGGTGTTTTGAACATCAATTAATAGTAAGCAAATGCGGGTTTTGTCTAAAGAGGCAGGTTTGATATCGTGTTGTTTTGCCCAGATTTCCGCATCGACGGCACGTTCTTGGTAAGGTACGCGCCAAACTTCGCCCACTTCTTGAAGGTTAAAATGTGTGGGAATGGGTAGTTGGGTTGTTGTTTGGATATTCATATAATTCTGCACTTATGTTGTAATTATTAAGCTTGCCTCAGTTCAATATAATGCTTTACTTAGTAAACGTCATCGTGGGAACCTAAAGTTAACAACAAAATTTCTCTTTTGCTGATTCAGAATTTGTAACAAATTTAAATAAAATCCGATTACGATAATCAATTGAACATGAGTATTTACCCGATGAATCACCTTTTAGTTTGTGACTACGTAAACTGATTTGAAAAGGGTCTTCAGCGATTTGTTATAATACTTGCTCAATTTGAGAACGTAACTCAGGATTTTTCTCAACTACACGCTTAAAAGCACGAATAAAAGTCGGACTCCAAACAAAATTTTTCACTCGTCTAACTCCGCCATCAAATCTGTAACTGAACCACGCCGGACATTACCTTGAGCATAATCACTCTCTGCTTGTGTGATTTCTTTTAATAAGTCATCCCGTCGCTGTTGTTTGAGGCGCTTTTGGATAATATCTACAAGAATAGCCTGATCTGCTGGAGCTAACGCTTCTACTGCTTCTATGGCTTTCTGGAATATAGATGTTTTTTCTAGCATGGGCGTCAAAGAATTTGGTGATAAGTCTAATTTAGCTGGTGGGATGTGCGATCGCTCCTCATCTTCCTTCCTTAATAGTATATTTTGCCTGAAACCCTCATGATTGCGTCAGTTTCCAAAAGTTTGTGATCTACTGAACGAAGTTATCGTTCTCATCCAAACTTCGCAACATCGCCAACTGTTGATCTAACCACTCATCTGTAAACCAACCATAAGGCAAAACATCGCCAACTACATTTGTGCTGATTCCCATAACCCAAATATGAGCAGCTTTCACAAACACAGGAATTGCTGCCAGTTCAACTTCACTTAATTGGCGAATTGTTTGATAACCTTCAATAAAACTATTTATAACCGCAATATCTATGTTCATCTTCAGTGCTACTTGCCAGAACTTCCCAATATCAAAAGCACGCCAGCCATAGCCGCACTGATCAAAGTCAAATAAAGTCGGTTCATTTCGTTCAGTAAAATGGGCATTACCTGAATGCACATCGCCAACACAAATTCCATACTCAGGCTGTGATAAAGGGAGTTTAATTAATCTAAGTTGGCTTTTGATTTTATCTATTTCTTGTTGAAGATAATTAATGTGATGTTTTCGATGTTGGTAGAGAGATGTAATTCCTTTCATTGACCAATCGAGCAAATATTCATTGTTCAAGGCAGGGCGATTAAAATTATTTTTTAATATGTCTAGTGCTTGATGAATATTTGCCAGCACTTCTCCTAAGATATAACTTTGTTTACCATCAAGATTATGATTAACTGCGCGTCCAGGTGCGTAGGTAAATAGAACTGCATAACGCACACCTTCAGGTGCTAAAATTTCTGTGGTAAAAATACCGTCATTTCTAGCAATAGGGTATGCAAATAGCTGTTTTTGCTCATGCAAAAATACTAGTAATTCCAGTTCAAAATCAATTTCTTCTTTATTCCTCCAGCCACGCCGATAAACCCGCAAAATATAGTTTTCTCTCTCGGTTGTCACTAGATAAGTATCGTTTAGACCTCGCTTGTATAATTTACAGCTATGATGTTTAGGAATTGGATACTCACAGAGTACAGTAGTAATTAAAGCTGCACCATCAGAAATTGAGTGAATTACAGGTATTGCAGGTTGGGTCATAGAATTACTATGATAATAGTAATATTGATAACTCAGTAATAGAGCGATCGCTATTCAGTTAGAAGAATTTTTAAGCAGCATATCTTTACAAATAAGCAAAACCTCTCAATTGCTCTTTATTTCGTTGCCTGTCTCATTCTCCATTTTTTTTCTATCTAATGACCAAAAGAGCCACTAGCTGTGGCAATCTGGGAAACAGAGATTTATCAAATCTGATATTTTAGCTACAGCAAATTTACCTGATAGGGTTATGCAAACTCTGCCGACTCTTACAACTTCCAATACCACACTAGATCAACCCACTTTTGATACAACTATCAAGCGGCGTAAAACCCGTCCTGTAAAAGTGGGAGATGTCACCATTGGGGGCGGCTACCCCGTTGTGGTGCAGTCAATGATTAACGAAGACACTCTTGATATTGATGGTTCCGTGGCTGCTATTCGTCGTCTGCACGAAATTGGCTGCGAAATTGTCCGTGTCACAGTGCCGAGTATGGCTCATGCTAAAGCTTTAGCAGAAATTAAACAAAAACTAATTAAAACTTACCAAGACGTGCCCGTTGTGGCTGATGTCCATCACAATGGGCTAAAAATCGCTCTGGAAGTCTCCAAGCATATAGAAAAAGTGCGGATTAATCCTGGCTTGTATGTCTTTGAAAAGCCAAACGTCAATCGAACCGAGTATACTAAAACGGAATTTGACGAAATTGGCGATAAAATCCGCGAAACCTTAGAACCTCTGGTAGTTTCTTTGCGAGATCAAGGAAAATCGATGCGAATTGGGGTAAATCACGGTTCCCTCGCTGAAAGGATGCTATTTACTTACGGTGACACCCCAGAAGGCATGGTGGAATCTGCTATAGAATTTATTCGCATCTGTGAATCTTTGGATTTCCACAATTTGGTTATTTCCATGAAGGCCTCACGAGTACCAGTGATGCTAGCCGCCTATCGCCTGATTGCCAAGCGCATGGATCAACTGGGTATGGATTATCCGCTACATTTAGGCGTTACGGAAGCCGGTGATGGCGAATACGGGCGAATTAAATCCACGGCTGGTATTGCTACCTTACTTGCTGATGGCATTGGCGATACAATTCGCGTCTCACTTACAGAAGCACCAGAAAAAGAAATTCCCGTCTGCTACAGCATTCTCCAAGCTTTGGGATTGCGAAAAACGATGGTGGAATACGTCGCTTGTCCTTCTTGTGGACGCACTTTGTTTAATCTAGAGGAAGTGCTGCACAAAGTCCGGGAAGCTACTAAACACTTAACGGGTCTTGATGTAGCAGTTATGGGTTGTATTGTCAATGGACCTGGAGAAATGGCAGATGCCGACTATGGTTATGTTGGCAAAACACCTGGTTACATTTCTTTATATCGTGGCAGAGAAGAAATTAAAAAAGTCTCAGAAGATAAAGGTGTAGAGGAATTAATTAACCTGATTAAGGCAGATGGACGCTGGGTAGAACCTTAAACAGGGCAGAGGAGCAGGGGAAGCAGGGGGAGATGAAGGGGGCAAGGGAAAAAAGGAGAATAACCAATGACGCCACTTGCTTTAAGTCGGCATCGGACGCCAGTCGCTCATGGGGGAAACCCCCAAGACCGCGCTGGCTCCCCAACGCAGTGGCTCCCCAATGCCCCATGCCCAAAAACTTTGTATTTCTCACCACTAAGGTTGCGTGATTGTCAAGTGTTTTGTTTTAATTAGGAATACATGCCCGGTCTTTACAGTGGTAGCTTGTGTTAGATTGAGCATACTGACTATATATTTTTCCTCTGACGCAGCTGTCATTATGGTGATTACAAAAAGTAGGCTTGTTTTGGGTGCTACGGCAGTGACACTCTCCACGATCGCTGTTACTAGCCTTGGCATTCACTCGCGAGGTCAGGCTTTATTTAAAGCAAGTCCCAAAGAATTGGTAGATGAAGTTTGGCAAATTGTTCAGCGCCAATATGTAGATGGTACTTTTAATCAGTTAGATTGGCAGGCTGTTCGTAAGGAGTACTTAAGCAAGTCCTACAGTAATCCGCAGGAAGCGTATAAGTCCATTCGGGAAATGCTCAAAAAGCTAGAAGACCCATACACCCGATTTATGGACCCAGAGGAATTCAAGAATATGCAAGTGGACACCTCTGGAGAACTAATAGGTATTGGGATCACGATTAGTCAGGATGAAAAAACGAAGCAACTGGTTGTAATTGCGCCAATCGAAGATACACCAGCCTTTAAAGCTGGTATTTTAGCGAAAGATGTTATCCTCAAAATCAACGGCAAAAACACCAAGGGGATGGATACTAATCAGGCAGTATCCTTGATTAGGGGTGAAGCAGGAACGCAAGTCAGCCTAACAATTAGGCGCGACAGTCAGACAAAAGAGTTTGACATCAAACGGGAGCGGATTTCAATCCATCCAGTTAAGTTTTCCCAGAAGCAAACTCCAGCAGGTAACCTTGGGTACATTCGCTTGAACCAGTTCAGCGCCAATGCTGGTAAAGAAATGCAAACCGCCATCAAAAATTTAGAAAGCAAACAGGTGGCTGGATATATTCTGGATCTGCGTGGTAATCCCGGCGGCTTACTCTTCTCCAGTGTGGATATTGCCCGGATGTGGATAGATAAAGGTAAGATTGTCTCCACCGTTGAACGCCAAGGAGAGGGAGAAAAGGAAGAGGCAAATGGACGAGCCTTGACAAATAAACCGTTGGTGGTGCTGGTAGATAAAGGTTCAGCCAGTGCAAGTGAAATCCTCTCAGGCGCTTTGCAGGATAATAAGCGTGCTACTTTGGTTGGTACTCAAACCTTTGGTAAGGGACTGGTGCAATCGGTGCGTCCCCTGGAAGATGGTTCAGGATTGGCAGTGACAATTGCTCATTACTATACTCCCAATGGTACAGATATCAATCATAAAGGCATTGAGCCAGATGTGAAGGTGGATTTGACCAAAGCGCAGATGCAGGAGTTGTGGCTACATGGACGTGAGAAACTTGCTACTTTAGCAGACCCCCAATTTGCTAAAGCAGTGGAAGTCATAGGTAAAAAAATTCCTACTAAGGGCACGCCCACGGCAGAAAAATGAACAGTTAGGAATAAAGTTAGGAGTGAATAGTCAGCAGTTAGGAATAAAAACGATCATTGTCAACTCATAACTTCTAACTGCTAGCCCTTTCAAGGTGAGTCACAAAATCTCTTTTTTCTCTTTGCGCTACGGGCAGTTTGCTCAAGTCGTAAACCCGCCCACGCAACTGCCCTCCTCTGTGCCTCTGCGGTTAAAAAGTAATTTATTTAACTACAGAGTCCACAAAGAACACAGAGGTTATAGGTTATAGAGGAATTTATTTTAGAGAATTTTTACGCACCTTGAAAGGGGTACTTCTAACTCCTAATTCCTAACTTAAACTGGTTGGCACTTTGCAGCCCTAATAAGTCCGACACGCCGAGCGATCGCTTCTTCTTGCGAACTAAAAGGCCCCCACTGTTCTATAATCTTTAGATTATCGTCTTCAACTTTGTCGCTGGGGACAATTTCGCAATTACCAGCAGAATGTTTGACAATATACCAACTTTGTGATTTATTCATACTTGAAATAAAAACTTTGTTTTTTACAGTAAGAATTTTACCTGAAACAGGAAGAAGCCTCACACCGGAATTTTTGATTCGGTGTTGAGACGGCAGTCGCTACAAGTCGGGAAACCCGCCCAAAGCGCCATTAGCCAGATGTTGGAAATCTTAGTATATTACATTATGAAGTTACAATGTAGGATATAATACTTTTAGTATTCAATGGATTGTTATGCGTTTACCTATCATTATCAGTGCCGGATTATTGCTATCTTTGGGTCTGAACCTACCAGTAATGTCCAAATCTCCCATAGAGATAGCACAATCGCCAGCGAGTAATAACTGGAATTTAAAGCGATTAGAAAAGCGATTAGAATTTAATCGCCGTTTCTGGAATCAGCGAAATATTTCCAACTATGAATATACATTGAGCAATAGTTGCTTTTGTATAGAGGATGCTAGAGGCCCAGTAGTCATTAAAGTACGTAATGGTCAAACAACTTCCGTCACTTCTGTAGCTACAGGTAAACCAGTTAATCCAGATTTCTTTCAAAGCTACAACACAATTCCTAAGCTGTTTAATGTGATTCAAGATGCTATTAACCGTAAAGCCTTCAGCCTGAATGTGGAATATAGTGCTAGATTCGGCTATCCAACCAAAATTAATATCGATTACGACAGTCAGATAGCTGATGAAGAAAAATATCTCACAATTGAGAATTTTAAGGTAATTAAATAGCCGCCGCTGGAACCAGAAAATTAGATATTAAGGCAATATATACAATTACCTTAATCATTAGACCTCTTGCATAAATGCTTTAATTGTTATGTTAAGTAGAGCGAAATATCTAATAATATTTTTCTCTCCACTGCATTCCTTAGCCTGCGGAAACGCTACGCGAACAGAATGACATTCCTGATTTTTTGACTTTTGCAAGAGGTCTATTAACTGCTGGCGTTCAAGTTTGTATGTGCTGCTGTGTGAATGTCTCAGAGAAAAGGCGATCGCCCTGATTTATCCCATCAATTAAATTTCCTCTAAGCAAAAAGATTGGCGTTGCTGATTAGATGTATAAAGTTGGTGTAGAGATGCGAAATTTTGAGCGTAGGCGTAGCCCGTCGTAGACATCGCTCGTCACCAAAGTAGTGATTTATTGATTGTTAACTCTTACCGAACAAAGATTTACGGCTATTGTCTCACTACATATTTACCATTACAAAAATATTTATTTTTGTATCACTGAATGCTTGATATTTAAGTGGAAAACTTCGAGACTGTTTTTGTAATCAAAAGTACAAAAACATGAAAAAAATCAAGATTTTCAAGTTTTTACTGCCATTTGTGGCGGTAGTTTTATTCATAATTGGGTTGGCACAGATCGTACCAGCCCAGTCATCTGTAAGTGTTCACCTAACCCTTGGCAACCCCAGCAACGCTGGAACTTCCAGCCTAAATAACTACTTGCTAGTAAAACCACAGTATGTAATTGGTTACAATTGCGGAATAGGTAGACCAAATTGGGTGTCTTGGCAGTTGAATAGTAGTTGGTTAGGTAGCACACCAAGGCAAGATACTTTTCGGGCTGATACAACACTTCCTTTTGGATGCTATCAAGTTCAATCTACCGATTTTAGCGGAAGTGGCTTTGATCGTGGTCACATGACACCTAGTGCTGACAGAACTAGTAGTGTTACCAATAATTTTGCCACCTTTTTGATGAGCAACATGATTGCTCAAGCCCCAGATAACAATCAGGGGATTTGGGCAAACTTAGAGGATTATGCCAGAACTTTAGTAGGACAGGGTAAAGAACTCTACATCATATCTGGTGGATATGGGATGGGCGGTACCGGATTTAACCGAAGATTTTATACAATAGCTAGTGGACGGGTTCAAGTCCCTAATAGAACTTGGAAAATTATTGTTGTACTGGATATTCCAGGTTCAGGCGTTGCTGGCGTGACATCCAGCACAAGAGTCATTAGTGTCAATATTCCCAACATTCAAGGGGTGCGAACAGCGGATTGGAGAAACTATCGAGTTAGCGTTGACTCATTAGAATCCCTAACTGGATACAATTTTCTCTCACAAGTTCCAACATCTATTCAGTCTGTAATAGAAGCGCAAGTTGATAATTTATAAGTGGGATAATTTTAAAAACGAGAAAGCCTAGCCGCACAGATGGCTAGGCTTTTATTTAGAGAAATTTCCAAACTGCTTACTAGGTTTCAACCAGTTTTGTTACTACCCCAGCTAAGTCACCATCTTTAGTTTGTCCGATGATGTAAGCGTCAATATTTATTTGTCCAATACGATAAACGCTGATGTCACTAAGATTATCTTTAAGCGTCTGAACAAGTGTTTGAAATTTTTTAACATCTTTTTTCTGTAATTCATTGTGCCACTCTTGCTCAAATGCACAATTACGAAAGAGATAGTCCAAGTCTACTACTTCTACTGGCAGGTCTTGAGAACCTGTTAGCTGTAATATTTTCTCCTGTGTTGCAGGTGCAGCACCTTCCCACTGAACAACCTCGAAAGGGTAATCCGACTCGCTCATCATTAACAAACCAGTACTAGCTTCCTTCAGTTTTTCAACAATCTCGCCGCTCATAGTTATCAGTTTCTAGCAACGCTCATACTGTATCATTCAGCTAGCAGCAAGGTAGGAAGCCGAAACAGATACTATTGTATTTCTAGTGGAAGAAAGTAACGCCAGAGCGATCGCAGCTTACTAGCAAATAATGTATAAATTACATAGAATTGAAATTGTGTCGAGTAAAATTCGTAAGTAAATTTATATTTGCGATGCCTACGGCGGGCTGCGCCAACGCGCCGGATTTGATTTGGCTATAGACTACACTCGTGAAGCAGTTCCGTCCCTTGAAGAAGTTGATGCAGCTTGGGAATAGGGGTTATTAAAAGAGCAGAGATTACGTTAAATTGGGTTGATTTGCTTTCTTACCCATTGACGAAATGCTCTCAGCGTTGGGCTTCTACCTAAAGTTCGGCTCTGTTCGACAAACCGGGGAATTACTTCAACAATGGGCAAATTGGGAAAAGTAGAACTAATTTCAGACTCAATGTATTTGTTATCCTGAAGAATATTAATTTGTAGCTTGCCATCTTCATATCGCCACAGTTCAAGAACTCCTAATGCTTCGTAAGCATCGAGTTGAGTTTTGGAAGTAATATCAACTTCAATTGCCAAATCAGGTGGCGGTTCAACCGTCAAGTCTATTCGCTCTTTACCAATCATTTGAGCATGATTTTGAATGTAGAAAGAGTCTTCAGGCTCTACACCAAAAGCCATATCTTCACGTTTAAAGGTGGTTGAGCCAAATGTTTCACAGTCAATCTCTAACTCCTCTAGGAGAATTTTCACTAAATCCCCAATGATGACTTTGGCTTTCTCATGCTTCGGTAATGGCATTCTCATCTCCAAAGTTCCTTGGCTATAAGCTAATCGAGAGGCTCGATGGTCGCCAAGTTCTTCTAAAATCGCCTCAAATTCTTGCCAGCTAACATCGTGAAGTATTACTCTATGTCCCGGCGGAACACTTAATTGCTGCAATTGAAGTGTTACCATTACTTACCATTGAAATTTCATGTTTAGATTGTAAAAGCCAAGATGTAACTATCGTAGCAAGGAATAATTTTGGACTATCGAGCTTTTTACGAGAGATATAAAAAGCAAGGAGCGATCGCACCTTACTAGCAAATAATGTATAAGGCATGATTGATGTGTGTTCTTCTCAAATAAGAGACTCAGGAGCCAGAATAAGTATGCTAATTCATGCTTTAATTTGGAAGCTAAATGCTGATTAGGTTATTACGTGATATCTTCCACCATTCCCAATAACCGCCTCAGAATGAATCTGAGGCTAATAACTAAAGTCTCCCGGAACTTACTCTGCTTGCCTGTGGAAGATATCTTTGTACTCGTTCCAACCACCGGAGATGAGTATCTCGCTACCGCCGTTTTCAAAGTTGTTGAGATTTGGCAGCCCGCTGTAGCTGTAGTATGACAGTTGGCCGTCAGGTCTCAAAGCGAAGAGAATTCCCGCTCCACCCGAAAAAACTCTCTGGTACTCGTTCCAACTACCGGAGATGAGTGTCTCGCCACCGCCGTTTCCAAAGTTGTTGAGATTTGGCAGTCCGCTGTAGCTGTAGTATGACAGTTGGCCGTCAGGTCTCAAAGCGAAGAGAATTCCCGCTCCACCCGAAAAAACTCTCTGGTACTCGTTCCAACT
>NZ_JBALCZ010000088.1:0-56559 GCF_036917615.1 Nostoc sp.
GGCAAGACCATCGCTTCTGCAAGTTTAGACAAAACCGTCATACTCTGGGATGCGGCTACAGGTAAATCAATCACCACCCTCAAGGGGCATAGCGATAGGGTCTATAGCGTCGCATTTAGCCCCGATGGCAAGACCATCGCTTCTGCAAGTGCTGACAAAACCGTCATACTCTGGAAAGTGTACCTAAATAATAATCTAAATGATTTAATCGTCTACAGTTGCAATAGGCTACGTGTTTATTTACAATCAAATCCCAATGTGAGCGATCGCGATCGCACTCTCTGCGATGGCATTCCTACCAAAAGCAATTAACTTTGCAGCCAGAAATCAATTACTGCGATCGCGCTTTCGGGAAACTTTCGGGGCGATCATAATTTGTAATTCGTAATTAAGAAAGTCAGATAGGGTCTGGGTTTTGCGGTTTGAATGTGTTGCAGAATTTTAGAGAATTGGGGTAAAACCCAATGGTCAAGGATGCACTTGGCGTAACCTACCGGGAGATTTTCTCGGCAAACTGTGTACACCTATTTTCGCAATTGGCGAGAAGATGGAACATGGGTGAGTATTCATGTCAACTAAGAGCCTGGGTAAGAGTGGACAACGAGGGAACCGCCAGCCCAACAAAAGCGATAATCGATAGTCAAGGGTTATGCGAAGTGCCCAAAACGAACAAATACCGTTAGAGATATTATGGCTAATTTGTACAGTGCCTAAGTCCTAAATCTGTCTGTAAAGCGATCGGCCCCATCCGCCAAAATCATGAATTTTAATTTCTAACAAAGAAATTATCCAGTAATCAACTTGCTGGATTAAAGCATTGTAGTAGCTGAGTTGTGTAGACTCTTAATCTATTGGTTGCGGGTTCAAATCCCTCGTCACCCACTTTTTAATTAAGTATTTTGTGCATTAACTAATTCTTTGTTACTGTTAACAGATTAATATCCTCTTTGAGAAATTATTGTCACTTTGAGCCTAAATTATTTATTAATTCTTCTAAAGCAGAATGTTTTATATCTTCAGGTAGATAATTAAAGACTTTTTGTAAAAGTTCTGGGGATGTATTTTTAGCGAACCAGTCATCACTAGGGTTTTCTGTGATTTTTAACAAATACTTTAAACGTTTTTCTATACCCTCTCTGTCTGGTGGTTCTAGTTGTCCAATTCGGTTTAACCAATTTCCTGCTGAGTCTTTAAAGCAATTAGCATCAACAGTACATATCTGATGCACTAAGGCAAAGGATTTCTGAACAAGACCATTTTTACTTGTACTGTTAATTGGATATACTGTTGGTAAACCTTTATATGTTTCTTTTGAAGTTAATGGAATAAGCGTAAAAGTTTGTATATAGTTACAGTCATCTTGAAATTGGTCATTTGTCCAAATAATGTGAGGATGCTCTCCCCTAAAAACGCGACTAGAATTAATTTGCAGCGTGCAGGAGATAGCCTTACATTCTAGCTCACCCGGTTCATTTAGGTCATAAATATGATTATGACCTGACCTGCAACAAAGAGATACTTTATGGGGATTTATTAAATAGATACAACCTTGTCGAGGTCTATATCCAGCCACTTTATAACCCTAATTCACTTATTAATTTTTCTCTTTCCGTTTGTAAGTTAAGCCGAACTTTTTCATCTGGTTTATGGATATCTTTAACTTCAAGCATCGGAGCAGTACTGTATACATAAGCTAGTAACTGATTCAGTTTATCTGAACCAGCCCACTCTCTTTTAATATTATCAAGCACTAGCTTGAGACTCACAGGCAGTTCCAGATCATCTGAACTAACCGCTTCAGCACCAAGTTTGATGAGCGTTGTATTAGAGTGAGATTCTTGAATAATCTCTTTTCCATTCATTTTATTTAAAGCAACATCAATGTCCTCATGCCAAGGTCCATAGTTATAATAATACCAGTCTAGTTCAGTAAGCTGCTTTCCCGTCCATTTAACAGAGTAAAGGTCAGCCAAGTACAAAAACTTAATTAATTGTGTTTTTGTGATATACCCTTTTGTCTCGTAGACAAAATACTTTATGAGCTTGTCCAGCATAGCTCTTTGTTCTTGTGATTGTTGATAAGTTGTTGGTTAAGCATTGATATACATAATGAATATTCGTGCTAAGTACTGTTTATTACTGTACCAGATAAACATTTTACAAATAATCAATAATACAACCTTGTTAGCTCAAATCTTAGTTCATATGTACTATAAGTTTTAGTACATATTCAACAAGCTTGTTAAAACTTTACAATTGACTAGGATGTAAGCCGTTGGGACAATTCCTTTCATAGGCATACTCCTGAGCGACACGAGACATAAATTTAGTGCCTCACTTTTAGCTTGGCGCCAAAGTTTCCCTTCCCATATCTGGCTATCCAAAGAAGCGCTATATTAACCAATTAGTGCGTGTTTACATGAGTTGCATCATGGTAGCTTAAATTCATCTTTGCAGAAATTATTTCAGAATTTATTTAAAAAAGAATATGGAAATCAAAAAAATTTGCGTGATTGGGGCTGGAATCAGTGGTCTGGTAACAGCTAAAACTTTTGTCGAAGAAGGCTACGACGTTACTGTATTCGAGAAACAAAAAGGACTTGGTGGTGTTTGGGAAAAATCTCGAAGTTACCCAGGATTAACAACCCAGAATACAGGCGACACATATAGTTTTTCTGACTATCCCATGCCTGCATCATACCCAGAGTGGCCCACAGCAGAGGATATGCGGAATTACCTAGATTTATACGCCCAGAATTTTGGGGTTTTTGAGAAGATTCGCTTCCAAACGGAAGTGACCAATGTTTCCCGAAAAACTGGGGAACGACCAGGATGGGTAGTTACCATCACAGTCAAGGAAGGTAATCGGGCTGAGACAAAAGAGGAAAAGCACGAATTTGACTTTGTGCTAGTGTGCAATGGGATATTTAGCATCCCTGAGCTACCTTCGTTACCAGGTAGGGAGGAGTTTGTAGTATCTGGAGGACGGGTACTGCATTCTACCGAGTTTAACGATGCCTCAATCATTGAGGGTAAGAGGGTAGTAGTAGTGGGTTTTGGCAAATCTGCCTGCGACATTGCAACTTTGGCGGCGAACACAGCCAAAGAATCCACCCTCGTCTTCCGTCAGCCCCTATGGAAGATTCCGAGATTTTTCCTGGGTTTAGTAAACCTGAAGTATATTTTATTAACCCGCTTTGCAGAAGCTTGGTTCCCCTACCGTCAGATGGGACGACTTGAAAGAGTGCTGCATACTCTGGGTAAGCCACTTGTGTGGGCTTTCTGGCGCACTAACGAGATGCTGCTACGCCTGCAATTTGGGCTTGATAGTTGCGGAATGTTGCCCGAACATTCGATGAATCAGGCTAACTGTCAAATTACCATAGCTCCTCCAGATTTCTTCAAGTACGTACACTCTGGTAAAATTCAGGCAATTAAAACGAGTATCGCCAAGTTTATCCCTGATGGCGTAGAATTAACTAATGGTCAGCAGTTGCAGACAGATATAGTAATTTTTGGTACAGGATTTCGCCAAGAGCTTCCCTTTCTCGAAGAAAAATATCGCCGACAGATAATTGATGAAGATGGTAATTTTAGCCTTTACCGTTATTTGATTCACCCTAATATTCCACAAATGGGTTTTGTTGGCTATAACACCAGCTTCTACAGTCAGTTAACATCAGAAGTTGCTGCTTGGTGGCTGCTAGAGTATGTCAAAGGCAACTTGTTATTGCCTTCGCCGTCAGTAATGTATCAAGAAATGGCAGCAGATATGGATTGGATGAAAACTCAATACCATAGTGTTGTAGCGAGAGGGACATGCATCTTTTCGTTTACCTTGCGTTACACTGAGCAACTTATGGAAGATATGGGTGCAAATAATCAGCTTGGTGTTTGGAAGGAAATTTCACAGATTATGATGCCTGTGGATTCATCCCTCTACAATAAACTTCGACAGGAATTAAAGTCGCAAAGACTGAAAAATATCAATGATTCTCCTAACCAATTAACCGAATCATTGTGAGTTTAAAACAGGCGGCTAAACTAACTCCACTGAGGAAGCACCGAAACGATAACCTTTGCCGTAGACTGTGTGAATCAGCGCAGTTTCTCTACCTATCTCAATCTTACGGCGCAGCAAACGAATTAATGCCGCGATCGCATTACTATTAGGTTGTTCTTCTTGCCACAAATTTTGCATAATCTGGGCATGAGTCATTAATTGTCCAGTATGTTCCATAAAATATTGCAGCAGCTGGCTTTCTTTTTGCGATAGCTCAATTATTCGTCCTTGGCGATAGGCTACTTGATTTTCACAATCGAGTTCTAAATCAGCGACAGTTAGGCGTCCAGTAGTGGTTTCATAGGTTTGGGAACCGGAACGACGCAATAAAGCACGGACTCTGGCTAATAACTCCCGCAGTTCAAAAGGTTTAACCAAATAGTCGTCAGCACCAGCATCTAAACCTTGTACACGGTCATCTAGAGTATCCTTGGCTGTGAGAAACAGCACGGGAGTGGTTTTGCCTTGGCGTCGCAATTGCTGACAAATCTCTAACCCCGTTTTTCCTGGCAGCATCCAATCTAAAATTAGTAGGTCATAACTGCCTACTTGTGCATGTTCGCTGCCACTTGTGCCATCGTAAGCGGCATCCACAGTGTAACCCTCGCGAGTTAATAAGCGACTCAAGGGTTCAGTTAGTTCAACTTCATCATCAACTAATAAAATTATCATGCTGCTTGTGGTAAGCATATAGAGATATTCTCAATATTATTCAACTGCTAAGACGCCAAGGATACTAAGAAAAAGAATGCTGACTGTTGCATTGCCAAAAGGGGAACTACTTAAAAATAGCATCCGTCTGCTACAATCTGTCGGGTTAGACTTTAGTGCTTTTTTAGATTCAGGAAATCGCCAACTTCAAATTCCTGACACGAAGGGACAAGCGAAAGCTTTGCTGGTACGGGCGCAGGATGTACCCGTTTATGTGGAATATGGTCAAGCACAACTGGGTATTGTTGGTTACGATGTGCTGCGGGAGAAGCAGCCGCAAGTTGCCCACTTGGTGGATTTGCAGTTTGGGCATTGTCGGATGTCGGTGGCGGTAAAAGCATCTAGTTCTTACCAATCGCCTTTAGATTTATCACCGCATGGTAGAGTTGCTTCCAAGTATGTAAATTGCGCTCGTGAATATTTCCACAATCTGGATTTACCCGTGGAAATAGTGCCGTTGTATGGTTCAGTGGAATTAGGGCCGATTACTGGGATGTCAGAGGCGATCGTGGATTTGGTTTCCACAGGGCGGACTTTGCGCGAAAATGGTTTGATTGAAATTGCTACTCTGTATGAAAGCACGGCACGGTTGATTGCCCATCCTTTGAGTTACCGTCTGAACACGGGTAATCTAAGTGATGTGATTGCCAAGCTGCGGTCAGCCGTTTTGGTTGGGGTTTAACAGTAGCCCTTTTAAGGTGAGCATATGTACTATCAAGGTTTTTACGACATTTTAGGCATCGGCTGGAATTGAACAAAGAATTTATCCATTAAACTCCTCTCTTTTTGGACTGTAAATTAAGCGATGCCTACGGCGGACTACGCCTACGACTGAGCAAAAATACCAAAATTGGGTTAAAATATCATTTATTTGATAGTACAAACGTTCACCTTGAAAGGGCTAGTCCTAATATAGTTTTTGTGAATTGGTATCAGATCAAAGCTTAAAGCCAATTTGTTTGCAAGTTCCTAAAGCTTGCCGATACAAGTTTAAGGATCTGGGATTTTGATTATAGTTAGCGTAGATTGCCCCAATGTTTTTCAAGGTTATGCATTCACTCCGAACGGAGCCGATTTGTTGGAGAATTACTAAAGCTTGCCCAAAAAACTCTAAAGCTTTTTTGTATTGACGCTGGTTATAGTAAACAGACCCAATGCCTCTAAGTGTTGCACCTTCCCCCTGTTTGTCGCCGATTTGTTTGGTAATCACTAAGGCTTGCTAGTATAACTCTAGGGCTTTGGGGTACTGACCGATATCGTTATAAACTTCCCCAATGTTATTAAAGGTCTTTGCTTGGTGGGAGCGATGCTCTTTTGGAGCCGCTTCGCTAACGCCAATTTCTCGATAAATAACTAAAACCCGTTGAAATGTCTCTAATGCTTCTGTTAACTGACCTTGATTATACTGTTGTTCGCCTACTTAGTACAGACGCAATGCCTCGTCTGTGCGTTTTTGGTCTGTTTGCGTCTGTGCCGATGCACTTAATATTCCTGAATTGGTTACAAAGAATGGTAAGGTCAAAGTTAGAGAAACTAACACACTCGCACTTAGCAAGCTCTGGCGATGAAGTCTGTTTTGCAACCAAGTGCGGAAAAAATAATCCATAGAAATACTCCTTGCTCATTTAAAGCAGAGATGTTTGGCTTTAGTTTTATATCACTCTTTTTCTCACAAAATTACGCAGATGTTGAACCTCAACAATAATGTGAATGTAGTATTTTAAACAGACTTTCCTGAAAAGCCAGAGGCGGGGAAAGGAGTAACAATTATTAAAAAAGGTTAAGCTATTCTTGAGATAGCCACGCTGCTAACTGAATATTATATTTAGACTTATTAATAAAAGTTAATGAAAGCTGGACACATTGATACAGAAGCGGCGAGGCTAGAAGCGCTCCGCCAGTATCAAATTCTTGACACCGAACCCGAAGAAGCCTACGACAATCTGGCTCAATTAGCGGCATCTATTTGTAGCACTCCCATATCCTTGGTAAATTTCATTGATGAAAACCGTCAATGGTTTAAGGCAAAAGTCGGTTTAGATGTATCAGAAATGCCTCGGAGTGTTGGGTTATCTTACCTTTGCCAAGAGCGGCGTAATGTTGTGGTGGTTCCTGATACCCTAGCTAATGAAAAATTGGCAACTAATCTGGTAGTAACTGGCTATCCCTATGTGCGATTTTATGCAGGTGTACCCCTAATTACCCCGAAGGGAGATATGCTAGGAACCCTGTGTGTAATTGACCGAGTTCCACGGCAATTGAGCCAAAAACAAGTGGAGGCGCTAGTAGCTCTGAGTCGCCTGGTAATCGACCAACTAGAACTCAGGCGTCATGTAGCTGAAGTATCTCAAATTACCGAGAAACTATTGGCGCACGAGCAAGCAGCCCACGCCCAATCTGAAGCCGCCAGAACCCGCATCACTAATCTGCTCGAAAGCATCACTGATGGTTTTTTTGCCCTGGATAAAAAGTGGCGATTCACCTACATGAATGGTCAAGCAGAACGGCTCTTGCAAAAAACCCAGTATGAGCTTTTGGGTAAAAACATCTGGGAGGTGTTTCCAGAAATCATCGGCACAACATACCATCGTCAGTATCACAGAGCAATCTTAGAACAGGTGAGTGTGGAATTTGAGGAGTTTTATCCGCCACAGAAGTGCTGGCTTCAAGTCCACGCCTATCCTGCAAAAGACGGCTTGTCTGTTTATTTCCAAGACATTACTGAACGGCGGAAAACAGCAGAAGCACTACGAGAGAGTGAAGAACGCTGGCAATTAGCATTACATGGTAATAATGATGGTATTTGGGACTGGAACCTGAAGACTAATGAAGTGTTTTTCTCAACTCAGTGGAAGGAAATGCTCGGCTATGAAGACCACGAAGTTTCCCATGATTGGGATGAATGGACAAAACGAATCCATCCCGATGAGCGAGATCGGGTACTTCAAGCTTTCCAATACCACTTTACCAAGAAAACACCGTTTTACGTTTGTGAATATCGAGTCCAATGCCAAGACGGCAGCTATAAGTGGATTCTAGATCGAGGACAGGCACTTTGGGACGCATTGGGTGATATAGTGCGGATGGTGGGGTCCTATACTGATATCACAGATCGCAAGCGGGTAGAAGAGGAATTAAAGCAGCAGAATCTGCGATCGCAACTATTTGCCGAAATCACTCTGAAAATTCGAGAATCTTTACAAATAGATGAAATTCTCCAAACCACGGTTACTGAGGTACAAAAACTACTACAAGCTGACCGAGTTTTTATTTTTCAACTGGAGACTGATGGTTCGGGAACAGTGGTGCAAGAGGCGGTGTTGCCTGGTTGGCCGGTAATTCTAGGAAAAAATCTGCTCGATACTTGCTTTAAAGAAGAATACCTAGAAAAATATCGCCAGGGAAGAGTGAGTGCAATTGAAGACATTGAATCTGTTGATATTCACCCGTGCCATCGAGAATTTCTTAGGCAGTTTGCCGTCAGAGCTAACCTGGTAGTACCGATTCTCGTCAGACAAGGTATTTGGGGCTTGTTAGTGGCTCATCAGTGTAGTGCACCTCGACAGTGGAATAACTTTGAGACGGAGTTGTTACAGCAACTAGGTAACCAAATTGGGATTGCTTTATCTCAAGCGCAACTATTAGAAAAAGAAACCCAGCAAAGTCAGGAACTTGCCCGTTCCAATGCAGAATTGGAACAGTTTGCCTATGTGGCTTCCCATGACTTGCAAGAGCCGTTGCGGATGGTAACCAGTTATTTACAACTACTGGAGCAAAGATACAAAAATAGACTGGATGCGAATGCCGATCAGTTTATCACCTACGCAGTAGATGGGGCCCGCCGGATGCAGACGCTAATTAACGATCTGTTGAACTATTCCCGCGTCAGCAGCCGGGGACAGCCCTTTATGTTAGTTGATTGTAATATTGTCTTAGAGGGGGCGATCGCTAATCTTCAACTGGCGATCGCGGATAGTAAAGCAGTTGTCACTAATGATCCTCTACCTGAAGTGATCGCTGATGCTACCCAACTGACACAAGTATTTCAAAACCTGATCGCCAACGCGATCAAATTTTGCCTTAATCAGCAGCCACGAATTCACATCGGAGTAGGGAAGCCAGATGCAAATCTAGATGGGGAAAGTTTAAATCTTATCCCGTCGGCAGATGAATGGTTGTTCTGGGTGCGTGATAATGCAATTGGTTTGGAATCCCAGTATGCAGAACGTATATTTATAATTTTTCAGCGCTTGCATGGTAGAAGCAAGTATCCAGGTACTGGAATTGGTCTAGCAATTTGTAAGAAAATTATAGAACGCCACGGCGGCCGAATCTGGGTTGAGTCGAAACTAGGTCAAGGCTCGACTTTCTACTTCACAATTCCAGATAGAGATATTAAGCTATCATGACCACCATCACAGCGATTATGCCTATTCAGGTTTTGTTAGTAGAAGACAATCCTGGCGATGCCCAACTCACACGCATCGCCCTGGAAGAGAGCAAAATCTCGATTCACTTGAACGTGGTCGAAGATGGTGTAGAGGCAATGGCATTCTTGCGAAAACAGGAAAAATATGTCAAAGCAGCCCATCCAGATATTGTACTGCTCGATTTGAACCTCCCTAAAAAAGATGGTCGGGAGGTATTAGCAGAAATTAAAGGAGATGAAAACCTCAAAAGAATTCCTGTAGTCGTCCTCACCACTTCCCAAGCTGAAGAAGACATTCTCAAAGCTTATAATTTATATGCTAACTGTTACATAACTAAGCCAGTAGATTTCGATCAATTCGTTAAAATTGTCCAATCAATAGAAAATTTTTGGTTTGCGATCGTAAAACTGCCACCGGAGTAATGAAAATGGCAGGTAAAAATATTAAAGTTTTGTTAGTAGAAGATAACCCTGGTGATGTCTTTTTATTACAGGAGTTATTAAAGGAAGTTACCACAGTTGTAGTTGATTTGATGCCCGTTGTGCGGCTTTCGGAAGCACTCAACTACCTAGCAAAGGAGATTTTTGATGTAATTCTGTTAGACCTCTCGCTGCCAGATGGCCAGGGACTGGAAACCTTTGTGATCACTCACAATCATGCAAAAGCCACTCCGATAATTGTACTGACGGGTATAGACGATGAAACCCTGGCAATTAGGGCAATGCAGGAAGGAGCGCAGGATTATTTGGTGAAAGGGCAAGTAACTGGCGATTTGCTGGTGCGCTCAATGCGTTATGCGATCGAGCGTCAACGGGCAGACAATGCACTGCGACAGAGTGAGGAACGATTTCGGGTTGCCCTGAAAAACTCTCCAATCTTTGTTTACAACCAAGATAGGGAGTTACGTTACACCTGGGTTTACAATCCCTCCTATGGATTGACGGTTGAGGAAATGTTGGGCAAACAAGACTTGGATATCATCCCAGTTGAAGATGCTCAACGTCTGATCACCATTAAACGTGGGGTGTTAACCACTGGCATCGGAACGCGAGAGGAAGTATCAATAACAATCAAAGATACAACTCGATATTATGACTTAACAGTCGAGCCATTGCGGAATGAGTCCCAAGAAGTTGTCGGGGTGACTTGCGCCAGTATCGATATTAGCGAACGGCAAGCTGCATTGCGCGAACAGCAAGCTGCGCTACGCGAACGCAAATTGGCTGAAGAAAAAATCCGCGAACAAGCAGCATTACTAGATGTCACTACAGATGCCATTTGTGTGCGAGATTTAAACAATCAAATTATCTTCTGGAACAAAGGCGCAGAAACACTTTTCGGCTGGGAAGCTACAGAGGCTTGGGGTAAAAATGCTAGTGAGCTTTTGTATGACGAACCTTCACCGGAAATCGAAGCGGCTCTGTTGCAAGTTATTAGTAAAGGTAAGTGGCAAGGCGAGTTAACTAAACTTACTAAAACTGACAAAGAAATCCTCGTTGCTAGTCGCTGGAGTCTAGTGTGCGATGAACAAGGGAAACCTAAATCAATTCTCACCGTTGACACAGATATAACCGAGAAAAAACTCCTAGAAGCCCAATTGTTTCGCGCTCAACGCCTGGAAAGTATTGGCACTCTAGCTAGTGGCATTGCTCACGACCTCAACAATATCCTGACACCGATTTTGACAGGAGCGCAACTGTTAACACTCAAATTTCCTAATGTGGATGAACGGACTCGCCATCTACTGGAGATTTTGGAAATCAACGCTAGACGCGGCGCTGATTTAGTCAAACAAGTGCTGTCCTTTGCGCGGGGTGTGGAAGGGAAGCGGATCACTTTGCAACTCAAGCATTTGATTGTGGAACTTGCCAAGATTCTTAAAGAGACATTTCCTAAATCTATAGAAGTTATCACTGATGTACCGCAAGATTTGTGGATGGTTTCAGGAGATAGCACCCAACTGCATCAAGTGCTGATGAACCTCTGCGTTAACGCCCGCGATGCTATGGCCAATGGCGGTAGTTTGAGTATCACTGCCGAGAATGTATTGATTGACGAAAATTATGCCCGCATAAACCTGGAAGCCAAAGAGGGACCATACACAGTGATTACTGTCTTTGATACTGGAGTTGGGATTCCTAGAGAGATATTAGATAGAATTTTCGAGCCATTCTTTACCACAAAAGATGTAGGACAAGGCACAGGGTTAGGACTTTCCACTGTACTTGGGATCATTAAAAGTCACAAAGGTTTTGTAAAAGTGTATAGCGAACCGGGAAGTGGCACTAGCTTTAAGGTTTATTTACCAGCAGTAGAGGGAATGGAAACACTCAGCCCCGAAGATTTGCCACCACAGACAGGACATGGAGAATTGATTTTGGTTGTGGATGATGAAGTTGCCATTCAAGAGATTACCAGAACATCACTGGAAGCTCACAACTACAAAACCATAATTGCCAGTGATGGCATTGAGGCGATTGCGATATACGCTCAAAATAGGGACAAAATTAGTGCCGTACTAATGGATATTATGCTGCCCTCGCTGGATGGTTTAACTGCCATCCGTACCCTGCAAAAAATTAACCCCAAAGTCAGAATTATTGCCAGCAGTGGACTTATGTCTGACAAGAAACTAAATGCAGTAGCCGCTATTGGTGTGAATACGTTTTTGTCAAAGCCCTATACTGTCAACGAATTATTGCTTTCTTTACAGAAAGTACTATCGTGAGTCAAGTCATTACCTAAGTAACCTGATAGCCGTAAGTACAAAAGGCTGCTTCACTGATGTGGGTGCAAATTGCCTGGATTTGATATGATTGAGCCTCGGTTAACACACTTCTCTTACCGATACTCACAACGCTGGCTAAATCAATATGCCTAGGTTTCTCAGGTTAATCATCAATCTAGTAGTCTTGGGAGCCTTGTTAGTCATATCTGTGCAAGTTTGGGCGCAAGATTGGCGTCCGGTTCGCGGTGGTATCCCTTTCGGTATCAGTGGTATAGCTTTGATAGAGCAGCAAAGCAATACGCTCAATTTTCTGATTGTCCATGACAATAAACAAAAAAACCAAGGTCGTTTAGCAATCATTAGCATTAAGGGTAAGAACCAACCTGAATATTTCCCATTGAACTGGCCAAGTAACACAGAATTGCCCATCGACTTAGAAGCTTTAACATCTGTTCCAGAGAAAACAAAATCTTCTTTTATTGCTTTAAGCAGTTCTGGAAAAGCTTATTACATCAGGTTAGAGCCTGCCAAGAAGACCATCTCGGTTCTCAAGGAATTCAATCTTCCAGGAATTATTCAAGGAAATAATTTTGAAGCATTTGGATTACAAAATATAGACGGCAAATTAGTTGCGATTTGGGGACATCGCGGTGAAGGAGAACAACCAGCAACTATTTTTTGGGGAGTGTTTGACTTGGCTAAATATCAAATTACTCTCGCAGGTTCTGCCAATCTGAAAGTACCGTTTCCATCGGGCAATGTTCGTCATATTTCAGATATTAAGGTAGACCCCGTAGGAATTGTGTACATCACCTCAGCAAGTGATGCTGGAGATGATGGCCCATTTCAGTCAGCTGTGTATATCGCTGGTTACCTGGGATTGCGTGATCAAAAAATTACATGGCGGCAAAATCCTCAACTTGTTCCCCTCTACCGCTCTAATTACCACAAAATTGAAGGTATAGAACTTGTTCCTGGTGCAGAAGGCGGTGTAGTGGTTGGTACAGATGATGAAAATTTGGGTTCCTATGTATACATTGTGGGTGGAAGTAGCTGAAAAGTATGTCCTTTGATGGCACAGCAAGTCAATCGGTTAGCAGGCGCTCAACAGCAGAAGGTTTCGACCTACACGCAGATTTTAGCAGGATTAAAATTTAAAAAAGACTTGATTCGTTGAATATTTCGAGAAAGTATGATATTCGAGCCGGTTTTCTACCAACATGCGATCGCGGATTAAGCATGTTGGCAATGAAAATAAAAACTATTGCGTTGCCGATAAATTTTGGTTATCCCTGATATCACCTGTAATGCGTAAGTAACAGCGATAGGCGTTGTTGCATGAAACAGAAAGAGACAAACTAACTCTTGGCAAAGTTGGTAGTTAGTCTTCCACTTTATAACTGTCTGGTTTGCCCAACTAGATCATGCGATTGATATCTGCATATTGGAGGAATAATTTGACTCAAACGAATTCTGAAGTTAGTTGTCAGCCTTATTGTCATGAGAACGCAATAGCTTTGGCACAGTGATTTCAAAGTTCGAGTCTATAATGCAAGCCTAACTCCTTGCATCTTGAATTGAACCAAGCAAAGTTGCTAGTTCATCTAATTTTTTCAAGATGCTATTAATAGCAGGATAATAAAATTATGCTTTCAGGTAGCATGAACGAAGAGGAAAAAGAATACTTAGACTATGAAGATAATAATCCATTACTGTCTAAAGTTATACAACGCAACATCCGCACTCTTATCCGTCTTCGGGCCAAGGCTGCTAATAAGAGAAACTTGCAAGACCGAATTGCCGACGCTATTACCTCTTTTTCAGGACATATAGTTTTTGTTTACGTACATCTTGTCTGGTTTGGTGCTTGGATTATTTTGAACACTGGTAAGTTAGGTGTACATCCCTTTGATCCATTTCCCTACGGATTGTTGACAATGGTGGTATCGCTGGAAGCAATTTTTTTGTCAACATTTGTGTTAATTAGTCAAAACCAACTGAGTCAAGAAAGTGAGTATCGCGCCAACTTAAATTTACAAATTGCACTCCTGACTGAGCATGAAGTTACACGAGTATTGCAAATGCTAGATGCGATTCAAGATAAAATGGGCATTGAAAATGATGAAGACAGTGAACTTGCTGACTTAGAAATGGAAACTAAACCGGAAGATGTGTTAGTTGAGATTGAGCGACTTCAGCAGTTGGCACTTAAGAGAAAAAAGCTGAATAAACTCAACCACAGATCATAACTACGATTGCAATAAAGTAGTGCGTTTCATCACACAATCGCAATAATTACTCCTTCTAAATGAAGAATATATTGTCATCATTTTGAGGATTACTGGTTTATTTGCGATCGCCTAGCAACTTCCTTAAGGAGTAGCAAGCATATATCGAGATTTTTGTCAATGTGTTGAGGGCGATCGCAATTTAGTGTAGGTTGACCATTATCTCATTGATAACGGCCACCGAATTAATTACACCTACACATTAAATCGGAACAACATTACATCCCCTTCCTGCACAACATACTCTTTCCCTTCACTACGAACCAACCCTTTCTCCTTCGCAGCATTCATCGAACCAGTTGTCACCAAATCTTTATAAGCGACAGTTTCGGCGCGAATAAATCCCCGCTCAAAATCACTGTGGATTACACCAGCAGCTTGAGGTGCAGACATTCCAGCATTAATTGTCCAAGCGCGGGTTTCTTTGGGGCCGCAGGTAAAATATGTCCGTAAGCCTAGAAGCATGTAAGTTGCCCGAATCAATGATTTCAAACCGCCTTCTTCCACACCTAAAGACGCGAGAAAATCAGCTTTATCTTCATCTGGTAATTCCACTAATTCCGCTTCCACTTGGGCAGAAACAATCACAACTTGGGCATTTTCTGTCGATGCAATTTGCCGCACTGTTTCCACAAAATGATTACCAGTTGCCAACTCATCCTCAGAGACATTAGCGGCGTAAATAATTGGTTTATAAGTGAGCAGTTCCAGTCCTTTAATAATTTCTGCTTCTTCTTCATTCAAGCTCACCTGACGCACCGATTTACCTTCATTTAAAGCCGCAGCTAATTTTTCTAAAACTGTGACTTCAAATTGTGCATCTTTGCTGGTACGAGCTTGTTTGCGAGTGCGGTCAATTCGCCGCTCAATTTGTGATAAATCTGATAAGCCCAGTTCTATATTAATGATTTCAATATCTCGCGCTGGGTCAACAGAACCAGCAACGTGGATAATATCGTCATTTTCAAAACAACGTACCACATGGACGATCGCATCAACTTCCCGGATGTGGGACAGGAATTGATTTCCTAGTCCCTCACCCTGACTTGCACCTTTAACTAAACCGGCAATATCTACAAATTCCACCCGCGCCGGGATAATTTGTGCCGAACTGGCAATCTTAGCAAGAACATTTAACCGTTCATCCGGTACTGCGACAACGCCGACATTCGGTTCAATCGTGCAAAAAGGGAAGTTAGCTGCTTCTGCTTTGGCATTAGCAACTACAGCATTAAATAAAGTAGATTTTCCGACGTTGGGAAGTCCGACAATTCCGGCTCTTAGCATTTTGGATTTTAGATTTGGGATTTTGGATTACATTACCAAGGTAATTCAAACAGGTTCCGGTATGGTTTGGGGAATCGGAGCAGGTACTGTTTGAGGAATGGGAGCAGGTACTGGTTCTGGTACAGGCCCTGGTAAAGGTTGGGGAATCGCTGGCCCTGGTACAGGTTCGGGACTCGGTAGCGGGTTCGGTTCCGGATTGGGACTCGGTAGCGGACTCGGGCCAGGAGTAGGAATTTGTGGATCGGGTATAGAAATCGCAGTGGGATTAATCATGGTAAGTCTAAATTAAATTATTCAACCTTCCTAAAGTAGATGACAACCTCATCTGTTGACATCTCCCCAAATGGCTATACCCACGAACACTTCTTTTAATAATTTACTGCTCTTGTCATTACAATTCTCTACGTCCGTCTGCGTTTCCCTCTGCGCGACGGTAGTCGCTACAACGGGGGGAACCCCCGCAACGCGCTGCCTCCCCTCTGCGTTTAAATTTCAACCCTCAATTCACCACGACTTTACGCAAAGCTGTACTAAACTACTGCTCTTTTACCTTTTCTACCACCTCTGGCACTGGATCGTAACCACCTGGATGAAACGGATGACAGCGCAAAATCCGCCGAGTTGCCATCCACCCACCACGCAACACTCCAAATCGTTCAATGGCTTGAATGGCATACATCGAACAAGTTGGTTGAAAGCGACAAGTCGGGAGAAACAACGGCGAGATAAACATTTGGTAGCCCCGAATCAGCCAAATCAATAATAGTTTCATTGCAGTTACCCAAATCTTATAAATTAGTAACAGAGGTAAAAATTTTCATTTGTTGCATCTTTGTTAATTACATTTTCTGACTTCACCTCAATTCCGGTTTTATGGCTGCAAATTGCGTCGGCTGCAATTTGGGTATTACTCATCCTCCTGATTGCATGGGTGGTAAACCGCTTCGCCGACAAGCCAGAAATCGTGCGGAAGATAGTTCATATTGGCACTGGGAATGTGATTTTAATCGCTTGGTGGCTCGATATTCCCGCCAGTGTAGGGATTACAGCTTCCATTTTAGCCAGTGCAATCACCTTATTATCCTACCGATTGCCCATTCTTCCTGGTATTAATAGCGTTGGCCGCCAAAGTTTAGGTACATTTTTTTACTCCGTAAGTTTCGGTATTTTAGTTGCCTGGTTCTGGTACTTGCAACAACCCCAATACGCAGCACTAGGAATTTTGATAATGACTTGGGGAGATGGACTAGCAGCCTTGATTGGGCAACGCTTTGGTAAACATAAGTATAAAGTTTTTGGTACAGAAAAAAGTTGGGAAGGCTCTCTAACGATGATGCTCGTTAGCTATGTTGTCAGTAGTTTGATTTTAGTTGGAACTCAAGGAAACAGTTGGCAAACTTGGGCAATATCGCTGATAGTGGCAGTTATAGCTACTGCTTTAGAAGCTGTTTCATTTTTGGGTATTGACAATTTGACAGTTCCTTTGGGTAGTGCAGCCCTTGCCTTCTTTTTAAGTAACTTAGTTCTTAGTTAATAATCTTCTTGAGCGCCATTCCTAATTGTTCAGGACTTACGCAAAAACTCTTTGTAACTCTTATTCCTTCTCTACGAAACGCCCAAGGGACTGCCTTGTGTACGAGACGCTATACGTAGCTTGCTTTTCTGTAGGGGTAGGCTATCGGTGACGCTTAAATCTTTAGCAATAACCAAAGGCTAATGAGATTATTCTTGAAATTATTGAGAATAAACTCTTATTATTGACACGATCGCTCTTTGACTAATTGTCTCAAAAGTGGTCCAACAACTTTGACGTAAAGAAATAAACATAAAAAAATCCCCAGGCTTAGGATGCTGGGGACTAGGTGCGTTAAGGTCGTAAACTGATTTACTGGTATTAGTAGTCCGATCGCCATTTCAAGATACATCTTAGCCTTGTGCAAGTTAAGCAAGCTCTCTTGGTCGTATCTGTCAGGGTAGCTCATAGCTTTACCTTCCATCGTCAGCTTGATCAGTGCTGCTTGCTCATCAGTGGGTGAATTCATCTCATCTACCACCCCTTCAAGGAATTGAGTAACGCTAAAGCCTGGGGACTTCAACCCTCTTCCTTGTCTTAGTTGAGCAAGTGCTATCTGTGGGAATGCCATCATGGTAACAATCCAACTGATCTTGTACCCTCCGTTCCCAGTAGGCTTTAGTCCGTAACGCCTACACAAGTCTCTCAACTCAGCAGTGGTTTTGATTTCGAGTTCTGACCTTGTAAACATAAAATAGAGTTACCTCTTGTAAAAGTGGTATCGGTGGTGAACCATTTACGAGGTGAGAACACCACCGATTTAAAACTTTATTTGAATGTTAACGTTCCAATCAAGCTATATTTACTTTTCGCAATAATGCCTAATCCTAAAGGGAACCCTCAGAATCTAGAACCCGCTCCATCAGATAGGGAGATTAAGTTAACCGAACAATTGAACTTTCGTGTCACCAAGGAAATGAAGGAAGAGGTAAAGGCTAAGGACGACCCTCCTGAGTTTTGTCGCCAAGCTATCCAAAAAGCACTAGATGAAGATAAGCAGAAGTAGTTAAAAGTTTTTGGACTAATACTTCAAGAACTATAAGAAAGTCCTTGTGAACCTCTTAGAGAGAAAGTAGCACTATATTTGAGATTAGAAAAGAAATTGGATCTTAAATCATGGCTTGGGAAATTACCACTGAAGAGTTATTGAAAAAGTACACTTCCGGTAAACGAAACTTCGCTGGGGCTGTGGTAATTAGAGAAAGAGGATATGGGCGCAACTATATTGACCTTAAAGGTGCTGTCTTGCGGGATATCAACTTGCGTGGAGCCGATTTGAGTTTCGCTGATTTGAGGGGAGCCGATCTGAGTAAAGCCGATCTCTTTAGTGCTTCTCTGATAGAAGCCCGGTTGGATAATGCGATTATCAGAGATGCTAACTTGGAATGTGTCAATTTGTGTGGGTGTAATTTGACCAATGCCGATTTGACTGGAAGTATTTTGTATTATATCAATGCTATTGGTGCCGTGTTCCGTGGAGCTATACTTACTCCTTTTGAACATGCCGTTTTGATTAAAGCTGATTTCCGAGGTGCTGGCCCTGCCCGTTGCAACTGGATCTGTAGTGGCATGAATGTAATCTGGGATACTATCATGTTCGATGGTACTGTTCTACATGGTGCCTACTTTGGAAATTGCGATTCCATCAGCAAGTAAGGGAACAGGTTCAATAATAGGCTTGATAGCATTGAGTTTTTCTATAATCCCTTCAATAGATCGTTCTTCAATTTTTTCTTGAACTTTCGTAGGAATATTAGCGAAGAAATCATATCCGTATAAAAAAGTGGTAGAAAGTAAATTTTTCGTATCGGCTCAATCAATAAAAAATAAATCTTTTTGAATATATTCAATAGCACCCATTACATTAAAATTCTGCCCTTGTCTATTACCGCGATCGCTCCAAAATCCAATCGAGTAAAATCGGATTGACTAACTCCGGCGCTTCATCCTGCGGACAATGCCCCACTCCTTCTAAAGGAATAAACTTTTCTACTTGGGGAAAGTTAGCTAATTCTCTCCCTAATTTAATTGGTTCCCACGGATCAGCCGTTCCCCACAAGATAATCGCCGGACAGGCTAATAGTGGTAAAAGGTCTTCTGGTAATGGCCCTGTAGAATAAGAAGTAAAAGCAAGAAACACAGCCCCAGCCCCCGGATCGCTTGCTGGTGAAGTGAGAATATCTACCAACTCATCTGTCACCATCTCAGCATTAGCATAGGCTTGCAGTAGAATTTTCCGCACTGTTTTCGGTTTGGCGAGTTGATTGAAAAAGAATTCACCAACTGGTTTGATAGATAACAGGCGTTGCAGTAGAGGCGCTCCGAAACGACGAGTCCAAGGTAAAGTTACCCGTTTGCGATCGTGCAACAGCCGTAAAGAACAGTTGAGCAAAGCAACTCCTAAGGCAATATCTGGGTTGCTTACTGCTGCTTGCATGGCTACAATACAGCCAATAGAATTTCCGACTAAAAAAGCTGGCTCACCCACTACTTCGCGGCAAAAATCTGCCACTTGCTGTCCCCAGGTTTCTAATGTGTAGGCAATTTTTTCACCAGGTTGAGGTTTTGCGGAAGCGCCAAAACCAATCAAATCAATTGCATAAACACGGCAATTTTGTGCTATGGCGGGAATATTTTTCTGCCAATGCCACCAAGAAGCGCCAAATCCATGCACGAGGACAACAGATGGTCCAGTGGTTCCTTGGGTTTGATAGCAGATAGTGAAATCTTGCCAAATCCAGGTTTTTGTAGAGGTAAGTGCTGTTTTTGAACTTGAGGTTGTCATGAGAAATTTGATGAATACAAGGGTAAAAGCCTTTCAGTAGCAAGGCGCAAGCAAAATTGTTTTGAATTTGAATAAAATTTATTAGATTTTCAAAGTAAATCCTTGGTAGTGATAACTTAGACATACACCATGAAAGCTTTTAGTACGCGACGGCGTAAATAGAGCAACCATTTAAAATCCCTAAAAAGCCTATTCCATAATACGTTTGAATTTTGAATTTTGACTTTTGCCTTGCGGTACTAGGCTGATAACACTAGCATCAAGCTGATAGTTTTATCCAGCATAGAGAGTTTTCATATTGTTGATAGAGATAATTTACTCACAACTTAGATTATGTCAGTATTAGAAATCATAACTTCTATAATGTGAGTAATATTTTTGCTATTTTTAGATGTGAGCGAATTAGCATCAGTGCTAGATTCAGTAGTTTCACAATTTACGATAGCTAATGCGAGTCTATAAGATTGTCGAATATGAGGCATCGGCTAAGGGGTGGTTTGCAACTGGAAACTGACGCTGAATTTAACAACATTTTTCTTGTTCCTAGTTCTGCGAGCCAGACAACATGAATATACTAGAAACAATCGATACTCCCATTGGGAGCTATGCACCTGATTTTGAACTGCCAGGAATTGATGATCAAGTACACCATCTCAGGCGTTATCTTGAGAAGTTCCGAGCAGTGGGCGTTATTTCCATGTGTAACCACTGTCCTTATGTAGAGTGGTATCTAGACAGGTTAAAAAACATTCAAGCCGAATTTGCCCCAGAAGGCTTCACACTAATTGGGATGAATGGTAGTGATGGTAATCACGACACTAGGTCAAGCTTTGAAAATATGAAAGCTTTTGCCCTGCATCACCAGTTAAATTTCCCTTATCTGTGGGACTCGACCCAAGATGTAACCCGCAGTTTTGGTGCCACAAAAACACCAATGGCCTTTCTAATAGATACTAATGGTATAGTACGCTACAAAGGTAAAATCGACAATCATCCGCAAGACCCATCATCGGTGGGAGAGGATTATTTGAGAACTGCGATCGCTTCTCTGTTTCTTGGTGAAGAAATAGATATACCACAAACCGAACCAATAGGTACTACATTGATTTGGCGTAACTAGACATAGATAGTCCCTGTAACTGCTATCTTAAATTGGAGGCAATTGCAACTTTTTTGATAAAGCGTAACTTCATGGGAACGAATTACCGACGGGTTTTACTCAAACTGAGCGGTGAAGCCTTAATGGGCAACATGGGCTATGGCATTGATCCAGAAGTGGTCAAAGGAATAGCACAAGAGGTAGCAGAGGTGATCGCCACTGGCGTTCAAATGGCCATAGTTGTTGGCGGCGGCAATATTTTTCGTGGCGTCAAAGCGGCGTCGGCGGGGATGGACAGGGCAACCGCTGACTACATAGGGATGATTGCCACGGTAATGAATGCCATGACGCTGCAAGATTCGCTGGAACGTATAGGGGTACAGACGCGGGTGCAAACTGCGATCGCTATGCAAGAATTAGCAGAACCGTATATCCGTCGTCGTGCCATCCGCCATCTTGAAAAAGGACGGGTGGTAATTTTTGGTGCTGGTTCTGGAAATCCCTTCTTTACAACAGACACCACTGCGGCATTAAGAGCCGCAGAAATTGATGCTGAAGTGATTTTTAAAGCTACCAAAGTAGACGGAGTATATGATGCTGATCCTCATATTTATCCTGACGCCAAGCGTTACAATAGCCTCACCTACGCACACGTTTTAGCCAAAGATTTGCGGGTGATGGATAGTACTGCGATCGCCTTGTGTAAAGAAAATAATATCCCAATTCTGGTATTTGACCTAACGGTGCGAGGTAACATCCACCGAGCAGTCTTGGGAGAATCCATCGGCACCCTTGTGGGAGGTTCTTGTGAAATTAGCTGAAGCTGAAAGTACGATGCAAAAAACCGTTGAGTCAACTCAACGAGCTTTTAACTCGATTCGCACTGGTCGCGCCAATGCGAGTCTATTAGATAAAGTCTTAGTGGACTATTACGGTTCGCCTACTTCCTTGAAATCACTGGCAAATATTAGCACGCCGGATGCTACGACGATCTTAATTCAACCCTACGAGCGCAACACCCTAAACATCGTTGAGAAGGCTATTTCCCTCTCAGATGTGGGTTTAACACCCAGTAATGACGGTTCTGTAATCCGGTTGAATATTCCGCCCTTAACGAGCGAGCGCCGTAAAGAATTCGTCAAAATGGCATCCAAATATGCTGAAGAGGGTCGTGTTGCTATTCGCAACATCCGCCGCGATGCCATAGACGCTATTCGCAAACAGGAGAAAGCCTCTGAAATCTCCAAAGATGAATCAAAAGACCAACAAGATAACTTGCAAAAACTCACAAACGAGTATGCTGCCAAAATAGACGCACTGTTGGCAGAAAAAGAAAAAGACATCACGACTGTTTAAAGTCTAAAGTCTGAAGCATAAAGGCTGAAGGATGATGGATAAATTCTTCAGCCTTTATCATTTCTTAGGCATTTAACAAAAATTGATCAAGTATCTCAATAGAAAATAAACTGATTCAGGAGCAAAAATTCAGCCATATGTACGACTGCATCATCGTCGGTGCTGGCCCAGCTGGTGGAACAGCTGCATATCATTTAGCCAAGCAAGGTCGCTCAGTATTAGTGTTGGAAAAAGAATCCCTGCCAAGATATAAACCTTGTGGCGGTGGTGTATCTCCAGCGATCGCTCAATGGTTTGACTTTGATTTTAGCCCAGCGATTTCTGTGAAAGCCGACTCCCTTCGCTTTACCTGGAAATTGGGCGACCCCGTGGAAGCAAAAATCGCCACCAAAGAACTAGTCTGGATGGTGCGACGAGATATTTTTGACCATTTCCTAGTGCAGCAAGCACAGAAGCAAGGGGCTGAACTCCGAGATAATACGGAAGTAACGGGTATTGAATTTAAAAGTGACCATTGGCAAGTTAACACAGCCAATGGGCCAGTTACAGGTCGCTACTTAATTGCGGCTGATGGTGCCAAAGGGTCAATGGCAAAATGGCTAGGCTTCAAAGAACGTAAACGTCGTTTAGCAGGAGCTTTGGAAGCAGAAGTTGCCGCAACTGTAAAGGATAAATCCACAATTCACTTTGAGTTTGGCTTGGTGAAAAATGGTTACATCTGGAACTTCCCGAAGGCGGACGGTTATTCCATTGGCGTCGGTACGTTTATCGGTGGCGAACCTCAGGACTTTAAAAAGATTTTAGATGAGTACGCGCGATCGTTTAATGTCGATATCAAAACTAGCAAGCAGTATGGTTATCCTCTTTGCTTGTGGGATGGCAACCAAAAGTTGCATACTCAAAATGCAGTTTTGGCTGGAGAAGCTGCTTGTGTAGTTGATCCCATGACAGCAGAAGGCATTCGCCCTTCAATTTTTAGCGGTTTGATTGCCGCAGGAGCCATTAATGAGGCTCTTTCTGGTGATACCAATGCTTTAGAAAAATATAGCGAAGCCATTAATGAACAATGGGGTACTGAGATGGCTTGGGCGCAAAAATTAGCTGGAGCATTCTATCGCTTTCCAGGCATTGGCTACAAAGTTGGTGTTAAGCGCCCCTCTGGTGCCCAAATCATGGGTAAGATTCTGTGCGGAGAACTGCGCTATGGCGACGTTGCTGGTCGCGCTCTTAAGCGTTTAATCCCTGGTTTTGGAGGTTAGGGATTGGTAACGAATCTCTAGCGGGCCGGTAAGATACCCACCCCAGAAAAATTAATCATCTCTTGTGGGGTGGGCATCCTGGCCGCTCTATTTTTACTTTATTTTTGCCTATCTACTTCCCATTTATCTAAACTAGGGTTTTAGACAAGGAACTCTCAAAGGTCTGCAATATATATTCCCAGAATCTGATCGACGGCATTAACATAGTATTCAATTGAGTCGATGCAAACAGTATTCTCTTCTAAAGTTAAGAATTTCCAAGCGGTTCCAGTTGTCACTACTCCATAGATGACTGGAATCTCATTTCCTGCCCTTTGATTAAATATCTGAGCAGCAATCATTGTGGCTGCACATTGCCCCAGTCCTGCAATGATATTTTCGTTTTTCGGCTCAATTATTATCACAACTGGAGCACTGATAAAATACTGTTCACCAGATGCACTGAGGATGAAGTCACAAAAACCTGAGAGTCCTTGAGCAGGATCAATATTGAACTCTGTACCTGAAAATAAGCTGATCTGATAATTGAACTGTCGCCTTACCTCAGACAGAATAGGAGCGATTAAGAATTCAGAACGAGCTTTTTAGCTGTTAATGGCAGTCGCTAAAATTAGGTTCTCATCCAGCAACCGCTTTAGCAGGTCAGAGGGCTGCACCCCGCCTACAGTCAGAAACAGATTACGTCTCTCTTGCAAAGTTAAGCCAAAGGCATCTCTGACTTTAACGAGACTAAAATCACTGTATGCATAGACTCATGCTCCAGTTCTATCTTAATTGTGCATAGCTTCCCCGGGCCGATAAGACATTGATCGCTCCATTAAGTAAGTGGGCGTGAATAATTAAAGGTTTATAATAAGCGGATCGAGCCGCTTACTACCAGCCAATTTAATTCATTTTACATTGCGTAACATAGTTTAATTTATTCTTGCCCACTTACTTAACGCGATATTAAAAATACCTAGAGAAAAACCAGATAATCACTCCAGTTCCCAGTACACAAATAATTCCCGCCAAACCAGCTAGGGGTTTTTTGTTCTTACCTGTGAACCAGTCAGAGACTTTATCTGTGTAAGTAATTAGTCCTGCTGTATCTAAAGTTGCGATCGCCCATACCCATCCCGCGTGCAGTCCCCAAGCTAAACCCAAATTGCCGCTAGAGGCAAAGCGTGCCAATACTAGCACCATTCCCATCAGCCACAATCCAGGGAGTTGGGGTACAGTTTCGCGTTGCTCCCAAACCAGGTGTAGCAAGGCAAAAATCAAGCTAGAAATTGCTGCTGCTACCCAAACTGGATAATCCTGCGCTAATTCAGTGAACAGGAAACCGCGAAAAACTAACTCTTCTATCCCACCCACTAATAACGCTATCAAGAAAATCTGTAGCAAGATGGGTAGTAGTAACTTGAAATCCGTCTTTTCAAAAGAACACCAACCTAACCCGAATTGCCCACTAAATACAATCGCTAGGCTCACCACTCCCAAACCGAAACCTAGTGCTAAAGAACCAAGAGTTGAAAGATTCCCAATAAAGCCATAATCCGAAAAAGATTTATTGGTTAGCCAATTAACTCCCCATAGAATCAGGGGAGCTAATAGGTAGAGTGACGCCAATAATGGCATTTTTTGCTCTGGCTGCAAAGGTTTGGGAGGTTGCCAATTGAGCAATATTGCTGATACTGTTGCGACTGGCAACCAGCAAACTATCCAGATAATAAAAAATGCCATCACTACAACTAGTGCTGGTGCATTTTCCATAAACGTCTGTAAGGCGTTGACCGAAGGCTCAAAGAAAGTTATCAAAATAAACAAAAAAAACACGATAGACTTCTTGCACTATAGATTTCTTGCTGATTAATCAAGACTCTACTAATTTTGGTGACTTCTGCAAGGGGTCTAATCGTATTTTTTACTTGTGACAAAATTATCTCAATAGAGCTACCAATTTGCTATTGGGGTAAGGACAAGTTATCATCACCTGAAACTTATCCCTACCATCAGCAAATTTACTCTTCCTCTTCCAAATCTTCATCCGATTCGTCGGAGTCTACATCTTGTGAGGTTAGTTTTTTATCGCTTTCACCAAGTTGAATCAGGTGAATATGCTTGTAACCCAGCCTAATTTCAAACTCATCTCCAGGTTTTAAGCCCATTGCTTTGGTATATGTAGCACCAATCACAATCTGACCATTTTGATGGACACTAACCCGATATGTCGGTTCACGACCCCGACCATCTTTAGGTGCTTCTGGACTTAGAGGAATTCCTCTAGCCGATAGCAAAGCGTCATAAAAATCGGTAAGATTGACACGAACCTGGTTATTCTTAGTAACAGTGTAATAGCCGCACTGTTTAGCTCTTTCTCGGCGTGGTAAAGTGGAAAGTTCTTTTACTTTAGCAAGTAGTGCTTTTCCGGTTAATGGCGCGGTTGCAGTTTCAGTCATTATGCTCAAATTTTCCTTACTCTCTCCAAACTGATAAACGATGTAGTCTCATGCCAGCATTTGTCTTTATTAGCATTTGCATAGAGCTACTTAGGACTCTAGTGTAACGGGTGAATTCCTACCGATAGGAGCCAAAAGCACTTCTATATATGGTTGTCCACAACCAACTAGAGGCCATAGTTGCCACAGACATTAATTTTGGCGATGTTACGGCACTTTTAACCATTATTCGCCATCAGAAAGAAAACTATTTTCTCCTTTGGCGCTACTGTAGCGGTGTAACTTTCAGCCACCTTTACAAATTGGGTAGGTTCTACTACAAATAAGTCGTAGACCCAATAAATTGCAGGTTTTTCACTTTCAGTGCTTGCCTTTCTGACCAATGAGCAAGTAAAGTTTTCTCTACTCGTCCTCTCAAGCTTTGGACAGCATAGTATTTCAATAGAGTCCTATGGGCATACGCCCTTTTGTCCTGCCAGTAGAGACGTGAATTTTCTTGTCTCTACATTACGAATCAACAAAGCAGTAGTAGCCGCGCTGATACGGCTATTGATTCTGGTTTTGTCACTTCGTAATTTTATATCAAATACTAGCATGGACTAATAATAGCAAAATAGTTGTTTAATTTTGAATTAAAGTTGCTGGTAAATTTTTATTTAAATTCCTGGACTTAAAGCTTGGAAAAAGCAGTGACTATTTTCCTAACCCTTTATTGCAAGCGTGAGTATTGCTCCATGGCTTTTATAAAAATTTATCTAATTTAGACGAGCAGTTTTGACCAATGAGTTAAATCCAAGATTTTCTTGATTGAGAGGAGGCAAAAATCTAAAAGTCTCCCGCATCCGGGATTCCCAGTGCAAGAACTTTTATTTAAAAGTGGTGAGGATTTTTCCTCGGTTTATTACCATAAGCTCAAAAGCAGTCAGAGGATTTTGTACGTCTGTCTAGGGGAAGAATAAATCTCTTAACATCTGCCTAGCGCTTGATTGCCACTACTATATATTAAACATCTGCTTTTACACTTCTATATAATCAAAAAATTCCGTCAAGCCGTAGCGAAGGCGGAATTTTCCAGTCAGGACTGCTTGACTCAAGTTGACATCAAGACGTATTGCTAACCTGACATGCATTTAATTTGGATATGATCGCTAAGTCAAAGATGAACTTAAGTCCCTTTCTAAGCAAACCCCCTTTCCTTTACATTCCCAAACAGATAAATTCAATGCAAAGCTGGGATTACATTTTTGGCGTTTTAACTCAGAATTTGACACAAATCTTGCCTACAGCGCTGCTACAAGTAAAGTTTTAATCGTTATCCTTAAACTAGAATCAGTCGCTCTTTCATCGTCAGCCTATTAACACCAGGATTTGAATTAAGGGCAAAAAAAGTATAGCTCACTTTTCGCAACTACCTGCCTTGATGCATGATTGTTAAGACTGGTGAAGCAATTTTAAAATTTTGGTTAGTGGTCATGGAAGTTATTTTTAAGGTCATTCGACAGCAACAAAATTCCTCCCCTGTTGTGCAAACCTACCTTGTAGAGACTCAAGCAGGTAATACAATCTTGGATTGCCTCAATCATATTAAGTGGGAGCAAGATGGAACTTTGGCCTTTCGCAAAAATTGCCGCAATACCATTTGTGGTAGCTGTGCTATGCGAATTAATGGGCGTTCGGCTTTAGCTTGTAAGGAAAATGTTGGCAGTGAACTTGCCAGATTACAACAAATACCATCATCCCAAAGTAAAGTAAATGCCATTGCTGAAATCACGATCGCCCCTCTCGGCAATATGCCCGTGATTAAAGATTTGGTTGTAGATATGAGCAGTTTCTGGAATAATCTTGAGGCAGTTGCTCCTTATGTGAGTACGGCAGCACGACAAGTACCAGAAAGAGAGTTTTTGCAAACACCACAAGAGCGATCGCGGCTCGATCAAACTGGCAACTGTATTATGTGCGGTGCTTGTTACTCTGAATGTAACGCCCGTGAAGTTAATCCAGACTTTGTTGGCCCCCATGCCCTTGCCAAAGCTTACCGGATGGTAGCAGACTCCCGCGATCGCGACACTCAAAATCGTTTAGAAAGCTACAACGAAGGTACTAAAGGCGTATGGGGTTGCACCCGTTGTTTATACTGCGATTCAGTTTGTCCAATGGATGTTGCACCCTTAGAACAAATCACCAAAATTAAACAAGAAATTCTCACCCAGAAACAAGCCTGCGATAGTCGCTCACTTCGTCACCGGAAAGTGTTGGTGGATTTAGTTAAAGAAGGTGGTTGGATTGATGAACGTCAATTTGGTTTACAAGTTGTCGGTAACTACTTTCGGGATTTAAAAGGATTACTCAGTCTTGCACCCCTCGGTTTGCGGATGATCCTCCGGGGTAAGTTTCCCATGTCATTTGAACCTTCAGAAGGGACGCAACAAGTGCGATCGCTCATTGAATCTGTGCAACAAGTAGAAAACGAAAGTTAGAAGTGAGGAGTTAAAAGTGAGGAATTTTAACTCCTAACTCATAACTCCTAACTCATAACTCTATTTCAACGCGGTTCCTGAGGGATATTTAACGGTTGTCCATAACGGTCATATACTAAAACATCCCATTGCCCGTTGTTACTCGATTCAAAAGCAATCCTGCTACCATCAGCGCTAATTGTAGGGTTGCGGACTTCCGCTTGCAGATTATTAGTCAAATTCCGTGATTGGCGTGTTTCCCGGTCGTAGAGAAAAATAGCCGATCGCCCCTGACGACTAGCACCAAACACAATATAACGACCATCTTGTGAAACGCTAGGATGAGTTGCGATCGCATCAAAGGAGTTTAAACCTGGCAAATCAACCAAATCACGAGTCACCGTATCAAACATATAAACATCTTGGCTACCGCGTCGGTCAGTAATAAAAACAATGTATCTCCCAGAAATTTGGGGATTTAATTCTGATGCTAAACTGTTGAGACTCCGACCCCCCGGATCAAAGGGATAACTCAAAATGCGAGGGTAGCCAAAACACCCAGTCAATAAACTTAAGCAGAAAAATACAGGTATAAAAAAAATACGTTTCATCTAATTAGTCATTAGTCAAATGAGTAACTATCAACAATTAAGCGAAGCCGAACTGAGAACTTATGTAAAGACACATCCAGATGATGAGGAGGCTTTTCAACATTATTTAACAATTATGAGGGCAAAACCTAACCGCGTTGTAGTTAGTACAGAGGAACAAGCCCTAATTGAATTTAGGAAAAGAATACAAGGGGAATAAACACCCTAACCTGCTCTAACCCCGTCACACCCGATTAACATTCCTCCAATATCCCAATTTTTACCCTGTAGCGCATCATATAGGACGGGGTTTTGTTTTGGTGGTTGAGTATGATCGCTAGAAACTAAAATTAAATGACTATATAACTATCTAAAGATTTTAATTCGTTAAAACACTATATTCAGTAGGCTTTTCAAAACTTAATTATAAGTAGTTTACCTCATCTAATATTATGTCTATAAAATCTTTGACTTAATTTTTGGAGATAATTTTTATGAAACTAATTCCTACTTTATTATTGGGTTTGATAGGCTTGAGTCCTATCGTGTTTTCTCAAGCTGCTTTTGCAGATGGTTGGCCAACCAGTGTGGTAGGAAACTGGAGTGTCAATGCTAATAATTCTACTGGAATTCTGAGTATTACAAATCAAGATGCAACAGGCAACTGTAGAGCAATATCAGGCAGTATATTTGGCGATCCTATAATAAAAGGTTTTTACTGTCCCTACAGTGGTCGCATCAACTTTATACGACAACAGTATGGTAATATCCTTCAAGTTTACAGCGCTAATGTTTCCGCAGATGCAAGTACAGTTAGGATAGGCGGCTTATTTGCTGACTATTTTTACAGCCCTGGAGAATATAGTTTTTTTGGCTCTAAGTAGAAAGAGTTTCATGTTTTTTTAGTGCCATTCCCGTCACATCCAATCAAACACCCATTCCCCCACAACCGCAAATTAAACCCCGTAGCGCGTCTCTAGCTGTGGGGTTTTGTTTTAGGTGGTTGAGTGCGATCGCTGTTTGTTTGGATTCCAAGAAAAAATTATCTGCAATTCAATTCTTGTATTTAAGAACACGACAACCTAAAGTGAAAACTTTATGACATCGGTATTTTGTAAACTCATATTATCTTCAATAACTAGGTGTCGCACCTCTCCATACGTGGTTACTAAGTAAAGTATTTCATAAATCCGTGAGGAATTGAGTGACCGACTAGTAAACTTTGCAAGATTTAATAACGCTACGAACTTGTGAAATACTGCCTACGGAGGTGAACCTACAGTTGCACCATTAGGAATATCTAACTCAATATTTGGCCCCCGGTCTAGGACTTCAATATCCCATTGACCACGGGTGGCGGTTTCAAAGACAACATAACGTCCATCTGGGCTGATATTTGGTTTTCTGACCCAGCCGCGATAAGTTGGTGTGACGATTTGCGACTGTTGTGTAGCGCGATCGTAAAGTGCCACCACTGGTCTACCTTGGTCACTAGTAAGATAAGCAATATAACGCCCGGTGTAGCTCAAGCTAGGACTTTCAGCAATTGTCTCCTGTCGGTTTATCCCCGGTGTGCCAATAAACAGTTGCCTCTCCAAATCGAAAACCAGTAGCTGCTGATTACCATTCCGATTAGATACAAACGCTAAAAAGCGCCCATTTCCACTCAAAGCAGGTTGCTCCTCGGTGTAGCGACTGTTGAGGGAAGTAGGCCCTATGGGAATATCGTTAGAACCACAAGATGCAAGCAAACTTGTTAAACCAAAAACCAGGCTCCAATGAATTGGTCTTTGGAGCCAAAATATGGGCGTAAATTTTTCCACCTCAACTGTTTTCCGTCGCCTCTAAACCTACTTCCACGCTAACTGTTTTAAACATCGTCAAAATCGGTCGAATTATCTGGCTCCTCATTTGGCTTTTCTACTGGGTTGTATGGTACATAATCAGTTGGGATCGCCTCATCATCTTCGCGCCCTCTTCTAGGAGCCGAGTCAGTGGGTGGACGACGCCTTCTTGGTCTGGGAGCGACATCATCTTCAGGACTTTCTGGACGCCCAGACCCATTATTACTACGGCGAGATGGTTTTCTGACTTCCCCTCCCGAACTTTCCCAATCATCAACTTCCCTAGATGAAGAACCCCAATTCTCTTCTTTAGAGCTTTCAGAAGGGCGATTCACAGGACGCCCAGAAGTCCGCCGCCGCGTTTTATCAGCTGGAGCCTGTCTTTCACTACTGCTACTGTTACGGCGTTCTGTACGACGGGGGGGTTGCTCCTGATAGTAGTCATCACGAGTTGAAATCTTATCCCTGCTACCCTGAATCCGGGGACGCACGGGGCGCTCCTCCTCGTCTTCATAAGGCAATGGATCTAAGTTTGCATCCATCTCAGCTTCATACTTTCTGCGATCATTGTATGAATAGCGATCGCTAACCGGTCGATCTTCGTCCACAATCGGAGTGTTGCGCTTTGCTTGCTGGGTAGCTATACTCCGCAGGCGAATACTTTCAACTGCAAAAAATACAGTTGTGCCAACTAAAAGCAGTTGACCAAATTGTAGAATTGGGTCTAGCCGCCATCCTTGAAAGATGAGAATAAAGCCGCAGAGCAAGCCGACTGCCGCAAAAAAGATATCTTGATCCCGTGACAATTCCGGACGCACAGTGCGGAGAAAATACAGTGCTGCCCCAGCCACAGCCAGGAAAATTCCTAGAATACTGGCTGAATTTGCCCCAAAATTTACCTGAGCCAGAAAACTGGCTGAGTTCAGCCCAAAATTTATCATTGCTGTTTTCCCAATATCAAATCTATGTTAGCGAGTCACAATTAAAATCACTACTCTAAGTTAGGCACGATAAATATTGAAGCTTCAAAGCCTCTGGCAAAGAAGCTCTGAAGCTGTTCACCGAAAAGTAAAAACACCTATGTCTGTCATCTACAACTGCCACCAGCAGCAGAAACTGCTACTTTTGGTGCAATTAATGTAGATAGCTGAGAGACAATCGATTATGAGAGTTGAATTAACTCTCATAAGCATTATGAACGCTGAATTTTATCTTTTTGGCTAATGAAAATTAGACCAACTGTAACGGGGATTACAACAATTGCAGTACCCCATAGCAGACTCCAAAGAAAATTTGCTAAAGAAGGCGTCATACTTCTCAACCTTTTTTTACACACTTCATCCTAATTTTAATAGTGTATTACTTTCTTGAGAAGCCTCTAAGTCTGAACTGCTAAACTTGGTAACTGCTTTCACCAATTGTTGAGTTAACCGCGTGAGCGAGTTCGCTTTTCTATTTCAGAAGAAAGTGACAGCATTTGGTTAAAATGATCATGAGAGTGCTTTACAAAGCTTAAAATTTTGTGGCGATCGCGACGCAGGAGCGTCAGCCGAAGGGCTTACCGTTGCCTAAGTTTTTTCTTTCTTTACAGATAGATAGTAGCTTAAACCGATGACTGGTGTTGACCTGACTGCTTGGATTTTGGGCCCTGTGTTAGGGCTGATGACATTTTTATTTATATTCCGGATCATTCTCACTTGGTATCCGCAAGTGGATCTGAATCGTTTGCCCTTTAATTTAATAGCTTGGCCTACTGAACCATTTTTAGTGCCATTGCGAAAGCTAGTCCAACCTATAGGCGGGGTGGACATTACACCTATTATTTGGGTTGGTATCTTCAGCCTGCTGCGAGAAATCCTGCTAGGTCAGCAAGGATTGCTGACTATGCTATCTCGTGTGAATTAGGGATGGGGCATGGGTCAGAAGAATTTTAGATTTTGGATTTTGGATTTTGGATTTTGGATTGAACATCTAAAATCTAAAAGACGCTTGATAGCGCAGCATAAAGCCAACTCTTGGAGAGGCTGCGCCAACGGCATGGCAACTCTTAGAGACGCTACGCGTAGCTTGCTTCCCCGAAGGGGTACGCTTAGAGCAACTGTGCGTAGCGTCTGACTCGCTAACGCAAATCCAAAATTGAGGAGGCATAGGGCATAGGGCATTGGTTATTTCCCCCCTGCTCCCCCTGCTCCCCTGCTCCCCCTACTTCCCACTTTCCACTTTCCACTCCCTTAACCGTTCATTTCTTGCACAAAATTTGTATAGACATTACCCTGCAAAAACTGTGGAGTTTCCATAATTTTTTGATGAAACCCAATAGTGGTGGGTAGTCCAGTAATGGCACATTCCCGGAGTGCGCGTTTCATGCGGTTAATAGCAGTGGATCGGTCTGGGGCCCAAACAATCAACTTGCCGATCAAGGAATCGTAATAGGGCGGGATTTGGTAATCTGTGTAAACGTGGGAATCAATCCGAACACCAGGCCCTCCAGGGGGAAGATAGCCACTGATCCGTCCAGGAGAAGGGCGAAAGTCATGATCTGGGTCTTCAGCGTTGATCCGGCATTCGATCGCATGACCCCGCAAGACTACTTGCTCTTGGGTAAGCTTGAGTCTTTCCCCTTGAGCAATCCGAATTTGTTCGGCAACCAAGTCTATTCCAGTAATCATCTCTGTTACAGGATGTTCTACTTGAATCCGGGTGTTCATTTCCATAAAGTAGAATTTACCAGATCTGTCTAAGAGAAACTCGATAGTACCCGCCCCACTGTAATTAATGAATTGGGCAGCTTTGACAGCAGCTTGTCCCATTTTCTCACGCAGGCCTTGATCGAGAGCTGGACTTGGTGCTTCTTCTAGTAGCTTTTGGTTCCGGCGCTGAATTGAGCAATCCCGTTCGCCCAAGTGGATGACATTACCGTAGTTATCCGCCAAAATTTGAAATTCGATGTGGCGGGGACGTTCAATAAATTTTTCTATGTAAACGCCAGAATTCCCAAAAGCTGCTCCTGCTTCCCCTTGGGCCGCCAGGAAAAGTTTGACAAATTCATCTTCAGAACGAACTAGGCGCATACCCCGTCCACCACCACCAGCTGTAGCTTTGATCATCACTGGATAGCCGATATCCTTGGCGAATCTTAATCCTTCTTCCTCAGATTCTACTAACCCCTCAGTACCTGGTACTGTCGGGACTCCAGCTTTTTGCATGGTTTCTTTGGCAGTGGATTTATCCCCCATCAGCTTGATAGCTTCTGGAGTTGGGCCGATAAAAGCAATATGATGGTCGGCACAGATTTCCGCAAACCGGGCATTTTCTGCTAAAAAGCCATAACCTGGATGAATGGCTGTCGCATTGCGCGTTAGGGCGGCAGCAATAATATTGGGAATATTCAAATAACTTTTACTGCTGGCAGGTTCGCCAATGCAAACCGCTTCATCAGCAAGTTGGACATGGAGAGCATTCCGGTCAACGGTGGAGTGAACCGCAACTGTGGCAATCCCCATTTCTTCACAGGCGCGGAGAATGCGAAGGGCGATTTCTCCCCGATTGGCAATTAATATTTTGTCAAACTTCATTTTTTAGTTTCGATATCATTACCAGTAGATTGACATTTTCTCTGATCCAACTTGAAACAACGTTTTCGCATTATTTCAAATTATCACAGTCGATTCGCCACCCCGATTTTAAGCAAACTTAAGATTGCAGGCTTGCTGCCTCTACAGGTCTTACTACACTAACAACATTGCTGCTGTAAGTCTTGGCTAGCTTACCAAACTGGGCTTTTGCGTAAGCGTAGCCCGTCGTAGACATCGCCTACGGCAGGCGGTTACGCCGGGAGCACCCTGCCTAACACACTAGCTCTACCCTTTTTAATATCACTTGTGCAGATGCTAGATTTCTGTCAGTCTGATACCGCCTTGAGGAAATTTATATTTTTGATAATTTTGATAAACATAACTTTAGATATCACCTTACTATAATTATTTTCTTATGCTATAGTCTATGTTTAGACAACCCGTGCGGATGTGGCGGAATTGGTATACGCGCACGCTTGAGGTGCGTGTGGCTTTGCCTTGCGAGTTCGAGTCTCGCCATCCGCATATTTGTTTATTTAGTCAAGGGTCAGTAGTCAAGGGTCAAAATACCCTAGACTGTTGACCCTTAAATCTGGGTATAGCTCTGGTTTTTTATGCTTTTATAGAGATAGATGAAGTTTTGTAAAAAGCATTGAGTATTACTTTTACGCCAACAAATAACTTAACACTGCCAGCAGCTTGGCATCGCCTCACTCCGATTTGGCAAGGAGGGGAGGAAATAATTCAACAAAGTTTACCTCACACTCAGCTGGCACCTGCCTGGCAGCTAATGCTTTTGGGTGACGGCTCTCCAACACGTCACTTAGAATTGCTTACAGGTGAGCCTGTAGAAGTAGATGTGATTGATATGTCATTGATTGGCATGGATTTGGATAGTGCCCCTGACTTAATCCAAGCTGTCCCAGGCCCGCGACTACGGCGACAAGTGTGGCTGCGGACTGCTTCTGGTCAACGATTAGCCTATGCCACTTCGTGGTGGGAAGCCAGTCATATAGATGAGTATTTGCAAAATCGTTCATTACCAATTTGGGCGAGTTTAGCTCGTCTTCGCACAGAGTTGTATCGGGATGTTCGAGGAATTTACTACGGTGACTCATCGGCGCTAGAGTCGGGTTTTGATGTAATTGGGCCTTTTTGGGGTCGCCACTACTTGTTTTGGCATCATGGACAGCCACTGACCTTAATTTATGAAGTTTTTTCGCCTTATTTAACCAAATATTTGGGAGCTATGCAATTAAATTCAAAAAATCAGTAAAAAGCCTGAAAAGAATATTACTTTTAAGTTTTGATTGCTATTTAGATAACTCAGGACTTACGCAAAAATCGCCGAAAAGCTTAATTTATTGTCAACACGTAGTGGCTTGCCGCAGGCTACCGCCAAGACGAGAAGCAACTGGCGGCGGCATCGCAAAAGACCTACGACTAATTTACCCACACAAGTGTTCGCCCAAAAGTAGAAATGGGAAATCCCAGATGAAGTATTTGAGATCGGTAAAAATCTAAAATAGAGTCATCCCCCAAAACCAACCATGATTCAACTCAAAACCCAACTCACCCTCGAAGAATTTCTCGCACTTCCCGAAGGAGACATCATCTACGAACTCATTGATGGAGAAGGTGTTCCCAAATTCAAAAACGATGAGATGGCACCAAAATTTTTTTATAGTTCTATAACAGGTGCGTTATTTATACTATTGTCTGCATGGGCGCAAGGAAAGGGGCGGGTTGTAATTGAATGGGCAATTAAGCTAACACGAAATCAACAAGACTGGATTCCTGTAGCAGATTTGACATATATTTCTTATAACCGTCTTTCTGCTGATTGGTTGCAAGATGAGGCTTGTCCTGTTGCACCCGAATTAGTCATTGAAATTATCTCCCCCGGTCAAACTTTCCCAGAAATGACAGAAAAAGCAACTGATTATCTAAAAGCTAAAGTTCAACGAGTTTGGATTATTGATACTAGAGCAAAAACTATTACTATTTTTTATCCCGATATTCTCCCTCAAACTAAACGCGGTACTGATAGGTTAAAAGATTCCTTATTTGAAGGGCTACAAATTACACCTCAACAAATTTTCCAACAAGCAAGAATTTCCGACTGATGTTAGCAACAAAGACACGAGGAAAGGTTTAATGAATACTGTTGTGCTAAATCTAGAACCGATTGCTCATTTAACCGATGAGCAATTTTATCAATTGTGTATTGCCAATCGTGATTTAAGCCTGGAAATGAATGCAGCCGGAGAATTAATCATTATGCCACCAGTAGGAGGAGAAAGCGGAAATCAAGAAGCAGATTTAATTACAGACTTGAATAATTGGAATCGTCAAGCTAAATTAGGGAAAGTTTTTAGTTCTTCAACTATCTTTATACTTCCCAATGGTGCAAAACGTTCTCCTGATGCTGCTTGGGTAAAATTGGAGCGGTGGGAAGCTTTAACACCAGAACAACGAAAAAAATTTCCGCCACTTGTACCCGACTTTGTGATTGAACTGCGTTCGGAGACAGATCGGCTTGCACCGATTCAAGAGAAAATGCAGGAATACATCAAAAATGGTCTGCATTTGGGTTGGCTGATTAATCCTCAAGATGCAAGAGTGGAAATTTACCGACTTTTGAAGGCTGTAGAAGTTGTGCAAATGCCAGGGATTCTTTCTGGAGAAGATATATTACCTGGATTTGAGTTGCAAGTATAGGTAAGCGATAAGCCTGAGGGCATAGCTTTGCTTACCACATTATCCATCCAAAAGATGCGATCGCTGATTAAAAATTGTAGCCAAAGTACTTGATATTCCTTTCTCTGGAACGAACGCAAGCTTTGCCAACGCAGAGTAGTGTGATCTAAGCATGACTTGCAGCTTTGTCCAGTTAGTTATATTCTCAAATTGCTTGGAATAACGGATTTACTTGCACAAACCTTCCGACTGAGGAATAAATCTTAGGGAAACGTCCTACGAAATTCAACAAAGCGTGTTAAAAATGGTAACTGAGCCAAAAACACAGGTTTTGAAAGACTCGGGAAGGTTTATTAGGGAAATATCATCAATGTCTAGGATGGAGAAATTTATGCAGTTAACTGCCCTAGATAACAAGAAACTTTTTGGTTAACTTAACCAATCAAACAAGTAATGAGTTTGCAAGTATAAGGTATAGGTTTCAATGGCACCGCCTCTTGTGTCTGTTCCGATGAAGAAAAATAAGAAACCGTCTCTGGTGCTGACGCTCTCGGCTGCTGGGTTATTGATTGGTGCCGGGAGTGTAGCATACTGGTTGTTTGCCCAAAGACAAATGTCTTCTGGCGATTTGATATTAGGTGCAAATATTATTCCTGGTGATGCCCTGTTTGCGGTTTCTCTGACAACAGATCCCCAGCAGTGGCAGAAATTGCGGCAGTTTGGCACAAAAGAAACCCAAGCAGAACTGGACAAAAATTTAGTAGAATTGCGCGATCGCTTTCTAACTAATAATGGTTACGACTTCCAGAAAGATGTCGCTCCTTGGGTAGGTGATGATGTTACAATCGCATTTCTGGCCCCAGACACAGCGAGTAAACCTGCACCCAAACCAGTTACCACCAATGAAGATGCTGCTAACGATCAGCAGTCGATGGTAATGGTATTGCCAGTGAAAAACCCAGAAATCGCCAAAAGCATTTTGGCACGACCCAAAACCCTTAAACAAGGCAAATGGATTGACCGTACTTATCAAGGGATTGCCATTAAACAAAATCAGGGACAAGCAGGAGAAAACTTCTCAGCGACATTACTAGATGGGCGTTTTTTAGTCATAACTGATAGTCTCAAAGCCACAGAACGAGCAATTGACGCCTACAAAAATAAAACATCCCTAGCCACAACAGGGGGCTTTGCTGAGAATTTTCCGAAAATTGCCAATTACCAACCCTTTGCCCAGTTTTACGTAAATGTGCCAACAGCAGCCAAAATAGCCGCAGCTTCTCCAAACCGCCCTTTACCCGCTCAAGTTTTGGCTCAACTGCAAAATAACCAAGGTTTAGCGGGGACAATGACCTTAGAGCCAGAAGGAATTCGCTTTAAGGGCGTTTCTTGGCTAAACCCTAATAGTCAACGTGTGCTGGCGGTGGAAAACAAAGCTGGGAAAATGCAAAGCCGCGTACCAGCAGAAACCTTAATGATGCTATCTGGCGGTAACTTACAGCGGTTGTGGGGAGACTATGTTTTAACATCTCAAGGAAATCCCCTCTCACCGATCGCACCAGAACAGATCAGAGGTAGTATAAAATCTCTTACCAATCTCGATTTAGATAAGGATTTGCTCGATTGGATGAAAGGCGAATTTTCCTTATCAGTGATTCCTACTACTCCAAAACAAGGTTCACCAGATGATTTTCGTGCGGGTTTAGTGTTCATGGTACAGGCAAGCAATCGCCAATCAGCTCAAGCATCCATAAAACAGCTCGATGAAGTGATGAGAAATCAATACCAGTTCCAAGTCCAACCGGGGAAAGTTGCCGGTCAACCTGTTGTTAACTGGGTTTCACCCTATGGTACGTTAACTGCCACCCACGGCTGGTTAGATGGAGATGTCGCCTTTCTAGTAGTGGGCGCTCCCATCACTGATAAAATTGTTCCCCAACCCAACAACACACTAGCTAGCAATCTTCCCTTCCAACAAACAGTTCCTACAGAACCAAATCCGACAAATGGTCAATTTTTCCTGGATGTGGAACGAACTGTGAAAAATTTCCCTTTACCAACTATAATTCCCAATCAACAAACTTTGCTAGATGCAACGCGCTCAATTGGGATGACATCTGCTGTCAGTGACAGTCGCAGTAACCGTTACGACATTTTTATAGCACTCAAAAAAGTTAGGAACTTGACTGCCTTGCCTAGTCCTACTACATCATCTACGACTTCTCCATAACAGCAATTGGAAAAGTTAGAAGTTAGGAGTTTGGAGTTAGGAGTTTGGAGTTAGGAGTTTGGAGTTAGGAGTTTGGAGTTTGGAGTTTGGAGTTAGGACTTTGGAGTAACTCCCTTCCCGCTAGAAGAATACCGATGTAAAAAACCGCCAAGACGCCTTCTCTGCGAGAGGCTGCGCCAACGCGAAGCGTCTCGTTCACTGAAAGCGTCTCGTAGAGAAGAGAAGAACGCCAAGAAAGTCAAGAAGAAAATAGGTAATCTTACACCGGAAAGGGAGTAGGAGTTAGGAGTTTAGAGTTTGGAGTTAGAAGTTAAGAGTTGTACCAATTCTCAAAAATCTTGCTATACATCAATCTTCGCGTCTGGTGTGTCTTTACCTCAGAGCAATATCATCTGTAGCAACGTTAAAATGAAATAGGATTAAAAATTATTAATTCATAACTCATAACTCTTAACTCCTAACTTTCACCTGTTTCCTGACCCTGTAAGCATATAGGATCAGAACAGTCAGAATCCATATTTTAAATCATCCACGGAGAGAACACTTTATGAATCTGGTTGTACTCCAGAATTGGCTGGACAATGCTTCCTTTGCCATATTATTCCTGACAATGCTGGTGTATTGGGGAGGAGCGGCTTTTCCGAATCTGCCTTATCTAGCCGCTTTGGGGACAGCTGGGATGGCGATCGCTAATTTGTGCATGGCGACTCTACTAGGGGCACGATGGATAGAAGCTGGTTACTTTCCCTTAAGTAATTTATATGAATCTCTATTTTTCTTAACTTGGGGAATTACCACCGTCCATCTAATTGCCGAAAGTAGTAGCCGTAGCCGCTTAGTAGGAGTTGTTACAGCTCCTGTGGCAATGGCGATCGCTGCTTTTGCTACCATGACATTACCATCCCAGATGCAAACGTCAGAACCCCTAGTACCTGCCTTGAAGTCAAATTGGCTGATGATGCATGTCAGCGTCATGATGTTGAGTTATTCTGCTTTGATGGTGGGTGCGTTATTAGCGATCGCTTTTTTAGTGGTCACTCGCGGTCAAAACATCCAATTACAAGGTAGTTCTGTAGGTACTGGTGGCTATCGCAGCAACGGCTACCGCTTACACAAGGCATCTGAACTAATTTCTCAACCACCAGCACCCCCTGTCGAAAATAACGGCTTTGCTCGTTTTGAAAGTAGTAGCAACGGCAACGGTAACGCTAACACCGCTGTTTTGAATTTAGTAACTACCTCTGAGCCTCAAACTGTAGCATCTGCCGAACCCCTTTCACCCCAGCGCCTTAGCCTTGCCGAAACCCTCGACAACATTAGCTATCGCATCATCGGACTAGGATTTCCCCTACTGACAATTGGTATCATTGCCGGTGGCGTTTGGGCTAACGAAGCTTGGGGTTCCTACTGGAGTTGGGACCCCAAAGAAACTTGGGCATTAATCACCTGGTTAGTGTTCGCCGCCTACCTCCACGCCCGAATCACTCGCGGTTGGCAAGGACGCCGTCCCGCAATTTTAGCCGCCACCGGCTTTGTTGTTGTCTGGGTTTGCTATCTCGGTGTGAATCTTTTGGGTAAAGGTTTGCATTCTTACGGTTGGTTTTTTTAATAACCTCACTCCTAACCCCTCTCCGGTGGCGGAGAGGGAGAAAGGAGCAGATTGAAATTTACTATTATCTCTTGGGAATTATTTCGGATGAACTGTTATATCACTGGAAAGTATAGATTTAGTGATAGGACATTTTTATGGAAGATGGATTTGAGAGACTGAATCACGATGAAGTTGTATCTATAGAACCAGACACTTTTAATAAGTTAGATATTGCTAAAACTTTTAAAGTCCGTGATTTGATTACCGCAATTAAGGAATATATTGGAGCAGAGGAAACAGATGAAGTAAATTTGTATACCCAAGGATTAAATTGTGAAGTTTTGCAATTTAGTACTCAGGGATGGAAAAAAGGAAAAGTTAGACTTGCTTTAGAATTTTGTCCTGATGAATCAGAATCACCACTTGATGAGATTTTTCAAAAGCTCAAACAAGTAGAAAACTAGAATAATCTGTAATTGATAATTAAATTAGGAATTACGAATTATCAATTACGAATTATTTTAATTGCATAATAGATAAAATAAGTCTTCAGGTGCAACTCAGGCAAAGTTCCACCAACTTACGTCGAGTTTGCGATCTGGATCTGCATGACCGTTGTAGGGACCAGCAAAAATAAGTTCATCAGTATTTTTAACTAGCCATTGCATACCGTGTTCTATCTCCCAATCACATTCGAGTTCGACATCGATAAAAGTACTAAATGGATCTTGTTGGGAAGATTTAAAATGGATGTTCATTGGCTGACAATGGTTCCAGATTTCTGCTGAGGTGATCTCAACTTGTTCTCCAATACTATCCAAATGAGCTTGGTAATATTCAAAACTCGCTTGTTGTAATTTAGTAAATAGGGTTTCCCTCCAAGCGAAGAAGGTTTCAATACATCGCTTGTCATAAGCATCTAACTGTTTGTCCGCAACTAAACGAACGTTCTTATCAAACTTAGCAAAATAAATGCTAGCCTCTATCGCACCGAAGTTATCTGCTGTGAGAGTGGCTAAAACTTTTTCTAGTGTATCTGGCTTCATTAAAATTATTATCTTTGTAGAACTGGTTAATGTAAATAAAGTTTTTATACTTGACACCATCGCGAAAAAAAGAGAATGAACGGATAAGCCTAATGTATAAACAGTCATGGGCGGCAAAGGAGCTTACTTGCTATCTACCGAAGCCTTGGGAGCGTCATTTAAAACAACCGGATGAGTATGATTATGATTCCAAGTACTTGAGCATACAAAGATTATCATCCAAAGGTGCAAAATCTATTAACATCTTCGTATATTGACGGTTCGCAATATCCAAAATCCAAAACCTAAAATGGTATGGACTCCTCTACATGCAAAAATACATCGCACCATCCGATCGCGCCACTTATTTGAGCGTAATCAGCGGCTATTAGTTGCTGTTTCCGGCGGACAGGATTCTCTATGCTTAATAAAATTACTTTTAGATTTACAATCCAAATGGGGATGGTATTTAGGTATTGCTCACTGTGATCATCGCTGGCGTTCTGACTCCCAAGCTAATGCTAATCACGTCGAAAACTTAGCTAAAACTTGGGGTATATCCTTTTATTTAGAAACAGCGAACGAACCTATAAATAGTGAAGCTACTGCACGCGATTGGCGCTATCAAGCTTTAAGTGCGATCGCTCAAGCAAATAATTATCAGTATATAGTTACAGGACACACCGCAAGCGATCGCGCCGAAACTCTCCTCTACAATTTAATTCGCGGTACTGGTGCTGATGGCTTACAAGCCCTGACTTGGCAACGCCCTCTAACTACGGGGATTATGCTAGTGCGTCCACTTTTAGAAATCACTCGCACACAAACAGAGCAATTTTGTCAAGAGTTTAAATTACCAATTTGGGAAGATTCCACCAATCAAGATTTGCAATATGCCCGCAACCGCATTCGCCAAGAGTTGATACCATATTTACGAGAAAATTTCAACCCCCAAGTAGAATCAGCCTTAGCCCAAACAGCAGAACTTCTGCTTGCAGAAGTGGAATATTTAGAAAAAGCTGCCCAGCAGTTGCGAGAAAAGGCGATGTCATGGGGCATTGGGGATGAAGAAGATTCCCTTACTCGCCTTCTTCCCTTACGGTTAAATCGTCGGGTATTACAGAAAGCACCATTGGCGTTGCAACGTCGCGTGATGCGTCAGGTATTGCAGCAAATACAGACTGACGCAGCGAGTTTTGAACACATCGAAAAATTAACGACTTTAATTTTAGCACCAAACCGATCGCAAACTGATCCATTTCCTGGTGGTGCGATCGCTCAAGTAGAAGGCGACTGGATCTGGTTGAAATAGTTATTTAAAGTCTTTTTGTTATCAGTGACGATGCACATTATTAGTTTTAGAATATTAAGAGAATATGCAGAAACCCATGTAGATTGTCAGGAAATATTAAGCAATTGGTATAAGGTTGCCACTAAAGCGAAATGGTCAAATTTAGTTGAAGTACAGCAGATTTTTCCTAAAGCTGAAGCTGTTGGTAATTTTACAGTTTTCAATATTAAAGGAAATAAATATCGCTTGATTGTTAATATAGATTATGAAGGGCAGTTAATTTATATTAAGTATATCCTCAGCCATGCGGAATACGATAAGGAGAACTGGAAAGATGACCCTTACTTTTAATCCAGATAAATACAAGGAATTATTAACAGCTTATCTTCCCAAGCTGATAAAAAGTGAAGCTGAAAATGAGCAAGCTTTAGGGATAGTGGAAGATTTAATGCACCGGGAACGCACCCTAGAAGAAGACGAACTTTATCAGTTATTAATTACTTTAATTGAAAAGTTTGAACAAGAATATTATCAGCCAAGCCAGCCGAATAATCCTGTATCTATATTGTTATTTATTTTAGAGGAATCTGAGAGAACTAGAGATGATTTAATAGCGGTTTTAGGGACAGAAGATTTGCTTGATAATATTTTAAATGGACAAGAAAAGATAAATATAGAACAAGCGCGTAAGCTAGGAGAGTTTTTTCATATAGAATCTAGTTTATTTATGGAATAATAACTTAGTTGGTAGTTGGGCTTTATCTCAAAAAACAAGTTAGGGCTGAAGCCTAACTACAAAGATTTGAGTTAAAAACTTTCTTAATAGAAAGACAAAATCCTTAAAACAAGACCGAAAGGGTTGATAGGTATAGTTTTGACAGCAAGTATAGTTGCGGGTAATAGTACATAAGTTAAAACACTGATTTTTTATGTATAGACAGCAAATACGTAAAATAGCATAATCTTAACTGTCAGTTTGCTATACACCCTCATGAATACAAAGAAAGTTTTATGAAAGTTAAAAAAATCGGTTTTGGATTATCAACACTTGCAACCCTAGCAGTGATTCCGATTTCAGTTGTAACGATGCCGTTAGTGCTAAACCAGCCAGTGTACGCACAAGCAATCTACGGGGCTATTTTTGATAAATGGGTAAGTCTAGGTGGTTATTCAAGCCCAGTTGGTTCTCCTACAACTGATGAACTGCCTGCTGCCAGAGGAGGACGGTACAATGAGTTCCAAAATGGTTATATTTATTGGCTTCCCAACTTGGGCGCACACGCTGTCTACGGAGCCATTGGTGTGAAGTGGAACCAATTTGGGCGGGAAAATGGCTTGGGCTATCCCATTACCGACGAGCTTCCTGCTGATAATGGAGGACGATACAATGATTTTGAGAATAACGCATCAATCTATTGGCATCCGAGCATTGGTGCTTATGCCGTGTATGGCGATATTCGGGCAAAATGGGTAAGTATGGGGCGTGAAAGAAGCGTCTTAGGTTATCCAATTTCTGACGAACAACCTGTTGGTTCTGCGGGGCAGCGAGTTAGCTATTTTCAAAGAGGCGCACTTTACTGGAATTCAGGTACGCGTGAGGTTACTCCTGTTTACTACTAACCTTCTTCTGTCAAACTTGACGGAGCAAAATTTTAAATCTTTATTCACCAAAGCTTTTAGCGAATTATCAAGGCTTTAAAATGGAATGGCACTAAGATAAGCCCAAAGTCTTGTGTCACCTCGTTAAGAGCCTCTGGACTGGGAATGTATTCTGAGAGGCTCTATCTTCTAGTCTAAGTCCCACTTGTTAAGACGCTAGTAATTCTGGCTGAGATATTAAACTTTGGAGAGTATGACGCAACTGGCTGATCGCTTGGAGTTGATAATTACCAGTTTCCTGGAATTGATCCAAAGATTCTCCAATTAAGAGCAGCTTTTGCCGTAATCCATCGAGTGAATCCTGAATTGGTTGTAGTGCTTCTTGATACAGATTCACCCGACCCCAGTACTCGGCAGTTGTTTTTCGCAGGGACAGCAAGTTTTCCTCGATCGCTTTGAGTTCTTGGCGTATTTCATCCAAATCGTGAGTTTGATTGTCAATCATTCCCTGATTTAGCTCAATACCAGCACGGATCTGCTCAATCTCACGTTCCAGCTTTTGGATTTCCTGTGAATATTGTTGTCGCTGGGTTTCAATTTGTAACAGAATCGGTTCTAAATTAATTTTGTTATTACCTTCTTTTTCATCAGTAACAGTATGTCCTTGCCGCCGTAGCAGTACAACTTGGTGTTGCTTGAGAAACTTCTGATGCTGTAACATATTGCGGCGTTGTCCCACCAAACTGGAGTTTAGCATCTGATAGAGGTCTTTTTCATCCGTTAGTTCTAGTTCCAAATTGATGTGGTCATGGTCAGATGCGTGATTTATTTTAGTTTGCAGTTCTTCTATAGCTTCTTGTTTATATTTCAGTTCTTGTTCTTGATCGTGAACAAAGCTAGCGTCTATTTCCAACTTATATTGCAAGTCTTGCACTATTTTTTGTAGTTCTTCTAAAGGCTTTTTCTCCAAAGCTTCCACATCAGCTTGCTGGCCGAGAACTAGATCACCAGATGTTGCAGCCAAATAGTGAATCTGTTGATATAACTCTTCGGCGTTTCGTAACTGCTCTTTGATTATCCGAGCATACTCTTGCTTGCTGGTAAGGTCTGCTGTATTTATCTGCAATTGGGCTGTTTGCTGGGCTAAAGAATTTTGTACTTGTTGGGATGCGTTTTGGCGATCGCTAAAGGTTTGTGACAAACGCTCAACTTCTTCTTGCTGTTGAGCGATGGCTGTTTTTTGCTCCTCCAGTTTTTGCCAGTGCGGGGTTAGAGTAGCTTGCTGCTTTTCGACAAATTCAAAGGCCAGATGGAGGTGTTCTCTGACTGTTTCCGTGGGAGCAGCACCACTAGACAAGCGATCAAGTAACTCACTCATCACCCGACTTTGCTCCTCATCTAAAACCGTCCCCTGTTGGAAATCCGCTTGACGCTCCTCCAGGCGACGCTGCTCACCATGCAAATGCTCCCAAGCGCCTTCCAATTCCTGGCGGTTGCGCTGATTTTCTGCTTGCAACCGTTCAAGTTCCTGGCGCGAGGTGTCAACTTCCTGTTTTTGCTCCTCCAGGCGTTGCACCTCATCCTCCATTTCTTGCAACTGTTCTGAGCGTACTTCCATGTCCATTTCACGGCGATTCAACTCTTGCGCCTGAAACGTCAGCGACTGCTTCCACTGATCAATCTCATCTTCCTTGAGCTTAAATTTCTCCAATTGGCGGGAAAAATTCTGCAAAATATTGACTAGTGGACGCCCTGCTTCTTGAATCCGCTGCACTTGACGATTCGGATTCAGTTCAACTAGTACCAAAGCACCATCATTTAATTTGCTTGCGTCCTCAGCGGCAATCACATCTTCCGACACAGTACTCCAATTCTGGTCAGTTCGCTGACAAGCTAGCAGTTTCAGTTCCGTTTTAGCACCGCCACTGAGTAAACCACCTTTCTGTTTTTGTACTTCTGCTAAATACAGCACACCGTTAGTCCTTTATTGATGCACTTAAAGTTTGTGTTTTGTTTTGGGATATACCTTAAATAATTCTGTTAACTTCTCTCACTGAACCGAAGTTTAGGAGAACAAGACAGACAAAACTATAGACGCGAGATGTTACGTCTTGGATACTTATAAAAGCGACTTGGTCGCGTCTTTATATTTTGTACTGATGACAGTGATGATGACTTCCGTGTTAACACTAGCTTTGTCGAAGTGTATTACGAAAGATAAAGGTTTATAGTTTAATGTATTCTCGGATGAGAACAAGGAACAGGGTAATAATCTTTGCAATACTCCATAATTAATACTTAGAGGATGTTTGAAAAGTATTAGGCGAATAGAATTCGATACTATACAAGCCTTAGCGTAGCCTCCCGTAGGGAAGTCCACGGAGGTAGACTAATACAAAATGAAGGGTTTTTAACCCACGGAGGTGGGTTTTGTCTGTATAGCCAAGCCAGTACCTTGGGCGAGCAATGCCCGATTTGTCCCTTGCGCGTCTCCCCGCAGGAGTTGCACCTGGCGCACGACTTCTAGTCGCCAGGGCTAGTAATAAATTAGACTTTTCAAACATCCTCTTAAAGAAGAAGTCAGAATTCAGAATTCAGCAATACTTAAGGAGTACTTTTTAGATAAATGCAGGGAAATTTAAATGAAATTGATATTTGCAGTATCCTGCAATTGATTGAGTTGGGACAGCGAACTGGGCAACTATGGGTAGAAGCTCATAGCTCTCACCATAACAACAAACTGGGTGGAGACGGAGTAAGCATTTTTCGCCCCAAACAACAGTCTTGGTTCGTCTTTTTCCTGAATGGTCAAATTATTTATTGCCAAGAAGGTGAAAGTAGTTTGTCCAGAATTAGCGATTATTTACGTTATTACCGAGTTGAGACGCGACTCACCGACAAACAAATTGCCTCCCTACCATCAACCGATGCGCCAGAGTATGCCTATCTTTGGGCACTTTTAGAGCGGAATATCATCAACCCAAAGATCGCTGGTAGTATTATTCACGGCTTGGTGCATGAAACCCTTTTTGATCTGTTGAGCTTACACCAAGGTAACTTCATTTTCCATCAGGGTGCGGCACTTGCCCCGCAATTAAACACTTTCGAGATTGCTCCTTTTGTGACAAAAATTACGAAGCAGGTGCAAGAGTGGAAGCAACTGTATCCACACATTCAGTCTCCAGAACAATTGCCATTGCTATCTGACAAAGTTCAGCTACAATCTTCCCTACCAGAAGCAACCGTAAATAAGCTACAACATTGGGCTGATGGTAAAACATCCTTGCGTCAATTGGCTCGCTATCTCAACCGAGACATTTTGACAGTCGCTAAGGCAATATATCCATATGTGCAAGAGAGTTGGCTACAACTAGTATATTCAGAGACAAATAAACCAGATATCCACACGGGTAGCGGGGAATTGAAGGGAAAACACAGGGGGCGGATAGTATGTATTGACGATGCGATCGCCATCGGTGAGACTGTAAATTCCATCTTACAACCACAAGGTTATGAAGCGATCACCCTTACCAATCCCTTAGAAGCGCTCACTCTGGTTTTTCAACTCAAACCAGATTTAATTTTATGCGATATTACCATGCCGGAATTGGAGGGGTACGAGGTTTGCGCCATGCTGCGACATTCAACAGCATTTCGGCTCATACCGATTATCATGCTTACTGTTAAAGATGGATTTATTGATCGAGTCAAAGCTAGGATGGTCGGGGCAACCGATTATCTAACAAAACCATTTACAGACACTGAGTTACTTATGCTTATAGAGAAATATATCAACAACCAATGAAAATTGGGCATGGGGGAGGCAGTGCGGTCTTCTCCCTTGACGTTAGCCTCTCCCTTTGGGACGAAGGGGAGACGCCAAAGGCGATAGCGGAGCGTTAGCGAGTCTGCGAGCGTCTGGGGTTTCCCCAAGTAGAGCAACTGCCGTCATGGGGCAGAAGAACTTTAGATTATATATTTTGGATTTTGGATTGAACAATCTAAAAGACGCTAGATGACTCTCGAACGCGAACAGCGTCTCCAAAGGAGAAGAGAAGGTATGCCGTACTCCTACTCAAAAGCTAGCTAGCAAGAGTGTTTTTGTTAAGAGAAGGCTTTACGCTACGCTATTGCAAATCCAAAATTGAGGGGGCATGGGGCACATAAAGAGATCCAAGATTTGTTGATCTACTAAAAGATCAGGTAAAAGATGTTATCACAGAGTCAGCCAACTCAGTGAAATCTCAATATCCAGGAAAATAGTGAAACCATAGAATTAATTTATACAGTTAATACTTGCGGAGGAATCAGGGAATGTTCCAAATAGGAACGTCTACATCAGGAGGTAAATAGACATTTATGAGTACAGTTCTGATTGTGGAAGACAGTATCGCGCAAAGGGAGATGATTACAGACCTCCTGAAAGCTACTGGACTAACAGTGACCCATGCTAGTGACGGATTAGAAGCATTAGAGGCAATTCAAATAGCACCTCCCGATTTAGTGGTATTGGATATTGTCATGCCCAGGATGAACGGCTACGAAGTTTGTCGGCGGTTAAAATCCGATCCAAAAACCCAAAATGTCCCTGTGGTTATGTGTTCTTCCAAAGGTGAAGAATTTGATCGCTATTGGGGCATGAAGCAGGGTGCAGACGCCTATATAGCCAAACCGTTTCAACCAACCGAGTTGGTGGGAACAGTCAAACAACTGCTGCGAGGATAAGGATAAAAGCAATATGGTCAGCAAACCGGACTTTTTAAGTGGCAGTGGTCAAGACCATTTCCGACCTGAATTACAAGTAGAAAGTCCTGAAGGTGAGTTACATTTGAGGTTTTACATTCCCTCGCATCAGGAGTTTGCACTACAAGCAACTGGCATCCGGGAGGTAATTGAACTAAGTCCTGATAGAATCACCCCGATTCCTAATGCTTCTCCTTTACTTTTGGGTACTCTAAATTTACGAGGTCGAGTTATTTGGGTGGCTGATTTGGGTCAATTTCTTGGGGAAGCAAGTGCATTAAACACGGATAGAGCTGAAATTCCGGTGATTGCCATTGAAGAGCAAGACACAATAGTGGGTTTAGCAGTAGAGGAAATCGGTGGTATGGACTGGTTGGATGTCCAGAATCTCATGCCACCAACAACTGTTCCAGATACTATGGCTCCCTTTTTACGTGGAGAGTGGTTATTACGTGCTAAAAATAATCAGTGTCTACGACTGCTCGATCAAATGGCAATTTTACGGAGTGCGCGGTGGGCAGGATGAAATTGGAGGAGGAAATGGCAGCAAGTATTGATAATTACGAGCCAACATATCAACAGGCGATGACCGCCTATGTTCAAAGGAATTATGAGGTTGCCGCCACTTTAGTTGACCAAGTGGTGCAAAATTTACCAAATGACCCCAATTCCCATTTGTTACGGGGTCACATCTACTATGTTTTGCAGCAGTACGATGTAGCAAAAGAAGAATATCAACAGGTATTACGCTTGACTGACGAGCAAGAAATTATTGGTTTTGCCAATAATGGAATTGAGAATATCAACCAATATTTACAGTCATTCAGTGGGGAGATTGATACATCAGGAAGTCAAAAGCAAATAAATTCCTCAGAGATGTCTGATGCAGTGGCATATAGCGAACAAGAATTAGAAAATTTGGGCGCTAGTGAGGAGTTTGACAGCAAGAATCTTGATTTGAACTTTTTTGGAGAGCATGAAGAAACTGTGAATGGCATTGAAGATATATCTTCAAAAAGTCCATTTGACATACCCACAGAAGACAGTATTGGATCGGTAAAAATATCAGATTCTTCTACAGCTTTTGGGGACGACCCTTTTGCCTTGAATGAAGAATCACAGGAACAAGAGTCAAATAGTAACAGTCGGGAGGAGAAAACAGAATTAGAGTTACCTGCTTTTTGGCAGGAAGATATGTCAGAAGATAGTCTGGAAGAATCATTAGTAAATAGTCAATCTTCAGATAATCGGAAAAATTCTAACCCCGAAAATTCAGCTATTGACAAGAATAACTCTTCATCTTCTAATTCCCAAACTGGTAATAGCGAAAATGATTTACCTGATTTGTTGAGTCAATCAAAGTCTCAAGAGCTTAGTATTGGAAATTTAGAATATAAAAAATCTAGTTTTAGAGACGAAACTTTACTGATTGTTGATGAAGAACTTAGAAATGGTTCGTCAATAACAAATAACTTGGAATACAGCAGTCAAGATAATTTGTCAGAAACCGAAGCACATAATTGGTTGGAACCAAAAGGTTTGGGAGAAAAGTCAGCTTTTGAGCCTGATTTGTCTGATGATTCTTCATCTTTCAGCAGCAATATACCTTTGGAAGAAAAGCAGTTTAAATCAGGTAAAGTCAGCGATAAAAATAGCTTTGATGATGATGAAAATTTTGATATGGAAGCATTTGAGTCTGCCTTTGGCTCAGAGGGTTTAAGCTCTTATGAAGATTCAAACAATATACTAAATGGGGAAAATTCTAAGAGCAATATCGAGTTTTTAGATGACTTTGAGGAATTTGACGATTTAGGCAACATTCCAGGGTTTGACCTGATCGAAGGAGATTCTAAGTTCAGTGATCCAGCAATACATTCTGCTCCATTAGAAACTAGTGGTACTGGCCACCTTCAAAGCGCAGAGGCTTTTTTAAGTAATGCAGCTAGCGATCGCGAAGAAGAACTATTCTCGATGACTGGTTCACATGAAGCAGTTCCAGTCTTTAGCCAAACAGATGTCTCCAAACAAGAACCCAACGTCAGCATCGAGCAAGGATGGTTAGCACCATTAGAGAATGCCTCCATAGAAAGGAAACAATGGTTAATTGCTGGAAGTGTAGGCATTGTCTCGGCGCTGGTTGTAGCCACAGTTAGCTTTGTCGCCACCACATTTTCGCCACCCCAACAACGAGAATCAGTACGAAACACAGGTTGGGCAATGTCACTAGCAGCTGGGATTGCCGGATTTACCACCGCAGGCTTCATGGGGAATCTTGCGCTCAAACAAATTCGGCGCACAACCAATGATCTGCAAACTCAGTTTGAAGCTGTACGCCAAGGAAATCTGAATGCTCAAGCCACAGTGTTTTCCGAAGATGAATTGGGGCATTTATCCACTGGCTTTAATGAAATGGCGCGAGTAATTTTCACGACGACAAGTGAAGCCCAACGGAAAGCCGATGAACAAGAGGAAGCCAAAGAAAACCTGCAACGTCAGGTGATTCGCCTATTGGATGATGTAGAAGGAGCTGCAAGAGGAGATTTAACAGTCCAAGCTGAAGTGACAGCCGACGTACTGGGAGCCGTAGCTGACGCCTTTAACCTGACAATTCAAAACCTGCGGGATATTGTCCAACAGGTAAAAGTGGCAGCCAAGGATGTGACAAAAGGTGCAACCAACTCCGAAACCTTTGCTAGAGCCTTATCTGGTGATGCTTTGCGGCAAGCAGAAGAATTGGCAGTGACGCTGAATTCTGTACAGGTAATGACTGACTCGATTCAGCGGGTAGCAGAGGCGGCGCGGGAAGCTGAAACCGTTGCCCGTGATGCTAGTACGATCGCTCTCAAAGGTGGAGAAGCAGTAGAAAATACTGTGGCGGGGATTTTAGAAATTCGAGAAACCGTTGCCGAAACCACTCGAAAAGTGAAGCGGTTGGCGGAATCTTCCCAAGAAATTTCTAAAATTGTGGCGTTGATTTCTCAGATTGCTTCGAGAACAAACTTGCTAGCACTCAATGCTAGTATTGAGGCGGCAAGGGCGGGAGAAGCTGGACGCGGGTTTGCGATTGTCGCAGATGAAGTGCGCCAGCTAGCAGATAAATCTGCTAAATCCCTGAAGGAAATTGAACAAATTGTGATGCAAATCCAAAGTGAAACAGGCTCTGTAATGACCGCAATGGAAGAAGGCACACAACAAGTAATTAAAGGGACAAAATTGGCAGAAGAAGCCAAGCGATCGCTCGAAAACATTATTCAAGTGGCGAATCGCATCGATATTCTTGTGCGCTCCATTACCAGCGACACTGTGGAACAGACTGAAACCTCCCGCGCCGTCGCTCATGTAATGCAATCAGTAGAACTCACCGCGCAAGAAACTTCCCAGGAAGCACAGCGAGTTTCAGGTGCCCTACAACACTTAGTAGGTGTATCCCGTGACTTGATCGCCTCCGTTGAACGTTTCCGAGTGGAAACTATGGAAAGCAGATAAATTGTCATTTGTCCTTTGTCCTTTGTTATTTGCTAATGACCAATGACCAATGACCAATGACCCATGACCAATGACTAATGACTAAAAAACTATGCTGCCGGAACAACAACAGCGGATTTTAGGTTACTTTATCGAAGAAGCTAGAGATCACCTGAATACCATTGAGCAGGGGTTGCTGAATTTACAGGGTACCTTGAACGACCCGGAAATGATCAGTGAAGTCTTCCGGGCGGCTCACTCCATCAAAGGAGGAGCGGCGATGCTTGGATTGACTAGCATCCAGCATACCTCCCACCGTCTGGAAGATTGTTTCAAAGTTCTCAAAGATCATCCGGTTCAGATTGACCAAAAGTTAGAGTCTTTATTTCTTGGTGTATCTGATACCCTGAAATCGCTGTTAGAGCATTTGAGTGGGCCATTTGGTCTTTCTGAAGATGCAGCTAATACTTTGATGTCAGAAACTGAGCCAGTCTTTCAATGGCTGTATCAGCATCTGGAACTACTTGTAGAACAAGGAAAAAGTGGAGTAGCCAGCAATCCTTCGGCAACAGAACTACACACAACCTCTGTAGATAATGTCTCCACACTTACAGAACTTTTCCTGCGGCGAGATATTCCCAGTTTGGCAGAAGACACTCATCAGGAATCTCCAGAAATATCTTTCTCGGTAGCACCCCAGGAGGTGCGAGACGCTCGCTTTGAGACGCTAGGCGTAGCTCGCTTAAGAGAAGGGGTAGGCGGACTCGTTGGTGCAGCCCAAGGTAAAGAAGAGGCTGCGCTATCCCCAGTCACCGCCAAAGAAAATAATAATTGGGGCGAATTTCAAGCCCAGGTGCTGCAAAGACTGCGGGAAATGTTGCAACTGTTTAAGCAAACCACAACACCCTCAACTCGACAAAACCTTCAGCAATGCTGTTACCAATTAGTCAAACTTGGTGAGACTTGGAATTTGTCCAAGTGGTGTGGTTTGTGTCAAGCAGCAGCCAGTGCGATCGGCAATCCCGAAAATACTTATCTGACTTTAGCTAAAATTGTCATTACCGAAATCAAGCAAGCTCAAGAATTAGTCCTGCAAGGTAGGGAAGCTGAAATTGCAATTAGTCAGCAACTAGAAGCACTTTTGAGCTTTGCAGAAATTGAGTTATTAGAAATTACCCCTGATTTGGTTGATGAACAGTCTGCGGCTTTGACAGAATCATTAACTGCCTCAGAGCCAATTCTATCTGGTAATACCAAGCCGTTAGTCATAACTAACCTAGCCCAGACAACTGAGGAACTGAATCTAGACGAGGATACTAGCGTTCGCCCCTATCTTCAATTCCAAGGGACACCACTAAACGCTGCAACTCACACTAGTCTTACTTTCACCGCACATGAGGAAGCACATCCAATCAGTAGCAATCTTGACTCCAATGGGCCAGAGGTAGGAATAGCTGAGTTAAATACGCTTGCTGATTTATTTGAAGGTGAAACTCCCGAACTAGATGAAACCTGGCATCAAGAAGAAACCTTAGATATTATTGACACCGATGACTTTGGAATTGATTTCAGCAGCAGTGAGACTGAGGCTGCTGATGGCGATTTATCCGATTTACTCTCCTTTGATCAAGACATAAGTAACCAGCAGCACTCAACAAGCACAGCCACGACAGAAGATTTATCCCTGTTATTTGGGGACAATTTCCTAGAAAAGGAGAATTCAGAACCGCAAAATCAACAAACATCTGCTACGACTCTAGAGTTGAGCGATATTAACGTACCTAATAGAAATTTAGACTCTTATTCTCCCGAAACTTTACAAGAATTTACTGAGATTTCTAGTGATATAAACCAGCCTCCTGGGGAGATTGTCCAAAATAGTGTCAACAAAAACGATGTGGTTGAAGATTTATTGACACTGGCACTAGAAGATGATGATACAGAACTATTGCCTACAGGCGAAGTGACTCAACCAGAAACAGAGGCGTTCGCCAGTGTGGAACTATCTACCAACCAACAAAACAGTTTTGATAACTTATTCTTAGAAACTAGAAATGCAAATTGGGTAGAAGAAACTATCCCTAGTGACTACATAAAATTACCCCAGCAAACAGGCTTGTCTTTGCACAACCTGTTTGCTGAAATGGAAGAACAGACACTACTGCCTACAAGTGAACCAGAAATCGGCGATTTATTTGATACATCTCCAGCAACAGCACCTGAGTTTTCTCAATCAGAAAATGATCTGAGCAACTTCTGGAACCAGGAAACCACAGAGGAACTGGACGAATTTGATTCCTTAATTGAACAGAATGTGGAAAGGGCGTTAGATGAAAGTTTGTTTACTGCGGCGAATGATGATATTTTTGCCGACAGTCAGCAGCCCATACCTTCTCCTATAGCCAGTTTTAACATAGAAGAAGATTTTGATATCAATTTCCAGCACCAAGAGCAGCTAGATTTGATATCCTCATCAGATTCTGGAGATGATTTGTTTGATGAGTTAGCACCGAGTAACTCAACTATTCTCCCTGTAATCAAAGATGCCTCCACGCCGGAAACGCCTTTGTTGGCGCGGCATCCAGGGGAGGAAATTCTCAGACTGCAACAACCAGAAGCTTTAGATTTTGTTCCTGAATTTACTAATCAGCCTCCAGAGATATCTGCTGTTGATCTGGAACTTAATTCATTCAGCTCTTTCGATGAAAACAGCGATGAAAATTCGCAACTGCTGTTTGAAGATGTAGCCACAGATAACTCCACCTACATTCAGATGTACACCACAGATAATACTGTGGATGAACAAGAAGCTAGAGAAACTTCTCTAGATATTAATTTTGGGGAAACTTCAGATTTAATATCACCCCAAGCACAGCCAGGTAATTTGTTCGGCTCTTTCGATGAAAATCCGCAACTGCTGTTTGAAGATGTAGCCACAGATAACTTCACCTACATTCAGATGGACACCACAGATAATACTGTGGATGAACAAGAAGCTAGAGAAACTTCTCTAGATATCAGTTTTGGGGAAACTTCAGATTTAGTATCATCCCAAGCACAGCCAGGTGATTTATTCGGCTCTTTCGATGAAAATCCGCAACTGCTGTTTGAAGATGTAGCCACAGATAACTCCACCTACATTCAGATGTACACCACAGATAATACTGTGGATGAACAAGAAGCTAGAGAAACTTCTCTAGATATTAATTTTGGGGAAACTTCAGATTTAATATCACCCCAAGCACAGCCAGGTAATTTGTTCGGCTCTTTCGATGAAAATCCGCAACTGCTGTTTGAAGATGTAGCCACAGATAACTTCACCTACATTCAGATGGACACCACAGATAATACTGTGGATGAACAAGAAGCTAGAGAAACTTCTCTAGATATTAATTTTGGGGAAACTTCAGATTTAATATCACCCCAAGCA
>NZ_JBALCZ010000089.1:0-6442 GCF_036917615.1 Nostoc sp.
AAGGCGCAGGGGAACAGTAGTATCCCTGACCAACCTACGAATACGAAGCGATCGCGCTTGAGCCAGTCGTCTAGAACGTCAAACCACCCTCTACTAGAGGCGCGTCCAACTGCGATGGTCATTAGAGCAAATCTCCAAATGTTTATAAGTACAGGTTGTATCTGTATTATAGATGGCTATTAAAAAGCTCTCTATAAGCAGAAAGTTAACCGGGTTGTTAACTAAGTTTACAATTTTTTACGAACCTTTAATCATATTAGGTGTAAATCGCTAATTTTTCTAGGGTATTTCTCATAAAAATTAATTTTTGATCCAGATGAGGTCAAATAAACAGGTGGGGCAGGGGAGCTGGGGAGCAAGGGGGAAATAACCAATGCCCTGTTTGGCCAATGCCCTTTTCCCTAGAATCAGTCAGCTGACGCTAAAATGAGTCCTACAGTTAAATTTGATTATTGCTAAATGTTTACCATCGACTTAAGCATCAGAAACACTGCTTTCCCTATCTCAGTACAACGTAAGTCAGCAGAGGATGCTGAGGCTGTCTATCAGCTCATTTTGGCAGCAATACGCTCTGGTAACCCTGACGTTGTGGAACTCAAGTGCGAGGGCAAGACAGAGAAAAAAATTGCTGTCCGCGCTAGTGAAATTTCTGGGGTGCAGATTGTTCAGAAAGATGGTACAACCCCTGGTGGTGGTAGACCACCTGGCTTTTTCGCTGTAGCTGCTGAGTAACCAAGGTTGACAAATGGCTCAAGTGGGCATAGAGGTCAAGGATTTAAATTTTAGTTGGCCTAATGGAGAGAAAGTTATCAAATCTTGCTCTTTGGAAGTACCCAAGGGTGAGTTTTGGATGCTCTTGGGTACAAATGGCAGCGGGAAATCAACGTTACTGAGACTGCTAGCGGGGCTATTAGCTCCTGAATCTGGGGAAATTCGGGTTTTGCACCCCGTTGGCTTTGTCTTCCAAAATCCGGATCATCAACTGGTGATGCCAACGGTTGGTGCTGATGTGGCTTTTGGATTGGTGGAAGAAAAGTTGCCACCTGCTGCCACCAGAGCAAGGGTTGAGGAGGCGCTAGGAGCGGTGAATTTGCTTACCCTCCAACGACGCCCTATCTATGCACTTTCTGGGGGACAGAAACAGCGAGTCGCGATCGCTGGTGCGATCGCCCGTCGCTGTGAAGTCTTATTATTAGATGAACCCACTGCCTTACTAGATCCAGATAGCCAACTGGATTTAGTTGCTGGTGTCCGCCGCCTCGTCAAAAGTCGAGGTCTCACAGCCCTGTGGGTGACACATCGATTAGACGAGTTAAATTACTGTGACGGCGCTTTCTTATTAGAAAAAGGTTCTCTTGTTGATGGGGGTGAAGCCCAGCGCCTTAAACAACGTCTGATGGAGGTACACAGCGAACCCTCTTAATTAAGTGCTGAGTCATGAGTGCTGAGGAACCAGTGCGCCCTTGCGTGCCGACTTGTTCGCTGTTAGCGTTCCCGCTCTTTAGCAACTGGCGTTGCTGAGTGATCTAAAAAGTACTCAGGATTTTTGCACCGAGTATATGCTTCGTCCTTTGTGGGCGGTATTTTCACTCAGCACGAGCGCGATAAATTTGAGCGGCGGCTTACGCCGAACAGAAGTTAGGTGACTTTTAATTCATCACTTTTGATTACTCAGCACTACTAAATAAAGTACTACCACGCGCCTTTGTAATAAAGGCGCGTTTTAAATTAGTGCGTCTATCCTAAGGTAAGTTTTATGAGCCTATCGTATTTTTTGTTTTTTGTAACATAGTGTTACACACAATGCATCAATTATTATAAAACTTATGAATGAATTTTGTTAACTCTAGAAAATTGTGATTAAAAACCATGCCCCGTTCCTTACTCCAAGCCGTTTTGTTAGTGGACGGCTACAATATAATTGGCGCTTGGCCTTGCCTGAAAAAAACGCGTGATAGTGTTGGATTAGAGGCAGCACGGGGTGAACTTGTGGAAGCGATGACTGGTTATAGTGCGTTTCAAGGTTATGCAACTCAGATAGTTTTTGATGCCCAATATCAGAACTCCTCTAGTAATAAAGAAATAATTACTGAGCTTTTATCAGTTTATTACACTGATTTTGGGCAGACAGCAGATACTTATATTGAAAAATCTTGTGCGTCTATGCGCCAGCAAATAGCCCAATCTTTGATTTCTCGTGTGATTGTTGCTACATCAGATCGGGCACAGCAGTTGATGATACAGGGGTATGGGGCTGAATGGTTGTCGGCACAACAACTCTGTGGGGAAGTGGAAGCTACCGTCTGTCGGATGCGACAGAAGTATCATCCGCGCAAACAATCTAAGAGTAGGTTTTTAGCCAATGCTATTGATGCTAAGGCGCGGCAGCGTCTGGCTGAATTACGAATGGGATTACAGTAGATATTAATATTTAAAAGTCTCTGCTTGAGTTGCTCAATGAATTTTGGCTGCAAAATTCTATAATTAAGCATCGAAAAGAATATTGGCGAAAGTACTTGCCAAATCTTATTTTTAGCCTTAAGATTATAAATCGTGAGTGATCCTCAGTAGCTCAGTGGTAGAGCGATCGACTGTTAATCGATTGGTCGCTGGTTCGAATCCAGCCTGGGGAGTTTAGCAATTTTGGATTTTGGATTTTAGATTATCCTTCAATAATCTATGGTCGCTTGATCCAGCTGTGACGTTTCTGAATCATGGGTCTTTTGGTGCTTGTCCTAAACAAGTGCTGGAGTTTCAACAATGACTGCGTAGACGCAAAGCGGCTTGTCGTTAGACATCGCAGCTAGAACAAGAACCCTTACACTTCTTTTGGTAGAGAATGGGAACCGCTGCTAGACGATGGCAGAAGTAAGCTGGCGGCGTTTGTGGGTGCTGATGTCCAAGATATAGCGATCGCTCGTTTGGATGCAATACGCTCTGACCTCTCTCCTTTTAGGAGAGAGGCTTTGAATCTTACTCCCCTTCCCTTGTAGAGAAGGGGCTGTTCTTGTTAGGTCTGTATTCTATGGCAATTGAGAACCGCTATAGTTTAAGGAAACTGGCGATCGCATCAAGGGTCTGTTTTGCACTAAGTGCTATTCTTTTAAGTAATAGCACTTAAATTGCTGAAACTAGGATAAACGCTTTACATGACTTCTGGAGCGCTGCCTGACAATCCTTTTGTGGCTGCGGGGATGATTGAAGATCCCAGGCTGTTTGTCGGTCGTAAAGATGAATTACACGCGATCGCATCTCGGATGAAGGGCGATCAGCCTACAAGTATAAATATAGTTGGTGACAAGCACATTGGTAAATCTTCGTTGCTGCATTATTTTGTTCAGACTTGGCAGGAACGAGGATTAGACGCGAACCGTTATGTGGTTATTTACCTACCGTTACGGGGTGTAGATTGCCAAACTGAAACGGGTTTCTATGAGGCTGTAGCTGAAGGTTTACTGAGTCACGTTCAGGGATGGCAACAACGCAGTCTGCAAAATTGTTGGAAGAGTAAACCGCTTAATCGTCAAGCTTTTTCAGATGCGGTTAAGGAATGGAAATAGCAAGGAAAGCTACCCGTCCTCTGTCTGGATGATTTTGAAAGCCTTTTGAAATATCCCGATAAATTCGATAATGGATTTTATGACAATTTGCGATCGCTGATGGATAGCAACGCCTTGATGCTAGTGGTGGCTTCCCGTAAACAACTGGATGTTTATGCTAATGACTATCACTTCGGCTCTAGTTTTTTCAATATTGGTCACACGATTTATTTGAAAGAACTAACTACAGATGAGGCTATTGAACTGTCGCGCTTACCAACTCGCTCTACAAATGGTGCTGCTTTGAGTGTAGACGAACAGAATCATGCCCAGCAATGGGGCGATCGTTATCCTTACAAGTTGCAATTGGCTGGTTACTATTTGTGGGAAGCACGTCAACAAGGTAAGCCAATCAAGTGGGCGAAACAGCAGTTTGAACAACAGATTGCAGATCGTAAACAACAGCAATGGAAATGGAAATTATGGCCGTATTTTATATTTGTAGATTTACCGAAGCGCTTGGGTAGTTTTACCAAGTTCACTGGCGAAACTGTAAGTGATTTTGGTAGCTGGATAATTGGAATGACAATTATAGTAATGGTTATCCTTGTTTTGGCGGGTGTACTGCACTGGAACCAAGTTTGGGATTTTATGCGCGACAAGTTGGGGATAAAGTAGCAATGAGTAACAAGTCTCCAGCATCAGGCTTTTGGAATTATGTGGCTGAATGTGTGCGCCTCTTGTATTGGATTTACTTCAAGCCTTTTACCTTTGAACGTTGGCTGCGTAATATCCATCCAGAACTAAAGCCGAGAGATAAGCTCTTTGATAAACGGGCTGAGTTTCATACTAATCCCCGCCTGCGTCGCTATGCTGGGCAGGTTTGGTGGCTAACTGCTGTAGTTCCAATGGTTGCTGTCCTTGCCTTTTTTCTTGCAGCTAGATTTTTATCAGGCGTGGCCTTCGGTGTGGGGGGAGGCGTGGTGGTAGGCGTGGCCTTCGGCGTGGGGGGAGGCGTGGGGGGAGGCGTGGGGGGAGGCGTGGGGGGAGGCGTGGCGTTAGGCGTGGCGTTTATTTTCGGTGTGCTGCGGGTTTACTTCTGGTTGCCAGAATTATTATGGATACTCACCCTGTTCTTGTTGTTTCCTAATGTAAAGCGGGTAAATTGTTTGCGATATCTGCCTCCTCGCTTTGATGAATTGATTATTTTGCCTCTGCCTTTCATGGATGTGATGATTGTAGAGGGTTATCGCAAGAACCCAGATGTTGCCCGTGAGACTATTAATTATCTAATTACATCCACCAATCAGCAAAAAGTTGCTGCACAGGCAATTTCTGGTATTGCTGTAGATATTCTCAATCGTTGTCAGAGGTTGAGCGATATTGTGGAGATTGCCAACCAGCTAGCGTGGATTCCCTCACCACCGCCAAAAGAACTTGGCGTTGTACTGCCCCAATTTTTGGAAATCAGCCAGGATATACGGGCATCAGAAGAAGCAACTTCACTTTATCGTCAATATGAGTTACTGAACATTCCCATCAATGCATTACGCCAACTGGGGCAAAGTCTAGCTTTGACAAAAGATGCTCGCGTTGCTGTCTCTTTTGGCAACGCTGCACAAGGCTGGCTGACTATACTAGAGACAGCGCAGCGCATTTTAGAGGAACAGGCACAGCAATCACAAGAAATTCGACAAGTTTATATTGCTGGTAACTCCCTAGACCAGGAAACAGCAAAGAATCGTTTCAAAGGGCGAATTGACATATTTCGAGAAATTGAAACTTTGACGCTTTCTGAGCAACCGCCAGTGTTGTTACTCTATGGTGGGCGGAGGACAGGGAAAACCTCAGCGCTGAAATATCTACCTTATAGAATTGGCTCAGATATTGTACCTTTGCTGGTAGATTTACAGGGTGCAGCATCAGCCACAACCTTAAAAGGATTGGCTGAAAATTTAGCTCAACAAATTATCGAAGCTGCACGGCGATTACCCCGCACAGTAAACTTGCCTTATCCAGATGCCAAGAAACTAGCAGAAGATCCATTTCCGGCGCTGCAAACTTGGTTCACAGAAATAGAACGCAGCAACCGCAGTCAGCGATTTCTCTTATGTCTGGATGAATATGAACGTTTGGATGAAGTAGTGAAAGTAACAAGCAGCCGTGCGCCACTCAACTTTATTCGTAACCTGCTGCAACACAACCAAAAGTGGATTTTAATTTTTAGTGGTTCACACGAGTTATCTGAACTTGACGATTACTGGAGTGACTATTTAATTAACACCCGTGCTTTGCGAATGACCTACCTGCAAGAGTCAGAAGCCCGCGATTTGATTTTACATCCAGTGGAGAACTTCACCAATATATATGAACCAACTGCTGTAGATGCAATTATCCAACTGACTCGCTGTCAGCCTTTTCTGGTTCAGTTGGTATGTTACGAGTTGGTGGAGTCGCTAAACGGCGATATTAGAAAAAACCAGGGAAATGCAGATACAGTAAAAGCCACTGCTCAAAATGTCGAAGAGATTATTCCTCAAGTGCTTGCCAGAGGCGTTCAGTATTTTCGGGAATTATGGACGAGTTTAGCAGAGAGCGATCGCTCTCTCCTGCGCCGGATAATCCACGGAGAAACTCCCACGCAGCAAGACAAAGGCGTTATCCGCAAACTAACGCGAAAAGAAATCTTGACTCAAGAAGGCAATGCTTTTCAAGTGCCTTTGGTGCAAAAATATATAGAACAATTGCTAGAAGAAGAATAATATAACAGTCCTATTCAAAATTTTCATTGTTATGTTGCAACCGACATCGCTACAGGGACGACGGATGTCGCTACAGGGACGACGGATGTCGCTACAGGGACGACGGATGTCGCTACAGGGACGACGGATGTCGCTACAGGG
>NZ_JBALCZ010000090.1:0-7960 GCF_036917615.1 Nostoc sp.
GTTTCAATGGAATCAGCAATCACTTCCCGCGACACTAGGGAATATTTCATCCCTTCAGTTCCCATCGAAATCCCATCGCTAATGGTAATCGTGCCAAACACTTGTGGCATCGCCCCAGCACTTTTAACGGCAACTTCTGCTATGAGCGCTAGTTGATTTATCCCCATATTGCAGGGGGTGATAGTGCTATAGCCATTGGCAATACCGACAATAGCTTTATTGAAATCTTCATCTGTAAAACCAACAGCACGCAGCATTGCTCGATTAGGCGATCGCTGCACTCCTTGCGTCACAACTTGGCTTCTCAAATTCTCCGACATAGTTACATCTTCCTATGACTTCCATGTATGAGTATCATAGGTAGCAATTTTTCCGATGTCCAATATATATTTATGAATATTTGAGACTTATAAAATATCAAAACTATGGAACTGCGACACCTGCCCTACTTCATTACTTTTGCGTCTACGTTCAAAAAATTAACTTTGACAAAGAGTTTTAGCCTTAACACAAGCGTATTGGGACATGCTCACGATCACAGCCATTCTCTTTTGGTTATAGTTTGCAAACAGTCCGATCCAAAAATGCTAACAATTGCTCACATTATAAATTATCTCTTATTATTCTTAATTACTAAAAATTTGATACTACTTTGTAAATTGTCTTTTAAGCTCTTTAAGCTTTTTGAGGACATATGCAGGCAGCAATCCAAACATCAAAGAAATAGGTTGATGCGAATATACTTTTATAGTATAGTGTGGGCGTTTATCCATCTTCCAATTCACAACCTCACAAAATCGCATTGCTCCCGATCACACGTCGTACCGCACTGTTCACAGTCAAACACAGGTTCTGACAGCAATAAAGATTCTTTCTTAATTCCACAATTCGAGCAAGTTTTACTACTGTGATAGAACCTATCCACAATGAATAACTTACTGCCGTAGAGTTGAGTTTTGTACTCTAGTTGTCTGCGAAACTCATATTTTATCTTCTGGTTGTCAACGTGAATTGAAACATCTAGCGTGAAACTATCGTTGCGTCCTTTCTTTTTGAACCTTGGGAATCCCTTAGTTTTTTTAAAGAAACTTAAGTAATTGTTAGCTTTTTAGATGCTGTTGATTATCCCTTGTTATTTTTGCTGCTTTGCATTAGCTTGACAACATTTTATAAGGGGTTGTTTAGCTAAATTCTCTAAATCTACAGATTTAAGCAAATTCATCCACTCCACCGCTAGAGTTGGATCTTCAGGTTTGGCAAGACGCAATTCAGCCAGAGTAGTCAAGGCATCGTACCAAATACCATTCTTAGCATAGAGGTTTACCCGTTGCTGAGGAGTTGCTTGCTTGGGACTATCTACTAATTTAGGATTTAGATTAACCCGTTGCACCCATCCTTCCACATACTCCCGTTCTGGAGGTTGTTGTGGATTGCAAATGATTTTCATCTTAAAAAACCAGTGATACATCTTGTCTACTTGCAAAGGGGGAGTAGTTGCGCTCAAGCGAATGCTAATAATTCCTGGTACTTCTGGTATTGTTACTGTTGTTCGGTAAAGAGTTTGACTTAGTTTACTTGACTCATCTTTGAGAACAAACTCAATGGAATTAATTGTAGATTTTGGATAGGGGACAAAAAACCAAAAAGTTGGATATTCCTCAGTCGTCAAGCCCCAAACTTTAGTAACAGAAACTGCTTCTGTTTGTCCTTGCTTGAGTGTCTCTTTGTATACAGGTACAAGGGCAATGACAGACTGATTACTAACACCACAACCACGACTCGCAGCTCCTCCGCGATCGCCTGCTGCACCCCTGTCTGGAGGAGGTGGAGGAGGCGAAAAAGCACGACTTGCAGCTCCTCCACGACCGCTTGGTGCACCCCTATCTGAAGCAGGTGGAGGAGGCGAAAATGTAATAGGAATGGCAGCAGATGGTGTCATCCAAATCATTGGATAATAGCCAATAATTATTAATAAAGCCATCCCGAATACAGCGATAAATTGTATTTTTTGCCAATAGTTTTTCATAAAAAATTAGGAGTTAAAAAATTTGATATTCTAGATTTTGGATTTTGCAAAATTTCTACACGAATACTTTTCAAAATTTATCTGTGGCTTTCATCTTTCAAATTGGCGTTATTATTAATTTGAAACTTTATGTTTAAGTAAGTTATAGCTATTAAACTATTACCTCCTAAAGCCAACATAGCAGGAATGAGGGGAACCCAACAACTATATGCAATTAAAAATATAAAACAGCTACCGTATAAACTTGTAATAGCTATACCTCCTGCCAAGCTTAAGTAAGTGAATCGGTGCAGATAAGCAGTAAGCAAACCGCCTAAAAAAGACCAGCCCCAAATCCAAATTACTTCACCCCAAAGTGGCCAAGTCCACAACAGAGGTTGTCCGTCCAAAGCAGCACTGAGCAGTTGACTGACCATCTGGGCTTGTAAAAATACTCCTGGTATTGCCTGTAATTTTCCTTGAGGAGTGGTGTAGGGAGTTAACCAGTAATCATGAAAAGTTTCTGCTGTTGTGCCAATAATAACTATCTTGCCTTTGACTGCATTGGCATTTAGTTTACCCGTTAGCACTTGTCCCAAGGTAATACGTGGTGCGATCGCTTCTGGGGAACCAGGGGAACGATAATTTAACAAAATTTGGTGTCCTGAAGCGTCAATCCCTTGATAACCTCCGGTATGAGTTTCTATTGGTTTAAATCTCAGCTTCCCTAATTGCCACGCGTCATCAGGGGAAAATTGCAACTGAATTCCCTTCGCATACAGGTAACGCAATGCAAGTCGAACACTCAGGGCATAGCGGGTAGTACAACGAGATGAGGGTGAGGGAGTTAACGATAACAGATGGCGACGCACGACATTATCTGAATCTATGGCAATATCGCTAAAACCTAGACCCTCTGGAGAAACTTCTGGTGGTGGTTTCACACCTGGTGTTCCTGCTTGAGAATCGTTGAGTTGACACACCGCCACAAAGCGATCGCTTTTTCGCATTCGTTCTGCCAATGCTGGATAATCCTTACCCACTGGATAATCTCGGTATATATCCAAACCAATAACTTGTGGTTGATATGTCTCTAATTTTTCTAACAGTTGGGCAAGTGATTTGTCTGACAAGGAACCCTGAGGTTTTTCCTGTTTTTGCGCCTGTACATCTTCTTCAGTCACAGTGACAATCAGTAGGCGTGAGTCTAGTTTCTGAGGAGGACGCAAGCGTAACAGTTGGTCAAACGCACTTAGCTCTACTGGTTGCAGCACACCCAAATACCTTACCCCCGTTAATATTCCAGTCATTGCCATGCTGATCAGTAGGAGGAATGAAAAGCCAAGCCGATTTGTGATTTTTTTAACTGGGGTAGTTTTAGACAAAGATGTCGGAATATTATGTGCATTTCTACACAATTCCCCCCAATTCAACGGCATCTCAGCAGGATTTTGACAGATGACAGGCAACCATGTCGCGCAGGGAAATTGGTTTTCTAGCCCCTGTAACCTTTCTCGTGCCTCCCTCACAGCTAAATACAACGAGTTTCCCCGCGCGAAGGCTGACAAAAAATACTTTAAAAACTGCTGCGCCACCCGATCAGGTACGGGCTCTCGCATCACGATGATTTCGGGAATATGCAAATCTGCAAACTCCCGTGCCAATCCCAAGCCATCACAGGAATTGAAAATCGCCAGTTGTAGACCTCGTTCCACTGCCTTTTTCAGGGCATACTTTAACTGGCTAATTGTTAGACTTTCAGTTTGATTAATGTAGATTTTTCCTATTTCATTCGTTTCCTGAGTAGAACTGTGTCCGGCGAAAAATAGAATCTGCCAATGCTGCTCCCATAACTGGTCAGTAAGGTCTTGGCATTGTGGTTCAACTAAAAAAGTTATGTCTGCATTGGGTAACAAATTAAGCAGCGCCTGGTCTGCTTTAGTATTAATTCCTTGACTGTTACCCAAAATCGCTAAGATTTTTACTTTGTCGGATGTGGTTGTAATTCGGTTGACTTGTTCGTAGGCGGGAGCGCTCAAAGCTATTTCTGCATGGGGATAGCGTTCCAGCAAATCCCAAAGATGCCAGGGGAGTTTCTGTAATTGGAGGTCTTTAGTTTGTAGAAGCACACGGATATTATCCGCAAACATAAGTTTTTCCAACCATTTCTCGCGGATAGGACGAAAGGAATCGGAAGCAAGCCAAGTATTAAAACATACTTTAAATTCCTCAGTCACCTGCTGGCAGTCTTCTAGGGTGGGGGCTTGATTATGTTCCTTAGGTAAACCAATAGGACGAGATGGCAACCTTAAATTACGATAAATAGATTGCCAACGGTAATAATCGCGGCTAATTTCTGGGTTGGGGGGAAGCGCACCCGTGATTTCCACGCTAGGGCGGGCATTCTCATCGCCAATCTGTAGGGTCACGGGAAACCCTTGTTCAAAGTTCCCCTCCCCTAACTTTAAGATGACTAATTTGCCCACAGATATGGTTACTGTTCTTACCCGAATAATATTTTTCTTGTTCATCATGATCTCCAGGTCGATCTCTGACTTGTTCATGGCTATCTACTATTAATTCATATTCCGTCACACAATGAGAGGATTTTGGATTTTGCGGAAAGTCTGAGCGGAGGTTTCCGACGTTCGCGGACTCTTCTCTACGAGAGGCTGCGCCAACGACTGTGCGTAGCGTCACTTTTCAAGACAGGTATCAGAACTTTCCAAGACAAATTAAAAAATTGACCCCAACAATTAAGTCAGGGGCAAGTCATTTAATTTATATTTTGGGTTAAAGAATTATTCTCGCGTTTAAAGTAGGACTTACGCAAAAAACCTCTCAAACTCTTATTCCCACCGAAGTTCAGATCGGCGGAAGCCGCCGCTCCGACTTCTCTTTGTGTCGCGCCAGTTGCTTCTCCCTTGGCGCTAGCCTCTCCCTTTGGGAGAAGGGGAGACGCTGCGCGTAGCTTGCTTCTCCGTAGGAGTACAAGTCTCTTAACCCGCCCAACGCACTGGCTTCTCTGCGTCCTCTGTGGTAGCCTGCGGCAAGCCGCTTTGCGTCTACGATTTTCCGTTAGCTGTGCGTAAGTCCTGTAAAGAAAGGAGGCAATTCTAGCAGGCCAAGGCGAACAGACCTATCTTACAAAGTTCAGATGCCTGCTGTGGGCATTGAAAAGTTTTGATGTCCGACGTAGATGCTGTGCAGTTTGTCGTTAGATATCACCCACTTTAACTTTTTGCTGTTTGGCAGCAACCAACTTTTTTTGCAAGGCAAAAGCTACACTTACAGCAAGTAAAACTCCACCAACCCCTTGAGGTTCGGGAACAGACTTCGGACTACTAAATCCATACTTTGCCAGTATTTGTTGCCCAGTTGGTGAAAGGATATAATCAGCTAGTTGTGAACCTCCAGGATTCGCACCCTTGAGTACTGTCAAACCATAGTCAGCTTGGACTTTTAAGCTATCTGGCAATTCCACTATTTGTAGACTTGGTGAAATTTGTTGGGCAGATAAAGCACTGGTGTAATACACCAAATAGATATCTGCTTTGTTGATATCTTGCAGATAGTAGACTATGCTGCCCCCGGACTATTTCTATTAGGTGGTAAAGTCCCTGATAATATTACGGCTTTAGCATTTAATTGGGTAAAGCCGCCTGGCCGAATTGCTTCAGCTTTGCGAAATACTTCGACACCGTAATCTCCCAAGGGATCGCTTACAGGTCGGGAAATGCCCAATTTAATGTTGAGATTGAGAAACTTATCAAGCAGATTCTCCGTTGTGAATGAAACCTCTGGTATGGCGATCGCGTAGATAGGATTGCTGGCAAACGTCTCAACTTCCCCACTTAAGTTGTTTTGATTGAGTGCAAGGGCATTACCTAAATCCGCACTGGCAAAGACATCTGCTTTTTCCCCTGCCAACAACCTATCTTTCAATGAACCAGAAGAAGCAAATTCTGTTCTGACAGAAATCCCAAATTCCTGGGTAAAAGCACTAGCAACTTCCGAAAGCGGACCCCTCAAGCTGCCAGCAGCATATAAAGTCACCTCAGGAGGTGCAGCCATTGTGGCTGCTAAAGTCTGTTTTATAAAGGTAATATTGACAACGAATATAGTCAGTGAAGCGGCAAGCAAATATTTTTTTCATGGTTTTTATACAATTATAGTAGTATTAATACTGTGTATTTATTGGAAAATAATGCTGAAACAGTCATTTATCTGAGCGTTTAAACTATATGAGTTATTCATCCTCATTTTTTTCGTATATTTTAATACGCATTTATACTGTTGATTGAAGCTATCATACCAACTTGGTTGGGGAAAAATCAATTAAACTACGTAATTAAACGCTGACTTTATCAAAATTTTAAGTAAAAAGTCTTTTTATATTGATGAGATTACGCACATGGTAAGACTTCAGGAGTAACTACGACTGTGGTGCTTTTGCGATCGCCTTCCCATTCTCGATGATGAACCTGAAGCATAGGTGTGGGATAGTTTGTGACTACATCAGCACTTGCACTTGGTAAGCCAGTATCTTCGGCAGTTGCAACTCGGTAATCTACTTTGAGTTGGGCAGATTGGCTTAATTGCCTCGCTGGTTCGAGCATTACTGCTGATCTCTCTAGCCCAATCACATGAGAACCTTTAGCTGCAAGGACTTACACAAAATCATCAAAAAACGTAGACACAAAGCAGTGAAGCAGCGCTTTGTGTCTACGAGACGCTACGCGAAGGGGGTTTCCCCATGAGCGACTGCTGTTAGCGTCCCTTACGCGTCTCGTAGAGAAAAACGAGCGTCACCCGGAGGGCTGACGGGGCGAAAAGTCTATTGCGGCGGTTCCCGCCGTTGGCGCAGCCCGCCGCAGGCATCTATTAGCGCAGCCTCTTCTCTACGAGAGGCTGCGCCAACGACTGTGCGTAGCGTCACTTTTCAAGACAGGTTACTGTATTCGGGTAGCGTCTCGTAGAGAAGAACGCATAGACACGGAGTGGCTTCCCGCAGGGTAGGACACAAAAGAATAAGACTTTCAGAGGGTTATTGCGTAAGTCCTGAGGTAGTATGAATGCATTATGCCCTGTGCCTTCTTTCACTATGAAAGAAAGCAAATGTGGAGGCATAATAGCTTATGAATCTTGTCCCTCGACAATTTCTTTTTGGATAAAACTAATTTGTGCAGCTAATTCTTGCCGAGTAGAAGCCTTGAGTAGATATCGGAAAACAAACCAAGTTAAGTAACCAATTCCAGTCAACTCAAAAGCTCGATTTACCTGTGGAATTTCGTCTATTACATCTAATACAGCTATAACTATCTTAACTGCAACAGTCGCTGCAATAATTGTAGCAAAACAAATAATTGGCAGCTGGTATTCGGTGGAAAATCTACCTAAGTAATTAGGGAATTCCTCCAAAAATGCAGAGAATTTACCGCCGATTTGCTGCAATTGAGGTAATGGTTGATTAGCAAGTATTAGCAATGCTTGAGTTTCAAATTTTGAACTTTCAAGTGCTGCTATAGGTTCGGTTGATGTAATATCAAAAGATTTTGATTGTTGTACTTCGCTCTCCTGAGGTAATGGTTCATTAGCAGGTAGTGCCAATGGCTGAGTTTCAAATTTTGAACTTTCAAGTGCTGCTATAGGTTCGGTTGATGTAATATCAAAAGATTTCGGTTGTTGTACTTCGCTCTCGATAAATTTCCTATTTTCTTCAGGGATAACAGTTGTCGTTTGCTCACCACGGATATCAACTTGAGCCAATTTCATCAGTGGCGAATAGATGGCATTGTACATATCGCGTGCCATATTCACAGCACCTTCAAAGCCCATATATGGACCATTGTGGTAGCCATGACCATTCACATAAGGCAAGTGAAGTTTCTTCACCAAAGCACCCACCCGTGGTCCAGTCAACACCAAATCTGGCTTGACCATCTCTAGCACCTC
>NZ_JBALCZ010000091.1:0-315299 GCF_036917615.1 Nostoc sp.
ATTGGTCATTGGTCATTGGTCATTGGTCATTGGTCATTGGTCATTGGTCATTGGTCATTGGTCATTGGTCATTGGTCATTGGTCATTGGTCATTGATTATTAATTCTTCTTCCCCTGCTTCCCGTGCCTCCCCTGCTCCCTCTGCCCCCACTCCTCAACTCCCCGGTGGTGGACAAGCTGGGAGTCGGAAACCAAACAGTGCGCCTCGTGGTGAGCGATTCTCTGCCCAAATTGTACCCCCATGAGCAGCAATAATTTGCCTGGTTAAATAAAGCCCTAGTCCAGATCCTGAGACGTGGCGATCGCTATGTCCTTGATAAAACCTCTCAAATAAGTGGGGTAACTCTTCTTCGGTAAAGCCGGAACCAGTATCGAGTATTTTTACTACTTGATCGCTAGAATAACCTTCAAGTACTACTTCAACTTTACCGCCACGAGGGGTATGGTTAATGCCATTACTCAGGAGATTAGTAAAGACTCGCCCCAGTTGCAAAGAATCGCCATTTACCCAGAGAAAGCTCCGAAAATCTGATTCGCCATAGTGCAGAGAAATATAAACCTGACGTGTTCTCGCTAGTTCAGTCAAGGTAGCGATGATCTCCTCTGCCACAGTTACCAAGTTAACAGGTGATATCTGTAGTTTCAGCCCTTCGGCATCATTGCGGTACACATCTAAAAGAGTTTGGACTAATTGCAGTGTACTCCGATGACTACGAGCCATTGTTTGGAGGACTTTTGCTTGCATTGGCGTGATTTCACCAAATTGTTCATTTTGAAAATATTTCAGCGTTTCAATTGCTCCTAATAGGGGTGTTTTCAAATCATGCGTTAGGGTAGAAACAAAATCTTCACGCATTATAGCTAGTTGTTCTTGGGAGCGTAATTGTGCTTGCGTATAAGCGATCGCTTCTTCATTGCGGTGGTTGCGATCGCTTAACCAACCCGTTACCAACAACGCCAATACTGCAATCAACCTATTTGCTAACGCTGGGGAATGAATGGCTTCTCCTCCTGGGACAAACAAATTCAACAATGTTAATCCTGTCGCTGCAAGAGTGATCCCCAAAACTGCTCCCCGATTTAACCGAGAATCTGCTAATAAAATCGTCCCTGTGTAGAGATAGCCAAATACGTACTCAGGAGGTGTCAAATATTCCAGTATTATCACGATCGCAAAGGCGATCGCTATTAGCCCATATGTCTGGCCACGCTTATTTATAGCTTTTTTCATAGTCAATAATCGACTTAACATCGTCATTTATGATTTACTAAAAATCCTAATAGTTTCTTTAAGTATGGAGAGTAGCGATTTCTTATGTCTCAGTCAGATTCACCTTCGGCACAGAATATCTTCAACATTTCAGACAGTTCAATTACCAACCTGACTGGTTCTGGTTCAATTCATTACAACGAGGGAATTCAGGGGGCACAAACCCAAAATTCTCCGGCTGCAACTCAGGCATCGACGGCAAAAACTATCTTATTTTTAGCAGCCAATCCCAAAGGTACATCTAGACTACGCCTAGATGAGGAAATGCGAGAAATTGACGCTGGATTACAAAGGGCTAAACGGCGGGATCAATTTGTACTACAGCAGAGATGGGCTGTGCAAACTAGAGATATCCAGCGTGCTTTGCTAGACTTCAAACCTCAGATTGTTCATTTTTCCGGTCATGGGGGTGGCGAAGAAGGCTTGGTACTAGAAGATGAAACTGGAACTGCAAAGTTAGTAGATACAGAGGCTTTAGCAGGTTTATTTGAATTGTTCTCAGACAAACTAGAGTGCATTATACTCAATGCCTGCTACTCACAAGTACAAGCTTCGGCGATCGCTCCTCATGTCCCTTACGTGATTGGCATGAATAAAGCTATTGGTGACGTAGCAGCAATTGAATTTGCTGTGGGTTTTTATGACGCTTTGGGTGCAGGCGAGTCAGTTGAGTTTGCCTACAAATTAGGCTGTGTCAACATTCGCATGGCAGGAATTGCTGAATACTTGACCCCAGTGTTAATGCCTAAATCAACTTTAGCATAATTTAACTGTGCAGTACTATTCAACACTTAGCACTACCGAACACTATTATTTTCTTGGTTGGTTGTATCTTTGTCATAAATTGGCTTAGGTGGCTGAGGAAACCAAGTTGCGCCAGTAATCTTACCAGGCTGACTGTTAGGTACAAGGTTCTGTACCTCTAAGTTATCCTCGCCGCCATCGTCCAGTCGCCAGTAACCAATTAAGTCTTTCTCATTACCCTCCAAACGTCGAGACATATTTGCTTTAATCTCATCTTGAGTACGGGCTACTTTCCAGAGTCTGACATCAGCGATCGCTACATTATAATAGGTTTCTTTTTCTTCCTTACAACCAATCAAGAAATTCGTTGTGAGGTTATCCAGTGAACCTGTAAATAAACCGATACTCCTAGTCTGTCCTGCAAAAACGATAGTCTCACAAGACCCTTCTACTACACAATCCTGGATTCTACCATCGATATAAAGCGAAACCTCATGTGAGTTTTGCTCCCAAGTAAATGCAATGTGATGCCACACACAATCTTGTGGAGCATTCTCTTTTGTATAAACCACTACGATTTTTTTCTCTGAGGAGTCTTGACTCTGTAATGCTACACGGATTCTGCCGCTATTCCAGGATAGGGAGTAGCCATTCTGATCAGCGTCAACTTCAACTTGGCTAACAATTACACAATTACCGAACTTGTGTTTAAACCATGCCTCAACGGTAATTGCTTTACTAACAGCCAAATTCTCATTGCCACAATCGACCTGATCGTCTTTCCCATTAAACTTTAAACCAAATGGTAGAGGTAAACCTGGATACTGAGATGCTTTTAGCCTATTTGTTCTATATGCTACACCAAATGCACCTTGATTATTGGCAAGGAGGCAATAGGGCTTCAACCATTTTCCCCCACAAACTATCCCTATCCCATCATCGTTGACTTTGTTTTTTGCAGTGTTTCCCTCTTCTTCATCGAGCCGCCAGTAACCAACTAATCCTTGCTCGTCACCTGTTAATTGGACATGCATATAGTCTTTGATCTCACGCTCTGTACGGGCTATTTTCCAGAGACGGACTTCTGCAATAGCACCGTTGAAATGAAATCCATAGCCCTCGGCGCGACCAATATTTAAGTTTACTTTGAATTCTTCAATAGGCTCATCAGAAAGCTTCTTTGCTGAGTCTTGTGGAATATTAGTTTCTTCTTTTATTCCATTAACATATATTTCAATATTTTCTGTTGAGTTTCTAGACCACGTACATGCAATATGATACCATTTGTCCAGCTTAAAGTTTGAAGTTATAGTATTTTCTCCAGGTTTGTCAAAGACTTTTTCAGTATCAACAAAAATATGTTTATTATTTTGTAACTCTACACGGATTTTATTATCGTTAATCCATAGGCAATAACCATGTTTATCCCAACTACCACCTTGGTTAACAATAACTCCCTTATCATTATGATCGCTCTTTTTAACCCATGCTTCAATGGTAATTGCATCTTCAATCTTAAAGTTTTCATCTTTACCACAATCGATGAAATCATTTTTACCATTCAGCTGCAACCCACATAGCAATTCGTCTTCTTTTAAATTATTTGAGTTGTCTTCTTCATTTTTAGTAGATTTATTAACTTTAAAATAATTGTATACTTTATAACTTTGTTCTTCTTTAAAACGGTAGTAATCCCTCAAGTTTGTTTGATCATCTTTACTCAAACGCCGATACATATTCTTTTGGATTTGATCCTGACTGCAAGCTACTCCCCATATCCAAACCTCAGCCATGAAACCAGTAAAATAACCAAAATTTCCGCAACCAAGATATAGGTTATTTTTAGAGTTGTCATTATTTTTGTTGTCAACATTAAGTGGCGAGCTATGTTTTTGTTGCTTTCCATCAATATATATTACTATAGAATTGTCATTGCTGAATGTAACTGCAACATGAAACCAACAATTATGATTTAAAACAGCATCTATAGTATAAAATTCGTTTTTCCCCACATTGATCCAAATTTTTCCTACTCTCCAAGATACAGAAAAATCTAAACCCTGGCTGACTATTGTTCCGTCACTAGACATGGAATTACGATTGAGCCATGCCTCAAATGTAATTCCTTCAGCGATGCTTAAATTAAGATCACCTAAATCAACGTCACTACTTTCTCCATCAAACTTAAGTGCAGATGGCAATGGTGGATAATTCAACTGTTCAGAGGTAACTACAAAGTCTTCGATAAAGCTTGCAAGTTTCGGGTTGCTGACACTCTTTTTCTTTAAGTCTTCGATTATTCTGCATATTCTAATACCTTGTTGAGCAATAACTGTTTGTTGCTTCGTTGTATCATCTGTTGGTTGAAAAATTGCTGCATGATGTAATGCTACTAACTGCCACTTATTGTTAAATACAGGGCTGCCAGATGAACCGTAATCTGAATCTGTTTTATATCGGAGAAACTTCTTATAAAGACCGTAATCAATTACTCCATCATTTAAAGCTATTTGTTTCTTTTTACCTTTTGCATGTTGTACTATAATAATTGAATCTCCAGGCAAATTTTTTGTTTGATACTCTTGAGAAATAGCTGTCTAATTGGTTTTTTATTTCTGGGCACTCACCGACATTTTTAACAAAAACGAATAATTTGTCTTGGATATTTTTGATGTCGAACTCATATGGTTTTAAAGATAAATTTGACTGTTTTTCAGATGCTAATTTAGTTTCTAATATATTAATTTCTTGTTTTTTATCTCCATTATTAATTGAAATATATTCTAGTCCCGGACATATATTATTTTCGTCTTCAACTAATTGAATCAAACCAAAATTAAATCCAGCTTGTGGTGTAAAAATTCCAGATTTTAACTGCACTAGAGTATAATCTAAACTCCGTTCAGAAATAAACAATATTTCTGGAGCTAACTGATAATCTATAGATAACACAGTGTTTCCTTGAGTATCATCAACATAATTAAACTGAGCAACACATTCCCTGGCTGCCTTGGCATCTTGGATAACATGTTGATTTGTAATTAAATGTGTAACTCCAACTAAGAATCCACTACCAATAGGTACTGGATTAATCTTGGTAAGCTGATTTGGCGTAATGTTTTTTAAGGCTTCTAAATTGGCTATTGATATTTCTAAATTTTCGTCTGTTGATAATTTACTGTCACAATCCTTTAAACCTTTAATACTCTCAGCAGCTCGATCTGAAAATGAGAATATTTCCTTAATCTTAGCAATGGAATCAAAATTACTTGCAAAATCATTTGTTATATTAGGCTTTTTAATTTCGTTTTTAATATCTTCAATGAATTTTTTAAAAGCTTCTAAAGAAAAATACCTAGCTATACGACAGACTTCTAGGCTTTGTTTTACTCCTGTTTCAAAAAACGATAGAGGTAAAAAATGTTGTTCTCCAATGACTGCGGTGATTAAAGAGCGTTGTTCAACATGCAATCTTTCTTGAATAATTGCAATTACTTTGTCTAGTGATTCTGGTTGAGCATCTAACTTTAATAGTTCTTCATCTACACCAATGTTTGAGGTTCCATGCATTCCTGGAAAACCTTGTTTTATCCAATACTCTTTATTAACTAAAATAGATTGATTAAAGTTAATACTCATATTTGCTTGTTCCTAAAACAATAAGATGATAATACTGATAATATTTTGTGGTTGTAAATTAGCGTTCTCGGATAGTAGAAAAATACTAATTTCTCAACCTATACAAAACGCAAAATTGAGATATTTACCTAATGGGACTTAGACAAAAATTAAGCCCTTAATTTTTCTCTATAGAAAGGTAATTATGGACACATTTAACTTATATACTTTAATCTAGAATAATACATAAAAGCTACATAATTGTTTATACTTCATCTACTTTTCAGATGAAAGAGACATAATATATGTAATATAGATTATCTGTAAAAGCAACTAAAGTGTAAAAATAGTTTACAAAATAAATCACTTGGATAAAGATATAAGAGGTCAGAGTCTTAAACAAGAGACCTTAAGCCCTGCCCAGAATAACGCGATTGCAGGTCAGAGAATATCAGTAAAAATATTTCTCGGTGTCTTGGTTTTTGCACTTTATTTTGTATTAAGTATCCCTGCTGCTTATCTTGGCTGTATTAGTGCTTTGTTCATAAGCCTAAAATCTGACCCTAGTTATATAGGCGTAACTCTATGTCTAGTTACCTGGTTGATAACTACAATCTATCGGACTTTTAGTCAAAGCCTATTGGCATGGGCTTTAAGTCTTTTTCTGGTTGTGGTGGGCTTTATTTTATTAGAAAAGTTTAATCTACTCACACTTCCATTTAACTTTTTGGGTAATACACCATTTATGGCTTTCTTCGGACTAGCACTTTGTAGTATTACTTTTATTGTCAGTCGCTCTGCAATTGCGTTGTTTGATATCTTGTTTTCTAAGCCTCAATGGCTAAAGATTATTAGCTTTTTCACACTTATGTTGGCGGCCAATGTTGGGGTTAATACAGCTACTAAGAATGTAATGTTACAAGAGCCATCAATTCAAGCAGCCTTAGCAAATTTAACTAATGGAGAGCAAGCAATTATCAAAGCTATTGCAGGTGCATTTGGCTTTATATATGCTATCGGCTTTGCATTAAGTGGCTTGTTAGTCAACCGTCGGCGAAATGTGCCCTGGAATCATCCGGACTTGTTGCGTGATTGGGCGCTGGCGATTAGCTCTTGGGGTGGGACATCTTTTCATAACTTAGACTTGAGTGAAGTCAATTTTAAAAATGCTCAATTAGCCAACACAGATTTACGCGCACGCAAGCTTTATCGCACCTGTTTTCAAGGTGTCACTGGGCTAGAACGAGCCAGAGTTGATAGTCGATATTTAGATTTAGAAATACCCAAAGTACAGAAACTTTTAACTCATGGGTGTTCTGAAGATCCTGATTTGAGTAACTTGAATTTGCGCGGTGCTTATCTGCAAGGTGCAGACTTGCGGCGGATGAAGTTCATTGATACTGATTTAACTGGGGCTGACTTGCAGGGTGCAGACTTGCGCGGTAGTATTCTAGCTAATGCCCAAACTATCGCCGTTGATTTTACAAATCCCAATTTAACAGGAATTTGTATTCAAAATTGGAACGTCAACAGCCAAACTTGCTTTACTAATGTTGAGTGTGATTATATCTACCGCAAATTAGATGAAAAAGGGGAACCAATTGATCGCCATCCACTAGACCGCAACTTTGAACCAAGAGAATTTGAATCTCTCTATCAAGAAGTCGGTAATGTTGTGGAATTAGTTTTCAAAGAAGGAGTAAATTGGCGTGCCTTCGCTTTCAGCTTACAAAAACTCGAATTAGAAAATGAAAGTTTAGGGCTAGAACTCAAAGGAATTGAGAAACAAGGTGATCTTTGGGTTGCTAAGGTAACTCACAATCAAAATATTTCTCATGCAGAGGTAGAGAAACGCCTCAATGATTCCTACGAAGAGTTAAAGCAACAACTCTCTACTAGAGAACAGCAAATCAATAGTTTACTAGGAATTGCCAGCACCCAAGCAGAAACTATTAAAGAATTTAGCAAACGTCCATTTGGTAACAGTTTTGTTATTAATGGGAGTACGATTACTAACTTAACTGGCTCTGGACAAATTGAATATAATGAAGCCGCAGATCAAGTTCGTAGTCTCGTAGCCAATGCTACTGAACCAGTACAAGTCTCGAATATTGTGCAGCATCTTTTAGCTCAACTTCAAGGGCAAAGCGTTGCCACTACAGCAGGCACTCAGGCGGAACTGATTAAACAATTGCTTTTGAATGAAGCCGAAAAAGATTCAGTTTTTAAGCAGCTTTTGGTTTTGCAAAGTCAGCAAATTATTGATAGTCTTCCTGAAGGGAGTATTGTGACTGCAATTAAACAAGCGATCGCCCAACTGCAAAGAAGTAGTACCAATTCGTAATTATTGATAAAATAGCCGTGTCTTAGGCGCTCATGTCATGTTTAATGATTTTTAGCAAAAATGTTCAATATGCAATAGAGTTCTTTTCTCACCTCAATTATGGATATTAGGTTTTAGCGATAGTGTAATTTTATACTAAAAGTTTTGGAGAGTTGAATAAAATCCTCTTTGATATTTATATTCTTTGAAAGTAGCAAACTTTGAAAATGTATTGTATAAACAAATAATCCTAAGTAGTGAGATAGATGAATTAAGAGTAAAAATTAAATATTCTTAACAAAAAATTTAATAATTATCTGGAAAATAGTAATAACTGAAAATAGTAAATCCCTCGAAATCAAATACTCCAACAGTTAATCTGTTATTTCTAAGAATTGGCTTGCTAGCACTTAAATTTGATTGAGCGCGAAATATATGGGACAAGGTTTTTTGCAAATAGGCTTAACGCTGTGTATTGTCATAGCAATCACTCCGCTATTCGGTAGATATATAGCGCGTGTCTTCTTGGGAGAAAAAACACTGCTTGATTTTTTAATGAATCCGATAGAGCGAAGTATGTTCGTATTAGCGGGTGTCCGCAGAAAAGATGATATGACGGGTTGGCAGTATATCCAAGCTGTACTGTACAGCAACCTGCTTATGGCTATTTCAGTGTATTTACTGATATATTTTCAGAGACTCTTACCCTGGAATCCTAACAGCTTCGGTGCGCCCACCTGGGATGTATTGCTGCATACAACCATTTCCTTTGTGACGAATACCGATCAGCAACACTATGCAGGTGAGACAACCTTAAGTTATTTTAGCCAGGTAGCGGCTTTAGGCTTTTTAATGTTCACCTCTGCAGCCACTGGTTTATCTGTGGGAATAGCCTTTATTCGGGGGTTGACTGGTAGAAAACTGGGGAACTTTTACGTCGATCTCGTCCGTGGAATTACGCGAATATTACTGCCGATTTCGATTATTGGAGCGATCGCCTTACTTGTAGCAGGTGTACCACAAACATTAGCTGGGACTCTGGATATCAGAACCTTGGATGGAGGGAGGCAATATCTTGCCAGAGGTCCAGTGGCATCCTTTGAAATGATCAAACTTTTGGGCGACAACGGCGGTGGCTTTTTTGGCGTCAACTCAGCTCACCCCTTTGAAAATCCTAATGGCGCTTCTAACTTGATAGAAATGCTCGCCATGATTTCTATACCAGCAGCCTTGATTTACACTTATGGTATATTCGCCAACAATATCAAACAAGCTTGGTTGCTTTTCTGGATGGTGTTTGTAATTTTTGTAGTTCTGGTAGGGGTAACAGCCGTGGGAGAACTGCAAGGTAATCCCCTTGTTAATAACGCCTTTGGATTAGAACAGCCCAATTTAGAGGGTAAAGAAGTTCGATTTGGCTGGGCACAAACGGCGTTTTGGGCAGTCATGACTACCGCTACTATGTCTGGTGCTGTTAACGGGATGCACGATTCTTTGATGCCGCAAGGAATATTTTCGACTCTCTTCAACTTGTTTATTCAGGTTATTTGGGGTGGGCAGGGAACTGGAACGGCTTACTTATTTATTTACTTAATTCTCACAGTGTTCCTAACTGGACTAATGGGAGGACGCACCCCAGAGTTTTTAGGACGCAAAATTGAAAAGCGGGAAATCGTCCTCGTTAGCGTAGTGCTGTTGATTCACCCCATTCTAGTTTTGATTCCCAGTGCGATCGCCTTGGCTTACCCCATCTCTTTATCTGGAATTAGTAACCCTGGCAATCACGGTATTTCTCAAGTAGTTTATGAATACGTCTCAGCAGCAGCAAATAATGGCTCCGGCTTAGAGGGGTTGAGGGATAACACCCTGTGGTGGAATTTGAGTACTTTAGTTAGCTTAATAGGAGGACGCTACATTCCGATGATTGCCATCTTGCTGTTAGCTGACGGAATGTCTCGCAAACAACAAGTACAAGAAACCCCTGGTTCCTTGAGAACTGATTCTCTGGTATTTATTAGTATCACAGCTGGAGTGACACTGGTTTTGGGAGTGTTGACTTTCTTTCCCGTTCTGGCTTTAGGCCCCATAGCTGAGGGTTTGAAACTAGCATCTGGCAGTTAGAAAAGTTATGAGTTATAAGTTTGGAATTAAGAGAATACTAAAAAATAAATTATCCGGTTTCGTAAGGTGCGTTACTAACGCACCCTACAGGTTGGACTTTTTTTTATTGAAATGTTCCTAATAACTCTTAACTCTAGCCCTGTCAACGTGATATGTAGCTTGAATTTCATATTCGTCCAAACAAAATCTTTACTTGTTCTTTTAGAATTTTGAAAATTCCGAGTTCAGAAGCTCAACTTCCGAGTTCTGAGGTTTAACTTCCGAGTTCAGAAGCTCAACTTCCGAGTTCTGAGGTTTAACTTCCGAGTTCAGAAGCTCAACTTCCGAGTTCAGAGGTTCAACTTCCGAGTTCAGAGATTCAACTTCCGAGTTCTGAGGTTCAACTTCCGAGTTCAGAGGTTCAACTTCCGAGTTCTGAGGCTGAACTTCCGAGTTCTGAGCTAGTAATGAATACAAGACTAAGCTTGACAGCGCTACTCCTAACCGGAGGCGGAGCGTCTCCGACTCCGCTCCTAACTCCTAACTTTATTTATAAATCAAGTGGCAACTAACTCCAAAGCTAGACGCCCAAATTTCCGTCCTGGCGATCGCCGCCAAGCACGTAAAAAGGCGAGGACAAGTAATAAGTGGCTGTACTTAAGGGCAATTAGAGATGCTTTTGTCAAACTCAATCCTAAGTATGCAATCAAAAACCCAGTGATGTTTGTGGTTTGGGTGGGGACAATCATCACCCTATTGCTAACAATTGATCCCAACCTATTTGGCCCAGCCCTGCAAAAGAACCCACAACTTTTCAACGGCTTGTTGTCGGGGATTTTATTCTTTACAGTTTGGTTTGCCAATTTTGCCGAAGCAGTGGCAGAAGGGCGGGGTAAAGCCCAAGCCGATGCCTTGCGATCAACGAAATCAGAGACGATCGCTAAAAAACTTGCTCCCGATGGCACAATTAGTGAAGTTTCATCCACCAGCCTCAAACAGGGCGATACCATCTACGTCCTTGCTGGCGATATTATCCCCGCCGATGGCGAAGTAATCATGGGTGTCGCCTCGGTGGATGAATCGGCAATTACTGGAGAATCCGCACCAGTACTAAAAGAATCAGGCTCCGACGTTGCCAGTTCCGTCACTGGTGGGACGCGGATTATCTCAGATGAACTAATTATCCGCATCACATCTGACCCAGGCAAAGGCTTTATTCACCGGATGATTGCCTTGGTGGAAGGGGCAGAACGCAGCAAAACACCCAATGAAATTGCCCTGACAGTATTGCTGGCAGTTCTGAGCTTAGTGTTTTTGGTAGTCGTGATAACCTTGCCTGCCCTTGCCTACTATGTCAATAGTCCAGTCAGCGTGCCAATCTTGATTGCCCTATTAGTAGCATTGATTCCGACGACGATTGGCGGTTTACTAAGTACCATTGGCATTGCTAGTATGGATCGAGTCGCCCAATTTAACGTTATTGCTACTTCCGGACAAGCAGTTGAAGCCTGTGGTGATATCAACATTTTAGTTCTCGACAAGACAGGTACAATTACCCTCGGCAACCGCTTGGCGGAAGAGTTTATTCCGATCAACGGTCATTCAATCTCGGAACTTGCTAATGTTGCGTGGGCGGCTAGTGTCTTTGACAATACACCAGAAGGTAAATCCATTGTCCGACTGGCAGAAAACTTAGGCGCACGGTTTGATTTTGACTCCAGTCAGGCAGAAGGAGTCGATTTTTCCTCCAAAACACGCATGAGTGGCACGAACTTGCCTGGTGGACATCAGGCCAGGAAGGGAGCAGTCGGAGCCATTAAAGAATTTGTCCGTTCCCTGAACGGATCCGATACACCAGAATTGGATGCTGGCTACGAACGAGTTTCTCGCCTGGGAGGTACACCCCTAGCAGTCAGCCTAGATAATGAAATCTATGGGATTGTTTATCTCAAAGATATTGTTAAACCTGGTATCCGCGATCGCTTTGAGCAACTCCGACGCATGGGAGTGCGTAGCATCATGTTGACTGGAGACAACCGAATTACAACTTCTGTCATTGCCAAAGAAGCTGGAGTCGATGACTTCATTGCCGAAGCCACATCAGAAGACAAAATCAGCGTCATTAAAAAGGAACAAGCAGCAGGTAAACTGGTTGCCATGACCGGAGATGGGACTAACGATGCTCCGGCATTAGCCCAAGCTAACGTCGGCGTCGCTATGAATACAGGGACACAAGCTGCAAAAGAAGCCGCCAACATGGTCGATTTGGACTCCGATCCCACAAAGCTGATCGATATTATTAGCATTAGCAAACAATTGTTGATTACTCGTGGGGCATTGATGACATTTTCTATCGCTAATGATATTGCTAAATACTTTGCAATTATCCCAGTGATATTTGTCGCTGCTAACCTGCAAAGCTTGAATATTATGAATTTGACTAGCCCTAAATCTGCTGTACTATCAGCGCTGATTTACAACGCTTTGATTATTCCCGCATTGATTCCCTTGGCATTAAAGGGTGTGCGGTTTAGACCGCTGACAGCTAATCAGCTACTCCAACGCAATATCTTAATTTATGGCTTAGGTGGGGTAATTGCGCCGTTTATTGGCATTAAGTTAATAGATATACTGATTACAGTTGTGGGCTTGGCTTAAGGACAGCAAAAATAGAGACGCTGCCAAACGAGCGCATCTTAACCAAAGTAAAATAATCAACATTTTTACCTTTTCTATTTTTACTTTTATCTGTTGAGAGGGGGAACAAAAAGAATATGAATAAACATCGTTTTCACTCAGCACCGCTTCGGCGATATCCTTTGTTTGGTCGCAATGGCATAAACAACACCTACCACTCGCTATTTTTATCCCGCTGTGCTTGAATGTGGTAGTTGCCCGAGTTGTTTCTGCTGTTGCTAACAGCACCCGGAAACGTCCTCCTGCGTAGACAAAAAAATTAAAAATTAAAAATTAAAAATTAAATTCTAGGAGCAATTGGAAAACTTTTTATGGCTATTATTCGAGAAACCATCAGAGCAATTTTCATAACTTTAATGCTTTGGTTGTTGACTGCAATCATCTATCCTCTGGTAATCCTTGTAGTAGGTCAAGTTTTTTTGCCCTATCAAGCTAACGGCAGCATCATGCGGAATCTAAATAATCAACCAATTGGTTCCGCTTTGATTGGTCAGGTGTTCACATCTGAGCGATATTTTCATTCTCGTCCCAGTACTGTGAGATATAGCCAAGGAAAAAAAGCCAAGCCAACTGGCATATCTGGAGCGAGCAATCTCGCTGCTACTAATCCAGAGCTACTAAAGCGGATTTTAGAACAGGCAAATCAATTGCGAGACGAAAATCTTCAACCGCTAGATGATACAATTTATACTTCCGGCTCCGGTTTAGATCCGCATATTTCTTTCAAAGCAGCACGACAGCAATTGACGCGGGTTGCTGGTGCGCGTGGAGTCAAAGAAGATGAGATTCTACCTTTAATTAATAAGTATACTGATGGCAGATTTTTATGGATTTTTGGCGAGCCGGGAGTCAATGTTCTGCGATTAAATTATGCTCTTGACTTGCAAGATATTAATCGTCAGCAAAATCAATAAATGTGAATGGGGCATTGGGGAGCCAGCGCCGTGGTGAGGCAGTCGCTCACAGGGGGTTTCCCCCAGGAGGAACTGCCGTTAGCGTAGCGGTAGCGAGTAATCGAGCGTCAAAGGTTTCCCGACTTGTTCGCGTAGCGTCTCCCTTCGGAGAGGCGACTGGCGTTATGGGTAAAGCGCCGTTTTCCAATGAAATAGGAGTGCTATATAGGAACCAAGAATGAAATGTCAGATAATACTAATACTGGTTCGGCTGGCGCTACACCTTTAAATTCTGCAAATTACTCGCTTTATCCGGTACGACGGCGGGGCAAGCATAAAATATTTATTGGCATGGCTCCTGGAGTAGGCAAAACTTACCGGATGCTGGAAGAGGGACATGCACTCAAACATGAAGGAATTGATGTCGTCGTTGGGCTTTTGGAAACCCACGGACGCAAGGAGACAGCCCAAAAGGCAGAGGGACTGGAGATTTTAGCCCGTAAGCAATTTCCTCGGGGTGAGTTGACGCTAACGGATATGGATACAGATGCTATTTTAAAGCGATCGCCCCAATTAGTCTTAATCGATGAACTTGCCCATACCAACGTCCCTGGTTCCCCACGCGAAAAACGCTACGAAGATGTAGAAATAGTTTTAACAGCAGGTATTGATGTCTACTCCACAATGAATGTGCAACATTTGGAAAGTCTCAATGACTTAGTAGCCCGAATTACAAGTGTGGTAGTTCGTGAGCGGGTTCCTGACAGGATTATGGATGAAGCAGATGAAATAGTAGTAGTAGATGTCACACCAGAAACACTGCAAGAACGGTTATTAGAAGGGAAGATTTACGCACCGCAAAAAATTCAACAATCCCTCGATAACTTTTTCCAACGTCGTAACCTGATTGCTTTACGGGAGTTGGCTTTGCGGGAAGTAGCAGACAACGTGGAAGAAAATGCGATTGCGCTTCGCGCACGCTTCGCGAACGCTACTACCCCCAATGGGCAATTCTGTAATATTCACGAGCGGGTTTTGGTGTGTGTATCCACCTATCCCAACTCAGTGCAGCTGTTACGTAGGGGTGCGAGGCTTGCTAACTATATGAACGCGCCGCTTTATACCTTGTTTGTGGCCGCTCCAGAGCGCTTTCTCACCAAGGAGGAAAGCTTACACATCCACACTTGTGAGAAACTCTGTAAAGAATTTGAAGGTACTTTTCTTCGTATTACCAACAGTAACATCGCCAATGCGATCGCCCAAGTAGCCGAGAAATATCGGATCACCCAAATTGTAATTGGAGAGAGTCAGCGATCGCGCTGGCAAATGCTCCTCAAAGGATCATTAACCCAAAAATTGGTGCGCTTGCTCAAAAATATCGATTTGCATATCATAGCCAGCGAAAAAACAGCGTCTTCTAAGGTCTAATAGTAATCTCATGTCACTGAACGATATTGCAACAGCTATGACAAGCTACAATGAGAATAATGAAGTTTATGTCCGCAAATTAGCAATTGACAACATCACTCCTATTTATCACTTGGGGAAAGAATTATTTACTAGCAATTTGTGTCTTTATTTATATCAAACCTGGGATGAATGGGAGGTAATTGTGTATAAAATGCGAATTCCAGTTAAGAGACCGAGCGAATTACATAGATTCATTTTTGTGAGACTCATGGTGACATGAGTAAAAAATATCAAGTTAAGGTCTGTTTATTAAAAATTTAGGCGATCGCGCAAACAGCAGAAAAATACCGCATTACTCAAATTGTCATCGGTGAAAGCCAGCGTTCGCCCTAACAAAAACCATTGGTGACAATTTCAAATAAGGGTTTATTTGTCAATAAGTAATAGTGCTTTAAATTTAATCAAAAATCGGGTCTGGAAACACTATTTTTAAGCCAATACGGTTCAAATAAGCCTTTTTTCTGTACCCCAGCTCCCCTAGCCTGCTTTAACAGATAAATTTCCTTAACCCAAGCGTATTGATTTTTAAGCCAGCGATGCCTAAGTCCGCTGTAGGCATTGGGTTATATTTAAAAGTCAAGTTTCCATACTGACATGACATCTGGCACCATTCTCAATAACCTTAGAGTAGGCAGTGCCCACAACGTAAAAATCAGGCTTTGAGCGAACAGTAGGCAGTGCACACCCTACAAAAATTGCAATAAAGCAACTGGTGCAAGATGTGAGCGTACAAACCGTAGGGGAAATGATAAATATCTCTTTGCGCCTTTGCGACTTTGCGCGAGATTATTTTTTACACTATTCCACTATTTCCGACTCTGGTTCTCTCAGTATCAACTCAGACATCAAATCTGGCAAAAACGCTTGTTCCCCATCTTTGGGTGTCTCAGTTTGTTCCTCAGCAGCAGGTAGCCAGTTGATAAATGGTAGGGGCAACAGCGTACTGAGGTTAGTAATTAACACCAAGATCCAAAGTGACTCAAAGTTGGTTGCAGTGATCCCCAGCCAATAGGTGATTAATGCCCCGAATGCATGAGAAACACCTCCTGCTGAATTAAACACTGACATTAATAAGGCAAATAATGTTGCTTCCACACCAGAGGGACAAAGCCTTGCTGCTAGCACCATCACTGGCATATAGGCAATTTTCCCCATCACAGTCAAAACCAGGCTATCACCTAAACTAAACCAGTGGTCATCTATACCCAATAGCCTGTTTGTGTGAGTCACTAACAACAGCATCGTCATCCCTAAAATTGAAGAAATGACAGTACTCCAAGCAAAAATCACGCGAAAAGGGATGCTTTTGAGGAAACGTTGAAAAATCAAAACACCTGCTAAAGAAGCGAAACTTGTTACCAAATGCACCCGCCCCAAAAATTCTGGTTCAAAGTGCAGTTCGTTGGTAGTGAAGTAGAAAAAAGCTGAGTCAGCATTTGGGGTAGCTTGCCAGATGAAGATAAACGCCGTTGGTAGCCAAATTGTTTTTTGGCTAATGGCTTGGCGTAGCTGCTTCAGTTGATGTTTGATTGGTAAAGAATTAGTGTGATTACCATCTTGAGAATCTTTGCTAACGGGGGACTCAGCAATTAACCAAGCTACTCCTGAAACGATGAGAGGGAATAAGGCGGTAATTCCAAAGACAGTACGGGTAGTAAAATATTGGAGCAGCAGACCGCTAAAGTATGCTGTTATTAAACCTCCGATCGCCGAAGCACCCCAACACAGAGATTGTAATGAACCAGCTTTGGCTTGCGATTCGTCTCTGGCTCGTTCGACAACCAGCGAGTCAACGATGACATCACTCATGGCGACAGAGAGAGAACTAAGAGCGATCGCTAACGTAGCTGCCCAACTAGTATGAACTATTGTGGCGAGACTTACCCAAGAAGCAGTTCCTAATATCCCGGATAAAATCAAGTAAGGACGCCGACGATAGCCAAATATAGGCAAGCCATCAGAGATAAAACCAAACACCGGCTTGATCATCCAAGGTAGGAAGACAATTCCCAATAGCGTTGACACCTGGACTGGACTCAGCAGCAGTTCATCTTTGAGGAAAAAGCTAACGGCTAGACGCGATAGCCCTAAAATTCCTTGGACAAAGTAAACGGTGAGAATTGCAATTAACTCCGCATTAGGTTCATTACCCAAGAAGATTTTTTGTGTTAATGAGTCTTTGACCTTGGACAAGCCAGATGATTGAAGCACCATTCGATAAATATTTCTTAAATTTTATCTACTTTTCTATCATATCGATTCTTAGGATGTGGGCTTTCTCTAAGAGGTTGTTTGAAAAGTGGTTGGCTGTGATTATAGAGACTTATTGATCCCTCCTAGCCCACGCCAGTCGTTCCACTTAAGGAGCCAGCTGCATGGGCAGGTCTCCCGACTTAAGCGGCCCGGCGTCAAGTGGCGTGGATTTAGAGGGATCTAGTACTGACATGGGTAGTAACATGAATTAAACTACCTCTTGCAATCAACAAAAGAATTTTTATTAATGCATCCGACTGAAGAAGCCGCCGTCCCTACTCGCGTTATCGGTTTAATTAGTGGCACATCCGTAGATGGCATAGACGCTGCGTTGGTAAATATTTCCGGTAGAGAATTGGATCTCAAAGTTGAGTTGCTAGCTGGGGCAACATATCCTTATCCAGCCGAACTTAGAGAAAGAATATTGGCAGTTGGTGCAGGCGTTGCCATCTCAATGGCAGAATTGGCAGAAATAGATGATGCGATCGCCGTTGTCTTTGCCCAAGCCGCCCAAAATATTCAAATTGGTCATCAGCCAGTCACTCTCATTGGCTCCCACGGTCAGACGGTTTATCATCGACCACCCAAAGGAGGAGCAGGGGAGCAGGGGGAGAGAGGGAGAGAAATGCTCACTCCTGACTCCTCACGGGCAAAACAACAGCTATCCGCTAACAGCACTGCCTTGGGTTATAGTCTGCAATTAGGGCGCGGTGCATTAATTGCCCATCTTACAGGCATTACAACTGTGAGCAACTTCCGCGTTGCTGATATCGCTATTGGTGGTCATGGTGCGCCTCTGGTGCCTAGAGTAGATGCCTATTTACTCAGTCATCCCCAAGAGGGGCGTTGTATTCAAAACATTGGTGGTATTGGTAATGTTGCTTATATTCTGCCTCGGTATGGCGACTGGCTCTCAAAAATTCGCGCTTGGGATACTGGCCCAGGAAATAGTCTGTTGGATCTGGCAGTAGAGCATTTAAGCGCTGGTGCTAAAACTTACGATGAAAATGGCAATTGGGCAGCGAGTGGTACTCCTTGCCATCCATTGGTAGAACAATGGCTCAACCAAGACTATTTTCATCTGCCGCCACCCAAATCCACTGGTCGAGAGTTATTTGGTGTGACTTACCTGCATCAGTGTTTAAAAGATGCCCAAGCATACCAACTCAATGCTGCCGACGTACTGGCAACTCTCACGGAACTTACAGCTGCTTCAATTGTTCATAGTTACCGCACTTTTTTGCCGGAAATGCCACAACGGGTACTATTATGTGGCGGTGGTAGTCGCAATCTCTATTTGAAACAAAGATTACAGTTGTTGTTGGCATCAATACCAGTCTGGACTACAGATGAAGTCGGCTTGAGCGCAGATTTTAAAGAAGCGATCGCCTTCGCGGTTTTAGCCTACTGGCGAGATTTGGGTATTCCTGGCAACTTACCTACTGCCACTGGGGCACCTCAAGAAGTGCTTTTGGGAGAAATTTACCAAGGTCAAGACTTAGCATTCAGCACGGGCTGAACCATAGCTATCCGCTAACGCAACTCAGCACTGCTATAACTGTAGTCTTGGCGGCACTTGATCAAGACAGGGAATATAGAAAGTGGCTCATACTTTTTTATTGGAACCAGGACGCTGGGCAATGCAAGGAAATTGGCTGGAACGTAATGGTATGCCAATCAGCGTCAAGGGTATGACCTTGGTAGCTTGGAATCGAGATAACTGGTTCACTATGGCCACAAAACTGATATTTCCTGGTAGCGATCGCTCCGAAATCTTTCTACAATACAAGGGGCGGCTGCATGAAGGAGAGCGTCAGTATACTTTTTTACTCCAGCATAATCTTTTGGGACAGATTGAAGGCGAAGGCTGGATTGGTCTAGATACGATTGTACAGCGTTACTGGGTACTAGGCGATCGTCAGCGTCGTAGTGGCTTTGAAACCCTGCACCGGATTTCGGAAGATACATACTACCTCAGTAGTGGCATCTTGGCTGGTCATTTTTTAACTAACACGATGGAAGCTAGCCTAGAGCGTCAGTCAACCTAAGGGCAGTGCTGCCTCAGCTTTGTGCGTCTAGGCTGGCAGCCGACCGCTCAAACAATGGCAACGCACTGGTTTCCCAACGTCCAATGTCTCATGCCTGACCTTAAGGAGTCATCGTTTATCCCTGTTTGATTCTCTCAAAAAATAAAAATAATAGTCAATTTTTCGACTGTGGATAAAGTGGGAATTTGAGCGTTTATTTTCTTACAGAATGGCTGGAATCAATGTTTTTACTGAAATCCTTATGCCGTAGGGATTTTAGACTATTCTTTTGCAAGAGTGATAAAAGAGGGTTATTCTCACTGACCTATTGAGTTATATAGTAAAAAACAAATCATCAAATTATCCTAATGATTTTAGGGACTGACAAATAAAAAAAATTTCCCCTTTGTAGGGTGCGTCAGTAGCAATAATCTCTTAATATTCAAATATTCTGTCTGACAGATGCACCCTACTAACCATAAGTTTGGGATAATTTATTTTTTGGTGTTCCCTTAGCATTTTTACCGAACTGTTTTAGTCTGGAGTTGAGTTTCGTGAATCCTAAAGTCTCTATCATTATCCCTGCTTACAATACTGAAGCTTATATTGCCAAAGCAATAGAGTCAGCCTTAGAGCAAACGCTCACTGATATTGAAGTTATTATCGTCGATGATGCTTCAAGCGATCAAACTGTAGAAGTCGCTAAAAGTTTTACTGACCAACGTGTCAAAGTGATAATTAATCAACAAAACCTTGGGGTTTCTGCTGCACGTAATCGTGCCCTCAGAGCAGCTCAAGGAGAATGGGTTGCTGTTCTTGATTCAGATGACTGGTATGCTCCCGAAAGATTAGAAAAGCTTGTGTTGCTGGCAGACACAATAAATGCAGATATGATTGCTGACGATGTTTATTTAATTAAAGATGGTGCAACATCTCCTTGGAGTACATTGATTCAAGAAAGTGGAGGACATCTAGATAAAATTATCCAAATAGATATCGTTTATTTTGTAGAAACTGATGTTTATGGACAAGTAGGGTTGCATCTTGGTTTAAGCAAGCCTATATTCAAACGAGAATTTCTGGTTAAGCACGGCATTGAGTACGATGAAGACATCAGGATGGGTCAAGATTTTTGGCTTGATATGAAATGCTTAATCAAAGGCTCTCGCTTTTTTCTTGAACCAAAACCTTATTATTTCTACCGCTCACGCGCTGGGTCTCTTGTACATCAAAGCAAATTATCACGTCTAAATCAATGCTGCATAGCTACTAATTCTTTCATGCAACAAGAAGTTGTGAAAAAAAATCCAGATTTAATACATGCTTTGTCTTATCATCTTGCAGTCTCTAAGAAAAATCTAGCTTACTTTCAAGTTGTAGTGCTTATCAAGGAAGGAAAATGGTTAACAGCATTAACAGAAATTACTAAAAATCCATCCTTCTTTTATGATTTTATTTCCCGATTTTACAATATTATCGACCGTCGAATTCAATACTATGTGATGGGTAATAAGTCTGTTTTTGACATGTCTTATAACCTACGTATAAAACGAAAAAGTACTAATTAATATTATCATAGTTTTATCAGTAAACATAATAATATATTATGTAGTCCGAATCAGCTAAAAGGTTAAAAAAATGGTCAGGTAATTAGTATCTGTGATTATCCCTACTTATAAAACAAAAGCAAAAGACAGTCTTGCTGGAGGTAGAAGAAAAGTGCTAATCAAGAAAAACTTTAGTTGTGGGCCATTGACCACTAAAATAACAGTTATAAATCCTAAGAAGCTAGAGCATTATTTACGAGGCATCAGGGCTTAGAACTTATATAAATCTGCCCAGCACGCCTTCATGCCGCCCCCTGAGGCTTTATTGATATTCAAACTCCGGACTCATTACTCAGTTCTCAGAACTCTGTGGTAAGTGTGGTACTGCCTAATTAAGGTTTTTGACAGATATTAGAGTTATCTATTTAGTCAAAATTGGGCAAACTAAAACTACACCACAATGAAAGTGTAAAATGGTACAAAGCGTCATTAGAAATCTACCCTTTCTGCTTGTTTGAGCTGGTATGTTGCACCAGTTGTAATAACCGTCTCGGTTGCAACCTGCTAAATTATGGTTTCAATCCTCTAAAAGAGGACTGAAAAAAGCTAGTACAGCACCGCCTAAATAGAGCAACGATTGGAAACCACTGAAAAGCCTACCCTATCAGCTTTTTGACTTCCGACTTCTGCCTTGCAGTACGAGCCTAGAAAGTTATTTCTGGTCGCAATAATTCAGATATCAGTTTGAATGCACTTTTCCTCCCAAACACTTACAACCTGCTTTTGGATTTAAATTCTCTATGTCAGACCCCAACATTGGTCGCTTACTCAGCAAACGCTACCAACTCCAGGAGTTAATCGGTACTGGAGCAATGGGTCGGGTTTATCGTGCTAAAGATACTTTGTTGGGAGGTGTACCTGTTGCCGTTAAGTTTCTGGCTCTATCAATCCAAAATGAAAAGCTGCGATTGCAAGACCGCTTTGAGCGAGAAGCAAAAACCTGTGCTTTACTAGGGCAAAAAAGCATCCACATTGTCCGAGTTATGGACTATGGCGTAGATGAGAATAATACCCCCTTCTACGTCATGGAATACTTACAAGGGCAAAGCCTGAACAATATTATTCGCAAGCAACGACTGCCTTTACCAAGATTTTTGAGTATGGCGCGTCAACTCAGCCTGGGGTTACAGTGCGCCCATGATGGCATCTTAGTTGAGGGCACAATTTGCCCAATTATCCATCGCGATGTCAAGCCAAGCAATATGCTGGTGATTCAAGATCCGAGTTTCGGAGAATTGGTCAAGGTTCTAGATTTTGGTATTGCTAAGTTATTACAGTCAGATGGCGACCATACAAAATTCTATTTGGGGACATTGGCTTATTCTTCTCCCGAACAGATGGAGGGTAAAGAATTAGATAACCGTGCTGATATTTATAGTTTGGGCGTCATGATGTTTGAGATGCTCACAGCCAAAATGCCACTGGTGTCACCAACTCACTCTTTTGGAGCATGGTATAAAACACATCACTACCAAAAGCCATGTTCTTTTGCTGAGGTTGCGCCCGGATTAGAACTACCAAAAGAAATCGAAAATTTGGTGATGAGTTGTCTAGCTAAAGTAGCACGCGATCGCCCCCAAAGTATCACTGAAATCCTAAGAGTTTTAGCATCTTTAGAAAAGCCTGAGCATACAAGCAAAATTAAGCAAGACAGCTATGCCCTAGTTCCTGCTACTACAGTTAACACTGAGCTTGAACAAAAGATAAAAGCCGATTTGCAAGTATCCTGGTCAAACGATGAAATCGGTCGTACCATTTCCTGGCCTCAAAATAAACCAATTGCTGATATTGTCTTTCCCCAGCCCATTCACACCAATGGGGAGGTTTTACCAGCTCTGTGGGTGATGCTACCGCAAGAAGAAATTCAAAAGCGCTTACTCTGTACCCGCTATAACCAATTTCTGTTCATCTCTGTTCCCCATCCCATGCTGCTATGGATTACTGTCATCTACAACCGCAAACATGGCGCTAAATGGTTACCTTATTACCTTGATCTCAAAACCAGTCTTGGTCAAGAAATTGTCCGGTTACTACAGCATACAGGTTACTACCGCCTGGTGTTCTTTGCACGAGAAACACCAAATCGCTGTACCCATATCTTACTTTCCAGCGTCGCTTCTGCCCAGCGCCAACGACTGCAAGAGTGGGTCGCAATGAGCAATACATTCATGTCCTCTGCCGACCCGCAACTTAGTAAAAGCTTACTCAAAAGCGAGTACGAAAAGATTAAGCCTCAAATTCTGGCAAAACTGGAAAGTATTGATACAGATTCTCCATACGATCTTTGCAGCTAGGCATAATTTCTTAATGTTACGTGTTTTAGATGGAACCAAGGGTGGTCACTCCCCGGATGTAAACTTTTATAAACAAAATATAGATAAAGATGTAAGTTCTAGTTATATGTATAAAGAGTGAAATCACTAACTGCCAAAGCAGGGCGATCTAAATTCTATCTAAATCTTCCTGTGTAGACATTCCAGGAGATATTGAATTTACGCAAGTGTGATTCTCAGACTAGAGTAAACAAAAGAAGTTTGGCTAAAGCAAACAACGAATTTAGCCTACAAAGCTAAAGTTAGGTCTAGACTACAGCATATGTGGCAAAGACAATGTTTACTGATTCTTAGTTAATCTTGTGAATTAAACTTTTGCGCTGCTCTTGTGGAATTAGTTATCGAAGTTGACGCCCCGACATCACCAGCTCTTTTCCTCCTTGGAACCAAGCAAGAGAAGGAGGTCGCCCACTGCGACAGTAGAACGACTCTATGCCATAGTGGAACCGGAATCTAAGCCCCACTGGTGCTTAAGAAGCTCTTGATAAGTTGCCTCGCGGACTACCATTTGCTCATAGAGCTTGACTAAAAAGTCTTTAGCTTGATCGTGGCTCATATTTTGCACCTGAGTAGCAAATGAGCAGATGCTGAATTGCTGTTCCAAGGATAGTTTCATTGGTTGATTCATAAGTTAACTCCGAAAAAACGACGCGTAAAGATGATATCGCTCAAAGAAGTCCAAATGAGATAATACTTGGACTTGTCACTGTCCAACATTTGTTCCTCCATATTAAGAAAGATAACAATTGTTTGACAGATTGCCCACATCCTAACTGTGGACTTTTTTTGCTCTGATATCTTGCACCTAATCCTACTGATATACCACCCAAGTCAGCCGAACCATATTCCGGAATATAGGCTATTTTTCGTCTCAGACTAGGTATAATTACCTCCCTGACTCCTTCCTGCTTTGCACGACCTCCTTTGAGGAGAAGATCAGGTGCTATCCTTAACCATCGATAGTTTTTCTTAAACAGAAAATCTAAGGTGCTGTCTCCCCCACTTTGGAGGAAGCTTCCGAGAGTAGGGATTTTAAAGAGGTTGGAAAATGAGTGGTAATAAGCGTGAATTATAGTCGCTCTACCTTATTACGTGCAAGATGTCAATTTACCAATTTATACAAATTTAGCCTCCTGGGGTCACTTTGGAGGCTAAAAGTATTTGTATCAAATTGTAAAAAGGAAAAATGCTCACGCTGAACAAATTGCTGAGTATATCTACCGGATTAATCATTTGTCAATTTGTCAGTTGTCCTTTGTCCTTAGGCAATGAGTAATGACTAACGACTATTTTCTTCGAGTGAGACGATGACAACTGTGATGTTATCGTGCCCTCCGTGGTCTTTGGCAGCCTCAACTAAAGAGATGGCGGCTTTATCAACCCAAGGAGTCTCTTGGAGGCAGCTAGCAATCTTCTGCTCGACAAGTTCTTCTGTAAGACCATCACTACATAACAGCAAGCGATCGCCAACTTTTACATCTAGTGGTTGCACATCAATCTGATGCAAGTCTTCACGCCCCAAACAGCGAGATAATACATGACGAAAAGGATGTAATCGTGCTTCATCTAAGGTGATGTCACCGATTTTGATTGCCCGTGCTACCCAAGTGTGGTCTTCCGTTACCTGCTCTAATTGCGACTCCCGGAAGCGATACAGCCGAGAATCGCCAACATGAGCGCACCAGGGCGACTCTGGGGAGCGAAAAATTACCGCTACAACCGTTGTACCCATGTCAGCGCGTTCGGGATGATTTTGCTGATCCTGCAAAATTGCTTCATTGGCATCCCACAAAGCTTGCTCTAGCAATTCTTGGGAAGACTTAGGAGATTGCCAATTTGCCACCAAATACGCCTGAATTTCCTTAGTGGCAATCCGACTTGCCTCCTCACCTCCGGCATGACCACCCATGCCATCGGCAACAACGCAAAATCGCCCTTCTGGGTCGATATAATAAGCATCCTGATTATTAGAACGAATAAGTCCCGGATCGCTAAAACCCGTGAAATTAAGTTTCATAAATTTTTTGCAACAATCAATTAAGACATCCGATCGTAACGGTCAAGGCGTAAAAGTAATCGGATCACGATTACTGAAAGCCCTGCTGCAATTAAACCAGGCACTAGTGCCCACCATACATAATTGCTAACCACTAAAATCGTAGCTGAAAGTGTGAAACCACTGATTAACAGAGCATAGCTTATTGAGAGCTGAATACTGCTCTGCCGTCGCAACAGCCGTTCAGTTTCTATAGACCGAACGCGCAAGCGCATGTCTCCCCGTTCTAGCTTCTCTAGCGTATCCTCTAATCTACGTGGTAGACCAAAGGCAGTACTGCTTACCTGAGCTGCTTGACGACTTAATTCGTTAATAAAGCTATTCCCCTCAGAACCATTCATATCGGTCATAAGCTGCATTGCATATGGTTTGGCAACTTCCATAAAGTTAAACTCTGGATCTAAGCCTTTGCCTACCCCTTCTAGAGTAGAAAAGGCTCGCATCACAAAAGTGAAAGTTGCTGGAAATCTAAATGGCTGATTATAAGCTATTTCGTAAAGGTCGTCACTGATTGCCGCTACCGATTGATTTTCAAAGGGCTTATCCATGAAATGATCCAGCATGTACTGGACGGAACGCCGCACTGGGCCCATGTCATCCGTTGGGGCGATCGCGCCTAAATCGATCAGAGATTGCACAACGCGATCGCCATCTTTTTGGGCAATGCCAAACAGTGTTTGCATCAGTCCTTCGCGGATGTTGGACTTAATCCGCCCCATCATGCCGAAATCGTAGAATATCAGAGCTCCATTTGCACTAACGGCAATATTGCCTGGGTGAGGATCGGCGTGAAAAAAGCCACTATTGAGTAACTGTAGCAAGTAAGCTTGAGCGCCTTGACGAGCGATCGCCTTTCGATCTAAACCTGCTGCTTCTAAAGCTTCGTATTGGCTAATTTTAATTCCAGGGAGATATTCTAAAGTCAGCACTTTGGAAGTAGCGTAACGCCAGTATATTCTTGGAACATTCACCCAATCGTAGCCGCGAAAGTTCCGGCGAAAAGTATCGGCGTTCCGACCTTCGTTGAGATAATCAATTTCTTCCCAAAGAATGCGACAACACTCTTCGTAAATACCCAACCAATCTCGCCCCCGTCCCCATTTGGGATGGTTTTGAAAGTAGCGGGTAATTCCCTTGAGAATTTGTAAATCTATTTCAAATAACTTTTTTAGTCCCGGACGTTGCACCTTGACGACAACCGATTCTCCAGTATGCAGCAGAGCTTTGTGTACTTGCCCCAAGCTAGCAGCAGCTAAGGGAATAGGTTCAAAATTATCGAATAGTTCAGGAATTTTCTTGCCTAGTTCTTTCTCAATGGTCGCTTCTACTTTCTCATAGCTAAATGCCGGTACTTTGTCTTGTAACTTGGCTAATTCTTCTACATATTCAACAGGGAATATATCAGCACGGGTAGAAAATAGTTGCCCAACTTTGATAAAGGTTGGCCCTAAGTCCAGTAGGGTATTGCGAATCCAGACCGCTTGTGTCTTGCGTCTTGCAGCTTGCTTTACCTCAGTCACACCACCCGGATAACTCCAAGATTTGTTGTATAGCCAAAGTTTGAACAATATGGTCAAGACAAAAGACCAAATGTCCACAAAACGCCGTCTGCTAGAGTAGTTTTCCCGATTCCAACGGTATGCCTTATCTGAATAACCTTGTTCCATATACTTTGTGTACCGTTGGTTTGCAACCGAATCATCTGGAAGAAAAGACACTCTGATTCCTAAACTGTTTTTGATAAAGTGCCATTTGTCTTTTGTCCTTTGTCATTTGTGCATAATTTTTGACCAATGACTAATGACTAACGACTAAATTTATGCAGAAGTTCTGCGATAATGTTGCAATTCTGTTCGTAACAGGGCAATTTCTGCCCGCAATTCATCAATATCTGCTTGCACGTCACCTGAATCAGAACTGGGTTGTCCACTACCTGTGTTAGCTTGACCAGCATTAGCTGCTTCTGCTGCCCGATTTGCCCGCTCTAGGACTTCATCTGTAAACTGGCGCAACTGCTCTCTAGCTTCCGCATCAAATTTGCCCAGATCACTCAAAGCATCGGTCAAGGCGACCTCTAAACGCTCATTAACTACTTCAGCTACCGCTCTGCCTACGAAAAAGGCTTGGACAAGGGGGTTACTCATAAATTTTTGTTACGTTGATCCGCAAGAGAATTATAACTTGCCTGTATGCTTTACGGCTTCTGTTGTAGAGGTTGAGATTTAGGTGACGCGATGTGCGACTTTTGCCCTGGCGAATAGAATTCGCGCGGGGAGTTTACCGGGCACACAAACGTTCGCGTAGCGTCTCGCAGAGAAGCCTACCTCCGTGGGCTAATAACAGATATCGTGACAATCCAGCAACTCTCGATAATATTGCTCTGGTGTACTCGGTAAATAAATCGTCATTTGCAAAGTTTGTTCCCTTAATTTGAAACCTTGGGTAATGTTAATCCGGCTAAGGAAATCGATATTATGGGAAATTACCCAAAGCGCTCCTTGGTAGTCATTGATACTTACTACCATTTGTTCAACTGTTTCAATATCCAGGTTATTAGTTGGTTCATCAAGAATCAGCAGATCGATTTGAGAGATACTGATCATAGCGAGCGCTAATCTTGCCAACTCACCTCCACTCACTACAGAGGCGCTTTTGTGAACGTCATCATATTTAAAGAGGAAGTGGCCCAACTGTTGACGCAAAAGCTGATAGCTGAGATGAGGATTGGCAGCTTGCATATTTTCCATAATTGTGTATTGGCGATTTACCAATTCGTAGGTTTGATCGAGATATACAGCTTTCATAGCTGGTGCAAGCAAAACCTCACCTGAATCCAAAACCGCTGTTTGGTTTTCTATTCCCAAAATTGCCTTTACCAAACTCGATTTACCAGAACCGTTTGCGCCGATAATGGCTATGTGATCGCCAGAGGACACATGCAGTTGAATATTTTGAATCAATAGACGTTCTGATACCCTAAGATTTGCACCCTGGATATTAATTAGATTTCTGCGCTTTTGATTTTTTTCTTCTAGCTGAATACTCGTTACTTTCGTAGTTTTGACCTTCGTCTCTGCAACCTTTTGATTAGCCTTTGCTACTGCTGCTTCATGTTTCTTTTTCGCAGTTCCGGTAGACACTTCAGCTTTTGTTTTAATCAGTCCTGCTGCTGTTCTATCAATACTACCATTAAGAAACTTGGCGCGACCGTTACGACTAGATTCGGCTGCGCGTTGCTGTTCTTGCATAGCTGTGGCTTGGGTACGTTTGAGTTCCTTTTTGGCTACTTCGTGCGATCGCAATGCTACCTCTAACTCGATTTCTTTCTGTTCTCGATAGTGCGAGAAATTACCGCCATATACTTTCACACCTACAGATGTTAGTTCCCAAGTAATATCTGTCACCTGGTCTAGGAAAAAAGGCTTATGTGAGACAATCACAAACGCGCCTGTGAAATCTTGAAGAAACTGCCTTAAGCTTTCTAACGCTTGCAAATCCATGTGATTGGTTGGCTCATCGAGCAACAGCAAGTTTGGTTCTTGACCTAAACCGATCGCCAAAAATAGTTTTGTAAATTCTCCACCACTCAAATTAGTAATTGGTAAAGATAGGTCAAGTGTGGTGTGAAATTGTGTTTGCAAAATATCCTCAATCTTCCACCATTCCTCAAAGATGGAAATTAAAAAATTAAGTACTGTATCTGCTATAATTTCTTGCCTGATAGTGCTGATTTGTGGCAAATAGTAGACAACACCATTACGCCAAACTGAACCTGCATTGGGGCTAATTTGACTTGCAAGTATCTTGAGTAGGGTTGATTTTCCTACCCCGTTGCGACCGACCAAAGCAATGCGATCGCCTGTTTCGATATTCACCTGAATTTTTTGAAACAAAGTTATGTCCAAGCTGAGTTCGTAGGCTAAATTCTCAGCTAATAATATTGATTTTTTCTGCATTCTTCTCAAACCTCAATTCGCAAACTTCCACCCGCGTATCTCCAAAAATTACGGGTAGATTAGACACAAAAAAACTTAGCCGCAGACACTTGCCAAGCGGTTTAATGTAGATACGAGTAATGACAATATTTTTAGTGCATGACTATGTGAAGTAACCCTGTCAAACTAGTTGCGTTTATTCTTTGTTGACATTTGTTGCTTTGGCGCAACAGGTGTTTGGTACTACTTCATTTGTGCTATCTCGTTGGAGTTGTGATGAGGTTTGATATTGACTACAGTGTAGCATGAAAGAATTTCGGAAAGTAGGAGGCGATCGCTTTTTCTATTTCCACACTCACCAGCCCTACTATAAAGACTTACAGCAGTTTTATTCTGTCTTAAATACATCTTGTGGGATGGGCATCTTGCCTGCCCCAGGACGGGCGAGACGCCCATCCCACAAGAATAAATAACTATTGTTAAAAAAATTGATTAATTGAATCACCCCTGCTAATTTAAGTGTATTTGCGTAATACACAGCAAATTTGGCATACCCTACTGTTGCCCTTGAACTATGAGCTATCCAGATTTCAGCGAACACGGCTATCAAATTTTACGAGAATTAGGACGTAATCGGGAAGGAGGAAGGATTACTTGGCTAGCATCAAAAGTTAATACAGGGCAACAGATGGTAATAAAGCAGTTTTGCTTTGCTCAAGCTGGTTCCAATTGGTCTGGGTTTGAGGCTCATCAACGAGAAATTAAAGTACTACAAGGACTAACTCATCGCGGTATTCCCCGCTACATAAATTCTTTTGCTACGTCTGATGGCTTTTGTTTGGTGCAAGAATATATCAACGCCCAATCTTTGGCAGAACCACTCGCTCACTTTGAAATAGAGGAAGTTAGGCAAATTGCTGTCAAAGCCTTAGAAATTCTTGGATACCTGCAAAATCTCAATCCTCCGATAATTCATCGGGATATCAAACCGGAAAATATTTTAGTAGATGAAGAACTCAATGTCTATATAATTGACTTTGGTTTTGCTCGTATTGGCAGCCAGGAAGTCGCAGCGAGTAGCGTATTCAAAGGTACTCCGGGTTTTATTCCACCAGAGCAAATGTTTAAACCAACAAATGCTACAGACTTGTATGCTTTGGGCGTAACCTTGATTTGCTTACTGACAGGAATCAAATCAACAAAAATAGATAAATTGCAAGATCAAGATGATCCATATTTAATTAAGTTTCACCTTCTTCTACCTCGGTTGAGTCTACGGTTTTTGGGTTGGTTGGAAAAGATGGTGCAACCGCTACAGAAAAACCGTTTTGCTAATGCAAAATCAGCTTTAGAAGCACTCAAAACACTTGATTTTATCCGTGTAGCGGGAGTTGATTTCAGTGAAACAGTGCTGGAGTTCAAAGCGAACCGATTAAGGGAAAAGCTAATCCAAAGCATTACAGTTGAAAATCCGATTCCAGATACTTTACTAGAAGGTAGATGGGAAGTTGCACCTCATCCTCATGATCCACCCCATACACCAGATAATCATGCTTGGATTTCTGTAGAAGAACCTATAAGAGTTACCCAAAAACCAATTAAGTGTCGAATCTGTGTCGATACTAGCAAGTTAATGGCAGATACACAGTATAAACGTCAACTAATTCTGCACAGTAATGCTTATCCAGAGACTCACACTTTAACGGTGAAGGTGCAGACAGCTGCTTTACCAATTGAAAAGCGAAAGATACCCTCCGGTGGTTTAATTGGGCTGTTTTTAATTATTGTAGTCGTAACTATGGCTACTGCTTGGTTTAAGGTTTATGCTGCTGCTGGGGTTGCTAGTTTGCTGTTAGCGAATTTGGGATATAACTCTGTACTGGTTAATTTTTACACATGGGGTTTTCTAGTAGCTGTGAATGTACTTATGTACAGTTTTCTTCTTATTAAGAATTATCAATATCACAAACGCCAGCCATTTGCCGATACATATGTACGTTCGACTATGGGTTTTATTATGGCAGATATTAGAACTATGGGTTCGGGTGTGGCTGCGTCTGTAGGTATAGTGATGACTTTGGCTGTAGGTTTGGCTGTAGGTTTGGCTGTAGGCTCGGCGGCTATAAGTTGGCCTTTGTTTTTGGCTGTAGGTTTGGCTGTAGGTGTAACTGTAGGTTTGGCTGTGAATAGGGCTGTGTACAGATTACTGTTTTGGGCAATAGATTTAGCTGAGGATTTATTTACATCTATACTTTTATTACTGATAGCAGGCCTTGGGGCTAGTATAGGTATTGCTTTAATAGTAGGCTTTCTCAATCCATTTATTTTTTTAACCCTGTCAGGAACTGGGTTACCTGTGTTCTATATGCTGTTTTATCCACAAATCAAGCGACGCAAATTAATTGCTGAATATCGTCAGGCTGAGGAATTATTAATTAAGCCGTATAAGCCGTAAAGGTACAAATAGACTTTATTCGTTTTCTACAACGGCACAAAGAAACACACCAAAAAACTTATTTTCATCATAGTTAGAGAGTTTAAACTTATGTCATTTAAACCTAATACATCACTTTCAAACGCATTAATAGTTGGCTTAGGACTAGGAGGTGGACTGATATTTGCAGTATTTTATACCGTTATTAGTGTTTACTTTGCCTTCAATGCTATCTTTGTAATTCCGCCAAACTTTAATGCTGCGCTGCCTTTTAGAGAAGGACTAGCAAGTGTTAAAATCAACGATTATTGGGGATATATTGACAAAACAGGTCAAACAGTAATTCCTCCCAAATTTGAGAAGGCTAATTCCTTTAAAGAAGGAGTAGCTCTCGTCAAAATTGGTGAAGAATGGAGTTATATTAACAAAAGTGGTCAAAAGGTATTTAAGCCCAGAACAGAAATTGATTTTGGTATATTACAACAAAATACCTATCCTAGCATGTGGTCAATATCACATGAATCTGATTCCTTAAAAGAAGGGCTAGTAATCAGAGATAATGGAAAAAAGTGCGGCTATTTTAATAAAAATGGTTCTGAGATTACCAAGCTTCAATTCTATGATTGCCAACCATCTTCTGAGGGTTTAATAGGAGTAAAACCAGATAGCAAATGGGGCTATATTCGCAATCCTTTAAGGTGATATTTCACGGGGAAAGTTGTATTAATAAATTAAGGGTACTATATAAATAGTAAAACTACGGGTATGGGTCAATCTATGCCTAGTAAACAAATCACCGAGTATTTTAACTTCTTGTCTTCTGAAGACATCAGACTAATAAAATTCAAGAATTGGGATTGAAACAATTCTTTATTAATACATTGATTGTGGACGTTCTCCAGAAGAAATTGCCCAAATCTATCAAACAATCTCTTTAGAGCAAGTATATGCAACTATCCTTTATTATCTGCAAAACAAAGAAACCGTCAGTGCTTACATGAAAAACTGGATAGAACACGGTCATAGAATGAGAGAAGAACAGAGGCTTAATCCTCCACCAGTGTCGGATAAACTGCGCCAACTCCGAACTGAAAGACAAGTCAGAAAGTAAAGCTGATCATATCGCTGTTAATCGCCACATAACAGGAATTTTTATACTCAATCAACATTTGAGTATTGGTAAAAATATAGAAAAATTAATAATAGCTGCTTTGGCTTTATAAGAAGATGAATATCAAGACATAATAGTTTATTTACCCTTACCCTAAAAATAGGATACTTTTACAGTCAGCTACGCATAGCCATCTACAACTCTGTTAAAATCAACGCAGAACTAATTAATGCCGGATTGATTCTATGACCATCACCCAAGAATCAGAATCTACTGAAGACATTTCGCAAGATGTGATATTTCCACCAGGTGATTTATATAGTGACGAACCTCCCTGGGAAACAGAAGTGCATATGCGATAACTAATCTTACTTTTAGAATGCCTGAAATGGCTGTGGCGAGACAGAAATGATTTTTATGCGACGGGAAACCTGACTATCTATTACTGTACGCAACAACTAAAATCAAGACACCTTAGTAGCCCAGACTTTTTTGTAGTATTAGAAACAGAACGTAAAATCCGGAAAAGTTGGGTAGTGTGGGAAGATGAACAATTAGTACCGACACTAGAAGAAACTATCGTGCAGGCGCAAAAAACCATAGTAAAAGCACAAGCGCAAGAAAGAGTAGAACGTTTGGCAGCAAAATTGCGAGAGTTAAATATAGATCCAGATACAATTTAGACTAATATAATAATCGCATAGTGTGCCGTAGCCGATCGCCTGTTTTTATAAAGCGTCAATAAATATAGTACGATTTCTATTTTAAGAATAATGTTAAAATTGAATTCTCATCAGATAGTTGATTATTTTATGTTTCACAAAGTAAACATTATTATCGAAAAAGATGAAGATGGCTATTACGCTTATTCTCCAGAACTTCCAGGCTGTCAAAGTCAAGGTGATTCTTTGGAAGAAGTAAGCTCAAATATGAAAGAAGCTGTTGAAGTTTATCTAGAAACTCTATCAGAGTCAGAGAAGCAGGAACTTTTAAAGAAGGAAATCCTGACTATGACTTTGGAGGTTCAGGTTGCCTAAACTACCGCGACTAAATGCCAAGGAAGCGGAAAAACTATTATTGGATACTGGCTTTATCCAGATTAGAAGTAAAGGCAGTCATAGAGTCTATCGCCTAGAAAATATCAGGGTTGTCATTCCTTTTCATTCGGGAAAACTATTACACCCAAAGATAGTTCAACAGGTTATACAAGCTATCAAACCTGATGAAAATGATCCGCCTGATGATGAAACTTGAATTTATAATTTATTGCTTAACACTCCACAAATATATGAGCGATCGCTTCACTAATTCATTTAGGATAGTATTGTGCTAAAAACTCCTCAGCTTCAGTCCTATCTTTAATCACTCCATCTAAGGTAGCAGCAACTATATCATTTAATATTTGTCGATACTGCGGCCCTGGTGTGTAACCCAGTTTCTTTAAATCATTGCCATTCAATAGTGGCTGCACATTAGCCAAAACAGTTAAATATTCCCAAATCTGATGTCTAAGCGATCGCGGACTTTGCAAAGCAATTAAAATCAGCATTGGTAAGTCGTACTGTCGCAGCAACTGCACTACTTGACTGGGACTTTCACACTTAGGCAAAGATTCCATCACCTCAGTTTGGGCATAAGTCAAGTTTTGCAAGCGTTTAATGCTATCCTCTTGCAGTTGCAGATTCTTTGCTACTTTCGCCCGATATTGTGGTGTTAGTCGGGTGATTAACGCTTCTAGACGCATTTCCCAATGAATGAGAGTTTGTTCAGCATCAAATCGCCGCAAGCAGCGTTCTAGCAAACGTAATTGTCGCAGCAGTTCCACATCTAGCTTGAGGGTAGGATGGATACATTGCAATGCCCCTAAATTATCGAGTAACTGCAAAGCCGATTTCCAGTAAGGGGCTTCTAGGATGTGTTTTAATTCTGTTTTTAGTCTAGTTTGCAGGGCTGGGGTTTTGCTATTCTCTTGAGCAGTGCGATCGTAAACACCACTGTTGATGGCATAGCGGATAAACTCTTCTGTTTGCGGTTCTATCTGAAATCCGAAGCGCACAGCAAAGCGCACGCCACGATAAATCCGGGTGGGGTCTTCGATAAAGCTGTTGGGATGTAAAACTCGAATTTGCTTGGCTTGTAAATCTAGTAATCCACCAAAGAAATCAAGTAATTCACCAGCACGAGGAGTAGTAAGGCGCAAGGCAAGAGAATTGATGGTAAAATCTCGACGATACAAGTCTTGACGAATGGAACTGGCCTCAACTTCTGGATTTGCTGCTGGATAAGGATAAAATTCTGTTCTAGCAGTGGCAATATCTACCCATAGAGAATCTAATTCTGGGTCTTTGTGCCACAACAAAGCCGCAGTTTGAAAAGCCCCGTGGATTTCTAAACGAGCCGCAGGGTAAAGTTGTTGGAGTGCTTTTGCTAATTCTACACCAGCACCAACATCTGCTGATTTGTGAAAGCCATCAACTACAAGATCAATATCTTTAATCATCAAAGTGTTTGTTACTGCTTCAGCTAACAGTAAATCCCGCACCGCACCCCCGACAAGATAAAGATGCCAACCCCGTTTTTCTGCTTCTTGCGATGCTATGGTAAGTAATTGCCACAGTTGCGGTGCAAGGCGATTTTGCAACTCCGTGCTGAGAGGAATTTGGAATTTGGAATTTGGAATTTGGAATTTTTGTCCCTCTTCGTCTTCATCCCTTTCTTGATGTAATTCCCGCAAGACATCAGTACGAGTCACCAGACCAACTAAATGCTCATTTTTCAATACTGGTAAGCGCCCGATATCATAAGTCACCATCAGTGATTCAATTTGTGGTAGTGTCGTATCTGGTGTAATCGTTTTGAGATTTGTGGTCATATAGCCTTTAACTGGCGCATGACTAAATCCGTGGTGCAGCGCAACATCAAGATCCCGGCGCGAAATAATACCTACTAGTTGCCCTTGGGCATTGACTACAGATAAACCAGAGTGTCCATAGCGTAATAAAATGCGCTGGGCTTCGGCAATTGTGGTTTCAGGCAAAATTGTGCGAACAGGAGAAGACATCAAGTCTCTAGCTGTGGGCGGATGGGGAATTTGTGCTTTTACCCCGTCAAGGAGTTGTTTTAATATTGCCTGTGAATCAACTCCTCTTAGGTTTAGCGATGCGGCTTGTGAATGACCGCCGCCACCTAGAAGTTGGAATAATAGGTTAAGATTCGTTTTGGGAATTTGCGATCGCCCAATTACAGTTAACCGTGAATCACTTTCACCTAAAGGATACTCATTAGCCAACAGTAGGGCATCAATTTCGGTTAATTCCACGAGTTCCGATGTCAAACTCGATAACCCAGGCACAAAATTTTTAGTTCTTAGAGTTACCCAAGCAACCGTATATCCGCGTAGACAAAGATATTCTAAATTTTCCAGCGATTCAGTTAATAACTGCTGCAATTGCACAGACAAACCAGGGTCACGGTAGGTGGAAATTACTGATAAACTCACACCTTGTTGCATCAACCAAGCCAAAGCTAGGGCATCCCGTGGCGTGGACTGGTCATAAGTCAAAGAGCCAGTGTCAACGTGGATACCCAAAGCCATCACAGTTGCTTCGGCAGAAGTTAGGGAAATTTCCTGTTGTTGCAATTGCTCAACGATTAAAGTTGTGGTTGCTCCGACTGAAGAAAGATATGATTCGGTAGCCGGAATATCTGATTCTTGTCCTAAGTGATGGTCATAAATTATAATCTCTCTAATATGGGGCAAATCTAACCACTGGGCAGCTTTACCCAAGCGATCGCGCTGTTGTGTATCCACCACAGTCAGAGAACGAATTTTTTCTGGATTCACCGAACGGCGTTCAATCAGCGAATATTCGTCCCGATGCAATGCCAAAAAATCCCGTACAGGAGGGTGAGAACCGCCAGTCAGCACAATCTTACTTCCCGGTAGTAGGCGCGTTAGCCCAACCGCTGCTCCTAGTGCGTCAAAATCTGCTGTTGTGTGGCAAAGAATTAAATCCATAATTTAAGAGTCATTAGTCATTAGTCATTGGTCATTGGTCATTAGTCATTAGTCATTAGTCATTAGTCATTGGTTATCGGTACTTAGACAAAGAGAGAAGTATGAGCGGAGGCTTCCGACCATCAGACCTTCAAAGACAAATGACTAAAATGTTGCAATTTCTAGTAACTTAAAAACAAGAAAACAGTGTCAGTGTTGCTCTTTAGCTAAAATGGACAGAAGCCTCACCCTTTAGCCTTCAGAGTCAGCACCTAATTGTCAAATATTCTGAAATAGATGATCAGGGCGTTGTATGATTTAATTGGTTACTCGCCGCCACGGTCGTTGATACACCTTGCTTACTGCCCTCTGGGAAACCTACGTGAAACGTTGGACAACGGGAAACGAGTAGGCATCCTTTCAAAGAATGCAAATTTACCATTGGTTGACACATCAGTGCATAAGTCATAAGCAATTCATCCTGTGTCGTAAAATTTGTGGGGTACGAAAGGAAGAAAAATCAAACTGTGGGTCGTGGGGCATCACGGGGACATAAAACCAGAGCTTCTGGAAATGTCCTATGCAATAGTAGGAGTCACGCTCGTTGCCTACACTGTACAGCTTACTGTTAGTGTAGGATATATCACTATTTAGCTGTATTGGGAGAAGCAAAAATGACCATAATATTCCAGTTTGCCTTGATAGGTCTAGTCGTGTTGTCTTTTGTCCTGGTTGTTGGCGTCCCCGTTGCTTACGCCACTCCTCAAAATTGGGTTGAATCTAAAAAACTGCTCTGGCTTGGTTCTGGCGTCTGGATTGGTTTGGTATTTTTAGTTGGTTTGTTAAACTTTTTTGTCGTGTAGGCGACGGCTTCACTCTGGCGCAGGCACATAATATAAGAACTAGAGGAGCAGAAAAGCCAAGGTCAAAGACCAAAGGAAAAAAGGAGAAATTTTTTCCGATTTCCTTTTCTCTGACCGTGCTTTCCTGCTCCTCTACATTTAAATAAGAAATGTATATTGGCCAGAAGTATAGTTGATTAAGAGGCAGTCATGGCAGTTTTCGAGGGAACTTTTACCCAAACGGAGCCTTTGCGGTTTGCAGTGGTGATTGGTCGATTTAATGACCTAGTTACCGGAAAGCTGCTAGAGGGATGTCAAGATTGCTTGAAACGCCACGGTGTAGACCCTAACCCCCAAGGTAATCAGGTAGACTATGTTTGGGTTCCGGGAAGTTTTGAGGTACCTTTAGTAGCTCGCCAACTAGCACTTTCCCATCGTTATGATGCTGTAATTTGTCTAGGTGCAGTCATTCGAGGGCAAACACCCCATTTTGATTACGTATCCTCAGAGGTTTCTAAAGGCATTGCCGCCGCTAGCTTTCAAACTGGGGTACCAGTAATTTTTGGCATTTTGACAGTAGACACTATGCAGCAAGCCTTAGAACGGGCAGGCATAAAAGGTAATCATGGCTGGGATTATGCCCTCAATGCCCTAGAAATGGCAAGCCTCATGCGGCAACTGCGTTCTAACTTGGCAGAGCCATATTCTCGTAATAGCCAGTCTTTGCCAGCCTCTTTTCAAAGTGCCAGCATAGGCAATTTAACTGCGGAGTCAGAAGAACTGGGCTAAATGAGTGTTGAGTTATGAGTCAGCGTTCGCCCTACAGCCCTTCTCCTAAAGAAGACGCTGTTCGCGTTCAGGCATCCTACGGCGGGCGTCTCCCCTTGGGAGAAGTTTGAGCGGCGTCAACCGCAGCTCAAACTTTTGGCTGAGTCATGAGTTAAAAAAACTCAACACTCATAACTAAATTAATGGGTTGACAATTACAGATAAATCTGAGATATTGATATTTGATTAATGATTGCGGGTATAGCTCAGTGGTAGAGCGTCACCTTGCCAAGGTGAATGTCGCGCGTTCGAATCGCGTTACCCGCTTCCAACTAAAATCTCTTGGAGTTGAAAATTCCAAGAGATTTGCTGTTTTTAGGCTTCGTTGAAGTCTTCGTCGATTCGCGCTACACCTCTATGAAATGATCCCACTGTGGATAGATCGAGCAAACAACTCGTCTACTGTTCCAAATTTAATCTCGCGCACTCAAATCGCATTGCCCGCTTGCTAAGAAATATAAAACCCAGCTTTAGAGTAGTCTATATATGGATTAGCTTGGCTACAATCTTTATAGGTGTAGTCAATTCGTTTTATGTAGGTTGTATTACACTGGATTAAAGGTGGCTAGTTAACATAGTAGTGTAGTTAGGTGCAAAGCGTCTTTTAGCAGTGAAGTTAGCCACAATCTATTTCGGTAAAGAGTCACACGCTCTGAATGTTTTGGCAATTCCCGCTCTTGAAACGCTTGTGAACTGCAAGGAATAAAGATTGGATGTAATCCCGATCTAACCTTGATAACTGGATAGTAATATATAGTGACCAAAAGGAAAATTAGCGGGTTTATCGGTGTCTGTTGTTTATCAGCGTAGCCTTCCCAAACGATTTGTTTTAGGAGTGGTCGGCACGTAGGCTTAAAATTGTACCAAGTGTGTCAGCACAATAAATGCCCAAAAACGCAACCACATTACCTTTAAAGCGACAAATGAAGAGAAGGAAATTTTTAAATAAGATTGCCAGCTCTGGGGAAAGACTACAAACAGAGAACCCCGTACTGATATGGCAATTAAGATACTTAGAGTCGGCTGCATCTACTGTTTGCAATCATGGCGATATTTGCCTCGCCTGTCCATGTATATAAACAGAGAAGCCTCTAAGGCATTTACCAAGGGATTATATTCTCGCAGTTCGTGTAAAACACGCTCAAGTTATTAGAACGCTTGTGCAATCTCAAAAACCCGAAAAAATCGACTTCAATACTGAATACCCCTGCCCCTGTCGTCGCCGGGGTCAGTTAATTCCGATTACGCTGACAGAAGCATTTGGTTGCGATCGCTGTCAGCAAATCTTTGTAGTAGAAGATAATGGTCATGTCCTAGAACAGCTTTCTACCACCTATCCTTACAAGCGGGCTTGGCGTTGGATGGGAAATAGTTGGCATGTTGTTCATCCCCGCTTGGGAGAAAGCTATCTGCCTATAGCGCTGGGTATTATTTTCGTGCTAGTGATTATATGGCTGCCATTAGCACTACGATTGGCAAATGCTTCCAGCATTATTCCTTGGGCAATCGTGGCGGTGCTGTTGGCGATCCTACCAGCACTAATGGTCTGGCTTACCTACAGACGTTAACTCAATGACAGTTGAAGTTTTGGATGACCACCCCGAACCGATTACTAGTGCCCAACGAGGCTATCAAGCTTCCCTCAAGTTGGGGATCACAAAGGGAGCAGACCGCAGTCGTGCAGTACTGGCGATGGCACAAGCCCTTGAGCGTTCATTTGACGACATTCTAGAAGCCAACACCTTGGATCTAGAAGCCAGTCGGGAAATGGCAGTGCCAGAGTTGATATTGGACTGGCTAAAGCTGACTCCCACAAGGCTAGAGATGACAGTAGACATTTTACAACGGTTGGGGGAATTATCAGATCCGCTACGGCGCGTCAGAACCGCTGATTATCAACTGGAAGATTCCCAAAGTTACACCCAATTAATGCCCTTGGGAGTGATTGGATTTATTTATGAGGCGTTCCCGGATTTAGGGGCGATCGCAGCAGGTTTTTGTATCAAAACTGGCAATTGTCTAATTCTCAAAGGCAGTACTGAAGCTAGCCATTCCAACGCGGTGATCGCTGAGGTACTGCAAAGTGCGATCGCCCAAGTTGGTCTACCATCAGGTTGTCTAGAACTGATCACAGCAGAACATGGTGCTTCAATTCGGGATTTAGTCACCCAAGACCAGTACGTGAATCTAGTGATTCCCTACGGACGTTCCAGCTTGGTACAGCAGGTAGTACGACAGTCAACTTGCCCAGTCTTAAAGTCAGCGATGGGTAACTGTTATCTCTACTGGTCGCCCAATAGCAGCTTAGAAATGGTACGTTGGATGATTCTTGATAGCCATCACAGCGAACCAGACCAAGTTAATGCCATTGAAAAAGTACTAATTCATCGCCAAGCCTTACCATCATCTTTAGCCGTTCTGTGGAACAGCTTGATGGAAAAAGGCTTTGAAATTAAAGGGGATGCAGAACTAGTAAAAGCCTTTCCTCAGTTGCATCTAGTGAAAGAAGCCGAATGGGGAAACCCTTATTTAACTAGGACAGTAGCTTTTAAATTGGTAGATAGCTTAGAGGCTGCGATCGCCTTGATTAATGAATACAGCAGTGGTCATGCCGACTCCATCGTTACTGAATCCTACCAGGAAAGTCGGCAGTTTGCATTAGGAGTCAACAGTGCCTCTACCTACATCAACACTTCCCCGCGTTTTTCCCGCAACCCCTCGCGGGGAGATTCAGTGTTTCTCGGCATGTCTAACCAAAAAGGTCATCGTCGGGGATTTATCAGCCTGGAAACCTTGACCACTGTCAAGCACATTGTTCAGGGAAATGGTAGGTTTTAAATAATTCGTAATACTCGCCATTCGCGTAGCGTCTCGTAGAGAAGGCGAGAAGCAAGCTACGTAATTCGTAGTTAGAAAAGGGTTTGACAGAAGTGCCTGTAACGGCAGTTTTGTTTTGATTGGGGTCTAAATCCCCACAAAATTCTCCCAGTCCCAATGCCCAATACTTCTCTACGAGAGGCTGCGCCAACGGCTTACCTCGACGCCGCCCTTCTCTACGAGAGGCTGCGCCAACGGCTCCTTTCGGCTTCTCTACCAGACGCTGCGCGAACGCTCAAGGCAATACTTCGGCTGGGCTCAGTACAAGTCCGCTCAGGACAAGCTCAGTACAAGTGCCCCAATCCCATCTTAAACTTAACAAAATCTTAATTTCTGCTTGATTCTGGGTTAGTAGAATTCCTTGTGTTTGGTTGAGCAGCAATTAGGAGACAAGTCAATCAATTTTGGATTTTGGATTTTGGATTTTGGATTTGTTCCGCCCACACTCGCTTTGCTCAAAGTCAAAAGTCACTCATTCAAAAGTAATTAATTAATTTTGAATGAGTGACCTTTGACCTTTGACTTGCCCCTTGGGGGCGATGAACCAAATAATTCTTTGTTCTTTAATCTAAAATCTAAAATCTAAAATCTAAAATTGGCAGTCAAATCAAGCCACTGTTTGTGCTTTTCGCAACTGACCCTCCTAAATGCCAACTATATTGACATCTGGAAAGTGGTGAATATGGAATTTATGGATGGCGATCGCCTGCTAGCAAATCGGTGCAGACGGCGGAGTTTTTTGTTGGGTGCAGGATTCCTAACGGGGTTAACAATAGCTAGCCAATGGCATCCGGTATTGGCTAACTCAAGGTTTTCTGGCTATCCGTTCAGTCTTGGTGTTGCCTCTGGTGATCCTTTGCCAGATGGTGTTGTTATCTGGACACGACTGGCTCCTAATCCACTCTCTGGAGGTGGAATGCCACTCGTAAATGTCCCTGTGCGGTGGCAAGTTGCCCTTGATGAAAATATGAAACAAGTGGTGCATCGAGGAACAGTGCTGGCAACACCAGAGTTAGCACACTCAGTCCACGTTGATGTCCGTGGACTAAACCCTGATCGTTGGTACTGGTATCAATTTCAAGCAGGTAGGGAAGTTAGCCCGATTGGGCGGACTCGCACAGCACCAGCATTTTATAGCTATATCCAACAACTGAACTTTGCTTTTGTCTCCTGTCAAGACTGGCAAAATGGGTACTATACAGCTTATCGGCATTTGGCTGATGAAAACCTCGACCTTGTGGTTCATCTAGGTGATTACATTTACGAATACGGGCCACAATCCGGTGGGCCCCGCCAGCATAATAGTTCAGAAATTATTACTCTTGACGACTACCGCGATCGCTACGCCCTCTACAAAAATGACCCAAATCTCCAAGCTGCTCATGCGGCTTTTCCCTGGATTGTCACTTGGGATGATCATGAAGTTGACAACAACTACGCCAACTTAATCCCCGAAGATAACCAAACCCAAGAGGCTTTTAAGAAACGCCGAGCTAATGCTTATCAGGCTTACTACGAACACATGCCTCTACGTCAGTCTTCGCTGCCCAAGGGTCCAGAGGCACTGCTTTATCGGCGGTTGACTTTCGGTAATTTAGCTGAGTTCAACGTTCTAGATACGAGGCAGTACCGCACTAACCAACCTTGTGATGATGGACTTAAGCCTCGCTGCCCCCAAGCTTTTGATCCCAATGCTACCATGACCGGCTCAGAACAAGAGCAGTGGCTACGAAAAGGCTTAGACCAATCGCGATCGCGCTGGAATGTCATTGCTCAACAGGTGATGTTTGCCGAGTACAATTTCAATAGTAATCCAGGTCCAGGTGTCTTCAATATGGATCAGTGGGACGGCTACGTAGCTGCACGTAATCGGCTGCTGAGTTTTCTCAACCAGCGTCAACCTTCTAATCCAGTGGTGATTAGTGGAGACATCCATTCTAGTTGGGTACACGATCTAAAGCTTGATTTCAACAACTCAAACTCACCAACTGTAGGCACTGAGTTCGTAGGAACTTCAATTACCTCTGATTTTCCCACCCAATTTATCGCTCCAGCTGAAGCTGCCCTACGTAATAATCCCCATACTAAGTTCTTTGATGGTGCTTACCGGGGATACGTTCGCTGCAAACTTACCCCAGAACGTTGGCAAAGTGACTACCGCGTTGTATCAAGCATCGTTGACTTGAATGCCTCTGTCAAAACCCTAGCTTCGTTTGTAGTCCAAAACGGACAACCAGGAGCGCATCTAAGTTAAGCAAATTTCATAAGCAATCAACCAAACCCCCCAAATATAATCTGGGGGGTTTGAATAAGCTAATCGTTATTCATTTTTCCAGAATGATTCGCTTTTAGTAAGGGCTTCAGCCCTGCTTTTACGCAACTTAAATGCTCATTAGCTTCTCAGGGCAAACGCATTTTAATTGTTACTAATATTGAGAATGAGAAACTAGATTGAACTATAGCAATCCGAATTGAATCATGAGACGAAATGCCATAAGGCAATTCTAAAAATGTTTTTAACCACTCATACTTCTAGTGAGGAAGGTGAGTTAGATGTTTATGTTGAACTCTGTTTGGGCTGCTAGGAGGGTGTTCCAGAGGGTTTATGCGGTAATTATGATACTAATTGATTCTGGAGTTAAGATATGCATGGATATAGGGGAGCCAAAATTTCTTTCATTGAGGAGTTCTTGGAGCTTTATGCTGCTGGAAAAAGGGATTTCTCTGGACTGAGCTTTAGCTATATTTACGGGGACTACTCTTTGTTGGAAGGAGCCGATATCAGTGGAATTAACTTGGCTGGAGCTAACTTGGCTCAATGCGGTTTTATTGGTACTAATCTCAGCAATGCTTTCTTGGTTGGAATTGACGTTTCGGAAGGCTTTCTCGATGATTGTAACTTGAGTAGGGCTGATTTGCGAGGTGCCAATTTGATCAAAGCTAGGTTATATCGTAGTGATTTGCGAAGTGCTGACTTGAGTTACGCCAAATTGACTAGGGCTAATTTGGCTGGAGCTATTGGTCCAGCCATCATCAATCATACCAACCTGGCTGAAGCTGACCTCAGAAACACTGTTGGTTTTATGCACAAGAATGGGTTGGAACTCCGTCAAGTCAGATATGGCAACATTGGTACTTTTTTCTGGAATACCATCATGCCCGATGGAAGTATCGAAACTGGACCTGTCTACATTGCTGACTGGTTGTGATAGGTTGTCAACATTATCTTCTCCTGCCATCAAAGGAGCAGTAGTAAGTAGTTGATTTATCTCTGTTAATATTTGCGGATATAGTAAATCCTGCCTGAGTTACCAAAACTGCAAGAAATTTAAAAAAAGGCGGAGAGTAAAGAAAATTCACGAGTAGTGTAGACTATTCAAGCCGGAAGCGTAGGCATAGCCCGTCGTAGACATCGCCTGTTAAAGGTTACACTGAATCAATTTTCCTGAAGAGTTATTTTGGCATTTCTTTGCAATACTTAACTAACTTTTAATTAAAAAAAGTGAACATAGATTAAAAATGATAACTAACATCAGAATTTATTAAGTTCTTCAGACTCAATTGAGAGTATGCTTAGTAATTGAAGTTTAGTTGAGAATTTTGAGTAATTAGGTGCAAAGAAACTTAAACATTTGTTGAGTTTTTTATACTTTGCCATTTATTTGAATATTAAATACTAAAAAACAAAGTTTATTTGTGCCAAGTTACTAACTAGGTTGTCGAGCAAGGCGGTAAAAATCTAACCAGAGTCAAGTACTAACAGCGAAAACAAAAGTAAACTTAACAAAAATTATGTAAGATGATCAAAAGAATTTTGCTGGCTGTATCGGGATTGGGACACGCAGAAGAAATGCTCAAAACCCTGAAAGAAATCCCTTCAATTCAATCTGCAAAAGTTACAATTTTGCATGTTGTTCCTGCACAAAGTACTGCTACTACCATGACAGCTAAATGGGAAAATGGTGGTAAAATTCTGGCGAATGCGATTCAAACTTTGAACTTAGATCCTAGCCAGGTTTCTTCAATTTTGCGTGAGGGCGACCCCAAAGATGTAGTTTGCCAAGTAGCTGATGAAATCGACGCTGACTTGATTATTATGGGTTCACGCGGACTGAAGCGGCTACAATCGATTTTATCGAACTCAGTCAGTCAGTATGTTTTCCAACTATCTTCTCGCCCGATGTTGCTGGTAAAAGATGACATTTATGTTAAAAGAATTAAGCGCATTATGGTGGCAATAGACAACTCTGATTCAGCAAAAAACTGCTTAAAATTGGCTCTATTCTTGTTGCGAGATATTCAGGGCGGCCAGTTAATTTTAGCAAACGTTAGTACAAATTTAGGCGGTAAAAGATCGGAAATAACCGAGGTTAAATCAGATAAAAATCCAGTTTTAGCAGCCGCAGTTGCAGAAGCTGAAAAACAGGGCATCCAATCTCGTTGTTATATCAGTAGTGGCAAACCTGGTGAAGAAATTTGTCGATTGGCAGAGGAGTTGAATATAGACTTATTATTGCTCGGTTCTCCAGATCGGCGTCCATCAATCGCTAAGAGTTTTGTTGATATAGACCGACTTATCGGCTCTTCCTTGTCTGACTATGTTCGAGTCAATGCCACTTGTCCGGTATTGTTGGCGCGGACAATCGCTTAAAGTCAAAATAGAGTTAGCGGTTGATAAATAAAAACCCCTACACCAGTAGTGCAGGGGTTATTTATTTTATACACAAATTCTTAACTATCTTTTCCACTTTCGCGGCTAGCAGTTTGGATGTACAGAATTAGTAAAAACACAGCGGGAACCAGTACGAACAAAATGCTCGCTATGAACCCCAGGTTATTAACTTGCATGGCAAGAAAGCCTCTCTTAAATTTCCAGTCAACAACATTAGGATAGCATCATCGATGACAGAGTTATACCAATTCAAAATTCAAAATTAGGAAACTCAATTTTGGTAATACCGATTGATTACCTGTGAGGTTGCTCCAGAACTTGGAGCTTAAGCCCCAAGTCTGATTTTGTGCAGTTTCACAAAGAATTGGTATAAGTATTTTGACTACTGACTCGATACAAATTGAAGCAATGGCAGATTTGAGAACCTAAGGCTTAGTGACTACACTGACTGAGCCATTCACTAAAGTTTGACAGGCAAGACGGTAATTTTCCGGCTTTTTCTTGAATTTCCGGTTTTCTACATCTGTGCGGGGGGAAAGATTTTCTAATCCTTGGACTATCTGGACAACGCAAGTGCCACACTGACCATTACCACCACAATTCGTCATCTTGCCAATTAATGTATATATATCAATGTCATTTTGCATCGCCTTGAGCCGGAGATTTGCACCATCCGCCGCCACTACTTCTTTATTTTCTTTAACGAATTTGATATTACCCATAACTGATTTCTCCTTGACTCTAAGCTTGGCTTTCAAGGCTTCATATTGACATGGCTTGATTCACATCTTATTTATTATATTAATTCATTACAAAATATTAATAAATATTAATATTCTAAAACTGATGTCACAAAAAAATAGGACAGGTGCTCTACCTGTCCTATAAATTGAAAAATAGATTAACTTACCTAAATCCTACGGCTGCTTGCCAAACGAAAGCAAGCAACAAGAAGAATACGGGGATAACTGGGAGAACGTCCACCAAAGGATCAAAGATTTGGTAAGCTTCAGGCAGTTTTGCTAATAAAAGTGCTGCTTCCATGTTTGTTTAAATCCACCTATCCAACATAGCTTTCATAATTGAGAGATATCTTAACATGGTTTGGTCAGTTGTTAGGAGTTAAGAGTTAGGAGTTAAAAATTATTCTTCCCCTGTTTCCTCTGCCCTTCTTACCCCACATCTCCCTCATCTCCCCTTTCTTGATTGAGCCAGTGACCAAATTCTATGGCAAAGCGATCGCTCAATATTGCTTCTCTAATCTTTTGGGTAAAGCGAACTAGTTCGGTAATGTTGTGAATGCTCAACAAGGTGTAAGCTAAAATTTCCTGCGCTCGCACTAAATGAGATACGTAAGCACGGCTAAAATTTTGACAAGTGTAGCAGGGACAAGTTTCGTCTAATGGGGCAAAATCTTCTCGAAACTTAGCATTTTTTAAATTCCAGCGTCCGCCCTGGACTATTGCCGTTCCATGTCTCGCCCAGCGTGTGGGAATTACGCAATCAAATAAATCTACACCAGATGCGATCGCGATCGCCATTTCCCGATAAGTACCCACACCCATCAAGTAACGCGGTTTTTCGGGGGGTAGAAGCGGTGCTGTGACTTTTACAATCTCAGCCATTAATTCTGGCGGTTCTCCCACACTGACGCCACCAATAGCATATCCGGGCAAATCTAACTTAGCCAAAGCTTCAGCCGCATGGCAACGTAAATCCAAATACACACCCCCCTGCACAATCCCAAACAAAGCCTGCTCACTGCGTTGATGAGCCGTTATGCAGCGTTCTAACCAGCGGTAAGTGCGCTCAGTTGCAGTTTCTACCTCTTGGCGAGTCGCTGGGTAGGGCGGACACTCATCAAATGCCATAATCACATCTGCCCCCAAAGTATTTTGAATTTCAATGGAGCGCTCTGGTGTTAAGTTAATAATTTGTCCATCATGGGGTGAGCGAAAAGTCACGCCTTCTTCAGTAATTTTTCGCATCTCGCTTAAGCTGAACACCTGAAACCCACCCGAATCTGTGAGCATCGGCCCGTTCCAACCCATAAATTTGTGCAACCCACCACCCCCAGCCACGATCGCTTCTCCTGGTTGTAGGTGAAGATGATAAGTATTCGATAAGATCATTTGTGCCCCAGTATCTCGTAGCTGAGATGGGGTAAGAGTTTTGACATTCGCCAGCGTTCCCACTGGCATAAATCTGGGGGTTTCTACAACACCGTGAGGAGTGAAAAACACTCCTGCTCTAGCTTTTGTTTGACTACAGCAAGCAAGACATTCAAAGGAAAAATTCGCACTCATGCCATTTGCGATTTTAGATTTTGCGAAAAGTTTGAGCGGAGGTTTCCGACGCTTGCGGACTCGCTCTAAGCGTACCCCTGCGGGGAAGCAAGCTACGCGAACAGCGTCTCGTAGAGAAGCTATGCCGTTGGCGCAACCTTTGGTAGAGAAGGCTTTACGCTGCGCTATCCGCTCAAAGCTTTTCAAGACAGATTTTGGATTGTGAAACGCTAATCGATAAAGAGTTTCAGAAATCCATAACTAGCAGCCATAAAACCAAATGGTATTAAGGCAAAATTAATATTATTTGGCTATTTGGCTAAATTATGGACAAACATAAAAACTGGTAATTGAGTTTTAGTGAACACTTAAGCAATCACTAGTAACCTAGTTAGCAACTTTACGAGTAAGTAGGTAGGCACGAATTAACCTAATTATGTAATCAAAATGTAAAACCGTCAAAGTCCGTGTGATTGCAACTCTTAGAGACGCTTTGCGTAGCTTGCTTCGACCTAGTAGTAGGTTACACTCCGTTTGACTCGCAATCACATACTTGTAAATTTTCCCACATAATTGCTTCTTAACGTAATAATTATTACTTAGAAAGAATCAGAACAGTCATCGTCAATTTCTGCATCCCACCTGGCTGAGAGTACTTGCTCCATCATCGCTTCTATGGCGCTGACATTGAAGCTTCGCTCTCGTCGCTCTTGTAGGGGGGTTGAGCGGGGAATCAACCGCAGACACACTCCTTCTTGCATCAAATCGAAATAGGTTTCTTGTTGCGACGACTGTTTGAGTTCCAAGTAATCAAAACTACAAACATTCAGATATAGCGCGTGGTTAGCCACTAAGGTAGACCTTTGCGGATTGGCAAAAACTTCCATCACATCCCCTTCACCCTCGCTCAGTACCTTATCTTCTTGGGTGTAGATGTAGTGGACTCGACCTAAATCTGCCAGCAATCGCCGGATGTCAAGCTTATTTACAATGATGCCCGTGTTAATAATGCACGGAGCTGGTATCCTGGTGTCGGGTAGATGGTGACTCATAGGAAAATAGCGATTGAGCTAAGGAGAGCGACAACATAGCTAAACTGTCATAATTGAATAGCTTGTTTACTCCCTACATTTAAAAAATATCAATTTTGTGGGGCAATCGTCTATTGACACTCTCCGGTCTAAAGACGTGGAGATGCTTGGTTCAACGAGTCCACTTAGTTTAGCTTCCTTGCGGTATCTAACCCAGAGGTGGTTCTCTTCTCTTGGCGCAGCGTCTCGTAGAGAAGCTTTAACTTTCGATATGCCCTACCGTAGTTGGATGACTCCAAAATTTGTTTGAGTTTAAAACCTGTTTGTCTAGTCCCCATAAAGATTTTACCTATTCCTGGGTAATAACTAGAACTATGGAATAGAACCCCATATCTTTAATTGTCTTCGCGCAACGTCTCGATAGAGAAGGTACAGCGTTAACCGTTTAGGTTGCTAGGGTTTTTAAACAGGTTGATTACCCCACCTGCTTTGCGTATCATAGCATCAATGTTACTGGAGAATAAATCCTCTTCTATGGTTTTCATCGCCGACTTAGAAGACGTTTAAAGAGTAAAAACTTTTTGGGTTTTTATGATTATTCAGGATTTTCAAGCAACATTCTGATAATTTGGAGTAAGTTTTTAGTTAACTAATACAAAACACAAATTTTACTCCCTGATGGAATTTTAACTTTCTAAATCGCTGATTTTTTGTATATAAAAGTACTTGAAATTATTTAATTACCACTTAGACCAGCATAACAAAATTTTCAAGGGGAATGTCTAATGGAAGTAAATCTTATTTAAAGTTTTAAAGTCTGCTCATGGCGGTTACACGGAAATCAAGATTATTATCCAGTAATTTACCAAATATTAATGTAATTCTGATGAAAAAACAGCAACAGTGGTGGAAAAAGCTGCTGTTAAAGCTGGCAGCTAGTATTATATTTTATACTGTTATTCCACTACCGTATTTGAACGGATTGGACTTTCGGGGAGTGGCACGTCTTGCTTCGCTTGTCGGGTTGATAATTGGGGGAATTTTAGGGTTGCTAGATACGGGGATGGATTATATTGGTATACCCGTGTTAACTCGTAGTGGTTTGGTAGTAAGTATTTGGATTGCCATAACTGGAGGACTGCACTTAGATGGGGCAATGGATACTGCCGATGGTTTGGCAGTGGGCGACCCAGATCGGCGACTAGAGGTGATGGCAGATAGTGCCACAGGTGCCTTTGGGGCAATGGCAGCGATCGCCTTGGTGATCCTGAAAATAACCGCCTTGACAGATATGCCAGAAAACCGTTGGTTATTGCTGATGGCTGCTTGTGGGTGGGGACGTTGGGGACAACAGCTAGCGATCGCGCGATACCCTTATCTAAAACCAACTGGCAAAGGTGCATTTCACAAACACGCCATTCGTTCTTACAAAGATTTGTTACCAGGATTGTTGTTGTTGTTTGGTTTGAGTGGTTTACTTGTGCTGATAGATAAACAGCAGCTATTTCTCGCACTGGCAATGATACTTGTTGGAAGTGCGATCGCTACTTTAACTGGTGCGTGGTTCAACCACAAATTAGGCGGACACACTGGAGATACCTACGGCGCAGTCGTCGAGTGGACTGAAGCCTTATTTCTCTGCGTGCTGACCGTTTTTTAAGAAATGAGGGAGCAGGGAGAGCAGGGAGAGCAGGGGGAGCAGGGGGAGCAGGGGGACAAGGAGAATAATCAATGCCCAATGCCCAATGCCTAATGCCTAATGCCCAATGCCCAATGCCCAATGCCCAATGCCTAATGCCCAATGACTAATGACTAATGACTAATGACTAATGACTAATGACTAATGACTAATGACTAATGACTACTTCATTTAATCGGTTGCAACTTTGTAACTTTGAGTTTAAAAGCCCCAACCCCAGTTTCTCCAAAAGACCGGACACGAATAACATAATTCCCTGTCTCTACGATGCGAGTAAATAGTAGGGAATTGCTACTACCATCAGGGCCATCATCATTTTCTGCGACAGTCGATCCATCAGGTGCCAGTAGTGTGACGATGCTGTCAAAGTTTTCAGATGACAGGTCAACTGCTAAATTATCGCCCTTCTGTAACTTCACTGTGTAATCACGGGCAAACCCACCTTGACCTGTAGGAATGTCTTTGTCTGAGAGGGTATCATTAATTTCAGTACTGTTAGATAAAGGGATTGGACTATACAACTTATTTTGAGCAAAAGCTGCACTTGTACTTATACTTATTGCCAGCAATGTGGCAGGAATGATCATGAGTTGTTTTAAACCCGCCGCAAAAACTTTATTCATAACACTTCAAGGAATTTTTCTACAAAAATAGCGTAAATTGGTCAATTTATCCACTTTTAAGCCAAAGCTTGCCATTATCTCTTGATTTATCCGTCTTTGACGGTAGTGGCTACAGCTACTAATCCTAAGACCACAATTCCATACTGACGAAGTGTTTGCACAGCAGACCTGGCAGTAGCACCAGTAGTATAAATGTCGTCCACTAACAGCACTGGGACATTTGGGGGACGATCGCGAAATTCTTGACCAACAGCAAAAGCTTTGTCCAAGTTTTTTTCTCGTTTAGATACCGACAAACCAAACTGCGCTTCAGTTTCTCGCACTCTTGCTAAACCGTTTAGTTTCAATTTTAATCCAGTGATTTCGCAGAAGCTTTGTGCTATCAGTGCAGCTTGATTGTATTTACGTTGCTTTTGCTTGCTAGCGTGGAGTGGGATCGGAACTACCACAGGCTGGCTATCTCGCCTCGGTGAATTTAACAACCATGCTTCTCCTAACCATTGACCCAAAGGACGAGCTATTTGGGGTTGATTTTCGTATTTCATCGCCGCGATCGCCCGTTTCACCGGGCCACCATACTCCCCCCAGCCAAACACTGGTATTGGCTCTTGCCATAGAGAAATCGGGTCTTTACGTTGACATTTTTGCAGTTGTCTGGTGCAATTGTGACAAAATTCTTGGGAAGTTGCGCGTTGACACAGGGGGCAATGGGATTGGAGAAAAAGATTGAGTAAGCCTGTGAGATTTTGAATCCAAGTGTGCATTTTAAGAGTTAGGAGTTAGGAGTCATTCAATTTTGGATTTTAGATTTTAGATTTTAGATTTTTTCTTCAATCCAAAATCCAAAATTCAAAATCTAAAATTGACAGAGTTAGGAGTTAAGAATTTAAACTTTATAACTCATAACCCTTAAGTGTTGTGCAGTAATTTAACATACACGCGATCGCACCTTGTTGTTTCTACTCCTGTGGCTGGAGTGTAGCCATTGCTTTCATATAGCTTGACTGCTTCCACCAAAACGCTGGCGGTTTCAATCCAAATTTGCCCAAATCCACGCTCTGCGATCGCTGCTTCTAGCTGTTGTAACAAATATTTCCCTAGTCCCAAACCCCTAATGCTGGGCAAAAGATACATTTTGCGGATTTCTACAGCTTTTTTACCTCGGTGTATCGGGTAGTATGCTCCAGTACCTACTAACTGGCTTTGGTGTTCAATTACCCAAAACTCTCCCCCCGTAGCTAAATAACATTCCTCTACTCGCAGCACATCTCGGTCAGCAACCTTGGGTTCCCAACCTAGACCGTATTCTGATAATACATAACTGATGACTTCGGCGGCTCTTGTGCGATCGCTTTCCACCCAATCACGGATTAAAAAATCTTGATAATAGTTCTTCATTACCATTTGCTGGTCAAGTTTACACAGAAAATTTTTCCGCATCTATATCCCAATTTACCTAGCAAATAGCAATTCTTGCAGAGTCGATTTCAGACGGTACTCTCAAGGTGTCAATTGTACCAGTGCTGAAAAAAGTCATCTTTACCAAATAAATTGGCTCTACATCTACATGCTCAACGCATAATCAGGTGTATTCTTGCCAGGAATCGAGTTTTTGCACTTCTAATTTTTCACCAATCGTGATATGATTAAGACAATATGTTTTTTATCAGTCAGTTAATATACTTAAATAACTGTTGATAAAAAAGGGATAAGACAAACGATATTTGTCTTATCCCCTGCCGTTGATTATCATTATTAAAAAACATTCCCAGAGATTATACTCAACTTTATCCATTTTTTTGCAACGCGATGCCTGCGGCAAGCCGCTAAAAAGCGTCTACACTATCGCTGAAACAATTGTGTGACGGTAGTTTTACTTTTTTAACTTATTGATAATCTGTGACGTAGAAGAAGTATTTGCCAAAAAGCCAGGTTTTTTGCCGGATGAAGAAAACCTCGTTCTTGATTTTGGATAAAGTCGAGCTTAGAGCCAAGTTTGTGGTTCAGATATTGAATAGTTGTTAGCAGCAAACTTTTAACTGACAATTCCTAGATTATTGTAGATTTCGATGAGATTGCCATCAGGATCGCGAAAATGAGCTGTGCGAATTCCCCATTCTGGGCGATCTTCTGGTTGAGTCACAACGTTTGCATTCTGATCTTTTACTTGCTCATAGACCTCATCCACGTTATCGACTGCGAAAATCAAGACAATTTTATCTCGGTTGACAACATATGAAGGCTGTTCGATTCTTGGGACTACTTGGGCCATTAATTCTTTTTTGAACAAACCCAGCTTGAGATATCCGGTATTAAACTCAGCATATCCGCTATCTTCATCGCCCCAATCGACATCAAATTTCAGCAGATCCCGGTAGAACAGAAAAGAATCTTTGTAGTTGGAGACAAGCAGTCTCAGGTGTGTTAACTGAAGCTTCATATCTGTTGCCTTAGTCTACTAACTGTGAATTCTAGGTTCTGGGTGCAAAGTCGCCAGCAACTCACTTTCAACAATTGCTAATTCATCAAGCCGTTGCATGACAATTTCTTTGTCGAAGTAAGTAGCAGCTAAAACCCAATATATACCGTAGTGACGCGCTTCGGATGCCATTAACCCACGATAAAATTTTGCTAACTCTGGCTCTGGACAGTGAGTAGCTAATAGTCCCAGGCGTTCATGAGAGCGAGCTTCAATTAAACCAGTGACTAGTAAGGAATCCAGAAATCGCTCAGGTTCTTTGGGGCGGACTTGAGCTTTTAAAAGAGCACCATAGGGAGGGGGTGGTAAGGGAGCTAGGGGAATATTCCGGCGTTCTAACCATTGGTTAACTAGCTCAAAGTGTTCTAGTTCTTCGCGGGCGATCGCAGTCAGTTCCCGAACCATTTTAGTATTGGAAGGGTAGCGAAACATCATGTTCAAGGCCACGCCTGCTGCTTTGCGTTCACAGTGGGAGTGGTCGAGTAAGATGATGTCTAAGTTAGCAATCGCTTGTTCAACCCAAGCAGAGCTAGTGGGCTGTTTCAGGGCGTTGATAGTCGGTAACTGAATAAACACATTACAAAACTCCAGAATTTTAATTTAGTTAAATAGTTTAGCAAATAGATTTTAACGGAAGATTTTTTGGACAAAGTTCAATAATTGATTGGCGGTGAAGGGTTTCGCTAAAAAGCCTTGGATATTAATACCCTTAGTTTGTACTAATGCCTCAGCCGTAGCTAATCCACTCATGGCAAGAATTTGCACTTGCGGGTTGATGATTTGCAAGGTGCGGATGGCTGTTTACCCATCCATTAACGGCATTATGATATCGATCAGCACCAGCCTAATTTCATTTTTGTACTGGTTGTAGAGGGCAAGGGCCTCAATTCCATTTTGGGCAGTCAATACCTTGTAGTTATACATTTCCAGTGTGGTTTTAGTAACCTGAGTGATCGCTACTTCATCATCGGCAACTAAAATTAATTCTCCTTGACCTGTTGGCAGTTCTATCTCATCTATTACTTGAGAAGTGCTGCCCTCCTTGCTTGGCAAATATACTTGGAATTTAGTCCCAATTCCTACCTGACTGGCTACTTCCACAAAACCGCCGTGGCTGTTGATGATGCCCATTAATGTAGATAAACCTAGTCCTGTACCCTTACCCACTTCTTTGGTGGTGAAAAAGGGATCAAAAATCCGATCAATAATTTCTGGGTGAATGCCAACTCCAGTATCAGCAACTGTAATTCTCACATAGGAATTAACTGTTGCCCCAATGTGCATCCTGGCATAGTTTTCATCGATAAACAGCTTAGTGGCAGAAATAGTGAGTTTACCGCCATTGGGCATGGCATCACGAGCATTCACTGCTAGGTTCATCAACACCTGATGCAGTTCGGTGCTGTCTGCAACAACAATCCCGATATTTTGCGGTATGTCTGTGTTGATCTTGATCAGTTTGGGGAATGTCTGTTGGACTATCTGTTTAATGTCTTCTATCAGTTGCGTTACTAGGACGATTGTGGGTTTTCTTTCAAAACCACGGGTAAATGACAAAATTTGCCGCACCAAATCACCACCCCGTTTGGCATTGGTTTCGAGGATCTTCAGCATTTGCAGCGAAATATCATCCAGATCGGGATATTTGAGGGGCAGCAGTTGAGCAACTGTCATCATTGGGGTGAGAATATTGTTGAGGTCGTGAGCAATACCGCTGGCGAGAGTGCCTAAGCTTTCTAAGCGTTGACTACGCAGCTGCTGGGTTTCGAGTTGTTTTTTCTCGGTGATATCGGTGTCAATGATCAAGATTGATTTAGGCAAGTCTACGGCATCGAACATCAACGTCCACCGGCTGGCAATGATTAGTTCCTTGCCATATTTTGTAAATTTATGCAACTCTCCCTGCCACGTTCCCCGCTCAATCACAGTTTTCAGAGCCGCCCAAAGTAGAGGTGAGGTTTCTTTAAATAAAAGTTCCCAGGCGTTGTTTCCTTGAGCTTCCTTAACTTTCCAGCCGTACATATTCTCTGCGCCTTGGTTCCAGAATAAGATTTGGTTGTCCAAATCCTGTAGGATCATTGCGTCTGTTGTGATATTTAGTAGGGCAGCTTGTTCACGAATTTTCTGTTCTGTCTGGTGACGATCGCTGATATCTCTGAGTAGCCAGCGCAAACTGACTGTTTTACCCTGACTATCTTCAAGAGCGATCGCAGTTAGTTCTGCCGGAAAGTCTATACTTCCTTGATTATGAAAAAACCGTAACTCTTCTGTTTTGATTTGCCCCTGCTGTTGCAATTGTAGGATTATTTTACGAAATTTCCGCCGTTGTGTCTGATCCACAAACACAGACATTGGTTTACCAATCAGGTAAGACTGGCGCACATTCAATAAGTTAGCCGCAGCATAGTTAGCTTCCTGGATAATTCCAGTAATATCTGTAACCAAGTAACCATCTGGGGCAAAGTTAAATAAATCGTGATAACGTTGGCGTTCTGCTTCTACCAAATGGCGTGTAATGATTAATTCCTCATTTTGTTGGTGTAACTCTTCCAAAAAAATCGAAATTTCGGCGATCGCTTGTTGCAAAAACTCTATAGGATAATCCTCTTCTATGGATTGCTCCGTCGCAAGGCTTGCAAGCTGCAAGAGGTTTTCTAGTCGCTGATGCGCCTCGACAATGGCTTGTTTAAAATTTTCCTTGGTCATTTGGACTCTTCTTTGATGATTGCTTTTCTCTTTCCAGATGCCGTTCCTCTATATCTTGACTAGAAATCATACTGGTAACTTTAGCTACATCTGCCATCAGTAAAATTGCTCCCTGCATTTCAATACCAAACAGGGGAGTGATTGCCACGTAACATTTTATTTCCCTACCCCGACGATTGGTAGCATCGAGGATTATTTCTTGAAACTGTTTTTTTCCGTTTAGGGAGTCGCGAATGGGCGATCGCAACTGCTCGACGGGTAGCCCAATGTCTAGGCCCAAGAAAGACTGTCCTAGAACTTCATTAGTTCGCAAGCCCCATAAATCTTCTGCCATGTAATTCCAAATTGAGATATTAAAGCTGTTGTCAATTACCACTATTCCAGTTTGGAGACTTCTGAGAATAGAGACAAGGAAAATGTTTGTACGATTGAGTTCGATGGTGCGATCGTTCAGTTCGCTATTAATTGTCTGTAATTCTTCATTAGTAGATTGGAGTTCTTCATTCATCGTCTCCAATTCTTCGTTGGTGGATTGCAATTCTTCGTTGGTAGTTTCTAATTCTTCATTGGTAGATTGAAGTTCTTCGTTGGTGGTTTCTAATTCTTCATTAGTAGATTGCAGTTCTTCGTTGGTGGTTTCTAATTCTTGTCGGGAGCGTTGCAACGCCTCTTGGAGTCTAATGTAACGGGTGACATTATAAAAAGCGATGCTGACACCTAATAAACTGCTGTCAGTGTCTTGTAAAGGCGTAATCTGCAAATCCAAATATTGGGTTTCTATGTTGGGCAAATAGCGCTCTACATTTGTCAAGGTGATCGGGCGGCGTTCGGTATAAGCCCGCTCAATTAGCGATCGCAATTCAATTGGTCGATAGGAAAGTTCTAGATCCTGGAAGGGACGAGCTAAATCTTTGGGGGAAAGGGCGAACATAGTCCGCGCGTGCTCGTTGATCATTACCAGAGTGCCAGTGATATCAATCACGACTTGGGCGACTAATGCTGAGTCGAAACCCATCTCTCGCAGCCGGATGTGTCGAGACAAACGGCTGCTAGATTCATCATCTACTGAATTTGCCATAACCAGCATGCGGTCGCGTATATTTACAGACGATAGCTTAGTAAAGATTCGGTTTTTCAAGTCCACTGCTGTAAACAGACTAGAATGGATCAACAGCATCTCTGCTTTCCCCAAAAACAGATAGCCAGTATCATTGAGTGCAAAATGAAACCGGGCCAAAATTCGCCCTTGAGCTTCAGAATTAAAATACATCATGGTATTGCGGCTGACCAGCAAATCTAAGCGCGAAATCGGCGCATCCTGAAACAGATCGTGACGGCCAAAAATCACTGAGCGCCGCAAGTCTGAGCGGAAAACATAGCGGTTACCGACAAGCTCAAAGTATTTTTCCCGCAGTTCATCTGGCATCGCCTGGACATCTTTTGCTGAATACGTAGCAAGACGTGCCTCGTTGAGAGCATCTTCATCTATATCTGTGGCGTAGATTTTCACCCGTTGGCGAAATTCCTCTACTCCCAATATTTCAGCCATCACTATCGCTAAGGTATAAGCTTCGTCCCCGGAGGCACAGCCAGCGCTCCACATGCGGATTGGGTCAGAAGCTTTTTTATTTCTAATTAGATTAGGCAATATTTGCTCGGCTAGATATTCCCAAGCTGATGAATCTCGAAAAAAAGCGGTAACGTTAATTAGGATGGTGTTGAAGAGATTATTGAATTCTTCTGGATAAACTTCTAGGTAGTCTAGATAATCTACAAAGTTCTCTATGGTCAATGACTGCATCCGCTTGAATACCCGGCGCATCAAAGTCGAACGCTTATAGCCTGTAAAATCAAATCCCCGGCTTTGTCTAAGATAAATCAATAGATTTTCAAATTCGGGATCTTTTTCTGAGGATGTCATAAGGCAGGGGGTAGGAGGTCGAGGGTAAAAGAGTGAAGTTTTTATGCTTATCCACGATTATCAAAGACTCATTAAAGGAGTTTTAAGCCTGATTAATCAGTATTAAAGACTCATTATTGCATTTTAAAATATATCTTTTCTGCCCCCTGATTCTTAGCTTAGTAAGATTCTCCCATGACCAAAGTCACCAGGACTCTGGAAATTTCATTCAGGGGGAGAATAAAATCTACGTTGCCAGTTTGAATTGCGGCGGAGGGCATCCCAGAAAATTCCGCGGTTTCTACGCTTTGGGCAATGACAGTACCGCCCATTTTTTTAATCGCTTCTACTCCTATGGCGCCGTCGCTACCCGTTCCAGTTAGCACAACAGCGATCGCTCTGTCTTTGTAAATAACTGCAACCGATTCAAATAACAGGTTAGCGGAAGGACGTAAAAAATGTACTAATTCCGACTGTGATAAGGAAAGTGTGCCGTCACGGTTAACCAACAGGTGACGATTCGGTGGGGCAATGTAAGCCGTTCCTGGAGTTAGCCTATCTCCTTCTTGTGCTTGCTTGACGGTAAGATGCGTGCGCCGAGCAAGAATTTCTGCCATTAACGACCGATATTTGGGGCCGAGGTGTTGCACAATGGCGATCGCGGCTGTAAATTCTGTGGGTAAAGTCGATAGCACTTTAGCTAAAGCATTTAGACCGCCTGCTGAGGCTGCGATCGCCACAATATCAAAGGCAGCATTACTAAAGTCAGATGGATAATTGCTCACATCTTCTGCCATCTTAATCATAATTTTACGGCTATGAGATCTGCCAACTTTCTTTAGTCCACAAATACTATTGGCGTTGCATAAATGCGGGATGAATCGGGGGTTGAAACCTTTGATAATTCGTTCCAAATTGGGCGAAATCATCCCAGGATTCAGCAACGCCATACTATTTATAAATTTATAATTTTTAATCCTTGTTTCATAGATTATACAGTAAGGCTAAATTCTTTCAGCATTTTTTGCCTTTTTGGCTTTATTTATTTATTTAAGTTCATGTCTTAATCTTCCTGCTCTAGAATGCGTTTTGCCTGTAATAGTTGCTGTCTATGCTCCTCGTTAACTATTGGGTATTGCAGATTTAGTTCTTGTAATTTTGTGCAGATGATGTTGGCAACAGTCAGGCGTGTAAACCATTTGCGATCGGCAGGAATAATATACCACGGTGCCCATTTAGTACTAGTATGATTAAAAACTTCCTCATAAGCATTCATATAATCATCCCAAAAAGCTCGTTCCTGGACATCGCTATCTGAAAACTTCCAATTTTTTTCTGGCGATTCAATCCGTTGTAAAAAGCGTTTTTTCTGCTCTGATTTCGAGACATTCAGAAAAAACTTCAAGACGATCACACCATTATCAACCAAATGCTTTTCAAAGTTATTGATTTCTTCAAAGCGCTGCTTCCAAATCTTATTCCCTTCCAGAAATTCGGGAAGTTGTTGTTTCTTAAGCATTTCTGGATGGACACGAACCACTAGCACTTCTTCATAGTATGAACGGTTGAATATCCCAATTCGACCTCTTTCTGGCAAAGCCTTTGTTGTTCGCCACAGGTAGTCATGGTCTAATTCTTCTGCACTGGGCCCCTTAAAACTAAACACCTGAAATCCTTGCGGGTTCACACCAGAGGTCACGTGTTTAATTGTGCTATCTTTGCCAGCAGCATCCATTGCCTGAAAAATAATCAGCAATGCATAGGTGTTTTGAGCGTAGAGAATATTTTGGTAATTTGCTAATCGTTCAATATCTGTCTTTAATCTGATTGTAGCATCACTTTTTTGATCAAAATCAGTCTTATAAGCTGGGTCATAGTTTTTTTTCAGAGAAATTTTTGAACCTGATGGAACAATGAAAGCATCGTGATTCATATATAAAATTTCCTAATGGCTGCTTATCAGAAGCACATTTTGAAGTGCTAACTTTTGAAAGTTATAATTTATTAATTAAAGAATTTTGATTCAAGATTCCTAATTTTTTAGCAATTCTGGAGGTTTAAGTCCCCTGTTGATCATGGACAAATTTTGTGGCTGTTTTTAAACCCCCGTTATAAAACTTAATTATGTAGGCGTACCTTTACTACAATACAAGCAAGCAAGAGCGTCTCGTAAAAAAGCCTTTCCGGCGGAACGCTACGCGAACCCGTAGGCTATTACGAATTATTTCAACTTAGAGCTTGCTACTTTTAATTTTCGCCGCTTTGGCATCGGACGCATCGCTTCACGGCCCAAGATAAACATCCCTGTAATACCCAAACTGACAAACCAAATATATTGATACCAATATTGCCGAATCTGTTCCACCGTACTGAGTTTTTGATGCAATGTATTTAAGTACAGTAATAGGAGTAATATCATCAGCGCCCCAAAACCAACAAAACTGAAGCCAACACAAATTCGTACAGGTCGCAGTTCAAAATCACTAATACTGTCTAGGTCAATTTCTGCCAGTTCCTTAAAGGAGTCATCTGCCAAAGATGAGGTTGCTTGGAATATATTGCTCAGGTTTGCTGGCAAAATCGGCGACAGTGTTGCTACGGTTGGGCGACGTAGCAGAGCCTCAGTATCTCGCAACAATTGCAGTGGTTTACGGGTAGTCGTTGGTTGAGCAAACTCTATGTCATCTGTAGCGGTTGGGGCATTGGCTTCGCTTTCAAAATCCATAGCACGCCTCGGAAGAACCAGGATATACATAGCCTAGCGAATCAAAAGACAAATGCGTCAAAATAATTCGTAATACCCTATGGGAAAGCGTAACCGTAGGGTATTACGAACTATCAATTATTCGTCCATCTCTTTTAATGTAGCTAATGCTGACGGAGATAAACGACTTAGATAGCGGAATATCCAGTATTTAAAAATAGTGTTTAAAATCACAGGAAATGTCGCAATAAAGAAAAAGATTACATTCCTATTAGCTGGCAAACCTAAGTGTTCTCCAAATCCTTCAAGAATTACCTCCCACCCATCTGGTGAGTGAAATCCTACAAATATATCTGTAACCAAAATAATTAAAAAAGCCTTAGCACTATCGCTGAGTCCATAGACAATAGTATCCATAAAGGACTTGAACATCACAATTTCTCTTTTGCTCAAAACGATGATTATACTAAAAGAAATTAGTGAGATTAAATCTGCAAAAACATTGCTAAGAGCGCTATTACTTTTAACATTAAATTCCTCAGCTATTTCCATTGCTTTGTCTTTAATTTTTTCTTGAATTACCTCTGAAGAAAGTGAAGGAGCTTCATTGAGTAAATATTCCAATCTCAATGCTTGCTCAAAATTATGTAATTCATGGATAGCTTCTTTTTCCATATCGGAATTAATGAAAACTTGGATTTGATTATCTCCTCTAATCCTTTCTAATATGGGAATTACTAAAAATTGTTTAGATAAAATATAAGTTAAAAGTGGTACAATAATTAGAGTTAGTAAAAATCTCAGAGAAGTTTTTGTCCGATTTCGAGAAATTCGATAATTTCTCATAAATTCTTCTTCTGCTTGCGGAGTTAGATTTGCTTTAATTCGATTAACTGTTTCTCCTATAGAATTCGGAAACACTCCAGGATTTTGAGATGGAGGTGTTGCTTGAATATTATTAATATCATCTAAATATGGCTGTTTATTAATTTCGCTGCGGTTAATTTCTATGGGTTGAGAAGTTGCTCTTAATGCGCTATTGTTAATTAGGTTATCTTTAATAGCATACTTCTCTACAACTTCATCAATAACCTTTAACTTTTCTAATAAAATAGCATTAGAGATATTGACAGTTCCCCGACTAAGCCGGAATTCTGCAAGCCTAATCTTGATAATAGTTAAATTTTTATCAAGGTATACTTGCCAGTAAGACATCACGTTTTCAGTATAATTGACTGATTCTGATGATATTTTTTTGTTGCCAAAATGTTCTATCTCAATGTTTTTAATTCTTTGAGCTGCTTGTTGAGCTTCTAAAAGTGCCCTTTCTGGTGTATCTAACAACCAATGGTTAAGCGATCGCAAGTATTCTTTGAACCTTCGGCGAAGTAATGCTGGCGTTTTGGCAAATGGATTTTTCATTACCTACATGACTATTTATACAATGTCTATTATATTTATATAAGCAGGGAAAATGGGTAACAATTAGTTAAAAATATTATTAACTTATTACCCAACATTCATTAAATAAATCTATTATTTTGATTTCTTGACAGAGTTTAGTTTTACTTATGCCAACTTACCTTTTATGAAGAGTAAACAGAAAAAGCTAGTAGAGGAAATCGTGGCTGTGGTTTTTGTAACAAAAAATTAACTATGAGAAATTAATTTATTTCAATATCATGAATAAGGTGTGTAGATTATGTGTCAATTGTGTGACACAGAGCAAAATAACACTTTACAGCTTGATGTAGGGGAGGCAGCACAGTCTTCTCCCCGTTGTAGCAAGGGGCGTGAGACGATGCCGCCCATAGCGCAGCCTAAGATAAAACTAGCCCTTTCAAGGTGACTCAAAAAATCTCTTTTTTCTCTCTGCGCTACAGGCAGTTTGCTCAAGTCGGGAAACCCGCCCACGCAACTGCCCTCCTCTGTGCCTCTGCGGTTAAAAAGTAATTTATTTAACCACAGAGTCCACAGAGAACACAGAGGTTATAGGTTATAGAGGAATTTCTTGTAGAGAATTTTTACCCACCTTGAAAGGGGTAGTCCTGTAAGAAGAGAAGAGGCTGCGCCAACGAGTCCGCGTTCTTTGCGCGTTCGCACTCTTTGCATCTGGGGAGCCACTCTTGTTACACCTGGCCTGGTTTACAGTCCAAGTGCAACAACGGAGGGTTTTTCATGCTGTCCTTTGTGAAAAACTCGCCATATGATGATCTGATGGTATGTCGGCACAAAATAAAAGTTGGTCACTATAGCAAGCAAAAAATCTCAACCCAGAATTTATTGGCAATATGAAACTCAGTCTGTGCATGATTGTGAAAAACGAAGCAGCAACACTGCCTAAATGCCTGAACAGTGTCAGAAAAGTGGTGGATGAAATAGTAGTCTTGGATACAGGGTCAATCGATCGCACTCCCAATATTGCCCAACAACTGGGTGCAAAAGTTTATCATTTTAAATGGTGTAATGACTTCAGTGCTGCCCGCAATGCAGCTCTAAAATATGTTACTGGTGATTGGATTTTGGTATTAGATGCTGATGAAACTCTGACACCAGCAATTGTACCGCAGTTGCGAGAGGCGATCGCTAGAGATGAATACCTGCTGCTCAACCTCCTCCGCCATGAAGTTGGTGCAGAACAATCTCCCTATTCTCTGGTTTCCAGGCTATTTCGCAATCATCCAGATATTCGTTTTGACCGTCCTTACCATGCCTTAGTGGATGATAGTGTGTCAACAATTTTAACCAAAGAACCCCATTGGCAAGTAGGTTATTTACCAGGAGTAGCACTTTTACACACAGGATATCAAAAAAGTGCGATCGCTCAAAATAATAAATATGCCAAAGCAGCTGCGGCGATGGAAGGGTTTCTCGCGACTCATGCTGATGACCCCTATGTTTGTAGTAAATTAGGGGCATTGTATGTGGAAACTGGGAAAATTTCCCAAGGTATGGAGTTGCTTAGACGAGGAATCACCGCTGCTGAAGAAAACTACGATATTTTATATGAACTCCATTATCATTTAGGCATTGCCTACAGTCGATTGCAAAAATCCCCACAGGCCATTTCTCACTATAAAGCTGCCATCAAATTGCCAATTTACCCGATGCTCAAATTAGGAGCATACAATAACTTGGGTAACTTACTCAAAGCAGTAGGAGATTTCAACGGTGCGAAAACTGCTTACGCCACAGCTTTGAAAATTGATCCAACTTTTGTTGTTGGACATTATAATTTAGCGATGACATTTAAGGCTTTGGGTTTATTGACAGATGCGATCGCATATTATCAAAATGCAATCGAGTTAAATCCCAACTATGCCGAAGCCTATCAAAATTTAGGAGTAGTGTTGCTGAAAGTTGGCAATCATCAAGATAGTTTAACAGCTTTTAGAAAAGCGATCGCCCTTCATGAAAGGTATAATCCCGAAGAGGCCAAAAGACTACGCCAGGGATTGCAGGAGATGGAGTTGATGTAAAACAGGGGGCAATGGAAGATTACAACCAAGCTTTGCGGATTAATCCCAATAATGCCCCAGCATACTACAAGCAGGGTGTTGTCCGCGCTGAATTGGGAGATAAAAAAGGGGCAATGGAAGATTATAACCAAACTTTGCGGATTAATCCCAATGATGCCCCAGCTTACTACAACCGGGGTGTTGTCCGCGCTGAATTGGGAGATAAAAAGGAAGCAATCGAAGATTATAACCAAACTTTGCGGATTAATCCCAATGATGCCCTAGCTTACGGTAATCGGGGAAATGCCCGCACTGGATTGGGAGATAAAAAGGGGGCAATTACTGATTTGCAGCAAGCCGCAGATATCTTTAAACAACAAGGAAAAATAGAGGACTACCAAAAAGCGCTGGAAATCATCAACCAACTTCAGAAGTAGATACTTGAGGTGTTGCATCTGTGCAGGATGATTTTGATTGTTTTCTGACACCAAGCGATTTATAATCGCCAAGGGTAGGTATTGCTAGACTATAACCATTCCCGTTTGCTTTTGTTCACGAGCCATGTCCACAGTAGTTAGGCAATCCTTGACACTGGAGGAGTTTCTCGACCTACCAGAAACAAAACCTGCCAGCGAATACATTAACAGTAAGATTATTACCAAGCCAATGCCAAAAGGGAAGCATAGTCGATTGCAGTTAAGACTGTGCAACAGTATCAATGATGTTACCGAAAGCCTTAAGAGTGCTTATGCCTTTCCCGAACTGCGCTGTAGTTTTGGTATCCGTTCAATAGTACCTGATGTAGCAGTCTTCACCTGGTCGCGTATTCCCTTTGCTGCTGATGGGGAAGCACCTAATGATTTTCTGCTTTCTCCAGACTGGACAATTGAAATTCTTTCCCCAGAACAAAGTTCAAATCGAGTCACAGGCAATATTCTCTATTGCTTAGATCATGGTTGTCAATTAGGTTGGTTGATAGACCCAGAAGATCGTTCCATTTTGGTCTTCTGTCCCAATCAACAACCAGAACTTTTGCAGGGTGATGAGCGTTTGCCAGTGTTAGCCGGGATAGACTTGGAGTTAACAGTTGCTCAGGTGTTTGGTTGGTTAAAAATGAGCAGTTAGCTCGACTTTATCTATTTAGCCTTGCATCAAAATTCCTACTAAAATCTGCATCAAGATTTCCAAATCAGTTGGCACCCGATACAACATTAAATCTTGACTCACTTTCCTCTCTTGGCGATCAAAACTACCAAACTGCCAAATATCCACAGTAGTCACGGCACCATACAAGATTGGCTCATCTGATTCTACCCACGTATCTAAGGCAATCAACTCTGTGGCTAACTGGGTAAATCCCCGTGTTAAGTCTGCCTGTTTTGCTTCTACCACTAAAATATTGTGTTCTGACTGAAGATAGTAGTCTAAGTCACCTCTGAGGTACTGGTTAACCTCAATCGGGTACTCGATATTAACTATTGCTTTTGTAATCTGGGCTACTTCTAATAAGATGGGTGCAATTATTACCTCCCGTCTAGCCGCTTCACTAGTTAGACTAACACGAGCGATCGCTTCTTCTAGGCGTTGGCGTAAGTCTGGTAGTCGAGTCAGTAATTCGGAAGCAGCGATAGGTAAATTGATTGTTGCTTTAGTTAAACTTACTCCTAATTCCCGTAGAATATCGGCGGGAGCGAATTTCATTTGGAAATAGCTGCGGAATGTGTAGAATTCGTTTGGTTTAAGTATCGGGGGACGGTGACGTTTAGTCATGCTAAAACCCGCAGTTATGATATTGAAATTATTTTTATTCGTTTTATTGGAACGCATCAAGAATACGATAACGTAACTTCAGCTTTGGAACTCGGAACTTCAACTTCGGAACTCGGAACTTCAAGCTTGGAACTCGAAACCTTAAGCTTGGAACTCGGAACTTCAGCTTCAGAACTCGAAACTTCAGGCTTGGAACTCGAAACTTCAGGTTTAAAAATGAACTCCACCCGTTCTGAGTCGAAAAGGTGGAGTTAGGAAGTTGAAGAGTCGGTAAATTCTCCTCACAAATGACAACTAACTAAATACGCGACTTGACAAATTTCTCCAATCTATCCATTCCCTTTTCAATCGTCGCCATATCTGTGGCATAAGAAAGGCGAATGTTGTCATCAGCGCCAAAAGCAATTCCAGGAATGACTGCAACTTGATGTTTTTCCAACAAGGCGTCACAAAATTCTAGGGATTTTAGACCGGTTTTGCTGATATCAGGGAACAGATAAAAAGCGCCATCTGGTGAGGCGGTACTCAATCCGGGAATGGCGTTGAGTCTGTCTAGCATTACCTGTCGCCGTTTAGCGAAGGCTTGGCGCATTTCTTCGACACAATCTTGAGGACTTTGTAGCGCTGCGATCGCACCATATTGGGCAAAGGTACACACGTTAGATGTACTATGCCCTTGGATGGTACTCGCTGCTTTAATAATTTCCACTGGCCCCGCTAAATAGCCGATACGCCACCCAGTCATGGAATAAGCTTTCGCAAACCCATTACTGGTCAAAGTGCGCTCAAAAATTTCTTTCCCTAGAGAACCGATGCTGATATGTTCTGCACCGTTGTAGAGAATTTTTTCGTAAATCTCATCAGAGACTACAAAGATATCTGCATCAACTACTACCTGCGCCAGTGCTTTGATTTCATCTGGGGTGTAAACCATCCCTGTGGGATTAGATGGGGAGTTGAGGATAAATAACTTCGTCTTCGGCGTGATTGCTTTACGGAGTTGTTCGGGAGTAATTTTATAACCCGTCGTTGCATCTGTGGGCACAATTACTGAGACTCCACCGACCAAAGTCACCATTTCGGGATAACTTAGCCAGTAGGGCGCAGGAATAATTACCTCATCACCTGGATCGGTCAGCGCTACTATCAAGTTGTAAAGAGAATGCTTACCGCCATTGGTGACGATGACATTCTCTGACTTATAATCAAGACCGTTATCAGTTTTAAGCTTGTGGGCGATCGCTTCCCTTAACTTTGGTTCTCCAGCTGCTGCACCGTACTTGGTTTTGCCTTCATCCAAAGCTTTTACTGCTGCGGCTTTAATATGCGCTGGGGTATCAAAATCTGGTTCTCCAGCGCTAAAACTACAAACATCTATTCCTTCTACCTTCAGTGCCTTAGCCTTGGCTGCGATCGCTAAGGTTAATGAAGGTGTTACCTGACTTACTCTTGCTGCCAGCTTCATTCTTACTATTTTTGGCAAATCTTTCACTTATCTAAGGATATCCCAGAATCCCTACCAAGATTTGCTTTTTCCGAATTCGTTGGGGATTGGAAACTGGGGACTGGGAAAGAATTCCTGACCCTTGATTCTTGATCCTTGACTTTTAAGAATGTATTCTGTATAACTTGAATTTTAGGGAAAACTAACTATTTATATGCAATTCAAGAAACTTTTCATCGCATCTTCTTTGTTAATCACTGGTCTTTTTATACCTAATGCTGCCATTGCTCAAAATCGCGGTACTCCGGGTAAGTTTGATTTTTATGTACTGACACTCTCTTGGTCACCAGATTATTGTGCGGCAAATGGTACCCGTGACCAGCAGCAGTGCGGTTCGGGAAGGAAACTGGGTTTTGTACTACATGGTTTGTGGCCACAGTACCAAACTGGTTATCCTGCTAATTGTTCCACGCAAAAATTACCCTTGCAAGTAAAGCAGCAGTTTCCCAATTTGTTTCCTAGCACTAAACTTGCCGAGCATGAATGGGAAAAACATGGTACTTGTTCTGGGAAAACTCCTGCGGAATACTTCGCATTTAGTAAAAAATTAAAAGATGCGATCGCTATTCCCGCAGCTTATAATCGTCCGAATAAACCCTTGCGTACCACAATTACAAATTTTAAAAATTCATTTGTGAGTGCTAATAATCAAATTACTCCTGATGGTATAGCACCTTTTTGTTCTGGTTCGGGAAGATTTTTGCAAGAAGTCTTCTTTTGTTATTCCAAAAACGGTGAACCTGGTATTTGTAGCGCCGAGATTTTGAAGCGATCGCAAAAAAGTTGTGGTCAGCCAGATTTCTTACTCAGAAACGTTAGATAACAATTGGGCATTTAGCATTGGGGCATTGGGCATTGGGCACTTGTACTGAGCGAACGCAAGAGCGTCTCGTAGACAAGTATTGGGCATTGGTTATTCTCCTCTGCTCGCCCACTCCCCAGAACTATGATTTGTAGTTACTTAATTTATTCTTTACCATTAATTATTTATTTCTTAACTTATCTATTCTAATCTTCAAATGTAATTAGAACCCATTCTTATTTCGAGATAGTAGACGCAATCAGAGAATCTATTTAGGAAAAAGTTGTATTTATAACTATAAATTTTTAAGTAGTTCTCTGAATTGCAATAAACCCAGGTTTTTTCCTAGTTTTAATAGTTTTTTTTGTCACACAAGTTGTTTTTGTCAGACTGCATTCTTGTCTTTTATTGGGAGTGCTAAATGGAATATTTATTTCTAGCTTTGGCGCTGGGTCTAGCACTCAGCTTTGAATTTGTCAATGGTTTTCATGATACTGCAAATGCAGTTGCTACAGTAATTTATACTAATACTCTGAAGCCAAACATCGCCGTCGTCTGGTCAGGCTGTTGGAACCTAATTGGCGTGCTGACATCAACTGGAGCCGTTGCTTTTGGCATTATTGCCCTGCTTCCCGTTGAGTTGGTACTCAATGTTGGCTCAAGTGCAGGCTTTGCAATGGTGTTTGCACTTTTGATTTCGGCGATCATGTGGAACTTGGGAACCTGGTACTTGGGCTTACCTGCATCCAGTTCACATACGCTGATTGGCTCAATCATGGGTGTTGGTTTAGCAAATTCAATGTTGTCTAAGGGTCATGTCTTTGGCGAGGGCGTAAATTGGGCAAAGACGCAGGAAGTTTTTACATCTCTGTTGGTTTCGCCAATTGTTGGATTCACCTGCGCCGCACTGCTGTTACTGCTGGCGAAGATACTGATCAAACGACCAGAGTTGTACCATGCGCCAGATCACGGTAAAGCACCACCGCCTTGGATACGTGCTTTGTTAATCTTGACATGTACTGGTGTGAGTTTTGCCCACGGTTCAAATGATGGTCAAAAAGGGATGGGTCTGATCATGCTGATCTTAGTGGGCATTCTTCCGGGTATATTTGCACTGAATATAAATACTAATGCAGGAGCGATCGCTCAGTTGGCCGCTACGTCCAACTCTGTGATTCCAGTGCTGCAACAACAAGGAAGAGGAACATTCTTAAACAGCCAAAGCATCACAGATGAGCTTTCCAACTTCCTTAAACCAACTAGCGAAGCTAACGAGAAAACATTCGCAGCCCTTGCTACCAAAAGTCGGACAATTGGAGACAAGCTTGCTGGTAAGACTAGTTTCAAACAGCTTTCAAGCGATGAGCTAAGTTCATTACGAACCGATATGTATCTAGTCGCTGGAACAATTGGGAAACTGGACAACCAGAAAAAATTAACCGATGCCAAACAAGAAGAGGTGCTTACCAGCTATAAGATGCAGTTGGATAAAGTAACAAAATTCATTCCCAATTGGGTGAAATTTGCCGTCGCCATTGCACTGGGTCTTGGCACAATGATTGGTTGGAAGCGCATTGTGGTGACAGTGGGTGAAAAGATTGGCAAAGACCACCTTACATACGCTCAAGGAGCTTCCGCCGAGCTAGTAGCTATGACAACTATTGGTGCTGCGGATTACTTCGGTCTGCCAGTCAGCACCACTCACGTGCTGTCATCTGGTGTCGCGGGGACAATGGCGGCGAACCATTCTGGTTTGCAAATGGACACCCTGAGAAATCTGCTGCTAGCCTGGGTGCTGACACTGCCAGTTTGCGTACTGCTTGGTTCTGCCACATACGCGGGAGGCTTGTACATAGTCTTGAATATTCTGGGTTTGAAGTAGGACAATAGGGCATTGGGCATTGGGCATGGGGCATTGGGGAAAATTAAATAATTACCTCTTTGCCCCTGCTCCCTGCCCCCTGCCCCCTGCTTCTTCCCCCACTCCCTAAGCTATCGTCACATCCGGCGACAAATAAACATCTTGAATGGCGTGAAATAGCTTCACACCTTCCTCAAAGGGACGCTGGAACGTCTTTCGCCCAGAAATTAATCCTGAACCACCAGCCCGTTTATTAATTACAGCCGTGCGAACTGCTTCGGCGAAGTCATTTTTACCAGTCGCGCCACCAGAATTAATCAGCCCCACACGCCCAGAGTAGCAATTTAGCACCTGGTAACGAGTTAAATCAATTGGATGGTCAGTTGTCAAATCTGTGTAAACGCGCTCATCGGTTTTGCCGTAACTCTTACCACTAGCTTTGGCGACTGCACCGTAACCATTGTTATTTTCCGGTAACTTTTGTTTGATGATGTCGGCTTCAATGCTTACACCCAAATGATTCGCCTGTCCGGTGAGGTCAGCCGCAACGTGGTAATCTTTATCTTGTTTAAAAGCGTTGTTCCGCAGATAGCACCAGAGAATTGTCACCATCCCCAGTTCATGGGCGCGTTTAAAAGCTTTGCTGATTTCTTGGATTTGCCTGGTAGACTGCTCTGAGCCAAAGTAAATTGTCGCACCCACTGCCGCTGCCCCTAAATTCCAAGCTTGTTCCACATCAGCAAACAATACCTGGTCAAATTGATTGGGGAAAGTCAGCAATTCGTTGTGATTGATTTTGGCAATAAAGGGGATTTTGTGGGCATACTTGCGCGAAACGATCCCTAATGTCCCTAAAGTCGTAGCAACCGCATTGCAACCTGCGGCGATCGCCAATCTGATAATATTTTCTGGATCAAAGTAAATCGGATTGGGCGCAAAAGACGCACCTGCTGAATGTTCAATCCCTTGGTCTACCGGTAGAATAGACAGATACCCAGTATATGCAAGACGACCAGTAGAATAAAGTAACTGGAGATTACGCAATACTTGAGGGTTGCGATCGCTGTTCAGCCAGATTCGATCTACAAAGTCTGGCCCCGGCAAATGTATTAAATCCTGAGAAACTTTTGCTTTGTAGGTAAACAGGTCTTCTGCCTCTTTACCTAGCAATGACTCGATAGAATTAGCCTCTATGAGCGTTGTAGTCATAGCGTTTTCCTCAAAAATTGAGCAAATGACCTTTTGCCTTTAAGATAGCATTTTTAATATTGCTAACCTGGTTGTGCGGGCATTAACTATATGTAAAATCTTTCTGATATCGCAGTCTTAAATCATCTGCAAAAACTTGTTTGACTGATTAAACGTGACATTTAATTGTCAGTATTTGCCTTTTCTGCCAAACAAATAACCTCTTCAGCAAGATGCGGAGTGGTCGGATCACGCTAAAGACCAGAATTTCTCTATACTGAGAAATAAAAAAGATTCATCCTTTGAGTTCAATACAAACCTAACAAGAACAGCCCCTTAAGAAAGCTAGCGTTGGGGAGTAAACCTTAAAGCCTCTCTTCTAAAAGGAGAGAGGAATAGAAGTGAGGTCAGAGTGTATTGCATACATAGACGCGTAGCGGCTTAAGCCAGGGTGCTATATCAGCTTAAAACGTGGCATCTACTAGCTGCTCAATTATGCTATCTTCGTATCCTATCTAAGATTGACAGGAAAGTAAAACTTATCTTCCCCAAAAGAACAAATACAATTTTATGAGTAAGTTTCAAATCGATATCGACTTCAGCAATATAGATTTAGCTTCCCTTGAGACAGAAGAAGATTTTCAAAGAGAGGCAAAAATATTACTACCAAAGGTACTGGTCAAAGTAGGTGAAAGCGTGGGTGAAAAGACTTGGGAAGAATTACAGCAAAAGCTGCAAGGCACTGGAGGTAAAGTTAAATCTTCTCCAAGCGAGAAACGCAAGTTTATCCAAGAAACAGGAAGAACTTATCAACGAAATGCCAGTAATAGAGAAAGACAAGAACTCGAAGATTATATAGTAGAGCAGTTACGCCAGCACAAGCACTAAAGATTCACCTAAGCCTGATATACCTGAGAGTTCCCAGGCAGATGATATAGAGCTTCGCTTTGGTAAATATAGCGGTTCCCATTCAGATGCGGTACAACAATTATATCGCCAGGTGTAGAGGCACGGCAGTGCCCATTAGTATCAACTTAAGCTCAAATACTCAATTTCCCGTTCTTTTAGATCCCCCAACCCCCGATAAATTGGGGGCACTCGATTCTAGTTCCCCCCTTTTTAAGGGGGGTTAGGGGGGATCTAAATCTAGGTGGTACCTCGAAAAATTTTCACTCTTCTTATCAGACTAAGCTTTCACGTTAAGTTGACATCAATGGGCAGTGCCGTGCCCCTACGGGTGTACCTCACCTAAACGAGAACCGCTATAAAAACTCTGGACGGCGAATAATTAAGCTCAGATGAGTCTTTGAACTTCGTCAACGAGTCTTTGATACTCGTGAATGAGTCTTTGAACTCCGTCAACGAGTCTTTTATACTCGTCAACGAGTCTCTGAACTCCGTCAACGAGTCTCTGAACTCCGTTAACGAGTCTTTGATACTCGTGAATGAGTCTTTGAACTCCGTCAACGAGTCTTTTATACTCGTCAACGAGTCTTTGAACTCCGTTAACGAGTCTTTGGTAAGTAGTCGCACAAAAATATTTACAGTCATTGCGATCGCAGCGAAGCAATCCCAGCCCTTGCGATTGCTTCGCTTCGCTCGCAATGACATAATTTACCAGACATCATTTAAACAAACCAGCGGCGAATCAACTCCACCTGGAAACCATAGCCGTCGTCAACTTCCTCAATTAACTCCCGTTGCAATAGCAAGCTGAAAGTAATATCAGCATGAGGGAACTGTTGCAATAGAGTTTGACGGCTGACTATAGCCCCTTCCCCTTGAGCGGCGATAAAACGTAGAATAGCCTGTCCAGTCGCGTCTACTTGATTGTTTTGAATATCAGCAAAGAAAAGGCTTCCACTTCCCAAAGCTTCTGGTATCGCGGCTTCCACATCCGCTAAAGTTGCCAATCGCCGGATAGAGGGGTCTTGTTCGTTCTTAAGGACAATAATTTCCGCGCAGAGTAATTGTACTAAGAATGGGTGACAACGGGTGAGTTGTAGCACTCGCTCAACAGCGTTGGGTTCATAGCGCAGGGTAAAATCTTTGACGGGATGTTCAATTAATTGTCGTGCTTCCGCTTCTTTGAGGTAGGAGATATGCACTACTTGGACATTAATGAGATAACTAGCCCAGCGCTGATATTCTTCGATAGTATGAGAGCCAGCCAGTAAAATTTTGGGTAATTGAGAGGTCAAACGCTTGGGTGGAGCGATGTAAAAGTTTAGTCAAAAATTTTGACCGAACACTCGCTCGTGCCAATGCCAAGCTCAAGCTTTGTTTTATCAGATTGATGCTCAAAAGACTAGCTGCTAGCTAGCTAAAAAAGATATCAAATGGGTTCTATCCTTGGACTCCATAAACCTGTCAGTTCACAGATAAGGGCACTCTACTGCCGAGGCAAGGTCGGATCAAGTTATCCGGAAACTTCTCAACGTCTCCCCTCTATCAGGTTTCTGCGATGCGATCTGCTTTGCAGCAACGCTTCGTGATCGCTTTCAGCCCCGAATCATCCCTACTCAATCTTGCAATTAGGCGTATAACCAGAAGTAACTTGGCTATACATTTGCAAGACCGATGCAGAAATACCTCCTGAGAGTTTTGCGATCGCCCATAGCGCTCTTGTAAAATCATTTTCAATTGTTGAGAATTCGCCTAGGAAAAAGTTTATGGCAGATAAGTCCGGTCAAGACCCCTCGGAAATCACAGTGGCAACGGTTGATGAAGAACGAAAAGGCGCAACTTTCAGCGGTACGGTCATCCTTGGTATAGATCCTGAGGGTGGGGCAGTCGTTTTCTTTAGAGACTTTTTAATTGAAGATTATAAAGGCGAACTTACCGCTTATCTGGCAACAGATGGCAATATAACGAAAAGCGTTGATTTAGGCGAACTCGATCATAAAAGCCCCAGTTTTAAGCTGCCAATTCCGCTGGGAACGGATACATTACCCTACAATACAGTCGTGTTGAGCGACAAAAAAAGCAAGAAAAAAATCCTGACGATCAATCTATAAAATTTGTAACTTAGCTCGTAGTTCAGCCAAATTCGATTGCCCTCCTGTATAGATCTCAAATGGGTTCTATACAGCTGGCTTTTTCGTGCTGGATACTCCACTCCTGTTGAAGTGACTCTTGTTTCTTCTCTAATCTAGTATTGTTATTCTGCACTCAAGATTCGAGGTAGTTGGGGTTCTGGTTCAGGAACTGAAGATTAAGTCAGATATTGACAAAAGGCAATGCAAAGCAGTAGAAAATATTGCCCAAAAGCAGGAAGGCACAAATTCCAGCCAGAAGACGATAAATTAAGAGTAAAAATCAGTGATGAGTTAGAATCAATAACTTCTAATTTATTGTAAACGAGTCTTTGATACTCGTGAATGAGTCTTTGATACTCGTGGACGAGTCTTTGATACTTGTGGACGAGTCTTTTATACTCGTGAACGAGTCTTTGATACTCGTGGACGAGTCTTTTATACTCGTGAGCGAGTCTTTGATACTTGTGAGCGAGTCTTTTATACTCGTGAGCGAGTCTTTGATACTCATGGACGAGTCTTTGATACTCGTGGATGAGTCTTTTATACTCGTGGTTTTTTTAACGAACCGCAAAGGACGCATACTCCTACGGAGAAGCAAGCTATGCGTAGCGTCTCGTAGAGAAGGACGCAAAGGAGGAGAAGAAATATATCTATAAATAAAGTGAAGTAAAGCGGTGCGTTACGCCAAAGGCTAACGCACTCTACCAAAACACTAAAGGAGTAGAAATTAATAAGGAGTTAGGAATAAATAACTCCTAACTCCTAACTCTTAACTCCTAACTCCTAACTTTTTACAGCGCACAAGTCAACTCGCCGGCTTTTTGACTGAAGCGGTGATTTTCCCGGTAGTCCACGGGACAATCTATCACGGCGGGTACATCTTGAGCGAGGGCTTCTTTGAGGGTGGGAATCAAATCTAAAGCTGATTCAACTCGGTAGCCTTTTAAACCCATGCTTTCGGCTAATTTGACAAAATCAGGATTGCTAAAATGCACAAAAGATGAGTTTCCTTTGCCAAATTGATTTTCCTGCTTCCACTCAATTAACCCATAGCCACCATCATTGAAAATTATCGTGACAAAAGGCGTACCGACACGTAAGGCTGTTTCTAATTCCTGAGAATTCATCATAAAGCCGCCATCACCTGTTACAGCAACAACTTTGCGCTTAGGATGAACAAGTTTTGCTGCTAATGCGCCAGGAATGGCAATACCCATAGCTGCGAAGCCGTTGGAAATAATACAAGTATTGGGGCTATGGCAATGATAATGACGAGCCATCCACATTTTATGTGCGCCAACATCAGAGATGACGATATCATCTGGGCCCATGACTTGCCGTAAGTCATAAATTAACTTTTGCGGCTTAATCGGAAATCCGTCATCATGGGCATACTGTTCGTAATCAGCCCGAATATCTGACCTTAAACTGATGGCAAACGGATCAGGTTTACCTTGCCGGTCTGCTAATTTTAAAATTTCATAAAGGGAATCTGAAATATCTCCCACGACTTCGGCGTTGGGAATATAACTACTATCAATCTCCGCCGAACTTACCCCAATATGCACAATCGGAATTTCACCATTCCGATTCCATTTCTTCGGGGAAAACTCAATCAAATCATAGCCGATCGCAATTACTAAATCTGTGTTATCAAAGGCACATGTAATAAAATCTCTTTGCTGTAATCCCACTGACCACAAAGCTAGTTGATGTGTGTAGGGAATCACGCCTTTACCCATAAAAGTATTGGCAACAGGTATATTCAGCAATGTGGCAAATTGTGTGACTGCATCACTTGCATTAGCGCGAATTGCCCCATTTCCTACTAAGATTAATGGGTTAACTGCTTGGCAAATTGCGGCTGCTGCTGCCCGAATGCTAGCAAAAGATGCATAGCTTTTTTCACTATTATCCTTACGCAAAGGTTTACCTTCGACGGGCATTGCAGCAATATTTTCGGGCAAATCGATGTGAACTGCACCAGGTTTTTCAGATTGCGATCGCTTAAATGCTTTCCGCACTACTTCTGGTGTAATACTCGGTCGCACAATCTGCTTATTCCACTTGGTAACAGGTGCAAACATTGCCACCAAATCTAAATATTGATGGGATTCAATATGCATTCTATCTGTTCCCACTTGACCAGTAATCGCCACTAAGGGCGCACCATCGAGGTTAGCATCTGCTACCCCAGTCATCAAGTTGGTTGCCCCAGGCCCAAGAGTAGAAAGACACACTCCGGCTTTTCCTGTTAAGCGTCCGTAGACATCGGCCATGAATGCTGCACCCTGTTCATGACGAGTTGTAATAAATTTAATGGAAGAATGTTTTAACGCTTCCAAAACGTGCAGGTTTTCTTCGCCAGGGAGTCCAAAAATATATTGCACTCCTTCATTTTCTAGGCACTGCACCAATAATTCTGCTGTATTCATTTGATTTCCTAACTAGCGACGATATTGGGGAGTGGGGAATGGGCAGTGGGATACTTAAAACAACTTGAAGAATCTTCCTTGTCCCCCTTCTTCCCCTACTCCCTACTCCCCACTCCCCTAATCATTTAACCCACACTGTTTTAACATTGACAAACTCATGTATCCCTTGGATACTCAATTCTCTGCCATATCCAGAACGCTTAATGCCGCCAAAGGGCAATCGGGGATCAGATTTGACCATACCATTGATAAACACGGCACCTGCTTCGATTTCCTCAACCAAGCGATCGCTTTCTTGGTCGTTGGTTGTCCAAGCACTTGCACCTAAGCCAAAGGGTGAGTCATTAGCGAGTTTAATGGCAGCATCCATATCTGGAACCCGGAATAACAAGGCTACCGGGCCGAAGAATTCTTCTTTGGCAATTGGTGTGTCAGGCGGGATATCTATGATAATGGTTGGCGGATAAAAGTTCCCCGGACGATCTGATAAAGGATGTCCACCGATGAGGACTTTACCACCGCTGCTGATGGCATTTTGCACTTGTTGATCTAAATCCTGGAGAATACCAGGTGTTGCCAGTGGGCCTAAATCGGTATCTGGTTGCATGGGATCGCCTACTTTCAGCGCCTCGAATTTTTCTAAAAGCAATTTTTCAAATTTGTCGGCGATCGCTTCTGCGACAATAAAACGTTTCGCTGCAATACATGATTGCCCGTTATTTAACATCCGCGCTGTAGTAGCTGTGACAACTGCTGTCTCTAAGTCAGCACTTGCTAACACAATAAATGGGTCACTTCCTCCCAATTCCAAAACTGTTTTTTTAATTTGTTTACCAGCGGCGACAGCGAGGGATGCGCCTGCTGGTTCGCTTCCGGTCAAGGTAGCAGCTTTTACGCGGTCATCAGCCATTAAATCGGCGACTTTGGTAGCGCCTATTAATAGAGTTTGAAAAGCACCTTCAGGAAAACCTGCTCGTCGGATAATGTCTTCAATTGCCAAAGCGCACTGCGGCACGTTGGAAGCGTGTTTGAGTAAGCCGACATTTCCCGCCATTAGGGCTGGTGCGGCAAAGCGAAAAACTTGCCAAAAAGGGAAATTCCACGGCATCACCGCGAGAATTGCACCCATTGGTTGATAACGTACAAAACTCTGGCTGGCATCAGTTTTTATACTGACATCAGCGAGAAAATCCGGGGCGTGTTGGGCATAGTAGCGACAGACGACGGCGCATTTTTCGACTTCCGCGATCGCTGCTTTAAATGGCTTACCCATTTCCAGAGTCATCAACTTAGCAAATTCTGCTTTGTCTTGCTCTAAAATATCAGCAGCCTTTTGCAGCCAGTGCGATCGTGTCAAAAAACTAGTCTGGCGATACTGTTCAAAAGCCTGATTAGCCAAATCGAGTTTAGCCGTAATTTCTGCATCATTGAGCGGCTCAAATATTTGAAAAGTCTCCCCAGTGGCGGGATTAATGCTGGCGATCGCCATTACCTGACCTCCCGTTAAAAAATAGCTTCAGGTAGGCTTCCTAGTGTTACACAGATCAATTCTGGAAGCTACACCCAAATTTTAGTCTTTTAACCCAGAATTAGTTGCTTAATATTACAATTTCGCAATTAGTTTTTAAATAAAATATACAACTTCACTGTGTATTTATATTGTTAAAATTTGCAATTTTAATTAGTCATTAGTTAGTTGTTTTTCAATACACCATCACTAAAAATTAATGATTGGACTAATAATTGTTGGCATTTGCTGCAAATTTGTCTGATAAACCTTTACTAATCGCTCAATACCTTTGAAACGATAATCTCCCATTTCTTGGAAATCTGAAGGTCGTGAAAGCATTTTGTGAGTGGCTTCACTAATCACGCATTCACTAGGGGGACAAACTACTTCCATGCGCGCAGCAAGATTAATCGTCGCACCTAATGCCGTATAATCTACCCTTTGAGAACTACCGACATCTCCCACAACAGCCTTACCGCTATTAATAGCAATACGTAATTGAAGGGGTTCATGCCAAAAACCATTGGCGTTAAGATGTTCGAGACGAATGAGCATTCCCTTAGCAGCAGTAACAGCGCGATCGGCGTGATCTAGTTGCGGTTCTGGAGCGCCAAAAAATGCCATAATACAATCGCCAATATACTTATCTAAAGTGCCGCCCCAAGTAAACACTTCTTTGAGCATTTCTTCAAATAAATTATTTAACAGTTGAGCGATCGCAGTTGGTGTTAACCGTTCAGAAATTGCCGTAAAGCCAACCAAATCCGCAAACAAAATACTGATTTCGCTCTCGGTGGGAGCTAAACGACCACCCGGTAATCCGCCTAGAGATATCAACTGTTGTACAACTGCTGGAGAATGGTAGCGTTCTAGCCGATGACGAATCATCTCTTCAGTTTTGAGTTTCTCTACTAGTAGCCAACGCTGAACGCTTGAAGCCACAAGGTTTGCTAAAGCTGAAAAAAAGCTGAGTTCTTCCTCGCCTTCATTTGCCCAATGGTAAGAAGAAAGATTGGCATCGGCATACAGTACGCCCACAACTTTATTTTCATCCCATAAAGGCACCGCCATCGCGCTACGAATGCCTTTTACCAAAATACTTTGTTCACTAGCAAAGCGTTCATCCTGATGGGTATCAGCAGTTTGAATAACGACTTTTTCGTCAAATACCTTTTGACAGATACTACGACTAATCCAACTACCATCAGAGGGAAGTTGTTTCTTTTGAGAAATATTTCTAGTGGCAGCATTCACTAATTCTAACTGGCCGGAACCATTGACATCAATTAATAATCCCAAGCGATCAATACTATCAAGGTAACGAAAAACCACTTGTTGCACTTGGGAAAAAATCTCTTCTATAGATGCCGCCGCACAGAGATTTTTAGCTATATCCACTAAGTCTTTGAGACGGGCAATGGTTTTGTCCTTATTATTGATGTTGCCATCCTTGCTATCAGCTGCAATCCATTGCTGTTGTAATTGTTCGACATTGTGAAGGATTGTTCTTTGCTCATTAGTGTCCAAAGTTCCGGGATACTCAGGTGTCGATTGTGAAACAGCGCTTGTGAGCAACACTACCAGGCTAACATTGCCCAGCCAAAGGATATCGCCGTGATGTAACTCTTGAGGATAGCTAACAAGATATTTATTGACTTGCGTCCCGTTTTTGCTACCCAGATCCTCAATAGTCCACACACCGTCAGCCGTTTTCACAAGGCGAGCATGGTTGCGGGATACTCCAGCAAAAGGTAAGTACAAGTTACATTCCGGCAAACGGCCAATTGTAAATACATCTTGCTCAACTGCGATCGTTGTGTCGGTATCTCCCTCTTGTAGGCGTAGCGTGAGTTCAGTCATGAGTGTGATAAGATCCATCGAAGCTAGAGTTACAAGCAGCTGTGAGGTAAGTTATACCCTACAGGTTAACCTTCACCTTTTCTTTATGACACTGTTAACTGCATTCCGACAACTGTATGTGACAGATATTACATTTTAGGAGGAATTTTGCTGGAGGTTCAGTGTAGAAAGAGTTTGAATCTTTTTGTGAAGGGGAACCACCAAATTTTCAATGTTTGTGAGCCAGCGTGGTGAGTTCAGCACTGCGGGGGGGGTTTTCTGGAACTGGCGACTAGCATTAGCGACGCGAGAAACTTTACCCGTAAGGGTGTTGGGAGTTTCCCTAAGGCCCCACTGCTTCACCTCCTAGCTGCTGCCTTTCTTAATAAAACCCATATGGGAACCGCTATATGTAGTTTTCATAATAGCTTGATGAATTATTCATAATTTAGTGATCATAATTATCTACTAGTAAATAATATAAAAGCAGCGTTGATATCGCGTGTACTTCAAAAGTAGATTTAAGCATCTATTAGTGGTAATTAGTAATTCATACTTAGCACGAACAACTGATTAAAAAGTTTAGGTGCTTACTCTCAACAATCATTGATGTATTGGAAATAATTACCTTTATTGCTATTTATCTTTAGTCATAATAATAACATAAAACCTGATGAATCAACGCCCGATTTTTCCTCATGCATCTAATTGGCTGATTGTCATAGCCAATATTTTCTTAGTACTATTAGCTACACTTTTTCCATTTAATTTTTCCATCCCAGACAGGTTTTCTCTGCCAGAAATTTTTGCCAGTTTTAACAATGCTAGTAATTTTCAAGACCAGATAAATAATTTTTTGCTGTTTATGCCTTTAGGTTTCGGCTTCACTAGACTTTTGCAGAAACTAAGGATAAAACCAAGAGTGCAAATTTTCATAGTTACCCTGGTGAGTGCTAGCTTATCGTTGACAGTTGAAGTCTTGCAAGTATTCCTCCCTTCAAGAATGCCTACTCCATCAGACATTGTGAACAATACTATTGGTGGATTTCTTGGTTTGATTTGCTTTTATCTATGGAATAGTCAAAGCTTTAATAATACTGTTGCATCTATAGAAAACAGCAGAGCTAGCCGCTCAGTTAAACAGATAGGAGTATTTTTTATTGGATATATATTTCTAACATTTATGATTTCGCTATTTTCGCAGAGTACGATACATTTGAGTAATTGGGATGCCAATTATCGACTGCTAATTGGCAACGAACAAACGAGGGATAGACCTTGGCAAGGATACATGTCTAAAGTTTATATTGCTGATCGAGCCATTTCAACAAATGAGGTAGCACAAGGATTAGCTGATTCAAGTTACTTTAATAATCTTGGTAATTCTCTAATAGCTAATTATCAATTAAAAGGAAAATGTTGCTATAAAGAACTGACTGGACAATTGCCAGAACTATTCTGGCAAGGACAGCCCTCAGATACACAGGAAGGTAAAGGTGTTTTTTTGAGTTCTAGTCATTGGCTAAAAACAGCTACTCCTGTCACAACTCTCAGCAAAAGAATCAGTAAAAAATCTGAATTTACACTCAGCACTACCCTTGCTACTGCCAACTCAGAGCAGTTTGGCCCTGCCCGCATTATTTCAATTTCTGGCAATTCCCTACGTCGCAATTTGACGCTGGGACAGCAGGGGAATAACTTAGATTTTCGATTAAGAACGCCGATGACTGGAGAAAATGGAGCAGACTTAATACTGAATATACCTAATATTTTTATAGACACTAACCCTCACCACATAATCATCACTTATTGTAGAGCAACTATCCAAGTATATGTAGACAATTTACATAATTTTTACTCTTTGAATTTATTGGAATTAATGCCTAGAAATCAGAGGATTTTTTACTATGCACTAACTTTTATTCCTCTCGGATTTTGCTTAACAATATTAACTCTTTTAGCAAAACAAAGATTGATACTTTCTAAGTTATTGATTTGGGGGGGAATATTAATACCTTCTCTAATATTGGAAGGTATTTTAGTAAGTGAGAGTGGTAAAAACCTCAGTCTAAAAAGCCTATTACTAGGTATGTTATTTACAGGAGGAACTATGTTGATTTTGAGAGTGCGGGCTGCTCAATTAAAAAGGAGAAATTAACAATTTTTCATTTTCTGTCACTCTGATTTAATTGGGTGGTAATTCCAAACTGATTTCACCTAGCAAACCCTTGCGAAAATCTGTTAAAAGTTGTCTTGCAGCTCGCTCTATATCACCTTTGTAACGATGCTCCGCCAAGGCGTGCAAATAGATATCTCCAGTGTCGGATATTGAATCGAGTTGGTAGCGGGACTGTAATGGTTTTTTTGGTAGTAAATCTGTGGCTACAGCTTCCAAATAGTTTAGTAAATCCACTAAGGCTGCTGCTACTAGCTGATTATCGTAAGATGCTTCACCGATATCATCACAAATGGCTAATTTCAATGCTGCGTCTTGGTCTTCCAATCTTACAGGAATGACACCAGGAGCATCTAGCAATTCCAAATGTTCGGAAATTCGCACCCAGCGCAGTTGGCGAGTCACCCCAGGACGGGCTGCACTTTCCACTACTCGCTTTCCTAACAGACGGTTAATCAAAGCTGATTTACCGACATTAGGAAAACCAATCACCACAGCCCGGACTGGACGGGGTAACATTCCGCGATCGCTTCTTCTTTGATTGAGTTCTACCCCAGCGGCTTGCGCTGCCCGTGCTACTTCTGCTATACCTTTACCATGTTGAGCGTTGGTAAAATAAGGGACTTCTCCCTGACGTTTAAACCAATCTATCCACAGCGATCGCATTTGCGGCGTAATCATATCTACTCGGTTAAGTATCAACACCCGTGTCTTACCCTCCACCCACTCACCTATTTGGGGATGGTGAGTTGCTAAGGGAATCCGGGCGTCTCGGACTTCAAACACCACATCTACGCGCTTCAGCTGTTCTTTGAGCTTCTTTTCAGCTTTAGCAATGTGACCTGGATACCATTGAATCAGGTTTAATCTATAGTTTTGAGTTATAGCCATAGTCAATTACCAAATAAATTATTATCACTTATCAATTATCATTCACTATGGCTTGATGTAAAATCAGACGATTGCCATCAGGGTCATAAGCATAAATTTCTCTGCCGTGGTCAGCAATGGAAATGTTCCCTGGTGGAGGATAGCCCAAAGCAGTTAGGTGAGCGATCGCATCTTCTAAGTTACTCACCTCTAAACACAAACTTATCTTACTTTTGGCGTACACACAAAGTGGCTTGTCGTCAGACATCGCTTCAAATTCCGATTCGTTTGTGTTCTTGGGTTTAAAAATACCTAATCGCATACCAACCAAATTAAACTCAGCATAGATATTCGCAATCAAAATAATTGGCTTTTGCTCCAGAAATCTAGTATAGAAATTCACTAACTCCTCAAAATTAACTGATGCTATGGTGACAAATGCGTTAGTGTACTGGAAAACCATATAAGCCTTAAGTTATTTGATTTTTTTGAGACTCTCACTTTTCTAAAGTTCTTACACTCGAGCGATCGCTGAATTATCTTTATCAGTTGTGCATCCAAAGGTTTGAGTTATAGCAAATCCTAATAGAAGTATGAATATAAATGATGGTAATTTAGCTAGCATAAATTTGAGCGTCAAAAAAGCTGTGGTGTCAAATATAATAAGTTATTACTACAACTTCCTGGAAGCGGATTTCTGAGAATGCGATCGCCCTACAGCCCTTCTCCTAAAGGAGACGCTGTTCGCGTTCGGGTATCCTACGGCAGGCGTTGGCGCAGCCATCGCCGTTAAATTTTAAGTACCGTCTCGTCCTGGTAACAGGTCTTTAATTCTTTCCCACTGGTCATCCCGTAGGGCATAACGACCGCTTGTCATGGTGAGCAAATCCTTTGATTTGGGTCAGTTTCTACTTTATCTTTCTTTACATTAACTGATGACACGCCCTAAGCACTTGGGGAAAATTATTAGCCTTGTTATGAATCAAGCTGAGGGAACAGGAAGACGCGGTTACGCTATCCCACCAATCGACACTAACAACCTGTTAAGTTCTAAAGCTGTTACAACATTTATATAACTAAATAACAGGATACTTAGCAGGCTAGATAACCTGACTTTTCACGTTATGTGGAAAAACCACGAAACACCTAACCCCTTCCCGACGCTCTAAGGGGGAAAATTCAAAGTCTCTCTCGTCTTAGGAGAGAGAAATAGAAGTGAGGTTTTCCAGATACCGTGAAAAGTCAGGCTTGTGACAGTTGCGTAAGTCCTGATTAAGCAGATCGCTGCAATCCATTAAGAGCTAGATCGACAGTACCTGCTGAATTTGGAGAATAAGCTATATCTAAAGAAACACTACCTTCTATCGTCTGAGTGCCACCAATTAAAGGAGTTCTAGTACCTGTTGCAAAAGCGTTATTTGTTGCATTAAACACCAAAGGAGATGGGCTAGGATTGTCAGCCGAGTTAATATTAATGTCAATAATCTTTCCGGGGGTTAACTTCAAGGTACTAAAAACAGCCCCAGCCTGAGCTTGGGCGTCTTTAACCGCTTCGCTAAGAACCTGCAAACGTGCCTGCTGCAATGCTTGGTCTGAGGCAGTGAAGCTTATATTCTGTATTAAATTCGCCCCTGCTTGGATAGCTGTGTCAATTGCTGCCCCAGCTCGAGCCGTTGGTAACTCAAACTGAAGTGTGTTGAGTTCTGTAAAGCCAGTTAGGATTTGGCTATCATTATAGACGGGATTTAGTTGAATAGATGTAGTTTGAAGTTCTTGCGCCCCAAGCTTTTGCAGCGCATCAACTACTGCTGTTGAACGTTGAGCAGTTTCTTGTTGAACTTCGGTTACGGTTTTTCCGTCTACTTGAATCCCCAATTGCACCTCAGTTAAAGTAGTGGGAACGGTGACTTCTCCTTGACCAGTAACTTTCAATATCTGAGCAGTGTTTGGATTAGTGTTACCAGTCAGGGGATCGACGATCGCAACAGCCGGCTTACTCGCACCTGTAAGATTATCAGTAGCCGAAGCGAGAGTAGCTGCTGAATTTGGAGAATAACCGATATCTAGAGAAACACTACCTTCTATCGTCTGAGGACTACCAATTATAGGAGTTGTAGGAATCTTTGCAAAAGCGTTATTTGTTGCATTAAACACCAAAGGAGATGGGCTAGGATTGTCAGCCGAGTTAATATTAATGTCAATAATCTTTCCGGGGGTTAACTTCAAGGTACTAAAAACAGCCCCAGCCTGAGCTTGGGCGTCTTTAACCGCTTCGCTAAGAACCTGCAAACGTGCCTGCTGCAATGCTTGGTCTGAGGCAGTGAAGCTTATATTCTGTATTAAATTCGCCCCTGCTTGGATAGCTGTGTCAATTGCTGCCCCAGCTCGAGCCGTTGGTAACTCAAACTGAAGTGTGTTGAGTTCTGTAAAGCCAGTTAGGATTTGGCTATCATTATAGACGGGATTTAGTTGAATAGATGTAGTTTGAAGTTCTTGCGCCCCAAGCTTTTGCAGCGCATCAACTACTGCTGTTGAACGTTGAGCAGTTTCTTGTTGAACTTCGGTTACGGTTTTTCCGTCTACTTGAATCCCCAATTGCACCTCAGTTAAAGTAGTGGGAACGGTGACTTCTCCTTGACCAGTAACTTTCAATATCTGAGCAGTGTTTGGATTAGTGTTACCAGTCAGGGGATCGATGATCGCAGGAGCCTGCCCACTCACAACTGTGAGATTATTTGTGTTAGCCATCTTATTCTCCTTGCTTAAATGATGTTTGAAACCTGTTGATGTTTTATTGACTTACCAAAAATTAAACCCTAATACTCAAAAAGTCAAAACTCAAAACTCAACCAAAACACCCCACTTCATAGGGTGTTTTTGTTTTATGGTATTTCAGCTATCCGTTGCTATTCAACCTCATACGGTAAATTGAGTTTATCCCATGAGAGAAAATGACATCTCGATTTTATGGTTAGTCTTGTAAATATAACGAGCGCGGAGGGATTTGAACCCCCGACCCACAGAACCGGAATCTGTTGCTCTATCCACTGAGCTACGCGCCCTTAATATTTCATATTATAGCACGTCTGTGATCAAATTTGCAGCCTAGAAAAACTTGGTTTCTGGGTTAAAGATAATCGGCGGGGTTGACGGGTGTACCATTCCGACGAACTTCAAAGTGGAGGTGGGGGCCAGTTGAGAAACCTGTGGAACCCACAGCAGCGATCGCTTGTCCGCGTTCAACTGCTTGTCCTTCGGAAACATACAACTCGCTGGTATGTCCGTACAGTGTAGTCATACCATTGCCGTGGTCGATAATTACAGCTCTGCCATAACCACCATACCACCCAGCAAAAATCACTCTTCCCGAATCGGCTGCCCGAATTGTACTACCATAGCTAGCGGCAAAATCTAACCCGGCATGAAAGCGACGATAGCCAAGGATTGGGTGTATCCGCCAGCCGAAGGGACTGCTAGTAGGAGCGTCGCTAGGATATGCCATTACACCAGTTCCGTGAATAATCATGCTTGTCCGGCTATTGGTTTTTGCTTGCGCCTCTTCTGTTGCTCTAGCTTCTGCTACCTTTTGTTGAATCAAGATTTCCAAATTTTTGGATTCCCTCTCTAGCTGGTTTTGCGCTGCTTCCAAGGCCAGGCGATCGCTATTGAGGCGTTGAATCAATTCTGATTGCGATTGCGCCTGAGTTTGATAATCGGCTTTTTGTGCTAACAGTTGCTCACGAATCAAGGCGATTTCATTTTTTTGCTGTTCTACGTCCGTTTTTTGTTTGTTGATCAAAATTGCTTGTTGGTTGAGTTTTACCAAAATTTGTTCGTCTGCCTGATACACTAACTTCAACTGATGACGGCGGCTGATAAAGTCGCTGATATTTTGACTTTGGAGCAAAACTGCCCATCCAACAGATGCTGGCGATCGCTGGAGATAACGCAATCGTGCTACTGTTGCTATTTGCCGCTCCTGATAGGAACGTTCCGCTACAGCTAAATCAGTTTCCAACTGCTGAAGGCGTCGGGTGGCGAGTTGTAATCGTGATTCGCTCTCTTGAAGAGAGTTATCTGTAGTTTGCAGATTTTGCTTTAAACCAGTGAGGTATTTTTGGGCCTCTTGTTGGAGATTTGTTAAGCGATCGCGATCGTTAACCACACTCTCACGCTGCTGATTTGTTTGTTGCTGCTGTTGTTGCAAAGTATCAATAGACTCTGTGGACGTTGCGTGGGCTGGAATTAATGCCAAACAAATCCACAAAATGCAGCAAAATGCAATAGATAAATAGCCAAAAATCTGCTTTTTTGCGATAAATTGCGCTCTCATAGTGTGAGCCTAACCAAAATGATGTTTTCAAACCCTATGAGGATTATTCCCAAAATCTGATTTACCCACTCCAATGCATTATTAAATTGGTTTGCCAAGTTGTAACACAAGGATTCCAGCTATGTCAGCATTGAGCAGGTATATCAGCCAATGAAATGTATGAACGCACGTATAGCAATTCTCTTAATTACCTTGGTTTTTCCAGGTTTAGCAGTGGTGGGAGTATCGTTATATTGGTTTAATTTCGATTATGCAGCACTGATCAAAGCTGAAAGATATGTGGAAAACCTGGTAGAGGTAGGAAAAGTAAATGATAGACAGTTAGAGTACGCCTATCATCGCATCTACATTCATCGCATCAATGTATTTGCCGATGGAACTTGGGGATTACTGGGAGGAGTAATTGCAGCGCTAGGCATACATGGATTAGTCACTATTAAAGAGAATCCCTAGTTACTCATTATCGGTATTCTCTTCGGATTCGCAGATCGAGCGATCGCTAGTTGATGAATGCCATGCTGCTATAGCAATCCGATTTGATTCCTGAACTTACTTGCGTAGAGGGCAATAGGCACTCTTGCAAGAAGCAAAAGGAAAGAAAGCTCTTTGAGTTGTACTGAGTCTTGTTCAAAAATCAAAGAGCTTTCTTATATGAACAGCAAATCGAAATACGGCTTGCATTGTTAATGCATCCCCTTGCAATGTTAATGCGTCAGCCGCATTGTTAATGCATCCCCTTGCAATGTTAATGCGTCGGCCGCATTGTCAATGCATCGGTCGCAATGTTAATGCGTCAGCCGCATTGTTAATGCATCCCCTTGCAATGTTAATGCGTCGGCCGCATTGTCAATGTATCGGTCGCAATAAAAACGCTAGGCTTTTACGCAAAACGGTACTAAAAAATTCATCGATGATCACGATTCACTCAAAGCTAACGTCAGTGAGCAAGGTGAGAAGTTGCTAGGTGGTAAGCACATCCTCTTTTAAGCTGATGAGTAAAGTAATAAACTTCTTGTTTCAGCAATTGTGTGAAATAATTCCCTTATCCTGATGCTATTAACCCTTCATACAAATGAAGGGTTTTGAAATCTGCTAAAGTTTCAGTTACCCTGAAACTCATAACTCAGCACGGGCTAAACCATAGCTATCCGCTAACAGGACTTAGGACTGATGCAGAACAGGCAAGAAAAAATTTCACAAATGGTAGTGACTGCTGGGCAGATGCGCGATATTGAAGAGCGGATCTTTGCAGCGGGAATGCCTGTAGTAGCTTTGATGGAAAAGGTGGCGGGATTCATTGCCCGTCGCATTCAAGAGATCCCCCCAACACCCCTTAAAAAGGCTTGTTCTGTTCCTGCAAACACCCCCTTAAAAAGGGGGTCGCCACAGGCGGGGGGATCTCGTGTCGGAATTCTTGTCGGCCCTGGTCATAATGGCGGCGATGCTTTAGTAGTAGCCCGTGAATTACACTTTCGCGGGTATGAAGTTTGGATTTATTCTCCTTTCTCTAAGCTCAAGGAATTAACTTCGCAGCATTTGCAGTATGCTCAGAGTTTGGGCATTCCAATTTATCAAACAATTGAGCAACTGCCAGATTCTGATTTGTTGATTGATGGCTTGTTTGGGTATGGTTTAGAAAGAAACCTCACTGATCCCATTGCCTCTGCAATTAATCAGCTAAATGAATTGCCTGTGCCGATTTATAGCATCGATTTACCTTCAGGTTTACACACCGACACAGGCGAAGTATTAGGAACTGCCATTCGCGCCACTCACACTTTTTGCTTGGGTTTATGGAAACTAGCTTTTTTCCAAGATCAGGCGCTGGAATATCTCGGCAAAGCTGAGTTAATCGATTTCGATATTCCTTTAGCTGATGTGGAAGCTGTTTTAAAAGATGCACCCAGGATTAAACGTATTACACCAGCAACGGCACTTGCTACTCTACTCGTACCCCGTCCACCAGTCACCCACAAATATAAGCAAGGACATTTACTGTTGATTTGCGGTTCGCGGCGCTATGCAGGTGGAGCAATTTTAACTGGTTTGGGTGCTAGGGCTAGTGGTGTAGGGATGCTTTCGATTGCCGTACCCGAATCCCTGAAATCTCTTTTGGTGTCACACTTGCCAGAAGCACTAATTGTCGGTTGTCCAGAGACGGAAACCGGAGCGATTGCCCAATTACAATTACCAGAAAACACTGATCTGAGTTCCTTTAATGCGATCGCCTGTGGCCCCGGTTTAACACGAGATGCGACTCCGATTGTCCGAGAAGTGATCAACAGCGATCGCCCTTTGGTTCTTGATGCCGATGGTTTAAATATCCTGGCACAAATGGGAGCGATCGCCACATTAAAAAAACGTCAAGCACTAACTATACTCACACCCCACACTGGCGAATTCCAGCGATTGTTTCCTGATGTCGCTGATGCCAAACATCACAGGGTGAAAGCAGTACAGTCAGCAGCAGTGCAAAGTGGGGCTGTAGTGTTGTTGAAAGGGGCGAGAACTGCCGTAGCAAACCCTCAAGGTGCCGTTTGGATTGTTCCTGAAAGCACACCCGCCTTGGCGCGTGGCGGTAGCGGCGACGTATTAACTGGGCTAATGGGTGGATTGTTGGCACAAGCGACAACTAAACAGATTCCCGTAGAAGATATTGTGGCAACTGCCGCTTGGTGGCATTCGCAAGCGGGTATTTTAGCAGCCCAAAAGCGTACCGAATTGGGTGTAGATGCGTTTACATTAACACAATACTTAGTGAAAGCTCTAAGTTAGTCAATCCCCTCGTTCCCACTCTGAGACTGGGAACGAGGGGATTCAGCTATTGACTAAATACCAACGCTGTAGCGCCAGCCGTTGAATTTCGCGCCAGGGAATATTATGTTTTCGGGCTAACTCTGCACAATCTTCATATTCTGGCTGCACATTAACAATAACTTTTTCTGGTGATTGTCCCTTCCATGCAACTTTGACACGCACTTTGCCATATTCAATTTCCACTTGTTGAATTTCGCGTTGTAAAATGGCGCGTTGCTGAGTTGTTCGCCGAATGCCCAAAGTAGTGGTTTCGCTAAATAAAATCGCTTCACAACTGAGTAAATTTTCTGGATGACAGATCACAGTCAGCAAAATCCCTGGACGGGACTTTTTCATGCCGATCGCTTGAGTAAAAACATCCACCGCACCAGCCGCAAACAATGCCTCAAACACATAGCCGATCGCTTGCGGATTTAAATCATCAATTTGGGTTTCTAGTACGGAGATGGTTTCTAAATTTGCGGTAGTATCTTCAGAATCGCTGAAGTTTGACTGTAAACTTGGGCTTTCACCCAGCCAGAGGCGTAGAATATTGGGAATGGGTAAATTTATGGTTCCGGCTCCCAGTCCTATTTGCTTGATAGCGATCGCAGGTGGTGAACCAAAATCTCTTGCCAAAGTAGTAGCGATCGCAGCTCCTGTTGGTGTCACTAGTTCTCGTTCAATGCTGTTGCTATAAACTGGACAACCTCGCATTTCCCACAGCTTTAATACCGCTGGTACTGGTACCGCCATCTGACCATGTGCAGCCCGAACAGTGCCGCCCCCAGTCGGGAACGCCGAGCAGTAAAGTAGGGGCCATCCTTGGTCATTGCTCTCAATCCCCAACCAATCTAACCCCAGGCAAGTACCCACAATATCTACGATCGCATCTACAGCACCTACTTCATGAAAATGAACTTTTTCTGGGGAAATTCCATGCACTGCTCCTTCTGCTACTGCTAGCTGTCGGAATACCGCCAAACTCCAAGCTTCTGCCCGTGATGGCAACCTTGCTTTGAGAATCATTTGCTCTATTTCTGGCAGGTGGCGTGTGTGATCGTGACTGTGTTCGCGATCGTGATGGTGATGATCATCGTCTACTAAATCCACATAGACTTTAGTCGCCTGCTGACCATTGCGTTGGACAAATTCCGCCCTTAACTGATATTCCTGTTCAATACCCAATCCATTGAGTTTTTCAATTAAATACTCCATAGGAACACCCAAACTTACCAAAGCACCCAGGCACATATCACCAGAAATTCCTGTCGGACATTGAAAATAAACTATTTTATTCATAGTCATTAGTCATTGGTCATTAGTCATTGGTCATTAGTCAAGAGTTATTCTCTCCTATCCCCAGTCCCCAATCCCCAGTTTTTCTATGGCAAAAATTTTCCCAGTTCATCCGGATAATCCTCAAATTCGCCGAATAGAGGAAATAAAGTCGGCGCTTTCTAGTGGCGCAGTCATGCTTTACCCTACTGATACAGTCTATGCGATCGGTTGTGATTTGAATGCCAAGTCGGCGGTAGAACGAGTGCGGCAAATTAAACAGCTAGCAAATGATAAACCACTGACATTTTTATCTCCCTCGCTTTCAAATGTGGCAACTTATGCCTTCGTAAGTGACACAGCCTATCGAATTATGAAACGCCTGATTCCAGGGCCATACACGTTTTTGCTCCCAGCTACTAAGTTAGTACCGCGATTGGTGCAAAGCCCCAAGCGGAAAACTACTGGAATTAGAGTACCAAACCATACTGTGTGTTTGGAGTTGTTGGCAGCGTTGGGCAATCCGATTATTTCAACTTCAGCACATCTGCCACCAGATGAAGCAGATAATGGCATGATTCGGATAGACCCAGAAACTGTTCAGTCGCGGGTAGAGCTATTTGACCGTTTGGACAAGTTGGTAGACATAATTATAGACACTGGCGAAGAACCTACATTTGAAGTGTCTACCATCTTGGATATGACCGGAGACGAAGCAGTAATTATACGGAGGGGTTTAGGTTGGGAAGCAGCAGCAGCATGGGTATAAGAATTAAACTTCACAGGCGCACCTGTTTGTTTCGGAAAATGTGATAAAAAAAACTCCACTTTTGAAATTGTCATACTTAAAGACGATGTCTACTACGAGCTATTTAGTGAAGCAGTGGATATAACAGGATGGTGGCAACAGTTGGCACAGCAAGGTATTTGACAACTTTCAGAAAATGGCGGGTACTTTTGTCCCAGCGGCAATCTGGTGGCTTGTGAAAAAACCGACACATTGCCATAACTGTAACTCTTTCGTATTTCCTACAGTTTTATATATGAGCTTTAGATGTGAGCATTACATGCGGCAAGTTTTGATGGATGAATGCCCAAAGATTCTCCAGCCAAGGCCAGCCTTGATCGCTGTGTCTGCGTTGTAATTACGGTGCAATACTACTACCTGGAAAAGTCATGAAAGCTAACGTCGTCAATCTACCAAACTCTAGACCCATTTTTGAAAACCACGTTTCGACCGAAGAATTTTCAGATAGCAGCAGTGATACCTTGATTGAGTTGCTGTGTGAGGAAATGCAAGCGCAAGTGAAAGCAGCACCCAAGTGCGTAGAAGCTTTAGCAAAGCGCATAGCCGTAGAAGTAGAACGCATTTGCGACAAAAGCTCTCGTATCCAAACATCTGGGCAAATCAAGTCTTGGCAGATGACGTTGGGAAGGCATCGGATGCAAAAGTGCTTACGTTACTACCAACTAGGTTCCAAACAAGGGCGTGTGGAATTACATAGCAATTTAGGTGCTATGGTTTACCGCCATGTGACTACATCCGGCTCTGAGTTGGGTTTTGAAGCTCGTTACAGCCTAATTGAAGATTTTTTACAAGCATTTTATATCGAAGCGATCAAAGCTTTCCGCAGAGAAAACGAACTACCTGAGGATCACACGCCGCGTACTCAGCTACAATTAGCTGAATACATGGCCTTTACGGAGCAGTATGCCAAACGCCGGATCAATTTACCAGGTGGTGCAAATCAGCAATTGATTATCTTGCGTGCCCAAGGTTTTGCTCGTCGTCAGCCACAAGAAACTACTGTGGATATTGAAATGGCGGTAGAGTCTGCTAAGGGTGAAGAAGCAGAATCTTACCAGCGCAACTCGGCGGTGCAACAGCTGCGATCGCAAATGATTGCCCAAACTAATTTCGATCCATCAGAAGAGTCAGAACGTGATCGCGTCATCACTGAATTGATGAAATACCTGGAGTCTCAAGGCCAATCTGACTGTATGAACTATCTTAGTCTGAAACTCCAAGACCTCTCAGCCCCAGAAATTGACCAAATTCTCGGTTTAACTAGCCGTCAGCGTGATTATCTCCAACAACGCTTCAAATACCACGTAGAAAAGTTTGCCAAGCAACACCACTGGCAATTAGTACATCAATGGTTAGGTGCGGGTTTAGAGCAAAAGTTGGGTTTATCTTCCCAGCAGTGGGAAATTTTTGTGAATCAACTCACAGAACAGCAACAGCAAATATTACAGTTAAAAACTGCCCGACAAAACGACGTTGCGATCGCCAAAGCTATAAAATGCACCCCCAAACAGCTACAAAAGCGTTGGACTCAACTTTTAGAACTAGCATGGGCTATCCGCAACGGTCATACTGAGGCACAGACGGGTTGAAGCTAAGATGAAATCACTAAAATTTATCCAAGCTAAATTCTAGTTGTTAGAGAGGTTAAAAAAAGGTTAAGGGGCAAAGAGAAAAGGAAATTCCATTCCTTTCATACTTCCCTAAATTAGTAACTCGTTCCTGATCCAAATTATTAATACATTTGTATTTATTTAGTACAAAAATACCAATGTTTTCGGATTTTTTACCTATTAATCCAACCTTGTTTAGTCAAAATCAAAAATTCATATTAAGCAACTGACCATTTGTTACTGCTTCTGTGAAATCCTATAATAAGCAGGACTTTTGGCAGAGGGATTTAGGATGGCTCTGACTCAAGGCGGACGGGCAAATAAGTCTGGGAATATTTTAGAAGGAAATGTAGAAGCAATCTTAAATGGGCATAATTATTTCCAAGTAGGGAACTATGTCCCAAAAGAATTTATATTGAATGCTGCTTTATTACCAAAACGTTATGGAAAGGAAGTTTATATTGGAACTGGAATTTATCATACCCTTCTGAAAGTTGATTTTTATGTTATTGGCTCACCTGCAATGCCATCTGGTTTAATTTTCGAGTGCAAATGGCAAGAAAGCCCCGGTTCGGTTGATGAAAAATTTCCTTATTTAAACATGAATATTCAGCACTATTACCCTACACCAACTATTGTGATTTTAGGCGGTGAAGGTATGCGAGAAGGCGCAAGTAAATGGCTGAAAGCAAGAGTGAATGATAACCATAATTTATTAGCAGTTTATAGCTTAGACAGATTCATTGCTTGGGCAAATAAAAATCTTTAAAAGATGTAATTAATAGTTCAGAGATCATCCCTCTATTTTTTATGTTTGAGTTAATTGATCGTGCTGCTTTGATTCTATAGCTTTCAAAATTGATATCTGTATAAATCTTTCTAATAAATTCACTATCAGAATTACATACCATAACTTTGACACCACGACTTGCCAACTCGGCACAAGTATCTCTCAAAAGTTCTTGGTCTTTTTTACTAAAAGAATTTGGACTATAAGCGGTGAAATAGCTAGTGTTGTTTATAGGATGGTAGGGCGGGTCAAAAAATACAAAGTCGTCACTGCTAGTCGCATGATTTAGGACTTCTGTAAAATCTGCTTGTTGAATTTCCGCATGAGAAAGTGCTATAGAAGCCACTCGTAGTAATTCCTCATGACAAATATTGGGATTTTCATATCTGCCTAAAGGCACATTAAATTTGCCCTGTGAGTTGACTCGATAAAGACCATTAAAACAAGTCTTATTAAGATAAATTATTCGAGCAGCTTTCTCTATATTAGTACCACCATAGTTGTTTCGGACACTATAGTAATAATCTTTATTATGTCGGTTTTTATGCTCTTTCAATATAGAAATTAACTCCTCAACATTATCTCTAACACAACAATAAGTGTTAATTAATTCGGTGTTAATATCAGTTAAAATGGCTGTGGTTGGTTGGAGATAGAAAAAAACAGCACCCCCACCTAAGAATGGCTCATAGTAATTTTTATAACTTTTGGGAAAATAAGGAATATATTGCTGTATCAACCTACTTTTACCCCCTGCCCACTTCAAAAATGGACGCGGGCTAGTTTCCTTGGGGATTTGAATTACCATTTAATTCCGATTTAACTGAAAATAATCGCGACTAAATAAAGCCAATATAACCGACGAGCCATATTTTATATTAACTGGCTAATTTTCTAGCCGCATAGATTACAATTGAGTAGATAAAGCAGATCAAAACAAACGTAAGTATATAACAAGGCAGTTTACATTCAGATGTTTGACGGATTTTGGGATAACGTCTTTCGCTACCCCCGGTACTTAATTAGTATCGTCTTAGGGCTGTTTCTGAACACCTTTGCGCCATTAGTGCCACTGTTGAAGCGCCCAGTCACCTTGATCGCTATCTTGGGTTTATTTGTGGGCAGCCTAGTCTTCCTTACTTTCACTCTACGGGCAATGCTGGGCTTGAGTACAATCTAAACTAGCGCTATATCGGGGCTGTGCCCCACAGACGGTTGCTCTTGGCATTGCTCACGCTAAATACTGTCTACGCAACTTGCATCTATTTTTGTCGTACAACCTCTGTGAGGAGGCGAAATTTTTATGGCTACAAATCGCCGCGTTTCCCGCGTTGCTGAACTGATCAAACGGGAAGTTAGCCAAATGCTGCTCAACGGCATTAAGGATGACCGTGTGGGTACAGGAATGGTAAGTGTTACTGATGTTGATGTTTCCGGCGATCTCCAACACGCCAAAATCTACGTCAGTATCTATGGTACAGATGAAGCTAAGGCAGAAACAATGGCAGGCTTAAAGTCGGCCACGGGTTACGTCCGCAGCGAACTTGGGGCGCGGGTACGGCTACGTCGCACACCAGAAGTCATCTTTCTCGAAGATCGCTCCATAGAACGCGGTAATAAGGTACTAGCACTACTAAGCCAACTTAACCATGAGCGTCCGCCAGAAAATCTGGTAGCTGTAGAAGACAGCACAGATCAAGATGATGAATCATCCGGTGAATAAGTAACTTAAATAACAATGTAACTTCAGAACAATTAATCTCAGCAAATCCGCCAAACAGTTTACAGACGTGACTAGATCGCGTCTGTTTTAATGTGACCATAACCTACTTCAGGGATCGGTAGTTGCATGTATACGTTTTCTGTTTATCTTGTCTCAAGCATTTTTATGTATGTCCTAATTATGAATTAGTATTACTCCACCCTTCTTTAGATGTTTATCAAAAGAAAACTGTGTGATATTAGTGCTGAAAATAACCAAGCAATTACGGGTTTATTTAAGAAATTGTTAACAGATACTAAAGTAAAAGCCTTTGTAGTGTCTTTAGCCGTTATGTTTTGCAACAGTTTATACCCTAGTATCAGACAAATATTTTTGTATTGTTTACTCTTAGATAAATACCAGCAGTTTTAGATCCGGTTTTAAGGTGATTATTTGATATGTAAGCGATGCCTGCGGCGAGCTGTTCTGTGACGCCATGTGAATTCTTCCCAACCGCCAAATCATGCCTAAAGGCAGTAATGGCAAAACTTTCAGAGCTGTTGAGTAAAAGTCATACAGCTACCCCAGCAGGTTAAGTTAACTACTCGGAATTTTTTTTGTAAAGCGGATTTTGCCAAAGTGTCAGGATTTGTTGACTTTCTTAACATTTCTTGAGATAATTTCTGGATATGTAGCGTCAAAATAAAAACAGTTCCGTATAGCAAACTACAAAATCCTAGCCACAAGTCTAATTTCTGTCATGTTTGTTCCTAATTATTAACGGGAACATTATCCTAAGTGTTAATTTGTGAGTAAAAACCATGAGTGTGAATACGGTGCCTTCTATAAATTACTACTCTCTAGATCTGATTCAAGACGAAGCACGCCGACTGGTGCAAAAGGGAATGGTTAGCCGACAACAGCCAATCTATACACTTTGCCAATACATTCCAGCGAGAGAGTGGGTTTGCGTTGAATGTGAATTAGAGAAATGTGACTTTTTGTTACGCGATCGCATTGGCGACCTAATTGGTCGTGAACAGTGGGACAACGACTAATCAATGTTTGATTTCGGATTTGGGATTGGGACTTTATTTTTGATGTGTGGATGTCACCATCAACGATTTGACGCCCAATCTGGGGAATAATCTCTGGTTTTTGATGAGCATTGCCCCGTACAGAATCTTGCGTTTTTCATTAACACTGAAGCATTAGAGTCTTAAATTATACAATTTTTCAAGTTAAAGTAGGCATCAGAACCATTTGTGCTGTATATCTGGTGCTACAGCTTGAGTCTAGTATGTAGATTCTGTGACTTTCGTACATTGATCCGATAAAAGTGTAGGAACTTCACTTTTGACTCGCAATTCATTGCATCGCTTCCCTTAAGTAAGCGATAGTTTGCTTGCTGTTCAAAGCCAATATCCGTCTTGAAAAGTTTGCTAAGTCGGCTTGACACCAGTTGCACTCAACATATAGCGTAGCCTCTTCTCTACCTTGGACTGCGCCAACTAGTCATCTCCCTACAACCCTTCTCCTAAAGGAGACGCTGTTCGCGTTCGGGCATCCTACGGCAGGCATTAGCCTCTCACGAATGGGAGAAGGGGAGACGATGCCGCGCAACGAGCGTCGAGAACCTTTGCAAGCAACTGGCTCAACTTTCGCAAAATCCAAAATTTGTATAGTATTCTTTCTTAAAAAATCTCGAAAAGCATAAAAAAATCATGTGAACTATTATCCTACTTGCTCTAAATACTGATTAATGTCTTCAATGATGCGGGTAAGTTCAGCTTCAGTAGTCAAACGGATGTTGACGTTGCGGACAGTCAGCAAAACTTTGGCTGCGAAGGGCGTTGGCCAGATATTAGGATTACAGAAAATTTCTAAAAATACTTCACCCGTATAACGATATTCCAGGGGAGGCTGGGGAGTGACTTTACCGCCCCCAGGAGTGGGTTTAGCGGCGACAGCTTTCAGGCGCTCCATCAGTTTATCTGTCGCTGTCTTTAATTCTCGTGCTGCTTGGGGTGAAAAACTGAAGGAGACAGAACCTTCAATTAGGTTCAATGTCAGAGGAGTTGAAGACATATGTTTTTTATTAAAACTTCTTGATAAGTAACACTGTGGTCAATATTATTGCACAAGCCGAAGCAAGTGTGAATGTCAAAACGCTCAATAAGAATAGATAGGTAAAGCGACCAAAGGTATTTTCATAAATGCCTTTTGTTTGGGTTTATAGACTTAAAACATCAATTCTCAACAAATTAACAGGAAAAATGCAGTTCTTATTTGAAGCGTTGTCCACAAAACGAGTGCTGTATTCCGGCATGTTGTTCGACCGATGAGCAATAAAGCGAGCGAGTTAAAACTCCCATCTTTATGAGATTATCAATCACTTCCCCGCATTTTGAATGAAGCACTTGATTCAGAACTCGTAGGAAATTGTTGCCTGCACATTCATTGGTGCGCCTGGATAGACTAAGGTTCGCCTTGTAGCAGTCTCGTAGTATTCTGTATCAAAAAGATTATTCACGTTGATACCAACTCTCCAGTTGTCTCGGCGGTAAAACAAGGCAGCATCAGCACGGACATAACTGGGAATCTGAAAGTTGCTGTTAGGAAACTCGCCTTGCTGTTCCCCCACAAAGACTATCCCAAATCCAAAGCCTAATCCTTTGTAGTCACCGCTTTGAATTTCGTAGGTTGGCCGCATTTTTGGGAACGTTCTGCAAAAGTTCACCCACTGGAATATCATTATCTTCGGTGACTCGCGCATCGGTATAAGCATAGCCTGCAATGATATTCCATCCCGGTAGGATTTCGCCCCCAATGGTGAACTTAACCCCTCGACTACGCTGCTCACCGATTTGGATCGAGAAATTGATCGGATTAACAGGGTCACTAGTTAGCACATTGCTCTTAGTAATCTGAAAAGCAGCTAAGGTGGTAGACAGCTTATTGGTGATGTCTGCTTTGATGCCAACTTCGTATTGGTTGCCCCGCTCAGGCTCAAAGAGTGAATTGGTTCGCGATCGCTTAATCACCGGCGTAAACGATTGACTGTAGCTGGCATAAAGGGAAATCGACTCCTACGGAGAAGCAAGCTACGCATAGCGTCTCCAAGAGTTGGACACAAAGAGAAGAAAGAAATGCTTAACTGAACTGTATTGACTCATAGTATTCTTTTGTCGTTGCAATACAAAATCGGATCGCAAGGTTATAGATATAAGGCATGGGGGCAAGCCTGTCAACAAACTATTATACTGATGAGTATGAAACAGGAAAAAACCACTGCGGCGATGGGCCGACCCCGCGAGTTCGATACTGATGATGCGCTCAATCGTGCAATGCATGTGTTCTGGCGCAAGGGCTACCTGGGGACATCCCTTTCGGATCTGACCGAGGCTATGGGCATCAATCGCCCCAGCCTTTACGCCGCCTTTGGCAACAAGGAATCTCTATTCCGCAAAGTACTTGATCGCTATGCCGATGGGCCCTCAGCCTATCTTCGTGAGGCTCTCAAAGAGCCGACCGCGCGCCGGGTCGCCGAAGGGATGATGCACGGGGTTGTTGACCTGGGAACCGATCCGCGCAATCCACCGGGATGTCTCTGGGTTCATGGCACACTTTCATGCGGAGATCCGGACGATCCGATCCGGCAGGAATTGTCCGCACGCCGAGCCTCAAGCGAAACCATCCTGTGTAAGCGTTTCGAGCGGGCGATTTCGGAGGGCGATTTGCCGGTCGATTCCGATCCAGCCGCTCTGGCTCGCTTTGTCGTGATGGTCAATTGTGGAATGTCAGTCCTGGCGGCGACTGGAGCCACGCGGACGGAACTACTGCAAGTTGTGGAGACAGCATTGCAAGCGTGGCCGGAGTAGGACGACACCTATTTGGTGTCGCATCGACATCTGACCCGGAACCTGTGAGCTTTTACTCCTCAAATGTTGACCATTTTCTGAATGAAGCGTGGGCTTTTTTATCCTTATTAGGTAGTAAATAAAACTCATTTAGCTCGTCAGTTATTCGGAGTAAGTATAGTTTACTGATGGTCGTCATAATATCTTTGAATACAATTTGGTATGACCTCAGTGGATGTATGAATAAGAAAATTAATTGAAATATTTCTGGAATTAATGCTAAAAATACGCTGTAACCTGTAAAGCCATTACTAATGTCTATCCAGGTTGTAGCTACTGTTAGTTAAAAATAATCTCAACAACTTGGGATAAAACATAGAAACTATAGAGAGACTTAATTCTTACTGCGTAAGACTTTGATACACTTTATTTGTGTTTATTTGTATTTTGAGTTCTACATTAGAAGTCATAGAACTTGATGTGATAAATTATCTATGACTTACGATAACCGCGCCGAAGTGCGAAAGGTTTTAATTATTACCCTACTGCTCAACCTGTTTGTAATGGGATTGAAAGCACTGGTGGGCTACTGGACAGGTTCTTTGAGTTTGCTAGCTGATGCCTTGCATAGTGTGACAGATAGCGCCAACAACGTTTTAGGATTAATTGCGAGTAAATTTTCTTCTCCACAACCCGATCGCGAGCATCCCTACGGACACCACAAATTTGAAGCAGTAGGAGCTCTAGGAATTGCCTCATTTTTAGGAATAGCCTGTTTTGAAATTCTGCAAGGAGCAATCGAGCGAATTCTCAAAGGTAGTGAACCTGTAAAAATATCGCCACCTGAGTTGTGGATATTACTAATTGTGCTGGGCGTAAATATTTTTGTGGCGTTTTACGAACGTAGTGTGGGTAGGCGAGTAGGTAGCTCAATTCTCATAGCTGACGCGACACATACGATGAGCGATATTTGGGTGACAATTTCTGTAATTGGCGGTTTGATAGGAGTTTGGCTAGGTTATCAATGGATGGATTTAGTGTTAGCTTTTCCTGTCGCTTTGTTGGTATTTTGGAGTGGCTGGTCAGTTTTAAAAGAGAATTTGCCTTCACTTGTGGATCAAATGGCGATCGCACCAGAAGCAATACATGCGATCGCTACTTCTGTTCCAGGTGTAATTAACTGTCATGCGATCGCTTCTCGCGGCGTTCTTGGTCGTCAAGTGTTTATTGAAATGCATTTAATAGTAGATGCACCAGACGTAGAAACCGCTCACCACATCACCGAAGAAGTAGAAAGCCGATTAGAAAAACGGTTCCGTCCAGTAAGGATTTTAATTCACGTCGAGCCACCAGCATATAAGTCTGAACAAATTAGCTTTGAAACTGGAGCTAAATAGTCTAAGCAATTCCAAATCACGCCCTGTTCAAATGTAAAGCAGCGCCTTCTAGAGATGAAACAGTTCTGCCCTGAAAAACTTGTTATTACCAACATTTTTTTCACAAACCAACACATCACTTTTAGTAATGTTGTAGCACCTTGATTTCTTCGTTTAAAAAATTTGATCAGGAAGATAACAAAAGATCAGGAAAATAACAAATAATCACCGACAAATGACTAAATATTTGTGTTAACTCTGATCAGAAGCAACCAAATTTGCGACGATCGCAACTAGTTCTCCTGGATCAACTGGTTTAGCCACATGAGTCTGAAAGCCTGCTTCCAGGGCACGGCTACGATACTCACTATCGCCATAGGCAGTTAAGGCGATAGCGGGAAGTTTTCCCCAAATATCAGGCTTTAGCGCCCGGATCTTGCGGATTAGGGTGTAGCCATCTTCACCAGGCATAGCAATATCACAAATCAAGACATCTGGTTGCAACTCAGGTAGTACTTTCAATGCTACCTCTGCCGATGCAACTGCCATGACGGTGGCTCCATCAGCTTCCAATACGGTAGTAATGTAAAAACGGCTATCGTCATCATCATCAACTACAAGGATGTTTAAGCCAGCAAGGGGGAGAGCAGGTTCCATAACATCTCCATTAACGTTGATCAAATGAAAGTTATTTCTAATGAGCTGCTTGTTTTTTCTTTGTAACCACACCATTGGTAATTTTACTGCGATCGCGCCTATTTTTCTAGACAATAACTCAATTTGTCCAGGCACTATCTAATTGATGGTTAATTATTCGCTGGCATTTATAATTATTGACTGGATAAAATTATGTTGGTGTTTAAATTCCTTTACATTTAAAAAATTCACTTTAACGAATAGTTGGAGTTCAAGAATAATCTTGCTAATTACTGACTGCTTTATTACTAACAGGTTTGGATTTTAATAGAGGCTTTTAAAATCAATCCGCTTGGGTTAAGACTTGCTCCTCCCTAACCCTCCTTAAAAAGCAGGAAATTAGAGCAAGCCTTAAAAAGGGGAGCCACTGCGGTCTTCTTTTTTGGCACTAGCCTCTGACGAGTCGGAGAAGGGGAGCAGTGGCGTGAGACGATGCCGCGCATAGCGCTGCCTCTTCTCTACCTTGGGCTGCGCCAACGAGTCCGCGTCCTTTGCGCCTATAGCAGAAAGTGATGAGCTTTTAGTTAAGTCAACTCAAAACTTGATTACTCCCATTCAATGGTTCCAGGCGGCTTAGAGGTGATGTCAAAAACCACCCGATTTACCCCTTTAACTTCATTCACAATCCGAGTGGAAATCACTTCCAGGACATCGTAAGGGACTCTCGCCCAATCAGCAGTCATGCCATCTTCACTAGTGACAATCCGCAAAACAATCGGGTAAGCGTAAGTACGTTGATCCCCCATAACGCCAACACTACGAATTGGCAGCAATACAGCAAATGCTTGCCAGAAATCATGATACATGCCGCGTTGGTTAATTTCTTGCCGCACAATCAAATCGGCATCGCGCAAAATATTTAACCGCTCAGATGTGACTTCCCCCAGGATGCGAATTGCCAAACCAGGCCCAGGAAAAGGTTGCCGTTGGACAATTTCTTCTGGTAAACCAATAGAACGCCCAACTTTGCGGACTTCATCTTTAAATAGTTTCCGCAGTGGTTCCACCAATTTAAATCTTAGGTCTTTGGGCAAACCGCCAACATTGTGATGACTCTTAATTTTTACCGCTACCCGCTCACCAGTTTGGGGATCAACGTTGGTGTCAGCAGATTCGATGACATCTGGATAAAGAGTCCCTTGAGCCAGATAGTCAAAGTGACCGAGGCGCTTGGATGTTTCCTCAAATACGCTGATAAATTCGTGTCCGATGCGGCGGCGTTTTTCTTCAGGATCGGTGATATTGGCAATTGTAGCTAAAAAGCGATCGCGAGCATTAACATACTCTACAGGAATGTGAAATTGCTCTTGAAACAGCTTTACCAATCGCTCTGGCTCATACTTTCGCATAAAACCTTGATCGATAAACACGCAAGTCAGTTGGTCACCAATCGCTTTAGACAGCAAGAAGGCCAGAGTAGAAGAATCCACTCCCCCAGATAGCGCCAACAGCACCCGCTTTTCACCAACTCTGGCGCGAATTTCCCGAATTGCCTCTTCGACAAAAGCCGCTGTTGTCCAAGTCGGTTCACAATCGCAGATATGGTAGACAAAATTACGGATTAATGCTATGCCGCCAACAGAATGCACCACCTCTGGATGAAACTGAACGCCGTAAAGTTTCCTTTCGTGGTCGGCAATCGCAGCACAGGGGGTATTTTCTGTATGTGCTAGCAATTCAAACCCTGATGGCATTTGGATAACGGAGTCTCCATGACTCATCCACATGGTAGTGCCATCTTCGACGTTAGTGAACAAATCTGTGGGATCATCAATATATAATGACGCTTTGCCGTATTCACCTCGATCAGCCTTTGCCACTTCCCCACCGAGTTGGTTTACCATCAGCTGCATCCCATAGCAAACACCCAAGATGGGTATTCCCAAATTCCAGATTTCTGAGTCACAATGGGGAGCGTTATCACCATAAACCGAACTTGGGCCACCGGAGAGGATGATTCCCTTAGGATTGAGTTGGCGCAGATGTACAGAAGTAGTGCGATAAGACAAAACTTCCGAGTATACTTGAGTCTCGCGGATGCGACGGGCAATCAGCTCAGAATATTGAGAGCCGAAGTCCAGAATTACAATTAATTGGCGATCAAGTCTCCCAAAATTTTCCAATGTTTGGGGCGCTTGTTCTGTTGGTAGAGTCACCGCTGTATTCATGACGGGAGTTATATCTGTTAAGGATAAATAGATGCTTTGTGGTCTATGGTGATGCTATTATTCAGCCTGGGCAGGCTGATAATGGTATAGAGAGCCTTTACAAACGCAACTTTATGTGCATTTGTCTAGTCCCTGAGTGGGATATGCTATTAAAACGATAAACTTACCCTAGAGTGGTTACTTAAGAGATTATTTATTTGGATTGTTTACGATTATTCATAATAAATTAACATAATTTTCCCATCAACAGACCAGCAGTTTTACTCTTCACAATAATTTTGCGATCGCGATCAAAGAGGATAGAGCCACAGACTGTAACTGCTGTGCTACTTTCGCTATGGTTTTGAATGTATTCTTGAGAACGAACGTCGATGGTTTCGGCGATCGCAGTGTAAACTTGATTTACCCAATCACTGCCTGTGGAAGCATCTAGCAATCTGAGGTATTTTAGTGCTGCTTCCGCAGTCGCACTGTTAAACACTGCTTGGATATCTGGTAATTTTAAACCTGCGATCGCACAGTGCGCTGCCAAAATTTCCCGCCGTCCATCAGCCAAGTAGTGATGGGTGTGAAAAATCCCTCCTGCCAGTTTCATCAGCTTACCGTGATAGCCAAATAATAAGATTTCTTTCACGCCCAGCACATCAGCTTCTACTAACATTGGGCCGAGCCAGTTAGCAGTTTTGACCAATTGATCAGGATTAATCCCTAGTTTACGCGCCAAGTCTAGGCCATTCTCCCCAATGCAGAATACCAAACTCTCAAAACGACTGGCTTTATTTTGTAATTCCGCCCGAAAAACTGCAAGCTGATCTGGTGTACTTAAGGGTTGAGAAATGCCGGTTGTGCCTAAAAGGGAAAGTCCTTCAACTACACCAAAGGCAGAATTTGAAGTCCGAACAGCAAGCGATCGCCCTTCGGGTAGAATAATCGTCACCGTGATTTTTTCCCCAGGTGCTAACATCCGTTGCAAATTCTCTTGCAACAGCTTTTGAGCGTAAGCATAAATAGCAGGCTTGTCATCAGCATTAACCTGTCTGCCAATTCCTTCCCCACCTTGAATAATCACAGCATCATCACCCTGTTCTCGCCATTCCACCAATGCCCAAATCGGTGTATCTTTAGTCAAATCGAGATTATCACCAGGATCGCTGTGGGCGATCGCTAAAGCTGTATTTTCAGATAATCCTGCTACCTGTTCGATTGGTATTTCGGCGATTTGTGCGGGTTCAATCAAATCTACAGACGCTAAAGTTAAGGTTTGGCGATCGTGTAACCAGTGTAAAGCTGCAACGGCCGCAGCGCAGGCAAAGACGGGAAGTGTGTATCCAGAACGGGACATTTTTTAAATTCAAAAATCAAAATAATTCTTCAAAATTGAAGAAAGTTTCAGATGGCAATTTAGACCTCAACTGTAGCTTCCTTTAAGGTAATGGTAAAACGCAGCGCGTAACCTCGGAAACGTCACTAGCAGCTTTCGTCCGTCCGCTGCCGTCAAGTGTTAGGTGGAGACAATGGGACAACGAGATAACATAAGCATACGCCATGATTAACAGTTGTACATGATACTAGATATGCTAAATGAACACCATTGGGAAATAAGAATTCGTGCTGGTTCATCCTACATGGACTTGGCAACTAGCTTGGGCGGAAATGACTTGTCGTTATCATTTGAGCACGATGACCATACTGGCTTACAATTCTTCGCTTATTCATACCATATTGATAACCTTCAAGATGAAAAAGCAGTTGCAACACGATTATTTAGTTTAGAAGCTATATTAAACGGTGCTTTGAGAATAGCTTGCAAAAATATTCCTTGCAGAATTTGCTTTGTAAGCTTTGCACCTGCCAGTGGAGGCTCTTCAAGAGATGTATGGTCCGAAACTTTTGAAGAGTATCCATTTAGCAACAATCCTGACATTGATATATTTACAGAACTCAACAGACCTGATAAACATTTGGTTTCTCATTGGATATATCTGTCAAAACAGTTTGAAGCAATACGAATTCTTTTAATTTATGTTGGGATAATATCAACAGCAACTTCAAATGATAAGATACTCACTTGGAGTACGCTGTACAAGTGTGTAGACACAATTAAACACTTTTGCAAGAAGGTGGGAATTAATTATGAAGACCTTGTTGATAAGTCTAAATTGAAACGTTTTACTTCTGCTTGCAACAATCCAATAGTTCTAGGCGTTTATGCAAGACATGGTACGTCTAATCTGGAACCCCCAAACAGACCAATGACGAACCTTGATGAGGCAATAGAGCTAATTTTAGATTTTTCAAACAAATTTGTTGGAGCTTATGTAAACAAGCTAAGGCGATAAATTCAAAATACTGTATTACAGTCGGTTTGGTGTTAACTTGGCTTCAAACCCATACGGATAGCTTGAAAGTGCTGCCCCGACAAGTAGCCTATTCTCACGATCAGCAGCAAAAGCTAGACACGCTTTAATGTCTTCGGAAGTTAATTCTGAAAAATCCTCTAAGATTTCTGCTTCAGTCATTCCGCCCGCAAGATACTCCAAAACATCATAAACAGTGATTCGCATTCCGCTAATACAGGGTTTACCACTGCGTTTTCCAGGTTCAATCGTAATAATGTCGTGGTAATTCATAAAAAAGTACACAACCTTTCTTTAGCTCTTACAGATCACTCTTGGTCAGTTGGCTGCAATGCAGTGTTAGCCTGCTGGCTACTGCTTCTTGCTGCTTCTAACTTTTGGCGAATCGCTGCTTGAACCTTCTCATCAAAATCGGGATCATCGGGGCTTGCAACAATCCTACGCGGACGCTGATTAATCCTGTCCAAATATGCTTGAAAAGCAGCTTGATCACCGCGATGCTTGAGAAAATACTGTTTCAATTCAATATCAGACATTGAATCGTAATTAATTCGGCTCATCAGACAACTCTCCGTTGGGTAAAATTTGGAATTCAATCTCTTCGTCATACCCAGCAAGAATGTATACATTACGAGTCCGATTATCAACGCAAATGAGGTATATAGACTAAAGCATGATATACGTCAGTTGATAGCTAATAGGATACAAACTTGCTACTTGAGCAGCAGTAGGCATTTTAGTTAATTACACCACCTGCTCTCCATTTTACCAGTTCCGCATAACTGCCCAATTAAATAGTTAGACTCCCACTTCTGATAATAGAGCTTGCATAGCTTCCCAAGAGAGTCCTTGTTGAATATAACGGGGTGCTTCAGGATTATAAGGGCTGGCTACTCGGTCAATGTTAAGAATAATTGCCCCATCTGGCAGAACTGGTACATCTGCATCAAATGCTGTTGGACGCATCAAAGAACTGGAAAAGCCTTTGAAAACAGCAATTGTATCTTGCTCATCAGCAATTTCCACTGTTACAAGTAGAATTTCTTGGGGACGTTTAGCGGTGTATTGTTCCAGTCGCTTGCCAATGGGATCCATTTTTTTAAGAGTAGGGGTATGGTGGTGCAACGACGCTTACTGTGGTGTGGCTGAACGTCCCTGCTTGCCCAGCTTAATCAGAACAAAGTAGCTTAAGTAAAGCACATAAATTACTAAACTACCTATGCCGAGAAAACCTAAAAACTCAGCCTTGCTATTAGCATGGAAATATTCTTTGAATAGCAACGGAGCCTCGAACCAGACGCGACAATAAGAAGTCTTAAGCACATTGGCAGAAAAAGCACAACCCAAAAAAGGAATAAAAGCTAGTGTACCCAAAATACAATAAACAGTTGTAGCCCAGCGCCAAGAGGTAAAAATAAATTTCAAAGCGCCACTGGTTTGATACTCAATTTCATCGTTGATATCCACCCAGAACCACAGCGAAATCGGAATCAAAATCTGAGCCATCAACCCAGAGATAAAGCTAACTGGATACTGGGCAATCATTAAGTAAATCGTGATTGCTACCAGGCTTGATACTCGCCAGTATATACTCAATAAGCGTTGTATGCTTTCTGCTTTTTGCACAAATGCCCAAATCAAAAGAATTAGCGGAATAATTACCAGGAATAATAGTGCAAGTCGGTAATCAATCCAGACGAAAGGGCGAAACCAAATATTATAGTCCATAGTTTTTCTCAAACAATAGATAAAAAAGAAGTCAAGAGTCAGAATAAATCAAGTGAGGTTTTATACCACTACCTGATTGTAGACTGGTTAATAAGGCAGGGGTATTAAACCCTTTTATTCAGGAGTCAATCGGACTGCAATTGATGCTGAATTCTGACTCCTGAATTCAGCATCAATTCTTCTTGATAATAGTTTAATCAAAGCATAAAGCTCAGTAGTTAACCTCTAGACTGCGCTCTAATATCATGCCCGGATAATAATTAGTTATGATTCCCATAGTCATTGCACCCCACATGCCAGTTGCTTCTCCTGTTCGGAGACACTGCGCCTAGCTTGCTTCTCCGTAGGAGTACAAGTCGGGAAACCCGCCCAATGTAATGGCTCCCCTTAATCCCCTCCCCGGAGGACTACAGTGTACACACAAGTCCTAAAAACCTGGCTTGATCAGGTTCTCCTCCCCAGGCTCCGCCTGGGAATGCATTCATTGAGGCTCCGAATCAATGTCTAACTGGAGACAGCAGCCCCTAATCTGCCATTCCCATGCAGAGCATGGGAACGAGAGAACAATGGGAAATCGGGCTTTTTTCGACTTGTGCGTACACGGTAGCCCGCAGGCGGGGTTGGGTTACTCCGAGTTTAGTAAGTAATCAAGTGGACATGATATAACTTCTTTCTGTAAACAAGTGGCTCTCCAACTCATCCGATTTCACGAAATTTATACTATAAACAAGTTTATAGGGGCGTACAGATGTACGCCCCTACAGCCAATTCATTTGTTGTTTAATTTTTAGAAAAGGTATTACAAGGTGAAGTTTTGTAAGCCCGATTTTTTTGGGTGTGAAGGTTTTCTTAGTCGGAGGCTTTAAACAAAACGCTTACAAGTGGGGGAGGCGACTTTTTGCGTCGTCGCCTCCCCCACTCTTTGCGTCATTTTTGGTCAATCCTGGTTGCTTGCTGACCAAAGAAATAGAAAATTGACTTGCCTCACATTTCTAGTCGTCGTAAACCCGGCATTCAATTGCATCTGGGTTGTCATCACAATATTGTTCTAGAGAGTTTTTTGGCTTGCTTTGGCGCTTGTGGGAAGCTTCGGCTTGCAATTCCTCTACTGCATCCCAAGCAGCAGCACACTCAGGTGAGTTGCTACCGTTTACATCACAGACAGTACGCGCTTGTTCCACTTCTTCTTGGATTTTTTCTTGGATGTGGCTCTTTGCTGTTTCTTGGATGTTGGTCATTGCTTTAGTCTCGTTGTGTGTTGTTAATACTAGTATAGGAAAAGTTCAGAAATGGCAGTTTTTGGCTTGATTACTAACCATTCTAACCATTTAGCTGATCATCAGTTAGTGTTTTCGCCTATTGATTTATTACCAATACGGCAAACTATTGCATCTATAATGCATTTACCTTTATTTTTTAAGATTTTGTGGAATCAGTGCTACAGATAAATAATCATACAATATATTTAGATGCAATATATTAGGGAATGACAACCCTAGCTTCTTGGGATGAAGGAGACGAAGGGCTGGCGTCAATTCTTGTAGGATGCAATTCTTCCCAAAATAAAAAATCAAAACCTACTAGCCTAAAAAGAGAAAAAAGCTCAAAACTCATGGCAGACCAAATGCAGTGGGCAAACGCCCTATCAACCCGTCATTCTTTGGAAGCCGCTGTTACAGATGTGGTAGAACGAGCTGTCTCATCGTTAACAGCGCCTGCGGATCTAGGACTGGTATTCATTTCGTCTGCTTTTACGAGTGAGTATTCCCGACTGTTACCCTTGTTAGCTGAGAAACTTTCTGTGCCAGTGCTAATTGGCTGTAGTGGTGGAGGTGTAATTGGGACGACAGTTAGCGGAGAAACCCAAGAACTGGAAGCTGAACCAGCTATTAGCTTGACTTTAGCACACCTTCCAGGAGTGAAGATTCAAGTTTTTCATGTTGTTGCTGAAGAATTACCTGACTTAGACAGTTCACCAGATGCTTGGCTTGATTTGATTGGTGTGCCACCATCACCGACACCCCAGTTCATCTTGCTGTCTAGTTCCTTCGCGTCTGGAATCAACGATTTGTTGCAGGGGCTGGATTTTGCTTATCCAGGATCGGTGATAGTGGGGGGACAGGCTAGTGGTGGGGGTATAAGTGGTCGTGTTGCCCTATTTTGTAACGATGCTAGCGGTAAGGAACACCAAAGCATGTATCGTGAGGGCACTGTTGGTATAGCTTTGACTGGTAATATTGTTTTGGAAACGATTGTAGCCCAAGGATGCCGACCGATTGGCAAACCATTGCAAGTCACAAAAGCCGATCGCAATATTATTTTGGAGTTAGATGAGAAAGTACCTCTGATGGTGTTGCGAGATTTGATTGCCAGTCTCAGCGAACAAGAACGGACTTTAGCACAGCACTCTCTGTTTGTTGGTGTGGCAATGGATGAATTTAAGATGGCTTTGCAGCAAGGAGACTTTTTAATTCGTGGTATTCTTGGGGTCGATCCAACAGCTGGGGCGATCGCAATTGGCGATCGTGTCCGTCCTGGTCAAAGGCTGCAATTCCACCTACGCGATGCCCAAGCCTCCGCTGAAGACTTAGAATTACTCTTGCAAAGTTATCAACATAAACGAGAATCTGAACCCTCTGCCGTAGCTGCCTTGATGTTTTCCTGTCTGGGACGAGGTGAAGGACTGTATGGTAAACCTAACTTCGATTCTGAACTATTTCGGCGCTACCTTAACGATATTCCTGTAGGCGGCTTTTTCTGTGGCGGTGAAATCGGCCCTGTTGGTGGCAGAACCTTCTTACACGCCTACACTTCAGCATTTGGAATTTGTCGCCAAAATCAGTTATGAACAGGACTTACGCAGAACTCTCTGAAACTCTTATTCCTTTGTGTCCTTTGCGTCCTTTGCGGTTCGTTTTATCATCATTTTGCGTAAGTCCTGATGAATTATGAATTAGACTACTGATTGAAACAAAAAATTAACAAGCCCCTAAATAAATTTAGGGGCTTATTAATTTGGAATTTTGAATTCAGACCTTCTTAAAGGTTTCAAGATTTACACTAATTAGGCGGTTACTACATGTCAAACTCACGTTTGTTTAGCATTTAGCTGTCCATCTATACTTGCAGATATAGATGGATATAAACGCTCAGAAGACTTGTATATATAGACCAATATATTCCTTGTATAGGCTAGTTTAAATATTAATTTATACCTTGTGTTCTTTAAGAAAAAGCTCCATGATTGAGGAAGCACATAGTTATAGGTTAGCTAATAATCATGCCTATATACTTCATTATTTTTTCTGATTCATAGCAATAGAATATCTGATATTCATCTGAAATTTATTCATGTCGGAGTTCGACTAATCCAATGCTAGAAGGATGGATTCAAATTGTATTAACGCTACTAATTGTAGTAGCGCTTACTCCTTTTTTTGGGCGCTATATGGCGCGTGTCTATCTAGAGCAAAGTACTTTTCTCGACCAAATTTTGAATCCGGTTGAGCGAGTGCTTTATTCCTTGGTTGGCGTAAAAACCAAAGAAAACATGACGGGCTGGCAGTATGGGCGGGCAATCCTGTATAGCAATGTAGCAATGGGGTTGCTGATTTTCTTGCTCATCACGAATCAAAGATGGTTACCACTCAACCCCACTCTTATAAATGCCCCAACTTGGGACACAACGCTGCATACTACCATTTCCTTTATTACTAATACCAACCAGCAGCACTATTCGGGTGAAACCTACATGAGCTATGGCAGCCAAATGTGGGGACTTGGTTATCATATGTTCACCTCTGCTGCGACTGGTTTGGCGGTAGGAATTGCTTTTATTAGGGGATTGACGGGTAGACCATTGGGCAACTTTTATGTAGACATAATTCGCTCGATTACCCGAATTTTGCTGCCTATTTGTATTGTGGGCGCGATCGCCTTAATGGCAGCTGGCGTTCCAGAAACCCTGGCGGGTGCAGTTGTATTCCCTACCTTGGAAGATCCGAATATTAGTCAGGCGATCGCTCGTGGCCCTGTTGCCCATTTTGAAATTATCAAGCAATTAGGGGAAAACGGCGGCGGCTTTTTTGCCATCAACTCGGCACACCCCTTTGAAAACCCCAGCGGATTTTCAAACTTGATTCAGATTGTCGCCATGCTTTCAATTCCTACGTCCCTAATTTATACCTATGGTTTGTTTGCGAACAACACTAAGCAAGCCTGGTTAGTCTACGGGATGGTTGGGATTCTCTATATAGTATTTATCATCGTCACCGCCATTGGTGAATACAATGGCAATCCGGCTGTGAATGCACTGCTGGGTAGTCAGCAACCGAATCTAGAGGGTAAAGAAGTCCGGTTTGGTTGGGCGCAATCTGTGCTATTTGCAGTAAGTACAACTGGCACGATGTGCGGCGCAGTCAACAGTTTGCACGACTCCTTCATGCCCAACGGCGGTTTTATTACCCTTTCCAATATGTTCCTGCAAATTATCTGGGGTGGACAGGGTACAGGAACCGCTTATTTGTTCGCTTACCTGATTCTGGCTGTGTTCGCTACAGGGTTGATGGTGGGACGCACACCAGAATTTCTCGGACGCAAGATTGAGAAGCGCGAGGTTGTACTTGCTAGTTTCCTGATTCTGCTAGTTCACCCGATCGCGATTATGATTCCCGCAGGTATCGCCTTAGCATTTCCTGACCAACTATCAGGAATTAGTAATCCGGGATTTCACGGCTTTGCTCAGGTGATTTATGAATACGCCTCCGCTGCTGCTAACAACGGTTCTGGGTTTGAAGGTTTAGGCGATTCACAACCTTCACCTTTTGCGATCGCTACGGGCGCAAAAACCACTGCAACTGCCCTGTGGTGGAATCTAAGTACCTGCTTCAGTTTACTAGCTGGACGCTATATTCCAATTTTGGGTTTATTGTTCTTGGCAGATAGTATGTCGCGCAAGCAAGCTGTTCCCTACACCACTGGTACATTGCGAACCGATACCGGACTATTTACAGGCGTCACCGCAGGCGTAATTTTAATCTTGGGCGCACTTACATTCTTCCCAGTGCTGGCATTGGGGCCCATCGGTGAAGCTTTCTTTATCGCTAAAGGCATGGGCTAGAGATTGGGAAATGGGGGAGAGGGGAACCAGGGGGCAGAGGAGTGGAGTTCAAAAACTCATTAACAAATGGCACTAAGTTAAGATACAGCCTTTGCCCTGACTGGTTCCCAGCGTGGGAGGCGGAGCCTCCTCTTTCTTGACGAGAGACAGAGCCTCTCGGAATACATTCCCAGTCTGAAGACTGGGAACGAGGCGACAACGAGATGACAAAAACTCATTGACGGAGTTCAAAGACTCGTCAGCGAGTATTAAAGACTCATTAACGGAGTTCTAAAACTCATTCACGAGTATCAAAGACTCGTCGGCGAGTATCAAAGACTCATTCACGAGTATCAAAGACTCGTCGGCGAGTATCAAAGACTCATTCACGAGTATCAAAGACTCATTCACGAGTATTAAAGACTCGTCGGCGAGTATCAAAGACTCATTCACGAGTATCAAAGACTCGTCGGCGAGTATTAAAGACTCATTCACAAGTATCAAAGACTCGTCGGCGAGTATTAAAGACTCATTTACGAGTATCAAAGACTCATCCTCTATTCCCCATGCCCAATGCCCTGTTTCCCCAATACCCCATCCCCAAAATTTAATGTATGCCAACTACTACTGATTCTCCTTCGCCCCGTATTCCATCTGGAACTCGTGACTCGCGCAAGCACACCCCCAAAACAGATATGCAGGGGCTTTACCAGAGAGCAATTCGTGAGTCATTTGTCAAACTCGATCCTCGAATTACTGTCAAAAACCCAGTTATGTTTGTTGTTTGGGTAGGGACAATTGTCACGTTCCTTGTTACCCTTAACCCAAATCTGTTTGGCACAATCCAGGCAGATGTCAACCAACAACGCCTGTTAAACGGGTTGATAACCTTTATTCTCTTTTTCACGCTCGTTTTTGCCAACTTTGCCGAAGCCGTAGCTGAAGGACGCGGCAAAGCCCAGGCTGATTCACTGCGCTCGACGCGATCGGATACTACTGCTAACAAAATCCTCCCTGATGGTTCGATAGAAAAAGTTAATTCTACAGAACTGCGACGGGGCGATTTGGTAAAAGTTGTTGCAAATAATATGATTCCCGCCGATGGGGATGTAATTAAAGGTATTGGCTCGGTGGATGAGTCAGCGATTACTGGGGAATCTGCCCCGGTACTGAAGCAACCAGGTACAGATATTGCCAGTTCGGTGACAGGCGGTACACGCCTACTCTCAGACGAGTTGACAATTCGCATTAGTGCTGATCCTGGTCAAGGCTTTATCGATCGCATGATTTCCCTGGTAGAAGGGGCAGAACGCAGCAAGACTCCCAACGAGATTGCTTTGACGGTATTGTTGGCAGTGTTAACACAGGTATTCCTGATTGTGGTGGCAACTATGCCCCCATTTGTGGGCTACATCGCCAGCTTTATCAGTACGGCGTTTGGGGCTGAGGCGGGAAACAGTTTGCGTGCGGGTGCTAGCGTTGCGATTTTAATCTCGCTACTGGTAGCTTTGATTCCTACAACTATCGGTGGTTTGCTCAGTGCGATCGGCATCGCAGGGATGGATCGGGTTGCCCAGTTTAACGTCATTGCTACCTCTGGTCGAGCAGTAGAAGCTTGTGGTGACATCAACACCCTGGTGCTGGATAAGACAGGCACGATCACCTTGGGTAACCGGATGGCTGATGAGTTTATTCCCCTGGACAATCACTCAATAGAAGATGTAGCGCAAGTCTCCCTAGCTGCTAGCTTGTTTGACGATACGCCAGAAGGCAAGTCAATTGTAGTTTTAGCAGAAAAGTCCCAGGCTGCGGTAGACTTTAATATCGACAAAGCCGAAGGTGTGGAATTTTCTGCAAAAACTCGAATGAGTGGCACGAATTTACCCGATGGCAAACAAATTCGCAAAGGATCGGTGGATGCGATTAAGGGATTTGTCCGTTCTCGTGGCGGTTACGTTCCTGATGATATAGACGCAGCTTATGAGCGAGTTTCCCGGTTAGGCGGTACACCCTTAGCTGTTTGCCAAGATGACAAGATTTATGGTGTCATCTACCTCAAAGATATTGTGAAACCTGGTCTGCGGGAACGATTTGACCAACTCCGCCGCATGGGTGTTAAGACTATCATGCTCACAGGTGACAACCGGATTACCGCTTCGGTAATTGCCGAGGAGGCTGGGGTGGATGATTTCATCGCCGAAGCGACTCCAGAAGACAAAATTGAGGTGATTCGCTCCGAACAATCTGAGGGTAAACTGGTGGCAATGACCGGGGATGGCACTAACGATGCACCTGCTTTGGCTCAAGCAAACGTGGGTGTGGCGATGAACTCTGGGACGCAAGCTGCCAAAGAAGCTGCTAACATGGTGGACTTAGACTCTGACCCCACCAAGCTAATTGACTTAGTAACCATAGGTAAACAGTTGCTGATTACTCGTGGAGCATTGACAACATTCTCGATCGCTAACGATATTGCCAAGTATTTTGCGATTATTCCGACTATCTTTGCAGCTGCTGGAATCGGCGCACTTAATATTATGGGATTAAAGAGTGCCCAATCGGCGATCGTCTCGGCGCTAATTTACAATGCCTTGATTATTCCGGCACTAATTCCGCTAGCACTCAAAGGGGTAAAATTTTTACCTTTAACAGCAGATCAACTGCTACGCCGCAACATCTTCATCTTTGGCTTTGGTGGCATCATTGCTCCCTTCATTGCCATCAAACTGATAGATATTATCTTACCTTTGTCTTAATTTACTATGAAACCCGTTCATATCCGACGCGCTATTCCTGCATCCCAAATATTAGAAGAAATAACTGAAATCTGGTGTCAATGGCGTAGACAAAAGCTACCACTGTATTTGTTTTTGGCGATGTGTTTCAACCTAGTGGTTGCACCTCTAGTCTATGCAGCTACTGGTGAACAACTTTCCCGCAGTCAATCTTGGGGATTGGGGCTATTAGGACTGGTGACGCTAGGGCTTTCCATCTATCTATTTTTTGTCATGTTTGTACCGGAGAAATTCTAATGAGTTTTGCACGCGAAGCTAGCAGAGCTGTTCGTTCTACCTTAGTACTTTGGGTTATTGGAGCGATTATTTATCCTTTTGCGATGATTGCCATTGGGCAGATTGTGTTTCCCTTTCAAGCAAACGGTAGTCTACTGAAAAATAGCACAGGTCAAGTTGTAGGTTCTGCTTTGATTGGTCAACCTTTTAGTAGCGATCGCTATTTTAACAGCCGTCCCAGTACCACCAGCTACAGCACAGCTGACCCCAAAAAGGACGATGCGGGAGTTTTGAAAACTGGGGTTTCTGGTGCTAGTAACTTGGCTCCCAGTAATCCGGCATTACTGGAACGCATCAAAGGTAAAGATGACCCAGATCCCAGCAAAAAGGTTGAAGGTGACTTCAATCGTCTGAAAACGGCAGGTGTGCAGCCGACTGGGGATTTAGTCTACACCTCTGGTTCCAGCCTTGACCCCCACATCACCCCCGAAGCTGCGATCACACAAATTGCACGAGTAGCCAAGGCGCGAGGATTTCAGCCGAACCAACTAGAAACTTTGATTTCTCAAAACACCGATAATCGTTTTCTCGGCATCTTTGGCGAGCCTGGAGTTAATGTTTTAAAGTTGAATTTAGCTGTGGATAAAATTAAGGGATAAAGGCATGAGAAGTAGCTAAAAGAGCTATTTCCTATCGTATTTAATTTCAAACCTTAGATCCCCGACTTCTTAAAGAAGTCGGGGATCTTGTTGTCTACGAATGATTAATAAGGGCTATATATTACAATACGGTTCAGTTAAGCATTTCTTTCTTCTCTTTGCGTCCTTCTCTACGAGACGCTACGAGTAGCTTGCTTCTCCGTAGGAGTATGCGTCCTTGGCGGTAGCCTGCGGCAAGCCGCTTTGCGTCTACGTTAAAAAAATTTACTTTGACAAAGAGGTTGAGAATTATACAAAATATATCTCTAAATATATGCTATTTTAACTACTCAATAAATATATATTTTATTCATTCCGATATATCATATAGGTTTAAAATATATCAAAAATAAATTAAATTGGTTTTAAAATATTGCACAATATTATTAGAGTTAAATACAAATATTTTGTGTTCAAAAATAAAAAAGCTTTCCAGCCAAACTTATTTGGTGTTTTAATCCAAACAAATAGTATTTAAGGCTTTGAATATGCACACTTCGGAGCTTTTGAGATTTTATTTATTCGCCCAAACAAGTGTTAATCAGTCCAGCTTGATTGAAGCTAAACCGACTAGAGCAACACATCATGACATCAAACCACAGGGCGGAGATATTCCATTTTTAGCAGTGTTTTTGGCTCACATTTGCTTCATGATTGTTTGGGCAATTGTCGTTTATATTGTTTCATATGTTTGCAAAGCAGTAGAAGATCCCCCAGAAAATGCGGCACAAGATAAAGACGAAATAGTAAGCATCAAACATTTACATCAACATCCCTGTAAAAACTGCCGATTTTTTAACAACAACCATTATCTAAACTGTGCAGTACACCCTGCCACTGCTGTAACTATACAAGCACTCAATTGCTCTGATTACAAACCTAAATAGGTGAGTTTCTTTTCTCGCCAAACTTATGGTGATCGCTTTATGCCACCCTTGCCAATTATCCTCCAAGACTTTGTGCAAATCTTCCTCACCTATGAGTTTTTAGGACAAAAAATCGAGGAACGGAAAATTACCCAGGCTTTTATTGACCAACTTGCAGACAATTTAAACAGAGTTTAAAGTTTGGAAACTTCATTTGAGAAAACTGAAGACATTTTATGAAACAAAAAGAGACGATATTTGTTATTCCGACTCATCGACTCAGAGATGTAGCACAGACCATCGAAAAGTATGATGAGAATTTCTGGGTAAATGGTCATGCCTTAAAAATCATCGTTTTTGACGATTCCAGCATTGCCAATCATGAGAAATATTACCCACTTTTAGAGCAGACTAAGACTGTCAATGATGTGTTTTATGTCGGACCCCAACAGAAAGAGCAATTTATTACATTTTTAAACGAAAGACTGCGCGATAAGAAACTTGAATCACTGGTGAGAAACTTATTTCGACCTAGTTATGGCGGAAACCGCAACTTCACGCTGATGTATACCCTTGGTCATTTAATGGTTAGTGCAGATGACGATATGCGGCCAGATGCATTAATTGAAACTAGCCCAGAGTCTTTATCAGGTGATGAAATATGTCGAGGTAAATTAATCAAGTCTAGTCAACAAGGCGGCTTTGTCCATAAATCTTTTGACTTACTCACGGCTTTTGGTGATGTTCTAGGTCAAAAAGCCAGCCATGTACCGGAAAACTTTGAGGCTGGAGAATTGGTTGTTGATACAGCAATGAACTTAGAAACTAATACGACCAAAGGTTACTTTCGGGAAAACAGCCTCTTATTACAACAGGGAAGAGTATTGAATAATGCGATTGTTAAGATTGCCCAGACTTTTCGCACCGGAACTAACGATATTGATACACTTGATTTCATTCATATGTATCTCAATGATGAAAACCAAATAAGTCCAAATGACCTGAATGATTTTTATATTCTCACTAATTTTAGACCTGTTATTACTAACAAAAACTGGAGAATGGATTGTGGAGTCGCTGGATATGATAATCAGCTAGGTTTGCCACCTTTTTTCCCAACTCGCCTCAGATTTGAAGATTATATCTACAGGCTTTGGATACAGCAAGAAGGCATTGTAGCTGCACACGTTGATGCTGTCCAAAACCATATTAGAAATAATTACATGCGTAATCCTTTGGCTAGTGAACTATTTAATGAAGAAATATGTAGCCTGCTGAAAAAGAAGATTAAAAGTAGTGTTTATCATCTTGATGACCTGGGAATCAAGTTTGATTATTCTGGCGAGGTCACGTTGCAAGACTCTGAGGAAATATTGGAAAAAATTTCTGCTATTCACAGCCAGGTAGTTAAAGCCTCAATCTCTACCCAGAATGAAGAACGTAAGCAGTCCCTCCAATTATTTGCGGAGAATTTATCGAGAGTATTTTATGGGTTTGAACCCGACTTTTTTCAGCAAAACGTTTCCAGAATTATCGATGATGTCATTAGCCAATTTCACGGTTCTCTAGAAATATGGCCAACTCTAGTGGAAATCTGTTACTTTTACAAAGATAAAAAGGATTTACCGCAAATCAGAGTTAAAAACAAGAAGGTAAAGTCCAGAAATGGCGCTAAATCTAGCGAGATTCCCGTATAAACGCGACCTTTAGCAAACAACTTCCAGCTATTTTCAGGTAAATAGACCACGCCCTACGGGCACAGCATTGCTGTGCCCCAACGACAGATGTAATTTTTCAAATTATCCATTTTTAGTATTTCGGTGTTTGCTGTCAATGCGTAAGTCCTAAATCAGATTGTCTGTGGTGTTTTACAAATCTGCAATTAGCCGCGCCTTCCGGAGGAAGAATTGGAGTACAGTCTCTTCACGGGAAATGATATCAACCTTACCCTCCATTCCTGATTGAATGTGACACTGATTTTTACCTTTACCTAAAATCAGATTTTCCGGTTCAATGCTCACTTCGTAGTAACTACCAGCCGTTGCTGCTTGCCGAGTAACAGGTGTGTCATTATATGCATTGCTACCATTCTTTTGGGGAGTAATTGCATCTGGAGAAATCGCCTGGACTTTACCCTTGAGCGTACCATAATCTGGGTAAGGACAAGCACTAACCCGCATTTGGACTTTTTGACCAATTTTTAACTTGTTCTTATCTTCAGATCCCACTGCTGCTTTTATAACCTGAGCTACATCGCTAGGTACAATTTGCACCATTTCCTCGCCAGCACGCAGGGTTTGACCGGGATTTCGGAGATTAAGTTGAGAAATAATACCATCAGCAGTGGCTTTGATGGTGGTTTGACTTAAGTCCATTTCTATTTGTTTAAGTTCGCTGGTATCCCCTTGTAACTGTTTTTCAAGTTCAATTTTTTGTTTAACTAGGGCTTGGCGATCCTTTTCTAAAGTTGCTTTGTTGCTTTCTCCTGCGGCTTTTTCTTGGGCGATGCGCTCAGTAGCAATAGCAACTTCAGCATTACTGGGGTTGAGAGCAGTTTGGGCGCGTTCTCGTCTTGCTACAGTAGCAGATAGTGCTTCTTGCAACCGCTCAATTGTTTGTTTTTGCGCCTCAACGACGCCTCTTTGCGCTTCCACTGATTGTTGTTGCTGTTTCATAAGCAGTTGTGCTTCTTCAAATTGGTCTTGAGATAGGGCACCGACTGCGGCTACGCTCTGATAACGGCTTTCCTTTGATGTGGCTGCACCCAAAGCAGCTTCGGAGGCATAGAAATTGGCTTGTGCTGTTTTTAACTGTTCCTTACCTACCTGCAATTCTCTTTGAGAAATTCTGATATTGGCATCAGCTTCTTGCAACTCGGAAACAGTAGTAATTTTTTTGTCTTGATATTCTCGGTAGCGACCCCTTAATTCGGCTTGGGCACCTGTAATAACCCGGTGAACGCGGTCGGTTTCGGCGCGAATCTGGCTGTCGAAGGCTTGAATCTGGGCATAGGTTTGCACCAGTTGTAATTTAGCTTGTTGAATATTAGTTTGCAGTTGACTTTTTTTAGTTTGCAGACGGGAATCGTCAATGGTTGCAATAGCATCTCCCTTTTTAACAACTTGATTTTGTTTGACATAGATTTGCATTACTTGACCTTCGGTTGTGGCTTGCACAACCCGCAATTCCCCGATTGGACGAACAACCGCCTGTCCTTTAACTGTGACTTTATATTTAGCGATCGCTGCGACTGGAATAGCTAAACTGAGAATGCCCAGGATAATCATGCCGCCAAAGGTAGTCCAACGACTAACTGGTGGTAAAAATTCGTTTGTTTGAATTGGAGTTACAAAATCTGTGTTGTTAACCATAGTTTAGTGCAGTATTAAAGAAAAATACGATTTAATTAATCGCAGTAGGCTTGCCGTTAAGGTAGGAGGCAGAAGCTGCGATCGTTAAATCATTTTTCGATGGAAGAATATCATCTAGGAAATTTAAATGGTCGCCTTTGATTTGACGCAACTCTTCTGGTGTACCTTGAATTTGTAAGTGTCCTTGTTCAAGCAGTACAATCCAATCTGCTCGCTGGATGACTTTTGGCCGGTGACTAATCATAATAGTGGTCTTACCCCGGCGATAGTAAAGCAATTGATCTAGTATTTGTGCTTCGCTTACCGAGTCGAGGGCACTTGTAGATTCGTCTAAAATCAGAATCGGGGGTTGAGTAACTATTGCCCTAGCGATGGCTAACCTTTGCCGCTGTCCCCCAGAAAGATTTGCACCAAATTCTCCTAAAACAGTTTGATATTTATCGGGGAGTGTGCTGATAAACTCATCTGCACCAGCAATCTGACAAGCTTCCACAATCCTTTCAAAACTCATGTCAGGATAGCTAAAGCGGAAATTATCGATAATTGAACGACTCCAAAAATGTGGTTCTTGGGGAATTAACACCACCTGTTGTCGCAGACATTCTAAAGATAAGTCTTGCTGGTTGTAAAGACCATAACGAATATTACCCGACTGAATTTTGTATAAACCAGTAATTAATTTAGCTAGGCTACTCTTCCCGCACCCAGATTTACCAATTAAAGCAATTACTTGACTGCCGGGAATAGTTAGAGAAAAATCTGACAACAGATCAACTCTACCTGCGTGGTGAAAGTTGAGTTGACTACAGGTAATATCTGCATTTCCAGGAATTTCTGCCCAAGGCTTTTTAAAATCATTTTCATCTTCTGGAGTAGAATCAATAACTTCTGTTAAGCGTTGAATGACTATTTGAGCGGTAATAAATTCATCAACTAAGCCAATGGCAGAACTCAGAAAGCCGAGAAAGTTTCCACTCATGCCGTTATACGCAATCAATTGCCCGATACTTAGAGTCTGATTAATTACTAAGCTGCTACCTATCCAGAGGATGCCAATATTAATGAAAGTGGAAAGAACACCAACGAGGGTGCTGCTGTAAAGTCCTAATTTCATCGTACTCCAACCCAAGTTAGCAAGCCGACCGTAATTTCCTTGGTACTCTTCCCAAGCTTGGGGTGTGGCTTGGGTAGTTTTTAACACTTGGACACCACGAAAGGTTTCTACGAGAAAGCCTTGGTTTTCTGTACCCGAAACAATCATATTGCGGGTTTTATGGCGGATAGCTGGTAAAAACAGCAGACTAACAGCCGTAATCACCAGAAAAGCAGCGATGGAAGCTAAAGTCAGTTGCCAACTGTAGAACAGCATCAAAGCTAAGGAAACTACAGCAATAAAAAATTGGCTAGGTAAACCGAGGACAATTTGAGAAACAAGATTATTGATGGCGTGAACATCAGAAATTCGGCTAACAACTTCCCCACTGCGTCGGGCTTCAAAGTAAGAGAGAGGCAAATGTAGGAGTTTGCGTCCATATTCCAGAATTAGCCCCAATTGTAATCTTTGACCAAAGTGACCAATTAGATGAGATTGCACTAAGCCAATCAGACTTCTAATCAGGTTCATAGCTATCACCCCAATTGCTACAGTCGTTAGCAGTTGGGTATCTCCTCGCACTAACACATCATCCGTCAGCAGTTGCATCATAAACGGAGTAGCCAAAGAAAGGATTCCAATGGCGATGTTGATAGCGATCGCTTGGGCAATAATAAAACGATAGGGGTAAATTCTTTGGATATAACGCCCAATACCACCGATTTTATCAGACTCTTGGTGATAAAAGCGACTGTCATCAGGAGCCAGAAGTAACATCACACCATTAGCCCAACCCGCCATTAATTCTTCACGGGTGAGATAGCGGATGGCAAGACCAGGGTCGGCAATTACGTATTTTTTACCTCTCTGTCCGTATAACACTACCCAGTGGTTACCTTTCCAGTGAATGATTGCTGGTACGCATATTTGGTGCAATTGGTCAATAAGTTGGGGTGTAGCTTTGACTTGGCGGGCATTAAATCCCAGTGTTTCCGCTCCCCGTTTCAAGCCCAATAAGGACGTGCCCCGCGCACCAGTACTTACTGCTTCCCGGACGCGGTTGAGGGTAAAGGTGCGTCCGTAATGTTTGGCGATTGTGGCAATGCAAGCAGCGCCACAGTCTTCTTCACTGTGTTGAAGAACAATCTGGTATTTCATTTTCAAGTGCAATTATTAGGGAGAAAATAAAGTCGGGTCATTTGACCCGACTTTATTGAGCGTTTGGCTTGTCAAATGAGACTTTTGACAGCTTGGCTGACGCGCTAAAAAGTCATCATGCTTGCCTTACAACCCATTTGCGGTATGTTTGAGAGATTGAAAACAGTAAATTTGCTTCCAATTTAGCCTACGCTATAGAGATTGATATCATATGGATTGCCAGCGGTGGATTTGTCGTCTTGAAATTCATATTTTTTGCCATCGGCCAAATTGTATGATTTGTTTACCACATAATCTTTTCTACCGTCAGTATCAAATTTAATGATTCCTCCTTTGTATGTAGTCCATACCAGTCCTTGACCTGGTTTTTGCACCTTTGATGACGTACCATCTACGAAGTAGGTAATGTCATATTTGGTTTTGTTTGTAACAGTAAATACCTCCTGGGCTCCGCCAGTAATTGTTTCACCAGCTTGTTCGTCAAGTTCTTCGATCAAACCCAAGCCTTCTAAGATGTTTTGATTGTTTGACATGATTTTTTCCTTGATCTAAATTGAGTTAATGCAGAGGTATTTGGTTGAAGAAGAATTCAGAATTCAGAATCAATTAGTGAGTGATTCAGACCTGCCACTAATTTTTTGCACCAAATCTATGATTTGGTGTAGGTCTTAAACCCGTTTATTCATCCGTCAGTCGCACAGAATTCAATTAGATAATTCTGGTAACTGACTCCTGAATTCTTTATTGATTCAATCTTGCCCAACCTCATTCGTAGATTGTTGAGATACAGCAGAATTCAGAATTGGCAAGTAAAAGAGCCTTTAATACTTAAGTTGTGTACTTCATCAATTTGAACTCATTTGTCTTGTTTAGTATTTCATGAAATTCATTGGGAGATTATTAAAAATAATTAAGAGTCAACTCATTGAGAGCTAAATAGGATTATTTTATTAATTTCACGGGAGAATATTCAACACCTTATTTCTCTGTGCTTGGTTGCAAACAAGGATTTTTTGGCTTTGCTTATAAAGCAAGACTTTGAAAAAGATTCAAGGTCAGCATCTTATTTTTTTGTCATCAGAGATATAAAATAGCGTTAAGTTACTGGAATCTGATAAGATTTCCAACAAGTACAATAACTACTTGTTCTCTTTTTCTTGAAGCCACTGATTTCGGGTCTTTTTTGGGAAAGGAAAATAAAAAATGTCTCATCTATTGTGGAAAACTCTGGTACTAACTCCAGTAGTTTTGGGAGTGACGGTGTTGGTTACTGCGAGGGCTATGGCTTCTAAAGTACCAGGCTCTTATGCAGATATAAAGGCAAAAGTTACTCAGACAGAAGCACCAATAGCTTCTGCTGCTTCAATATTCATTCAAACAGAGCAACCAAAAGTTAATCAGCAGTTGGTTGCCCAAAAGACTGATAATAATAAGGTTTTAGAAGAGGTTAACCGCTACAGTAGCGAAGGCAAAAACCAAAATTCACTGTCTCAAGTCACATCAGTTTCTCAGTTTTCTGATGTACAGCCGACTGACTGGGCGTTTCAAGCTTTGCAATCCCTAGTTGAACGCTACGGTTGTATTGCTGGATACCCCAATAGCACTTACCGCGGCAACCGGGCATTGAGCCGTTATGAATTTGCCGCAGGTTTGAATGCTTGTTTGGCTCGGGTTAATGAACTGATTGCGACAGCAACTGGTGACTTGGTATCAAAACAGGATTTGGCGACCCTCCAGCGTTTGCAAGAAGAATTCTCGGCAGAACTAGCAACTCTGCGTGGTCGAGTAGATGCTGTAGAAGCACGGACTGCTGAATTAGAAGCAAATCAGTTTTCCACTACCACAAAATTGGTGGGTGAAGCTATTTTTGCCGTTACTGATGTTTTTGGCGGTAACACTGGCGATGCTAACAATACTGTCTTCCAGGATCGGGTACGTTTAGACTTGCAAACTAGTTTCACTGGTAAAGACATTTTACACACCCGTCTTGCAGCCGGGAATGCAACAGCCTTTTCAATAAGAGATAACGCTAATGGGGTTATCGATACTGCTGAAGGCACACAAACTCTTCAAGTCGGTAGCACTGGTAACAACGGTGTGATTATAGACTGGCTCGCGTATTACGTACCCATAGGCCCAGTCCAAGCTTACTTTGCGGGCACCGGAGGTATTCATAGCGATTATGCTGCCACTAACAACCCTTACTTTGAGGACTATGATGGCGGTAATGGTGCTTTGTCTACCTTTGCTAGTGAAAGTGCCATCTATCGCATTGGTGGTGGTGCCGGTGCAGCACTGACTTTACCCTTTGGTAGCGGTGGCAGTTTTTTCAAACCAAGTTCACTAACTATAGGCTACTTGGCGTCAAATGCTAATGATCCTGGGCCAAATCTAGGTTTGTTGGAGGGTAACTATGCAGCTCTTGGACAGTTGAACTTTAGTGTTGGCGATCGCTTGGCTATAGCTGCTACTTACGTTCACGGTTATCACGGTGCAGGTGGTAATTTATTTGATCTAGGTGGTGGTTTAGGTAGTCCTAACCGCGTCGTAGGCACTAGTCAAGCTAACACTCTAAGTGCCCTAAACCCATCTTCCAGTAATTCCTATGGTGTGTCGGCAGCCTTCAGACCAAGCGACAAACTGTCAATTAGTGGCTTCATTTCTTACCACGATGTCACAGGTTTTGGTGCAAATGATGATTTTCAAGCTTGGAGCTACGGTCTTGGGGTAGCCTTGCCTGACTTTGGTAAAAAGGGTAACGTTTTAGGTATTTTTGCTGGTGCAGAACCCTATGCCTTTAACCGACCAGGTTTTGTTGGTAACGATATACCTTATCACTTTGAAGGCTTTTACAAGTATCGCGTCTCAGATAATGTCTCAATCACCCCTGGTGTAATCTGGTTGACCTCTCCTGGTCAAAACAGCGATAACGACGATGCGTTTATCGGTACGCTGAGAACAACTTTCACCTTCTAAGGGTTTACAGCAATTTGCTGTAGGGACGCATAGCTGTTATTGGTGTCAATTTAAGCCAAAACACCAGAGAAAACTCTCGTTTATAGCCTCTGGCTAGAAATGCATTAAAAGCGGCTCTGCCGCAAATTCAGGAGGCGGCAGTCCCCACAATAGCTATTCCCAGCCTCTGGCTGGGAATGAGAGAAAATTTTTTGGCTTACTGGCTTTCAGCTTAAGATGACACCAATGCATAGATGTGGGGCCCTACAGTAATTTAAAATCTCCTTTCCAGGTTCTAGCACTTCATTAGACATCTGGTGAAAATTAATTATGCGTTCACTCAAACCCTTGTAGAGACGCGAAATTTCGCGTCTCTACATTCTTTTCTGGAGATGTCTATTGGGCTGCTGCCGCAAATTCAGGAGGTGGCAGCCCCCACAGAAGGCATTCCCAGCCTCTGGCTGGGAACGAGGTAATTGACTCAACTCACCTTTAACCTTGATTCAGCGTACCTGCCATTTTTTGCAGTTTTCTACCCACCTCTTCCATCGTGTAGAAGAACGTGAAAAACCGGAGTACCTCATCCATTGGGTAATCTTGCTGTTTAATTTCTTCCAATCGATTTAATTGCTCTGTAGCATTGGTAAGTGCAACTTCCATTCCTGACAAAGATAAACTAGGCTGGTGCGATTTGACAGCGGTTGCTAGGGTGAGCATTGCACTCTCAGTTTCCTGTGCCAATTGGGTAATTTGAGGTGAAAGAATTTGCCAGAAAGTATCTTGCTGTCTAGCAAGTACGGTATGTTCCATTGTCAAGATGTGTTCCCAAATCCTGCGGATGAGAAACTCCCAGGCTTCATTCACCCTTTTTTCTGGCGGTTCGTTTGTCTGTCCTTGTCTGACTTCCTGCCATAGCGATCGCCCTTTGCTCAGTGAACTAATGATACTGCTTTTCAACTCATCTACACGGGGGCGATCATAGTTTCCTGTAAAGGCAGAGTCCACAACCAACTCATAAAACTGCTCCAAATCAGTTAGCGTTTGTGACAAACAACGCCTCAGCTCTACCCCAGCTGAGGCAGGAAAAATAAAGTTGTTTACCAACAGTGCCACACCAATACCCAAGAGGGTTTCGAGAAACCTGCCCCACGCATATAGCCAAGGAGATTGGCTGTGACTCAAAATGACGATCGCTGACACATACCCTGCCAATTTTGCCGCCTCATTAAATTTCCAGTAGGAAGTCAGAAAGATGGTCAAAAATACACTGATTCCCAATGACCAGAAATTAGTACCCAGTGCAACCGCAAAGATGGCTCCACCTATAGCACCAATCACGGTGCCAATTATTCTCTGAATTCCTAGCGTCAGGGTGCTGCCATGAGTAGATGACATCACAATGATCGCAGCAATCGCTGCATAGAAAGGATATTCCCATCGCAACGCCTGAGCAATTTCTAAAGAAATTGCCGATGCTATTGCCATTTTGAATGCCATCTTAGCTAGCAGAATTGTTGAGATTCCATCAGGAGTAGCAGCCCAAATTTTTAATCCTGTGATCATTCTCAGCTGAGGCGATCGCTGTTTAGGTGGAAGGCCATTGGAGGGTTGTATCATGGGTATCGGGCTTATTTAATTTGACAAGCGATCGCAATCACAACATTACTGATAAAATATCGAAAATGCGAGAACTTTACCCAGCGATCAAGCCTTACTTAGAAGGGAGTTTACAGGTTTCTGACCTTCATAGCATTCATTTTGAAGAGTCAGGGAACCCGCAAGGTCAACCCATCGTTTTGCTGCATGGGGGCCCTGGTGGTGGATGTCCAGATTTTTATCGGCAATATTTCCACCCAGAAAAATGGCGGTTAGTGATGTTTGACCAGCGCGGTTGTGGTCAAAGTACGCCCCATGCTGAATTACGAGAAAACACCACTTGGGATTTAGTCAGTGATATCGAAAAACTGCGCCAACATTTAGGTATAGAAAAATGGGCGGTCTTCGGTGGTAGTTGGGGTAGCACTTTATCATTAGCCTACAGTCAAACCCATCCCTCTCGATGCACGGCATTAATCCTGCGTGGTATCTTCATGCTGAGGCAAAAAGAGTTGCAATGGTTTTACCAAGAGGGTGCTAGCTATATTTTTCCTGATGCTTGGGAAGAATATCTTAAACCAATTGCGATCGCAGAACGTGATGATCTGATCGCAGCATATTACAAGCAGTTGACCAGTCCAGATTTAGAAATTCAATTGACAGCAGCGCGTGCTTGGTCAATTTGGGAAGCTAGTACCAGTAGACTTTTCTTAGACCCAGAACTCATGCAAAAGTTTGGCGAGAGTGAATTTGCTTCAGCTTTCGCTCGGATTGAATGCCATTACTTTATGAATAAGGGATTTTTTGAAAGCGAAGATCAATTACTTTTAAATGTAGACCGTATCCGCCATATTCCGGCTGTAATTGTTCAGGGACGCTATGATGTAGTCTGCCCGATGATCTCAGCTTGGGAATTATACCGCGCTTGGCCAGAAGCCGAATTTATAGTGGTTCCTGATGCCGGACATTCGATGAGTGAACCAGGAATTTGCAGTGCTTTGATTGAGGCAACAGATAATATTTAATTCGGTTGAATACTTAGTACAGCATTTCATTAATTCGTAGCGAATTAATGAAAGGCAATCCCCTGCAATGCCAATGTGTCAGCTTACAATACTAATGCGTCGGCTTACATTATGAATGCATCGGCCGCATTGTGAATGCGTCGGTTTACATTGTGAATACATCGGCCGCATTGTGAATGCGTTGGTTTAGATTGTGAATGCGTTCCCCTGCATTAAAAACGATACGCTTTTACGCAAAACTGTACTTAGCTTGGGGGATGGGGGAGTTTGCCAAAGGAGCGGATGTAAAACTAAACCCACGACAAGGCAATCCTTACCAGGATGCGAGGGTATTTTGCAGTATTTATTTTGTTTGATGGTAATTTTGCAAACAGTATCGCGACAATCGATATTGAATTGGTCTTTGATCCACGAGACTAAGTAAAATAAAGTTGGACTCAAAAGCTGATAAAACTAGCTTATGCAAGACTCTAAACAAGAAATAAATGCCAGAGCTTCTATAGATTTAGAACAGCGAAGGAATTGGTATTCTCCCGTTGCTGATATTTATTACAACGCCAGAGCACAATATCCAAAGCAACTGATCGAGCGGTCCGTCGTTTTAGCCCAACTTTCCTCAGATGCATCGATTCTTGAGGTCGGTTGTGGTCCAGGAAATGCGACGGTAGCTTTTGCTGAATTTGGTTTTTCAATGACGTGTATTGAGCCAAACCAGGATTTTTGTCATTTGGCACAACGCAACTGTGCAACCTATCCAAACGTTGCAATCCACAATACCTCATTTGAGGAGTGGGAACTGGAAGCAAAACAGTTCAATGCCGTTCTATCTGCTAATGCCTTTCACTGGATACCGTCAGAGATTCGGTATGCGAAAGCAGCGACGGCATTACGCGACAATGGGTTTCTCATCCTGCTATGGAATCTGATGCCTGAACCGAAATACGAAGTTTACCAAGCGATCGAGGAAGTGTATCAAGCCTATACTCCCTCACTTGTCCGGTATGAAGGTGCGGAAATTCAAGCGGAAATTTTGAGAGGGTTTGAACAAGACATTCTAGACTCTGGTTATTTTAAGGAGTTGGTGACTGAGCAAATCGCGTGTGAGGTTACGTACAGCATTGATAACTACCTTAAGCTATTAAGTACCTCTACGAGACTGGAGCCAAAGGTGAAGGAGTTGCTATTTGCAGGATTGCGGGAAAAGCTGAGGAACTTTGGAGACAGTGTACACCTCTCGTTTCTTTCTGCTGTTCACGTTGCCCGAAAAGATGGATAAGCTGTTGAATTGGTTACGTAATGACGCAGCAGAACAAGTCATTGGAGCGGACGTGCGAAGTCTTTCTGTCTAGCGTTACAGTTTGTCGATCGCCGCTCAATTTGGTCGTTAAACTCATTTTTAAGAATTCGAGAGTTACTATTATAATCGCCATAAGCTTGCTGCCACAGCGGAAAGGCTGCCGATCAGAATTGTAAAAATTACAGTTCAAGTCCGCGACTCTGTTGATGGGCTTGCTCCAGATCATGGTGCATTGACTGTGGAAACTTATACTGTATGTGAAGCATCAATGTAAGTAGTTAACTACAAAAAAAGAGCTATGCGAATTCTAATTATGCAAAGCAGTGTGTTGTTGCTCCTGACTGCGGTGACAACTGGGTGTGTCGGTTCTTCCTCTGTTACAAAACAGCCACAAGCCTTACCAGTAAGCACTGAACAGCCGACGAAAGCGACTGTGTTGACCTCAACACCTACACCGATTAGAAAAACTACAGAGAATTCTACCCCTGAAGCCACTATTGCCACGAATCCGACGCGCTGTGAAACTAGTCAATTGTCAGTGCGTCGAGTCTCCGAAGATGCTGGTGTTGGGAATGTTGCCCTCACCTACGCCTTCAGCAATAACACCTCATCCCCTTGTAACCTCTACGGTTATCCTGGATTGGCACTATTGGATGAAAAAGGTCAGCCTTTGGAGGGGGTTAAAGTTATCCGCTCCCAGGACACTTACTTTTCGAGTAAGCAACCTCGGCAACAAGTAACTCTAGCTCCTGGAACACAAGCCTCATTTCAGATAGCATACAACCACGTTACTTCTCCAGAGGAACACTGCCCAATGTCTAGTAAAATTGAAATCACGCCTCCTAATGCTTACCAGCATTTTACCCTTACAGAAGAAATAAAGCCTTGTACAGGCAAAGTTAGAGTAACTCCAGTGCGAGCCGTTAACACTCAACCCTAGTAAATTTCTGTAAATTACTCAAACATCCAGAAATAGCATAAATTTGATCAGAACCTCTGATAAGTTCAGTATTGTACTCTTTAAAAAGGTTAAAAAATTCTATGGAAGGAATTGATGTTGCCGATCAAGACGGCAGAGTAGATTGGACAGCAGTAAAAAACTCTGGTAAAACTTTTGCGTTTGTCAAAGCCACAGAAGGAGTTAGCATCAAAGATTCTGCTTTTGCTCATCACTGGCAGACCATGAAAACTGTTGGTATTATTCGAGGTGCTTATCATTTCTTCCACCCCCATACATCTGACCCGGTTCAGCAAGCGAAGGAATTCTTAAAAACGTTGGGAAAATTAGAACCTGGAGACTTACCACCAGTTCTGGATATAGAGGTAAATGATAAAGTAAATAGCCAAGCTGTAATTAATGCAGCGAAGCAGTGGTTAGCAGAGGTGGAAAAAGCCCTTCTACAACAAACAAAAAAACCAATCAAACCAATCATTTATACCTTCCCCAGTTTCTGGAAAGAACTCGGCAATCCATCTGATTTTGCTAGTTATCCGTTATGGATTGCCCACTACGGAACCAAAAACCCAACTATTCCTAGCGCTTGGCAGGGGCAATACCTAATCCATCAATATGAAGGTGATATATCTGGTGTACCTGGTGTTAGTGGTCGAGCCGATTTGAATAGATTTAATGGATTGCAGCTAGGAGATTCTGGGCTAATAGTCAAACAATTACAACAGCAATTAAAAAATATTGAATTATATACTGATGCCATTGATGGGCATTTTACAGAGTCAGTTAAGAATGCAATTGTTAGTTTCCAAACATCTAAGGGATTGCAAGCTGATGGAATTATCGGTATAAAAACTTGGGTAGCTTTATTGTGGATTTAGAACGGATTGTACACTGAATAAATAGACCAATACTCACCATCAAATGAATGTAAACATGCGTAATGTTTTACGTCTAATGTTTACTTATTTTAATTAGCGATCGCACTTGTTTGAAGTATAGCCACTTCTAAAAAAGCCCTGGCAGCAAAGTCAGGGCTTTGCTATAATCTATATTTCTATATCTGATTAACATCGAAATGCACAAAAGTGAGATTTGACCTGGAAAAAACCTTTAAGGATTCGTTTGAGTGAATTAAACTTAACCCACCTGATAGCTTTATTCACTTCTACCCACTGCCGTTTTCTTTGACTTGCTTCTGGATAATCTTCACTCAGCATCTCTACTGGTAACAAATACATCTTGACCCGGTAAATTTTGCCTCGTTTGCGGTACTTGTAAGTGCCCAGTTCATTAGCGTCTACCTGCCCAATCACCCCTGCTTCTTCCCACGCCTCTTTGGCTGCTGAATCAAACGGACTCATACCATTAGGAATATCTCCTTTCGGAATCACCCAGTGTTGAAAGTTACGGGTTGTGATTAGCAAGATTTCGACTTTACCGTTGTTCACTCTATAAGGAATCACCCCAGACTGTTTTAACACTTTGCTGACTTTTCGACTCATATAATTTGCATTCTGTACGGTCTAGCTTTTTTGTACAATGTTTATTTCAAAAAGTCGAGAGCTGATACTGGATAAATTTTGATTAATCAAAATTTATGAAAAGGTTAAAAACTTCCGCATCCATAAAAGTTAATTATTGAAAGTTTTTTATTAATCTCGTAATATCGTTTCCAGGTAAAACTTGGAAATGCCGAAAAAGTAAGTGGGCAAGAATAAATCAAACTATGTTACGCAATATAAAATTGATTAAATTGGCTCTTAATAAGCGGCTCTAGTACAGCACGGCGTAAATAAGCAGACCATTGAAAAGCCCTAAAGAGCTTATTCCATAATACTTTTGACTTTTGACTTTTGACTTCCGCCTTGCGGCTCTAGCCCTGACTACAAACCTTTAATTATTCACGCCCACTTACTTAGCTCTAGCTTTGCCGCTTGGATGAGAGGCAAAGCCTCCCAGTTACATTTCTAGTCAAAGACTCTTAACGAGATTACGAAATTTTTAAAGAGTTGGGCTGAAGTTGACGCAGATGAAAAATGTTTTGTCCCTAGCACGTGTTGCATCTATACAAGAATTTTAATATCTGTGGTTTTAATATAAAGTCAACTCACTTAAAATGTGTATTCCTGATGGCTGATTGACAAATGCAGCACTACTCAATACTTTACAGATTCTGGCTTAATGTCAGAATATATGCCACCAATGTAATTAACTTGACTTTTTCATATTTTGGTAGATATACAGCGAAGATATTGTATTTAAATCTACTTTTTTATGGTTATCTTCATCTTTATTAGTATTTTTAAACAGTACTGTAAACGCACCAGCCCCTAACCTATCTTGAGGAAACATCCGATAACAAGGCATTGTAGTTAAATGCGACTGATATTTAGCTAAATTACTAATTTCCATCGCCTGAAACTGGGGAAATCGTTCCAAAAACCATTCACAAACTTGCTCATTTTCTTCGGGTGAATATGTGCAAGTCATATAAGCAAGATAGCCTTGTGGTGAAACAATTTTAGCAGAGTTAGCTATAATGCGCTTTTGCCGATTTGCACTTTTATTAATAGCGGTTGGGTGAAAACATCCGGGTGCTTTTTCACCTTTAGCGAGTAAAGATTGTCCAGTACAAGGAGCATCAACTATTACTAGATTGCTAGAGCAGGGAAACATTTGGGCAAATATACTCGAATCTCTATTCACCACTGCACTAGGGCTGATCTGGCAACGCTTCAAATTAGAAATTAGCATTCCTAGACGTTTGCCAATTACTTCATTAGTGATGATTAAGTCAGGTTGTAAAGCTTTCCAAGCGAAGATACTTTTACCTCCTGGTGCGGCACACATATCAAAAATTAAATGCACTGACTGAGGAATAGCTAACAAAGTAGTAGCCGCAAACACCGAAGAAAAATCTAAACAATAGAAATATCCTTTTTCATGCAAGGGATGCTGACCGGGTTTTTCTCCCAGGTATAAGCGGTCTATAAATTGTGGTTGCCAATAGGTTGGTGTTTCCACTGCCAAAGGCGAAATCTCTGGCTTTTCTTGACACCAAAGAATACTGGGTGAAAAAGGCTGAGGATTCATTAAAGCCTCGATAAATTTTTCTTGCTCATCTAGATTAGTGAACAAACGCCGCGAGACTTTAAGTAATAAATTAGAAGGTTTTTCCATGTGGATATATAAATAATAACAACTTTCATAAATCAGAGTACAGATGCAATTATCTGGAAACCAATACGAAATATGACACTTCTTAATTACGAATTACGTTGTATCAAAATCCAAATCAAACTGTTACACAAGAACAATGTAATTAAGGCTTTTGCCTTCATACTCAAAATATAATGACCGCCATTGGGATCGCAATGGCCAAGCTACCCCACTGCACCGGAGAAGGTCATGATCTTAGATAATTTTCGGCAAAAATTACGCAAAGAAGCACATCTATGGAGGGATGAAGGATTAATTAGTTCTTCGCAGTATGAGCAAATAGCAGAACGTTATCAATTTAAAAACCTGGAAGCTGCTGCACGCGATCGCAATAAAGCGATCGCGATCGCAGTGGGCGGCATACTTTTATGCTTAGGCATAATTACCTTTGTAGCAGGAAACTGGCAAGCAGGATCACGAGAAGTCAAATTTATTCTAATGATGAGTTTGTTTTTTGCGATCGCTATCACTGGTTTTTACACCTGGATAACACCTGAAGGAAAAAAGCCACAAAAAAGCAAACGTTTACTGGGAGAGGGGTTGCTAATTTTAAGTGCCTTCATTTTCGGTGCAAATTTACTGCTAATGGCCCAGATGTTCAATATTGCCGGTTCAACTTCCCAATTGTTTCTCGCTTGGGGGTTGGGTGTTGTGGTGATGGCCTTTAGTTTGTGCTTAAATTCTTTAGGAATTCTGTCAATTATTCTCGTGGAAATCGGCTATTGGACGGGATTAGAAGACTTGTGGTATTCTTCAGGTGAGTTAACTTGGTCGCGACTAGTGGTGCAGCATATGCCTTTGTTGGCATGGCTGGTGTTTGTACCCTTAGCCTACTTCTGTCGATCGCGTTGGATTTTTGGTCTAGCAGCCTTTGTCTTTGCTAGTTCCTTACAAGCCAACCTCAATCCTCTGCCACTGCTGAATTATGCTGATATAGCCCCTTGGGTGGCATCTTTTGCTTTTGCACTCCCACCTGCATTATTCTGGAGTTATGATGACTTGCTGTTCCCAAGCATAAATTACAGGTTATTTCAATCCCTGGCCCGTAATTTAGCGTTGGTGAGTTTTGGCGTTGTCTTTTATGTTCTGTCTTTTCGTTGGGTCTGGGAATCTCCAAATTATGGTTATAATCAGCCAACGAATGTGACAAACTTGTTTGAGTCTCTGCCGATTATCGATTTAGGGATTCTCAGCGGCTTGGCTGTATTGCAATGGTTGTTTCTACTGCGTCAAAGAAATAACCCTCCGCGTCGCGAAGTGATTTTCACGACTGCTGTCATTAGTACCTTTCTTGTGTTTATTGCCCTAGTACCTTTTTGGCATCAAACTATCAGCCGGGTTGATGAACTTGGTGTTTTTATTTTCAATGTACTTCTAGCAACATTAGCCTGGGGACTAATTCAAGAAGGATTGAAATTAAGCAACAGAAGTTCCTTTTGGGGCGGTATGCTCTTATTAACACTACAAATTATCAGTCGCGTGCAAGAGTACGATACCGACTTACTTTTCAAGTCCCTAGTATTTGTCTTGTGCGGTTCCGCTTTAATTAGCGCTGGACTCTGGTTTGAACGCCGCCTACCTGGTGGTAGCTCTACAAGTAAGAAGTAGTGCAAAAGATGAAAGAAGCCGTGAAAATTTTAGATTTTTAATTTTGGATTTTGGATTGAATAAAAAAATCTAAAATCGTTCAACTGAGCGTTCGCGTAGCGTCTCGTAGAGAAGCCGAAGTCTAAAATCTAAAATTCTGAAATCTCTGTGCGTCAAAATTTTTAAAGTTTCTCTGCGTCAGTCCTAATCTCGTTACTTTTGACCTCCTCATGACCTCTGCTTTTTAGGACTACGCTCATGACTAATAGTTCTCCTGAATCTAAAAATAAACCTTTGTCTCCCGAAGCTGAATTCTCCAATAAGGTGACTTTTCGGGATTACTTGATTGCCACTGAACAAAAATCGAATAAGCCTTTACCTTTTTGGCGGTTATTAGCTCCCCTGGCGCTGCAAACAGGGCTAATTATGGCAGTACCAGCCCAAGCAGTTTATACAGACGTGACGGGCAAGACGGTGATTTTGCAAACCGTTCCTGTAGATCCTAACAATGTGCTGGAAGGTAACACCTTAGCGTTAGATTACAACATATCCCGCACCGCAAATTTGAGCAGACTGCCTGGTTGGCAAATATTAGTCAGCAAAGGTCGTGGAAGTGGCCGAATATTGCCTGAAGGAACCAACATCTACGTGATTTTGCAAGAGCAACTATCCTTTGGTCGCGGTGTTCCTAGAGCTTGGAGACCGTTACGAGTGACTAGCGATCGCCCCAATTCTCTTAGAGCCAATCAGGTAGCCTTAAAAGGTGTTTATCAGGATGGCTCTGTTAACTACGGCTTGGAAACATATTACATAAAAGAAAACCAACGGCGGCAGATTACCAACGACTTGCAAGCCCAACGCGCCCGTAGAGGACAGCTACCACCCATTGTGGTAAAAGCGAAAGTAGATCCACAGGGTAACGCAGTGCCAGTTAGTATGTGGGTGCGCGATCGCAACTATCGCTTTTAAGCTCTTAGGCAAATAAACATTGCATGTTACACACAAGGTTTGTCTTTGAAGTTCTGAGCGCCGTCAGCCGGCGCTCAGATTTTTCTGTTTGTCATTTGTAAATGCAAATGACAAACAGAAAAGTGAATCTTGATGCCCGTACCTAGCACCACTGAATCTAGCGCAACCTTTCCCACTTGCGTTGTTACAACAACCCCAGAACTTTTTATTGGCGATCGCTACAAATTTATTAGTACTCAGCAACACACTGGCTCCTGGGCACTGACCAAATTTTAGATTTTAGATTTTAAATTTTGGATTGTTGGCGGAGCCTCTCGTAGAGAAGATTCAAAAACCAAAATTTAAAAAGGTCTGAACACGAATAGCGTCTGGTAGAGTTGCCCCCAAATTTCTACTCGCTCCACGAGAAGCAAGCTACGTGGAATAAATTTAAAATTAATTGACAAGCTCCTGACTTAATTGCTGGGGTTAATCTAAAATCGTTCGACTGAGCGTAGCCGAAGTCCAAAATCCAAAATTGTTTGACCACTGCTAAGGCACAATTAGCACTGGGCAAGGGGAAAGATTAATCACGCGAGTGGTCACACTATCATCTGCTCCCTCTTCAGTCAAGCCTAGCCCCCGACAGCCCATGATAATTAAATCGGCCCCGATTTCATCAGCGACATCGCAGATAGTAAAAGCTGGTTTGCCTTGCCTCTCCAGGATTTCGGATTTAATTCCTTGTCCAGAAAATAAAGATTGGGCATTTTTCAGCAGTTTGGCAACTACCTCTGGTGACACCATCGGATCTGGACTAGGCGCATCTGGAGGTGGTTCTTCTACCACAGACAGCAGCACCAAGCGACTGCCGTACTTTTTGACTACGTTGGTCACCACGTCAGCAGCTTCCCGCGTTTCCCGACTTTGATCAATTGGAAATAGTACTGTCTTAAACATCTCTCTCACCTGGACACCCCTGACTCCGGTAAAATCTGGATGGTTCTACTTTCAAAACAATAACAAAAAGGCAATCAGGAGAGTTTGGTGTGTCCAAAAAAAGTTTAGCAAGTTTATCTTCGGCTGATATATCTGGAAAACGTGCCTTAGTGCGGGTTGACTTTAATGTGCCTGTCGATGATCAAGGTAACATTACAGACGATACTCGCATTCGCGCAGCTTTGCCAACCATCAGAGATTTGACGCAGAAGGGTGCTAAGGTGATTCTCGCAAGCCATTTTGGTCGTCCCAAGGGTGTGGATGACAAATTACGCCTAACTCCCGTTGCCAAGCGTCTCTCGGAGTTGCTGGGGCAAGAAGTGATTAAAACTGATGACTCCATTGGCGATGAAGTTGCAGCTAAAGTTGGCGCGTTGCAAAATGGCCAAGTGCTGTTACTGGAAAATGTCCGCTTTTACCCAGAAGAAGAGAAAAACGATCCAGAATTTGCGAAAAAATTGGCAGCTAATGCTGATTTTTATGTAAATGATGCTTTTGGTACTGCACACCGCGCCCATGCTTCTACTGAAGGTGTGACTAAATTCCTCAGCCCTTCTGTGGCTGGATATTTGGTTGAGAAGGAATTGGAATATCTGCAAAACGCGATTGAAAATCCCCAACGTCCTTTGGCGGCAATTATCGGTGGTTCCAAAGTTTCCAGTAAAATTGGCGTGATTGAAACACTGCTGGAAAAGTGCGACAAGCTGATCATCGGCGGTGGAATGATTTTCACATTCTACAAAGCCCGTGGTTTGAATGTCGGTAAGTCGTTGGTAGAAGAAGACAAGCTAGAACTAGCGAAATCTTTGGAAGCTAAGGCTAAGGAACGCGGCGTTACCTTCTTGTTACCCACGGATATCGTATCAGCAGATAAGTTTGCTGCCGATGCTAATGCCACAACTGTGAGCATTGAGAACATCCCCGATGATGGTATGGGTTTGGATATTGGGCCAGACTCGGTGAAAGTTTTCCAAGAAGCCCTTGCAGATACCAAAACGGTAATTTGGAACGGGCCGATGGGTGTGTTTGAGTTCGATAAGTTTGCGGTAGGTACAGAAGCGATCGCTCATACCCTCGCCGAAATTAGCAAAACTGGCACAACTACCATCATTGGCGGCGGTGACTCAGTAGCAGCTGTGGAAAAGGTTGGTTTAGCCGATCAAATGAGCCACATCTCCACCGGCGGCGGCGCTAGCTTGGAGTTACTTGAAGGCAAGGTATTGCCTGGAATTGCGGCTTTAGATGATGCTTAAGAAAATTAACTCTTAAGCTACTGAAAAAATTTGGTAGTTTTTGACAATTGTGGTAAGGGTGCGGTATACCGTACCCTTACTATATTTATTAGCATTTCTGGCAACTATACTACCAAAATTGGGGAGGTGAAAGTGTAATGGCAAGAATTGAAGATACACAAACTTGGAAAAACTGTGGAAACTAAATGGCTGGAATGGGCACAAAAGTTACAAGCGATCGCTCAAAATGGTCTAACCTATTCTGAAGGGCCTTTTGATATCGAACGCTACAAACAATTACGAGCGATCGCTACAGAAATTATGGCGACTTACTCAAATGTAGAACACAGCTATGTCTTCGATTTATTTAGCCGTGAAGTAGGATATGCAACTCCCAAAGTTGATGTGCGAGGAGCAATTTTTCGGGATGATACTATATTGTTAGTCAAGGAAAGAGCAGACGGCTGTTGGACTTTACCTGGTGGATGGGCTGATGTTGGCTAGTCTCCCAGTGAGGTAGTTGTGAAAGAAGTATATGAAGAATCTGGATATCAAGCCCGCGCTATCAAACTACTAGCAGTCTATGACAGAGATAAACAGGGACATCCACCGTTTCCGTTTTATGTCTACAAGCTGTTTTTTAAGTGTGAACTTATTGGTGGTTCTCCATCATCAAGTATTGAAACTGAAGAAGTAGGTTTTTTCCCTGAAGATGCGTTACCAGAACTTTCCATCGGACGTGTTACACCGGCGCAAATCACGCGACTTTTCCAGCATTATCGCCAACCAAATTTACCGACAGACTTTGATTAAATGCCTCTAGATTCTGAAAATTGGCATACAGAATTCATGGTTTTATTCTGACTCCTGAGTTCTGAATTCTGACTCATGAAATAGCCTGGACTTATAAATAGTCTCTTATCGGGTAAAGGGGGACACGTCGCCGTGTTCCCCTAGCCAACAGGAAAAGTATCTCTGAATCTGTTTTTTTAATGTCAGTACTTTTTTAAGTTGAGAATGTTCTTATGCCACACTAACTCCTAGCGTATAAGAAAGATCAGGCGCAATGCTGCTGCTACTAGCAGAGAAAGTTCCACCATCTTTAGGGAATAAAGAATATTGACTCACTGAGATAGAGTACGTACCTGCACCCAGGAATCTGGTGATTAATGACGAATCGCCACCGCCACCATCGTCGTCAGATTGCAATAAAGTTCCAGTACCGTTAAAGAGTCCGAGAATTGTATCTCCCGATGTCACTGTCCTGATAGTGACAGTTCCTGGATTTGCTAAAGAAAATTTAAAAAAGTCGAAATCGGAATTGCCCCCCGGTTGACTTGTTGCGATTTGGGCTGAAAGATTAACGTTTGAGCCTGATGATAAAGAACCCAACCCTTCAGCATTAGCTAGTGTGTTGTTTGTAGCTTGTCCAGCATCTTCCCGCTCATTGAAAAGGAAGTCATCACTATCAAGTCTGAGATTGGTTTTCCCCTGCACAACACCTATGATCTCATCTTGCTCTCCTTTCGGTTTGTCTAACAATATTCGTGTGCTGCCTCCCACAGCTTGCAGGATGTAGTCTTGTGGAGGTCCTTTGAGTTCAATTCGATCTTGGCTAGAGTCGAAGTCATTTATAGTAGCCAAGTCCCCAAAACCAGGACTTGTAGTGCTGTTATCGTCGTAAAAAACATTTACAGCGTCCCCCAAGACAAATGTATCTGCCCCAGCCCCGCCAATCAGATTATCAGTTTCCCCTAATCCAGGTGGAAGCGGACTACCAGGCCAAACACCGATGAGGATATCGTTTCCAGACCCCCCATTGAGTATGTCATTGCCTGGCCCGCCTTGTAGACTATCATTCCCGCCCCCACCATTGAGGATATCATTGCCGAAATTACCGTCTAGCGTGTCATTCCCCGAAGTCCCATTTATCGTTTCAGAACCTGTAGTGCCGAAAATAAATACCATATTATCTCTCCTGAGTTTCTCACTAATACGTAAGTTCAGCCTCAGTCAAAGAACTATTCATCAGTTCAATCTAGATTACTTGCCATTTGCGTAATCAAAGGAAGAAAACATTAATTATTTGGTTAATAACTTCTAAGGAAAAAATATCCAACTACCGATTGTGGGCTGTCCCGAAAAGCTCGCCTTTGGTTGCGGTCGATCAAGACGCCTACTCTACAAAATTAGATAATCTATTTCCTGAAAATTCCTTAATTGATTACCCAAATGGTAAGTAACGCGGTGTGCGACTTTCTCTCAAACCTAACCACAAACCCATTTTCTACGTTCGCGCAGCGTGCCGTTCGCATTCGCGTAGCCTCTCGTTGGTGCAGCCCAAGGTAGAGAAGATAAGGGGAGTAAGACTTAAAGCCTCTTTCCGCTTCGGGGACAGGAATGGAAGCGAGGTTTGAAGAATAAGTCGCACATCGCATTAAGTAATTAGATCAAATCAAATATTTTGGTTCTTTTTCCAAATTTTTTTGAACCCATGTTGTAATTATTTAACTATCATGAAGTACAAGGTTACGTCAACTTCTTTACCAAATCTTCAAAATATTAATAAATTCGCTTCATAAGACATTGAAATATAGATGTAATTTTTAATGAAATATTATTTCAAACTACTGATTTTTTGGTGAAGGTTGGGAGGTGTTTCATCTGAACGTGGTATCGTTGTTAAGTTAAGTTTCAACATCAGATTTTTTTACCAAAAGATAATTTTCTATTAAAGAAATGCATTATAAAATATATAAGTTTAATTGATATATTAATCCAGAAATTTTTGCGCTTAATAACACTTAGGCTTTACATAAATTTTATATACAGCAGATTGCAGGTATATGAAGTATACAGGTAGGGGCACAGCACTGCTGTGCCCCTAAAATCATCTGTACCTCACCAAGTTGCTAAAGAAAATGTAAAAAAGTCGAAATCGGGATTGCCCTCCGGTTGAACTGTTGCTAACTAGGCTAAAAGATTAACGTTTGAGCCTAATAATAAGGAACCTAATCCTTCAGCCCTTTCCAGTGCCTTGTTTGTACCCTCTCCAGTATTTTCCCGCTCATAGAAAAGTAAAGTTGTCACTATTAAGTGTGAGACCCACTACCCCCTGCACAACACCGATGATCTCATCTTGCTCTGCTCCCGGTTTGTCTAAGAATATTCGTGTGCTGCCTCCAACAACTTGCAGGAGGTAGTCCTGTGGAAGTCCATTGAGTTCAATTTGATCTTGGCTAGAGTCGAAGTCAATAATAGTAGCCAAGTCCTCAAAACCAGGACTGGTAGTGTTGTTATCGTCGTAGAAAACATTTACAGCATCCCCCAGGACAAATGTATCTGCCCCAGCCCCGCCAATCAAGTTATCAGTTTCCCCTAATCCAGGTGGAAGCGGACTACCGGGGAAAACACCGATGAGGGTGTCGTTTCCAGGCCCCCCATTGAGTATGTCATTGCCTGGCCCGCCTTGTAGACTATCATTGCCGTCGCCACCATTGAGGATATCATTGCCGAAATTACCATCTAGCGTGTCATTGCCTCCTGAGCCATTCAGAGTGTTGTTAGCAGTATTACCAAAGAGGAAGTTGTTAAGACTGTTACCTGTTCCGTTGATGGCGCTAGTTCCCGTCAGCCTCAGGTTCTCTAGATTGGCGCCTAGCGTGTAGGTGACAGAAGACCGAACGATATCTGTACCTGAATTGGCGGCTTCCGTAATGGTATCAACAGCAGTGTCAACAATGTAAGTGTCGTTGCCTGCTCCCCCATTCAAGGTGTCAGTACCTGTGCCGCCATCAAGTGTGTCATCGCCCTTATTACCGGATAATTGGTTATTTTGATTGTCGCCAACAATCAGGTCATTTGCATTTGTGCCGATGACATTATCAAAGTTGACTGCAATAAATGACAATGTTCCCAAACCAGGAACGTTATTGGCAGCCAAACTTTGGGTTTGCAGGTTAACAGTGATAGATACCCCAGGCAAAGATTGGGAGGCATCTATGGTGTTGTTGGCAACATTAGCATCAGCAATAACCTTTTCTACTTTAAAGAGTTGGTCTTGCCCCAATCCCCCAGCTTTTTTAATGGTTCCGACACCTGACAAAGTAATGCTTTGACCTAGTTGACTATAGTCTGCGGTATCAATGCCATCTCCGCCATTAATGCTGTCGTTACCCTGACTGCCTTTGAAGGTGTCACTGCCTGCACCACCTATTAGAGTATCGTTTCCTGTGCCGCCATCAAGTGTGTCATTGCCATCTCCACCGATTAGACTGTCGTTCGCCGTCCCACCGGCGAGGGAATCGTTACCAGCCAAACCATTCAAGGTATCGTTACCAGAGGTACTCTTTGCATTACCACCACTAGCCCAACCAACTATCGTGTCATTTCCCAAAGTCCCATTTCTGATGTCAGAACCTGTAGTGCCGAAAATAAATGCCATATTATTTCTCCTAAATTTCTTACTAATACGTTCAGCCTTAGTCAAAGAACTATTCATCAGTTCAATGTAAATTACTTGCCCTTTGCGTAATTAAAGGGAAGAAAACATTAATTATTTGCTTAGGAACTTATAAAGAAAAAAATATCCAACTACTAATTATGATCCGACCCGAAAAGCCCACCTTTAGTTAGGGACGAGCGAGATGTCTATCCGACAAAATTAGATAATTTATTTCCTGAAAATCCCTTAATTAATTACCAAAATGTTCAGAAGGCAGCTATGTTACCACGTTTAAAAGCATGGGATTTAAGCAAGGACGACGCCAGATGCTCCACTTGGGCAAAGCCCAAGACCGCACTGGCTCCCTTGTGTCTCATGGCACTCTCCGCGACGCTCGTTCGCCCTTGGCGTCTCCCTTTGGGAGAAGACTCGCTAACGCTGCGCTATCGACACAAATCTTTTTATAGTAATGGGCAATGACCCACTACTAAAGTTTTCATTAATACTTCTTTGCTTCTGCCTTCTGTATTGTGTTTTTCTTGGTAAGTAATTAGGTTAAATATTTTGGTTATTTTTCCAAATTTTTTGAACCGACGTTGTAACTATTTAATTAACATGAAGTACAAGGTCACATCAACTTATTTACCAAATCTTAAAAATGTCAATAAAGACGATTGATAATACATTAATATATGCATGTGACAAAATATATAAACTTTATGAAATCTTGCTTAAAACTACTTATTCTTTTGGTAAGCATTGTGAGATTTTTAGATAAACGCGGTATGGGTGTTGAGTCAAGTTTCTACATCAGATTTTTTGGTATGATATATATTTTTTTATTAAAGAAAATAGTTTTTTATTAAAGAAATGCATTGTTCAATAGATAAGTTTAATTTATAGATTTCTCCATAAAGTTTTGCACTTAATAACACTTAAACTTTACATAAATTTTATATATAGGACTCCTGTCTGATTTCTGAACAAGATTTCAAATGAAACCTTGATAAAACAGCCTTTTCAGTCTCAGTACGTTTTCAAAAATCAAATCGGAGTCCTATAAGTTATTTGGGTTCAGAAAATTAGTGATGCCTGTCTTGAAAAGTGACGCTACCCACAGTCGCTAACAGATGCCTGCGGCGAACTGCGCCAACGGCGGGAAACGACGCGATACACTTTTCGCTGCGGCGGGCTAGGCTTACGCATACCCACAGAAACCGTTGAAACAAATCTCAATCAACAAAAGTCTATCTAGACAAACGTTTGAGATTTTGCTTTGACGATAGTAATAGAAGTGCGCTAATTTCAGACTTATAGATTGAATTTTTTCGTTTAAATTTGGAAATTTTAATTTTGAAACCACGGGTAGTGACACGCTTTAATCAAAGTAGGTTAATTCCTAATTCAGAGATTAATGACAATAATTATAAAACCTAACTAACATAATCACTTCCATCGAATTAGAGTTAGGGTTATCATCTTCAATCTGATATAAACATTTGATAATTTTGCTTTTATTACCAACAGTTTCTCCACAAGTTGGTTGTATATTAAAGAATTTGCCCAGACAGATAGAATAATCTTTATAATCAACGCCCAATAACGCACGAGGCACAGTGGTAAGTCGGTTGGCTCAAATAAACCTAACTATGTAACGGAATGTAAAATGCTCTAAACCCTTGCAATTGCTTCACTTCACTTTACTCCGTTCGCAATGACATAGTTATAAATTTTCACACACTTATTTGTAAGAAAGTAGTCTATTTTTGTCGGATTTTAGCTATTGTACTTAGGTTAAACTTATGGGATAAACTTTAGTACAATATTTTTTTACTTGCCAACTTTCTTAGGTAAGATACTATTAGACAAATTTCCTATCTAAACTAATTGACTATATAGTTTGCTCCAAAAATAGTTACATAGCAATGACTCCAATAACTAAACACCAACCAAGACTCGGAGTTGAAGTGCTGCGGGGTTGCAATCTTAGCTACCTCACAAATCTAGAGTCGCATGAATTAAAAGAATCACTTTGGAAACACGGCGTTGTGGTAGTTAGACAGCAAGACCTCACCGCAAAGCAGTTAGAAGAATTTGCCAGGAAGACCTTTGGTGACTTAATGTTTGGCTATTCCAAAACCAAAACATTAGATCCCGATATCAGTCCAGACCTCCAAAGCCAATGTGTGAATGTTTTGGGTAATCCCAAAGGGCTTACTCAAACAGCAGTAGGGAAGATTGCTTGGGAATGGCATCATGATAAAGATGGCCTTCCCCGCACAGAGGGACTAGATATGAACGCACTATATGTTGTCATGCTTTATGGTGTGGAAGTGCCTGCCGAAGGTGTAAATGGGCAGCCTCACACCACAGAGTTCCTCGACATGATAGAGGCTTATAATAACCTAGATCATCAACATCAGCAGCAGTTAAAGCAGATGTCGATGTATCACTCACCACCAATGTTTTCTAAGAGTACCAATGTAGAGACTGATGTACCGAAGAAAGTACATCCCATAGTGTCTACTCACAAAGTCACTGGTAAAAAAGGATTATATCTAGGTTCGGACACTGCGATCGCAGTTGGGATGGAAGACAGACCAGAGCAAGCAAAACGTTTCTGGGAGGATTTATTTGGGACTGTTCTAGCCTGCACACCAGTCTACTCCCACGTTTGGCAGCCAGGAGATATAATTCTTTGGGACAACTCACAGGTGATGCACAGAGGTACACCCTATGAAGCAACGAAATACAAACGGATTGCGTTGCGTTTAGGCGTTGTGGACAAGACATAATTTTTATCTCACGTAGAGACGCTCCAGATGCAGAGGATAACTCTCTACTGTGGCGTTGTCTCTTGCGTCGGTGTCGGTATAGGAGTGGGGATTTCTGTAGGAGTTGGTGTAGGTGTAGGAATTGGCGTAGGCGTGGGCGTGGGCGTGGGCGTAGGCGTGGGCGTGGGCGTTGGTGTTGGCAATGGGGGAGGGACGGGATTTTCCGCTGTAATGTTGAGTTGATAATCTACTGGTTTCGATGCTGTGGAAACCACGACAAACTCGTAAAATCCCTTTTCTGGTAATTTAGTTGACAAACTACGCTGGGTAGAATCTTCTAAAAGTTTGATTTTGCCAGAGGGTGAATAGACTGATAACAAAACTTGAGAATTTGCTTGTAGCTTCAAGTCCAAAGATTGCTCTTTGGCAAGTCCAGCAATGAATACTTTACCACCACCAGGTTGGAGAGTACCGTTGACTGTTTTGCTGATAGCGCCCGGTTCAAAGACAAGTTTCTCAAAAGCGCTACCGGCGAGGATAGCACTGAGTTGATCGTTAACAAAACCGTACCAAACTTGTCCAATCGGCTGAACTCGAAAATTTTTACCACGCTGCTCAGGGAATACATTTAAGAAAGCAGCATCTCCCAAATCAGACAAAGAACGACTACCAACGTTGATTTTGTTGACTTCCACTTTCCAGCGATCGCGTTCAGCAGTTGTATAATTTCCCAGTTGTCGGCGTGTAGTTGAACTCAGTGGCGCTAGCTTTTCCAGTAATTCTGAGGCTGTTTTATCCCATTCTGCCCGCAAACCCTGATCTTCAGGGCGATCGCTGAGAGTGCGTCCCCGTAAACTGGGATTTCTGTCCCAAAAAACTTGATTCACCAAATTCACGTAGAAATTCTCATTAATACCCAACTGTTGACGGCGATCGCTTAATCTTTCTTTGCGTTCCCGTTCTGCTAGCGAATATTGCGCCAAGGGATCGGTCGGTTGGTTACTGGTTGGAATTGGGCTGGCTGTGGAAGTAGGTTGGACTTCCCCGACATCGCGCCTGCTATTCACTCCCCACCAAATTAATCCAACAGTCACAACCCCTACCGCCGCCACCAGGAAGGTTCTGGTCGGTGTCCACCAAGAGGAAGGGGGGGGAGATGAGGGATATGAAGGGGATGGAGAGGGTGGAGGAGGTGGGGAGACGGCGACGGTGGCGGATGTGGGTTGTGGTGCAGTGGGATATTGAGTTGGGGGAAAGTTAGCTGGGGGCGGGTTGAGGGTTTGGAGTACTTGACGGGCTGATTGATAGCGATCGCTTGGTCTGGCAGATAGCATTTTATCTAATACCTGGGCCAAAATTGGACTCAGGCTAACTTCCCGTCGCCACTGCCAGCTGAGAGTGTAGGTATCAATTAATTCTTGGGGTTGTTTTCCTGTCAGTAGAACCAGCATTGTTGCGGCCATTGCATACAAGTCGCTGTGGGGAGATACTAACCCAGTTTGCATCTGTTCTGGGGGCGCAAATCCTACTTTACCCAATAGGGTTGGTGATGGGGAAGATGCAACTACGCCGGGTTGGTAATATTGGGAAGCAACGGTTGCTACTACTTGTTTGACACCGCCAAAATCAATTAACATTGGCAGTTGGTCAACAGTGCGAAGCATTAAGTTATCTGGAGAAATATCTCGATGAATTACTCCTAGTGAGTGGATGTATTCCAACACTGACAAAATTGAAAGCAACAATTGGCGCACTTCCGTCTCTGTAAAGCGCCTCCCCTGCTGTATTCGGGCATTTAACAACGAGTTGTAAGTTTCCCCTTCTACATAATCTTGCACCAAAAACAGATATTCTTTGCCCCCTAAGTTCAGGCGAAGCAGTTCTCGGAAGCGGGGAATTTGGGGATGTTGCAGCTTATAAAGAACACTCGCTTCTCTCTCAAACAATTCTTCAGCTTTTTGGACAACGTAAGCGGTTTGAACTTGGGGGGAAAATTCTTTTAAAACACAAAGTTCGCGGAAACGGTTGACATCTTCAGCTAAATAAGTGCGTCCAAAGCCACCTTGACCAATTTGACGCACAATCACATAGCGATCGCCTAAAGTTAGTCCTGGTTGAATACTATAACTCATGGGCGTATCCAACAACTTTTCACCACACTGGAGACAAAAGCGACTACTTGGGGAATTTTCATGTCCTTTAGAACAATATAATTTTGTCATTAGTCATTAGTCATTAGTCATTATTTATTAGTCACTCTTCCCCAATCCCCTTAATTGCCAGATTGTACTTTACTGACTTGATCAGATGCGATCGCATACCAAATTTGACCAAAAGTCTGTTGATTCAGTTTCCCACGCTGCTGACCAGGAAACAACCGATCAAATTTTTCATTTGTGTCTTTGTTCAGTTGATCAATTGTATAGTTCCCAAACTGCCCCGATCGCGCTTGCCGTCTCCATGTTTCGTAACCTTGTGCAGTATATTTACCCAATTTCCGACGAGCTGCTGTACTGAGGTTAGCCTGTTCTAGTTTATCCAATAAATTGTCAGCGATACTAGACCATTCATCTCGTAAACCAGCGTCTTCAGGTTTAGATGTCAGGCTACGTCCTTTTAATTCCGGTTTTTTTGTATAAAATAAATTATCTACAAGAGCAATAAAAAATCCTTCAGTAATTTCTAGCTGTTGACGACGACTGGTAATTTCCTGGAGATCGCCATTTTTTCCTTTGTCGCTGACTGGTTTACCGCTGGGATTTGGAAACTGGGGAATTTGCGGTAAGGAAATTGATGGGATAGTGATTGAAGTTACACTCCGAATGATTGCATTTCCCACCGCTAAAGTTAATCCAATTAAAGCTGTTCCCCCTAGACTGATTACAAAAGGTCGAATCCAAACAGGCCAAGATATCGGTTTAGCGATTGCTTGCGTTTTATTCTGGAATCTACTCACAACAGCACTAGCGCGTTGTCTTCCCGGAGCAACTACCATCGTTTTGATCTTGGTGGTAATATAATTACCTGGGGATTTAGTCGCAGTTTGCGATGGTAAATCTTTGAGGATTTGCTCGGCTCGTTGGTAGCGATCGCTCGGTTTATAAGCCACCATCTTTTTTAACACCGCTTCCAGTTGGGGACTAACTCGGATTTCCTTTCCCCATCCCCAAATTCCCTGATAGCTGTCGTATAATTTTTGCGGTTCTTTTCCTGTGAGCAACACCAATGTCGTCACCGCTAAAGAGTATAAATCACTACTGAAAAATGCTTTTCCCTGCCGTAGTTGTTCCTCTGGGGCGTAGCCTTTTTTACCCAACAAAGTATTATTTCCAACCAGCTTAGTGCGCCAAAAACCTTGAGAAGCTGGCAATTGCTTAACACCACCAAAATCAATCAGCACTGGCAGATTATCAGAACGCCGCCAAATCAAATTATCAGGAGAGATATCACGGTGAACCACATCTTGTGAGTGGATGTAGGATAACACAGGTAAAATCTGTTGCAGTAGGGTAATTACTTCCTCTTCACTGAAGGCTTTTCCTTGACTCTGACGCTGTTCTAATAATTGGTAGTAATTGTCACCATCGACATAATCTTGCACTAGAAAGAAAAAATCTTTAGTGCCTATCTTCACTTGTAGCGAGGCGTGAAAACGCGGAATTTGTGGATGCTGGAGTTTTTTCAGAACATTTGCTTCTCGCTCAAATAACTCTTTAGCTTTTTGTAAATCTTGCTGTTCTTGTACTTGGGGTGCAAATTCCTTCAGCACACATGTTTGATGAGATTTATCTCTATCCTCAGCCAAATAGGTGCGTCCAAAGCCACCTTGCCCTAGATGACGGATAATTTGATAGCGATTATCCACAACCTGTCCCACAGCAAGAGGTAATGGCTCACCACAATGGGTACAAAAGCGGTTACTACCATTATTTGTGTGTTGTTTACTGCAATAGAGCTGCATGGTGCTGAAGGATAAATTAAGGTTTTATTGAGTGACTACAACGCGTCTAACCTCATTTTCGGATATCCTACCAAATCTTAGGAGCAGGGTGTTCCGATATTAAATCCGTGTTGCTAAGAATCACTGGCGTTTTCGGGTATTAGATAACAGCTAAAATACTGACAGCAAGTAACAAATTCTGGGGGTTTAAGTCAAGAGCAACTAACAAGTGGCAAGTTTTGTGGCTCTTGTCTTTATCCCCGTTGCAAAACTTAATTACGTAGCTTGCTTCTCGCGCCTTGGCGAATATTACGAATTACGAATTATTTTAACGGTGTTGGTTCTACTTCAGGATAAACAACAAGCGTCATGAACTGCAAATCACAACAGCAGCGAGCAATTAAAGCATTTGAAGATTTTTTGTCTACTCCCCTAGAAACGCTATTACAACGGCATCTCAACACTCAAACTTCGGCAGCTTTGAGTTTATTTCACGATGTGGCGGCTAATGTACCAGCCTACAAGGCTTTTTTAGCAGAAAGGGAAATTAATCCCGCGACTATTCAAACCTTAGAGGAGTTTCAAAAACTCCCAGCGATCGCTAAACAAAATTATATACTGCGTTATCCTTTAGCTGACTTGTGCCGCGACGGGCAACTCCAAGGGTGCGACATGATAGCTGCTTCATCAGGTTCTAGTGGAAAACCGACATTTTGGCCGCGTTTTTTCACAGATGAACTCCAAATCGCCACACGCTTTGAACAGATTTTTCACGATAGTTTTCATGCAGATACTCGACGTACCCTAGCAGTGATTTGTTTCACTTTGGGCACTTGGGTAGGTGGAATTTTCACCGCCAATTGCTGTCGTTATCTTGCTAGCAAAGGTTATCCTATCACTGTAATTACTCCTGGTAACAACAAAGAAGAAATCTTGCGAGTTGTCGAGGAACTAGGTTCAGCACGGCAGTCGCTACAACGGGGGGAACCCCCGCAAAGCGCTGCCTCATTTGAGCAAGTAGTGCTATTGGGATACCCGCCATTCCTCAAAGATGTGATTGATACTGGTATCGCCCGTGGTGTGGAGTGGCAGCAATATCAGATTAAATTAGTGATGGCGGGAGAAGTATTTAGTGAAGAATGGCGGAGTTTAGTTGCTCAAAGAGTTGGTTCACAAAATCCTTACTCTGATTTTGCATCACTCTACGGCACTGCGGATGCGGGAGTTTTGGGGAATGAAACACCGTTAAGTATCTGCATTCGCCGTTTTTTGGCAGAAAAGCCCGATGTAGCTCGAGCTTTATTTGGGGAATCGCGTTTACCCACACTAGTACAGTATGATCCTTGCAGTCGCTTTTTTGAAGTTCAAGATGGTAAATTGCTGTTTTCAGGAGACAACGGTATTCCCTTAGTACGTTATGACATCTTGGATACTGGCGGAATAATTAGTTATGATGCCATGCTGCAATTTTTAGCTGAATGGGGATTTAATCCGCTCGAAAATCTCCGTTTTGACACTCAACACTCACCCAGAGGTATTCATCAGCTACCTTTCGTTTATGTCTTCGGTCGTTCTAACTTTACAGTTTCCTACTTTGGCGCAAATATTTATCCAGAAAATGTGACGGTGGGATTAGAGCAACCAGTAATTCAAGAATGGGTGACAGGTAAATTCGTGTTGCAGGTGAAGGAAGATGCTGACAAAAATCGATTTTTATCTGTTGTTGTGGAGTTAGCACCAGAGGTAGAGGGTAGTGAAGCTCTAAAGCAAGCGATCGCATCTTCCATTCTTTCACAACTACTACGTCTAAATAGCGAGTTTGCTAACTATGTTCCCCCAGAATATCAAATACCAGAAGTTGCATTAGCCCCAATGGGTGATTCCGAATATTTCCCGATTGGGGTGAAACATCGTTATACCCGAAAGTAGGGTTTGATTTATAGAGCGTTTCCTAAGCAACTGGACATAATGCAGCCGCCGCAACCACTAAGGTGGCTGCGGCGGCTGTTGTCTGGCAAATTATTTGGCCTACTTGACAATTTCATATCGGGGAAAAGATTGACATGAATTTGTCAACATGAACATTAATTTGGCAATCTAAAACTATGAGTTGGGATAGTATTATATCTCAGTCATGCCACTACTGATTTCTTCAGAGCATTGCGCTTTTTCAAAGTAACTAATCCCAGACCTGCTAAAACGATTCCGGTAATTGCAGTGGGTTCTGGAACAGCAGTTGCCAGCTTCACATCATCAATATAAGAACCGTAAGTATTTAATGGCCCCGTATAGTTAAATTGGACCCGTGATAGTGCACTGGTAGCCTTGAAAGTCTTAGTAAAAATTGACCAAGCAGTATTTGAGCCACCAGCACCATCAGAAATACTCTCCGTGAAGATGTTACCAACATTGCTGGCATCATTAACCAAGACATTAAAGACATTCTCTGCGGCGGTTGTACCTGGACGAGCAGAGTGGGCAAAAGATAAAGTGTAGTCTTGTCCTGCTACAGTTGCAACGTCTTGGTATAAACCTAAGGGGTTTTGTGCATTAAATTTGCTTGGATCATAATTATCACTATCCAACTCAACTAGGTTAAAACCATCATAAGGAGAGCCAGCTGCATTACGTTGAACTTCAATTTTGCCGTTTGGTGTTGCAGTCCAACCGGTGATACTGGAATAGGTATTCCAAGTACCATTAGCCAAAATTGGATCTTCAAAACTGCCATTAACGAGTAGGTTAGTTGGGGCAGCTGATGCTGGGCTGATACCCACACAAGAAAGAGCAATGAACGCGGCACTAATTGATAAGGTTCTCAGTGATAATTTCATAATGAGTTGTTAGATAGGGAACAGATTATGTTGACACTCAAACCAAAGAAATTAACTTAAAAATCTGAGGTTTTCGTTTTTTTCTTTCACTTCTACACTTTAATTTTGGATGTATAAATCCGCAATCAAAAACGAGTATGTTTACCAAGCTTTCTTACAAATATTATTTTGATTAATTTGTTTATGAACTTGAATCTCAATTCTCCAAGTTTCGTATAAATACTGATGCCAGTAAGTATACATAAGGTTTAATTGCTCATCAAACAATCAAGCACAACAAACTTTTAAAGAATCAAAGCAACCTTGAGACTTAAATTGAACAGTTATAGGACTTCCACGTAGTACATAATTACTACATAGAATTTAGATATTTCAGCGATGTTTAGCACCCAGCGATGTCTCCGACGGGCTGTTAAGTGACGCAAAATTACCAAAAGCCAGATAGATATTAAAGAGACTGTTGCAGACAATGTAACAATAGCGATCGCAAATACTTTTAACCATACCCACCAGTGAACGCCCCTACCAATATCTCTGCACAAACTCAGAGTCGCAAAGCCGATCACATTCGCATCTGCTTAGAGGAAGATGTTCAGTGTGCTCAAATCACCAATGGACTGGAACGCTATCGCTTCACCCATTCTTGCTTACCCGAACTAAACCACAACGATATTGATATCAGTACAACTTTCCTGGGGAAACACCTTGACGCACCCTTGTTAATTTCTTCCATGACTGGCGGAACAGAACAAGCCGCAATGATTAACCAACGTTTGGCCCAAGTCGCGCAACACTGCAAAATTGCAATGGGTGTTGGTTCCCAACGGGTAGCGGTAGAAAAACCCCAGGTAGCTGATACTTTTGGTGTCCGCAAGTATGCCCCCGATGTTTTGCTATTTGCGAATCTGGGCGCTGTCCAACTTAACTATAAGTACGGCTTAGATGAATGTTTGCGGGTAGTTGATATTATAGAGGCTGATGCCCTGATTTTACACATTAATCCTCTACAAGAGTGCATTCAACCCCAAGGGGATACTAATTTTCGAGGTTTGCTTGACAAAATATCTAAATTATGCATTAAAGTGCCAGTGCCAGTGATTGCGAAGGAAGTTGGTAACGGCATTTCAGCAGCGATCGCCGAGAAACTGATTGCCGCTGGGGTAGCAGCAATTGATGTGGCGGGTGCGGGGGGTACTTCTTGGGCAAAGGTAGAAAGTGAACGGGCAGAAAATCCCTTGCAACGTCGCTTAGGGAGGACTTTTGCCGATTGGGGTTTACCGACGGCAGAATGCATTACAACTATTAGAGCGATCGCTCCAAATGTCCCCTTAATTGCTTCGGGAGGTTTGCGTCATGGACTGGATATTGCAGCAGCGATCGCCTTGGGAGCAGATATAGCTGGTTTAGCAATGCCCTTCCTGCAAGCAGCAGCAACATCAGAGACAGCTGTTGCCGAACTGGCTGAAGTATTAATCGCTGAAATCACTACAGTCTTATTTTGCACTGGCAACGCCACCTTGTATCAGTTAAAGCACTCTGACAGTTTACAGCGCATAGAATAAATTAAGTAGGTCATTAGTCAATGCCCTACGACGCTACTTGCTTCTCCTGTCGGAGACGCTCTTGCTAGCTTGCTTCTCCGTAGGGGTACAACCGGGGGAACCCCGGCAACGCAGTAGCTCCCCAATGCCCAATAACTAATAACTAATGCGTAATTTTATCAAACAAACTTTTGCTAGTTTAGTTGGCACCTTACTAGGATTAATTATTTTCGGTGGTCTGGGAACCACTGGACTGTTCTTGCTGATAATGGCTGCTACCTCCTCTAAAGATAGTGGGCCAAATGTGAAAGATAAGTCAGTGCTGGTTTTTGACTTGTCGATGAAAATTACTGATAGCGAACCTAGTACTGGCGAAGTGTTTCAAAACACAATATCAGGTGTGGATGACGAAAGGATATCACTCCGCAAACTTGTGGAAACTTTGGAAAAGGCGCGGCGCGATCCGCGAATTGTCGGGATCTACCTGGATGCAACTAGCACAAGCCAAGTTAGTAACGTCGGCTATGCCTCCCTTAAAGAAATCCGGAAAGCGCTGGAAGAGTTTCGCGCTGCTGGGAAAAAGATTGTCGCCTATGGTAGTGATTGGAGTAAAAAGGAATATTATCTTAGTTCAGTAGCAGATTCCATTGTACTTAATCCTCTGGGAATGATGGAAGTCAACGGTTTGAGTTCACAATCGATGTTTTTAGCGGGAGCATTGCAGAAATATGGCATTGGTGTTCAAGTCGTGCGAGTAGGGAAATTCAAAGGAGCTGTTGAACCGTTTATCCTCACAAAGCTGAGTCCAGAAAACCGCGAACAAACTCAGAAATTATTGGATGATGTTTGGGGAGAGTGGCGCACTGCTGTGGGCGCAAGTCGGAAAATTGAACCGGAACAGTTGCAGGCGATCGCAGATAATCAAGCACTATTGGAATCCACACAAGCCAAAACCAGCGGTTTAGTTGATCGAGTAGCATACCCCGATCAAGTGGTGTCTGACCTCAAAAAGTTGACAGATAGCGATAAAGACGACAAAACATTCCGACAAATTAGCCTGAATAGCTACGCACAAGTTTCCGGCAAATCTTTGGGTGTAGAACGTAACTCCAAAAATCAAATTGCCGTTGTTTATGCTGAGGGCGAGATTGTCGATGGTAAAGGAGAAGATGGGCAAATAGGAGGCGATCGCTTTGCGAAAATCTTCAACAAACTGCGACAAGATAAGGGTGTGAAGGCTGTTGTATTACGAATTAATAGTCCTGGTGGTAGCGCCACCGCAGCCGAAGTCATGCAGCGAGAAGTGAAATTAACTCGTGAGGCGAAACCAGTTGTGGTGTCGATGGGTGATGTCGCCGCCTCTGGTGGTTATTGGATTGCTAGCGACTCTAACCGCATTTTTGCGGAACCAAATACGATTACAGGCTCAATAGGGGTGTTTGGGATGCTATTCAATGGGCAAAAGCTGGCGAATGATAATGGCATTACCTGGGATTCGGTGAAAACTGCACGCTATGCTGATAGTCAAACAGTTTCGCGTCCGAAATCGCCTCAAGAGTTGGCACTTTATCAACGCAGTGTGAACCGAATTTATGATATGTTTCTGAATAAAGTTTCTCAAGGTCGGAAACTCCCAGAACAAAAAGTAGCAGAAATTGCTCAAGGACGGGTTTGGTCGGGTGTGGCGGCCAAAGAAATTGGTTTGGTGGATGAAATTGGTGGTTTGAATACTGCGATCGCATATGCTGCCAAGCAGGCGAAACTAGGAGAAGACTGGGAAGTCCAAGAGTATCCTCGCACTAGCAGCTTCGGAGAACGGTTTTTTGGGCGTGCAACAGAAGAGGCGCGGACTGCTTTGGGGATTGAGTCGGCGCAACTCAAATCAGCCAATCCCCTCACCGCTGAATTTCAGAAACTGCAACAGGAAGTAGGGATCCTGCAAAAAATGAACGATCCACAGGGGGTTTACGCCCGCTTGCCTTTCAACTTGAAGATTGAGTAGATGCTTTTATCTAAATATTAGTGGGCAGCAACTCACCGACTACGGCGAGGCGCATGGGTTACCCTCGCCAACGTCGTAATCAGACGTGAGTTCGTCGATGGGCTGGTTAACATTACACGACAAGAGTCAGGGTTGGCAGCGATCTTGAGAGATTTAACGGGATAAAGTCAGCTATGAGCATTTATTCTGTTGGGATTATCTAAACTAACCACTCTAAGTTCTATATTCTCAGATTCGGCAAAGCATCTTTGCCCAAGTAAGGCGATCGCTAAGCTAAAATTACCACTAACCGCACCTTTAAGGACGGACACCACTACAGTTACAAAGATTAAAAGCTACTTAACATTTAGTTACACTAAGAGATATCAAGAGGAGCGAAAGTTAACTTTTCGTTTCGCAAATCAAAGGTGAACGACATGAATGGCACAATTCGCGTTGGTAATCTCTTCGGAATTCCCTTCTATATCCATCCATCGTGGTTTTTAGTTCTAGGTTTAGTAACTTGGAGCTATAGCAGTGGACTGGCGGCGCAATTTCCCTTATTATCCGGGGGATTAGCTGTGTTACTAGGATTGATGACAGCGCTGTTGTTATTTGCCTCTGTCGTCGCCCACGAATTAGGACACAGTTTCGTCGCCATTCGCCAGGGAATTGATGTCAAATCAATTACACTCTTCATATTTGGCGGTTTGGCTAGCTTAGAAAAAGAGTCGAAAACTCCAAGTGAAGCTTTTTGGGTTGCGATCGCCGGGCCTTTAGTCAGTCTACTATTATTTGGTAGCGTTACAGCTATTGGTTTTGCTACCGCTGCATCCGGGCCATTAGCAGCAATTCTGGGTGTTTTGGCTTCTGTTAATTTGGCATTAGCACTATTTAATCTGATTCCTGGCTTGCCTTTGGATGGCGGTAATATCCTCAAAGCTGCTGTTTGGAAAATTACAGGTAATCCTTATAAAGGTGTAGTTTTTGCCAGTCGAGTTGGACAAATCTTTGGTTGGGTAGCGGTTCTTTCTGGTATAGTTCCACTATTATTATTTGGCAGCTTGGGTAACTTCTGGAACTTATTAATTGGTTTCTTCTTGCTACAGAATGCTGGTAATACAGCGCAATTTGCCAGAGTGCAGGAAAAACTTACAGGTTTAACAGCTGAGGATGCTGTAACGGTTGATAGCCCAGTGGTCTGTGCTAATCTTATCCTGAGAGAGTTTGCCGATCAGCGGGTCATGAGTGCAGAAAACTGGCGTCGGTTTTTAGTGACTGATGATGGAGGACAATTAATAGGTGCGATCGCTGTTGATAACCTGCGTTCCATTCCGACAGCTATGTGGTCAGAAACTCAAGTTAGGGAAGTAATGCAACCAATTTCACAATCTACTACAGTCCAATCGGATCAACCACTATTAGAAGTAGTGCAGCTACTCGAACAACAAAAGCTATCTGCGCTTCCCGTAGTTCGTAAAAACGGCTCTCTAGTGGGAATTTTAGAAAAAGCAGCGGTTATTCAACTACTCCAGAGCAGAACTCAACCTAACCCTGCATAGTTGTTTGATGAAAAAATACTCTTCTCAACCCTCCTCAGAAATCCTGAGGGGGTTTTTTCATAACATGAGGCATTAGAGCTGATTCGTAAACAAAAGCTTAAGATACCATTCGTAGCATCAGACGAATCAATGAGCCTTAAATCATATCATCTCTGTTGGAGTAACGATAATATCCCCACTACCCCACCCCGCCAGAACACGGTATTAAGTGATATCCAGCAAATAAACCGCATAGATTTTCTCAGAAATTTTACTGAACCATCAAGACAATAAATATTACTAATATATACATAAATATTGTCAGGATGCTGAATATGTCAGATTTACCGCTTCAGTGCCAAAATTTGAAAGAGCAGGTTGAGTTTATATTACAACTTTTACAGCAAGAACCAACGCTACGTTCTCAAGATATTACATCTGTACAAACTTCTTTAAGTAAGGTGATTTCTCCAAAGTTTGAGATTGTGTTTGCGGGTGCGTTTAGTGCCGGTAAATCAATGCTAATTAATGCACTGTTGGAGAGAGAATTACTGTACAGTGCAGAGGGACACGCGACAGGTACAGAATGCAAAATTGAGTATGCAGAAGTAGATAAAGAACGTGTTGTTTTGACGTTTTTAAGTGAAGCAGAGATTCGGGAACAAGCAGTTTATTTGTATCAGCAGCTAGGATTTAAGACAGTAGCTAATATTAACCAAGCTGATGTAATTAACTTGCTACGTCAAGATTCTGAAGCTATTATTCAGCAAGAAGGTGGTGAGAGTAAATCAGAACGTGCAAAACAGGCAAAGGCGTTAATCTTATTACTAGAGGGATATATAGCAAACCGCGATCGCATCAACACGGTTAATAATGCTACATATTCAATGGATCAATTTCACTTTTCCAATCTCAAGGAAGCGGCTGGATATGCCCGTCGTGGTAGTAATAGTGCAGTATTGAAGCGGATAGAATATCACTGTAATCATCCTCTGCTACAAGATGGGAATGTAATTATTGACACGCCTGGTATAGATGCGCCAGTAGAGAAAGATGCACAACTAACTTATGCCAAAATTCAACATCCTGATACTTCGGCGGTGGTATGCGTGTTAAAACCTGCTTCAGCGGGTGACATGACAAAAGAAGAAACAGAACTTTTGGAATTAATGCGGCAGAATGGGGGAGTACGCGATCGCGTTTTCTATATCTTCAACCGGATCGATGAGGCTTGGTACAATACCCAACTACGGCAACGATTAGATGATTTAATTAGTGGGCAGTTTCGCAATTCAAGCAAAGTTTATAAAACGAGTGGATTATTAGGATTTTACGGCAGTCAGATTAAACAGACAAGCCAACGAGATAGATTTGGTTTAGATTCTGTTTTTGCAGAAAGTATTAAAGGTTTAAATGGTAAGGAAGAAACACCACAATTTATCTATGCTTTTAACAACTACTGTGTAAATTCTGGAAAACTGTCTTCCACTAAATTCCGTGTCTCTGTTAACGGCTTTGAAACCCCAAATCAAAATTATCTGCGGATTTTGGGAGATTGGGGAAATGAACTTATAGAACAGCTAATTCAAGATAGTGGTACGAAGAATTTCGCACAGCTATTACTCGCTATCTTACGGAAGAAAAGCGCCCACAATTATTTAAAAATCTTGCTGATGATTTGGAAGATGTTTGTATTAAACTGAAGAAACATTATCAGAGTGTACAACGTAATTTAGATAGTCAGCCCCAAGAAATTGAGACTATGAAGGCGCAAGAGTTGCAACGCCTAAATCAGCAACTCCAGCAAATTGGTAATGAATTTAATGAGCATATCACACAAGAAGTTAACCAGATAATTAATAACTCCTGTGATGCTTTTGAAGCAGATTTTAAGCAATTGCAATCACGAATGATTCGCCGTTTAGATGAATTGCTAGATACTTTTTCTGTAGCTTCTGCTTATCGACGTGCAACCATCAGCCATCCTCGCAACGCTACCGCACCTTTAATTGCTATTTTAGTAGAGGCATTTTATTACTTAGCAAATCAATTAGAAGATATTTTGGTCGAATCTTCTCAGCAATTAATCGCCAATTTTTTCCAGAGATTGATTGAAAAGATTCGCAATTCAGAATATTATCGCCACTTGTATAGTTTATTAGATAATGATGCCAGAATTGAACAAGAGATCAGAATTTTAGAAAAACTAGTTACTCAAACACTGATGAGTGCAGCTAGCGTAGAGTGCGATCGCTTCGTGCGAGAAAGTCCGAGATTTTATGATGAAGGCACTTTTTCTATATATCAATTTCGCCAAACTTTATTACAAACTTCTCAAGGTTACGACGCTGAAAGTATCGTGGAAGCAGAACCAGCAATTAGGCAATTATTAAAGTTAGATTTTGAACCAAAAGTTTCCCAAACTATTCGTAAATCTTTCCGTCAAACCATCAATCAAACTCTGAAAACTCAGTTCTTACCAATGGCAGATCAGCAAGCAGATGCAATTTTGCAGCAATACCCACAGGCGCGTGCTTATTTAGAGAAAACACTGCAACAAGAAGCTGAAGAAAAAATTGCGAATAATCGGCGATTATTAAATGTTGTTGAAGTAAATATTGCAGCATATAATTCAGCAGCCTCTAATATTAATAGTTGTTTACAGTCGATGCAATTATATGACCATCTTTTGCCTCTAATTGATAATGCAGATTTTAAATATGCTACCCCTGGTTCATTAGACACTGATGGCAAATTTGCTAGTAATGGATTTGTAAACTCAGATGGTTTCGTTGATAAGGTAGTATAGGTTTAGTATTAATATCAGGTAAACACAGATAATTATAGATTTTTGTAGCTTGTAGTTAGTGAGTTTAGCACTTACTAATTACAGCTTTGTGTAAAGTAGAAAAGTTTCAACACTTGACGATCTTCGCCGCATGATTCATGAGTGAAATTAGTCAACAATAATTTACGTATCGCAATTCTATTTAATGTGTAAAAAATACCGCTATCCAGATCCCCGACTTCGTAAAAGTTGCCGGGGATCTAACTTTTTATGAATTATTCAGACGTTACTATAACCTATTAAAATTCGTCACTATCTCAATCAATAGTTATGCTTATCAAACGTCGGCAATTTCTTACAACCTGTGGACTGGCTACCCTAGCCACCCAAATACGATCACTTACCGCCCAAGGTAAACCATCTCCAAACACCATCCGCAAGCCGCCCCACCTGCAAGTGGGCGATACTGTAGGATTAATCGCCCCTGCGGGTATCGTTGACGCCAAAGACATCGAAGCAGCCCAGCAATCAATTTCACAATTAGGATTAAAAGTCAAGCAGGGGAAGCATATTTTAGACCGTTACGGGTATTTAGCGGGTAAAGATGCCGATCGCGCTGATGATCTAAACTTAATGTTTAGCGATCGCTCCATAAAAGCAATTATTGCCATGCGTGGTGGCTGGGGTTGTAATCGCATTTTACCCTTACTGAACTACTCGCTGATCCGCTCCCATCCGAAAATTATCATGGGCTACAGCGATATTACGACGCTGTTGTTGGCTATTAATGCCCGTAGTCAAATGATTACTTTTCATGGGCCAGTTGCCACATCTACCTGGAATCAATTTACAGTGGATTACTTCAAGCGCATCCTATTTAATGCTGAAGCGGTGATTATGCAAAATCTCAACCCTAGCGAAGTGCAAGTGGAGATAATAGCACCGGGAAAGGCCAAGGGTAAACTTGTGGGTGGAAACTTATCAGTGCTGTCAGCGATGGTAGGCTCACCTTACCTACCTTCCTGGAACAAAAGCATCCTGTTTGTGGAAGAAATTGGCGAGGATGTTTACCGTGTAGATAGGATGCTGACACAGTTAAAAATTGCTGGAATACTTAATCAAATTGCTGGCTTTATCTTTGGACAATGCACTAATTGTAGTCTTGGAGATGAACCCTCATTTACCTTAATGCAAGTATTGCAAGATCACATACTTCCTTTAGGTATTCCTGCTTGGTACGGTTCAATGATTGGTCATATTAAGGATAAATTTACCTTGCCAATCGGTGTAGAAGTGGAAATAGATGCTGAACTTGGGACAATACGAATGTTAGAGGCGGCTGTCAACCGATTTTAGATTTTAGATTGACCCTATGCCTAACAATTTTGGATTTTGAATTTTAGATTTATTGCACGTAGCTTACTTCTGGCAGAGTGAGTATAAATTGGGAGGCAATTCTTGGGGACGCTGTTCGCTTTTAGATCTTTTTTAATTTTGCGTAAAGTTGCGTGGGCGGCTCTGCCAACTTGAGTAAACTTTCCAAGACGGATTTTAAATCTTCTCTACGAGAGGCTCCGCCAACAATCCAAAATTTAAAATCCAAAATCTAAAATTCGCTGATTTTGATTAATATTTTGATAGACAGTATGAATTTCTCCTCGCTATGTTACGACTAACAGAAGTAAAGCTCTCACTTGATCATCCTGAAGATGAGATCAAGTCTGCCATCCTCAAAAAGCTGCAAATCACAGCCGAAGAATTGATCAGCTATTCCATCTTCAAGCGTAGCTATGATGCCCGTAAGAAAGAAGAGATCACCCTTGTTTATATTCTGGATGTAGAAACGACTCAGGAGACTTATCTACTCAAGCGCCTGAAAAAAGATCCCCATGTGATTGCCACGCCAGACATGAATTATCGCCCAGTGGCACGAGCTAGCAGCAATTTGGCGATTCGCCCCATTATCATTGGTACAGGGCCTTGCGGCTTGTTTGCAGGTTTGATGCTCGCCCAAATGGGCTTCTGCCCAATCATTTTAGAACGTGGCAAACAAGTCCGCGATCGCACCGTTGATACCTTTAACTTTTGGAAGAAAAAATCAGACTTCAACCCAGAATCCAATGTCCAGTTTGGCGAAGGTGGTGCAGGTACATTCTCCGATGGTAAACTCTACAGTCAAGTCAAAGATCCTCAACATTATGGGCGCAAGGTACTAACCGAACTCGTGAATGCAGGAGCCTCACCGGAAATTCTTTATATCAACAAACCGCACATCGGCACTTTCAAACTGGTCGGAATCGTTCAAAGTATGCGTGCCAAAATCGAATCCCTCGGTGGTGAAATTCGCTTTCAAAGTCGGGTGGAAGATATCAACATCGAAAATGGACAGGTGCGGGGAGTCACCCTTGCTAGTGGGGAATATATCGCCAGTGATCATGTAGTTCTGGCGGTGGGTCACAGCGCCCGCGATACCTTCCAAATGCTATTTGATCGCGGGGTTTACATTGAGCCTAAACCTTTTTCCATCGGCTTTCGGGTGGAACATCCCCAGTATCTCATTGACCAATGTCGTTTCGGCGCTCAAGCTGGTCATAAGCTTTTAGGTGCTGCCGATTACAAACTGGTTCACCACTGCCAAAATGGTCGTTCCGTCTATAGTTTCTGTATGTGTCCAGGGGGCTTGGTAGTTGCAGCCGCATCCGAGCCGGGGCGAGTCGTCACCAATGGAATGAGCCAATACTCTCGCAATGAGCGCAATGCTAATAGTGCGATCGTTGTGGGCATCACCCCCGGAGATTATCCTGGAAATGCCTTGGCGGGAATTAACTTGCAACGGCGCTTGGAAGAACGAGCTTTTGAGTTGGGCGGTGGGACTTATGAAGCTCCAGGGCAGTTGGTGGGTGATTTTCTCAACCATCGCCCCTCTACAGCATTGGGTACAGTTAAGCCATCTTATACACCTGGGGTACATTTGGGTGATTTGAGCCAGAGTTTACCAGATTATGCGATCGCCGCCATCCGTGAAGCACTTCCCGCTTTTGACAAACAAATTAAAGGATTTGCGATGGACGATGCCGTGTTGACTGGGGTGGAAACCCGCACGTCATCACCAATTCGGATTAAGCGCAAAGAGGATTATCAAAGTTTAAATACAGTCGGTCTTTATCCGGCTGGGGAAGGAGCGGGATACGCAGGGGGAATCCTCTCGGCGGGTATCGATGGGATTAAGGTGGCGGAGGCGGTGGCTTTAAGTATTTTGAGGAATTGCGATCGTAAAATCTGAAATAGTGAATGCGATGCCTACGGCGGTAAACTACGCAGTCTCAGCATCCGATTTTAGGTTGAGAGCGATCAGTACGTTGGAGCAATAATTTACCACTAATGGCTATGGAATCAGCAAAGTTTTTCTATACCATGTTCACTTGCAACCTGAAGCGGGAACCATATTTAGAATAGCCTTTTGAGTAAAATCGCTAATTGAGTAATGGCTGAAAACCTCTCACCCGCTCCTCCCTTTTGTTCTTGCAAACTCCAACCCAACTAAGATGCAACATTTAGCTTCTCTGGTGTGCGAGTTTAGTAGTTTCCTGCTTACTTGTCTGATTTCCACCCCCGTCCTCGCTCAAATTGTTCCCGACCGCACACTTCCAGTAAATTCCCAGGTCACTCCTGGCTGCACAATTTGTACTATCGACGGGGGCACAATCCGGGGCGTGAATTTATTTCACAGTTTCCGCGAGTTTTCCATTCCCACGGGCGGCGAGGCGTTTTTCAATAATTCGGCATCGATTCAAAATATCTTAACGCGGGTGACTGGAACCAATTTTTCCAGTATTGATGGGCTGATTCGTGCCAATGGGATTGCCAATCTGTTTTTGATCAATCCCAACGGGATTATTTTTGGTTCCAATGCCCAGTTAAACATCGGCGGTTCCTTTGTTGCCAGCACTGCCAGCAGTTTCAAGTTTTCTAATGGCAGTGAGTTCAGCGCCATGCGTCCCCAAGCACCACCGCTACTAACCATCAACGTGCCATTAGGATTGCAAAGGGGCAGCATTCCACCTGATTCTACGATTGTTAATCGGGGGAATCTTACTGCCGGACAAGACCTGACTTTGGAAGCGAGCCACCTCGATTTGCAAGGGCAACTGGTGGCAGGCAGAGATGTCACCTTGAACGCTCAAAAGACGGTACAAATTCGGGATGCCGTTACCACTCCGTTTATCGCCAGTGCAGGCAGAGACTTAACGATTCAAGGGAATCAGGGCGTTGATATTTTTACCTTGAATCATCTCCAATCCCGGTTTCAGAGCTTCGGCAAATTGAGTTTAGTCAGCAATGGCACGATTTCAGGTGATGCCCATTTTTTCAGTGGAGGTGAATTTCAAATCCGCAGTCAATCAGGACAACCCGCCCGTTTCACCAGTTTGTATGATCCAATTATTAGCAGCACGGGCGATGTGGATATTGCAGGTGGATATACGGGTGCGTCTCTGCTAATTGAGTCATTAGGCAATGTGCAGATTCAGGGAAATGTGACGATTACTGCCCCTGATACCGTTTCCACGTTTGTGAGGCGCGATGCCATTTTGGGTGCTCGTCCGGGGTTGATCATCCGCTCTGGGCAAACCAATTTGGTGTATGGCGGCAACAATCAAAACAGTCCGCCTGCCTATACAACAGGCACGGTTTCTAGTGGCATCACGCTCTTGGGCAATGTAGGGGTGCAACCGTTTAATAACGTTGGGGGAGTCGTTAGCCTGGTTGCTGGCACTGGAGCTATTAACGTTGCCAGTATCAACGTATCCAATCCAACTGGGGGAGATGGGGGGACGATCGCTCTCTCTACCAACAATGGCAACCTCACCACCAATGGTGCCTTGTCCTCATACTCGTCATCAAATAGTGGCAATAGTGGCAATGGCGGCGCGATCGCTCTCTCTACCAACAATGGCAACCTCATCACCAATGGTGCCTTGTCCTCATACTCGTCATCAAATAGTGGCAATAGTGGCAATGGCGGCGCGATCGCCCTTTCTACCGACAATGGTGACCTCACCACTAATGGTGCCTTGTCCTCATACTCGTCATCAAACAGTGGCAATAGTGGCAATGGCGGCGCGATCGCCCTTTCTACCGACAATGGTGACCTCACCAACAATGGCTTCTTGAACTCATTCTCATACTCAGTCAGTGGTAACAGTGGCAATGGCGCGACGATCGCCTTTTCTACCAACAATGGCGACCTCACCAACAATGGTAGCTTGAACTCATACTCATACTCAGACAGTGGTAACAGTGGCAATGGCGCGATGATCGCCTTTTCTACCGACAATGGCGACCTCACCAACAATGGTAGCTTGACCTCAGTCTCAATCTCACTTCGGGGCAATAGTGGTAATGGCGGCGCGATCGCCCTCTCAACCACCAACGGCGACCTCACCAACAATAATGACAGTGACTTGTCCTCATACTCGTTAGCAAACATGGGCAATAGTGGTAATGGTGGCGCGATCGCCCTCTCAACAACCAACGGCAACCTCACCAATAATAGCGATTTGTCCTCATTGTCGTACTCAATAACTGGCAATAGTGGCAATGGCGGCGCGATCGCTCTTTCTGCACAGAATGGGAATATTATTGGAGAGGGAAGTAGCCTATATACCTTTTCAGTTGCGCCCCAAGGAACCGCAAACACTGGCGGAAATGTCACATTAGACGCAAAAAACCAGGTGTCTGGACTGCAAATACTGACGGCATCTTCCTCTGCACAGGCAGGGGCAGTTGCGGTGAATGGGCAGGCAGATTTAGCGCTCGCCGATACCGTAATTTTGACCGATAAACAGGTGACATTAGACACCCCATTTACAGGGAAAATTACAATTCCGGTTAGTGGAACAGGGCGATCGGGCGATGTCAACATTACCAGCGATGGGAATCTTACTCTCACCAATAGCCGGATTGAAAGCGACACCAAAGGCAGCGACCCCGCTGGAAATATCACCCTCACCAGCCCTGGACTGGCGACGTTCAACCAGAGTCAAATTCTCAGCAGCACCAGCAATAGCGGTAATGCGGGGAATATTACCGTCACCACTGGGCAGGGCATCAGCCTCACCAACGGTAGCAGTCTTTCTGCCATCACCAGCAGTGCTGGTAAAGCGGGCAACATTACCCTCAACAGCCCCACCGTTCTCGTTACTGGAGACGCCCAGATTACCGCGGCCACTCAAAGCAGTGGGCAGGGTGGCACTATCACCGTGAACGCGCCCACAACCGTGAACATCGCACAAGTGCAAGGCGCTGCCCCCGTCCTTTCGGTAGCAGCCACCGATGCAGGCAAAGCTGGGGATATTATAATCAATACCCCCAGTGTCAATTTGTCCGATAACGCCCGCATTGTTGCCACAGCAAGCGCCACGGCAACTAATACCGAAGGTGGTGGCAGCATTACTCTCAATGCCTCCCAAATGAATCTGGCGGGTATCGTTGGAGTGTTTGCCGATACCCAAGGACAAGCTCCGGCTGGCACGTTGCGGCTCAATCCCTATGCCAATGACCCGACTTTAAATGTATTTCTCGCGCCTCAATCCCAAATCTCTGCGTCCACCAATGGCAGTGGCAAGGGCGGCGACTTGATTCTCACTGCTCCAGACACGATTACCCTGACAGGGGCAGGCAAGTTAACTGCCGAAACTAGCAGCAGTGGCAATGCTGGAAATATTAGTGTAACCACTCGGCAATTTACTATTAATGGGGGGATGGAACTATCTGCTTCCACCTCTGCCAGTGGCAACGCCGGAAATTTGACTATTGCTGCCGATCGCGTCAACTTGAGTCAGGGAGCGCGGGTATCTTCTAATACGAATAGCAGTGGAGCCGCAGGGGATATTAGATTAAACCTAACTGACCAATTAACTCTCAATGGTGCTGGTACTGGACTATTCGCCACCACCACTGCGGGTTCTACGGGCAAGGGCGGCAACATCACAGTGGGGGCAAAAACAGCTTTGTTCCAGGATGAGGCGGCGATCGCAGTAGGGAGTTTAGGCAGTGGTGCAGGGGGCAATATCAACCTCACCACAGGACAACTGACCCTTAACAATGGGGTGGAACTATCTGCTTCCACCTCTGGCAGTGGCAACGCCGGAAATTTGACTATTGCTGCCGATCGCGTCAACTTGAGTCAGGGAGCGCGGGTATCTTCTAATACGAATAGCAGTGGAGCCGCAGGGGATATTAGATTAAACCTAACTGACCAATTAACTCTCAATGGTGCTGGTACTGGACTATTCGCCACCACCACTGCGGGTTCTACGGGCAAGGGCGGCAACATCACAGTGGGGGCAAAAACAGCTTTGTTCCAGGATGAGGCGGCGATCGCAGTAGGGAGTTTAGGCAGTGGTGCAGGCGGGGATATTTCGGTTGCAGCCAATCAAATCACCCTTGATAAGAACGCATCGCTCACTGCCGAAACTGCCAGCACTCAAGGGGGCAACATTACCCTGGATGTACGCGATCTATTGTTGCTACGGCGCAATAGCTTGATTTCTACTACCGCAGGCACTGCTCAAACGGGGGGCGATGGTGGCAACATTACGATCAATATCCCCAATGGGTTCATCATCGGCGTGCTGTCTGAGGACAGTGATATTCGCGCCAATGCCTTTACTGGGAATGGCGGCAAGATCCGCATTACTTCTCAGGGCATCTTTGGACTCCAGTTTCAGCCGCAAAACACGCCCAATAGTGACATTACCGCCAGTTCACAATTTGGTGTGAGCGGGACGGTGCAGATTAATAATCTGGGTGTAGATCCAAGTGCTGGAGTCGTGCAACTGCCTGTGAATTTCGTAGACGCTAGTCAACAGATTGCGACAGGGTGCAATGCTCAAGGCAGTAGTTTTGTGGCCACGGGACGAGGGGTTGCCGCCCAACCCAAACGAATGGGTAGGGAACGATCGCCCCTGGAACGACATTCGTGATGTCTCTGAATTTCAAGGGCAAGGTAAACCTATCGCTCACACCCTATACCCCATAATTCCACATTCCGCCATCATCGAAGCAACTGGATTCATTCGCACAGCAACCGGAGAAATTGAACTGATAGCCCAGCCTGCATCTGGAAATACTGGGGTTGGCCATGTTCCCGTTACCTGTGCGAACGCTAAACCATAATACAGATCGCAAAATCTGACCAATTATAATATCAAGCACCAGCTAGATGCTTTCGAGCTAGGGCTTTTATTTTTATGTCCATAGCCGATATGCAATCATCTGTCAAGCGCGATGGCGTACACGCCCGCTTTATAGCGATCGCAGTGGGGAATTTATCCGATTGTTAAAGCTGGTTCTTTACAAAAGTTAAATAGGGCTGACTCAGTTTCTGATTCATCTTCAAATACAGCAGAGATGTACCATTCACAGGGGGAACCATTCGTATATTCAGCCCAAGCAATTGTTGCTGTTTCACCTGATGGAATCCCTGACTCACCCAAGCTAAATGAAGCCCACTCTTGATCATCGACAGATACCCACAACTCTGTAATTGCCAGTTCGGTTTTATTGGTAACGGTAAAGGTGAATAGGTCTGACATAAATAGCCTTTTAACAATAAATAAATTGCAGATTGTCAGTCACAGATCATACTGGCACTTTTTTAAAGCATTTGTGATCTTAACTGTCTGAATCTATGCTCAGAGAAGGGTTGAAGTTTTTTTAGCTCAAGTTAAATTTATCAAAGAGGATTAAAAATCTCACCGACTGATATGAGTCTATTGAGATAGCCAATTCATCCAACAGCGGATTTAGGTCGCGGTTCTCATTAAACCTCGACAATACAGCACATCCCCAATGTCACTAAATTTTGAGGCAATGTATTTTTTACTGAGTAGAGTAGTTGAGAGCGATCGCCTTAAACATACTACAAACCGGAAATCGCAAAATCTGAGCGATTCTGTCTTAGACAGTTTTGCGTAAAAGCGTAGCGTTTTTAATGCATCTTGACGCATTGGCATTGCATCTTGACGCATTAACATTGTATCGGGATGCATTGGCATTGCAGAGGGACGGATTGGCATTGCAAGGTATTGCCTTTCATTAATTCGCTAGGAATTAATGAAATATGAGCTGTACTTAGTACAGCTCATATTTCATTAACTGACAGGGCAGCGTTCCGTTGTACACTGCAATTCGTTGGGATGATTTTAGTCCAATTGATTGAGACAGTTCCTTGTTACCACTTAGCACAAATGCAGTCCAGCCTTTGAAGCGTTGTTTCAATACATCGCCCAAAAGTTTGTAAAATGCCCCCAAGTCGCTATCTCGCCCCAGCCGTTCGCCATAGGGTGGATTGCAGAATAAAACCCCACTGTCTGCGGGGGCGACAACATCGGCAAGCTCCATTTGAGAAAACCATACATGGTTATCAACGCCACACTTTTGAGCATTGTTAATCGCCTGCTCAATCACATTTTCATCGCGATCGCTTCCCCAAATAGGCGCAGTTAGGGTATCCAGTTGGCTGTCCCTAGCTTCTTGGAGCAGCTTCTCTAAAAGGGACAGATCAAAATCGAGCCAAGTTTCAAATCCAAAGCGACCTGCTAAAGCAGCGCTTGCGCGAACGCGAAACAGTCCTGGTGCTATGTTAAGTGCCTTTAAGCTAGCTTCCAGCGGTAAGGTGCCAGACCCACAGAGAGGGTCGTAGAACATTTGGTCTGGCTGCCAGCCCGAAAGTTGAATCAGGGCAGCAGCCAGAGATTCCTTTAGAGGGGCTGATCCAACCGCAGGGCGGTAGCCTCGGCGGTGCAGACTATTTCCAGAACTGTCGAGTTTGACGGTACAACAGTCGCGATCAATATGAACATTGATCCGCACATCTGGTGCTTGCAGCTCTACATTTGAACGCTCACCCAGATTTGACTGCTGCTGGTCAATGATCGCATTTTTGACCTGGAGGGCCGTGAAGTGAGTATGGTTGAGGCGATCGTTTTTGCCTGTGGTATTCACCGCCAGCGTCATGTCTGGCGTCAAATAGTTTAGCCAATCGATGGTCTGAATGCCACGATAGAGATCCTTGGCATCTTCGCAAGGAAACTCATGTAGCTTCACCAAGATTCGGAACGGCAGCCTCGCCCAGAGGTTGACCCGATAGAGCAGGGTGCGATCGCCCTCAAAGGCTACACCGCAAAACCCTGGCTCCACGGAATGGGCACCCAGTTGCTCTAACTCCTGAGCCGCAAGGGTTTCTAATCCGCGAGCAACCGTTGCAAAATACTGATTCATCCTCTAATCCAAAGCATTGTCTTCACTGCTGACCCATTGACGTACTTTATTAACTCATATCTTGTATCCTATTAATTACTAATTCGTAATTCGTAATTAACAGGATACAGAGCAAGCACCAAAATCTCCGATTTGGTGGTCAACAAGACAGTGGAGGGTACAAAACAAGTACTGATAGCGCAGCGTTAGCGAGTCCGCGAGCGTCTTACAATTACGAATTATGTAGCTTGCGCCAGAGGCGAGTATTATCAATTACGAATTACTTTGACATTCTCTCTCGTTAAGTCTGCGATCATAACGTTAGTAGGATACAACGAATTAAGTAACTCAGGATAACAAGCTCTAGACAAACAAAATCAGGGCTGAGTAAGGACACTGCAAATATTTGTTGAAATAGATTATATTTTTTCAATTTAAGTACTATCTTAAATCAATTAATCCTGCTAGTATCAAGCTGAAATAGTATTCATGCACTTTGCAATACAACCCATTAATTAAAATAGTCAGAGGAATAAACTATGACTCTAGTATCTGATATTGTTCTGCTACAAGACTTAACAGCGTCAACTTATGACCAATTGGTCGAGCTAAAAGCCGTACTTCCGGCGACAGTAAATCGTTTAACCAACCCCATTTTAGGAGGTATCTTTGGTAATGACCTGAAATTTGGTATTGCCTCTTTCAAAGATAAGCCAATTCCGCCTTTTGGGGGTTACGCTGACTATGTATATCAAGCAGAAGTCCCTTTGACAAATAATGTAACAACAGTTAAAGACAAAATCTTTGGCTTTGAAGCTTTTGGTGGCAATGATCGGCGTGAATCACAATTAGACGCACTTTTGTACACAGCTTTAGATAGCGGTGGCAGCCTCGGTTACAGAGTCGGTTCATTTCGTGTTGTTTTTATAGCCACTGATAGTAATTATCACGTTGCCGGCGATCGTGCAGCAGTTAGTCCAAGTGATACTATTGCCAATAATGGAGATGGTGTAATTGATCCTTATGAAGATTATCCAAAGATTGGACAAGTAAAAACTGCGCTAGAAGCAAATAACATTATTCCAATTTTTCTAGTTACGAGTGATGTTGTAGCCGATTACCAGGGACTAGTTAGCAAGCTTGGTCGAGGTGGTGTACTGACTCTTGGTTCTAATAGTGAGAATATTGCTGATACCATAAAAGAGGCAATTGCTCGATCCAGAAATGTGATAAGTACTGATGTTGCTACCACAAATGGAGACGATAACTTTAATAAGGGGGATTTTTCGCCTGGCGATCAGGTTATTTTTGCTGGGGGCGGTGATGACAATATTTCACTTTCTGGTGTTGCTGGCAACCATTACATTGATGGGGGGGCTGGTTCTGACATCCTTTTTGGTGGATCTGGTGCGGACAAAATAGATGGGGGTAGTGATGACGACAACCTCCTGGGGGGCAACGGTGATGATATTCTCTTTGGCAGTAATGGAAACGATATTCTGATCGGTGACAACGGCAACGATTACCTACAGGGAGATAGTGGGGACGACATCTTAATAGGAGGCACAGGTTCAGATAAGTTTGCATTTGCAACAGGATCAAAGTTTGATATTAGGGAACTCGGAGTTGATACTATTAATGACTTCACTCCTGATCAAGACAAGATCCAACTATCGAAAAATACCTTTACCGCTCTCAAGAACTCAGTCTTCCCAACTGCATTAAATTCCGCAGACTTTGCCACAGTGACGACCGATAGTTTAGCAGCAGTTAGTAGTGCGAAAATTGTTTACAATAGCGTTAATGGTAGTCTTTTTTATAACCCCAATGGTTCAGCGGATAGTTTTGCTGATATTAATTCGGGGGGTAAATTTGCACAATTGGGTGCTACCTCTTTTCCGGCTCTAACTACTGCTAGTTTTGAGGTAGTTTTATGATTGATTTAGTTTAATTTTCAACTTCACACAAGAGACTTCCAAGGAATAAAGTAGTCAGTGCTTGGTAATGATAATCATTGGAGAGTGTGGTGAGTCAGTGTTGCACCACAGGCCCCACACACCCCTGCTATAGCCAATACGCTTCGGTTAAGGCTATGGAGTAGCTAATAACAAAGAAAACAGGAGGCTGTCACCAGGGGCAAACTAAACGGTATAGTTTCAATGTGGCTCAAGTCCTTGCTCATCGCTCTACTTACCTCAATGGCTTACTGTCTGCTTGAGCCACCTGAAAAGTGAGATCCTCCCAGACAAACGAATTGAACTGAGATTAATCTATAATTTTCTAAAATCAATTATTGTCTGACGATAAGCATCTGGTAATCCTGTATCAAAACACTTGCCTTTAACAACATATCCTGTCATTCCCTCTTCCTGACGCAATCTTTCCAGACAAGATGTTAACTGAAATTCACCTTGTTCCCGGAAATTTTGGTTGATGTATTCTGCTAGAAAGTCAAAAATTTTCGGCGTTAGTAAATATAAGCCAAATATACCTAAAAACTCATTTTCTGACATTCCCTCTACACGCAAATGCTGTTGTGCATAATCAATAGTAGGCTTTTCATAGAGTTGTGTAACTTCCAGAATCGAGTTTAAATCTTGCCAAACTCCTGTTACACACCCAGCTTTATGAATAATCTCTGCTGGGATTGTAGTTAAACCCACAACGCTTTGATTAACTTGTTTGTCAACATCTAAAATTTGACTAGCACAAGATTTGTCGGTGTCAGATGCGTAAATGTGGTCGCCCAACATGAGCAAAAATGGCTCATTTTGTACCCAATCTTTGGCACAAAATACTGCATGACCGTAGCCTAATTGCTCCTCTTGCAATAAGATGGTAATTTTGCTACCTAATTCTTCAAGATATCGGCTATATTCTTGATTTTGCGGTGAAAGTTTCTCTAAAAGTTCTTTTTTGGGTGGATTTTTCAATAAATTTTCAAATATTTCTTTATCGTCCGGCTGCACTATGATCGCTACTTCTGTAATTCCAGCACTAATTGCCTCTTCAATAATTGCGAGAATGACAGGTTTGGCCCTACCATCTTGATCAATAATCGGGAAAAGTTCTTTTTTCACAACTTTAGTAGCTGGAAACAAACGAGTACCGAAACCAGCTACTGGAATCACAGCTTTTCTAACCTGATTTTTTAGCATAACCAGTTGATCACCCTAACTTCTCAAACAACTTTGCCAACACCACATTAGAAAACAAAAACCCTTGAGGATCACTCAAACGCAACCTTCCCTCTCCAACTTCTACCCAACTTTTCTCAAAATAGGATCGCAAACACCTACAAATTTCCTCTACCTTCTCTTCCCCAAATACTTCCGCCAACGCCACCAAACTTACACCCTCTGCCAAACGCAACCCTAACATTAACGTTTCTAACAATACTTCTTCTGGGGGAGTCAGATTACAATCAATCACACCACCAGCTTGCACCCACTTGTAATACTCTCTAGTTTTACGCGGACGAGTGAAGCGTTTTCCCTCAACATAACTCGCCGCACCCATGCCAAAGCCATAGTAAGGGCGGTTTTCCCAATAAACCCGATTATGCCGACACTGATGACCCGGTTGGGCATAATTGGAAATTTCATAATGCTCATAACCTGCATCAGTCAAAACTTGCTGCCCCATCTGGTACATTTTGACTGTGGCTTCATCCGTGGGCAAAGGAGTATCACCAGGTTTGTAGTAACGACCAAAGGCTGTACCTGGTTCGATGGTAAGATCATAGATGGAAATGTGAGTAGGTACAAGCCCGATCGCTTTTGTTAGAGAATCCTGCCATTGATCCAAAGACTGATGCGGCAACCCGGAAATTAAGTCTAAGCTAAATTCTGGAATCTCAACTTGGTGGATTAGTTCCACAGCGGCAAAAATATCTTCAACTGAATGCGATCGCCCCGCCGTTTGCAATAATTCTTCTTGAAAGGCTTGTACACCCAAACTTACCCTGTTCACGCCTGCATTGCGATAGCCTGCTATATGTGCTAAATCAAAGGTGGCTGGGTCTATTTCCATAGAAATTTCTGCCCCAGGCGCAATACCAAAACGCTTCTCTAGTTCTGTGAGTATACGTTGTAGCTGCTCTATTGATAGCAACGAAGGAGTACCACCACCGAAGAAAATTGTCTTCAGGGGTTGACCAAATGCTGGTGTAATGGCAATTTCTTGACATAGCACCTCAACATATTGGGAGATAGTACCAGATGTTTCGCCCCGCAAGCGATCGCCCACAACAGACACTGGGAAATCACAATAAAAACACCGCCGTCTGCAAAAGGGAATATGCACATAAGCAGAACTCGCGATTCCAGAAATATTAAATTTTTGACTCATTTTGAGAAAAGTTTTAAGTTAATCCAACTGCGAATTAGAGACAATGAAAATGAGTTGTTTATTTACAAGTTTTTGTCGTTTTACAACGAAACAATGAAAAATATTAAGATAAAAGCCTTTCGTTATAATAATTGCAGATATTGTCCTACTAAACCTTTAGTGTAAGTCAATATTGATTAGTTTATCTTACCGATGAAATAAAAAATACTTAATATCGGTTACCACAGTTGCAGGAAACAAGACAACCATGCTTGACGCCATTATCGTTTTCTCATTTATCCTAGCAGCGTCGGGAATAGGGTTCTACAGCATTGAACTACTACCCAATGGCACGCTAGATCAGGTAACAAATGTTGAAGCTTTACGCTTAGTTGTTGCCGTGTTTGCCGCTATTATTGGTGGTGCGATCGGGCTGAGTTTCCAGACGACATATCGTCGCCTAGAATCACAAGTCAAAGAAATGCCACTCGAAGTGATCTTAACTCGTGCCATTGGCTTAGTGATTGGGCTATTACTAGCTAACCTGATGCTAGCCCCACTATTTTTGCTACCTATACCGGCAGATTTTGGATTTATTAAGCCACTAGTGGCAGTTGTCGGTAGTATTATCCTCTCTGTCACTGGTATGAATTTGGCAGACACCCACGGGCGAGGTTTATTGCGGTTTATTAATCCCAACACTGTCGAATCGATGGTTGTGGAAGGAACGCTAAAACCAGCCAATACCAAAGTTTTAGACACCAGTTGCATTATCGATGGTCGCATTGAAGCCTTACTAGAAACAGGGTTTTTAGAAGGGCAAATTCTCGTGCCGCAGTTTGTCTTGCAAGAACTCCAACAAGTAGCGGATGCTAGCAAAGACCAAAAACGGGTGCGGGGAAGGCGAGGACTAGAAATTCTCAACCGCATTAAGGAAGATTACCCTGATCGCATCGTGATTAATGCAGTTGACTATGAAGATATTCCCACAGTGGATGCGAAGTTAGTGCGCTTCGCCCAAGAAATCAGCGGTACATTGCTAACCAACGACTACAACTTGTCTAAAGTCGCTAGTGTTCAGAAAGTACCTGTTTTGAATGTGAATGATTTAGTCAATGCCGTCCGTCCCAGTTATTTACCTGGTGACAACCTAGATTTGAAAATTCTCAAGGAAGGCAAAGAACCAAGTCAAGGTATTGGCTACCTAGATGACGGTACAATGGTTGTTGTTGAAGAAGGTAGCAGTTATGTGGGTGGTGAACTGCGAGTAGTAGTCACCAGTGCTTTACAAACTACAGCAGGAAGAATGATTTTTGCCAAACCTCAAGCTTCCGCATTGGCGTGAGGGAAATATCCGGTGCAATTAAATATAAATTGTGCGAACGGTGCAGGTTAACTGCACCGATTTTGTATAGGGTGAAATATGAAGAGGGTAAAAAGTGGATTTTTGTTTGTTCTGAATGTTGAACTTATGTCAGTGAAAACAACCCATTTTATGTTGACTGTGGGACGTGTAAAGCTCAGAAAAAGCGATAAGTACTCAATTTATATCGCATTTACGTATAATTCAAACTTGTTTTATATTCTTATTTCAGTTTCAGCCTTTTTTGTACCTTTATCCACCAGTCAGACTCACGTGAAATTAAGAAATGTAAATAATACTTGCTAGCCGAGCAACCATCTAAATTTTAAAGTGTAATAATTATAAAAATATTGTCTCAAGTAGAGGTAAATATGACTTTTATGAAAATTGCTGGAATTTTTCAAACAAAAGAACAAACTAAAAAATTTTTACAAAGCTTACCTGGTGAATTTTATGCTGCTTATATGTTCACAGCAAATCAAGATTTATTATTGGCATTAAAAAATAAAATGTTTGTATTTGATATTTATGAAAATGAACATATAATTGTAATTGAAGTGATAGAAACTCAACTACTTAAAATTCAAGCTTTGCTGAAAGAAGCGAAAGGTCGATACGTTACACCAGAAGCTTTAAGTTATTTGCCGATAGCAAATCTATAATTAACCTAAAAGGCTAATGCCTGAAGTATATTGAGACTGAAATATTGCACCAATCCCAACAACCACCTCAGAATTCATTCTGAGGCTAATAGCTAAGGTGTTCTTTAGAAGACTGAATAAGGGTTTTAGTCCACTTGAGTGGACTTCGGAAATGTCCGGTGCAATTAAATATAAATTGTGCAATCGGTGCAGGTTGACTGCACCGATTATTTATTGGGAATCACCAGACTCAGTTACCTGTAAATACTGTAACTGCTCAATTGATAACCCTGTAACTCTTGCTACCTGCTCTAATGGCATACCAGTATTAACTAGATTTATTGCCACTTCAAGTAAAGCTTCAGCTTTGCCTTCAGCTTTGCCTTCAGCTTTGCCTTCTTCTAAAATATCTTGATAAATCACTGACTCGCGCATAATATCTGACCTCAAAACTCGTCTGCTAACCTCTTTGTCTAATACTAAACCAGCTAAAATCGCCGTGGAAGCAGCAATATTACTTTGATTTCTTGATTCTGTCATACTATTAATTTCCCGTGCAACTTGGTTAAGCACGGCTTCTGGATCAATTGTACTACTCAAAACCGCAAAGGGTAACAGTCCAGACGTTCTCAGAAATAATTCGGTTGGTTGTTCCCAAAGTCTGATAACAGCAAATTCATGGCGTGTTCTAGAAATTGTAAATGTATTTTGCTGCACCAAATTTGAATTTGTCTGCTTGAGGTAAATTACAACTTGATGCATTGCTTTGTCTGGAAAACGGCGATATACTCGCAACCGATAGTCAATCATCCGAAAAGGAATTTCCGCATCCACTTGGGTTTGAAATTCCAAATGTAATATGCTTTGCTCCGACTGTAGGAGAATTAGGGCATCAGCGCGAATGGGTTCGAGAGATGATTCTTTTGGACTTAGTTCTGTGAAAGTAATGGGTTCGCCTAATAACCAAGTGGCGAAGTCGCTGGAGAAATTTTCAGCTAAAAATTTGCAGATATTGTCAAACATTTGAGAATTTTACCAAATAGCTCGCTAATTTGCTATTTATCTGCAATTATTTGCTCCAAACATTTATATATTCTAATTTTCATAAATCTCTAACGGCAAATTGTCTGGATCTTTAAAAAAAGTAAATTTCTTACCTGTAATTTCGTCAATTCTGATATTTTCTGTTTCGACACCTTGTGAATTTAAGTAAAAAATAGTTTCCTCTATATCATCAACTTTAAAAGCAAGATGTCTTAAACCACAAGCTTCTGGACTACTAAATCGTTGCGGAGGATTTTGGAAAGAAAATAACTCAACTTGAGCATTTTCTCCAACTCGTAAATCTAATTTATAAGAATTTCTCTCGGCACGAAAAGTCTCTTGAATAATCGAAAAGCCTAAAACTTCTACATAAAATTTTTTGGAGCGATCGTAGTCAGAACAAATAATGGCTACATGATGAATGCCAGTAGTTTTCATGTGTACTTCTCAAGCTACCAATCATTTACTTCAGCAGTTTTAGCAGAGTTTTGCTAGTTTTTGCAAGACAAGGGCTTTAGATAGGGAATCTAGATTTTAGCAATACCACATTTACCAGCATTGAAAGCTAAAGCTAAGGTTAAGCTTTAACCTTTTTATTACTCTGAGTTCATCAAGCACCTGTGTTGCAGCCTGACGGATAGAAATGACCCTAATTGGTAAGAACTGCGCTAGGATTTTCCAGAATTAGAAGATGAAAATATTCAGCAAGCCTTAATTTTTGCATCGTCCAAGTAGGACGATCGCATCATTGAACTACCTAACCGCTATGAAACTGTTGCCCCGTCAGGGATTAGCACTCTCCGCAACAGCAAGGAGCAGCCGTTACGGTTGAGCCAAGCCGTATTTGTATCCATCCTTTAGCGTTGTTGCCTGATGTTTAATCTTTTGCATATTTAACTTAAATTTATATTCAATCAGCAAAAAGGCATATTGCTTTTTCAAAACTTCATATTCAATCAGCAAAAAGGCATATTGCTTACTCAAAATGCTTGATTGCTTTCTCAAACCCCAGTTTGCTTTCTCATTTCAGTAGATTTAGCAAGCAAAAAGAGATATTGCTTTCTCAAACCCCAGTTTGCTTTCTCATTTCGGTAGATTTAGCAAGTAAAAAGAGATATTGCTTTTTCATTTCGGTAGATTTAGCAAGCAAAAAGAGATATTGCTTTCTCAAACCCCAGTTTGCTTTTTCATTTCGGTAGATTTAGCAAGCAAAAAGAGATACTGCTTGCTCAAACCCGTAGCTAAAGGCGGGCTGTCCGGCGCACCCCACAAAATTAGATAATTTATTTGTTGGAAATCCCAAAGATGGAGCCAATAATCTTAATTAAGTAAAACGGTGTGGAAAAACAAAACTATAGTTAACGCGATGTGCGACTTAATATTCTGACCTCTCTCCAAACCTTTCTCCTAAAAGGAGAGAGGCTTTGATTTTTGCTCCCCAACGCTACAAGGGTTGAGTTTGGGGGTTAGGTTTGAGAGAAAGTCGCACATAGCGTTAGTTAAGAAAAATTAAATAGACTCAAACCCGCTTACCTCCCGCCTCATCCAACGATAAATATTTACGCCAACCTACTTACCGTTAAGCAAACGCCTAAACTCCGCATTGACGACTTGGTAACATTCGCAAGTGATATTTTCTAGACCTGAGCGGTCAAGGATAGTTATTTGCCCGCGACTATAGTTAATTAGCCCCGCCTTCTGAAGAATAGAGGCATTGAGGCTAACAGTGGAGCGATTCACACCTAGCATTATGCTGAGAAATTCTTGAGTCAGTGCAAAAGTGTCTGTCTCTACTCTATCGGCAGTCATCAGCAGCCAACGGCACATTCGCTGTTCTATTGAGTGCAGGCGGTTACACGCAGCTGATTGGGCAATTTGATTAAACAGCGCTTGCGTGTATCGTCGTAGTATATTGTACAACTGACTATCTGGGGTGACATGAGTTTTAAATGCATCTACTCTCATCCTTAAGCCAGAGCCAGCAACTTGCATAAAACACTCCGCTGGAACCCTATCGGCTCCCAGGAATACTGGAAGACCCACCATTCCTTCATTGCCCACCGTAGCCACTTCGATTGCCGAACCGTCCGTCATTACTGTGAGCAAAGAGGCTACGCCATAGTTGGGAAAATAGACGTGCTCAATTGGTTGGTTAGGTGAATAAAGTTCTTGCTTGAACTTTAGAGAGACAACCTCCATATAAGGAGCAAGACGAGAGTATTCCTCAGAGGATAGGGCAGCTAAAAGTTGGTTTTTCACAAGTGCAGAATGTTTGAAATACAGATAGCAAACGCTGTTTAAGCCAGTCTTATCTCTATTAAATAAACGATAGCAATCAAGAACCTCTGACAAAGGATTTATCTTTTGTAAATCCTTTATGTTAGCTAAGTCACATATATATATAATAATTATATGTGAGTAGGCTAACATAGCAATCTGGCTTGTGAAGCTACTTTAACAGTAATTAGATGATCGCTACTAAGCGCTAAACATTTGTGAAGAAAAATAGTGTTATTAAAATCACATCAAATTATGTCCCACTTCCCTAATATTGCTTACAATTAGGTATGCAAACTAGATGTGGTTTAGCTTATAACGTCTTCACAAGGGTTTTCGATTCACGAATTTGCAAAACCTACGCAGTATTGAGAACAATCTAGTCAGTTATCGTTCGGCACGCGGAGAGTTCCAGTTGATGGAATAATTTAAGTCAAACTCTTCAGTAGTTGTTAATCAATAAGTTAGAAATATGCAACTACTTTGTTGCTCAATTGAGGAATAAAATATTTTTTCTTGCTTTGCGCTTTGGCGTGAAACTTTCATCCCGTTAATCAGCAAAGCTGAATTTTTACTATTCCTGTAAAACGGTCTTTGACACAATTCTAGTTTTCTTGAGGTCTGCTTCCGAAAGTTGTTCCCCAGCTTGCAAGCGGGTGGCTGAGGTTTGCAACACTGTCGCCGCCCCTTTATCTCCTATTTGTAAAGCGGTTTTAGCAGCCGTTTGCAGCATTGTGGCTGCACCAGTGCGATCGCCTTGTTGCAATTTCGCCTCAGCTAACTGGGTTTGGCGATACTTCGCTAATGCTAAAATAGACTGTTGTACCTGGGGATTGGATGCCGGTTTATACGCTCGTACTACATTTGCATACACTGGCACGAGGGGCGAAAGTAAGCCTTGTTCGTTAACCAACGGATCATCGTAACGGATTTGCAGATGCGCGATCGCTTGTTTACCTTCTGGTGACTGTCCCAAATAAATGTTAGCCAAAACTACCCGTTCTACATCCTGCATCAAATCTCCCAAACGTACAGCAAAGCTACCATCAGCTTCTGGTTCCACTGGTAACTCGATTGTGTCTGGGGCAACTTGGGCAATCGGTTTAAGTTCTGCTAGTCGGACATTGGGCACTAGAGATAACAGCAAGTAGGCATTAGTTAGCCCAATCGACTGAATGCGCCCAAACAGTCGGCTAAATTGATCCACAGCTTGTTCAGGACGTTCAATATGGGCTAGAGTCCCACCACCGACATCAGCAATTTTTTCCAGCAAATCCTGATTCCAGCTATTGCCAAATCCGAAAGTGTTGATAGTTAGGTTCAACTTTGCAGCCTTTTGCGCGAGTTGAAGACAGCGCTTGTTATCATCTCGCCCAATATCCCATTTCCAAATCCGCAAACCGCTTTCACCATGCCCATCCGTCAGCAGAAACGCCTGGGAAACAGCGCCTCTTGTGCCCTTCATCAGTTCTGTAATTCCCAGTTCCAAACCCTCAGCGATGACTGTACCGCCGCTAGCACTGAGTTTGCTTTTTATTTGAGATTTGATGCTTTCGGGGTCTTGGATCACTTGGTTGGGGATAATGACTTCCGCAGAACCCGAAAAAGCCACAACTGAGATGTGATCGCCTACTTTCAACCGATCTATTAATCTTTCCACCGCCTGGATCACCGTTTTAATTGGTTGTCCATGCATGGAACCACTTCTATCCAAAATCAAGCAGAGGTTAAGCGGCAGATTTTGGTCAAACTCACCAGCGAGCGCAAAAATCGTCATTGCCAGTTGACGTTGGCTACTTGTTTGAGCCACATCAACATTATTGTCATTTAACGCCGATAGCAATTTAACTTTCATCTAAACCTGAGTTTACTGGGGAGGGGTATCTTGCAAAACTGTTTTCGAGACCATCCTGGTTTTCTTGCGATCGCTTTGGGATAAATCTTCTCCCGCTTGTAGCTGGGTGGCAGAAGTTTGTAACACCGTCGCTGCCCCAGTATCTCCCATTTGCAGCGCAGTTTTAGCAGCCGTTTGTAGCATTGTTGCTGCACCAGTGCGATCGCCCTGTTGCAATTTAGTCTCGGCTAGCTGGGTTTGGCGATACTTAGCTAATGCTAAAATAGAGTGTTGCACCTGGGGATTCGGGTCTGCTTGGTAATTTTTCACTACATGGGCATGAACTGGGAGATTTGGTGTAAATAAACCTACTTGGTTGGCGGCTGGGTCATCATAGCGGACTTGGACATTAGCGATCGCTTGTTCACCTGTTGGCAATTGTCCCAAATAAATATTAGCTAAAATCACCCGTTCCGCATCTTTCATTAAATCTCCCAACCGCACAGCGAAACGTCCATCAGCTTCTTGTTGCAGTGGTAACTCAATTGTATCTGGGGAAACTTGGGCAACAGGTTTGAGTTCCGCTAGCCGGACATTGGGCATCAGGGAGAATAGCAGATAAGCATTAGTTAATCCCACTGTTTGAATGCGGCTGAACAGGCGATTAAACTCATCCACTGCCTGTTCAGGCTTTTGAATATAAGATAAAGTACCTAAGCCAGCATCGGCAATTTTTTCTAAAACATCTTGGTTCCAGTTGTCACCAAATCCCAAGGTGTTCAAAGTCAAATTATAACTAGCAGCCAATTGGGCGAATTTAAAACAGCGATTGTTATCACCGTGTTCATTTTCCCCATCGGTTAATAGAAAGGCTTGAGAAACAGTATCTTTTTTGCCCTTTGCCAACTCCTCAATCCCCAAGCGTAATCCTTCATCAATCGCAGTCCCACCATCGGCAGATAAGCGGTTAATTTGCTGTTTGATTTTCTCTGGATTTTCGACACTTTGACTGGGTACTAAGACTTTGGCACGGTGATCGAAAACTACCACACTGAGGCGATCGCCAGGATTAAGTCTATCTACCAAACGAATCGCTGCTTTTTTGACAGTTTCTAGCGATCGCCCATTCATGGAACCACTATGATCGAGAATCAAGCATAAATTCAGTGGCACATTGCGGTCTTGAGTCTCTGCGATCGCCGAAATCGAAATTCCCAACTGACGTTGACTATTCAGTTGATTCGCGTCCAAATTACCATCATTCAAGGCAGGCTGCAAACTAACCTTCATAACTCAAAGTCCCTATTCCGGATATACATATTAATAAATAACTTCAAAGCACTACTTTAGCTTTACGGAAAACCTATCCAACATAAATACATTAATATAATCAGAATATCTTAGAAGCGAAGCATTGGCAGATGCGAAGCCGCCTTAAGCATTAGGGAGAAATCCGCACCTTGAGTCAGGCTGGCATCGCGCTAGGATGTATTACAGTTAACGGCATAGTTTCAGGCGATCAGTTGCTATGGACATTTCCTCAATCAAGGCTGTTCAAGCCCCATATTACGGCGATAACTTCTACCGGACACCGCCGCCAGATTTACCTTCCCTCTTATTGAAGGAGCGAATTGTCTATCTTGGGATGCCACTGGTGCCTGCTGTCACGGAATTGATCGTGGCCGAGTTGCTGTTTTTGCAGTCCGACGACCCCGAAAAGCCGATTAAAATTTATATCAATTCCACCGGCACTTCCGGTTACAGTGGCGAACCCATTGGCTTTGAAACCGAAGCCTTCGCCATCTATGACACCATGAAATATATCAAACCTCCTATCCACACCATCTGCGTCGGTTCCGCGATGGGTATGGCAGCGATGCTCCTCAGTGCTGGTACAAAAGGTTGCCGCGCTAGTTTGCCTCACTCCTCGATTATCCTGCATCAGCCCAAGAGCTACGCCCAAGGTCAAGCAACGGATATTCAAATTCGCGCCAGGGAAGTTTTGGTAAATAAAGGGGCGTTAGTTGATATCTTGCATCGCACTACTGAACAGCCTCCAGAAAAAATTATTAAAGATATGGATCGGCTGTTATATCTGACACCCTACGAAGCGAAGGAATACGGCCTAATTGACCGAGTTTTTGAGAAAGAAGAACTCGCAAATCCCCCACTCCCTGCGAGTGTCCTTTAATTTGTCATTTGTCCTTTGTTTTTGACTAATGACTAATGACTAATGACTAATGACTAATTAACAAACGGAGTAAGTTATGCCTATAGGCGTTCCTAAAGTTCCTTACCGGATGCCCGGAGGACAATATACAGATTGGATTAGCATCTACGATCGCCTTTACCGGGAACGGATTATATTCTTGGGGCGAGATATTGATGATGAAATTGCCAATCAAATTATCGCTGTAATGCTGTATCTGGATTCAGATGATCCAGGTAAAGATATTTATTTATACATCAATTCCCCTGGTGGGATGGTCACCTCTGGCATGGCTATTTTTGACACCATGCAACATATTAAATCAGATGTGGTGACTATTTGTGTAGGTTTAGCTGCTTCAATGGGGTCTTTCCTGCTGGCAGCTGGCACCAAAGGGAAACGCATAGCATTGCCTCACTCACGGATTATGATTCACCAGCCTTCAGGTGGCACCCGTGGACAAGCAACCGATATCGAAATTGAAGCTAGAGAGATTCTGCGGATTCGTCACCAGCTCAATGGGATTTATGCCGATAAAACAGGTCAGACCATAGAAAAGATTGAAAAAGATATGGATCGTGACTTTTTCATGTCTGCCGAAGAAGCAAAAGAATACGGTTTAATTGACCGTGTAATTGAAGAACGAACCTTAGTAGTAGGGGAATAGGGAGTAGGGAATAGGGAGATGAGGGAGATGAGGGAGAAATAACTCCTAACTCCCCACTCCTCACTCCCCACTCCCTTCCCTAAAGAAACTGTCAACATTGAACTTTAAAATAACAAATTAGCCCTTATTATTAATAGTCAGGCTTGAAGCAAATAGCTGATAGCCCTAAGCTGGATATTCGATAGCTCATAGCTCAGGATGGATCTTGGAGATTGCTACCGTTTATTGGGTTTAAGGTCGGGAGCCTCTTTTGCTGACATCAAAACGTCTTATCGACGACTGGCGCAGCAATATCATCCTGATACCAACCCAGATGACAACAAAGCCAAAGATAAGTTTATAGCCTTGACAGAGGCTTACAAACTTTTGCTGACGGTAGTACTGCCTGAGGAAACAGCCGTACATTCAACTCAGGTGTCAACTGAAGATGATGACACTAAGGCAATGCATTGGCAGAAAACGCCAGTAACAACGGTGACAACCCAACAACCACCGAAACCAAAGCCGCCTAATCTGTTGGAAATAGAAGAGCGGCTGAAGTGGAAGACTTATGAGCAATTGCAGCGATTTTTGCAAGAAAGACGATTTCCTCAAGCGATCGCTCTGGCGGAAGCTTTAGCAGTTCGTTTGTCAACAGATGCAGAAGTCCGTCAATGGCTAGCGATCGTCTATCAAACTTGGGGACGGGCGCTAATTTCCGAAAACCAGCTGCTCAAAGCCAGAATTTATCTCAAAAAAGCTCTGAAGACAGACCCTCATAATAAAACTCTCTGGTCTGAAGTGCAGCGCGATTTCCAACGCTTGGAACAAATTTTTTAAAGATTTACAAAATTTATTGAAAATCAAAATCTCGTTTCCAGGTTCTAACAAAGAAATGGTCTTCATTGGGCTGCTGTTTCAAAGACGGGAGGCGGGAGCCTCCCAAAGAGCATTCCCAGTCTGAGACTGGAAACAAGGTAAATTATCTTCAATTCAAAATCCAAAATCCAAAATCTAAAATTGGCACGGTCATTGCCGCCATCCGCGCAACACTGCTCCCAAGGTAGCAATTCCCTCGACAATCTTCTGTGTTGGCTGAAAGCTAAAAGCTAACCTGATAGCATCATCCCCCTGTCCATTGGCATAGCAGCGAGTCCCTGGTAGAAAACTGACGCCGTGTTCACTGGCAGCGGTTAGGAGTGCTTTGGCGCTGATGTCTGGCGGCAATTTACACCAAACGAAAAAGCCGCCATCTGGTCGCAAAGTAACTATATCACTGGGAAACTCTTGAGCGATCGCCTCTAACAATAAATTACACTTATGTTTGTAGCAGGCGATTAGCTGCTGAATGTGATTATCTAGTTTGCCTGTGGCACAGTAGCCAGCGACTACATGGCTGACAAATGGCCCCACAGGCCCCTCACTTTTAAACATTGCCAACCGCTGAATAATCGCTGGATCGCCACAAGCCCAGCCCAGGCGGATACCAGGGGCAATAATTTTAGAGAAGGTACTGACATACAATACCCACCCCTCTTGGTCGAGGGTTGCCAGGGAGGGCACAGTTTCTCCTTGGAAGCGCAAATCGCTGTAAGCATCGTCTTCCACCACTAGGACGCCATACTCAGCCGCTAACGCTACCAGTTTTTGGCGGCGAAATAACGGCATAGTAGCGCCTGTGGGATTGTGAAAGGTCGGAATGGTGTAAATAAACCGGGGTCGGATGCCCTGTTTCTTCAACTCACTCAATGTTACTTCTAACGCATCTACATCCATCCCCAACTCATCCACAGGAATAGTAATCAGGCGTGCGCCAGCGTGGACAAATCTGCTAACCACTCCCAGGAAGGTTGGCCCTTCCACAATTACCACATCACCAGGTTCGACAAACACATCTGGTAGCAAACCGAGAATCTGACCAGAACCGTAACCAATGACCAGGTGATCGCGATCAGCAGCGATTCCTTTAGCCTGCAAGCGGAGGATAATTTGCTCATATAGTTGAGCTGAAGGTGGCCCGTAATTGAGGGCGATCGGAGCCTCTTCTGCCAGCACAGCCGCACTTGCAGCAGCCAAGTCCGCGTGGGGAAAGAGAATTGGGTCAGCTAAACCGTAGGCAAAGCTAACAGTAAGAATTTTGGTTAACTCAGTGCCGTAAGTTGGTGGTGCGAGGTTTCTAGCTCTTTCGGCGAACAAATCAGCAATTTGGTAAGCAGAAGTGGTTGGAGCCATAAAGGGCGAGTTGTCTTGTAAGTTTATGAGTATATCAGCATTTTAGAGAAGAATACTGATAGTCAGCTTTATTCTAAATCTGAACAATGCTATCGTGATTTTATAAGTAAAGCTTGATTAATTTCTTATCCATACTTTCAGGATTAAAAATTCCAAACCATTTTGTAATTGAGCATTTATAACTATCTAATATTTTCAAAATTTTGAGTTATTCAAAAGTAAAATTTTTTACACCTATTTAGCTTAAACCATCAGTATTTTTTGAAAATGGTTCAGATAAAAACCATATTTAATAATGATTAAAATATTAATATTTAAAAAAATTTGCTCAACCCAACTATCTAAAATAAGTCCAGCTATTCAGATGGACTTTCGCTCTGCGCCTCAAGCTACAGGCGCTTCGATAAAAAATATTTATATAACAAATCCATTCATCTGAAAATCACTCTAAGTTGAATTGGTGGGTAGGTATAGCCCGTCGGAGCAAAAAGTCGAGCCAGTGCGCCCTTGCGGTTTCCCGACTTGTTTGCTCTTAGCGTTCCCGCTCTTTAGCAACTGGCGTTTCTTGCGGCGACTGACGCCGTTAGCGTCACGCAAAGCGAGTCCGCGAGCGTCTCGTAGAGAGGAACGAGCGTCCGCAGGAGCGTTACTTTTCAAGACAGACATCGCTTTTAGGAAAAGTTCAACCATATCATATTTGCGAAACCGTCTCACCACCCAAATAAGCGTCACGATGCGGGTTATTCAATAATTCGCCAGATGACCAGGGCAAACGCATCTAAATTACTCTTGATCGCAACCAAGATTAAGAACCAACGAAAAAATCAGGATTTTTCGTTTGATTAACTTTCCCAGACTCGGTGCGATCGCTAAAATCTTTGTCAATAAGAAGGGATTAATGAGATAAATTTAGAGTCTATTGAGAATATTCTAGCCTTATTGACATGATGCGGCCGCCCTGGAAGGAAGGGGGAAAAGAATAAAAAAAACATGAGTCCCTTTTCCCTTTCCCCTTTACCCGCAAGAGTGCAAAAATTACTTTTGTAAAAGGTTTACAGAGTGTTTATTCATAAGTGTATAATACTATTTTTTAGAGCAAACAAATATGACTGTATATCCAATTCAAGTTTCTGGTCATGCTTCTCCAGATTATGGCAATAGATTTAAAATCTTTGGTAAGGGGTTTACAGTGAGATATTTCGTTAAAGAAGGAGAGGTTTTAGATTATCAAACATCTGAAGATATCTATAGGCTTTTATATATAAACACTAATCAATCTTTAATACAAGTTAATACACTAGTCAAAGAAATGATAATAATTACAGATGATCCTAATCATCCTGATGCTCTTAAATCTATACTTAACTACAATATTTGGGATCTCAATGATTCAAGATATGTCTCTGGTACTTTATTAGCAGGACAAAATACAGCGATAGTTAATATAGCTGGTAGAACTAATCAAGATAATCCTATTAGATTTAAAGACTTATTAAACGAAACTTTTGACGAGCTTAATGTTATAAGTGGAGATAGTGTAACTGTTTATTTTAACTGCTGTCGATAATATATCTCCTGTCAATAACTATTGGGATTACTTGTAATTTATTTAAAACTTATAGTTAATCCCAATAACTAACTATTATTTATAGACTACTTTGCTAGATGCCATACGTTTTTTACAGTCTAGACAGTAGTATCTTCTATCACTCTGTAAAGTAAGCTTTGAACTTCCGCAGTGTGGACAAGTAGCATTGATGTCAGATGCCGTCATACCCAGCAATCGGATTTGTCTTGGCTACGCCCTCGTCAATGCACTAAGCTTTGGGTGCATGTTTACCTATGTTGCGGGATCGCCACTGGTGCTGCTTAATGTATTTAAAGTCCCGACTACAATCTACGGCTGGCTTTTTGCATCCACCGCTTTTGGCATCATGGTAGGCTCATTTCTGAATGGGCATCTGAGTATGCGTGGCGTATCTCCGTCAAGGTTGCTCACCTTTGGGCTAATGAGTGCCGTTGGCTCATCTGTTGCCCTTGCAATGTTGTCAGTGAGTGGTGCTGCACAAGTTACTACGCTAATGCCTCTTCTAGTACTTAACACCTTCTGCCTGGGGATAATCTCCCCCAATGCAATCCAGGGTGCCATTCAGCCTTTGCCAGAGATAGCTGGAGTTGCAGCCGCCACGGTGGGATTTCTGCAAATGTCATCTGGCGCGTTGGCGAGTGGGCTAGTTGCTTTCTTCTATGATGGGCGCACAGCGATCGCCATGTCTAGTTTAATGGCAGTGTTTGCGATCGCCTCCTTTGCCGCTTATCTTGGACTCGCACGCCCTGCCGAGCGTCGCTTTGCTCGGACTCAAGCATTACACGAAACGAGAAATTAGGTATTTGATTAATGACTAATGACTAGAGGGAATTTGATTAACTTTAAGTGGCGGCAACTAATTCTGAGCTTAGGCTGTTTGCTACTGCTCATTGCCTGTAACAATTCTTATCCGACTAAAAATCCAGGTGCTCAACCTCTCAAGGTGGCGACAGACCCCACTTTTATCCCCTTTGAAATCCAAACGGCTAGCAGTCACTTGGAAGGTTTTGATATTGATTTGATGAATGCGATCGCTAAAGTAGCAGGTTTTGCAATCCAGTTTGAAAGTCTGCCCTTTGATGGCATGATCTCAACTTTGCAAGCTAAAAGAGTCGATGCAGCAATTAGTGGAATCACGATTACCGCTGAACGCCTGAAAACCATTGCTTTTTCACGACCTTATTTTAAAGCCGGACTAGCGGTCGCTGTCCGCGAAGACAACCAAAATATTAAAGACTTCAATAGTCTCAAAGGTAAAAAAATTGCTGTACAAATTGGTTCCACTGGAGCGGATTTTGCCAAAACCATCCCCAATGCCAAAATTAGTACTTTTAATTCTGGGCCAGAATTTTTTCAAGATTTGCTCAATGGCAATGTTGATGCTGTGGTTAGCGATGCTTTCGCTACTTTATATGCGATTAAAAATGGCAAACTCAAAGGCATCAGGGTTGTTGCCGATCTGCTCACTCAAGAATACTACGGGATTGCTACACCTAAAGACTCCCTCCATCTAGATGCAATTAACAAAGGTATAGCGACTTTGTTATCCAATGGCACTTACAAGCAAATTTATCAAAAATGGTTTAACGCTGAACCTCCGCAATTGCCAGACTTTTGGGCATTGGGTATTGGTCAATAATCAATAGTTCTTCTTGCCCTGCTTCCCCTGCTCGCCCTGCTTCCCTTGCTCTCTTATTTCCCACTCCCCCATTTATTAGGAATTGGCTGCCAATATATTAAATATTTATCTAATATGCGTCACAATTAATACTGCCACCAAAATTCATTGATAAACTACAATCTCTTGTAGGTCTACTGTAGTCAGGGACAGCCAATTGTGGCACCTTGGATATTAGTGGCTAGAAGCACCTTGGAACGGGAATTAAGGAACTTCCACTATGCTGATTTGCCCTCAGTGTAAATTTGAAAACCCCAATAGCAACAAATTCTGTCAAAACTGTGGCATGTCCCTGATCCACAAGGTCTGTCCTGAATGCAGTACCGATGATGTACCCGTGAATGCGCTACGTTGTCATAACTGTGGCACGGAATGTGGAACAGTGTTTTGGGCAATTATTGCTAAAGAAACGACTGGGGAAGCTTTGGGAGTAGAGAAAGATGAGATAGATCAGGGAGATGTGGGAGTAGAGGTAGATCAGGGAGCAATATCTTCCTCATCTCCTGTATCCTCTAGTTCTCAGATTACATTAGGCTCCTATTTAGACTCCCAAGAGCGCTATCAATTGTTAGATCCGCTACCTGCCCAAACTGAAACTGCCACCATTACTGATGTAGGTGTGAGAGTTATAGACTGCCAGCCGTATCAAATATCACCAATTCAGGCAATACTAGCAAGTCAGCAATCAGATTTAGTAACGCCATCAGTAGAAGCAAGTGGAATTCCTCACCTTGCTAAACTTTATATTGCCTTACAATCCCAAGGTCAACGGGATATACCGCCGATTCACGATGCATGGCAGCAGGGGGATATGCAGATAGCAATAATCGAAGACCGTTCGGATTGGCAGCATTTACTCGACCTGTGGCAAGAAGAAACAACGAGTTCGTTAAAAATTTTACACTGGTGTTATCAAATGACCCAACTTTGGGCATTATTGGAACCAGTAAATTGTCGTCAAAGCCTTTTAGATTTGTCGAATTTGCGGTTGGATGAAGACCAAACGCTGGCGCTACAAAGGTTATATGTGGAATCATCAAGTTCTCAGCCTGCTACCGAGTCCCCAGAAGATGCCCAAGCCCAAACATCTGCTATTCCAGAGGAGCCATTAACTATCCAAGCTTTGGGGCGGGCTTGGCAAGCGCTATTTAGGCAGTCTCAACGCACTCAATTTGGCTCTGTAGTCCAGATGTTGGGGGATTTAGATGTAGGTAAAATTCAGACGATCGCACAATTGCGATCGCGTTTAGAGGAAATCTCTGTTGAACTGGAAACACTAGGAACCGCAACTTTGCCCTCAATAAAGGATAAAAATACTGCTGTGCCCACTATCACGCAATCAGATGAGCCAGAAGATATCATTAGCAAAACTGATGATATGCCAACTGTTGTGCTGCCGATGCAGTTAAGTAGCTTGGAAGATGCAGGATGCACAGATGTGGGGCATCAACGTCATCATAACGAAGACTACTTTGGCATTGAAACCAAAATTCACAAGCTGGAGTTGCCCAAAAGTCGAGTCCTGCAAGGGCATGGTTTGTATATTCTCTGTGATGGTATGGGTGGACACGCTGGCGGCGAGATAGCCAGTAAGTTAGCAGTCAACACCCTACGGCAATACTTTCAAGAACACTGGATTACCAACCAACTGCCAACAGAAGATAGCATTCGTGAGGCAGTGTATTTAGCTAATGAGGCGATTTACAAGCTCAATCAACAAGATGCTCGTTCTGGAGTTGGGCGCATGGGTACAACTTTAGTAATGCTGTTAATTCAAGATACTCAAGCAGCAGTTGCTCATGTGGGAGATAGCCGTGTCTATCGCTTAACGCGCAAGCGGGGACTAGAACAAGTCACAGTAGATCATGAAGTTGGGCAACGGGAAATTAGCCGAGGAGTGGAAGCAAGCATAGCTTACGCCCGTCCGGATGCCTACCAACTCACCCAAGCCTTGGGGCCTCGTGACGAAAACTCGATTAATCCCGATGTAGGCTTTTTCGAGATCAATGAAGATACTCTTCTGCTGTTGGCATCGGATGGTCTATCAGATAATGATTTACTAGAAACCTATTGGCAGACTCACTTAGAACCCTTACTTAGTTCTGGGGTTAACTTAGAACGGGGCGTTACAGACTTAATTGATTTGGCGAACCAACATAATGGTCACGACAACATTACTGGTATACTTATTCGGGCAAAAGTACGCCCAAATCTGGAAAGTTAATCATAAATTGGGACTGGGGCATGGGGCATGGAACATGGGTAAAGGACTTCCAAATAAAAAAATAATCAATAGCTGAGGATAGCAGGGGAAGCAGATATGTGAATAGTCGTCTTGGATGGAGGAATTGAGTAATTTAATTTTTGGAGTTCCCTAATAGGAAGAAAGAACAATCACTAATTCCCAATATACATATCCGCGAATTAACCTCAAAGCCTTATTAATCAAGGGTTAAAACCTAATTTACTGATAAGTTTAATGCCCAATGCCCAATTCCCAATAACACCAGTCGCCTCAAGTCGGGAAACCCGCCCACGGCGCTGGCTCCCCAATGCCCAATCCCTGATCCATTTACCTTGTAGGTTGTATTGTGGTTAGTCTGACTCTGTTAGAACCGCAACAAAAAACGCCCCTCCAGCAGTGGTGCTTTGAGAACTCGCCCATAATTCGGATTGGTCGAGCCGCAGATAATCACGTTGTTTTAACTGATAGTTTGGTTTCCCGACATCATCTAGAACTCAGACAAGTTGGTTCCGCTAGCAATGGCGATGCTTGGCAGCTGATAAGTCAGGGTACAAATGGGACTTTCCTCAACGGTGTCCTTGTGATTCAGAGTCCATTACCAGATAATTCCCTTTTGCAACTGGCACAGGGAGGCCCAATACTGCAATTCCAAATTCAGGAGGTAACAGCACTAAAAACTGGTTTGCGATCGCCAGATATGCAAGGCACAGAAGAAAACGCCGCTGCAACAATCTACTCAGCCCAAGGTGGAGCAAATTCATCCTCCACTTGCACGCACGAAGGCAACTCTCCGAACAATCTGTTTTGCATCCACTGTGGTCAACCTCTCTCAGTACAACAGAGGATTCGCCATTATCAGGTGTTGCGAACTCTCGGACAAGGAGGTATGGGTACTACTTATCTCGCTAGGGATACGACTGGTCAGATTCCGGGTATCCCACAACTGCTGGTGTTGAAGCAAATGAATGCTGATATGGCGAAAATTGCCAAAGCTCAAGAATTATTTGAGCGGGAGGCGTACACTCTCAAATCCCTTAACCATCCTGGAATTCCCAAGTATTACGATTTTTTTGTAGAAGATGGAAAAAAATACTTGGCAATGGAATTAATCCACGGACAAGATTTAGAGAAACGTGTCTATACCACTGGGCCAGTCACACCAAGTCAAGCGATCGCTTGGATGATCCAAACCTGCGATATCTTAGACTATCTTCATAGCCAAGAGCCTCCCCTAATTCACCGCGACATTAAACCCGCCAACTTAATGGTGCGAAGTTCAGTAAATCGCATAGTGGTGCTAGATTTTGGCGCAGTTAAGGAAATTGGCACAGCACCCGGTACTCGCATTGGTGCAGAAGGTTACTGCGCTCCTGAACAAGAACGAGGACAACCTTTGACTCAATCTGATTTGTATGCAATTGGGCCAACGCTGATTTTTCTGCTCACAGGCGAAAACCCGTTCAAGTATTATCACCAAAGGGGGCGAAACTTCAGGTTTGATGTGGCAAAGGTTCCCACTATTAGTTCCCAATTAAGAGGTGTGATTGATCGCGTTACAGAACCATTGCCACGCGATCGCTATCAAACTGCAAAGGAGTTAGCTGCGGCTTTAGCTGCTTGCAAAGTTTAGGGAGTAGTGATTGGGGGAGTAGTGAATATTAAAAAACCCTATTCCCTATAGCCCTATTCCCTATTCCCTATTCCCTACTCCTCATCCCAAGTTTCTACAGCTAGCAATTCACTAACTGGGTCTTGCATACTAAAACCAAAGTCAAGCAGTTCCTGTTTCCAGTGCTGCCATTCATTGCCGTAGAGCAAAGCGATTTTCCAGATGCTATCGCTTGGCTTGATAATATTCGATTCTATGAGTGATTGCACGTTGCGCTGCAATTTCACCATTGGGTGAATCACTTGCTGAGTCATAACCTCGATTGAATTCAGATTTTGTTGGTAAATGCTTAATTAAAACTGCTTTCCATTCTGCAATTGTTGCCGGGTCGTAGAGTGGTGTAATTTTGGTAAAGCTAGTCTTAACTTTTTAAGTATACCATAACAAACTCTACTAAGTTACTGGCAAATTCGCTTTTGTACGGTAATTACCACCACAAAACTCCAATTCCACCAAGTAGCCCTTAAACTTTTTGCAGAAACCAAGCAAAACTTCACAAAGAAGGGTTAATGGATGAAGGGGTAAGGGATGCTTATGTTTCCCCTTTTCCCTTTAACCTTTCCCCGTCTTCTTTTTCCTCTTAACCTTTACCCTTTCTACATAAGAGTGCAACACTACCTTTTGTTAGATATCTATTGTGGGCGTCGAGCGGAATAATTAGTCCTTTGGAAAGTTGCACTCTTGTGTGTGACTGAGGACGACTTGGAAAATTCTATTTGTTTGAATCACGAAAAATATGTGTGGTTGTTGAAGAACCCATAGGACACGGGCTATTTTGAAAGTTTTTGACTGACAGATAAATTTGCAATTGAGTAGAAATATCTACTGTTTCTGTTTATTTAAACGTTATTTAGAATATCGCAAACATCTGGGATTAGGCAAATTAATTGCAAATCTTTATATAACTTTAATGTTTTGCCTAGAGAATAAGACCTGGAGGGTTGGCTCTGTTTAGGCGCAGCAGAGGGTTTTGCTTTGAAGCATAGGGGCGATCGCATAGCAAAATTGTCGGTACGGCATGGGCTTACCATAAAGTTCCCTGGTCTTCAGAGTCAGCTTTTAAAGTTTGTGTAAAAAATTTCCAGTCAAAATGTTAGTTTCTGTTGGGCAGATGGGTAACCTCATAACTGGAGGGTTGCTGATACATAATTATTTACAGCAGCAATAATTGATACATGCCTGGCTCATCGGAAGAATACCTAGTCACCCGCAAAAAGCAGATTGAGCGGCGACAAAAGATTGTAACGATAGTGTCGATACTTTCGTTTTTTGGTTCTACGGTGTTTGCAGTCATTCCGGCAATCCAACAGGCTAGTCAATCTAAGCCAGCAACTGCGTCTACTTCTCCTGAGTCAGAATTACAGCAACAGGCGCGGGGTTACGAGATAGTTTTACAACGGGAACCAGAAAACCAACTTGCTTTAGAGAAACTATCTGTGCTGCGGTTGCAATTGAAGGATGCTAAAGGTGCAATGCAACCTTTAGAAAAGCTGGTGAAGTTGCACCCTGAACGGCAAGATTACAAAGTTGTTTTAGAGCAGATTAAGAAACAAGAAGGAAAGAACAATTCCCAGACAAATAACCAGCCGAAGTCTAATTAATAAATGGTGCGATCGCTTTGATAGAGAAGTTGGTGAAACAGCATCCAGATAGGCAGGATTATCAGACTGTGTTGGCGGATGTGAAGAAGAGAGAGGGGGAGAGCGAAAAATGAGAAACATAGCAATAGGCAGTTAAAAGTAACTAAGGTTTATATGAATAATGCCTCTATAGAAAATCAATTAAATCAAGCAAATCAATATTTGAACAACCAGCAATTTTCCGAAGCTGTTAAATTATATAAAGCAATATGTAGGGATAATCCTCAATTAGCAAAACAAGGATTGTCTATTAGTTTGGCACACTGTCTGCTCTTATCAGTAAATTGGCAAGAAATATCAGCCAATTTAATTCCAGGTACTAATTATCTAGAGATTTCTGGCTGGTTAAATTCTCTCTTCAAAGGAAAACCAGTTAATGCACAAAATCTACCTATTCCTTGGTACACTTATCCAGCAATTGAATTTTTAGAAGATAAGGTTAAAAGAGATTTTTCAGTATTTGAATTTGGAGGAGGGCAATCAACTTTATGGTGGGCAGAGAAAGTTAAACAAGTAATATCTATTGAAAGTAATGAGGGTTGGTTTAATCAAATTCATCAGCAAATGCCCCTGAATGTACAGTTAAACTTAGAATCAGATGAAAAAAAATATGCTGATTTTATTCTGCAATATCCAGATAAATATTTTGATGTCATTATAGTTGATGGTATTAACCGTAATGGTTGTTTAGAAAATAGTTTAGATAAGCTCAAAGAGAATGGGTTACTAATTTTCGAGAATACAGACGATCACCGCTATGATTCATCGCTACGATTACTCTCATCACTAAAGTATAAAAAAATTGATTTTTGGGGATTAATTCCGGGCTATGTTTATAAAAACTGTACTTCTCTGTTTTTCAAATCAACGGAAATTCTAGAAACTAATTCATTACCTAGCGATAACAAATCTGTTTTAGGTAAATCTTGTATGCAAATTACTAGCCCCAAAGCTACAGAAATGAGCAATTATGAATATGGAGATAATTGGCAGTTAACAATACCAGTTGCTTTTCTAATATTTAATCGTCTTGATAATACTTATAGAGTATTTGAAGCCATCCGCGAAGCTAAACCGCCGAAATTATTAGTTGTAGCAGATGGTGCAAGATTAGATAAAAGCGGAGAAGCAGAAAAATGTGCTGCTACCAGAGCGATTATTAATCAAGTTGACTGGGAATGTGAGGTATTAACTAATTATTCTGATGTTAATTTAGGTTGTCGAAAACGGGTTAGTAGTGGTTTAAATTGGGTATTTGAGCAGGTAGAAGAAGCAATTATTTTAGAAGATGATTGTCTACCTCATCCGAATTTTTTCCGTTATTGTCAGGAATTATTACATAAATATCGTGATGATGAACGGATTATGATGATTTCAGGTGATAACTTCCAATTTGGAAGCAATAGAACTGAATATAGTTATTATTTTTCTCGTTACGGCCATTGTTGGGGTTGGGCTAGTTGGAGACGTGCGTGGACAAAATATGATGATTCCATGCAACTATGGCAAGAACTAAGAGATAATGGTTGGCTTAATAATATTTTGCAAAATGATCAGGTAGTTGCTTACTGGTCAAGAATATTTCAAGCAGTTAATAATGGCTTTAATACTTGGGATTATATTTGGCAATATACCCTCTGGATTAATAACGGATTGACCGTATTACCTAATATCAATCTTGTTTCTAATATTGGTTTTGGCTCAGGTACTCACACAACTAAAGATAATAATAAGCTAGCTAATATGACAGTAGAAGCTGTGAAATTTCCCCTTAAACATCCTCCTTTTGTGATTAGAAATACTCAGGCAGATAATTTTACTGAGGAAACTATATTTAGTGGTACTGCTAATAAAATTAAATTCAAGCCAGAATCTTATATTTCTCTAGAAGAAATTATTACAAAGATAAATAACAATCAAAATGAAGTTGTTTTAGATTTAATATACTCATCACAACAAGAATATAATGCTATAAATTATGTTAAGACAGTTGCATTAGCTAGACAAGGAAAAATAACCGAAGCTTTGGCAACGTTGGAAGCATTACTTAATCATACTCCAGATCACACGAAGGGAATAACACTAAGAAAAGAATTAAGAAAAAATCTGGACTCAGATACAATAGCAGTTAATCCCATCATTGAAAAAGCAAACAATCTGTTAGAAGAAAATCACATTGCGGGATGTTTTGAAATCCTAAATAATGCTAAAGCTTTAAAACAGCCAATTATGGGTTTAGATTATTTAAGGGCAAAATGTTTCCTGGAAATGAGACAACCTTCCGCTTCTATTCAAGCGTTGTATGAAGAGTTACGCTATTTCCCCGAAAATAATCAAGCTAATAATTTTCTCAAGCAATTATTAAATCAATATTCTCAATTTGTATCTAGTAATATTCAAGACTCTGAGTTTCAAGAATTATATGGGTTAATTCAACCTTATACAATGCTAAGTGAGGCGAGACTATATTCACTATTTACGCTTATCAAAAGGATTTGTGTAGAAAATATTCCCGGTAACTTTGTCGAGTGTGGAGTTGCAGCCGGAGGTTCAACAGCCCTTGTAGCCGCAGTGATTAAACGCCATACCAGACAACCCCGTTGGGTTTATGCCTTTGACTCTTTTGATGGAATGCCAGCACCGACAGAAAAAGATAAGTCTAATGGTATTCTTGCTGAGGTAACGGGATGGGGTACAGGTACTTGTGCCGCACCAGAAGCTAGTGTGAAAGAAGTCTGCAATAAACTGGGCGTTGGTAATATTGTCCAGATAGTTAAAGGTTATTTTGAAGACACCTTACTGAAAATGAGAGATCAAGTAGGGATGATTGCTCTTCTACACATGGATGGTGATTGGTACGAATCCACCAAAACCATTATTAATAATTTCTATGATCGCATTTCTAATGATGGATTTGTGCAAGTAGATGACTATGGTTTCTGGGAAGGATGTCGTCAAGCCATACATGAATTTGAAGCCGAGCGTCAACTCAAATTTGAGCTTCATCAAATAGACAGTACAGGAGTTTGGTTTAATTGCCCTCACAAATTTGCCATTAATCCACTGTTTGAAAACTCATTCATTGAAGAATTTGACCAAGATGATCCTGTGAAGTACGGTATTCAAAGTCAAATGTCGAAGAATGAGCGTTTTCAGCTATATTATGCTCTGCGTAAACTTTTACCAACTAATTCCTCTCCTTGCCGTTTTGTGGAGATAGGCTCTTTTGCCGGAAGTTCATTATTTTTGAATCAAAAAGCCTTAGTCAGAGAGCATAATGACTTAGAAGGATGGGCGATTGATCCAGGATTACACCCCCAATTAAAATTAGTATTGGATAACTTACCCTCAGAAATTACTCATCTGAGAATGTTTTCCCATGATGCTTTAGCTCAATTACAACAGATTTTTGAGAGAGCCGATAACTATCCACCTTACATTTTTGTCGATGGCGATCATTCTTATGAAGGTGTAAAACGAGATATTATCAACTATTATCCCTTACTTGCTCCTGGTGGCTTAATGATTTTCCATGATTATTTACCTCCTCTGGATGATCAAAATAGTTCCTCAATCCTTTTTCATCATGGAGGAAATGAACCTGGAATCAGACAGGCCTGCCAAGAATTAATGGAAAATACTTATCATTGCGAAATTATCGAAATACCTTTGTTGTATCCTAATGATCCAACTCAAACTCAAGCCTATTTACCGATTATTCGGGGAGTATTCTCTTCTCTGAAAATCTATCGGAAACCTAGTAATTAAATTACAAATTCAAATTCAATGATTAAAGTTTTACATATTATTGATTTTCTTTGTCTTGGTGGTGCTGCTCGCTCCATGATTGCCATTTCTAAATATTCATCCCGTTTATCTGAGCAGTTACAACATCAAGTTATCTCACTGAAAGAAGCTGAATCTAGTGCAGTTAAATTAGCAGAATTAGGAGGAATAAAATTTTTTGAGCCAGTTGATATAATTGCTCGCAATCAATTAATTGCTGAAGCTGATTTAGTGCATGTTCACTACTGGAATAATCCCCAGATGTTCTCCTTTCTGCATTCAGAATTACCGCCCACAAGGTTAATCATCTGGTTTCATGTTTCAGGAGATAGCGCCCCACAGGTGATTACTCGTGATTTAATTAATTATGCTGACTTTGCTATTCCTTGTAATCCCCATTCTTATGACTTACCTATCGTCCGACAATTAGCACCAGAAATAAGACAAAAAAAAGTTGGCATGGTTTACGATGCGGCTGATTTTGAAAGAGTTCAAAATATTCAACCCAAACCTCATAATACTTTTAATGTCGGCTATATGGGAGCTTTAGCTTTTAGCAAAATGCACTCTGAATATATCTCTATGAGTGCTAGAGCTAATATCCCCGATGTTAAATTTATTCTCTGTGGTGGTGGAAATATTAATTTATTACAGGAACAAGCCTCAGAACTAAACTCATTAGTTAAATTTGATTTTCGTGGTTTTGTCGAAGATATTAGCTCAGTAATTTCTGAATTTGATGTTTATGGTTATCCCTTATGTGAAGATACTTATGCTGCGGCTGAATTAAATTTACAAGAAGTAATGTATGCCGGAATACCTCCGATAGTTTTTCCCCACGGTGGCATTAAAAAATTAGTTATTGATAACTACACAGGTTTAGTTGTCAATAGTGAATTAGAATATAGTCAAGCCTTAGAGTACCTTTATCACAATCCCCAAGAAAGATTAAGACTAGGTAAAAATGCCAAGCAATACGCCGAGCAAATCTTTGGCGCAGAAAATGCTGCTAAACAGCTAAATCCCATCTATCACCGCTTGATGGAAACACCCAAGAGAACGAGACAATGGAGTATTCCTGTTGATGGTAGTTTGTTAGATGAACCTATATCTCTTCTTGATATAGTTGACATCCCTGCACAATTTGAAGGTGCAAAAACATTTATTGAGTCTATAGGAGATATAGCACCCCAATTTATTACAAGTTTAACTTCTGAAGATATTGATCAATTATTTGCTGCTGACGAAAAAATAGCGCATTCTTCTACTCTTTTAGGATTAGGAGAGGGTGGAGTAGTTCAATATGTTAATTACTACCCCCAAGATGGTTATTTAAGGTTATGGGTAGGGTTTATCTTGGAACGTCAGGGAAAAACTTCAGAAGCAATGGGACAGTTTATCAATTCCATTCAATTTGGTTGTAATCATTGGCGTGTATTTTGGTATTTAGCCCAAGCAGCAGAGCATCTACAGGAAACTTCTATACTGCAACAAGCGTTAGATAAGCTAAGTTATTTTGTGCCTAACTTTACTCCGGCTCAAGAGATGAGAGAAAGATTACAAACACTATTAAATTCCGAATTTGATTTATCTAACTTAAATCTGAAAGAAATTAACTATATTATTTTCCCTGATTGGACGCAACCAGAAGATGAACTAGGTTTAGAGTTACAACAGGTGATTCAATCATTAGCAACTCATCCTGACAACAAAAAAATTACTCTGATTATCCACACGGGTAATATGGCTGTTGAAGATGCAGAAATCTTTTTATCTAGTGTAGCGATGAATCTGTTGATGGAAGATTTAGATATTACCGATACTATAAATTTTTCTCTGGTAGATACGTTAGGAAGTATGCAATGGCAATCTTTATTACCTCGCATTTATGGCAGAGTTATTTTGAGTAATGAAGATAAGTTAACTTTAGCACAAGCATCAGTTAGCAAGCTAAAAACTTATCAACTAGATAGTTTGATAAAGTAACTGTAGTCAAATATTCTCTACTTATCTAACAAATCGGCAATATAATAGATTACTCCTGAATTTTTCTGTAAATAAATAGATGATAAATGCCATAAAATTAAGGTTAGGTTCACGCAAATAAACCCAACCTACTAGTAGTAACTAACCTTGATTATCAATATACCTTTGCCACATTTGCTGATAAGCTTTTTCCATTTCACGGGCAAATTTTTTAGCATTCCACAGGGGTGATGTTTGTCTTGACAGTCGCAGTTTCCATGCAATTTGTTGTCTTAATTTTTCATCTTTCCCCAACGTCACACCCCACTCTACATACTCTTCATCACTCCAAGCTAAACCTTCTGTAACTCCTACATTCATCATCATTGTGTAGCTATTACGGGCTGCAAATTGTTCTCCTACTCTGGTTACTAATGGTATTCCCATCCATAGTGTTTCTAGGGTTGTGGTTGCACCGTTGTAGGGATAAGTATCTAAGACAATATCAGCAATTGCTAAATTAGCACGATGTTCTGTGTCTAAAGGGGCAGAAGGTAGAAACCTTAAGCAATTTAAATCAACCCCTTCAGCTTCAGCAATTGGACTAATAAAATCTTGTAAATCTTGATGATTACTGCGATGACTTTTGAGTAAAAAATAACTATTAGGAACTTGTTTTATAATCTGCATTTGTAACCGGATATTATGGAGATTACGTTTCACTCCGGTTTGGGAACTAAAATAAATAATCCCATCATCAGGAATATTTAAAGATTCTCTGCTGATAGTTGGTGTTCCTACAGTAAAGCCATCAATACCAATATAGTTTTGAGGAAGTCGCCAAATCTTTTCAGTATAATAATCTTGTGCTGATTCTGGTAATACGTAGTTATCAGCAATAAAATAATCAACGTTTGGAAAACCAGTCGCATCATACCCTAACCAAGTAACTTGAATCGGTGCCGGTTTCAGGGCGACAATAGCGCAATTTCCATAGGAAGTTAAACTATCTAAATCAACTAAAATATCTATTTCATCTTGGTTAATTTGATCTGCAATTGTCACTATCGGAAGATATCCTTGATAAAAATGATCACCAAATTCGTTTTTATAAGCTTGTTGTTGTGGATCTTCAGAAACCTCGCTTAAAGAATATAAATGAATATCAAATTGTTGACGGTTATGATATTTTAATAACCACCAAGCTAAAAAACCGACAGAATGAGTACGAAAACATCCCGATAAATAGCCTATTCTTAAGGGACGTTCACTCAAAGAAGGACGAGGTGAGTGAAAACGTTGTTGATAAGTGCTGATATATTCAGGAAACTTTTTCGATATCAGTTCTTGACATAAAGCAGCTATTTTATTGCGAATTAACCTATTTTCCTGGGGATTATCTTCCATATATAGTAAAAAAGCCCCAATGGCTAAAATTTGCACTAAACTTTCGCTTTCTATTCGAGTGATGACAAGATTAGATAAGAACAGTTTATATTTTTGGTAAGCTTGAACTGTTTTTTCCCAACTATCGCAAGAAGTTAATAATGCTTCCAGTAAAAATTGAGTGCCGACTATTTGATCAATGGGTTCTTGAGAAATTTCTAAATATTTATTTGCCCAAGAAATAGACTCTTTAGTATAATTTAGTCCTAGTCTTTGCAGGGGAGAAATAATTTTTCTAATACATTCTAGATTATTAGGTTCTAGCCGAAGCGCAATTTTTGCAAAACAAATTGCCATATGCTGGTAAAAAAAATAATGATAGGCATCAGATTTCTCTGTCAATAATTTAATAATAGTTTCAGAAGTTAATAAATAAGGTATAAATGCTTCCACCAATTTATCTATAAAGGGAGGAGGACTAACCGGATCAGGATGAACTAACTTTTCAATCACTTTAACTAATAAATTTTCATCAAAAACAGGGGTTTCTGTTAGTTGAGATATAGTTTTAATTAATTGATTAATATTCGTTTCCTGATCATGAATCTTTAAGTCAATGTTTAGTTCAGTTATTTTTAAAAGATTATTAATATCATCAGGAACAAATTCTCTAATGTGTTGACGAACTACCCAAGCTATTTGATAGTTAGAATTGGCTTCTTGTTGTTGAGCAGCATTTAATAAAATTTCCGTTAATTGTTGCAGTGATTGTTCTGACTCTTCTTCTCCAAATTCGAGAAATGGAGTCATCCAAGTAATCTGCGCTTCTTCCTCTCTTCCCTCTAATAATAAGGCTAATCCTAAATACCAATAATTATAAACTTCCCTGGTATTTTCAGTAATATTTTGTTCATATTGCTGAATAGTTAACCAAGTTGGGATTGAAGAAATTTGATTATCTAACTGGGTGGTCATGATTGAAAACCTTGAACTTGTTTGGAAATTTATTGCTAAGTGAGATTAAACCTGATTTGAAATAAGCTTCACAATCGAAATTAACTTAGGGATTAACACCTGTTAACACTTAAATTATGTGAAGAAATTATATCAAAAAAAAATGCTAGATGAATTGAAGTGCATCTAGCATTTTTAAACACAAAGGATAAAATCTTATTTCATAGGTTCCCCACTCGTGCAGGACGCAACAGCTGTAGCTGCCAGTGCAAGTGTAGGAGGAGTAGAAGAAACTCCAGTTGTTTGACAAGCAGCCGCAGACGTTTGTCCACTTGCGAGAATAACGACACCACCAGCAAAGCTTTTGAGAGACTTAGGATCTTGAGCTGTTGCTGTAATCGAGGTACTGGTCTGATCTGCTGCGGTGAGTGCATAAACATAATTAGTAGTTGTGGTAGGAATACCAATTTGCAATGCGTCAACAGTGCCAGCAAAGGATGGGTTTTCGATCCGGTAAGACTGTTGCGCTCTGTTAACTGAACCAACGTATGTTTTCGCTTCAGATTGTTTAGCTTTTGCTGCTTGGTTGAGGAAAGAAGGTAGAGCGATCGCAGACAAAATACCGATGATAATAATTACTACTAGTAGTTCAATGAGTGTAAAACCCTCATCTCCCTTCTTCTTGGCGAGGATGTGTTGGAGAAACTTGGCTTTTAGTTCGCTTTTCATACGTGTTTTCCAGGGGGCAGGAAGTGATTCGGTGTTCTAGATGTAACTTACCCACCTGCGATCGCTTTCCTATCACCTTGAGAAAAAAAGTTTAGCGAGATGCGGTTACGCAATCCACAATCCTTGCATCCTAAATGGCACAAACATAACTAAGTCCCTGGTGTAGACCCAAGGGCTAGATTCTCAACTTCGATTGTGGAAGTGCCTTATTCAAACTCAGGTGGCCACAACTCTCATATTGTCAGTTCCCAACTGAAGATATTTGACAAGTGTTGAGCGCATAGTGCCGTAGGCATTTTCTAATCGCTTACCATCTGGCGTAGCCAATCACAGTTTGTTATGTTATATTAAACGTAGTCGTTATGAGTTTATATATGGTCATGACTAACCCTACAGTAGAAAACTTGGTAATTATCGGTTCTGGCCCAGCAGGTTACACAGCCGCCATTTATGCCGGACGTGCTAACCTGAAACCTGTTGTATTTGAAGGTTTCCAAGCCGGGGGTTTACCTGGTGGGCAACTAATGACAACGACGGAAGTCGAAAACTTTCCTGGGTTTCCCCAAGGGATTACCGGGCCGGAACTGATGGATCAGATGAAAGCTCAGGCGGAGCGCTGGGGGGCTGAACTATATACTGAAGATGTTATCTCAGTTGACTTGAATCAGCGTCCCTTTACAGTGCGATCGCAAGAAAGGGAAATAAAAACCAATAGCATCGTCATTGCTACTGGTGCAACAGCAAAGCGTTTGGGTTTACCCAACGAACATGAATTTTGGAGTCGGGGTATCTCCGCTTGTGCAATTTGCGATGGTGCGACACCAATTTTCCACGGTGCAGAATTGGCTGTGATTGGTGCTGGCGACTCGGCGGCGGAAGAGTCAATTTACCTCACCAAGTACGGCTCTAAGGTGAATATGTTAGTACGCACTGATAAAATGCGGGCTTCTAAAGCCATGCAAGACCGCGTTTTGAGCAACCCGAAAATCCAAGTGCATTGGAACACAGAAGCTGTGAATATCTTCGGTAACGGTCACATGGAAGGAGTGAAAGTCCGCAATACCAAAACTGGTGAAGAGAGCAAACTGCACGCTAAAGGTTTATTTTACGCCGTTGGCCACAGTCCCAATACCTCTCTATTTAAAGGTCAATTAGAACTGGATGAAATCGGTTACGTTGTCACCAAGCACGGTACTGTGGAAACCAGTCTAGAGGGCGTTTTTGCTGCTGGTGACGTGCAAGATCATGAGTTTCGGCAAGCAATTACGGCTGCGGGTACTGGCTGTATGGCGGCGATGTTGGCAGAACGCTGGTTATCATCCACTGGCTTGATTCAAGAATTTCATCAACAGGCAGAAACAGCAGACAATGAATTAGAACATCAGCCAGCCAAAAAGACTGAAGCCGAGGAAGAAGCTGGATTTAATTTGAATGCGACGCGCCATCAAGGAGGTTACGCTTTACGGAAATTGTTCCATGAAAGCGATCGCTTACTCCTTGTTAAATACGTCTCTCCTGGCTGCGGCCCTTGCCATACTCTGAAGCCAATTTTAAATAAAGTGGTGGATGAATTTGACAGCAAAATTCACTTTATAGAAATTGACATCGACAAAGACCGAGATATTGCTGAAAATGCTAGTGTGACAGGAACGCCAACGGTTCAATTGTTCAAAAATAAGGAACTGGTGAAGGAAGTCAAAGGTGTGAAGCAAAAGAGCGAGTACCGCCAGTTAATTGAAAGCAATCTGTAATTAGAGTTAGGAGTTAGGAGTCATTCAATTTTGGATTTTAGATTTTAGATTTTAGATTTTTTCTTCAATCCAAAATCCAAAATTCAAAATCTAAAATTGACAGAGTTAGGAGTTATTGCTCTCCCTATCTCCTCCACCTAGCAATATTGCCCACCCTAATTTCTCTCGTCGGATCTTGGCTGGAAATAATTTAATCTGTAAGGTAGGGTTGAGTGTTGAGTTTAGAGTTGACAAAATTACTCTTATAACTCATAACTTATAACTCATAACTCTTAACTTACTTTATGGCCATTACAAAACGGCAGCTACCGACATTTTTACAGTTTGCCAAAAGTCCGAATCTTTCCCAAAAACTCATGCTCATCGGGTTAGCCATTACCCTATTTTTCATCTTCTTAGCATTCTTCGCTCCCGTATTCCAGGCTTGGGGATGGCTACAAAACCCTAAAGATTTTCTCTCTAACCCAATTCACGAGCCACCCTCAGCTAAATATTGGTTTGGTACTAGTCGCCTGGGTTATGATGTGTTCTCCCGGACATTGTTCGGTGCTCAAGCTGCTTTGCAGGTGGTGATTTTGGCAACAGCGTTGAGTATGATTATCGGTGTGCCTTTAGGGATGTTGAGTGGTTATCTCGGCGGTAAATTGGATAAAGTGTTGCTGTTTATTATGGATAGCATCTACACTCTACCGGGGCTACTGCTGTCTGTGACGCTGGCGTTTGTGGTGGGGCGGGGGATATTAAATGCAGCGATCGCTATTAGCATTGCTTACATCCCCCAATATTACCGCGTTGTTCGCAACCACACCGTTAGCGTGAAAACTGAAGTGTTCATCGAAGCTGCTCAAGCAATGGGCGCTTCCACTTGGGTTGTGCTTTCTCGTTATCTGTTTTTCAATGTCATTCAAAGCGTACCCGTCCTTTTCACACTCAACGCCGCTGATGCTATTTTGGTGTTGGGCGGTTTGGGCTTTTTGGGGCTAGGACTTCCCGAAGAAGTGCCAGAATGGGGACATGATTTAAAACAAGCCCTAGAAGCTCTACCTACTGGCATTTGGTGGACTACACTTTTCCCTGGTTTAACGATGACATGCATGGTGGTAGGGTTATCACTACTGGGTGAAGGATTAAACGAATTTGTCAATCCCCGTTTACGGAGAGAAAATAGAATCCGGAAATAGTCACTCAACAGTGGACAGTTATCAGTCAACGGGCTGATCATTGATAACTAGTAACTGATAACTGATAATTGAGAACTGGAGAAATTTGTATGAAAGATAACCTAACGTTAATTGCCGCCGCTACTGGCGGGTTTATCCTTTCTGTTGCTCTTGCTGGCATCTTAAGAGGTGCGCCAGTTACAGCTTGGCAGGAGCAATCGAGTTTCCGCACTACGACTTTTGCTAATTTACAGAGTTCGGAGTTGAAAGCTGCGCGTCTTCTGCCAAAGGGAGACGCTGCGCGAACAGATCGAGGATGAAAACGACTCGCACCCAATAAAACAGAAAATTTAGCATTTTTTCAAGACAAAATGCTAAAACTCTGACGAATTGAGCTTTAAAATTAAAACGCTCTAGAACACAGAAGTTCACTACATGGCCATTTTATTGGCTACAAAGTTGTGCAAAGCTGTACTACGATGCTTTTTAAGCCGAAAATTTGCTGCTTGGTGTGAGGATTTTAAAGTGGTGAGTTCTCAAGTAATTGGCATTGATGTGGGGGGAACAGCAATTAAGCTGGGGCGTTTTGCAGCTGATGGTACTTGTCTGCAATCCTTGACTGTGGCGGCTCCCCAACCGACAACACCAGAGGCTGTACTGGCAATGATCGTAGATGCGATCGCCCAAATTGATCCAGATAATCAAACTGTTGCTATTGGTGTTGGTACTCCTGGCCCATCCGATGCGGCCGGACGCATTGCCAAAATCGCCATTAACTTGCCTGAATGGCGCGATGTGCCTTTAGCAGACTGGCTAGAAATCAAAACTGGCAAACCTACTGCGATCGCTAACGATGCTAATTGCGCTCTTTTGGGAGAAGCTTGGTTGGGAGCCGGTCGCCACTTTCAAAATCTGATTCTGCTAACTTTAGGAACTGGGGTTGGTGGCGCAATTATCCTCGATGGCAAACTATTTGTTGGACATCAAGGAGCCGCTGGGGAATTGGGTTTAATTTCATTAAATCCTGATGGGCCAATTTGTAATAGCGGCAATCAAGGCTCTTTGGAACAATATGCCTGTGCTAGTGCAATTCGTCGCCGCACTCTCAAGGAACCTATTGAATTGGGTGTTCTTGCCCAACAAGGAGATGCCGCAGCATTGACTTTTTGGCAAGAATATGGTACCAATTTGGGAATTGGTTTGACGAGTTTGATTTATGTACTCACACCGCAAGCGATCGTCATTGGTGGCGGTATAAGTGGCAGCTTTGAGTTTTTCTTACCAGCAGTGAAGGCAGAAATTGAAAAGCGAGTTCAGCCTTTATCACGCGTGGGGTTACAAATATTGCCAGCGGAGTTAGGCAATTTTGCAGGGATAGTAGGTGCAGCAAAGTTGGCATGGCAACACTATTCAGGATTTTAGATTATGGTTCAAACAATCCCAGCTAGAGACATTAGTCTTTACGAATTAGAAGAAAAATTTGGTTTGCAGCTTGCCACAGACACCAACTTTTTTACAGAATGGACAGAAAATCTACCAACTCTGACTGATAATGAAAAGCAAGCGATCGCGCGAGTGCAAAGCAACTATTTAAACTTGAATAAGCACCGTCTGATATCAGAAGAGGCGGTAAAGATGGTAGTGCTGTCTCCTTTACTCGATTTAGCTGGGTTTTATCAACTTCCTTTTGAGATTGAAACCGAGACTTCTGTTGAGATTTCTGCTGAAGACGAAAGCATTATCGTTAAAGGAAACATTGATGTTCTTGTCATCCAAAAACGTTTTTGGGTACTTGTGATCGAATCTAAAAGCAGTAAATTTGATGTGATGACAGCCCTACCTCAAGCACTTGCTTATATGCTTGATTGTCCAAATCCTGCACAACCGACTTTTGGTTTACTAATCAACGGTAGGGAATTTGTTTTTGTCAAATTGATTCAACAAGAACATCTTTGGTATGCACGATCTTATGCGCTCTCAATTGAACGTGATTCGGAACTACACCAAGTACTCAGTATATTGAAGCGCCTTGGAGAATTAATTCTCAAAATAATTAGTTAATACTAAGACAAAAAATATCCTGTTGCTTTCTTAACGTATTGCACGACTTTTTCATAGGATTCGGGATTACTCACAGGGTTGATGATGATGGGCATAGTGCCATCTGGCAACCAAAAAGTTATCCTGCCGTTCGGTTCATGACAAAAGTAACTGATGCAGTTGAGATTAATTACATATTCGTTTTTTTCGTAAAGAATTTTCACCCAGTGAGCATGATCTAATTCCAATCCCGTCACACATTCTAAATAATCGAGAATTTTTTGATAATCTTCCAAGTTAGTTTGCGGGTTAATCACTATCGGAATGGCACTATCGGGTAACCAAAAAGTAACCCTGCCATTCAGCTCATAACAAAAAGCATGGACACGTTCAAAATTAACTACATATTCTCTCCTCTCGTAAAGGATTTTCACCCAGTACGCCACAACATCTCCTCAAGTCCGAAATTTACGAATGATGCACCCTGTATGTCCAATTCTACTGAAGCTTTAAGTTAATGTTGCTGTGCGCCTATTCAAAATCTAAAAAAGGAATTTTGAATTTTGAATTTTGAATTTTGAATTGTTATCACACCTCCAATGGCGTTGGTGTGCCAGATGTCGAAAGAGAAAGAGCGATCGCTGCTTGAATGAACCCTTTAAATAAGGGATGAGGGGTACTGGGGCGTGATTGAAATTCTGGATGAAATTGGCAAGCAAGAAAGAATGGGTGCTTGGGTAATTCCACAATTTCAACTAAGAGTCCATCGGGAGAAGTACCACTGATCACATACCCAGACTTTAATAACAGATCGCGGTAAGCATTGTTGAACTCATATCGATGTCGATGTCGTTCATAAACTACATCTTCTTGATAGAGCTTGAAAGCCAGAGTATCAGGAAGAACACGACAAGGATATAGTCCCAAGCGCATTGTACCCCCTAAATCGACTACTTCCTGCTGTCCTGGCAATAAATTAATTACCGGATCAGTTGTATAAGCGTCAAATTCAGCACTATTAGCATCTGTTAATCCCCCTACGTGCCGGGCCCATTCAATCACAGAACATTGCATTCCCAGGCATAAACCCAAAAAGGGAATTTGGCGATCGCGCGCGTATTTAATGGCGGCAATTTTGCCATCCACTCCCCGAATACCGAAACCTCCTGGCACAACTACGCCATCGACACCCTCAAGATGAGTTTCGGCTGGTTCAGTTTCCAAATCTTCTGAGTTCACCCAACGCAGGCGCAGTTTGCCATAAGTGGAGATTGCAGCATGGTTTAGTGCTTCCACTACAGATAGGTAGGCATCACTTAACTGCACATATTTACCGACAATAGCAATTTCTAGCTCGTGCTTGGGACTATGTAAGCGTTTTACCAAGGTTTGCCACTGCGTCAAATCTGGTTGACGTTGTTCCATTTGCAGCAAGTTCAGCACTTGTTCTGCCATTCCTTCCCATTCTAGATTCAGCGGAACTTCATAGATACTTTTGGCATCTTGGGAAGTGATGACGCATTCTTCGGGCACATCGCAAGATCCAGACAATTTCTGCTTTAATCCCTTGGGTAAGGGGCGATCGCTCCGACAAACTAAAATATCTGGTTGAATGCCAATGGATCTCAGTTCCTTAACTGAATGCTGTGTTGGTTTAGTTTTCATCTCACCCGCAGAGGCAATCCACGGCACCAACGTTACGTGCATGTACAGCACATTTTGCCGTCCCGCCTCTTTGCGGAACTGGCGAATTGCTTCCAAAAACGGCAGTGATTCAATATCTCCCACCGTACCGCCGATTTCTGTAATCACAACAGAGGGGTTTGTACTTTTAGCAACTCGTAGAATCCGCTCTTTTATTTCATTAGTGATATGAGGAATTACCTGTACTGTGCCGCCATTGTAGTCTCCACGCCGCTCTTTATTGATTACTGCCTGGTAAATCGAGCCAGTAGTAACGCAGTTCAATCGCGACATTGAGGTATCGGTAAAGCGTTCGTAATGCCCCAAGTCTAAATCTGTCTCCGCACCATCCTGGGTAACGAATACTTCCCCATGCTGAAAGGGACTCATCGTACCAGGATCGATATTGATATAAGGGTCGAGTTTGAGAATCGACACGGAATATTCGCGCGACTTGAGCAAACGTCCTAGACTTGCTGCTACAATGCCTTTACCAATACTGGAAACTACGCCTCCAGTTACAAAGATAAACTTAGTCATAGTAGTTTGAATTTCTAACAACTTCTAAAAATACATCCCGTCATTGTGCCACAGTTGTTGTGGTGTAATTTTCTGTGATTTTGTCGTGAAAAACCTCTTAGGATTAGTAATATTAGGCTGTATTCTTACATCCTCCGTAGCATTGGCAGAGCCATCTCTTATAGTCATTTTTCCCCAGACAAACTACCAGACAACTGCCCAAAAAATCTTCTTTCTGGGCACTGCACCACCAGATGGTCAGGTTTTGATCAATAGTAAGCCAATTACCCGCAGCAAAGCTGGTCATTTTTCCCCTAGTTTCCCCTTGCAGTTGGGAGAGAATCTTTTTACTGTGCGTCACGACAATCAAGAACTCCAGATTAAAGTGACAAGGCTTACCACTGGCGCTGAACTACCACAAGGTTTAGGCTTTGCTAAAGATTCCCTGACTCCCGCGGCTGACATTGCCAGACTACCAGGAGAACTAATTTGTTTTAGCGCGTTAGCGAAACTTCCTCAAGGGGTCGCACCCCCTAACGCCAATGTCTCTGTCAAGTTGGCTAATCAAACTATTGCCCTTTCACCTCAACCTCAACAGGCACAACTACCAAGTAATTTGGCAATTCTGACAGGACAAAATCAGCCTTATGCCCAGTCTAGCGTAGGTAATTATAAAGGTTGCACCACAGTGGCAACAGCCGCCGATCTGGGACAACCTCAGTTTCAACTAACACTCAATGGCAAGACGATAACTCAACCAGGATCTGGTAAGATTCAAATCCTCTCAAGAGCAGAGTTGCCAGTTGCTGAGGTAACAGCAGACGCAGGCGTTGCTCGCACTGGCCCGAACACCGATTATTCTCGACTCACACCACTGCCCAAAGGCACACACGCAACAGTTACAGGTAGGGAAGGTGAATGGTTGCGCCTAGACTATGGCGCTTGGATTAATAGTCAGGAAACCCGCATTCTACCTGGTGCAATTCCGCCACAGACAATAATTCGCAGTGTCGGATACCGTCAACTCCCTGGTGCGACAGAGATAGTTTTCCCCTTACAAGTTCCCGTACCTGTGAGCGTGCAACAAACTGAGCAGGCTCTCACTCTCACTCTCTACAATACTACTGCCCAAACGGACATTATTCGCCTGGATGATGACCCCATAATTTCTCGCTTAGATTGGCAACAGAAGGCTCCAGAACAAGTAGAATACACCTTTAACCTCAAAAAAGCTCAACAGTGGGGATATAAGCTGAGATACGACGGTACAACCCTGGTTTTGGCTTTGCGTCATCCGCCTAAAATTGGGAACACAAGACGAAAGCCTTTAGCTAATCTCAAGATTGTACTAGATCCGGGGCATGGCGGTAAAGAATCTGGTGCCAGTGGCCCAACTGGATATTTAGAAAAAGATGTGAATTTGGTGGTATCCAAGTTGCTGCGCGACGAGTTGGTGAAGGAAGGAGCAACGGTGGTGATGACGCGGGAGGATGATAAAGAGGTTTCCCTAGCAGAACGTCAGGCAATTATCAGTCAAGAAGAACCATGCATTGCTCTTTCTATACATCACAATTCACTACCCGATGATGGCGATGCCGAAAAAACCAAGGGATTCGCCGCTTTTTGGTATCAACCCCAAGCCCACAACCTCGCAATGTTTTTACACAACTATGTGATCAAAAAACTCGGCAGACCTGACTATGGTGTGTTTTGGGATAATTTGGCGCTGACACGTCCAACGGCTGCGCCATCAGTGTTGCTGGAATTGGGTTTTATGAGCAATCCTGATGAATTTGAGCAGGTGGTGAACCCAGAGGAACAGAAAAAGATAGCAAATGCGATCGCTCAAGGGATTACAGAATGGTTTATGAGTGTTCGGTAGATTCAACTACTGCCATTTGAGACATTCTTGCAAAATTCGTCTCACCTGCTATCACGCTAACCCCCTAAAAATTGATAGTAGAATAATCAGCTTTCTTACTATCGTTGGCTTTTAAGTGTATAGATCCTAAATGGGTTCTATACAGCAGGAGTCAGAGCATATTTTTCGCAATAGTTTTGATCGATCGCCGTAAGTTTCAAATAATTGCCTGGGGCTACCGCTGTGCTGGATTCCCAGATTTTGTAATTGTAGGGCTGTGCCGATAAGGTTCCGAGCAAACTTCGCGACTGATGTATTGCGTCCGCCTTCCCCACGCCGCCAGCTAAAAGTTCGCGGTCGGTTCTCGAAAGACACATAGTCACAGGTAGTGAGAAAGATGGGGTATTAAAGTGCAAAAATGAGTCAAATGAAAACAAATACTTGAAATCTAGATAAAATATGAGTTTTTCAAGTAATGAAACTCCTAGTACTAAACAGTTACGAACTAAGCGAATCATATCAATAGATATGTTGCGTGGATTGGTGATGGTGTTAATGGCGCTAGATCATCTGCGAGATTTTTTAACTAATGTTCGCTTCCGCCCTACAGACTTGACCCAGACAAACGTACCTCTGTTTCTCACTCGTTGGGTAACTCATTTGTGCGCCCCCACATTTATATTTCTGGCTGGGGTTGCAGTCTATCTTTACTTTGGGAGACGACCACAAAGTAAGCATGAACTCTCGCGCTATCTGATAATTCGTGGGTTTTGGTTGGTATTTATAGAGTTAACAGTGGTACATTTTGGCTGGCTATTTGACCCAACCTACTCTTTTTTGGCAGCGGGAGTATTATGGGCACTTGGTTGGTCAATGGTCGTTTTAGCAGCATTAATTAGAATGCCAATTCCTCTAATAGCTGCACTAGGAATTTTGCTCATAGGTGGACACAATCTATTTGATAATATCCATGTTGAACAACTAGGAAGATGGGGTTGGTTGTGGGCAGTACTTCATGAGCCAAAAATGTTCACACCTTTTCCTCATAAAATTTTTTTTATTAGCTATCCCCTGATTCCTTGGATTGGGGTAATGGCAACAGGTTATGCGTTTGGAACTGTATTTAAACTGGAAAAAGCTTCTCGGCTGCAATTGTTACGACGGTTGGGGCTGGGTTTAATTGCTGGCTTCGTAGTTCTCCGCGCTTTGAACATATATGGCGACCCGTATCCTTGGGCAGTGCAAACCAATTTTATCCGTACCATACTATCGTTTATTAACTGTAATAAATATCCACCTTCATTACTTTATTTGTTAATTACACTAGGTCTGGCAATGCTCTTGCTTTACCTGTTTGAAAAGCAGAAATGGAGGATTTTTAAACCTCTAGTGGTATTCGGTCAGGTTCCTTTATTTTTTTATATAATTCACCTTTGGCTCATCCATTTAACTGCTATCTTGCTGGCTTTACCTAAATATGGGTTAAAAGCAATTATTATGCCCTTTATAGTCTCCCGTCTAATGCCAGCCGATTATGGATATGATTTACCAATAATTTACAATATTTGGATAATTATGATAATTCTGCTTTATCCCCTCTGTAGTTGGTTTAGGAATTACAAGACAAAGTATCCTAACAAGTGGTTAAAATACTTGTAAGTATTCGTCAGCCAAAAGCAATTTTTTATAGCCGATAAGGGTTTGAGATACTACATACTTAGCCTCTTATTCTCGTTTTCACCCAATTACAAAGCACCTTCTTCACTGCGTAGCTTGCCGTACTTCTCTACGAGACGCTGCGCGTAGCTTGCTTCCACGAAGTGGTACGACAGGCTCAGTGACCACCGTAGGCATCGCCAATGTAAGCTTCAACTATTTCTTTTGTTCTTTTATCTAAAGCTAACCAAATCCACTGCTTATTACTTTTACTACCTACAAATGACCAGGCTTCATCGTGATTTGGGTTACTTTATTGATTAAAGATATTGATAATTATCTCAAGTCAAAAAAGTATTAATGATAGTCCGGATTTCTCAATTGTGAGAAATCCGGACTATCATTACTGTTTAGGTTTGGGTTATTAATTTTTTTTGAGTAATTTATTCTTTGGAAGTCCTTTACAGTAAATTTTCATCAGGGAAGGTTGAAACCCCGCTCCTCGTGGGCGACTTCCCTGCCTCCTGCCTTCTACTTACTAAGGACAAAACAATGTGTCACGTGTATCTCGTCCTGTAATCGGATTAGTTCCTTTGGCAAGTTTGCACAATTTGTTTTGCTCATCGGAACGCAGCAGTGTATCGGTAAAATCTGCCCCGTCAATGATTGCACCATCAAATCTGGCGTTAGCAGCAAACGCACCCTCTAACAGTGCATTTGTCAAATTTGCTCTGACTAAACGAGCCGAGTCTAAAGTGGCATTTCTCAAATCAGATCCCTCTAGATTCGCAGACTCCAAATTTGCTGCAAAGAAACTGACACCGCGCAAATTAGCGTGGCTGAAGTTGCTCTGGCGGAGATTAGCTTTGGTAAAGCTGGAATCTGTTAAATCACGTCCTGAGAAATCAGTATCGACCAAAATTTCTTTATTATATTCGAGTGCCAAAGCTGTTGGAGCAAAACCTACGGTTGCGGTGATGCCAACTATTCCCCACAGGAATAAGCTGAGTATGATTGCCCAAATGTGATGGTCTGTTTTATGCTTCAACCCCAGTTTTGTTCGGGATGAGTCGAGTGTAGAACCCGCTGTGCGTAGGCGCAGCCCGCCGCAGGCATCGCTTAACCTAGAATTCATAGAATTCATGATATTTTTAGTCAATGGCTAACCTTCCTCCATCTCATTATCCAGATATTGGTCATTTAGGAGAAGACCTAGTAGCCCAATGGTTGCAATCTACAGGTTGGATAATTCTCCATCGCCGCTTTTCTAGCCGCTGGGGAGAAATCGATATCATCGCCCAATATGATGGAAGTGCAGGGGAAGCAGGGGAGCAGGATAGCAGAAAAGCAGTAGGAGAACTCAAAACTCAGCACTCAATATTGGCATTTGTTGAAGTCAAAACTCGCAGTTCAGGTAGTTGGGATGCAGGGGGAAGAAGTGCAATCACCTTACAAAAGCAAGCAAAAATCTGGCGGACAGCTGGAATATTCTTAGCTCAGTATCCTGAGAAAGCAGATTATTCTTGCCGATTTGATGTTGCTATTGTCTACTGTCAAAGGATATCAAAAAATCTGACTGCGATTACAGCAACCCAGTCAGCTCTAGCTACTTCATCAGCAGCCGGATACAAGTTTAATCTGCAAGAATACATTCTAGCAGCTTTCGATTCTTCAATTGATAATGGTTAATTGGTAATGGATAAAATATCTTGATTATCAATGACCAATCATTTTGTAGTGGCGTTATAACCAAATAGTGTCACGCCAAAGTTTCTGGACAATAGCCTAAGCCCCGGACAAACTGTTGCCGGAACGCTTCGATTTCATCTCTCTCTGGGCTACCATGAGAGACGATCGCTACCTGATAGCGACGCATAACGTCCACAGGGCACTGTCCCGCTTCCAAACTCCAAAGTGCCATTTGCACCCTCATTGGCGGTTCGTAGCTAATTCCTAATTCATTTAAAAAAGCCCGAAAGTCGCCATCTTCTTGGGGCGAGACTTGACCTCTGAGTTTGATCCTAACCACCCAGCCATCAATTTGATGAATTACGGTGACGAACGAAACTGGTGTCTGGGGTCTAGCGTGGAGGTGTTGAACGACCCTCAGGGTTAGACTGGCATTTGCCAGATAGTATAAATATTCCATGTTTGTTGGTGCTTGGGATCAAAGCCAATCCTACATATCTATCTTCGTCAATCAGTGCCTGTTCCCGGTAGGGTAAAAGCCCCCGTTTTTAGATGGGGAGGTTTACCCAAATTTTATGTTAATTTTTCCGTGTTACTTAATAGTATCAATGTTATAGCCTAGCGAAGAAATTGAGCGAAGATGCCTTAAAGTTCCTTTATAAGGAAAAGCTCAAACCAGCTTTTTTAAGTGAGTATAAATACTAAATAAACCAAAAACTAGTACAAGCCAATTTGAAAGACACCTCTAGCCCACAAGAAAAAGATTTTGAATTAGATTGCTCGGTTGCTAGCTATGACTACAAACTACCTCCAGAACTCATTGCCCAAAACCCAGTAGTTCCTAGAGATAGTTCGCGGTTACTGGTGGTTAATTCTCCTACTACTGGCACCCAAACAGCACCCCTGCACCACATTTTCCATGATTTGCCTGCACTGCTTGGCTCTGGTGATTTATTGGTTATGAACAATACAAAAGTTATTCCAGCACGGCTTTATGGTCATAAATTCACTGGTGCTAAAATCCAGGTGTTGCTGTTGGAAGAACGGCAATATAACTGTTGGTTAGCTTTAGTTAAGCCAGGAAAAAGCTTCAAACAGGGAGCGAAGATTATTTTTGATGTCAGGCAATTGGGGATTAAAGATCAGCGATTAGGGATTGGGGATTGGGAAAATTCCTATACAGTAAAGAGTCCCCAACTCACAGCTACGGTTTTAGAAACAGACGCAGCAACTGGGGGGCGTTTGTTGCAATTTGATCTGCCAGACGGAAAGTCTTTGGTGCAACTGTTAGAGGTATTTGGTGAAGTACCGCTACCACCTTACATCACTGCCTCAGAAGCTGCTGATGATCAGTATCAGACAGTTTATGCCCAACAGCCAGGAGCGATCGCAGCTCCGACAGCCGGACTGCATTTTACTCCAGAACTTTTACAAAAGTTGCGCGATCGCAAAATCAATCAAGCTTTTGTAACGCTGCACGTTGGTGTAGGCACATTTCGCCCTGTGGAAGTAGAGGACGTAACTACCCATCACATGCATGAAGAATGGATTGAAGTTCCCGCCGCCACAGTAGAGCAAATCCGCGCCACTAAAGCAGCTGGCGGTCGGATTATTGCTGTGGGAACAACGGCAGTACGGGCTTTAGAAGGGGCGGCTCAATCTGGGAATTTACAACCATTTTGCGGTAAAACAGACTTGTTTATTTATCCCGGCTACCAATGGCGGGTGGTTGATGGTTTAATTACCAATTTTCACCTACCGCGTTCCAGTTTGCTGATGTTGGTAAGTGCGCTAATTGGCAGACAACGGTTATTAAATATATACAACGAAGCGATCGCTTTTGGATATCGCTTTTATTCATTCGGCGATGCAATGCTAATTTTGCCGTCAGCTGTGGGAGTTAAAAGTTAGGAGTTAAGAGCGGAGCGTCTCCGGCTCCGCTCCTATCTCCGATCTCCTGCTGCGAACCAAAAGACCCTATTTTAATTAAAAACACACATGCTAGCCTATCTGTATGTTTTTTTTAAATTCGGCTTTGTCTTAACACTGCTTTTTTCATGAGTGCAACACTTTACGAGCAAATTCAGCAATTTTACGATGCTTCCTCTGGTCTGTGGGAACAGATTTGGGGCGAACACATGCACCACGGCTACTATGGTGCGGACGGTACCCAGAAAAAAGACCGCCGTCAGGCTCAAATTGATTTAATTGAAGAACTGCTCAAGTGGGCAGAGGTACAAGCAGCAGAAAATATCCTAGATGTGGGTTGTGGCATTGGCGGCAGTTCTTTATACCTCGCACAAAAGTTTAAGGCTAAGGCTACAGGGATTACACTGAGTCCTGTGCAAGCCGCCAGAGCAACGGAACGCGCCTTGGAGGCTAATTTGAGTCTGAGAACACAGTTCCAAGTCGCAAATGCTCAAACAATGCCTTTTGCTGACGATTCTTTTGACTTGGTTTGGTCGCTAGAAAGCGGTGAACATATGCCAGATAAGAAGAAGTTTCTCCAGGAGTGCTACCGAGTATTAAAGCCTGGTGGCAAGTTAATTATGGTGACTTGGTGTCATCGACCAATTGATGAGTCACCACTAACGGCAGATGAACAAAAACACTTGCAGGATATTTATCGGGTGTATTGTTTGCCTTATGTGATTTCTTTGCCAGAGTACGAAGCGATCGCATATCAACTACCATTACATAATATCCGCACCGCCGATTGGTCAACCGCCGTCGCCCCCTTTTGGAATGTGGTGATTGATTCTGCATTCACTCCCCAAGCGCTTTGGGGCTTACTAAATGCTGGTTGGACTACCATTCAAGGGGCATTATCACTGGGATTAATGCGTCGCGGTTATCAGCGTGGGTTAATTCGATTTGGCTTATTGTGCGGCAATAAGTAAGGACGCACGGCTGCCCTACTACCTTAAACCCGACACGTCAAACCTTTGCTACCTGGGCATTAGTGAAGGGGTGTCTCCTGATAAAGTCGCCCGATGGATTGGGGACAAAGTGGAAACCGTTCTAAAGTATTACTCTCATCCACAGGTTGTAGAGGCAGTTTAATGCCAATTGCTTTCTCATTTTGATATTTGCAGTAAGCAAAAAGGCATATTGCTTACTCAAAATGCTTGATTGCTTTCTGATTTCGGTAGATCACGCACTCATTCTAGTGTTTTGGGCAAGCAAACGGCACTTTTATTTCTCATTTGAGTAATTTCCGCAGTAGCGATCGCTAATATTTTAATTCCCTTAACCGTTGAAGACTTAGAAAATGTGTCTATTGAAATTAAACTGGGTATAAGGATGCTAAATAATTCACTCAAATCCTGTACAATTAAGTTTCTCATTTTTAATTTTTGAATTTTTTAAATGCCACTCGAACTGCAAAACCTCACAGGCGGTTACACCTTAGTACCAATTGTTCAAGACATTAACCTCACTCTGCAAACAGGAGAATGGTTGAGTTTAGTTGGTGCTAATGGCTCAGGTAAATCTACTTTACTCAAATTGCTGAGTCGTATTCTCTCCCCACAGCAGGGAACAGTGCTACTTGATGGCAAAGCAATTCACTCTCAACCCGCAAATGTAGTTGCACAGAAACTGGCATTATTACCGCAACAACAAACGGTTCCCGTGGGCTTAACAGTGCGACAATTAGTAAGTTTAGGACGCACACCACATCAACCTTGGTGGCAATGGGAATTAAACGCCCAAGATTGGGTGAAAGTGGAAGCTGCAATTAAAAAAACGCAACTAGAAAAATTGAGTGATCGCTTAGTCGAACAACTCTCCGGCGGTGAAAAGCAACGGGCTTTTTTAGCTTTAGCATTAGCGCAAGAACCAAAAGTTTTACTATTAGATGAACCTACAACTTTTTTAGATATCAACTATCAATTGCAACTCTTGGAACTGCTTAAAGAACTGAATCAGCAGCAGGAATTAACTATTGTCACAGTTTTACACGAACTGAATTTAGCAGCCCGGTATAGTTCCCGCATTGCATTATTAAAACAGGGTCAGATTTGGGAAGTTGGTACACCTGAACAAGTTCTGACACCAAATGCGATCGCCCAAGTCTTCTGTGTAGAATCAGTGATTATTCACACACCAGTGGGTTTACAAGTTTGTGCCATTTCTGCTGTTTAAAATCATAGTCTTCTACATTTTTCATAATAATTTATTATTTTCCCCAAGTTGTTGCTCATTCAAAGATCACAAGCATTTCTTACTTTTTACCTATTTTGGCAATGATCAACGCCGCTTCAAAGCTAGGACTTACGCAAAAAACCTCTCAAACTGTTATTCCCACCGACCTAACAGTGCGTCTCCCTTCTCCCATTCGTCTCTAAGCTAGCGCCTGCCGTAGGATGCCCAAAGGGCTGTAGGGAGAAGTTCAGAGACGCTCTCTACGAGACGCTCCGCGTAGCTCGCTTCTTTGCAGGAGTACGCGGACACGAGGAAGCGTGACGCTAACGGCGTCAGCCGCCGCTCTCTTGGAAAATTGCTCCTCTTGGGGAGACCCCAGACGCTCGCGGACTCGTTCGCGGAGCGTCTCGTAGAGAAGGAGCGCTGCGCTATCGCCCTTGGCGTCTCCCCTTGGGAGAAGACCACATTTTCCGCTCCGACAACTCTTGTGTGTCGCGCCAGTTGCTACAACTCTGAGGCAGCGCGGGAACAGGGGGTTCCCCCCATGAGCGACTGCTGTGGGAAACCCCCGCAACGCACTGGCTTAGAAGCGTCCCAATACGGTTCGATTTTCCGTTCCTTGTGTGTAAGTCCTAAAAATATACAACTAATTTAATTGACACCTAAGACTTAGTTTCCTGTGTCTGTGCATCGATAATTACACTCCAGTCATCGTTTTTCACAGCAGTTTCAAGTTGATGCTGACGTTCGGCTTGACTCGCATCTATTGTTTCTGACTCTTTAGAGAGGGTTGTGTCAGCCATTGCTTTCCGCAGTTTTAGCTTTTTCTCCTCGTAGGCTTGACGTTCAACCTCTGACATTACCGTCTTCACAGCTTCGCCTATCGTGCTAGCCCACATTTCGCCTTCCGAAGCATTACCAGGTGGTATGCTTTCGAGTTCTGCTATCCACGCATCTTGCAAATCTTCCATTTCTTGACGCTTGGGGAACTTGAACGCTTGCACACGTACAAAAGCACACTTTTGCTCACCATTTTGGCGAAGATGGCCGTTTAGGGAAAGCAACACATTCCGAGAATAGCCAATGTATTGTGTGCAGCGTTCTGCATCTAATACTGCGTAAACACCTGCAATTTTCATGTTCTGAGCAGCCGCACTCCAAGCGTCAAGGTCAATGATTTCAGTACCATTGTTTGCCAGTTCAGGAGTTATACTCACCTCAGTGGCGGCGTGTTCGTCGTCAGAACTATACAAAAAATCATGCAGTCCACGGTGGTTTATCGGGACATTTTGATGTTCAATTGGCGAGTTGTGCTGAGTTTCCATTGCAGTTTATCTCCGAGTTATTAATTAGCGATGCCAACGGCAAGCGCGAAGCGCTACGCAAATATATGCCCTTAAAATATTGAAGCTTAAATCTACTCACATCCCCAAATTCTTGTTCTGACAAAGCGAAAACAACTATTAGACCTTATATGAATCAATTGATGCCTAAAAATTGGATATTCATCAAACAGCGGCTGACCCCTTATTTATTTTTACTACCCGCCTTATTTCTTTTGGGGTTAACTGTCTTTTGGCCTACACTGCAAGCGTTTTACCTCAGCTTTACCAGCTATGAAGATATTGCCCAGCCGCCACAATGGATAGGTTTCGCCAACTTCCTCAAGCTTTGGAAAGATGCAGTTTTTTGGAAAACCTTGGAAAACACTTTTCTATATCTTGTAGGTGTAGTACCAATTTTAGTAATTGCTCCCTTAGTGCTGGCAATTTTGGTAAATCAAAAATTACGGGGGATGAATTGGTTTAGATCTGCATATTACACCCCAGTGGTAATTTCAATGGTGGTTGCAGGAATAGCTTGGAAATGGCTGTATGCAGAAAACGGATTACTGAATCAGTTCCTGAAAGCTTTGGGTCTTTTCCCAGAAGGTATTCCTTGGCTAACTAGCCCAGCCAAAATTTTTGGCATTGTACCAATTTCTCTTGCCAGCGTCATGGCTGTAACCGTGTGGAAGGGACTAGGCTACTACATGGTGATTTATTTAGCGGGGTTGCAATCGATTCCTGCTGATGTGTACGAAGCCGCTGCGATCGATGGCTGTGATGGTATTAGCAAACATTGGGATATTACCATACCCTTGATGAAGCCGTATCTAGCACTAGTGGCGGTGATTTCGGCTATTTCTGCCACCAAAGTGTTTGAAGAAGTATACATTATGACCCAAGGGGGGCCACTTAGTAGCTCGAAAACGATTGTTTATTATCTATATGAGCAAGCCTTTAACAATTTGGAAATTAGCTATGCTTGCACGATTGGGCTAGTGCTATTTTTGATAATTTTGGGGTTATCAATTTTGCGATTAGTTATTAATCAGCAGGGGGACGATAATATCACAATCTGATATTAGTAACTAGGCAAGAATAAATCAAAGTAAGTTAAGTAATGTAAAAAATATTGAGATTAGTTTGTAGTAAGGGCTACCCTATGGGAACGCTTCGCGAACAGCCCTCATTTGAGGGCTAAAGTCCTCTCTACGAGACGCTACGCGTAGCTTGCTTCCCCAAAGGAGTACACTACAAACCTTTATTTATGTTAATACAGTTTGCTTTACAGATGCTTAAAATCAACACTCATGGAAATAGCTATTTTATTAATTAAACAAGAAAGAACTAACCTAGTACTTCTTTCGTAGTCTTGAAATGAAGTTTTACAACCTTCTCCAAAATTTCTCTACCATTTTTTTCAACTAGCTGTCTTGCTACGGTAACTACTGCGCTAGAAGAACCTTTTGGTAGCTTTGTATTGTACTGGTTTCCTAAATTGTTTAGCTTATTAATAAATCGATCTCTTGCTAAGATTGAAGCTGCTGCAACAGCAATATGGCTTTCAGCCCGGTAAGCTTGAATAATATTCAATTTCTTACCTTGTTCTTGTAATTTTTCAAGTAAAAGTTTTTCATCAGCAAATTGATCAATAATTGCTATTCGGCATTGCACTTTAGATAAAAGTTCTTCTATCGCTTTAGCATGTGCCCAAGCAAGTAAGTCATTAAGTGATTTTTTCTCATTTTCGAGTTTGGCATATATCTGGTTATATCTTTCAGCGGATATTTCTACAATGACAAACTTATCCTGGCAAATTTTTCGGATATCTTTAGCAATCTCCAAAATTTTAGTATCACTTAAAAGCTTACTATCCCTCACGTTAAGGAGTGTGAGTTGACTTAAAATTTTTTCGTCTATATATATGCAAGCAATAACTAAAGACCCGAAATAATCACCCTTCCCAGACTCGTCACTTCCAATAATAGGTAATGTTAAATCATTAGGAATAGTCGAGCTTACCTCTTTAGAACTAGGATCGCTGTTACCTTCTGATAAACTTTTTATAAAGCGAGAATATTCACTTTCATCTAATTGAGAAAAGTCAACTTTTACCTTTTCTTGCTTATTTTGGTAAACTCTGACAATCCCAGACCAACCTAATTTTTGAATTGAAAATTGTAACCCATAATTTATTTCTTTATACTCAGAAACTTTAAATTCATTAATTGAAATTAATTTACGGAAGTCTTCATAAATTTGAATAGCTTTTTTAATCTCACTCATGAAAACCTCCAAGAATTTATTTTGTTCATATCGACTTTGTAAACACTTATTTAAGTGTGAATCAAATGATACTTTTCTTCATCAAATAAAATATGATTTCTTTCTACTAGGTAGGGATGAGATTTATAGAATTCATGGATTTTTGTAATGAGTAAGTCATCCAAACTAGAAGAATCAACTACACTCATTGAGCGCCTGTTCACTTTAAATTCATATACATCTGCTTTAACAAATCGATTTGAGCTATATCCATTAGAGAGCAATAAGTCGAAGATAATTTTTCCGTTAAAATTTATCTTGCTTAATTCCTGCTCAATAATTGGCAAGTAAGAAATAGGATTTATGTATGTTGTACAAAAAATAATGACAACATTTTCTGAAATCCTTTCAATGTGATATAGCTCCTTAATATTCATAATTAATTAGCTTCCCAATCAGTTAGCTATTTTGTACGCTTGGTCTATTATTTTAACTACTTTTTCAATAATTTGGTTAGCTTTTTCTTTTGTCTCAATAAATGCACTGGTGTCAGTAAAATCATTAGCGTGAAACAATGTATGTCTTTGTTGTATAAAATAGTTGTAACAAACTTCTAAAGAGTCACAAATTTTACTATTTCCAATTTCTTGCTTAAAGTTATTAGTAACTACAAAACTGCCAATAGAATCTCTATAAAATATACCTCTAAAATAATTTTCATTATCTACTTCAATAGAATATCCTACTTCGCTAAAAAGCAATCTTCTCATAGTACCTTCAAGCGCCCGCAAAGCAGGAAAAACGTAGCAACTATAATCTGGCAAAGGAATTGAAATATCTTTGAGAGTGTAGCTTGTCCGAAGCATTTTAAGTATTCCCTCACCTAAATTAGAGTAAGCATTTGGTAGTAAAGTTTTTAGTTGTTTTTCGATAAAATTTTCATCTACATTTATAGTGTTGGGAGCTTCTTCCCCCTTATAAACAATCTCTAGAAAACCATTGAGATCAGTAAACTGTGCAAGAAAATAACTTATCTGATAATAACCATAGAGTGGTTTACCTTGAATTAATAATTTATTAGTTATTTTATAGTAAGTTAATGTCAGAGAATCATTATATTTACTAATTGCTTTTATAGTTTTCTTGGTTAAATCTTCTGAAATTGTTGAGACAAAGATTTCTGTTACATCTGAATCTTCATTTTTAAGTTCTTTAAGAAATTCAATAAGTAAATCAAATGCTTATTGATTTATATTTTTTATACTTACTGCAATTGATTTTCTAGGATCTCCAACTAATTTATCTTTAATATAAAGCGCTAACTGTTCGCCTTTATCAGCATATTTGCCAATTTTTGTATGAATAGTTGTAGTTCCGTTCTGAATAAACAAGAATTCAACCATAACGTTGCAGTCATCCACACTATACTTTACTCGATGACGAGTGGTAGTCTCCTTAGAATATGTACACGCTTGACAGTTATTAATTTTCCAAAATTCCTCTACACACTCCGCAAGACGAGTTTGGTCTAAGTTGAGTTCTTTGAAATCAGATGGCACAGGCTACCTCCAAATTAAGGATGCACTTAAAACTAGAATATATGCTTTAACAGGATAAAACTAATATCCTAGTCTAGCAATTCATAATTAGTAAGAAAGTATTATGTGCTAATTACCCTACTTATAGTTCAATTGTACTATTTTCTGATGTTGTTAGCTTAAGCTTTCTTTGATTAAATAGCGAAAATCACAACTCTAGTGGACTTGCCTCAATTCTTTTTTATTTAAAATCGTGTTTGATACTCCACTACTGCACGACTATCATCGGTTAAATTAGTGGAAGCACGCACACGAAATTCGTTATTTATCCGGTAATTAATACCCCATTGGAAGGGGTCATTTGTTGTCAAAATTTTGATGCTGGAAACGGATATTTTGGAGGAAATATCAACCCCAGCCTCGGCTGCTAATTCCAATGTTGAATTGCTTCTTCCCGCTTCCGGATTCTCAGAAATAACGGTGGGAAATATCCGCAGTTCACTTAAGCCAAAGGTACTCCCAATCTGGTTAAAAGCTGACTGAAAATTGTTGAACACAGCTGAACCTGCGATGTTAATCAGACCCAAAGTACTGTCAGCACGTCCTTGGGTGTCTACAAACCCACCTCCTAAAAGAGCAACAATTTCGGTTTGACTACGTGACGGACTGCTTGTTAGTTCTATATTTTCATTTAGTTTGCTGGCGAGACCGTTGATAGTGGCTTCGACTCGAACACTCTCTAAAGCTGATAAACCTGTGGTATTTATCCGGCTGAAGTCATTACTTTGAGTTACGTCCAGTACCTTGGCAAATAGCCGAATATCTAACTCAGGATCGCGGGGTTGAGAGGGACTAAAAGTTGCGGTGTGTGTATAGCCACGAGCAAGGTTAAATTGGGTAGTAAATAAATTCACCCCACCTTGTTCTAACCGGATAGTGCCATCGGGTATTGGCTGATTGATTGAGCCGTTAACTATGAGATTACCAGTTGCGCGGAAGCTGAGAATAGGGGGACGGGTAATTTGGACGTTTTTGCCTAGTTCCAAATCTAGATTATTAAATGTGGCGATGCCTAACGGCAAGGCTGCCCCCAATGCATTTCCCATCCCATTCCCAATTTCAGGTTTGCTCTGCTTATTGGCTTTTGGGGGTGATACGCCAAAGTCACTATTTGTAGATGAAGTGGCGTTGGTCGATTCTGCCAGCAATACCTGACCATCAAATAAATTTACTTTACCGCCAATTAGTGGGTTAAGGGCAGAACCAGTAATCTGCAAATTGCCGCTAGCACGTCCCTGATAAAGTCCCTTGAGAGTCAACGTTAGCTGATCGAGACTAACCGTCAGGGGATTGTTGATAGTCACGTTCTGATTGTTGAAAATGGGAATTTCTCCAGCAGCTTCTACCTTCCCACTACTAAATTTACCCTGAAGATTTTCTACTAAGATGCTGTCAAAATTAAACAGCACTCTACCTGTTACACCTGTGAGCTTATCTGGCAAAGCCTGGGCTGCAAAAGTAGCATTATTGACAGTAGCAATTCCATCTACTTCGGGTTTTTGGAGTGTTCCGCGTACCTTGAGGTCTACTTCTCCTTCACCTTTCTCAAATACCGCTTGATTAGTCAATGCGTTTAACAGTGCCAATCCCTCATTTTCCAACTTCAAATCAAGACTGATTTGCTCGTTGTCTGGTGCCACGGAAGCAAAAGGCAATTTATAAGGAATGCTGCCAGTAATATCAACAGGTTTTGGGCCTGCAACTGCTACAGTACTACTAAAGTTTAAGCGTCCGTTGGCATAGCTGAAACTTGCGATCGCTGACTCTATTGCTTTCTGATTCAGCTTTCCTTCTGTGATTTGCAATTCCCCTCTAGTTTGAGGATTAGCAATAGTGCCTGCTAAAGCTGCTGTAGCGTTAAGATTACCTGTGATTCCAACTGGCAGTTTGACAACATTATTCAGTAATTGTACCGGAAAATTATTCACCCGCAACTGACCAGATTGTTCATCACCGCCAATGTTACCCGTAAAGGCTATCAGCCTGTTTTGAGATTCAAGCCGTAAAGGTCGCAAACTCAAAACACCGTTTTCAAAGTTGCCTTCGGCAATCACTTTTTCGGCAGTATAAAAACGATTTCGTTCTTCCTTTTTACCCCAGGCAAAGTTTTGTCCATTCAAATTAAAATCTACTGACAATCCATTGGCTGTAGCTGTATTTACAGCCACTTCCCCATTGAAAGTCCCCTTTAAGTCTGCCAAATCTGGTATGGGAGTGGAATTAAGTCGCTGTTCTTCTTGCTCTGCTATCAAAGCTTCAATTTCTGAAAACCGTTGGATTTGGGTTAATAAGGGTTGATTTTGCGCTCCTTGGGGGTTGGTGGTCAGATCCGCTGCTGTGCCGTAGATTGGTGCTGAACCACCTTGCAAACTTTGTAAATCAAATACCTGTGCTACAGCTAGAACATCTTGAATCTCTCCCTGGTTGACGTTCAGTTTACCTTGTAGTTGAGGGCCTTTAGGAGTTTGGGCAAAAATGCCGACAAGGGCGTAGCTACTTTTGCCTTTGACAAATTCACTACTGGCAAGTGTGGCTTTACCGTTACCGTAGCGGAATTCAGCCGCTAAACGATCGCCTTTAACTCGGCCAATTTGCGGATTGGCGATCGCTAAATTTCCCGTTGCTGCTAATCTCTGCTGATTAAACAGCAAATCCCCAGTTAACAACCCAGCTATCTTACCAGCACCCAGGCGAGTAATTGGTGGCGGAGTCAAATTCAATATTTGTAAGGGGAAATTTGCAAGTTTGAGTGCCCAATCATTCCCTTGAACGTTACCTGTGGCTGATGCTTGCTGCCATTTGACTAAGAAAGATTTAGGGCGATTATTGGCATCTAAATTCAAGGCTAGGCGATCTCTGACGAGAAGCCGCTTCGCGTCTACGCTATTTCCCGCCAAGTTCAAATTTAAACCGCGTCCCTGTGCTGAATCGATGTTTCCAGTTAACAACGGCTCAAAAGCAATATCTTGAACAACCAAGTCTCGTAAATTAATTTGCCCTACCACATTTGGCAAGGGCAGCTTACCAGTGATTTGACCATTAAAATCTACTCTCCCCGCCACAGCAACCTGATTAGGAAGATTGATCGGTAACTGTTTTAAGTTGTAATTCTGGGCTTGGACGTTGAGATTTAGGGCAGTAATTTCCGGTATACGTGCCTGTTTCGCATTGGCTAATATGTTACCAGTAACACTTAAACCGGGAGCAGTTGCTCGCTCAATGGTAAGCCTTTCACCACTCCAAGCGATCGCAGCCGTCAGAGGTCGCTCAAGACCAGGGATACCTTGGGATAATTGCACCTGTCCAGCGGCACGCACATCAGCTAATTTGGATGATCCTAGCGTGCCAGCTAATTGCAATTGACCGCCAAACTGACCTCGCAATTGCTGATTTAAGCGATTTAATTCTACACCGGAAGCATTAACTAGAGCTTGATAGCGACCATTAGCCAATTGGATATTAGAGGCTGTAATAGTCCCACCCGCAACATCCACCCGTCCCTGACCACTGGCTTGGATAGTTTGCGGTTGGAAGGACTCAACAGAACCCGCCACGTTTGCTTGACCAGTTAATGTCCCTTGGAACTGCTTTGGTACTACTATCAACTGCTGCAACGGTACATTATTTGCCTGAACTTGCGCCTGATATACACCATTAGCCACTTGGATATTAGAGGCTGTAATAGTTCCACCTCCAACATTTACCCGCGCCTGACCACTGGCTTGAATAGTTTGCGGTTTAAAAGAATCAATAGAACCCGCTACGTTTACTTGACCAGTTAATGCTCCCTGGAACTGCTTTGGTACTGCTGCTAACTGCTGCAACGGTACATTATTTGCCTGAACTTGCGCCTGATATACACCATTAGCCAATTGGATATTAGAGGCTGTAATAGTCCCACCCGCAACATTTACCCGTGCCTGACCGCTGGCTTGAATAGTTTGTGGTTTAAAAGAATCAACAGAACCCGCCACGTTGAACTGACCAGTTAATGCTCCCTGGAACTGCTTTGGTACTGCTGCCAACTGCTGCACAGGAACATTCTTAGCCTGAACTTGCGCCTGATACACACCATTAGCCACTTGGATATTAGAGGCTGTAACCGTTCCTCCGCCAATAGCAAGGCGACCCTCACCACTGCCACGTAGGGTTTTCAGGCTGAAATTATCTCTGTTGCCTGCGATTTGAAACGTACCCGCCAATGGATTATTTAAAGCTGGGGGAGACTGTTTCAATATTTGTCCCAACCGCACACCATTAGCTACAAGTTGAGCAGAGAAGCCTTGGTCTTGCAGTTGGACATTAGAAACTGTAACTGTGCCGCCACCAATTTGAACTCCTGCACCATCAGTGCGAATCGTGGCAATTTCAAATGGTGCTGTACTGCCTGAGAGGATGAGACGACCATTAAACTGTACCCCCGCCAAAGAGACATTTTGCAGTTGACTTTTGTCTACAAAGGGTTCCAACTTCACCCCAGAGGCAACAGCCACAGCTTGCCAACGCTGATTGGCGTAACTGCCAGTTGCCCGTACTGTACCACCACTCACATTGAGAGCCACATTACGGAAGGAGACGGTGCGATTTGGAGCGATTGCAACTTCCCCAGTTCCGGGGTAAGTTCCGTTAGGAGCTTGAAATCTTACCACAGTTTGGACATTGGTAGGAGGGCCTATTAGTTGGGCTGTAGCTGAGACATTACCTATTTGGAAAGTGGGTGTTGTTTGGTAAACTTTTGCGATCGCATCCCCTGGAACATTCTTAGCGGCGAAATTTAAATCCAGTCGCGGGGTTTTACCGAGTTGAATTGTGCCAGCGCCCGTGATTTCACCACCGACTTTGGCGAACCCTTGAATATCTTTTAGGGTAATTAAAGAGGAACTAGTAGCAAGCTCAAACTTACTACTGATATTATTAAAATCAACTTTGTCAATCCGAGCAGTTTGGATTGTGGCAACTGTGCCTGAGAGAATTGGCTCTTTTGTTGATCCGGTAATCTGCAAGTCTGCTTGTACTTGTCCAGCGATCGGCACAGGTAGTTTTACCTTGAGAGTCTCTTGGGCATTAGCCAAACTCACCGCATTTACACGTCCCGCCAACTTAAAGCCTGCTTTAGTGTCGATGATTCCCGTAGCCACTAGGGGAATTTTGCCGTAGTTGGTAGTAACATTCTCTAACTGCAATTCCGTTCCTTGGAAGTGGAGGTTTCCTTTGGTATTGCTCAACAGTTGCGGGACTTTGGGCACTTGAACTGTTACCCCTTGTACAGCAGCGCTGCCAAACAATAAAGTCTGCTGTCCTGGTATTAACCGAACTAACAAGTCGCCATTGGCTCGACCCGCCTGTAAGTTCACTGGTAGCTTGATCAACCGAGTAATATCCGCAACCAGAAAGTCTTGTCCTCGCAACTGGAAGTTGCCTGCTAGCATCTTGGAACGCGTCTCTCCCTGAATGGAAATACTGCCACCACTGTCTGCTTGACCCCCGACATCAAACCTAATCAACTGATTGTTTGCTAAAAGTTGGGCAGAACCGTTGAGTTGAGAAAATGTTACAGGAGATGATAAAGATATTGCTCCCCCTGCCCCCCCTGCCCCCCCTGCTCTCTTCTGCGGCATCAACGCCAACTTGGCATTGCGAAATCGCAGGTTGTCCAAATCGGTTTTAATTGCGCCGCCTTCACTTGGCGAGGCTATATTAGTGGAAACCCAGCGTCCTTGGTCATCCTGTTCAATGTAAATATCCGGGTTGACTAAGGTGACATCTAGCTTTAAGTGGCGGTTAAAGATTAGTTGTAACAGGTCAAAACCCACCTCCACAGCTTCGACTGTGGCCCGATCTGGATCTGTGGGTGTGGCTGGGATAGTTGAAGTTCCAAATTGCACTCCCGTCAACGAAAATTGCGTGACTCTTCCCAGTTTTACCGGACGGTTGAGTGTAGTCGTGAGACTTTGTTGTGCCAAGGGTGTTAACTCTGTTTGGACAAAAGTCCACAACCGCCAAATACCGACAACAATTCCTAACAGTAAAAGTCCGCCCAAGGCAATGCTACCCCGACTCAACACCAGCAACCACAGACGCTTGCGGATAGTGTAAGGGGAGTGAATATCTTGATTGGGAGATTTAGTCATTTGCTTTCACTGTATTAATTGCCGGATATCCCTGGCACACAAGCATTAACTGGCACATTGATTCAGTATGCCATTTCCAGGATACGCCAACTAAATCCAAGACCTTATTGATTGAGTTACGGTATTTACTTGATCCAATACTTATGCTTAAGAATATTGGCGTTTTCAGGAAAATCTGAGTTCAATAGAGTGAAAATTGTTCCTGTGACTTTCCGTGAGGCACAACCTAGAACTTTAATATGAATAGACCTTAAAAAAGACAGATGATTACACCAATGCGTGTTTTTGTGTTAATTTTTAATGCACGAACGGAAAATGAGGGGATTCACACGATTCGGGAGGGCGATCGCAATAAAATTCTGATGTTCGAGTCAGAAGACGACGCCACGCGCTTTGCCCTGATGTTGGAAGCTCAGGATTTCCCCTCACCTACACCAGAGCCGATCGATGCTGAGGAAATCAAGGAATTTTGCGAAACTGCTGGATATGAATGGGAAATCATCCCAGAAAACAGCAATTTAGTTGTAACTCCCCCAGAACTTAACGTCGAAAAAACCGACTGGCAAGTAGATGCCCAGAAGGAGGATACTGTTGAAGACACCTTCCCTATTAATCAACAGCCACTAGAAGAACCAGAATTGTCTGATTCTGAACTAGAGAAGATTCGTCGCAAATTTGAAGGATTGTTGTAATTAGTCATTAGTCATTAGTCATTGGTCATTGGTCACTGGCTCACCAGTGCGGGAACAGGGGATTTCCACGCCACTTCCTTCTCCTGTCGGAGACGCTCTTGCTAGCTTGCTTCTCCGTAGGAGTACAACTCTTGCAACCCCGCAACGGAGTGGCTCCCCATGAGCAACTGGCTCACCCGAAGGATCATTAGCCATTGATCGCTAACTGACTAATGACATAGACGCCCTTTGGGCGGCTTCCCGTAGGGTACGACAAAGGATAAAGGACAAAGGACAAAGGACAAATGACAAATTTGCAGGAACGTGGGCATCTTTTAACCGAGCTGGTAAATCCTAACAGTCTTAACTTAGACCAGCTCAGTTCTCTGGAATTGGTGGAGCTGTTTAATAGCGAAGACCAAAAAGCAGTTGCGGCGGTTGCGGCGGCGAAAATTCAGTTGGCACAAGCAATTGATAGCACCGCAGAGCGTTTGCGCCACGGAGGACGCCTATTTTATATTGGTGCGGGTACAAGTGGTCGGTTAGGGGTGTTAGATGCTGCTGAGTGTCCACCTACTTTTTGTACACCCCCAGAGTTGGTACAGGGGATTATTGCTGGTGGTGCTGGTGCGCTAGTACGCAGTTCCGAAGATTTAGAAGACAGCATCGAAGATGGTGAGGCTGCGATCGCTGGGCGACACATTACCCAGCTAGATGTAGTAGTTGGTATTACCGCTGGTGGGACAACGCCATTTGTCCACGGTGCGCTTCATGCTGCTCGTCAACGGGGAGCCACTACTATTTTTATCGCCTGTGTTCCAGCTCAACAAGTTAGCTTTGATGCTGATATTGACATTCGCCTATTGACAGGGCCAGAGATCATCGCTGGCTCAACTCGCCTGAAAGCTGGTACAGCCACGAAGTTAGCTTTAAATATCCTTTCCACTGGGGTAATGGTGAAGCTAGGCAAAGTATATGGCAATCGGATGGTGGATGTGGCCGTAACAAATCAAAAGTTACGCGATCGCGCTTTGCGAATTTTGCAAGACCTCACAGGTTTAAGTCGAGAAGCTGCTGGTTTTTTACTAGAACGTAGTGGTAAGTGGGTTAAGCTAGCGTTATTAATGCACTGGACTGGTTTGGAAAAAGAAGAGGGCGATCGGCTTCTTTCAGAACACCAAAGTAATCTCATAGCAGCTGTTTTGAGCTATCAAAACCACAAGCAACCTTGAAAAAATTTTCCTAAATAAATACTCTATATATGGCTGCTACTTGTCTTAGTAGTACGCCTTTTTTTAAGAATAATATTCCTTAGAAAAGCTAACATTAACTAAATAATTAAGAATAGTAAACTTAAATAAATATTTTTAACATTTATTGTCAATCTCAATAACTAGAGCAAAATATCTAGAAACTGCTAATCTTTTTTAAACAGAAATTCAGAACTTATACGGATATAATTTACTATAATAATTATTAAAATAATATATTAATACTGAATTCATCATGTTCTTGACTATAGCAACCTACTGGAGTAATAAAATATTAGCGTAAAGGTCAACTTTACCAATAATAAACTCTGTGCAAAATGACTTATTTACTAGCAATAATTTTGCTATTTTTGCATCTTGCTTGCTTTTAATAATCTTGATTTAGATTGCTATATACCAAATGTATTTTCCCTTATTGACATATCTACTGACCACTATATAGCTAGTGTGGGTTTTTCAAGGGTTGGCTTTTTAATAAAAGGAACAAACTATGTCCCACCAAGAAGTTATTCCAAATAACCTAGTGAATGAATTTAAAACTTGTACTCAGTTGCAATACAATGGCAGATTAAATATTAAGAGTTCAAAGGGCAGTCAATGGACTTTTTACTATCGGCTGGGACGGATAGTTTGGGCAACAGGGGGAACTCATCCCTTCCGACGTTGGCGTAGACATATGGCTCAAAATTGTCCCCAGATTGATGTTGATAAGTTACAGTTGCATTTACAAGACTTATCAATCGATTATTGGGATTATCGCTTTCTAGAAATATTGTATAAAAAACAGAAAATCCAGCGGGAGCAGATTAACTCTATTGTTGATAACACGATAGCAGAACTATTATTTGACCTAGCTCTGCAAGGAAATTTTGCTTCTATAAGTTGCAATCGCAGCCAAGAAGTTATCTTAGAAACCCCAATGAGCTTCACGAGTGCAGAAATGTCTGTAAAGCATATGCAAGACTCGTGGAAAATTTGGTCAGAAGCTGGTTTAGCAAATTTTTCTCCTGACTTAGCACCAGTTTTGCGGCGACCAGAGCAACTTGAGCAGATGGTAAGTCCATTTGTCTACAAAAACTTTGTGAATTTAATCAACGGCAAATTTACTCTGCGAGATTTAGCCGTGAAAATGAAGCAGAATGTACTGCCACTCACGCGTTCGTTGCTTTCCTATGTTCTTAAAGGAATCATTGAATTGGTGGAAGTACCTGACTTGCCTTTAGGAGTTACTGAAGTCAACAATAACTCTCCCACCACACAACCAAAGAAGCGGCTTGCTCCACTAGTGGCTTGCGTCGATGATAGTCCTCAGGTATGTAAAATGCTAGAGGATATTATCACTTCCAATGGATTGAGGTTTGTCAAGATTCAAGATGCTGTACAAGCTCTACCAACCCTCATTCAAGATAAACCAGACCTAATTTTCTTGGATTTGATTATGCCAGTTGCTAGTGGTTACGAAATTTGCACTCAGTTGCGACGAATATCTACCTTTGCCAACACACCGATAATTATATTAACAGGCAGTGATGGTTTTTTAGATAGAGTTCGTGCCAAAGTAGTTGGTTCTACAGATTTTCTCACTAAACCTGTAGTGGCTGATAAGGTGATGACTATAGTACGTAAATATTTACCTGCACCGAGTGTATTAATCGACAAGAATAAATCTAATTTAGAGGTTTGTAATTAGAGAAAATTAGAGGCTATTTATAAACAAAATATTAAGTGTAGAGTGTGTAGCAATGCTACGTTGATACTGCAAGTAAATAAAATAAATAAAAATGCCGCCATTCACCATGTGTTTTTGGTGCGTTCCGCTCCGCTTTAATACACACTGCAAGTTTAATAATTACTTGATTAAATGGTCTATTAGTAATTTTAATTTACGATTATTCATCAGATAATTCGATTAACTTGAAAACTTCATTCCTCAATATGAACCTATTAGGAATAGCTCTAACCAAAATTTATAATTTATAGACTTTTCCACTTCAGTAAAAATTTAATTATTGAGGTGAAAAACTATTTATTGTTCAATATATATTAAGTTATATTTATTACGTACTTTTTCTGAGGTTGATACATAAAGATTGAATCAAAATTAGATAAATACAAAAACTTGTATTTATGGCAGTCCTATTTGAGTTATGAAATATTGGTTATGTGAAAGGGATTAGGGGCTAGTCTCTAGTCCCTTCCATGTCTTAGTTGAGAAATCATTTAGGATTTGTATGTCTAATTTGTTTACATTCTGATAAAAGTTTAACGAGTAATTGCCATGAATACTGTTTTAGTTGTTGAAGATGGCTTAACCGATATGGAAATAATCAGCCGTTACTTACAACAGGCAGGTTATTCTGTGATTAGCGCCACAAGTAGTGAAGAGGCCCAAGACAAAATAGATAAAAATAAGCCAGACCTAATATTTCTCGACGTAATTTTACCGGGTAAAAGTGGCTTTGAAATTTGCCGAGAACTGAAAAGCAATCCCCAAACTAGCGAAATACCTGTGGTTTTTTGCTCTACAAAAAATAGTGATGTAGATAAAATTTGGGGTAACATGTTGGGCGCTGATGGTTATCTATCAAAACCGATTGATCGAGAGGAATTAGTGGGAATGTTGAAGTTGTTAATTAATAAATAATAATGTCATAAAAGTCACTAATTCTAAATTAAATAATAACTGCAAATAGTGGCTAAAGATAAATCATCAAGGACAAAGGATCAATAATTTTGGAAACCCAGGAAAAGTTTTTAAGTTTTAATTTGGGAGTAAGTGATACAGCCGTAATTTCGTTACAACACATCACAGAAGTTTTCCAAGTATCATTACCAGAAATATGTGGCGTTCCTCAAATGCCCAGTAGCGTCTTGGGTATTTATAACTGGCGCGGTGAGATGCTTTGGTTGATAGATTTAGAGGGAATGTTAGGTTATCCTCCAATTTCGCAAGGACCAAATTTACTTTCAAGAATGATGGCGATTGTTCTGGAAAATAAGGGTAAGTATTTGGGACTATTAGTGCGACAGCTTATAGATATTGAATGGCTGGATACTAAGGAAATGAAACCGACAACTGCTGAATTATTTTATCCTAAAATATCACCTTTTTTACAGGGATACTTTATTAATGATTCGGAGGATATGATTTTTAATCTGGATGCCATAACTATTATCCAAGCCCCCATGTGGGGGATTCATAATTGAATATTTAGTAATAGTTGATTAGTTAGGTGTAGGATTTTGACAATTCCTAATCCTTAATTACCAAATACCAGTTCATTCTTATCTGCCACATATAAAATTAGTAACAGTCACAATTTTGGAGGTTAATTAGATGACATTTTTGTATAACAATAGCCATGAAAAAGAACATTTAATATCTGAATTAGGAAATCAGAATGGAAACGCAGATATAGCGAATCTTGCTAGCAATGAAATATCTTTATTAAATGCGATCGCTCAGGAATTTAAGATTTGGCGGCGACAGTTGCAAAACATCGTAACTCATATGCGTCAAGCGCCAGACCTTAATACACTACTCAAAATCACTGTAGCGCAGATTAGAGAAAAAATTGGCTGCGATCGCGCCTTGATTTATCAGTTTACTTCTCTAGAATCAGGTAATGTTTTAGCAGAATCCAGAACATTAGGTTGGACACCGACTTTAGGTGAAAATATTCCAGGAATTATTTTTGGCTTATATACCAATCAAGACTATATAGAACCTGTAGTTATTGACGATATCAATCAGATACAACTTACACCCTATCAAAAGCAACTGCTAGAAAAATTTCAAATTAAAGCTAGTTTGAGTTTACCGATTTTAGTAGAAGGTAAAGTATGGGGCTTACTGGCAGTAAATAATTGCAACTCAACGCGACAGTGGCAAGAGGTAGAAATTAGTCTACTATCTCAAATTACAACAGAACTGACCTACAAATTGCAGAGCTTTGAATTCCAAAAAGAACAGCAACAGCGGATACTAGCAAAAAAATCGGTAGCTAAAGTCATCGACAAAATTCTGCGGGTATCAAATGTCGATAAGCTTTTTCAAACAACCACTCAAGAAGTACGTCAATTACTAAAATGCGATCGCGTCGGCGTCTATCGCTTCAAACCTGACTGGAGTGGCGAGTTTGTCGCGGAGTCAGTGGGTAATGGCTGGATAAAAATGGTCAGCCCTGATTTTTACATGGTCTGGGAAGATACCCACTTACAAGACACTCAAGGAGGACGTTACGCCAAGGGTGAAAGCTTTGTGGTCAATGACATTTATAAAATGGGTCATGCTCAATGTCACATTGACATTTTAGAGCAGTATGAAATGAAGGCTTACATGATTGCGCCGATATTTTCTGGAGAGAAATTATGGGGTTTGTTGGCAGCTTATCAAAATTCTGGGCCTCGTGATTGGCAACCTTGGGAAGAAACCTTTGTGACTCAAATTGGGTTGCAATTTGGTGTGGCTATCTCACAAGGGGAATATCTGGAACAAGTGCAGACAAAATCTGACCAACTAGCTCAAATAGTTGAACAAGAGAAAGCTTTCACTAAGATAGTCAACCGCATCAGACAATCTTTAGATGTAGATAGCGTCTTCAAAACAACCACCCAAGAAGTGCGTCAATCATTGCAATGCGATCGCGTCGCAGTCTATCGCTTTAACCCTGACTGGGGTGGCGTATTTGTGGCTGAGTCTGTGGCTACTGGTTGGACAAAACTGGTAGGTCCTGATATTAAAACCGTTTTAGACGATACCTACTTGCAAGAAACTAAGGGAGGTAGGTATGTCAAAGGTGAAAACTTTATTGTTAATGACATTTATCAAGTAGGGCTTGCACCCTGCCATATTGAGATTTTAGAACAGTTTGAAGCCAAAGCTTACATGATTGTTCCTATATTCTTCGGGGATAAATTGTGGGGTTTGCTGGCAGCTTATCAAAATTCTAGTCCCCGTGAGTGGAAAAGCTGGGAAGTAAACTTTTTGGTTCAGACTAGCTTGCAATTTAGTCTAGCTAAATCACAGATAGATTATTTGGAATTAGTTCGGTCAAAATCTGATAAACTAGCTCAGATAGCGGAACAAGAGAAAGCTGTCACCAAGATCAGTAACCGCATCCGGCAATCTTTAGATGTAGAAGAAATATTCAAAACAACCACTCAAGAAGTACGGCAATTACTGCGATGCGATCGCGTCGCAGTCTATCGCTTCAACCCTAATTGGACTGGCGAATTTGTAGCAGAATCAGTAGGTCATACTTGGGTAAAACTGGTAGGCCCCGATATCAAAACGGTTTGGGAAGATACCCACTTACAAGAAACTCAGGGAGGTCGATATGTCCAAGGAGAAAACTTTGTTGTAAATGACATCTACCAGGTGGGTCATTTCCCCTGCCACATTGAGATATTAGAACAGTTTGAAGTCAAAGCTTATATGATTGTTCCTGTATTTGCTGGGGAACAATTGTGGGGATTGCTGGCAGCTTATCAAAATTCTGGAACTCGTGATTGGGAAGAATCGGAAGTCACCTTATTAGCACGCATTGGTAATCAGTTAGGACTGGGATTACAACAGACTGAATTTTTGCAACAAGTACAAGCGCAGTCAGCAAAATTAGCAGAAGCAGCAACACGGGAAAAGACAGCCAAGGAGTTACTACAACAACGATCTATTCAACTTCTAACAGCCCTTAGACCCGCCCTCAACGGCAACTTAACGGTACGCGCACCGATTACAGAAGACGAGCTAGGCACGATCGCCGATGCTTACAATAATACTCTGCAAGCACTGCGGCAAATAGTTATTCAGGTACAGGGAGCTGCTCAACAAGTTGCCCAAACTTCTAGCAATAGCGACGCTTCATTGGCGGGACTAACCAATCTGGCGCAACAACAATCTGAGGAAATTACCGCAGCATTAGGCGAAATTCAACAGATGGTGGACTCTACTCAAGCTGTAGTAGCGAATGCTGAGTTAGTGCAACTAGCAGTCCAACAAGCCAATCAAACTGTAGAGTCTGGCGATACCGCCATGAACCTAACTGTAAAAGCAATCCAAGGAATTCGCGAAACCGTTGCTCAAACCAGCAAAAAGATTAAACGCCTCAGCGAATCTTCGCAAAAAATCTCTAAAGTGGTGAATTTGATTGGTAATTTTGCCACACAGACAAACGTACTGGCTCTGAATGCAGCCATTGAAGCTACTCGTGCCGGTGAATATGGCAAAGGCTTTGCAGTTGTAGCTGATGAAGTCCGTTCTTTATCTCGCCAGTCAGCAGCAGCAACTATTGAAATAGAAAAATTAGTCCAGGAGATTCAAGCCGAAACCGGAGAAGTTGCAGTAGCGATGGAAACTGGTATTCAGCAGGTGGTAGAAGGTACAAATCTTGTCAGTGATACTCGCCAAAACTTAAATGCGATCGTTTCTGCAACTGCCGAAATTAGTCAGCTAATCGAGCGAATTACCGCAGCGACTCAAAAACAAATGGCGCAATCTGTAACAGTAACTAAATCAATGCAAGATGTAGCAGAAATTGCTAATAAAACTTTTGCTGAATCTCAAGAAATTGCTACTGTGTTCCAAGATTTATCAGGAATGGCGCAAGAATTATTAACAACTGCTAGTAAGTTTAAAGTGAATTGATAAAAAGTTAGCAGTTAGGAGTTAGGAATTAGGAGTTAGGAGTTAGGAATTAGGAGTTATTGGGTCAAAGCATTAGTTAGATAAATCACGATCTGATTCACAACTTTGAAAATGCTTTGACCTTAAATAATTCTAATTTTTGAGTTGAATATAGGAGAACATTAATTTCCAGAAAGTATTATTCAACAAAATAGTTTTAAATTTGTTTTGGAAATTATTCACCTATATATTAAACTGCAAGAGCAACGGGAATGGAATATGTGCTTTCTAAGCAATTATTACGCAGTGGAACAAGTATTGGCGCAAATGTCGAAGAAGCTAGTGGGGGTCAGACTAGAAAGGATTTCTTGACAAAAATGTATATTGTTTATAAAGAAGCTAGATTAACTAAATACTGGCTACGTTTACTACAACAGTCTAATCTAGTAAATATTGATTTAACAAATGAACTAATCTATGCAGATGAAATCATTCGGATTTTGAGTTTAATAGTCAAGACAACTGAAAAATAAATTGGTTAATTAACTCCCAACTCCCAACTCCTAACTCCTAACTATGATTACAGATAACGAAATTCGCGAACAAGGATACATCTACTTTCTGGCTGAAGCTCCAGAATTAGTCCAAATTATTGAACAAGAACTATTTAGCTTATCGGAAGGTTATAGCATTGCCAAAGTTCATAACTTAATGCGGGCTACTCATACACTTAAAGGTGGCGCTGCTAATGTTGGGCTAGAAGTAATTAAGATGATAGCCCATTTTTTAGAAGATGTATTTAAGGCTCTATATAATCCACAAGTGGTAGTTGATGCAGAGTTACAAACACTTTTGTTACAAGCTTATGAGTGTCTGAGCATAGCATTAAATACCGAGTTAGTAGGTAGTACTATTAATGATGAAGAACTCCTCCATAGAGCAACTTCAGTGTTTGCACAGTTGCAAGAAAAACTGGGTGATGCATTTGGTGCTGAGTCTCATATTCCCAGTTCTGAAGAATTGGGATTTGATATTGTACAGTCTGTTTTTGAAGTGGGAGTAGAGCAACGTCTAAACAGTATTGCTGACGCTGTTAACAATCCACCAAATAGTGACGAATTTATCGAGTTTTTACACTCTCAAGCTGAAGTTTTTTTCGGATTGGCAGAATCTTTAAATTTACCTGGATTGGGAGAAATTTCCCAAACAATTCTGTTAGCGCTGCAAGCAAATCCCACGCAGGTGCAGCAAATTGCAGAAATTGCCCTTGCAGATTTACAACAAGCACAACAATTAGTATTAGAAGGCGATCGCACATTTGGTGGAGAAACTTCTCCAGGTTTGCGAAAACTCACGATAGTGGCAAATAATGAGTCATCTGGAGAATTACAAAATAATTCCTCTGCTGGCGCATTTATTGTCAACGAAGAACAATTTTACCAGTTTCTCACTACATCTGAGCACAATAAAAACGAATCCGTAAACCCAACAACTGCCAAGTTTTATTTAAAAGTAATTCGCTACATTTTTGGCTGGTTTAATCACCAGATGGAAATACCAGAGCCAGAACTCAGTTTGACTTTACTGGTTCCCATATTAGAAAGAAAAAGTCTACTTAATTATATCGAAAACTGGCTGAAAAAGTTTCTTAATTTTGTCCAAGAGGAAGAAGATAGTCAAAGTCTTTGTATTTATCGACGTGGGATTATCTTAATCATCCTATTCGCAGTTGCAAAATTTCAATATTCTATTAAACCATCTGACAGCTACCTCTCAGTAATTAAAATATTACAAAACCGAATTCATACATTAGCACAAGAATATAAAAATTATCTTCCTGTTACTGGCGAGGAGAAAAATTGGCTTGATAGTCCCAAGTTACAAACACTGTTAGTTCTTAAAGAAATATCTAAATCTCTATCTGATCAAGCAACTGATAACCTCCTAGAATCAATATGGGGAGAAGAAGTTAGCCAAAATATTGCTGCTGAAATCGTGACGTTTCAGAATGATGATTCTTCAGAAAAGCTTGATTCATTAACTGTCAGTGAGCAGGTAGTTACAGATGGTTCGGAAACAGCTATTGAAGTCATGCCTGATTTAACTACACAAATCAACATAGAAATAGAAGATAAATCACAGGATGTTCAAACTAAAAATTTTCGCCAACCTTCATTTATTCGAGTAGATACAGAGAGACTGCAACACCTCAATTATCTAACAGGAGAATTGCTGATTTACCAAAAACGGCGTAGTTTGCAAGATGAACAAGTCAAAGAAATAATTGAGCAATTAATACAGCAACTAACTAGACACCAAACAACTTTAAATGAATTACGTGATTTACCATTACAAATACAAAATATTACCTTACAACAAACGCAAAATTTTGCAGTGAAGTTTGACTCTTTAGAAATGGATGTCTATACAGAATTTCATATGACATTGCATGAAGCAATAGAAGAGACACTACAACTACAAGAAACCACAGAGTCGCTTGACTTACTCGTGACACAAGCTGCTCAAATTAGTGACAAACAAGAGAATTTAACTCTTAATATTATAGATAGCTTAGTAGAAGCACGAATGTTGCCTTTGGGCAATATCCTAAATCGCTTTCCCCACATGGTAAATAAGTTGGGGAATGTTTATGACAAACTTGTAGAATTGAAACTTAATGGTACAGGAGTACTAGTAGATAAAGCGATCGCCGAAAAGCTCTACGATCCCTTATTACACTTAGTGCGTAATGCTTTTGACCACGGTATTGAAGCTTCACAAGTTCGCCGAGAGCTTGGTAAACCAGAACAAGGTTTAATCGAAATCTGCGCTTATCATCAGGGTAGCCAAACTGTTATCGAAGTTCGGGATGATGGTCAAGGATTGAATTTAGAGAGAATTCGCAGAAAAGCTGCTGAATTTTATCCCATACAAACTGAAGACAAAACTAGAGATTATACTTCTAATCTGGCTGAATCTGAACTTTTAGATTTGATATTTTCGCCGGGATTTTCTACCGCTAATAAAGTGAGTGAAATTTCTGGGCGCGGTATGGGTTTAGATATTGTGCGTACTCAAATGCACGCGCTCAACGGCTCAATTTCAGTTGAATCCTTGCCCAACCAAGGAACAATATTCATACTCAAAATTCCTTTTTCTATGACTACAGAAAAATTAATGCTAGTTCAATCCAAAGGTGTTGTTTATGCCCTGATTTTGGACAGTATCGAAAAAATATTGATTCCCACTGAACAACAGATTAAAGAAATTGAAGGAAAAAAAGTCTTGCATTGGAACACAGACAATGATGAGACTATGGTCAGCCTCCGTCAACTTTCAAAGTTGATTGATTATAATGGTTCATTCTTGAATAGTAGTACTCCATACAACACATCAAATACTCACGACCCAAGCATAGCGAAAAATCCGGTGCTTTTGCTACGACGAAATCAGGGAACGTTTGCTTTAGAAGTTGACCAAATCATTGGTGAACAAGAACTGGTAATTAGACCTTTAGGAAATGCGATCGCACCGCCAAAATATATTTATGGTTGTAGTAGTTTAGCCAATGGTAATCTCATCTTAGTGATTGATGCTTCATTGCTGGTATCTAACGAGATCCAACAAACAACACTTGATATCATGGCGTTACCAATAGCTTCTTCGTCAAATAAAAAAGCCTTGCCGATATCAGGACATACTTTTTCATCTACACCATTACTTGCTGCATCTACTTCTACAACAACTATAGAAACTCAACCCAGTTATTTTCAAGAGCCAGATCATAAATTACCAAAAGTTATTTTAGTAGTAGATGACGCAATTAGTCTCCGGCAGACTCTCTCTTTGACTCTGCAAAAATCTGGCTATCAAGTAATACAAGCCCAAAATGGTGTAGAAGCTCTAGAAAAGTTGCAGTTACATCCTGAAATTCAAGTTGTCGTCTCCGATTTAGAGATGCCACGAATGAATGGTTTTGAGTTGTTGAGCAATTTCCGTCAATACCCGAATTTAGCAAAAATACCTGTAATAATTCTCACTTCTCGCAGCGCTGAAAAACATCGTCAGCTTGCCCAAGAATTGGGTGCGAAGGCTTACTTGACCAAGCCTTATTTAGAGCATGAGTTTATTTCCATAATTAAGGGTTTAATGAACAGTAATACAGATGATTTTAACCATTTACTCTTGGTGAAAAATCACTGATAATTTGGGAAATTTTATCGCCTTAATTACCAGGTAGATTATTTGGATATACACCTAGAGAACTTAAATACTGCGCTAACTGTTCAGCCCTTTGCCGTTCTTGTTCAGCCCTTTGTCGCTCCTGCTGTGCCTGTTCTGCGTCTGTCAAATAGCGGCATTTTTAAAATCAGGTGAGAGCATAACCGTTGTTTGGCTAGCGTTTGATGCCCTTCTTATAGGTGAGTGAGGGAAAGTTTAGAGTTTGGGTGCAGGTTCACCAAACTTAATTAAAAGCGCGATCGCAATACTAACAAGCAAAATTAACGTCATACTCAAGGCTGAACCAAATCCCCAATTTTGCGTTGCTCCAAGAAACTGGTTATAAACTAACCGCGCCGCCGTCATACTAGAAGCACCACCAAGCAATTCTGGATCGACAAAATCCCCCAAGCCTGTGATGAATACAAGCATAGAAGCAGCCGCAATTCCAGGCACAATTTGCGGTATAGTTACTTGGTAAAAAGTTTCCACCGGATTCGCACCTAAATCAGCTGCTGCTTCTAACAACCGCTTGTCTAGCTTTTCGAGAGAAGCATATAAAATCAAAACCATATAGGGTAACAAGCTGTAACTCATGCCAATAAATACAGCTTGACTTTGGTTAAGTAATTCCACAGTAGGCAAGCCTAAATTGCTGAGTAAACTGTTCAATAAACCAGTAGGACGAAGAATTGTAATCCAAGCATAGGAGCGAAGTAATGAGGAAGTCCACAAAGGTAATATAAAGCCTAATAGCAGTAAATTCCGCCAACGCTGCGGCGCTATCTGAGCAATCCAATAGGCGACGGGGAAGCCCAAAATTAAACAAATTATTGTGGTGCCAAACGCAAAAAATAGCGATCGCCCAATTACTTGCACGTAAAGGGGGTCAAATATTCTAATGTAGTTTTTAAATCCGTTGGGATTAACCAAATCTCCTGGTCGGATGTCTGCAACTAAACTTAACTCGAAAATTATCAAAGTTGGCAGCACCAACAAAAGTAATAACCAAATCCCAGATGGTGCAAGTAATATCAAGGGTTGGAGCCAATTTCCTCGCAGGCGATGCAATCCTTCTATTTTGGAAATCTCATTTTTTTCAAAATTCATCATTCATAACTCCTAACTCATAACTCCTAACTCTTAACTCCTAACTATTTTAGCCGCTAGTTAATTGAGTCCAATAGCGATCGTAAACCTCTTCAAATTCTCCTACCGGAGTAACACGTTCACAATTTGCTAGAAGTGACTCTGAGGGAAATAAATTAGCATTGTTTTGGATTGTTTTTGGCAATTGATCAAATCCAGCATTATTCGGCGTAGAAATACTCAAACGTTGACTGATTTTGGCTGCTAATTCTGGTTGCAGAATCATGTTAATCCAAGCATAGGCTCCAGCTAAATTGGGGGCTGCTTTGGGAATAACAATAGTGTCTGTCCATAATGAAGAACCACTGCGAGGAATCACATATTTTAGTTTAGGGTTTTCTTGAGATATTCTCACCGCATCTGCTGAATAACACATTGCCAATAGTAAATCTCCTGCCAGAATTTGATTTTGCCAAGCGTCGGTGTCGAAACGTGCGATCGCAGGTTTTAGCACCTTCAACTTTTCATAAGCTTGTTTGATTTCTTGTTCATTTTTTGAGTTGTAAGAATAACCTAGCATCCGTAACGTCGCACCCATCACTTCTCGAACATCATTGAGCAAGGTCATCTGCTGATTAAGTTGCTCTTGGTTTTGCCAAAGATAATCCCAGTCTTGTGGCGCATTTTTGATTTTTTCGGAATTGTAAAGTAAACCTGTTGTCCCCCAGTTAAAAGGGATGCTATATCGGTTATTGGGGTCATAACTAGGATTCTGAAACCGGGGGAATAAATTCTCTAAACCGATTAAGCGATCGTGATTTATTTCTGTTAACAAACCTTTGTTTACCATCTTCTGCACCATATAATCGGATGGGTAGATGATGCTGTAAGTTCCACCACCTCCAGCTTGCAATTTAGCCAGCATGACATCATTGGAATCATACACATCCGCTAGCACTTTCATGCCGGTTTGGGTGCTAAAAGTTTTCAATAATTGGTTGTCAGTATATTGTGTCCAGGTAAAGATATAAAGTTGGTCACGTTGACCACTCGTATTAGAATTAGCACGAACCTCAGCCAGCCTCCAGCCACAACTAGCTAAAGATAAGCTAGAAAGCGCTACCACCCCTTGTAAAAATTGGCGTCTGTTAGTCATTAAGTTAATAGTCAATTATCTTCTGTGTTGTTGCCGATTGATTCTGGATATCTATTCTGTTTTTTGGGGTTATCGGGATACAGTCCAGTCTTTTTCTCTAAATGATAAAATTCGAGTATCACAATCAGCCGACGTTGACTGAAATGCCTTGACTGGCATATTGCACTTGCGCTGCGCCTTTGGCACACCACCTTTGTGTCTTTCTGTTTGGCGGTTTTGCGATTAGCCCCAACCCTGGCACCAGCGCAAACCGCTAAATTTGCACTCAACCCAAATAAACCACGGATTTCGTTGTAGACCATATTTAGGATAGTGGTCTTGCTGGTTACTTGCAGCTTGACTTTCTGGTTAGCGTACCCTTATTTGAGCAAACTCATTCTCGATTGCAGGAATGGTGAGTGGTAACTAAAGACTTTATTTTAGTTTAGGGCTTGCTTAATCTATGATGGTAGCCCTCCCTCAATGAGATCCCTGCATGGAAGGAGTTTTTCATCATATGGGTCTGAGTGGGACAACAAACCAGAAGTTTTTGCAGATAAAATTATCTAGATTTTGACTATATGGCTTAAACTAATAAGTTTATGCTCATATTTCTTATAGCTTCAATCAATAGGCTGTTATGCTCTTCCCAAGAGAGCCAAACAAGTTTGTAGAGAATTGCGGCACAAAGTAGTTAAATATATTGTTAAACATTTGTAAACTGTTAGCAGCCGAGTAGCCGCGTGTCACATCTTGTTAAGGAATTATTATGAGACAACTTGTTATCGTTGAGCGCGTATGCCTGATTGGTCATATCGTGTCAAAAGCCTTTGGACTGGTAGGGATGCTACTGGTTGTACCTAATGCCGAAATAATTTTAAACTTATCGCAGGTTGGCGAAACTGCCATACAGTTAAGTATGGCTGGCGGCGGTGTAGTTGATATCATCTTGGGGACAATAGCTGTCTCTATTTATGCCTACCGGACGTTGGGATTAGGAGCTTGGCTAGCATTTATGTTACCGGCTATGTTTATCTCTTTGGGAAGTGAACTACTGGGAACCAGCACAGGTTTTCCATTTGGTGATTATAGCTACTTGAGTGGCTTAGGTTATAAGATTGGGGGGCTAGTTCCTTTCACAATTCCTTTATCTTGGTTCTATGTTGGGCTGTCGTCTTACTTAATTGCTATATCTGGTTTGAAAGTGGCTCAAAAACCCAGTTGGGGACGCCATATTGCTGCTATAGCCGTTGGTGCTTTGCTCTTCACTTGCTGGGATTTTGCCCTTGAGCCAGCTATGAGTCAATCTTCTCTGCCCTTCTGGTATTGGGAACAACCAGGAGCTTTCTTTGGCACACCTTACCAGAACTATGCAGGTTGGTTTGGTACTAGCGCCCTGTTTATGAGTGTGGCAGGATTATTGTGGAGAAAAACCTCGATTAAATTAGAGCGATCGCAACTCAATCTACCCTTAGTCGTTTATTTAACTAACTTTGCCTTCGCCGCCGGACTAAGCTTGGCCGCTGGGTTCTCCATCCCTGTGTTACTCGGCTTATTGCTTGGTGTGACTCCCGCTGTGGCGCTGTGGTTAAGCAGTTCAACCACACCCACTCAAGTTGCTGTTGAACCAGCAAGCAAGGAAGTCTCGGTGGCAAGAAGCGTTAAAGTTGCCTTGAAATAAGTCGATAAATTAGGGAGTGGGGGGAAGCATGGGGAGCAGGGGAGAAGAACCAATACCCAATCACAAATGACTAATGACTAATGACAACCCTTTGATAGCAGAAAGCGCCATCTCCCTTTTATTGCTACTTAGCCAAGTACCAGCAACGGCGATTCTGTTTTCGCGCCTACTAAAGGGGCCAAGACGCCATCCTCCAATAGAACCCCAACAGCCGACGCCGGAGCTTTTGGGTAGCGTTAGTGTCGTCGTTCCCACATTGAACGAGGCACTTCGGATTAGCCCTCTGTTAGCTGGTTTAAGTCAGCAAAGCTACGAAGTTCGGGAAATAATTGTTGTAGACAGCAAGTCTGTTGATGGCACCCCCGACTTGGTAAAAGCGACACAGCAGAAAGATCCGCGCTTTCGCCTGATCACAGATGATCCCTTACCCTCTGGTTGGGTGGGGCGTCCTTGGGCGTTGCATAACGGTTTTCTATATAGCTCAGAGGCTAGTCAGTGGTTTCTTGGGCTGGATGCTGATATCCAACCGCATCCTGGTTTGGTTGCTGGCTTGGTGAAGACGGCCGAAGCACAAGGCTATGATCTGGTTTCCCTCTCACCCCAGTTCATCCTCAAATATCCAGGAGAGTGCTGGCTACAACCGGCTTTGTTGATGACTCTGCTTTACCGATTTGACCCCGCTGGGATCAATACAGAGCAGCCAGAACGGGTGATGGCAAATGGGCAGTGTTTTTTGTGTCGTCGCTCCGTTTTAGCGGCTATGGGTGGTTATAGGAGTGCGAGTAGTTCTTTTTGTGATGATGTCACGTTGGCACGGAATATTGCTATCCAAGGGTATAAGGTGGGCTTTTTAGATGGTGCAAAGGTGCTGAAGGTTCGGATGTATGAAGGGGCGATGGAGACGTGGAAAGAATGGGGGCGGAGTCTCGACCTCAAAGATGCAACTTCTCGTTCTCAGTTGTGGGGAGATTTATGGCTACTCACATCTGTTCAGGGTCTACCCCTTTTAATTGTCCTCAGTTTTTTATTGATTTCTCCCCCACTCTCCCATTCCCCGACTCCCCCACTTCTTCTGCTGGGACTGAATTTATTTCTCCTGGTGATTCGCTTTGCTATGCTAATAGCGATCGCACCTTCCTACGATCGCAAAAGCGCAAAAGGCGGCTGGTTGTTCTGGCTTTCGCCTTTGGCTGATCCCTTAGCTGTGCTGCGAATCTTCTTATCTGCATTCCGTACCCCGCGGGAGTGGCGGGGACGTAAATATACTGCTGAGTGAGGAGTGAGGAGTGAGGAGTGAGGAGTTAGGAGTGAGGAGTTAAAAATTCATAACTGATAACTCATAACTCATAACTCCTCTTCGCCTCCTATTTGATCCCCGCGTTCCAGTTCCCAAAGAATTTGATTTCCTTCACGGCGTACCCGTGACACTATCCAGTTTCGCCAGCGCCATTGATCTCCCCGACTGGTGACAGCACTGGCGTGGACATCCATCAAGTCTGCTAACTCAGAACTCGTGATTAAGTAGCCTTTTTCAGCAATTTCGTCAGCAATACGTAGAGTTTCGAGCAAGTTGCGAAGTTGCGAAACCTTCATTTCCGGCGCTTTTTCATCGGTTGTGGCCGCAACTGGCCCAGTTGATAGTTCCATAACAGTTATTTCTAGTGTAGAAGTACTGACTTGTTGGGTATTTTGGTTAATTATTCGAGAGTTTTTTTCACAATCAGCTACTTTTGCTACATTTAATTCGCTGAAATCAGGTAAAAAGTTGTAAAAATCTGGGGGAGATAATTGTTGTAGCGAAGGGATTTTGCCACTAGCATAGGTGCGAGCGATCGCATCACAACGTTCGTTACCTATGTTACCAGAATGTCCTCTAACGTATTGCCATTTTACCTGTTGGGTATTGAGTTCATCGAGAGTTTCCAAAAGGTCTTGATTTTGGACGGGTTTACCATCTGACTTTTTCCAGCCTTTCTTTTTCCAGCCTTTCACCCACTTGGTAACGCAGTTAATTAGGTATTCGCTATCGGTATGAAGGGTGATGGGTTGGGCTTGTTGAGATGTTTGCAGGAATTGTAAGGCTGCGATCGCAGCTTGCATTTCCATTTTATTATTAGTGGTATGAGGGGATGCATCGCCCATTTCGTGGATTGAGCCATCGCTGAAGTAGACGACAACTCCCCAACCGCCAGGGCCAGGGTTCCCGGTGCAAGCACCATCGGTGTATATGCTTTGGATTGTGGGTTGGGTGGACATGGTTAGGGTATGGAACCGCAAAGGGTGCAAAAAAGAGGCAGCGCGGTGCGGGGGTTCCCCCCGTTGTAGCGACTGCCGTCGCTAAGGGAAAAGTTATTAGCGGCGAATTTTTTTAAACAATATCCAGGCTATTATACTGGTAAGCACTCCAGCAACAACGCTCCACAAGAAGGCTGTTGTAAGGAAAAATGGTGTTTTGCTATTGGGTGGGTATTGAGCAACTAACACTGAAGATGCGATTTGGCTGGTTGCTAGTCCGATACCTGCGCTACCGATAAAGTTTTCTAAGTTGCGATCGCTTTTGGCTTGGTAGATGTCAATAGTACCTTGAATTGTACTAATTAAATTTTGCAGCAGAGTCAAGCCAGGGCTGAGATTGATGTAATCTGTTTCTATTTGCAGCAGATATTTATCAGCACTAAATTCGCCAAATTGCTGCATAGATTCTAGCTGGCTGTTGCTATTTTCTCGTGAAATCTTCTCTAGCCGCTTTTTATAATTATTCAGATTAACTTTGATTGTGCGTCCTTGATCATCTAGGTAGCTTAAATTAATCGCGTATTCCGATAAGATTGTCAGCGTATGAGTTAGGGTTTTTTGTAATTCCTCAAGATTGGGTCTACCGTTGTTTAGTTGTTGTCCTAAATCTCTGATTTTTTTGACAGTCTCTTGCACTTCGTTAAAATCTTTCTTGATTCGGCTTTTCAATTTGCGGCTTTGGTGATAAGCCCAAAGGATTTTATGGCGATAGCAAAACAGACGGATTAAATCAAAATATATATTAGCGATACTTTCTGTAATATTTTTGAGGGATTGCTGTGGCGGAAACAAACATATTAATATATGCAAGCTATCTTTAAAATTCTGTTCATTTGCCCAATCACTGGGCTGTTCCCAGACTTCAAATGCAGATGCACCTAAAAAACTGCTCTGCCTTTGCAAAGCAATTTTACCCGGAAATTTGGGATTTATTTGTGTGTAGCATTGTTCAGCGATCGCTCTAATTTCTTCCGGGTTATAAATTTTTTCCAACTGTCCCCAAACAAACCAAGTTTGACCAATTTTCCCTTTTTGGTGATGGGTACGAGATTCTATATTTTGTTTAATATCTTGAAATTTACTGATAGGTTTGCCCAGATAATCAGTAACACCGCTATCTACTTGCAGGGCATAGGTATCACCTAGTTGCAATGCGTAATAATAACCTGCTATATCTGGCTGAAAATTTTCTTGTTTTTCGGGTACGAGTAACTCGACGTAATCTGCTTCGGTTTTTTCTAACGTAGCGAGTTGTTTCAGCAAATCATCATCTTTAACTTTCTCGTAATCTTTATTTAAATCTGGTTTAATTTTACGCCAAAAATAATGACGATTTTGGTTAACTTGCTCGTCTGTTTGTCCTAAACCTTGGTGCAGGTCATAGACAAATAAATCAATAGTTGGATAGATGAGATTATACTGTTGATTCATAGCATAGGCTTTTGTAGAGAGAGAATAATCATTGCCCACGTGTCTTTAGCGACAGTTACAGAATCAGAATCATTGAGAATGGGTTGAGCAATTTCAGTTAAATTTTGATCATCTAGTTCATCAATAGCAACAAGAATATTATTGATTTCTGTGTTTTGCTGTTCGGCAGCCTGATTAATTTTAGCGGGTAAAGGCCCTTTGCTGCGGATTTCAGCTTCCTGTTTTAAATTTTGGCGAGCAGTTTGATAATGTTCAGTTAACGGCGGATAATTGCGTGCGATCGCATCCAGTTTACCAATGTCATCGGGAATTTTTACTTGATTAACCTTTGTTTGCACGTCATCTGGTAATGGTGCATCAAGGTAAGATAATGCAAAGACAAAAGCTTTGAGATTGTACGCTTCTAAAGGTTGCATGATTAAAAAACTCCAATAATTGTAAAAGCTGCCCAGTGGTAATGATCACTATAGGGTTGATCAGTTGTTTGTCTAATCTTAATATCATCTAACTGATCTTGTAAAAAAGGACGAATGATCCCTTCATCTTGGGGTAATCTAGCAATTTTCCCTGCATACCATTCTGCAAGTTGTGCATTTGTGACATTTCGCAGCCATTGGGTAGCTTCAGCCAAAGCCACTGCTTTTGATTTTCCTTGTTGCAGCAATTGGTAAAACTGAATCATCATCAAAGCGCTAGCGGCTGATTCTACAGTCCATAGGGTACTGACAACATGAGCCACACCGCAACCCATAAAGCCACTGACAAGCCCGACATATTCTGTGGTGATAGTGTGATTACCTGTAATCGCGGTTTCGCAAGCTGCGAGAGTGACGAGTTGGTAGCTTTGCAAATTAAGATTGCGGATATCCACGAGAGTTAGTTTATCTTCACCCGCTAACGCCAAGTGAGATAATGCAGGATTTGGGAAATTATATTCGCCATGCCCTGTAAAGTGCAAAATACTGTAGTCTTGGGGCAAAGCGTTGATTATTGCTGCTTTTGTCGCTTTCTCAGAACGCTTGCGGGTGTGGTTGGGGAACATCCGGCTGATGGCTTCCGATTCAATTTGGGCAAACTCCAGATGGGGATAACCTTTGCTGTTGGGATGTTCGATGCTGAGTAAATTGTGCTGCTCATCGCCTCTGTTTTGCAGGTGAGTTTGGGGAATCAAGCCTATTTTGGCGCTGGGTAGATAAGTAATGGTGAATTCAGGTGGAAATAGTGCATGGAGAGGGAAGCGGTGCAAATCGCGGTGAGGAATGAGGATTAGCTGAGTAATTTCTGGTATTTCTGAGACAACAGCGTTGATATCAAGGATATTACTCAAGTTGCGAAGCATTTCGGGCAAGTTGTCGCGCCAAGTTCTTGCTTGTTCACCTTGCTTATCTTTGCCTTTGCGAAAATCTGTATATTGTTGATTCCAGTTTTTCACCCAGTCTTCAAAATCACGTAAGCGGAGATCCCCCCCAGCCCCGCTTAAAAAAGGGGGAGTTGGAGGAGCATTTTCATTCTGGCTGGAAAAGGAGGGAGTAGAGAGGATGACGGGTGATGGTGCGTTGTGTTTGAGGATGAAAGTGTGTAGGGCGTAAGGGCTGAGATGCCAATAAACAACAGCAGTTGAGGGATTCAGCAGTTGTTGCATTTCTGAATAACTGGGAGAGGAAATTTCATCACTCCATTCATCCAAAAGCCAATGCAAACAGGTATTTTTGCTCTGTTCTGCTAATTCAACAGCTTGTATTAGTTTTTCAGACTGCACAGCTAAATCAACAGTTAACTGTTGAAGCCATGCAAATTTCAGAACTAGTTGTTTTTTACTTTTATCAGAGCGATTGGATTCATTTAATAAGCGCCGCAATAAATCAGTACCCTGTCGCTGGAGTTCTGTGGCTTCGGTTGTTTCCTTCAAATCTAACTGCACGCGAATTAAATCTCGCAAAACCTCTAAATGCAACTCAGGAAAATCTGCTGCTGTGAGACTTTGCAGTGCCGTTTTGTAGCTGTTAACAGCTTTGCGCCAAAAATAGCGAGCGTTAGAATTTCCTCGCCCTCGGAAGTAATGAGTATTACCTATTGCCTGATGCAATTTCCCCCAACCTTCTGGGTGCGTGTCTTGTTGACAATGCTTTAACCCTTCCTCGTAGCTTGCGAATTTACCCTCATAGCCACGCTTGTTTAAATCAGGATTGTTAAATTGAGCAAGATTGGGTGCTGCACTAGGTAAAGTAAATCTGAAAAAGAAATCTGTCTTCTCTCCAATTACGTTCCATGCTGCAATTCCCCGGTTAATCCAAGCTTCGTAGTAGTCGGCTTTGATTTTGAGGGCACTGTCAAAAGATGCAATCGCTTCTTCAAATCGTTTTAACTTATCCAGCATCGCACCCCGGTTGTTCCAAGCTATGTGTTCGTCGGGTTTGATTTTTATGGCACTGTTGTAGGATGCAATCGCTTCATCAAATTGCCCTAAATTACCCAGCGCCATACCCCGGTTAATCCAAGCTTCGTAGTAGTCGGCTTTGATTTTGAGGGCACTGTCAAAAGATGCAATCGCTTCTTCAAATCGTCCTAAATTATACAGCATCATACCCCGGTTGTTCCAAGGATCTTGATCGTCAGGTTTGATTTCGAGGGCTTTGTCAAAAGATGCGCTCGCTTCTTCAAATCGTCCTAAATTATACAGTGCCAAACCCCGATTGTTCCAAGCTATGTGTTCGTCGGGTTTGATTTTTATGGCACTGTCGTAGGATGCGCTCGCTTCTTCAAATCGCCCTAAATTACCCAGCGCCAAACCCCGGTTGTTCCAAGAATCGTAATCGTCAGGTTTGATTTCGAGGGCTTTGTAAAAAGATGCGCTCGCTTCTTCAAATCGTCCTAAATTAGCCAGCATCGCACCCCGGTTGTTCCAAAGATCGTGGAAGTCGGGTTTTATTTTTATGGCACTGTCGCAGGATGCGATCGCTTCTTCAAATCGTTCTAAATTACCCAGCGCCAAACCCCGGTTGTTCCAAGGACCGTAATCGTCAGGTTTGATTTCGAGGGCTTTGTCAAAAGATGCGATCACATCTTCAAATCGCCCTAAATTATACAGTGCCAAACCCCGGTTGTTCCAGGCTATGTGTTCGTCGGGTTTGATTTTTATGGCACTGTCGTAGGATGCGATCGCTTCTTCAAATCGTCCTAAATTACCCAGCGCCAAACCCCGCTTGTTCCAAAGATCGTGATCATCAGGTTTGATTTCGAGCGCTTTGTCAAAAGATGCGATCGCTTCTTCAAATCGCTCTAAATTAGCCAGCATCGCACCCCGGTTGTTCCAAAGATCGTGATCGTCGGGTTTGATTTCGAGCGCTTTGTCAAAAGATGCGATCGCTTCTTCAAATCGTCTTAAATTATCCAGCACCAAACCCCGGTTGTTCCAAGCTTCGTGGAAGTCGGGTTTGATTTTGATGGCACTGTCAAAAGATGCAATCGCTTCTTCAAATCGCTCTAATTTATTCAGTGCCGCACCCCGGTCGTGCCAAACTTCGTGTAAGTCGGGTTTGATTTTGATGGCACTGTCATAAGATGCGATCACTTCTTCAAATCGCCCTAAATTTGCCAGCGCCACACCCCGGTTGATCCAAGGCTCGTAGATCGTCGGGTTTGATTTTTATGGCACTGTCAAAAGATGCAATTGCACCCAAAAAATCCTCTGCCATATATTGTTCATAGCCTTGGTAAAACCAAGCTTCCGCTTCTCCCTTTTCTTCTCCCTTCGCGTCCTTCGCGCCTTTGCGGTTCGTTTCTCCTTCCCCCAACCGCCGCCCAATATCATAAGCAACAACACTAACTTCCCCAATACTCAACTCACCCAGCCGCACTATCCGCTTTGCTAACTCATCATTCGGTGTAGCTAAAGCTAACAATCTTTCGCCAAAACCCCGCAACCACTCCACCAAATTAGCTTCATTGATGCGCTTTGCAGCCAAAAAACCTTTTGCCCCTCCTCTACTCAAGCCATCATTGACTTCTGCCAACAACTGGAGAAACAACGATTCATACTCCGCATCTGTTAGCTGTTTTGGTGATTCTACTCTCCTCTGTTTCTCTAACGGAGGAGTCTGCTTTTTGCCAAATAAGCGCTGAAAAGACCTCTTGAGCCACCGCCAAAGCCGCTTGAGCATTTGCTGCAACCATGTATTGCTTTTGTAGGGTATTTTAGCAATTTTACGGAAAGTTACATCAACGGTTAGAAACTGCGTTTACACAAGCAAAACTCACCTCTGTGGGTTTCAAATCCTCAATTTTTCTTTAGTCCGCGGAGGCGGACTTTGCCTGTATAGCCGCAAATTCCATTCACTTTGGCTCTAATTTGACACACATGGCATTGTTATTCGATGCGATCACATTGTTATTCGATGCGATCGCATTGTTATTCGATGCAATTGCATTGTTAGCCGATACAATCGCATTGTTAGTCAATACAATCGCATTGTCAGTCAATACAATAACAATGCAGAAGGTTGCATTTAAATAAGTAGTCAAACCAAAATATTTATAGTCATTGCCAGCAAACCGAAGCAATTCGCTTGCAGTTGGGATTGCTTCGCTTCTCTACGAGAGGCTGCGCCAACGCTGGCAATGACATTGTGTAATTAATTCTGTCTGACTACTTAGCACCAGACCATTTATAATTCAATACGGTTCGGTTAAGATCCCCCCGCCTACGGCGACCCCCTTAAAAAGGGGGTAAAAGAGGGTTTTAAGCCCCCCTTTTTAAGGGGGGTTGGGGGGATCTTCGAGGAATAAACACGTTAACCGAACCGTATTGATTTCTAATCGCCAGGGCTACATCCGTTTCAAATCTTGTAAAACTGCGGCGGCTGATTGATAGCGATCGCTAAAATGATAGCAAACCATTTTATCTAAAATTGCCGCTAATTCTTCGCTGACTGGCGCTGTTTGCCGCCACATCACATTACCCGTTTCTGGATCTGGGTGGAGTTCTTGCGGTGGTATCCCAGTTATGGCTTGAATGCCAATCATTCCTAAAGCGTAAATGTCACTGCATAGGCGGGGATGACCGGCAAATTGTTCTGGAGGTGCATAACCTCGCGTTCCGATGGCTACTGTGGCTAATTCTGTTTGCTCACTACTCGGCGGTTGCATCAATTTGACTGCACCAAAGTCAATCAATACCAGCCGATTATCTTGAGCGCATCTAATAATATTAGTCGGTTTGAGATCACGATGAATCACTCGATGCTGGTGAACAAATTCTAGAACTTCTAAAACTTGTTTGAACATCTCCATCACAAATGATTCATTTTGCACATGCTGCACAGGTGGTAATTCTTCACTTAGGGTATGTCCCTCGATATATTGTTGAATTAAATAGAATTCTTGGTCATCTTCAAAATAAGCAAGTAGTTCGGGAATCTGATGATGTTTACCCAAAGATCCTAAAATTTCAGCTTCACTATTAAATAACCTGCGAGCAACTTGCAAAAATCGTGTATCTTGACGGGCTGGCATTAACTTTTTCACTACACAAGTAGGATTACCTGGTCGTTGAGTATCCTCTGCTAAATAAGTACGACCAAATCCACCAGTACCCAGAGTTTGAGAGATTTTGTAGCGTCCACTCAAAAGCAAATCACCTGATTTTATTTCTGGTGAATCAACTGGGGGAGGAAAGTCAACAGACGAATCGGGAGCTACTGTTTTATCTTCTAAGAGTACATTTAATTGGGCGATCGCTTCTTGTTGTTTTTCAACTTGCAGAATAATCACCTGAGTTTGTCTCTGATTTTGGTAGCTAGTATAAGCTATAACGCTGATACTACTAATCACCAAAGCAAGAGCAGAAGGAATTAACGGCACCCATCCGGCTTGAAAAAACAAAGCAACGCAGATTCCTACTAAGCCAAGTAGAGTTGTCCCTCCCACCACTAGCAACAGCAAAGGATTTTGCCACCGCCATGCTAAAATACTACCTAAGAGCGACCAGCCCCACACCCAAATAAGTTCCGCCCAGTCGGGCCAATACCAAATTAGAGGTCGCCCATCCAACACTGTACTGATGAGTTGACTTGCTATCTGTGCATGAATCAACAGAGCAGGCATTCTGGCTGGTTGATCTGGTAAAGTGCTATAAGGCGTATAAAAGCCACCTGGAGAGAGATCAGCTGCTGTTGTGCCAATAATTACAAGACGGTCTTTAAATAAACTGGGGCTGACTTGTCCACTGAGGATTTGTGAGAGGGTTACTTGGTCGGCGAGGCTGTTGGGGTCATGGTAATTTAATAATATTTGATAGCCATTTGCATCCAGATGTTGATAGCTACCGGAATTAGCTTGTAAACGCGGGAAGAGGGTTTTACCTAATTTAAATTCTCCTTTATTTGTAAACTGGTATTCAATACCTTGTTTTTCCAGATAATTAATTGCGATTAGGGCACCAAATGCAAATGATGTTGTACATTTCTTGTCTGTAGAGTAAGCAAATAACAAACTGCGGCGGAGAATTTGGTCGTTTTCATGATCAGCAACCACATCGCTAAACCCAACATTATCTATAGGAAAATTGGGTGGTGGTGGAATTTCATCTCTACCCAAGCTGCTGAACAAGCAGGTGCTGATGATGTTATCTTGATTTTGCTCCTTTACTGCCAAATTGTTGTCTTCTGGTTTAAAAAGATATAAACCAACAATTCGCGGTTGATAAGACTCTATTTTGTTTAACAGCTGATTGATTGTCCGATCTGAGAGAGTCCATTTCTCTCGTTTGAGATCGTCATCAGTAATTTTTACCAGCAAAATCCGCTTATCAGGTTCTTCTATCGGACGCGATCGCAACATCTGATCATAAACTATTAATTCCCAAGGCTGCAACCATTTGAGTTCCCGAATTCCCCAGATAAAGGCGGTGACTCCTACACTGGTAACCAAAATGATTTGCAGCCAGCTTTTGCTCTTGGAAGTTTTACGGGAATCCTGAACTTTCACAAAGGGGACACGGAGTTTTTCTAATAGTCCACTAATCACGGCGTTGCGGCGGTAGCCTGAATTGGGTAGATGTTGCAGGCGCAGAAGTTAATTTTCGGACTCCAGGTTAAAAGCTAATCAACCTGAGCTTCTATTTAATGTAGCAATTTACTTGCTGGTTCGAGGCGATGTCTCTTAACCGTGCCAATTTTAGATTTTAGACTTCGGCTTACTTCGACTTCTCTACGAGACGCTGCGCGAACGCTCAGTACAAGTCGCTCAGTCGAACGATTTGAGATTTTAGATTAAAGAATTAAAAATTATTTCGGTTTATGTCCCACCCCTAGTAGGCGGAACAATTCCATTATCCAAAATTTAAAATCATCTTACCCCGTACCCTTGTGGTCAGGTTCAATCCAAAATCCAAAATCGTTCGACTGAGCGTAGCCGAAGTCCAAAATCCAAAATCATTTGACTCGACGCTACCCTGCAAGAATGGCAAAGCCGAATGCGTAGATGCTATGCGGCTAATCATCTGTAAGAGAAGTTTGAGCATCTTCAACAAAACTGGCAACTGGTAAAGTAATAGGATTAGTAGATGGGGTTAGTGAATCTAACTGGGGTTGTTCGAGTGATGCTTCGATACTCGGATCAGCAAAATAGGAGCCGAAAATCTGCTCATAGTTAGAAGCAACAGCTAAAAAAGCGCCACCCAAAATATAGATAGGTAATGGCAGATTAAATTCTTGCAACCAGTCAAACAGTTCCGCCAAGGCAAACAGCACCAAAAAGCAGGCAAGCCAAACCTTCATATTTTGATCCTCTAGACTGAAACAACTCTATTACTAGCTTAAATAGCTTGCATAAAAGTTGATGTAGTATATAATTACTAACTTACAACCTCTATAGCCCTAGATAGATGCAGTCAGAGTTATAGCAGATGCTATATTCCAAATATCGGCTAGAAAAATAAAAATATATTTTCCTGATGCCTGTAATCGAACAGCCATTGCACAGTTGGTTCGTAAGATTCGGCAATGCCTCAAACTTACACAGGTAAAACTGGCAACGATGTTAGGGGTTTCGTTCCACACTATAAACCGATGGGAAAACGGACGGACACGACCTTCGCCACTGGCTATGAAACAAATTGAAGAGCTATTACACCAGATGGCAGAACCCGGTGAGGCGCTTTTAGCCAAATACTTTCAAAAATGAGGAGCAGAGACTGTGACTGTTGAAGTTCCAGCAAGCATCACCCAAGACGTTGAACAGGTCTTAGCTAGGATTAGCGATGCTTTTGTCAAATTGGATCGTGAATGGCGCTACACCTACGTTAATGACAAGCTAGCTGAACTAACTGGGATAAATCAGGAAGACTTCTTAGGCAAGAGTATTTGGGAGTTTCCTGACACAGTTAATAGCCGACTCTACACTGAACTGCACCGCGCTGTTAGTGAAAAAATTACAGTACATTTTGAGTATTTAGAGCCAAAATGGGATCGCTGGTTGGAAAATCGCGTCTATCCCTCAGAAACTGGCGTATCAATCTTAATTACAGATATTACTGAGCGCAAACGCAGCCAACAACTTCTAACTGCACAGTATGCGATCGCCCACATCCTCTCTGAGGCGACTACGCTTGTAAATGCAGTTCCAGCTATTCTCCAATCCTTGTGCGAAAGTTTAGAATGGCAAGCTGGGATCATCTGGAGTGTAGACGATGAAGCTCATGTTCTGCACCGCATGAGTAGTTGGTATTCATCTGACTTGGAAAAAAAACCATTCAACCAGCACACAATTGCTTTTAGTGAAGGCCTACCCGGTCAAATTTTGGCAAGTGGTCAACCTGTTTGGATTTCAGAACTTGCCCCAGACGAGAATTTTTTTGCCGCCGCCATCGGATTTCCGATTCGGCTGGGTAATAAAATCTTAGGTGTTATGGAATTTTTCAGCGACAAAATTTCAGAGCCTGAGACTAATTTACTCCAAATGCTCAGTGCGATCGCCACTCAAATTGGTCAGTTGATCGAGCAGAAGCAAACCGAGTCGTTACTGCAACAAAGCCAGGAAAAATATCGCCGGATTTTTGAAACCCCAGGTGTCTCGATTGGCGAGGAAGACTTTACCATTGTTATTGATCACCTGAAAGCTGAAGAGGTTACAGATTTGCGGCAATATTTGAGCGAACAGCAAGCTGCGCTGCGTGATAGTGAAGCACGCTACCGCTCACTGGCAGAAGCAAGCGCATCGATCGTCTGGAGGGCGGCACCTCGGGGCAACGTTGTTGACGATATTCCTACTTGGCAGGCGTTCACAGGGCAAAGTCCCGAACAATACAAAGGATGGGGTTGGGTTGAGGCACTGCACCCAGAAGATCGTTCCTCGATGGTGGCAATTTGGAAACAGGCATTTCCGACACGCAGCGTTGCAGTTGCCGAGTATCGTGTTTTGCGGCATGACGGCGAATACCGTTACATGGCTATACGCGGTGTGCCTATACTCGACGAAACAGGTGAAATCCGCGAATGGATAGGAATGTGTGTGGATATTACCGAACGCAAGCAGGCTGAGGAAGAGCGTGAGCGACTACTGGCGCTACTGAAAACAGAGCAGACTCGCTTGATTGAAGCTAACGTTCTGCTTGATACCCTCTTCAATAACGCACCTATAGGTATTGGTCTATGGGATGAGAAATTCAGATACGTTCGATTGAATGAGGCTTTAGCTGAGATTAATGGTTTTCCCCAAGAGGTGCATATCGGAAAGACTGTCGCCCAACTACTACCTGGGTTAGATTCTACGGTAATGGAAGCTTTCCGCCATGTGATCGAGACGGGAGAATCTATTGCCCAAGAGGCCAGTGGAGAGACACCCGCTGCGCCTGGAAAGCAGCGGTATTGGTCGGTAAATTATTATCCGATTAAACTACCCAATGAAATTACTTGGGTAGGTGCAATCTGCGAAGAAATCACCGATAGCAAGCAAGCAGAAGTCGAACGTGAACAACTGTTTGAGCGGGAGCAAGCGGCTCGTGTTGAGGCTGAGGATGCCAAAGAGCAAGTTACTGAAATTTTGGAGAGGATCACTTGCGGCTTTCTTGCCTTTGACAGTGAGTGGCGCTTCACCTACCTCAATCATCAGGGAAGCAGAGCTCTGGGGCGTTGCAGCCAGGAGCTGCTAGGAAAAAATTTGTGGTCAGAGTTCCCAGATCTGGCTGCTACTAGCTTTGGTCAGCTTTATCAAAGGGCAGTTGCTCTAGGAATGCCGCTTGAGCTTGAAGATTATTACCCACCCTTTGATGCATGGTTTGCGGTTCGCGCCTATCCTTCACCCACAGGGTTATCAGTTTATTTACGTAACATTAATGTACGCAAACTCTCAGAAGCAAAACTGGGCGAGAGTGAAGCGTGTTTTCGGCTGCTGGCTGAGAATTCAACTGATATTATTTCCCGCCATACAGTAGATGGAATTCTTCTGTACATTTCACCAGCTTGCTACACAGTACTGGGGTATCAACCAGAGGAACTAGTAGGTCGTCTGAGCTATCAGTTAGTTCACCCTGACGATTTGGCACAAATTGCCAAGAATTACCCAATCAATGCCAATTTACCAGATATTTGTACTATTACTCACCGTGCTCGTCACCAAGACGGACATTATATCTGGTTGGAAACAACTCTTCGAGCGATTCGCGATCGCCAAACTAGACAAATTTTAGATATGCAGGCGTCTTCGCGAAATATTACTGAGCGCAAGCAGGTGGAGGAACAGCAGCGTTTTCTAGCTGAAGCTAGTGGGATTTTGGCTGGATCATTGGACTACGAGACAACCTTAGCCAGTTTAGCGCGTTTAGCAGTGCCTGAAATAGCGGATTGGTGCTTAGTTGATATTATTTGTGACAATCAATCAGTCCGCCGCCTTGCAGCAGTTCATGCCAATCCAGGGAAACAAGAATTGGTAGAACAGTTACAAAATTATCCGCCTGATTTGATACAAACAGATGGTATTGCTGAGGTAATACGCACAGGCAAGTCACAAATTACTCATTTTATTTCTGATCAACAGATGCAAGTGCCAACCCACAACGCCGATCACCAAAAAATCTTGCAAGAACTAAATCCTACATCTAGCATGAGTGTACCGCTTATCCTTCGGGGACGGGTGCTAGGAGCGATGACTCTGCTATCTTCTTCAGGTCATCCCTACGACACCAAAAGCCTGATGTTAGCTGAGGAGTTGGCTTGTCGGGCGGCGATCGCTGTTGATAATGCCCAACTCTACACAGAAGCACAGCAATCTCAACAAGCGGCTTTACGCGCAGTATCTCGCACTGCCCGTCTGCAAGCCATTACCGCTGCACTTTCTGAATCTCTCTCTTTGGCACAAGTCGCTGAAGTAGTTGTAGAACAAGGTATGGCAGCTTTGGGAGCTAGTTCTGCTTTAGTAGCATTACTGACTAAAAGCGGCACTGAACTAGAAATTGTCCGTGCAGTAGGTTATCAAGAGGAAACGGTAGATTCATGGCGTCGATTCTCTATTAATGCATCAGCGCCACTGGCACAAGCAGTCCGAACCAAAAAGCCGATCTGGCAAGAGCCAACAACAACAAGGGTGGCTCGTTACTCACATCTTGCTCAGGAGTATGCTCAGTATAACTACGGAGCTTGGATTTCGATTCCATTAATCATCGAGGCACGAGCCATAGGTGGAATGTCTCTAGCTTTTGCAGAGATTCAAGAGTTTAATCAGGATGACCAAGCCTTGATCCTAGCACTAGCACAGCAGTGCGCTCAAGCGATGGAACGTGCCCGCCTATACGAGGCAGAGCAAACCGCAAGGGAAGCAGCAGAAAACGCCAACCGGATTAAAGACGAGTTTCTTGCAGTCCTTTCTCATGAGTTGCGATCGCCACTCAACCCAATTTTAGGTTGGTCAAAGCTACTCCAAACCAAAAAACTTGATGAAAAGACAATCCCTCAAGCGCTGAAGACTATTGAGCGAAATGCTAAGTTACAGGCTCAATTGATTGAAGACTTGCTGGATATCTCTCGGATTTTACAAGGTAAACTTAGCTTGAATATCTATCCAGTTGATCTGACATCTGTGATTTCAGCAGCAATGGAGACAGTGCGGCTATCGGCAGAAGCTAAGTCAATTGAGATGCACATCAGCTTGGAACCAAATTTGGGGCAAGTTTTAGGTGACTCCAACCGATTGCAGCAAATCGTTTGGAACCTACTCTCAAACGCAATTAAGTTTACACCTGTGGAAGGACAGGTGGATATCCGATTGGAAAGCGTAAAAGGTATAGGGCACAGGGCACAGGAAACAGAAAATAGTCCGATGCTAAACCCTATATTTTATGTTCAAATCACAGTCAGCGACACAGGGAAAGGCATCGATCCTGATTTCCTACCTTACGTGTTTGAATATTTTCGCCAAGAGAACAGCAGCACCACCAGAAAATTTGGTGGACTGGGGTTAGGGTTAGCGATCGTCCGTCACTTAGTCGAACTGCATGGCGGGACAGTTCAGGTAGAAAGCGGGGGCGAAGATCAGGGGGCAACTTTTACCGTCAGACTGCCGCTGATCCAAAATCAATCAGAGATTAAACACCAAAGTAACGACTCTGAGCCATCCTCAAATTTAAATGGCGTCAAAATTTTAGTAGTGGATGATGATGTAGATACGCGAGAATTTATTGTCTTCTTACTAGAGCAGTATGGGGCAAATGTGACAGCAGTAACATCAGCAGATGAAGCCCTAGCCGCTTTAACCCAATCCTTGCCAGATATACTTTTAAGCGACATTGGGATGCCAGAAGTGGATGGATGCATGTTCATGCGACAGTTGAGAACGCTGCCACCAGAGCAAGGAGGACAAATTCGGGCGATCGCACTTACCGCCTATGCTGGAGAAATTAACGCCAAGCAGGTACTAGGAGCCGGATTTGACAAGCATCTTGCCAAACCAGTAGAGCCAGCCGAGTTAGTAGATGCGATCGCCAACTTAATAGCTGAATAAACCTCTCTCTACCTGTTTACCGTTACTTGATATTATCAGGTGTGATCGCTTTATCTACTAAAGTAGGAAGAATCGCTTGTCTAATATCTATCTTACGGGGGATAGCTTTTTGTTCAAAATAAAAATCAGCAACACTCTGCTGTTGGGCAATGATCGCAGGTGTGATTCTTCTCAATCTATAACGACTACGGCGTACCACCTTTTCTACAATTGATACATCTAATTTCAGTTCAGGAGCTAAATCGTTGGCAATTATGGTTGGGTTTTTTTCAGCAAATTCTCCTACCTTCTCTGCTTCCTCCAAAAACACTCGCACCAATTGCGGATTTTGGGTAACAAATTGACGCCTGCCAATATAAAACCCGCCTAGAGTGTTAATTCTTGCTGCATTTCTCAGAACCCGAATCGGGATAGTATTTTCCGCAACAGCTAAAAGCGGATCGCCACCCACCCAGGCGTCAGCCTTGTCTTGAATAAAGGCGTCGCGGGCTCCAGATGGAGTTGAAGCAACGATTTGAATATCGCTAATTTTTAACCCTACCTCTTGCAAAGCTTTTGCTAGTAAATACTGTGCATTCGACCCTACCTGAAAAGCAACTTTCTTACCTTTAAGATCCGCTACTTTCTTAATCAGAGAATTAGCTTTCACCACAATACCTTGGTTTGTACCATCGGTGGGCGTGCGTCCAGCAATATAGACAACTTCAGGGATGGCTGCGCTTGCAGCTTGGGAAAATATTGGAGGTGTCTCTCCGACATTACCGATATCCACCTTACCTGCATTCAGCGCTTCGATCAATTGCGGCCCTGCTGCGAATGGCCCAACCCAATTCACGGTTACACCCAATGCTTTGAAACGTGGGTCAACAACTTTTCTGGCTTTGACAATATCACCAGAACTTTGATAGGCCAAGTTAATTACTTTGGCATTAAATTCGTTTGTCTGCGCTTGGGTGCTTTGCACAAGGCTACTCACAAAGGGAGATAATAAAGCAAACAGTCCTAGTGCTGAATATTGGACAATACGCTTTAAAACTGTGCGGCGTTGTGGTTGAAATGGCTTGTTCATGAGTTGCAATTTTCCTCGTAAGTTTTAGCTTTTAAGTTGTCAGTCTTACTTACTTTCAGCAAGTAAGATAATTGGAAGTTGTTTTGTCAACCTCCTAGAACACCAATTCAGTATTAAAACTTGATATTCCACTAATTTAGGACTTACGCACGAGTTACCAATAACGTAGACGCAAAGCGGCTTGCCGCAGGCTACCGCAGAGGCACACAGGGCACGCAGAAATCAGAGTTTGAGAGATATTTTGCGTAAGTCCTATAATTGAGAAAATCTTTTGTTGGATTTAGTAAATTGGTATTATAGTTGGTTTGAAAAAACTGAGCGTTGTCAGTCTTTCTTTCATCAAGTAAGATGATTGGAAGTTTTTATATCAAACTTATAGAACACCAATTTAGTCTTAAAACTTGAGATTGTACTAATTCAACAAATCTCTTTTTGGGTTTAGTAAATTGGTATTCTAATTGGTTTGAAAAAACTTAGCGATATTTTTAGCTATTTATCGAATGATTCGCATTCATTCAAAAATCAAGTCTTGAGGTTTAGAAAAAGTGGCTTTTCGTCAATTAGGCTTGTTTAGCATGAAGCATTTAAAAGGATTCAAGATTGGGTATTGGAAAACTCTTTCCTAGTCCCCAATTCCCAGTCCCCAGTCCCTAGACTTCATATCTGATTAGTCTCTATTTTTCACTTATAAGTGTTGGTGGAGTGATAGCTGCATATTCTTTAGGTGTGAGTAGTGCTTCCTGAACATCAATCTTTTTAGGCAAGATTTTTTCGTTATAAAATAAATCTGCCACATTTTGTTGAGCTTTCATCAACTCTGGAGTAATTCCTTTAAGTCGATAATTAGCGCGTCCAGAAATTATTTCTTGAATGGGTAGATCAATTTTAAGTACGGGTGCTATTAGTTTGGCTACCTCTTTACGATTTGCTTCTGCCCATTGACCGTTTTTATCAATCTCTTCCAAGATAATCCGAAGTAATTCCGGATTTTCCTTAGCAAACTCGCGTGTTCCTACATAGTATCCACCTGGAGTACCAATATTTGTGGCATTTCGCAGCACACGCGCACCGTAGAGTTTTTCTACTAAAGCTAAGTGAGGATCACCAGTTACCCAAACTGGAATAGTTCCCTGAATAAATGCACCACGGGCTTCGACATTAGGCATACTTAAGACTGTAATATCACTGTATTTTAAGCCAACTTCTTCTAAAGCTTTGATGATAAAATAGTGAGAAGCTGAACCTTTTTGAAAAACTACTTTTTGTCCTTTGATATCAGCTAAAGTCTTAATTGGAGAACCTTTAGGAACTGCGATTGCACTCCCTTTTCCGGAAGTAGCAGTAATTCGTCTACCAGCAAGATAGACGATTCTTGCACCAGCAGCTTGAGCAAAAATGGGAGGAGTTTCTCCAACTGATCCAATATCAATTTTACCGACATTCATCGCTTCCATGAGTTGCGGCCCTTGGGCAAATTGCGCCCATTCAACTTTGACACCCAGAGGTTCTAAACGTTTTTCTAAAACTCCTGTCACTCTAACTAAATCACCAGAGCTTTGATACCCAATTCGCAGCACTTTTGTTCTAAAAGTAATCGTTTTTGCTGCTGCTACATCTGCCTTCGGTTCAGTTGCAGTATTTGTATTATCGCTGGTTGACGTACAACTTATTAATGTAGTGGATAAAGCCAAAAAACCAGGCATTACAAATAATGCTACTTTTGTGATTTTTGTTGACTTAATTTTTACGGGATTGCTAAACATTTTGCACCTCCAGGTTAACCTAATCTCTGATTTAAATAGAATTACTCAGATATTAAATATAACTTTGATATTTTTTAATAATTTACGTCTTAATTTTATCTATTATTTGATTTTGATGAAGTGTTTATAAACACTATTTTTATTCTAAATGGCAAGATGTATTAATATAGCTTAGCCCAATATAGTTTATAAAAAATAATAAACTTTTTTTTAGTTTTTGAAGATGTTTAAAATACTATTTAGCGGATTTTGTGAAAATATTTTTATTTAATAGCTTAAATTTTTTTTATCTAATTTATAAATTTTGGTAGATAATTTTTACTTATAATTGTGATTTTTTAGAGACGCAATTTCTTGCATCTCTACTTCAGATATAGAGACTAAAAGGGACGACTACCTGCAAGACTAACCCGCTTCAATACCCGTCGCTCATTCGGATCGAATGCTTGACGATAATGCAAGGTAGCTTGATTATCCCAGTAGACAATATCGCCTACAGACCATTTGTGTTGGTAGTAGAATCGGGGCTGATTCAAATGCTGACGCAACTGTTCAATCAGTTTAGATCCTTCTTCAGGCTCTAACCCTACAATTTCTACTTCCGTAGCAGCATCTAAGTAAAGATGCTTTTTGCCACTATCAGGATGTGTCCGCACTAGAGGATGGGGAAAGATAGGACTTATTAAGGGAATATTCTTGTCTAAACGATATAAAGAGCGGGGTGCATTCCGGTCTCGCAAGAATGGGTTGTAGGTAATTAACTGTAAATCTGCAATCTGTTCTTTGGTGGTTTCGTCTAACGCCTCATAGGCCAAATTGGTATTTAACCAATAAGTATTTCCACCTTGAGAAGGTATTTCCAAAGCATAAAGAAGCGAACCACTAGATGGGGTGGGAGTCCATTTGTGGTCAGAATGGAAAGTTAGTTCTCCAGTACCAGTATAGCCACCATCGACGTTGGAAATCGGAATAACCACTGGAGTTTCTCCTGGTTTAGAAGCCAATACTGGAGTCTCATCAGATGGTACAAAGAGTGCGCCAAAGTATAACGAAAAGTTCAAAAGCTGTTCATCAGAGAGCTTTTGGTCTTTGAAGATCAAGATATGGCGATCGCGCAGAGCTTTCTTAAGTTGTAATATGACTTCAGGTGCAATAGGCTGACTGGCATCAAGATCGGTAACTATGGCTCCCAAAGGAGCATCAATAGACCTGATTTTAACCTCTGTCAAAGTCGAGCTAGGCATAACATTCTCCTGTATTTTAGTTTCTTCTTGGGAATAACTACTTATTCGCTAACACCTCTGAGGGAGTAATTTTGGCGTACTCTTCAGGTGTCAAAAACCCGTCTCTAACATTCACCTTCTTGGGGATAAGTCCTAAGCTGTACCACTTGTCTGCAACTTCCTGTTGCTTAATAATGGTTTTCTCAGTAATTGGTACTAGCCCATAATCATATTTCTTATGCATTATTTCTAGAGTCGGTGGATCTAGCTGAGTTACAGGAGCAAGCAGTTGTGCTACTTCTTTAGGATGATCCTTAGTCCAGATTTCTGCCTTTTCTAGTTCCTCTAAAAACACTTTGATCACGTCAGGATGAGCCTGATAAAACTGGCGTGAGGTTGAGTAAAAGTTGCCAGTATCCCGCAACTTACCACCATCTGCTAAAACACGAGCTATTTTATTTTGTTCATTTCTGGTAGCGAATGGCTCCCAAATATACCAAGCATCTACCTTGTTCTGACTGAATGCCGCATTTGCGTCTGCTGGTGCTAAAAAAACTGATTGGACATCGCTCAGTTTTAGTCCCGCATTTTCTAATGCTTTAACTAATAGGTAGTGGCCAATGGAGGCTTTCTGGAAAGCCACTTTTTTGCCTTTCAGATCGGCAACACTTTTAATCGGAGAGTTTACAGGAACTAAAAGTGAAATAGATTTACCACTAGGGTGTGTAGTAGCTAGATAAACAATAGGCACTCCTGCTGCTTGGGAAAATACAGGAGGCGATTCAGCTGTAGATGCGATATCCAATCCATTTGCATTCAGGGCTTCTAGCTGTTGTGGGCCAGCCGCAAACTCAGGCCACTGTACTTTAAAACCCAGAGGCTCTAATCGCTTTTCCAAGGAACCCTGCTTTTCTAAAACTGCTAAAGCGGTAAGTTGTTTTGAACGGACAATCCGCACTACTTGCTTCTCAGTTGACTTCTCTGTAATGCTAGATGAAGCTACCGACTCAGGGGAAGCTGCCGACTGCTGAGTGTTATTTTGTGCTTGACTACAACTTGATAGGGTCGTCGATAGCATTAAGCAGTAGCCTAGAGTAAACAACAAAGAACGACGTGTTGTTCTCTGGCTTTTCCTGAATTCAAACTTTGCTTTTAAAGATGACATAAGTTGTTTTATTTATTCTCTTCTAGGTGGTCAGAACAATTATGATTAATTGCGAATTAAATAACTACAATAACTCATGATTAAATGTAATTTCTTGAGAAAACTGGATATTTTTAGTCTTAATTTTGTGGAACTGAATTTTATTGGAAATTTAGACTTTTTAGTCATAGATGCTCTCGCAATGTATTGCCAGTGTACTCCTTACGAAATAATCCCCGTTGTTGTAATTCTGGAATTACTAAATCCACAAAATCTTCAAATGCACCAGGAATATAAGCTGGTGAAATCACGAAACCATCAGCGCCTTCATCTTGGAAGATTGCTTGGAGTTGGTCAGCAATTTGAGTAGGGCTACCAACAATTTGTAAAACTAAACGACTTTGACCGTAACGTTTCCCAATTTCTCCCAAAGTTAAACCTTGGTCTTGGCTCAACTTCAAAATTTGGTCATACATACTCTGACCACCTTCGCGAAATTCTAATTCACTTAAAGGCTTATCTAAGGGAAATTCCGAGAGATCGTAATTCAGGGCATTAGATAGAGAGGCTAAACCTACTAATGGGTGAACTAATTCATGGTGTAGTGCTTGTTTTTCTCTAGCAATACTTTCTGTTTCCCCGATAAAAGGCACTACAGCTGGTAAAATTTTGCAATCTTCTGGATCACGTCCATATTTTCCCATCCGCGATTTCACATCTTTGTAGAAAGTTTTCATATCAGCGGGTGTGAGTGGAGATGTGAAAATGGTTTCTGCCCAACGAGCCGCAAATTCTTTACCACGTCCAGAAGAACCGGCTTGGATGATCACTGGACGACCTTGGGGGGTGCGAGGAACTGTTAAAGGCCCTCTCGTTTTGAGCCATTTTCCAGAGTGGTGAACGTAATCAACTTTAGAAGGATCGGCAAAAATTCCATTTTCTTTATCTAAAATTAATGCACCTTCTTTCCAGCTATCCCAAAGTTTAAAGGTAGCTTCGATAAATTCATCGGCGCGATCGTAACGTGTGTCATGTTCTAAATGTTTTTCTATACCAAAATTTTGGGCTGTACCATCACCACTAGAGGTGACAACATTCCAAGCGGCTCGACCTTTAGAAAGGTGATCTAATGTCGCAAATGTCCTAGCTAAATCGTAGGGAGCATAGTATGTTGCAGAACGTGTTACACCCACTCCGATTTTTTGGGTAGCAACAGCCATTGTCGTCGCAACTAGAACAGGATCTAGGGTGACAGCACCTTGAGTACCATACTTGACACTGGTTTCAAAACTGTTGCCATAGCGATCTGGAAGCGCCAAAATATCTGCGAAGAAAACTAAATCAAACTTACCGCGTTCTAAAGTACGGGCGACATTTTGATAATACTCTGGTTGGAGAAAACCTGAATGTGTTTTGGGATGACGCCAGATGGCATGACTGTGAACAACATGGGAAGCGTGCATGAAGCCAGCCAAGTGCATTTGCTTTGACATTATGACACTTCCTTATAAAATTCAAGTTTTTTGTGGCTTAGTTTTTTGAATTGGTTAAATTCGCTTATGTAATGCATGTGGATCATCGGGGAGAACTTTTTAATAAATAAAAATAGTTTTTTGTAATGTTTGAAGTTAGGAAATAGAGTGGGTATAACCCACCCTGTAAGGAACTTGATGAACTGAAAATTTAATAGTTAGGAGGGAAAAATTTAGGAAGTGGAGTGAGAAGGCCCACTCCAATGTCGTGCTAGTGGAAGGTTGAAACTTGTGAGTGAAACTTTGTCTTGTTCGTGTTCAATTTTGCTAGTGCTTCCAAGCGACTAGGATTGTAGCTTTGAGTTCTTCTGTAAAATGTCCAGACGGCTCAACTGCTAATAGCGCTTCTCTAAGATCCGTTTCAAATGCTGGGGCGTTATCGCCATAGAAAATTTTGAGAGAAAAGGCTGTAGTGTATAAGTAACCGAGATAGCTATCGACAGTCCAAGATTTTTCAAATGGCACTTCATAGACTTCTTGACGAACAAAAGCCGAATTGGCAATTACGACTTCATGGGGAGGATCGACTGGCTTACGAGTGCCTTGTCCTCGTAAGCCAGTTCGGCGTTCTTCACCTAACCATTTTTTCACTACTCCCACAGCAGCTTGTTTCCAAGGTAGATTGCTTTCCCAAGGATTATCACCAGTTTGAAGCAGTGCTATTGCACCATCATCAGTAAGCAATTCATAAAGCCTCTCAAGGACTAGTTCGCGTTCCATCCAGTGGAAGGCTCTACCAATAGTGGCTAACTTAAACTTCCCTAAACTAGAGTCGATTAACTCTGCCCCTTGTTCTAACCAAGTAATATTATTTGCTCCTACTGCTGCTGCTTGCCGTTTAGCTTCGGCAATCATTTCTGGATCGGGATCGATCGCAACAACTTCCTCAAATCTGGTTCGTAGAGGAATTGAAATTAATCCTGGCCCAGTACCCAAGTCAAGGAGTCGTCCTTGACCATTAAGATTAAATATTTCGGCTAGTTTGTCGAATACAACAGGTGGGTATTTGGTTCTATATTGAGCGTAGCCCTCAGCGGCTCCCTCAAATAAACTTGGATCATAAGTGGGAAGTGTTTTTAGTTGAGTCATATCAATTTTGGATTTTAGACTTCGGCTTACTTCGACTTCTCTACGAGACGCTGCGCGAACGCTCAGTACAAGTCGCTCAGTCGAAGGATTTTAGATTTTGGATTTTAGATTTAGGTAAGTAAGGTGGAGATTATAGAACGTCCACCCTACCAGACAGCGAGTAGACAGCTTAAATATTGAGCATTGGGGAGTAAGGAGTAGGGAAATGGAGAAGCAAATAATTTTTCCTCATGCTCCATGCCCAATCCCTAAGAATATTGCGTAATTACAGGTAGTTGTTCGTTGAGTACCCAATCGCCGATCGCTCTCAATTTGTAGTCCACAGGATCGTGGAGGGAAAAGGTTCGCAAATCCCGCCAGTAACGGTCAAATCCATATTTGGTTGCAGTGGCGCGAGTTCCGGTAACTTCAAAGATGCGGTTGGTTATATCTATACCTACACGGGTAGCTAATGCCTTGGCTGCGGAAACTGCAATCGCTACTTCTCCCCTCTCTTGATGAGTGAGTTCTACATCTTTGTCCCATGCTACTTGCACCTTTTCGGCTGCTTGGTCAGCGAGAGCGATCGCAGCTTGGATTTCAATCCAAAAGTCTCCGTAATGATGCAGAATATATGGGTCTTCAGTAGCACTATCTACCCCTGATGTAATCCACGGTTTAGTAGTAGTTTTAGTGTACTCACGAGCAGCGGCGAAGGCTCCTTTAGTAATTCCCAGATAAACGTTGGTTTTTGTTAGCTGGGCAATAATACCAAGAAAAGTTGAGAAGGCACTATCAGGGGGATTGGGTGGCCCCAAAATCTCATCTTTCTCTACTAGAACATTGTTAAATGTATAACTACCGCTATCAGTGCGACGTTGCCCGATGTTGTCCCAATCTTGATTGGAAACTAATCCTTCCCTGTCTTTAGGAATTATGAATATGAAGGGCAATTCTACGCCATCTTCCAAAGCGGAGAATACCCGATAATCTGCAACAGAAATTCCCGTACCAAAGCTTTTAACACCATTAACCCGAAAATTATCGCCTTCTGGGTTAATTTTTAGCCTAGTATCCCGCGTATTGATAGCGTTTGCCCAAAATAAGTTATTCTTAGCAGTTTCTCTATAATATTTTTCCTTTTGGGCTGGCGTTCCGGAAACGTGACCCAAAGCCGTCAAGTTGAGATGATTACCATACAACTGACCAATTGAACCATCTGCTTTTGACAGTTTTCTGACAATTTTTAAGGCATCAATCCAAGTTGCACCAATTCCACCATATTGCTTAGGCACAATCAGTGGTAGCAGGCCACTCTCACGCAGTCTATTAATTTCCTCTTCTGGAACTCCGGCTTTGGCATCCCGTTCAACTGCGGATTGAGCAAGTTTCTTGGACAAAGAAGCTGCTAGGTCAATGTAGTCCTTTGGTTTTGTAATGTCTAGCACCATAATCAAATCATCCTTAGTAATTGTTTCAGCAGTAGGCAGCAATCAGACACAGAATTTAGGAGAAATGTAGAGTGGGCAAAACCCACCCTACAAGTGAACAGAGGAAATGGAACATGGAACGTTGTAAAGATTAGGCACTTGTACTGAGCGGCATCGAAGTATTGAGAAGAATTCAGTCCCTAACCCTTAGCCGCTAGATATTCCTTTGCGGCTTTCTCAACACCTGTACCCTTAAAGAAGTCTTGATTGAGACTGGTGTACAACTCCAAAGGATGGATTGAGAGGAAGTAGCGCAGGTCTTCTTCGGTAATAATTTCCTGTTCTGCCATTGAGTAGGCGTTGGCAGTAACGGCGGTGATATCAGGCACATCCCAGTGACCAGAATCAGAACCCAAGAAGGCTTTAACTCGGTCGCCAAAGGGATTAGCGGCACGATTAAAAGCTTGAGATACACGGGTATCGTCTGATTCCGTACCGAAGTAGAAATGATTCAAGAAGCGATCGCGCACATCTTCTGGCTGATCAATTCCTGCTAGTTCAAATTCATCAAGTTCGCCTGGATTTTCTGGAGACAATAGTTGATGGTGGAATCCTAAACCGTCACCAATTTGATCTAAGCGTCCATCTACAAGTTCGCCACCGTAGCGGGTGTACAACTCTACTAATGCTTCCTTATCGATAATGGCAGGATTGTTATTTGACAACAAATGTTGTTTGTTGCGGGTTTCCCAATGCCAAATAATATCAGCGTATAGACTAGCACCCCAAGCTGAACCACCTTCTAGAAAGGCAAATTTTAATTGCGGGAAGCGGCGAGTCACTCCACCAAAGAACAGCGATTTGCATAATGCTTCTGCTGCAAAGGCAAAGTGATTAATGTGATTGTACTGGGCGTTGGTAACAGAACGCTGAGTTGTCCAACCTTGGCTAGAAGCGTGAGTTGTAGGTACAACTTTGAGTTCTACGCACTTCGCCCAAAATGGATCGTAATCATACTGGCTGTCTAAACCAAAGTTATCAATCCAAACCACTTCGTTAGCCACTTCTTTGCCGTATTTTTCAAAGGCTGGAATGGGACGACGGACGTAACCGGGGATTTGAATCGCTTTGAGTCCCAGAACATTCACCGCATATTCCAATTCTTCAATCCCTTCTTCGGGAGTGTGCAGTGGAATCGCAGCAATCGGTGTTAGGCGATCGCTATAAGGGCGGAAAATGTCAGCATGGTAGTGGTTAACTGCCCGACAAACAGCCCGCCGCATTTCTTCGTTGCCGATATTCGGGGCCAATGTTGCCAAGTTGGGGTACACAACCGCAAAGTCTGTACCTGCTTCTTGCAAGCGCTCATGCAGCAACTTGGGTAAGCTAATGGTTGCCAAATTCAAAGTATTTTTTGTGGGACGACCCCACCAGTTAGGACGATTGCTGCGATAAGCAAAACGTTCTTCCCAAGTTTGTTTATACCACTTAAAGCGGGAAGATCCTGGTAAATTTTCTTTGAAACGTTCGACAAGCGCAGTTCCACCAACTTGCTCTAAATAATCCAAAACTGCTGGTTCAAATTCTTGGGTATGTACATCGGTGTCAATGATTGGATAACCAAGTTTTTCCCGAATCTGAGCAGACCTAGTTTTTTGTGGGCGGTCTAGAGCGATCATCATGATAGTTTACCCTAAATTATGCAAAAGATTTGTGTATCTTTTGATCCCCCCTAGCCCCCCTTAAAAAGGGGGGAAGTGAGCCACTTTTTGCCCCTTTTTAAGGGGGTTGGGGGGATCTTTTTGCCCCCCTTTTTAAGGGGGGTTGGGGGGATCATCAAGATTGAGAAAGATAACGAGAAAATGGAATTAACGGCCGGCGGTAGCCAAAAATTCATCTGCTGTTTTTTCGACAGCCGTACCTTTGAAGAAGTCACGATTCAGGCTGGTGTACAACTCCAAGGGATGAATTGACAGGAAATATTGCAAATCTTCTTCAGTGATAATCTTGCGTTCTACCATTGAATAGGTATTAGCAACGATCGCAGTGATATCAGGTACGTCCCAGTGACCGGAATCGGAACCCAAAAATGCTTTAACACGGTCGCCATAAGGATTGGCTTTGCGGTTAAAGGCTTGAGCTACACGAGTATCATCTGATTCTGTACCGAAGTAGAAGTGATTTAAAAAGCGATCGCGGATATCCTCTGGCTTCGTAACTCCTGCTACGGCGAATTCATCTAAATCACCTGGTTCTAAGGGAGATACTAAATCAGCGTGGAAACCTAAACCGCTACCTAGCTGATCCAAACGACCATGTATTAATTCATCACCATAGCGGGTATAAAATTCTAGCAGTTCTTCATAATTAACATTGGCAGGATTGTTATTTTCCACCAAATGGTCTTTATTGCGGGTATCCCAGTGCCAAATCAAATCGGTGTACAAACTAGCACCCCAAGCTGCACCTCCTTCTAAAAAGGCAAACTTGAGTGTGGGAAAGCGGTGAGTTACACCACCAAAGAATAAAGATTTACATAGTGCTTCCCCAGCCGAAGCAAAGTGACCAATATGGTTGTATTGGTAATTGCTAATCGAACGCCGATTTATCCAGCCCATACCGGAAGAGTGGGTGGTGGGTACAACTTTAAGTTCTACGCACTTCGCCCAGAAGGGATCGTAATCATATTTGCTATCCAAGCCAAAAGTGTCAATCCAAATGGCTTCGTTGGCTACTTCTTCGCCATACTTCTCGAAAGCGGGAATCGGGCGGCGGATATGTCCGGGGATTTGAATTGCTTTGAGTCCCAGCACTTTCACCGCATATTCCAATTCTGCGATCGCCTCTTCGGGCGTATTCATTGGGATGGAAGCAATGGGTGTTAAGCGATCGCTATAAGGACGGAAAATATCAGCGTGGTAAGTGTTAGCTGCACGGCAAACAGCCCGCCGCATTTCTTCATTCCCGATGTGTGGCGCCATAGTTGCCAAGTTAGGGTACACAACTGCAAAGTCTGTACCAGCTTCTTGTAAGCGCTCGTGCAACAACTTCGGCAAACTAACGGTAGCTAAATTTAAAGCGTCGTTAGTGGGACGAGTCCAGAAGGGAGGGCGGGCGGTGCGGTGAGTACGGCGTTCATCCCAAGATTGCTTGAACCATTTAGAGCGAGATGCACCAGGTAAGTGTTCTTGAAAACGTTGTGCGATCGCAGTTCCAGCAACTTGCTCTAAATAGTCCAAGAATGCTGGGGGAAACTCTTGGGTATGTACATCGGTGTCAATAATCGGATAACCCAGTCTTTCCCGAATTTGAGCAGACTTGGTTTTTTGTGGACGGTCTAGTGCAATAGTCATACCATGTTACCTGAATTTTCAAATGAATTGGTCAAACAATTTTGGATTTTAGATTTTGGATTTTGGATTGATTTGACAGATAAATCTACTTGCTCTGTACATCAAGGAATTATTGGTCACGAGGGAAGTAGGAAGTCTTTGAACCTGGAAGTTGCACCTTTGAAAGACTTTAGGACTTACGCAATAACCCTCTGAAAGTCTTATTCCTTTGTGTCCTTTGCGTTCTTCTCTAACGAGACGCTGCGCGAATGCGGTTCGTTTTTCATGATTTTGCGTAAGTCCTGGACTTAATTACAAAAATTTGTTTTTCTTGCTTAGAAAAACTACTGATATCCTGCATTCTTTGCTCCCCCTGCTCCCTCATCCCCCCACTCCCTATTTCTCTTCAGCAGCCCAATCTGTTAATTTAAAGTTCGACTTTGCTAAACCCTGCGAAACTAAAAAATTCTTAGTGCCTTCTAAAAGTTTCACACCCTCAGCTGGTAATGGTTCTTCTGATACCTGCTTGAGTGGGAACGATACTTTGATGATATCGACGGGATATTTAGTAATTTGGGCGTGGTACTGATAATATTCTTCAGAATTAGCTTTTAAATCCTTGACTGCTTCTGTGAGAATTGCATTAAATTTCTGGGGAAAATCAGGCTGTTTAGCCAGAAAGCTTTCAGTCGCTACAACTAATGATGTCCCTGAAAGACCCTGATGATTCGCAGAAGAATCAATCACTGGAAACCCTTGTGATTTCAGAAAAGGCCCCAGATCACTTGAAGTTGCATAAGCTGCTACATCACCACGTTCTAAAGCCGCTTTTGCCTCAGTAGTCATCAAGTGGACAACTTTTACATCTTTGGCAATTTTAGCTTCAGCTAACAGACCCAGCAGATATCGATGCATATAAGAACCTTTTTGGGTAGCTATTTTCTCACCTTTAAGTTCAGCGAGCGATCGCGGGCCATTCTTTTTCGCAACCAGCCAGGCGGTTGTATTAAATTGACTGATTCGCAGCAATCGAGTTTCCACACCCCTAGCTCTCAAAACTATGGCTGGTGTATCGCCTAAAGAACCAACATCTAGTTGACCTGCGACAAGCGCCTCATTTAGATCCGGCCCGTTAGGAAATCGTGCAAAAGTAATGTTTTTAAACCCAGCTTTTTGCAGTTGACGATTTAATATTCCCTTTTTCTTTGCCCACCCAAGTGGCCCTGTAGGTTCTACACTACCTACATAACCTATTCGTAGGGTAGAAATGTTGTTAGATGCAGCTACAGCACTATTGGTATTAATGCCCTGAATGGATTGAGCAGATTTAGTTTCGCCTTGGCTACATGCTGTAGTTAGTAGCAGTAGGACACAAGCTACTGAAGTTGATAATCTTGAAGGAAGTTTATAGCAGTTCTCGATTGCGTGAAGTACAATTTTGACCTCTCTCCAAACCTCTCTCCTAAAAGGAGAGAGGCTTTGAATTTTTCCCCCTTCCCGCGTCGGGAAGGGGGTTAGGGGGTTAGGTCTGTCTGCATACCTATAGCGGTTCTCGATTGCGTGAAGTACAGTTTTGACTTTTGACTTTTGACTTTTGACTTCCCCAAAGGGGTTAGGTCTGTCTGCATACCTGTACCTCACCAAATTGAAAATGGCTATATTTTTACTGATAGAACCTGTTCCTGCTTTGAACGACAGCATGACTCTTTTCCCCACGATGCTATTTCATCTGCTTGAGAATTTGGAATGTTTGATCTGTTTTTGCTGTTGATGTACGTTTATGTCCCCAACCAATGTTTTCACGGTAACTACCTAGTAGCCCGACTTTTACCAATTCTGCCTCGTTGACTGAAGTCTGCATGTCACTTTCTGGTGCTACATAAAGAGCATCAACTGGACAATACAATTCGCACATATAACAGGTTTGGCAGTCACTCTGTCGGGCAATGGTTGGCGGTGCATCAGGTACACGGTCAAACACGTTGGTCGGGCAAATATTTACGCAGATATTACAATTTATGCACCGCGACTCGCTGACCAACTCAATCACACTAACGCTCCTATTTTGGATGGTAACTTTTCTGTACTCTCTAAAGGCTGAACCTTCACCCAGACTTGATCTAATCCGCCACTAATCAGGTAATGTTGCTGGTTAGGATCTTGTTCAGGATAGTCTAGATGTCTGTGCATACCACGAGTTTCTTTACGTTCGATGGCACTGCTGTACATCCATCGGGCTGTGGCTACCATCGCCGCAGCTTCTCGCGCCCGGATTAGCTCTTTCTCTGACGTTACCTGGCTACTGCGGAGTTCATGCCAAAGATGATTTAGCCTACCCAAAGACTCGGTTAAGCCTTGTTCTGTACGGAAATAGTTCTTTTCATAGGGAAATACTTCAGCTTGAACTGCTTGAATAATTTCATTATTTGCCAAGGTTTGAGAGCGATCGCTCCCACTCTGTAATACTACTTCTCCAACACCCTTAATATGGCGTCGAGTTTTGTATTCCCCCAAACTGCGCGTATATTCAGCAGCCGATTTTCCAGACCAATAGCCAGAAGATATTGCCCAAGCCGCATTATGGCTACCACCACCAGTGAATCCGCCACAAATCAGTTCGCGTGTAGCAGCATCTCCAGCCGCGTAGAGTCCCTGTATAGAACTGGCACAACTCTCATCTACAATCCGAATTCCTCCCGTACCGCGCACGGTTCCCTCTAGGCGCAGAGTCACAGGGAAACGTTGGGTAAATGGATCAATACCTGCGCGGTCAAAGGGTAAAAAGAAGTTAGGCTGTGCTAAACGCATAGATGAGCGCATCGATTCAGCCGCTTTGTCTATGATAGCGTAAACTGGCTGTTGCAGCAATGTCTGGGCAATTACTGAACGTCTATGAGAACTTGCTCCCGGAATCACAGTGCCGTCTTCGTAGGTGAAGGTCGCCCAATTATAGAACAGGGTTTTGGTAACTGAAGAAAAGGCGGGGGAGATGCCATAAGCATTGGAAAATTCCATACCCGACATCTCAGCACCTGCTTCAGCCGCCATTAAGTAACCATCCCCTGTCAGGACGTTGCATCCTAACGCTTTACTGAGAAACGCACAGCCGCCTGTAGCAATGATCGTGCCTGGCGATCGCACTACCCATTTCCCACCAGTCTGACGATTCATACCTGTTGCACCGGCAACAGCACCATCGTCATCAACCAGTAGTTCTAAGGCGGGGCTGTTGTCTAAAATTTTGACTCCTGCCCTTTGGATTTGTCGCCGCATCAGCCGCATATATTCTGGCCCTTGCAGCGATCGCCGATAGGGTTTGCCTTCGTCGTCGGTGGGAAACGGATAACCCCACTCTGCTAACTGATTGACGTTTACATAGGTCTGATTCAGTACCCGATCCATCCAGTGGCGATCGGATAAAAAACCACCCAACGATTCCCGACTTGCCTTTGCTGTTTCTCGTGCTTCTGGATCAGGTGGCACGTACCACACACCATTCCCAGATGCAGCAGCGCATCCAGTTGTACCACAGTATCCTTTGTCTACAAGCACAACTCTAGCTCCACTTGATGCAGCACTCCAAGCCGCCCAAGTTCCAGCTGGCCCACCTCCAATTACAAGCACATCTGCTTGGAGGTCGTGTTCAAAATCGGTTGTTAACGTCTTCAGCATCTACCATTTCCCCCCATCGATAAAGTCTTAAGCATCAAGTCTTCACCCCATCGATGCTGCAAAATATTCCCAAACCTGTTTGCCTATCTACTTGACGTCTTACTAGTAGCCTTAATTTGTGGCTCCTTAAGACAGGTTGCCACCAGATTGGCATTACAGCAACTACTTTAACCTGATAGATAAACCGTAGTTTTTAATATAACAAAGCTTTTCACAGTTTTCGATAAAAAGCAAGCATTTTAGCAAATAAATTTAAACGTAAAGTTATGTAAAATAAACTTTGTTATCTCTCCCAAGAGACTTGCTTTTTTCAGTATTTTGTGCTGACATCCAATGCTAGTGCATAAAATACTTAATCTCGATAGGTTTGCTGTTGTTTAATAAATTTTTCTAGACAAGAGCAAGGAATCCCATTTCGGCTTAAGGCATCTACCAATGTTTTTCAGAGTTCGAGCAAGAGTGAAAGTAGCTAATAGCTGATAAGCTGTTTAGCGTCTAAAGTTTATAAATTCCAAAACCCTAGCCATCCTAAGTGAGGTGCATTGGCACAGAGGGAATCGGAAATATCTGGTTTCTGAGAATAACCATTTGGCAAAAGTTTGTAAAAGACTGAAAGTTACAAAATATCTACAACTAACACTTACAGTTGGTTACAGCCGACTGGATTTTTAGTTATTTAACCCGTTTTAACTGACTTCAGCTACTAGTCCCATAGCTGAATTGTATGATGTGTCAAAAGTTTTTGCCATGGAAAGCCAGTAGCGTAGTTAATCTAGGTGGTTGGTTTGGTTATACCCTTGCTCATCAAGAAGGTACCAATAACGATGCAACCATAATTAATGGTGCGCTTACCTTAGCTTTTCCAGACCTGTTTAAAAAAGCGAATCTAGGGGGGTTGGTCTTTGGTGTACCGCCTAAAGTCACTAGCAATGACATAACTACTCGCACAAACAAAGATACCTCCTTACATATAGAAGGTTTTTATACCTATCGGGTGAATGACAACATTAGTGTTACCCCAACTTTGTTTGTAATTCTCAACCCCGAAGGAAATTCTGCCAATGATCCAATTTTGGTAGGTGCTATACGTAGTACATTTAATTTCTAACTGGTAGACTTTTTTCTCTCCCCCTGCCTCAAGCTCAATACTTATCTAGATTTTGAACAGTAGCATCTTCTAAATTATCTAGTTTGTGAGAATTGTTCCTTGAGTTCGAGGATTTGTAATAGAAACCACCTACCTCTGCCAAAGTATAGAGGGGCCTGGCTTTAACTTCTTCGTAGATGCGCCCGATATATTCGCCTAAGATGCCAACACTGACTAACTGCACAGATCCGAGAAAGAAAATTGCCATCAAAATAATCGTAAACCCGGTTAAAGGCGAATGGGGGACAAAAAGACGCCAATACAAGACTAATAAAGCCATAAAGATGGCCGCCGCCGCTGCTACTAATCCTAAGTAGGTTGATAACCGCAGTGGCACTATTGAAAAGGACACTAGACCATTGATGGCAAGCGCCAAGGATTTGCTGAAAGTGTATTTAACTTCCCCAGCAAAGCGGGGGCTGCGCTCAAACCGAATTGCCGTTTGCTGAAAGCCAACCCAAGAACGCAGACCACGAATGTAGCGGGTGCGTTCTGGCATAGAATTAAGAATATCTACGATCTGCCGATCCATTAAACAAAAATCACCAGTATCAGTAGGAATATCTACATCTGCCAGCTTTTTAAGGATGCGATAAAAGAAGTAGGCAGTAAAACGCTTAAACCATCCTTCCTTGAGGCGTTGAGTGCGTTGAGCGTAGACGACCTGATAGCCCTGTCGCCATTTTTCAACCATGTCGGGGATTAGTTCTGGTGGATCTTGCAAGTCAGCATCAAGGATGATGATAACTTGACCTCGGACAAAATTAAGACCAGCAGTAACTGCAATCTGGTGACCAAAGTTACGAGCAAAGCTCAGATAGCAAATGCGCGGGTCTTTTTGATGGAGGTCTCGTAGTAGTTGTAGGGAGCGATCGCGGCTACCATCATTGATTAAAATTAATTCGACAAGACCATCCATCCGATTCATGACTGCACTCAGTCTGCGGTATAGTTCAGGAATAATTTCTTCTTCGTTATAAATTGGAACAATCAATGAATACTTTGGTACCATCTAGGAATCCCGTTTAATTTTTGAACAGCCAAGCTGACGACTGCTTGTCATCATCAAGGTTTGGTTCTCAGTATACCTAGTAAGACTCAAGTCAGATTCTCATAATTTATTTATTCTTCGGATTTATGTAATCTGAAGAGTCTGATTTTTTCAGCCTTTCTACAGCTTTTTTGGGAAAAGTCCGACGATGGCGATACCAAGTAGACCCTGCTACCAGCGTTCCAGTTAAGCCTAAGGCGAGTACTAGCGGCAATAAATCGCCTGTATTGACTGCCTTCAGACCAGAACTACCTAGTAGTACAAAAGGTAAGACACTAGGAACAGTACCAAGTGTTGTACCTAGAACATAATCTTTAAAGCTGATCGAAGTCAGTCCAGCAACAAAGTTGACCAAGCCATAGGGCATGATCGGTACTAGTCGGATGGCAAACATATAGAAAAGCCCTCCACGACGTACCTCAGCATCCATAGCTTGCCAGCGTCCTGCTAATCGTTTTGCAACTGTTTGGCGTCCAACAGTCCGAGTAAAAACAAAGGCAATTATTGCCGCAATGACTGCTCCAACACTAGTCCAGAAAGTACCCAGCCAAGGGCCAAAAATTGCACCTCCAGTCAAATTTAGCACCGTTGAGGGCAGAACTAACATAGTTGCCACAACGTACAAAGCAATATAAATAATCGGTGCCCAGATTCCAGAGGATTTCAGCAATGCTTGAATTTGTGCTGGTTCAATACCGCCAAGGAGATATACTGCTATACCAGTTGCGATTATGCAACTCAGTGTGAGTATCAAAATACCAGCTTTCAAGTTCCACATTAGAATACTCCTACTTTTTTTGTAACCCAACCCATCTTTGTGAAATTTCCCCTTTAATAAATTATTAGGCACTACCAAAAAATAAATCATCCAATCTTAATTTGTAGGGTGCGTTAAGAGGTACGGCACCGTCTATATAGCGCTTCTCATTTGGATGCAATACGCTCTGACCTCTCTCCAAACCTCTCTCCTTTTAGGAGAGAGGCTTTGAATCTTACCCCCCTTCCCTTGTAGGGAAGGGGCTGGGGGTTAGGTCTGTATTCCATGCAATTGAGAACTGCTATAGAACCCATTTGGGATCTCTGATGACGAGCTAAGATCAGGAATAAATGGCATACTCCAGCAGCTTAACCGACAAAGAATTTCACTAACTACCCCAATAGGAATTATTTTGATAAAGTTATCTAATGAGATTAATGCTGCTACAACCATTACTGTAAAATGAAAGAAGAGTTCTATGAAATAAACAATAAAACCTTTTAAAAAAATCGCAATATTTGATATATTATCAGGAGAGAATTCCGAAATAATTTGTTCGGACAAATCCAAAATCGCTGCTCAAGTTACTAAATGGGTAAACAGAGCTATCAGCAACAGTGCAGATTCGTGTTATCTAAGATTATATGAGGCAAATAGAGAAAATATAGATATAATCATTGAAAATCTATCCTACAAAGAATTGCAAATTATTTTACCATTTTATCTAAATTATAAATCTTCTTTAGTTAGTGCTTTTCATTTTAGAGAAAAGGATCAAATTAAAATGCCAGAGGCAAAAAGCCATAGTATACTGTTTGGAAAATCATGTCACTCATTAGAATCTATAAAAGAGGCAGAGCATGAGGGATTAGACTATGTATTTTTTTCACCTATTTTTGCGACCCCAACTCATCCAGAGGTAAAAGGTATTGGTATAGATATGCTCACTCAAGCTTGCAAATCAACACAAATGAAAGTTTTTGCTCTTGGGGGAATTAACGAAAACAATTATAAAAAATGTCTTGATGCTGGTGCGTCTGGTATTGCAGCAATTAGCATGTTTAAAAAGTAAAATATTTTTCCTGTCAGAATTTTATTAAACATGAAATATTGCTTATTTTTTGGTAATAGTTGCTGAAATTAAATTGCTGTTTCGCGGGCAACTCGACCCAGCGCGATCGCGTGAGTTGCAAGAATTATAGTTGCTCTCTAATCCTGGTTGAAACGGATAATTGCAGGTTAGTTGCTCTCTAATCCTGGCTGAAGCGCAATTGTAGTTGCATTTAATCTTGGTTTGTAAATGTCGGGAAGAGCAGGTTTGAGCGATTAGTATTGCAGGTTGCTACACCTAAGCGATGCTATTGTTATAAATGCCTTGTTTGGAGGAAGTTTAGGTCTTATAGAGGATATAAAACCTAACTTAGAGCGGCGAGGTGCAATTTTTGGCGATCGCTCTCCGGTTCTAAGTCAAAGATAAGCATTTAATAAGGCGATCGCTATTTCACCACTCAGAAATCTGCAATTTTCTTAGAGTAAATGAAAAGCGATCGCTTGCGGAGTGTGAGTCTGCGTACTCCTGTTCTTAAGCAAGCTAGCAAGAGCATTCGCACTCTTTGCGCCTACGGTGGTCACTGAGCAAGGCGCAAGTGCGGTAAACTACGCCCTCTTCAATTTCTTAGAGGATGAGGGGCGATCGCAGTAGTTCATACCAAAATGAAACGCTACACAGCAACTTGCTCCCAGCTAGTATTCTCCTCAAGAATATCGATTTCAACTGGACAAAGCACTTTAGGTTTCATTTGTTGCAAGTCGCACAGCACGATTTTGACATCCTCAGTATTAAATTTATAGTACTCAGTTAAAGACCCAATGGGATAATTAAAGTCCCGATAGCGGTGTTTAAAATACAATTCAATATTCCCCCGATGTTGCCAACTTCCCAGTACCTTAATCGCAACAGTTTGGTAGTGTGCAAGTAAATCTGTTTCTACTTCTGCTACTCGCTTGATAACAAGTCTTTGAGTTACTCCTATCTTGTACAAAGTTCCAATATTAGTTTGAATCTCTAAAAAATACAGTGTACAGGATAGAATACGTTGAAGTTGAGCGCGGTAGAGTTTTAAATCAGTAAGGCGGTATGCCAAATCTGGGGCATTTTTGTACTCGGCGTGTTTAAAAGCTAGCTCCAGCTTCAGGAGCTTTTTAAGTAATAGTGGCGACTGCACATCGTTGAATCGCGTTAACTCCAGCGCTCCAACAGGAATTTTACCCAAATCACTAAATTCATATTCAGGTGGGGTTAAGTATATGTTTTTTATCAACATTCCTGCTTTGATTAAACCAGGAGTAACTAAGTAGGAACTAATATGGTAATTTTTGGCTCCGTACTCCTTATGGAGTAGTTTTAACTGTGCCAAATCCTTGCCAGATAGCTGAATGTTGAAATTGTCATAGAGTGGTAAAGTTGGGAATTCTCGACTAGCTACGGGGCGGCAAGTTTGGTCATTATGAGCAAAATGATGCTCTTTCACCTGGCCTTTTTTAGCAGTTAACTCACCATAACAGTAAGGACACTTAAGTGAAGTCTTACCTCTAGTGATATCTTCAATACATACCAATATCCCATCTTCATTTACACCATATTTTAGCCACATTGCCACACCATTATTGAATAGTTAAAGTTGCTTTTACAAGGAAAGCTTCAACTTTTCAAAAATGTATCTATCTTCTGGGCTATCAAAATAGGTACTATTAAATCTGGTATTGCTCAGTGGTATATCTCATGCAGCTTTGTCCTCTTGATTTAACAGCTGCAACCAGTAAACAAGCCTTTGACACTATGCCTCGCTGACTTTAATGCTTGCCGAGCCTAGCGCTTGCTGGGGAAGATTGCTCGGAAATCAGCCAGCATTTCTAGTGATTCGCCAATTTCCAAGCACTCGGTAATGTAAACTACATAACTTTTGATGCGATAAGACCAATAAATACGGCAAGACCTAGCGCTCTGCGAAAATAATTAACGCCTTGAAATAATTCCAGCCACGCCCAAGTAAATAACGAGCCATTTGCCAGTACGTCTAACACTGTATTGATTTTGCCACTTGTAAAAATTAGAGCAAGTATACTAGTTACTATCCAAACAATAAGTGGCAAGTTTGGCATTTGAGCTAAAACAATTTTGCCATCGCTGTCACGGAAGGTTTTATCAACTAATGTAGAATCCATCATTTTTCATTGCAATTCTTTAATAACATTGAAACATTCAGGTAAATCTCTTTTCAAGCATCTAATTGCTGAGATTAGAGTGGTAAAGCATATTCATATATGACTATATTGAGAGGCAGACTCACACGGAATCCACCAAAATATATTTATCATGGCATGAATGCAATTTGGATTTCCCCACCTTTTGATTCTATCTTTAGATAGAGCGATCGCCTTCTTGCGATCGCTTCACGCCATTACTTAATCTCTAAGAGATGAGGAAAATTTGTATAAATTACTACTGCAAAATTTCTTAGAGGAAAAGTCAATAACTCAACTTTCCTCTGGTGCGGACACACTCGTGAACGCTTGAATCTCAAGAATGGGAGCGATCGCCAACGGCGGGGCGGAATCGCTAGCATTGCCACACAACGTTTGTGCCAGTTGTTAGCCAAAGGTCAGTTTTTATGTTTGAACAACAACCTGAAGATTTACGATTTTATGTTAAACAGTTAGCTACCGAAGCTTTAGAAAGATCAGAGCCATCGGCATGGTTTGAAGTTTTATATGCCGAAGCTAAAGGTGATACAGCAAAAATTCCTTGGGCAAAGTTAACTTCTCACCCTTATCTACAAGACTGGTTGACCAATCATCAACCGTTAGTTTCTGGACAAAAGGCGCTAGTCATTGGTTGTGGTTTGGGAGATGATGCCGAAGCTCTAGCTCATCTGGGATTTGAGGTAACTGCTTTTGATATTTCTCAAAGCGCGATCGCTTGGTGTAAGCAGCGATTTCCCAATTCGGCTGTCAACTATCTAGTTGCAGATTTGTTAGCAATTCCCTCACAATGGCATCAAGCTTTTGACTTTGTTTTTGAATGTCGTAATATTCAAGCTTTGCCGTTGAATGTGCGTTCTTGGGTTATTTCTTCAGTTGCCTCCTTTATAGCTACCGGTGGCACACTTTTGCTGATTACTCGTGTTCAAGATGAAGAAGCTGAACCGAATGGCCCACCTTGGCCATTATCAGAATCGGAACTCAAACAGTTTGATAGTTTGGGATTACAGCAAGTACAAAAACTCGTGTTTTTAGAATCTGAGCAAATAGACGTTAAGCAAGTGCGGATTGAATATCAAAGGCATAATTCTTTGACATCCTCTGAGCGCTAACCGCTTGTGTTCTGGCGGGGGTTTACTGGGAGATGTCACTTTCAGTTCTGGGGGATAATCAGCTAGTCGGTCACACCCTTTGTAATCACCTTGGAACCAAATCAGCTAAACATATTTCCAGAAGTGAAACCCATGCCAGCACTTTTGGTAAAGGCGCTGGTGATTATTGCTATGGGTTGCCAACAGCAGTAAACGCCGCCTTTTGATGGGATGCTCCGGTTGACCGACGCGCACGGCAAGAGTTGGAGTTGAACTTAATTTTGAAGTGGCGCAGTCCATTTAATAAAGAAAACTCTTAGAGATGGGGGCAACCGTTTGGTTAGAAGAAAGTCAAGTTTAGTGTTAAAGCAAATCCTTTTCAACAGCAGATTAGTGAGTTGATTATTATTGATATTCATAGTTATTGTTCTGGTTTACCGAACCGATAAGTTAGAGTAAACCGTAATCTTTTTTATTACCTAAATTGGTGCGGTAATCATCAATTACTTGGTGATGATAACCGAACTCACAAGCTTGTTAGTTCTCAATAATATGGTAATCAAAGCAAGGAATTAAATCCGAAGTTCATTGAGCAAAAAACTACTACTGGTACGAGGGATAAATTAATATGCTAGTTCGTCGTTACAACCCCTGGCAAGAATTGAACACTTTAGAACGTCACATCAACGGCTTATTTGGAGATACCAGAGTCCCATCTGCACGGTTGGAAAAAGACTTTATCAGAGTTCCGGCTGCTGAGTTGCACGAAACTGATGATGCGATTCATCTAAAGCTAGAACTACCAGGATTAGACGCTAAAGACTTAGATATTCAAGTCACCGAAGATGCTGTTCATATTAGCGGTGAGCGCAAGTCTGAAACTAAAACTGAAAACAATGGCACTACCAAGAGTGAATTCTACTATGGTAAATTCCAACGTGTAATTCCTCTATCTGCTCGGATTCAAAATACCAATGTCACCGCAGATTATAAAGACGGTATTTTGAACCTGACACTGCCTAAGTCTGAGCAAGAAAAGAACAAAGTTGTCAAGGTTAATCTAGAGCAACCCGCTGCCTAATTGGTTCTGATGAAACTACTTTACCGACAATAATTGATTGAGATAGCTAAGAGCTTGGTTATAAGATGACCAAGCTCTTTTATATGCGATGTCTACGACGGGCTGTGACGCTCCTGCGTCGCTAACGCTACGCTATCTATCGGTGACGCTCTTGAGTTTTCCTCTCTACGAGACGCTGAAACGGGAACACTTGAATAAGGAGAGATGTCTACGACGGGCTGTGACGCTTGAGGATAACGCTTCTCTACGAGACGCTGCGCGAACGTCACAACTGGCTAGTAATCTACTAGAAAACACATAGTAAATGTGCGATCGCCTACTCACCCGCTTTATAGCGATGTCTGCGACGGGCTGCTCGGCGTCGCTCTTTTTTCCTCATTCCGATGTTTATGTTTTTGCTGACATATTTTTAATCTGTTTTGGAATTAGATGTTTAAACAAAATGATTAACAGTTTCAATCGCAGTCGGAGAGAGTTTGCCAGAAGTTGAGTGCCTTATTTTTGTATATATTATTTGATGCAGGAGTTGAAGTATGGAAAGAAGGAAAATAACTGTTGAAGAGTTGCTCAGGTGCTACGCTGCTGGAGAAAGAAACTTTACTGAAATCGAGATTGTACAAGTTAGTCCCTTCATGCAAATCGATTGGTATTTTTAGGGAGTTGATTTGAGTGAAGCTAGTTTTAGAGATGGTGACTTGCACAGGATTGTTTTCTGGATGCAGGGCACTTTTCCAGCGTAGCGTCTTACAAGCACCTATTTTCGTTCTTCTCTCCCGAAAATTAAAAAATATTATCAGTGGATTTTTGCAGATTGATAAATTTCACTTAACTTTCAGGCGGGTTTTACCCCCCATTTTACTATGGAGGCAAGCTACGTGAAAGCAACGTGCGATTTGACTGCAACTATTACGCTAAATTATTTTTAATCTGGTTGAGTTTATTTTACGGAATTCCCCACCCTCTACCATCTTCGATAGTGGCCCCATCTGTGGAACCCTCTTCCAAATCCGAAGTTGATGCCAAAAATAGGATAGGGCGACCCGTAGATGGCATAGGGGTTGTAGATGTAAGCAGGAGGAGGCGCTACGGTGTAATAACCATCTTCATTACAAACCTGAGTAGTATGTTGCACAATTGTTTTAGGTACAACATCCTCTTGCCCAGCATAAGGTAGATTCAAATAACCATCCTGAAAACCACGAGCAAATTCACCTCCCGCAGCCCGAGGTTTATAAGCAACTCTATTCCGAGCGCTTTGTTCTCCTTCTCGAAAACCATTTGCATAAGCATGGGGGTGGTCAGCCGCCGATTCTTTGAGCACCCTATTGTCAGTAACAGGATGACAGTAAACAACCCTATCAGCTTTAGCGGCTTGGGGAAAAAGTAAAGATGTTGAGCCAGCGATTACGCTAAATATTGCAGCAACAACTATTTTCTGCACAGCCTTTAACCTCATTTACGCTTAATGCTCTAAGCCCTTTTACTTTAATTATAAAACCTGAGTTATCAGGTGACATGAGCCAAAAATTATAAATCCCCTGTCAACACCCCTAAGGTCGTTCTCCAAAAATAACCTTTTGACAAAACTTGTATTCTTCACGACAGCCATTGTTGCAACAAAAGTGTCATGATTATCAGGATTATCCGCGAAAGAGTCAATTTTGTGGGTACTTATTCTTTATGAATCGTTAATCTATACTGGTTTTTTAAATAATTTCCTGTAAAATACTGATTATAAACTACGGTAATTGTGTCGATTTATCGTAGTTTTAAGCCCTCATACCTTGACAAACATGCAAATTCTCTGGTTTATTCCTACTGGATCTCATGACGGACGCTATTTAGGCACAGATATTGGCTCTCGTGTTGCCACACCTGATTATTTGCAGCAAATTGCCCAAGCTGTGGATAATTTAGGCTACACCGGCGCATTGTTACCCACAGGCAGTTCTTGTGAAGATGCTTGGATAACCGCCGCCGCTTTCATATCTGTCACCAAGCAGATGAAATTTCTGGTGGCAATTCGCCCAGGAATTACTTCCCCAGGTGCTGCTGCACGGATGGCAGCAACATTTGACCGGATTTCTAAAGGAAGATTGTTGATTAATGTGGTTACAGGTGGAGATCCTGTGCAACTGGCTGGGGATGGCTTGCATCTTAGTCATGACGATCGCTATGATTTAACCGATGAATTTCTCACAGTTTGGCGGGGTATCGTCAGTGGGGAAACAGTCGATTTTAAGGGAAACTACCTGGATATCAAAGGCGGTAAACTCCTATTCCCACCAGTTCAAAAACCCCATCCACCCTTGTGGTTTGGTGGTTCATCTGCTGCTGCCAAGCGAGTTGCCGCTAAACACATAGATGTTTACCTGACTTGGGGCGAACCTCCACAACAAGTGGCCCAAAAGATTGCCGAAGTTCGGCGACTGGCGGCTGAACAAGGTAGAACAGTCAGTTTTGGGATTCGCTTGCATGTAATTGTGCGAGAAACCGAGTCTGCTGCTTGGGATGCTGCCAATGAGCTAATTAAGTATGTCGATGAAGATGCGATCGCAAAAGCTCAGAAAGATTTAGCTAGTTCTGATTCTGAAGGACAGCGGCGCATGAGTCAACTACATAGTGGTAGTCGAAAAACCCTAGAGATTAGCCCCAACCTGTGGACAGGAATTGGATTGGTGCGGGGTGGTGCTGGTACGGCCCTAGTTGGAGATCCCGATACCGTTATCGCTAGGATGCTGGAATATCGCAATTTGGGTATAGAAACCTTTGTGTTCTCTGGATATCCCCATTTAGAAGAAGCATATCGCACCGCTGAATTATTATTTCCTCGTCTACCTTTGCAGAACGAACTTACACCGCTAACACCACCAGTCTTGAGTACTGTTAGCGAAATACTTGGCAATGAAAAATTTGCTAAACAACTAACGAGTGCCTCATGACTATGCCAATTTTAGATTTGGGATTTGGGATTTTGGATTAAGCAAAAACACCAAATTTCAAGTCTAAAATTTGATGCTTCTAGATTTATCCTTGTGGACAATCTAAAATCGTTCGACTGAGTGTTCGCGTAGCGTCTCGTAGAGAAGTCGAAGTCTAAAATCTAAAATTCCATGACTATTACCTTTAAACACACCAAAAGCAACAATAATATATCCCTGAGCGAGGTGTTAGACAACCCGCGAATCGAGAAAATAGTTCCCTGGATTGTGCCCCTTCTAGTGTTACTACTTTGGGAACTTGCTTCCAGAACTGGTTTCCTCTCAACTAGAATTTTACCAGCCCCTAGCGGTGTAATTGCTACAGCGATTAAACTAGCTTCCACGGGAGAACTTTTTCATCATATAGGAATTAGTGCTGGGCGGGCGATATCTGGTTTTATAGTTGGTGGTAGCATTGGGTTCGGTTTGGGATTGCTCAATGGCTTTTCCCGTGTAGCAGAAAAGTTATTAGATAGTTCCCTGCAAATGCTCAGGACTATCCCAAATTTGGCTTTAATTCCGCTAGTAATTCTCTGGTTTGGTATTGGCGATCAAGCCAGATTATTTCTAGTGTCTATAGGGGTATTTTTCCCGTTATATCTCAATACATTTCATGGCATCCGCAGTGTTGATCCAGGACTAATTGAGATGGGAAAAGTCTATGGATTGAAAACACCACAACTTCTGTGGCAAATCATTTTTCCAGGAGCGTTGTCTTCGATTCTGATTGGTGTCCGTTATTCCTTGGGGATTATGTGGCTGACATTAATTGTGGCAGAAACGATCGCGGCAGATTCTGGTCTTGGTTATATGGCAATGAATGCCCGTGAGTTTATGCAAACCGATGTTGTAGTCTTAAGTATTGTGATCTATGCGTTGCTGGGTAAATTAGCAGATGCTGTTGCCAGAGGATTAGAAAAAAAATTCTTGGCTTGGAACCCCAATTATCAAAATTAGTAAATGCTGAAGTTACCATCAAAGGTTAAAAATTCTGGATTTTAACTTTTGACTTTTATTCATTTGGAGTGTGATTTGCTTTCTTCAACGTCTCATCAAATAATTAAATCCCGATTGTTCTAAAAAAGGAGATTTTGCAAGTGAGTTCTAATATACAGGGTACACAACTAAGTATTTTGGATTTGACGAAGGCTTTTGGTAAGAAAACTGTTTTAAACTCGCTGAATTTAGAAGTTAAAGCAGGTGAGTTTGTCGCTATTGTCGGACGTAGTGGTTGCGGTAAGAGTACCTTATTGCGTCTTGTGTCAGGATTAGATAAAGCAACTTCAGGCGGAATACTACTGGATGGAGAACCCCTGCATAGACTCAGCCGCTTTGTAACAGTTATGTTTCAAGACCCCCGCTTGTTGCCGTGGAAGCACGTTGTTCAGAACGTGGGGTTGGGTTTGGAAGGTAATTGGCGGGAAAAAGCTTTGTGGGCACTCGATAAAGTCGGACTCAAGGATAGGGCTGATGAGTGGCCGTATGTCTTATCTGGTGGACAACGGCAACGGGTGTCATTAGCAAGAGCGTTAGTTAGTCAGCCCCGTTTGTTGTTGCTAGATGAACCCTTGGGAGCATTGGATGCTTTAACTCGCCAAGAGATGCAGAGTTTAATTGAAAACTTGTGGCAAGAACGAAGATTTACTGCGTTTTTGGTTACTCATGATGTGGAAGAGGCTGTGGCGTTGGCAGACCGAGTAATAGTGATTGAAGAAGGACAGATTTCTCTGGATCTGCCAGTAAGAATTTCACGTCCACGAAATAGAAGCAGTGAAGTGTTTGTGAATATCAGAGAAACAGTTCTTCAGCGAGTAATGAGCCATGAAGGTACTCAGCCAAATAATCAATTGTTGCAGTTTAGTAGTTGAGATTTAGCTTTTGTTAATTGATTAATATAATGCTTGAGGTAGCTGCGGTAAAATAGGCTACTTCGAGACTCAAGATTGCTAATATGATAATCTTATATGATTTGTGAGAAATAATTTTTTCTAACAAACCACAGAGACGCAGAGAACACAGAGAGAATAAAGAGAGATTTTCACGAATGATTTAGGATTGTTATAGCTGAGTATATTTTAGTGTTGAAAGAGGCTATTAAATGTCATGGTAGTATTTTTTCTATGACTCAAAGTAATTATAAAAATTTTTATTAATAGCAAAAAGTACTTAATTAGACAGAAGCAATTTCTAGAAATAGTCCTGTAAATAGGAAGGAGGTAATCTACCATGAAATTGATTTTACCGGTCGAACTCGTTGCTGATATTGAGCCTCATTTACCACCTGATACAGAGGTTGTCAGGGTAGATGTTGAAGGAAATTTAGACGGGGATGCTAGTGATGCTGAAGTTTATTTCAGTTGGTTTTTATCCAGAAGTCCGACGCTGCATAAAATAATAGCAGCAGCACCTGCACTACGTTGGCATCATGCACCAATTGCAGGGGTGAATCACATCCTGACACCAACTTATTTAGAAAGAGATATTATCCTCACAAATGCAGCCGGAGTGCATGGGATTCCGATCGCAGAATTTGTGATCGCTTATATACTGGCTCATGCCAAACACCTGCCAGAATTATATGCTTTACAAGCAGAACGTCACTGGAAAAGAGGTTTCGCTATCGAAGAGTTGACAGATGCAACCTTGCTAATTATTGGTGCTGGTGGTATCGGTCAAGAAATCGCCGCCCGTGCTAAACCCTTCGGCTTAAGAATTATTGGCAGTCGGCGTCATCCCCAAGAGCTACCAAATTTTGATAAAGTAGTGGGTGCGGATGAATGGCGATCGCTTCTTCCAAAGGTTGATTATGTAGTTATTGCGACACCACTAACTCCAGAAACCAAAGAATTTATTGATGAATCGGTATTGCGATCGCTCCCAAAACATGCTTATCTAATTAATATTGCTCGTGGTGGCGTAGTCGATGAATCGGCATTAATAAAAGCGCTCACAGAAGGTTGGATTGCAGGTGCAGCATTAGACACAGTTAACTCAGAACCGCTACCACCAGAAAGTCCTTTGTGGTCACTTCCTAACATCTTTATCACACCTCATACTTCCGCTCATTCACCAAAAAGTATACAGCGTTCAATAGCGCTATTTATCGACAATCTGAAGCGTTACCAAGCTGGTCAGCCGTTACGAAATGTAGTAAACAAAGAAGCAGGATACTAATACCAATTCAATTAATGAATTGGACAAATCCTTTGGTAGAGATTAGTACAACGGGGGCGTAAATCTAGCTATCATCTCAATTCAGCAGACAAGGGGCAAAATCCCCTTGTTAAGGGTAGGCAAACTGACGCCTACCTGTACTAGCAATTACAACATCTCTACAATGATCTATTCAGTCATGCGAGGTTCATGTGACTATCCGCTATAAACGTCGTCAGATACTCCGCTGGCTTGGTGCGATGACAGGCACTACTACAGCACTGATTGCAACAGCTACTAGTTGTACTAACAGTTCCACTCAAACTTCCTCCAACCCAACAGTTGATTTATCAGGGGTGACTCTCCGCATTGCTAAGTATAAGGGTGGTTGGGATCTCCAGTTGAAGTTAGCTGGACTAGATAATTTTCCCTACAAAACTCAGTTCACGGAGTTTACTGGGGGTAATCTTATGGTGCAAGCAATCAATGCCAATGCCATTGATATTGCATCGTGTAGTGAGACTCCACCGATTTTTGCGATCGGGACTCAGGATGCGGTGAAGATTATTGCAGCCACTAAGGGCCCAACTATCGGACAAACTGTGCTTGTGCCAAAAAATTCTACAGCTAAAACGATCGCAGACCTGAAAGGGAAGAAAGTTGCTTACATCAAAGCTACGACAGCCCATTACTTCTTGATCAAGATGTTGAAGGAAGTTGGTCTGACTTTCAAGGATATTGATGCGATCGCCCTCTCGATACCCGACGGACTTTCGGCCTTCAGGAAAGGTGATCTAGATGGCTGGGCTACCTACGGCTATTCGATCCCCCAAGCTAAAAAGGATGGCGCCAGGGAACTGAAGTCTGCAAAGGATATTTTGAGTGGTAACTTCATGATTGTAGGCGCTCCCAGTGCGATCGCAGATCCAGGCAAAAATGCTGCGATCGCTGACTTCCTTTGTAGGATTAAAAAGTCGCAAGCTTGGCGCGAATCGAATTTAGAAACCTGGGCAAAAAGTTATGCTTCAGCTATCGGCATAGATGAAAGCATTGTCCTAGAACAAGCAAAGCAGGAAGAAAAACAACGCCATGTTCAGGTTCTCCCTACCTCCGATGAAGCGATTGCCTCACAGCAAGAGGTAGCTGATACCTTTGCTGAAGCTGGCGTCCTCCCAGCTAAGGTTAGTGTGAAACCTCTGTGGGACACTACTTTTAATGATGCGATCGCTAAGTGCAGTATTTGACAAAGTACTAAATATCGAGCCTTGGGCATTGGGCACTGGTAAAACTCTTACTCAGTCCCCAATCCCCGATCCCCAATCACTTGACTTTCAGCACCGACTTACCTAATGATTGGCAAATAACATCATTTTGCGGTGTATGGATACGGCTGCACAGAACGTCACGGTAGTGTCGCTCTAAAGGATTCCTTTTTAATAGACCAGGATTACCAGTCAGTTCTAAGGCAATCTCTACAGCCCGAATCGAGTTAGTTGTGGTGAGATATTTAACAGCTTGTGCCTGTAATCCTACGTTAGGCTGATACTCGTCTTTGTCGATATCTTCAGCCAAGCTATAAATCAATCTATTGTTAGCAAACAGCAGTGCTTCTATCTCACCCACAGCAGTTTGGAAGCGTGGCAGAGTTGCCAGTGGCTCTTTGAGATTAGAAGGCGATCGCTCCCAAAGATACTTAGCAAGCCAGTCTCGCGCACTAGTAGCAACACCGAGATATAAGGCACTCACTGTCAAACTGCCCCAAGTCGAAATCAACGGATCAAAGGATGGTGCAGCAGATATGGGGCTGATATTCAAGGCATACTCCGAGGGGATTAATACATTCTCCAAAATGAGATCGTGGCTGCCCGTAGCTCTCATCCCCAAGTGATCCCAGGTTTCGACAATTTGCAAACCGGGCAGATCGCGCGGAACCAGAAAACTTCCAACTTGTGGTTCATCCTCTGTTGTCCGGGCCCAAACAACAAAGTAACTGAGGATGGGACTGCCCGTGGTGTATTGCTTGTGGCCTGTTAAACGCCAACCCTCCGTTGTCCGTTTGGCAATTGTGGCAGGCAATCCACCTCTAGCTGGTGTCCCTAACTCAGGTTCGACACGGGCCGCATTGAGCAGGGCAATGCCTTCAATCGATTCACGACACAGCCGCTTATATACTTCTGGATGCCAGCGACGGCTACGGCCCGCATGGGCATGTTGAAGATAGTGCATTGTCAGTACTAACGCGGTCGAAGCATCACCACGCGCTATCCCTTCAATGACTCGGCAGATAGTTGGTAGCCCCAAATCCTGACCACCTAATTCCCGGGGAATGGTAAGACTGAGTAATCCTGCCTCATGCAAAGCTGTAAAATTCTCGAAGGCAAAGGAACCATCTTTATCGTGTACCCCTGCACGGGTGGCAAAGTCCTTGGCCAGAGCCTCAACCCGGTCGAAAATATTGGGGATTTCTAAGCTTTTGGCTACAAAGGTGTCTGGCACTACTTGCTCCAACTGTGACATAAATACTCCTTCAAAACTCACTTTACTACTACTAAATTAGAAATATTTTGCAATAAAAAGGGATTGGGGAACTCGGGGCCCCCTCTGGGGATAAGGGGTAATGGGAAAGAATTCTTTTAATCTCTAATTTTTCATCTCTTTGAATGCATCTGAATTTTTACCCCACCCTTGAAGGATATAACTTTGCAGCCGAGGGTAAACTCAAATCTTCTGAAGATGGGCAAGACTCCATCTTCAGAAGATTTGATGTTCTTGCAAACTTGAGATGCTTCCATCAGAGTTAAGCGATCGCAACTATTTGTAGCCTAAATTATGCTTTATTTTCTTCCTCAGTTTCTGACCTCAAACTCAGGTCTTCTGGTGAACCTTAAGTATACTACTTAAAGTCGCTCGAAATTTAGTAATTTATAAGTTTTGTGAGTATGACACAAACAGCTTTCAGAGAGTAAGCCAACCAGAGGATTTAGCGATCGCTCCACAGCTTAACGAGAATCCTTGCCTTGCCAAATAATTGAACCAGATGAAGTGGAATCTACTGCTGGTTAAGAAAACGTTCCCTTTTTGGACTCAAACAGATAGGGCTAAGAGACTTCCAATTAAAAAAATATCCAACTTGTAGGGTGATAATCTTGACGAAGCCATTTTGCTTTTGATCCAGAAGCTGCATACACCACTGCTTGATCGCATCATGCTTAGTATCACTTTTCTTGGCGATCCTCTAGTAATGCTGATATCTTCTTTGAGGCTGGCAATTAGTCCGTTATATTATAATCGTCGCTGGGAAGCAACTATTTTGGGCATAGCTGGAGTCGGCGCAATCTTGCTAGAACCTATCCCACTTGTACATTCAATTTTTGAATGTACTGTACAGAGGAAAATCCCTGCCATCGAATTGAATGGCAATACAAGTCAGTATGGAAGTGCGTAAGCCATCAACTCAAGCTTTTAGCGAAGTGTCCAAACTGTGAAGCAGCTTTCAAAATGCCTGTGCTGTGGGAGGATAGGTGCTGTCATAGATATATGATGCTGTTTGCAGAAATGGCAAAGCAACAGAAGGGCTAGTAACCCCACTAGAAAAAGGCGTCTTTTGGACTTTTAAAACATCGTCTGAGTACTAAATTGTGGTTGTCAAATTAGCTTTGATAATCAGATCATTGAAATCCTTGTCGCTACCACCAGGCAAATCCTCAAAGCCAAAGGTGTTACTTGCTAACAGGCGAATGTGATCCGAGTGATCAGAATTAGCACCCAAAAATGGGAAATAAACCACTGGATCATTATTAGAATTGTTATCTAAAAGCGCATCAGGACTACCATTAACAATAATAAAGAGAGTCAAAATCGCACCAGGTTGGAAAGTACCACTATCATTAGCAGTACCCTGGTTACTGACACTCAAATCAATACCAGCAACCTGACCACGCACAGCAGCCTGAGTATAACCAGCCTGTCCCGTGAGAATATCAGCCTTGCCGTCGCCATTAGTATCAATCCCACCATTTTGATCAGTTACCTGATAAAAGCCGACGTAATCGTTGTAAGACGCCTCTCTGTAAACGTTAAATTCAGCTTTGACTGATTGTTTGACATCTCGCAAATCAATAGATCTCTTGCAAAAGTGCCAGATACGTGGGACAAGTAGATGAGAATTGGGTAGTATCTATGACCTACGAACAAGTAAATAGCCTGAAAGCAGAAGATTTTAAACGCTTGTGTGGTGTACGTCCGGAGACTTTCAAGCAGATGTTAGAGGTAATGCGATAAGCCTAACGGCATGGCTTCGCTTACCGCACAGCCTAGCAAAACGAAAAACCGGACGGCCAGGAAAACTCTGCTTGGAAGACCAATTGTTGATGACATTGGAATATTGGAGCGGAGCCGGAGACGCTCCGCCTCCGGAGAATACCGAACTTACTTTCATATTGGGCAATCTTGGGGAGTAAACGAGTCTACGGCATACCGAATTATCCGAAAAATAGAAGAGACACTGGTTAAATCTAGAGTATTCACTGTTCCTGGCAAGAAAAGACTCTTCAATTCCGATTATCAGTTACAAGTAGTAATAGTTGATGTGACAGAAACCCCAATTGAACGTCCTAAAAAAAACAAAAAAAGTTCTACAGTGGGAAGAAAAAACAGCATACACTCAAGTCACAAGTAGTGGTAGACCAAGCCAATGGTCAAATCATCTGTACCGCTCATGGTAAGGGTAGGGAGCATTGGTATACAACTATAGATGCGATCGCGCTTTTGCTACCTCTTCTGTCCCTAGAAAAATCCTCGCTTCGGCAGTGGTGTACCATTGATTTGGTAGTCCCCAATGGCACGAGCCTTGAAGTGACCGGGATTATGGGATGCTAAGGTGCGGGCGTTGCGCCAATGACGATCATAGTTGGAGCTTTTTTTGGTTGTGGAAGCCCCACCAACTTCAAACAGCAGGGTGGCTGATCTTAGCGCCAGGTCATCGACAATTAATTTGGCTTTGGCTGCACTCAGAGAAGCTGCCAGTGCTGCCGCCAATTCCGATTCCTCACCTTGGGCTTTGGCAACAGCAAGGCGATCAAGACCATCGGCGGCAGCTAAAACGATCGCTTCAGCGGCAAAGGCGTTGGCGGCAATTTGACCGACGGTTTGCTGTATAAGTGGGTCATCTGCTGCTTGCTCGGCTACGGCATGGTAAAAGGTTCTGGGGCGTTTGTGGACGAGGTTTGTTGCATCGCGTAAAACGTTGCGAATAATGCCTGCGTTCACCGCGGTCAGGAACAATTGGGGGAAAATATTATAAGGTAGGTTATCTTTGTCTGTATCTGTCTCCAGAAGTACTTCATCTGCTTCTACGCGGACATTGGTAAACGTAGTTGTTCCTGTGCCGGTCAACCGTTGCCCGAAGCCGTCCCAGTCGTCTACAAGGTCAACTCCTTCGCGGTTGCTGGGAATAATCCCTGTCGCTGTGGTGTCGTCGGGTGTGAGCAGACGCACATAAAGAAAGTCTGCATAAAGGCTACCAGTGCTATAATACTTTGTCCCGTTCAGACGATAGCCGTCACCATCGGGTGTTAATTTGGTATTCACGACTCCGCCACCATCGGCTCGTTTCAGTTCCAGCTCAGTGGCGGCGCTACCGAAAATTGCGCCATCGACGGCAGCTTTGAGCCATCGGCGATTCCGCTCAGTCCGCTCAGAACGCAAAATCCGCTCTATGACGGAGAAATGATTCCGCACAATGTGAGCAATGTTCGCGTCAGCATCCCCCAGACGAATGGCGACCTCGAACAGTTCGCGGGCAGTACTACCAGCACCACCTTCGGCAACGGGTATTCGCAATGCACCTAAGCGCGAACGCCGGATCAGTTCAACCACATCATAGGGCAACTGATCGCGATCAGTTGCCCCCAGAGCGATATAGCAACGGACAGGAAGCTTAGGACAAAAATCAATTCACAATGTACGCTTGTTGAAAGCATCTACCGCCAACTTGTCCTAACGGCTTTGTCCACTGCTATAAAATCGAAAAGGGTTTGCAACTGGGGCGAGCTGGGTGTGACAGGAGCCGAGAACTCAAAAGTGGAATCTAGAACTTTTTCTTCAATTTGAGTCATTGTTTTTCTCTGTAATATTTTTGGTATTTTGGGAATGACAGCATCTAGCTAAAAGACGCGGTTGTGGTCTGGAAGAATCGGTTAGCGGGGCGGGCAAGCCCCAGATTTTCGCGCAGCGTCTTACCCTCGTACTCTTGGCGGAAAATCCCACGTCGTTGGAGTTCTGGCACAACCTTGTCCACGAAATCGTCTAGCCCTTCAGGAACAAAAGGGAACATGATGTTGAAGCCGTCAGACCCTTCTTCAGTCAGCCATTGCTCCATATCATCGGCAATGGTTTGGGGAGTGCCGACAAACGCAAGGCCCCCGTAACTGCCAATGCGTTGAGCCAGCTGTCCAATGGTCAGGTTCTCACGTTGCGCCAGCGCTATCACTCGTTCTCGCGAACTCTGGCCGGCGTTAGTATGCGGGATTTCAGGCAAGGGCCCGTCCGGATCGAAGTCCGAAACGTCATAGCCAAGTGCGCTATTCAGGCTGGCGATCCCGCTCTCATAATGCACCAGGCTATCCAAATGTTTCCGCTTGGCGATCGCCTCTCGGACAGTTTCGCCCACGATTACCAAGACACCTGGAAGAATTTTGATGCTTTCTGGGTCACGTCCGATCGCCCGTGCGCGACCTTTAATGTCAGCAAAGAGGATCTTGCCTGCCTCCAGATTCCCAGCAGGTGCAAACACGACCTCAGCGGTTTCGGCGGCCAGTTGACGACCGGCTTCGGAGGCACCCGCCTGAACGATCACTGGCCAACCCTGGACAGGTCTGGCGATATTCAATGGCCCCCGCACCGAGAGATGTTTTCCCTGATGACCCAGAACGTGAATTTTTGCCGGATCGAAATAAATCCCTGATTCCACGTCCCGGATGAACGCATCGTCAGCAAAGGAATCCCAAAGACCCGTTACAACATCATAGAATTCCCTAGCCCGCACGTAGCGTTCGTCATGCTCTACCTCCTCTGACAAGCCAAAGTTGAGTGCTGCGTCTGGATTAGCTGTGGTGACGATGTTCCAGCCGGCGCGGCCGCCACTGATATGGTCGAGAGATGCGAAGCGGCGAGCGATGTGGTAAGGCTCGTCATAGGTTGTGGAAGCGGTGGCTACTAGCCCGATGTGTTCGGTGACGCTGGCGAGGGCAGAAAGCAGGGTGAATGGCTCAAAGGAGGTGACAGTGTGGCTGCGCTTTAGCGCGTTGAGCGGCATATTCAGCACCGCTAAGTGATCGGCCATGAAAAATGCGTCAAACTTGCCCTGTTGTAGTTTCTGGATGAATCGTTTCAACGCCGGGAAGTTGAAATTGGCGTCAGGTAAAGCTCCAGGATAGCGCCAAGCGCCAGTATGTATGCTTACCGGACGCATGAACGCGCCCAGTTTCAATTGCTTCGATCTGCTCATTAGCAACCCTCCGTATCAATTGGAATTAGATATATAGGCTATTACGAATTACGAATTATCATCTTCTAAGTTTAGAACACAGGCAGGATAGTACCCTTGTAGTTGGCGTTGATAAAATCCTTCAACTTGGGATCGAGAAGTAATTGATTTAGTTTTTGAATGTTGGGGTCATTTGCTTTTTCAGGCAAAGTTGCCAAGCCTGTTGCATATTTTTTATCGGCAATCGCAATGTCGTCTAACACATCACTCTTTTTTGGGCGATCGCAAAACTGAGGTAATTTGATTGAGTAAAAAGCTGGTGGAATAGCAAAAATTGAGAAATCTGAAAGATTTGAGCATCAAACTTCACACATTTCACCTGTTTCACTCATATTTGCTCCGTTTTATTCGCTGTTAAACCTTCGTCAATTAGCGAATGTATTCAGCAAAATATATAGTTTATTGACAAAGAGCTTGTATCTTATCTGTGTTTCAATTACTATTATTACATTAATCTACTGTAAATTAATCAATAATAAGTATTTTAAAAATCTGCTGCAATTGCCATAGTGAACACTGTCCAGAAACTGTCTGTTGACTCTTCAGAGAGCCGATATCACTGAGCCGAGACTATTTTCAATCTCTGGACAAACACAAATTGGTAGAGGTTGCGGGTTTCACTGGGAGCATAATCACAAACTCAGTACCCTCACCTAAAGTGGAATTGACGGCGATCGCTCCATGATGTTTTTCGACGACAATTTGATGGGCGATCGCTAATCCTAGTCCTGTTCCCTTACCAACGGCTTTTGTGGTAAACAAATGCTCAAAAATCTTCTGTTTGACATCATCTCTCATGCCGATGCCGTTGTCTTGAATGCAGATGCGGACGAATTGACTATCATTTGACAGTTCAGTTTTCACTGTAATCCGGTTTGGGTTCAGTTGAATATCTGTGAAACTCCGTCCTATATTGGAGTCTTCTAAAGCATCGATCGCATTTGCCAGAATGTTGATGAACACTTGATTAAGTTGTCCTGGAAAGCATTCGATTTCAGATAAATTAGCGTAGTCCTTGACAATTTCGATCTCTAGATGGTCATCACTGGCTTTCAAACGGTGTTTCAGAATCAGAATTGTGCTGTCGATACCCTCATGAATGTTAAAGGACACTTTATAGTCTTGATCGGCTCTGGAAAAGGTACGTAAGCTCGTGCTGATGTGGCGGATGCGTTGAACTCCGAGTTCCATTGAATGAATTAACTTAGGCAAATCTTCTCGCAGATATTGCAAGTCAATGGCGGCAATTTCCTCTGCAATGTCTGGTTCAGGATCGGGCATTTTGCTTTGATACAAGTCAATTAACCTAAACAAATCGTTAACGTAATCAGTTGCAGGCTACAAATTCCCAGCAATAAAGCCAACAGGGTTGTTGATCTCGTGAGCAATACCAGCCACAAGATTGCCCAAAGCAGACATCTTCTCGTGCTGCACCAACTGGAGTTGGGTTTCCTTGAGATGATGCAAGGCTTGGGAAAGTTCAGTGGTTCGTTGTTCAACTTGTTGTTCTAGAGTTTGAGTGAAGCGTTGTACTGTCAATTGGGTTTGAATCCGAATCAACATTTCCTCAACCTGGAACGGTTTGGTAATGTAGTCTAAGCCCCCTACCTGAAATGCTTTTACCTTGTCGAGCGCATCATCAAGGGCACTGAGAAAAATCACAGGTATAGCACGAGTGTTATCGAAGGTTTTGAGTTGGCGACATACTTCATAGCCATCAATATCAGGCATATTGATATCTAATAGAATCAAATCTGGAGGTGCTGCCTGAGCCGATCGCAACGCCATAGTACCATTTGTAGCTTTACGTACTATGTAACCCTGCTCTACTAACAGATTAGACACTAAGCGGAGATTGTCTGGCAGATCATCGACTACAAGGATTTCGGTTTTGGATGGAATTTTCATATATGAAAGATGATTAATAAATAGTTTTAGTGACTCAATTTTGGATTTGAGATTTTGAACCTTTCAATCGCATTATCCAAAATTTAAAATCTAAAATCTGGTAAGTTCAATCAGTGTGTCAAACTCAAAGTTATCGACCAAATGTTTGAGCGCTTGTACTGTCGCCGAGTTTTGATCGGGAATTTTTTGGATCAGTTCCATCAAATATTGATCCCGTCCAGCGGTAGCAGCAGAGTGAAATTCACTCTGCCATTCGCTCCCCATGCTACCCAGATCGGATGATTGCAATTTAGCCGTTGGCAAATGCGCTTGTGGTTGATTTGGAGTTTCCTCATAAACGTATAGCGCACCAATATGTTTTGCCATCGCGTCGAAAATTTCGTAGTCTCGAAACGGCTTTCGCATAAAATCATCGCAACCGACTGCCAAAATTGCGGCGCGTTCTTCTTCCAAAGTGCTAGCAGTCAAGGCGATAATTTTTGGGCTATTACTGTTGGCTTGGGTTTTGATGTATTGTGTAGCTTCAATGCCATTCAGCACTGGCATTCGCATATCCATCCAAATCAAGTGGGGTTGCCATTGTTGCCAAATATTGATCGCTTCTTGACCATTTTGGGCTTCCTTGACTTCAAAGCCCAAGGGACTGAGCAACTTCACTAGAATCTGGCGATTGATATCTTTATCATCCACAACTAAGATGCGGTAACAGGGTTGATTGGATTCCAGACCAATAATCTGTTGCTTGAACCGCACAGTTTCTTCCTCAGCCGCCTCAACAGCTCTCACTTGAATCTTGAATTTAACAAGCGTGCCATATCCTACTTGAGAACTGACATTCATCTCGCCACCCATAAGCTGTACAAATTTGCGGCTGATCGGTAATCCTAACCCTGTTCCTTCCTGGGCGTTTTTGCCTGTTTGGGTTTGAGCAAAGGCTTCAAATAACTTACCCTGTTCATCAGCAGCAATGCCCGCGCCAGAGTCTTCTACTTAAAAATATAGGGTGTGGGTGGATGATGCCTCAGAGGAAGCTATCGCCTTGACTCTCAGCGATACACCACCCTAATCAGTAAATTTAATTGCATTACTAATCAGGTTAATTAACACTTGGCGCAATTTCACTTCATCAGTTTGCACATAGCGCGGCACATCTGGTAAATCTTCAAACAACATTTGTAATCTTTTATCTTCGGCTTTGAGGCGAAACATATCTTCTAAATCACTGAACAAGCGATAGAAATCAAAACACTTGAGATTGAGTGTAATTTTGCCTGCTTCAATTTTGGACAAATCCAGGATGTTGTTGATTAGCGTTAATAGATGTTCGCCACTGCGAGTGACGATACTGATATTTTCTCGGTGTTCGGTAGACAGAGTTTTGCTGCGAGTCATTAGTTGAGCGAACCCCAAAATGGCGTTGAGGGGGGTACGGAGTTCGTGACTCATGTTGGCAATGAAAGAACTTTTTGCCTGATTTGCTACTTCTGCTTTCTCTTTAGCGTGTTCTAGCTGTTGATTGGATTGGGCTAGTGCGGCTGTGCGATCGCTAACCCGCTGTTCCAGTGTCTCGAATGATTCTTTGAGTTGTCCTGCCATCTCGTTAAAGGACATGGCTAACTCTCCTAGTTCATCTGTGCGATTGAGTTCAACCGTTTGATTCCAATTTCCTTTGGCGATGTCTTTGGCGGCTTGATTGAGGCGCAGTATGGGTTGAGTCACCCAACGAGCTGTAAGAATTCCAAACACTGTGGCAATCAACAAAGCAGCTAAACTCAGTATAATTGTGGTACGGGTGTTGGCATTGATTTGTTTCATAAAGTCTGATTCGGGAATCGTCACGACTACCAACCAATCCAGACCAAATTGATCGCGCCACGGAGTCACTTGTACAAATTCGCGTTCATTTTGTGCAAGCATAGAAGAATCGCCACCTACTTGAAAATCAAGTTCTTGTGCATTCTTGATTTGCTCAAAGCTGCCAAATCTACGCTGCAAATATTGGGCAGTTGTTTGAATCAGCGGATCGGGATCTTCTAAAATATTAAGGCGTTGCTTCTTTTTACCAGTCCCTTTGAGAATCGGCTGTTTTACTGAGTGAGCAATTAACATTCCATCCCGCTCAATAATGAAAATTTTTCCAGAGGGACTGACTTTCAAATCTTGAAGGAAGTCACCGATCTGAGACAGTGTGAGATCGGCTGCCATCATGCCGATGAAGTTTTGGTTGCGATCGTAAACTGGATGACCAAATACAAGAGCAACGTATCCATCAATTTCTTGCAAAACTTTCACAGGCGACCAATTGGGTTTACGCAATTGTGAGGTTCGGACGAATGGAGCATAAGTCAAGGGATTAAAGTCATAATTACCAATTTTTTGAGTTCGGTTTCCTTGGCTATCCATTTTATAGACAATGTTTTTTCTCTTTGTTCGAGGGGAAACTTCATCGATTGTGATCCCTTCACCCGGCAACCATCGTCCAACTCCTAAATAATTGCTATTGGTTTGGGTAAAGTGCATGTAGCTGATTCCTGGATACAATTCCACTTTCTGCCAAAACTGATAGCCAACTAGATCTAAATCTTGCCGATTAAGTAACCCTGATTCGACTAGTTCAGCATTGCTCCGGGCAATTTGATAAGAAGTTGCTAAGTAGGTATCTAAGTGTTGATCAACTCGTAAGCTGGCTTCTCGAATCAACTGATGAGCTAGATGATTCACCGCCTGCTGACTGTTGCAGAATGACAGATAACCGACTAATCCCACAGCAGCAAAGATTTGCAGCACAAATGGAATCACTAAAATAGTGCGGAGCGTTGGCGCAGCCCGCCGTAGGCATCGCCGCTGACTGTGAGGTATATGATTAGCAAGGGACATAAAACAAACTCCAATCAACACTTTTTATTTGTAGTTGCAGTTGCAGGGCGATAATTAGAAAATCCCCCAACTCTTCATTCCCTACTCTCAGATGAAACTTTGGCAAATCCTTCCTTCAGAGTACCCAGACTAAGCAGGAAACTCACAGGAATCGTATAAGCTAAAAGCTGATTCGTAAATAAAATCTAAAGAGAACTGAATCTGGCTTTACTCAGGTTATAGGCTAAATCAAGAGTAGTTATTAGTACCAATCTAATCGCTCTGGCTTTGCAGCGATCGCTATTATTAAGCCAGCATAAAGCAACGGATAGGTTAAGCGTGAGTCTTACAGTGCAGATGTTACAGACGGCGATGTCTACGACGGGCTGTGCCTACGCTGGCACTAATATCAAACCGCTCAACAGTTACAGCACCAGTAAACTGTCCTGGAATTTGAATCCGTTTTCCAATCAGTTGCTCTACCATTAGCTATCTCGACCCAGTGTAGGTTTTGCCGACATCTTCGCTGGGATCCACTATCTCCTAATTTTATTAAGAGAGAGTGATTATTATTACAAAGCAGCAACTATATTTTTATACCTTAGAAAAACTACCAGTATTGACATGGCGATCGCGCCCTGGATACTGCTCAAAGAAATCTTGTTCAGAAATCAGACAGAAGTCCTGTATACAGTTAAAAATTAAGCTAAATTTTGCTTACGTGTTTTCTCCCGAATGATTCGAGATTGCTATAGCAACTAAACTATATTTCAACTTCTATAATAGTGACAAATTAGCTGTCGCTTCATCAGAGAGAAAAAAGCTTTTGTGTATTTTCATAATGACAAATTGACTGTCGCTTTCTATTAAATTAGAATAACAATATGTTTTTATAAAAAAGTTATGTATTATGAACAGTCAGCAAAACCCTAATTTAGCTGTTCATACCTCGGCAATTCCTATGGAAGGTTTACTAGGAGAAAGTGGTACAACTCTTGAGAAGAATGTAATTGTCACACAACTCTCAGAGTCAGCCCAACTCAAGCTAGAGGTAATCCAAAGTTTACTGGAACCCTGCGATCGCACAACTTATGGACAAAAGTTGCGGGAAGCAGCAGAGAAACTAGGTGTATCGTTGCGAACGGTACAAAGGTTGGTGAAAAACTGGGAACACGATGGTTTAGTAGGACTCACTCAAACAGGTAGGGATGATAAAGGAAAACATCGCATTGGTGAGTTTTGGGAAAAATTCATTACCAAGACCTACAACGAGGGTAACAAGGGTAGTAAACGTATGACCCCTAAACAAGTTGCTCTCAGAGTCCAGGCTAAAGCCCATGAGTTGGAGGACTCTAAGCCGCCCAATTACAGAACCGTGTTACGGGTATTAGCGCCGACTTTGGAAAAACAAGAAAAAACTAAGAGTATTCGTAGCCCTGGATGGAGAGGGACAACACTTTCAGTTAAAACTCGTGAAGGAAAAGATTTATCCGTTGATTACAGTAACCATGTTTGGTAATGCGATCATACCCGCGTGGATGTGTTCCTGGTAGATCAACATGGTGAATTGCTAAGTCGTCCCTGGCTGACAACAGTAATCGATACTTACTCTCGTTGCATTATGGGTATCAATTTGGGATTTGATGCTCCTAGTTCTCAATTAGTAGCGTTAGCGTTACGTCAGGCGATTTTGCCAAAGCGATATGGTTCCGAGTACAAACTGCATTGCGAGTGGGGAACTTATGGGAAACCAGAACACTTTTATACTGATGGCGGTAAAGACTTTCGCTCTAACCATTTAAGTCAGATTGGGGCGCAGTTAGGGTTTGTCTGTCATTTACGCGATCGCCCTTCTGAAGGTGGAGTAGTAGAACGTCCTTTCAAAACATTGAATGACCAACTATTTTCAACACTTCCTGGATACACCGGATCTAATGTGCAGGAACGCCCAGAAGATGCGGAAAAGGACGCAAGGCTCACTTTGACAGAACTAGAACAGCTACTTGTACGCTATATTGTTGACCGCTACAACCAAAGTATTGATGCGCGGATGGGCGATCAAACTCGCTTTGAGCGTTGGGAAGCAGGATTGTCCACAGTACCAATACCAATACCAGAACGAGATTTGGATATTTGTTTAATGAAGCAGTCACGGCGCACTGTGCAAAGAGGTGGTTGCTTGCAGTTCCAGAACTTGATGTATCGAGGAGAATATCTGGCAGGTTATGCAGGGGAAACTGTCAACTTAAGGTTTGACCCCAGAGACATTACAACAATTTTGGTTTATCGCCAAGAAAACAATCAGGAAGTATTTCTGACTCGCGCTCACGCTCAAGGTTTGGAGACAGATTAACTGGCATTAGATGAGGCTGAGGCAGCAAGTCGCAGACTCCGTACCGCAGGGAAAACTATCAGTAACCAATCATTATTGCAAGAAGTTGTTGACTGTGATGCTCTTGTAGCTACCAAGAAAAGTCGTAAAGAGCGTCAAAAATTGGAACAGGCTGTTTTGCGTTCTGCTGCGGTTGATGAAAGTAAAACAGAATCCTTGCCTTCCCAAGTAGTTGAACCAGATGAAGTGGAATCGACAGAAACGGTTCACTCTCAATACGAAGACGTTGAGGTGTGGGACTATGAACAACTTCGTGAAGAATACGGGTTTTAAACAATGACAGAAGCTCAAGCGATCGCCAAGCAGTTGGGTGGGGTAAAACCAGATGATCAGTGGTTGCAAGCTGAAATTGCTCGTCTCAAGGGTAAAAGCATTGTGCCGTTACAGCAGGTAAAAACTCTCCATGATTGGTTGGATGGCAAGCGTAAAGCACGGCAATCTTGTCGAGTAGTTGGAGAATCACGGACTGGCAAGACGGTTGCCTGTGATGCCTATAGATACAGGCAAAAGCCACAACAGGAAGTTGGAAGACCTCCGATTGTGCCTGTAGTTTATATTCAGCCTCCGCAAAAATGCGGCTCTAAGGATTTATTCAAAGAGATGATTGAGTACCTCAAGTTTCGGGCGACAAAAGGGACTGTTTCTGATTTTCGTGGGAGGGCGATGGAGGTACTCAAGGGATGTGGGGTAGAAATGCTGATTATTGATGAAGCTGACCGCCTTAAACCTGAGACGTTTGCTGAGGTGCGAGATATTTATGACAAACTAGGAATTGCGATAGTCTTAGTGGGAACTGACCGCTTGGAGGCAGTGATCAAGCGGGATGAACAAGTTTATAACCGCTTTCGGGCTTGTCATCGCTTCGGCAAGTTATCAGGAAAAGATTTCCAAGATACTGTGCAAGCCTGGGAAGATAGGGTTTTGAAGTTGCCTATTTCTTCTAATTTAAATAGCAAGGATATGCTGCGGATTCTCACATCGGCAACTGAAGGTTACATTGGTCGGCTGGATGAGATTCTTAGGGAAGCGGCAATTCGTTCTTTATCTAAGGGATTTAAGAAGATTGATAAGGCTGTTTTACAAGAAGTGGCGAAAGAGTATAAATAATGAAAGCACCAGATGTTAAGCCTTGGCTTTTTATTATAGAACCCTATCCAGGAGAAAGCCTGAGTCATTTTCTCGGTCGGTTTAGACGTGCTAACCATTTATCTCCTGCTGGGTTGGGTAATCTAGCAGGAATTGGTGCTGTAGTGGCACGGTGGGAAAGATTTCATTTTAACCCTCGCCCCAGTCAACAGGAATTGGAAGCGATCGCATCTGTGGTAGAAGTGGATGCCCAAAGGTTAGCCCAGATGTTACCACCTGCTGGAGTGGGAATGCAGCATGAGCCAATTCGCTTGTCTGGGGCTTGTTATGCTGAAGCGCCTTGTCACCAAATTGAGTGGCAGTATAAGTCGGTATGGAAGTGCGATCGCCATCAATTTAAGCTTTTAGCGAAGTGTCCAAATTGTGAAGCTCCTCTCAAAATGCCTGCGCTGTGGGAGGATGGGTGCTGTCATAGGTGTCGAAGACCATTTGCGGAAATGGCAGCGTATCAGAAGCCTGTTATTAACTTGAGAAGCTTAAGAGCTGATTCGTAAAGAAAATCTAAAGAGAATTAAGTCTCGCTTTACTCAGGTTATAGGCTAAACCGAGAGCAGTTATGTTATTGTC
>NZ_JBALCZ010000092.1:0-220056 GCF_036917615.1 Nostoc sp.
TCGACAATAACATAACTGCTCTCGGTTTAGCCTATAACCTGAGTAAAGCGAGACTTAATTCTCTTTAGATTTTCTTTACGAATCAGCTCTTAAAGAGTCAAACATAAATCTTGGATGAAACAAATCGATTTTCCGCATCTAATATGAAGTCATAGGTATTTAGAAAATTAGACTGCCACTTTTCAGGCTTTTGGCAAATTGCAAGCGGAAATCCTGCTAAATCAAACCATTGAATATCGTCCCCAATTTCTACTGGTACTACTCTCCAATTTTTACTTGGAGCCTTACTGAAATCTCTCAGCAGATTGACATTAATTTGATTAGGAGGTTTAGGAGTTGGTAAATGTCGTTCAACACTAGAAAATGATTGCTCTACCCAATTTTTGATATTGATTGCATTAAGATGTTCATTGGCTTCTGTTTGTCTTTCGCTAATATACTGATAGTAAGTTTGCGCTAATTCTTCAGCTTGTTTACGAGTTGTTATATCTTCTACTTTAGCAAGCAAATATGCAGCTACAGGATCTAAAGTTCCCCATACAATAAGTTCTTTCATCCAGAAAACAATCCAAGGTAGCCCAGTTTGTGACCAGTTTTCCAATGATGATTCAACTAACTCGCCACCAAAAGCTTCATCTATTGCTAGTGCAATAACACTTCCTAAGCCCCAGTTGAATCTATATCCAAAATTTTGACTAATATATGAATGCCAATTTGAAGTTTGAGTCGGTTTCGGTTTTTTAATTGCTTTAGTAGGGTCAAGCCACCAGCGTAATATTTCATTCCAAGTAACCTTTCCTGATGGATCTATCAGCTTGAACTTCGATAAACTGGTTAAAATACTAATTATATTTTGAATATAATTAAAGCGTTCTTCTACTGTCCAAATAGCATAATCTCCACCTACTGCTAATTGTTCTTTAAGTCTAGGATAAAGAGTTAAAAGCTGATTTCCATCACGTGGTGGTAAACTAGTGCGATACAAGCGCTGACGCTGTGATAAATCTTTATAAATTTCTGTTTTCAGTGCCACACCTCGGCTGATAAATAAATTTTCTAATCTTTCTTGTTCACGGCTGGCGTAATGAGCAAAGCTTCGTTGCCAAATTTTTTGCAATTGCTCTTCCAATTCATTAGGGCTTAAATCTTTAGCTGCTAGCTGTTCAATTTCAACAATTGCAGAGAGTAAAATACTATCCAGCGAATCTAAAGTTTCAATAGCTGATAATTGTGCATCAGAAAGATTATTGCCACAGTCAATAGGTGCAGTTTTTTCCAGCCATGTTAAAAAATTATCCTGTCTATTAGAACTAGAAATTAGCTGCCATTGTTCTTCCAAACGTAGCAGTAATTCTGCTAAAGGACTTAGAGGATTTGCACTTGGATTAATTGCCTGTGTTTGATTCTCTAATTCTTTTATCAAAGATAAGTATCTTTTCCGTGCTTCTTTGTCGCTCCAATCTGTTGATGAATTACTAAGTAATACTAAACTACGCCCTTCTGTGCCAAATCCAGGTCTTCCAGAACGGCCAACTAAATTACCAAATTCACGAATATTTAGTTCTCCCGTACCACGTCTTAAACTTGGAATTAATACTGTTTCAAAAGGAAGATTAACCCCTTCCGAAAGAGTTGATGTTGCTAAAACTAAATGTACAATTCTTTCATCTATGACATCGATAAGTAATCGAGCCATCAAACCTGGCATTTTTCCGTGATGTACTATAATTCCTTTCTTTAGCAGCTTATACTCACGGGATTCAGTACCGAAATAATCTTCACACGAACGTAAACACTTTTGCCAAATATTATGATTTTTTGATCTTAAAAATAAAATCCCAGCTAGACAATCTGTATCAAGCAGAATATTCCAAAACCTGATTGGTACATTATTAAACTGCACGACACTAGGGTCTTTAAAAAATGAAGGCTTTTCTACTTTTGACCATGTTGAATTCAATAATTTGAGGAAGTCTTCAGCATAACCACCAATCTGTTGTGTGACTGAAATAAGAACAGCACGTCTTTGTCCTTTTTCATCTGGTGCAGCTAAATGTATAGCTGCCCAAAAAAGATAGGGGCGTAGCCGTTTTTCTGGGCCTTCTTTTTCCCATTTTGATGCAGGGTGATATGCCTCAAAAGGACGTGGAATAAAAGGTGTATCAGCTTCACCACCTTCCTCAAATTCCAATCTTCTGCCATCAAGTAAGTCATAGCGTATTTCAAATCTTCTTCCTGGTAAGCATTCAAGCCGCCCTATTAATTGGCGTGTACTTCTGTAATACGTCTTTGCTGGGCTAGCGTTGGTTTGATTCTCTATCCAGTTTGCTAATGCTACTTCTGTTTCTGAAGCAACAGCGGATAGTGCGATGATTCGGCTGTGATTTTGTTCTATATAGGTAAAAAGTCTTGCACCTAAAGATTCCAAGCGTAACGATCTATTCTCAGCTTTTTGCAAAGAATTTTTATTACCATCAAATTGAACTGCATGGGCTTCATCAAGTACAATAAGCGATACTCTACGAATAAATAAAGATCCTAAAAATTTGATTAAAGCTTCTGCTTTTTCATAAGTGCAAATTAAAATTGTTGGCTGTTCTGATGTCAACCATACATCTGTTTGGTTGAGTCATCTCATTTTGCAGAACTTCCCCCTCTACTATGACATCAGAGTTTGCTTTTGCAACCTCTGAGTCATCTGGTTGTTGAACTGTCTGGGTAGAAATATTTACTGAAGGTGTTGTACTTGCTGGCTGACTATAGACAGTTGTAACAAGATTTTCAACTTCATGAAGATGAATTTCAACCGCTTCAAGTCTTCTTGCTGCTGTATATTGTTCGTGTGGTTTGTCGGGAGATATCCACGTCGGATTTATGACAGGATGTTTACCACAAATATAACTAATTAAATCACAGCGCTCATAATTTTTATCAACTGGTCCTAGCCACAAAACTCTTAGAGATTTAACCCATTCAGATGAAAAAGGATCATCGTAATCCTGCAAAATATCAATTATTTGTGGGGTATCAACAGGTCTTATATGCGATTCACTTGCCTTTTTATGCGCTTCAGCTATCATTTCTGTGTAATGATTAGTTGTGCATTTAGCTTCACAAACTAGAGAAGCAATAATTACTCCTTCGCTGTTACGTAGAAAAGCAAGACAATCATCACCTGTACGTCCAGGTCGCTTTTTTGCAATCTTTTCAGTTTGATTTAGAAATTCTAAATGCTGAAACTCAACTAGATGAAATCGAAAAAGAAAAGCAGGAACTTCCCAATCATCCTGCCCAAAAGGAGCAAAATTTTCAGCAATGATTCCTGAAAATATCTCTCCAAAATAACCTTGACGGGATATAATATTAAGACGCTCAGGATAGCCATTGCTTGGATCGTTGTCTGAAAAATCCCCAAATGGAGTGAGAGAATTTCCTGCTAATTTACGAAGGCGATATCGAGCATCTTCATGGGCTTTTTGAACGATTAATATTAATTTATCGATAATTATATCTCGTTGGCTTTTATCTTCTGTTAGTAGACGATGTGTGTACCGCTTATCTTCAGATTCACTAACTGAGTTAGATAACCACTTTGATATTCCGTCAAACCTAGTGATTTTTTGTCTTTCTTTCATTTAATATACTCTCTAATATTAATCAGATTTACAATATAAGCCTTTAACTAAGATAATTCCCAACTATATGTAAAATTTAATACTAAATATCAATAGTATAGCAAAATGATGCCATAAGCATTCAAGGAGAGCTTTAACGCTTTCTCTGTTTACTTTTGGGCGAGGACAGGTTCTGAAATTTAGACTAAATGTGCTAATTCAACAGAACAATAAAAGGGTGTGATTGAATACAGCGTGCTGCTATAGGACTCATATTTGATTTCTGAAAAAATTTAAGTATCTATAGCTCACCAAAATCCTTATGTGGTAGGCATTGCCAGTTATAAGTATATTTCAATATTCAAGTATGAATCCTATAGTAGAAGCTGAGAGAGAAAACCTCAACTCTCATCTGCCGTTATCGGACAGATAACAGTGAAACAAATTTCTACATGGATTGAAATAGCTCTCTAGTAAGCATGGTAATTATTAGCTGGTTAACCCAGCATGTCAACCAGGTGCTACGCTACAGTTAGCAAGATTGAGAGGCAAACTATGACTGCCCTAATTCTGAACCTCAGCCCCACCATTGAATTAACAGATGAGCAGTTCTTCCAGCTGTGTCAAAATAATCGAGATTTGCGACTTGAGCGCACGGTAGAGGGAGAATTAATTATCATGCCACCAACTGGATGGGAAAGCGGAAATCGCAATAGTAGACTGACACAGCGCTTAGGTAATTGGGCTGACGCTGATGGCACAGGTTTGGCTTTTGACTCCTCAACGGGTTTCAAACTCCCTAATGGTGCAAATCGCTCTCCTGATGCATCCTGGGTGAGTCGGAAGCGATTAGAAGCCCTGAATCCAGACCCTGCCAGATTCCTACCGATCGCTCCCGATTTTGCGGTAGAATTACGCTCTGCTTCAGACAGCTTAAAGACTGTGCAACAAAAAATGCAGGAGTACATTGACAACGGTGTGCGTTTAGGCTGGCTAATTGACCCCCAGAACCAACAGGTGGAAATTTACCGCCCAGGACAGGATGTCGAGGTTTTGCGATCGCCTACTAGCTTATCAGGAGAGGATGTATTAGCTGGATTTGTGCTGGATTTAGCACATATTTTGAGTTAAGCGATCGCTGTTTCAAAATTCCAATTTTCGCGTTATTAAAGATGGTTTTTTAGTGACTACGACCCAATTTGAACTTTTGGAGTGGTAGGATTTTTTGATGTTTGATAACATCTGCAAATTCCTCGCCGAAAACTTTTCCACCGACTTTGCCACTTGGCTGTTAGGAGAACCTATTTCCCTCACAGAGTTAAGTCCTTCTGAACTTTCGTTGGAACCCATTCGAGCCGATGCACTAATTTTATTGGAATCGGCAAAAATAGTGCTTCACCTAGAGTTTCAGACTCACGCCGATGCTAATATTCCATTTCGGATGATTGACTATCGCTTGCGAGTGTATCGCCGCTTTCCCCAAAAGCAGATGCGTCAAGTGGTGATCTATCTTAAAGAAACAAGCTCAGAACTCGTGCAACAAAATACTTTTAACATAGCTGGTACTCGCCACGAGTTCGAGGTAGTTCGACTATGGGAACAGCCGACAGAAGTATTTTTGCGTTATCCGGGTTTATTTCCATTGGCGGTGTTGGGTGGGACAGATGACCGTGCAAGTAGATTACAGCAAGTAGCACAGGAAATTATAGCGATTCCTGACCAACGGTTGCAGAGTAATGTCGCAGCTGCCACAGCAATTCTAGCTGGTCTAGTATTAGAGAAAGGGTTAATTCAAAGAGTATTACGGAGAGACTATATGCGCGAATCTGTTATTTATCAAGAGATTGAGGCTGAAGCTAAAGCCGAAGGTAGAGCAGAAGGTAAGGCAGAAGGTAAGGCAGAAGGCATTCGTCTGGTAGCTGTGAATCTGCTCAAAAGCCAAATGCCTTTGGCAGAAGTGATAAGAGTTACTGGATTATCATTGGAGGAGGCAAAGTTGTTACGAAAAGAGATAGAAGGTGAATCACATAATTCGTAATTCGTAATTCTTGCCTCGCACATGAATCCGCTTGCTCTGAATAAAAATGAGAGCGATGTCACTCGCTTCCGAATCTGGCTAACTTGCAACTATAATTTGATAAAAATTTACACGCAAAAACAAAAAATTAATATTGACTTAATATTAAAAACACTGTCTGCAATAACCCTATAACAAAACCCAAAACACCACCTAAAGTCACAATTGATTGCAATTCATTTTTTACAATTCCCTCAATTGCAGCTTCTAAATCAGCCGGTGAAGTTGATTTCACACGGTCAACTATCACTTCATCTATCGACAAAATCGGAATCGCCTGCGCCACAATTACTTCTAAATCTTTTTCCAAATACTTATCTAAAAGTAGAGCCAACTCTTGACTCATGACTTCTAAAGAAGTACTGACAACAGGTGAAGTACTAAGACGATTCAGCAGGACTCCAGCAATATTTTCCCAATCAACAGAATCAGTTAATCCTTGTAAAAAATCGCTACCACTATTTTGCAGATAATGGCGGACACTTTCGCGGGTGGTCTTTCGGAGTTGTCGCACCGTACCCATTGGCAAGTTTTGTAATGATAAATTTTGCAGTAATTTCCTAATGCGATCGCGCATTTGCAAATCTTGAGTCAATTCCTGCAAGCGAGTATTGGTAGCCTCTTTCTCATCCAAGCAAAAAGTCCGTAAGCGTGTAAGAGTATTACGTAAGCCAAACAAATTTGCTACTACCCAATAAGTACCACTAGTTTTTTCTCGAAAGCCTTCATCAATAATTTGAATTGTGCGATCGGTCAAAAAATCAATTATCGCTTGGCGCAGCATATCTGGCGGTAAAACTGCTTGCAGCAACCAATCAGCAAGCCGCGTAGCTTGTTCTTCACTCAGTTGAAATTCCAGCAATATCTGGTCAAAAATTTGATTTATCTGTACTTCCAAAAAATCTTCACGTCGTGCTAAAACCTTAAGCAATCGTGGCAAGGATTCCCCTAGTAAATCCCGCAAAATTCCCGCCACAATTTTGGCAGTTTTTTGGTTTTCATCTGTTTTGATTTGTTCAATCGCCAGCCGCAACAACCAGAGAATTGCTGCTTGCACACGTTCTATTTGCAACAAACGCCGCGCCAGATTTTGCAATTCTTGTGGCGTCAGCAGTGATCCCATGATTGTCTTGGAAATGTTTTGAGCCAGACGTTCCTGGTTGCGGGGAATCAATCCAGGGGTGAAGGGTACTCTTCGTCCAGCAATGTAAATTGCTCGGTAAGGACGGAACAACATTTTGATGGCTATATCATTTGTGAAATAGCCAATAATTCCACCCAGTACCGGGGGAGACACATAAAGCCAAAGATGAGACCAGTCCACAGGATTTTGGATTTTGGATTTTGGATTTTGGATTCTAGATTAGAAATTAGGGATTGGGGATTGGTAATTGGCGGTTATTAGTTATGAGTTATTTTTCCACTAACTACTAACGATTTTCCATTAGCCATTACCTATTCCGCAGTCCCCAATCCAAAATCCCAAATCTAAAATCTAAAATTTGCTGACTACCAGCACTCCCATCATACCGTTCACAATGGGGTAGTGGGTGGCAACAGCAAAACCAACTTGACACGCTAACTCTATTTGCTGTTTTCCAATGGGAAAACGGTCTAAGCTGGGACTGATGTAAGCATATTCTTCTTTTAAACCTAAATAATTGGCAACTGGTACCACGAAACCGTCCAAATACCACTGCTGAAAGGTACGTAGCTGAAGATTACTCGGTCGATGAAAGTCTAAAATTGCGGCTTTAGCACCCGGCTTCAAAACACGGTATAACTCTTGGAGACTGCTCTTAATATCTTTAACATTTCTTAAACCATAGCCCATTGTTGCGGCATCAAATTGGTTGTCATCAAAGGGTAAATTTAGCACATCGGCTTCTACCCAGGTAATAGCAGGTTGGGGGTACTGCCTTTGGGAACGTAATGAAGCAGTTTTTAGCAGGTTTTGGGAAAAATCTACTCCGTACACCTGTCCTGTTGCTCCTACACGCCGTGCCAAACGTAAGGCTAAATCACCACTACCGCAACACAAATCTAATGTAGTATCACCTAATTTAGCTGCACTCCATTTCACTGCCATTTCCTTCCAGATTCGATGCTGTCCAAGACTCAACCAGTCGTTCAACTGGTCATAAACTGGAGCAATACGGTTAAAAATGGACTGAATTTCGTTAGTCATTGGGCATTGGGTATGGGGCATGGGGCACTTGTACTGAGCGTAGTCGTAAAGCCTGCGGCATAGCTACGCTTAGGGCGCAGCCCAAGGTAGAGAAGTATTGGGCATTAGGCATTGGGCATTAGTCATTGGTTTTTGACAAAGGATAAATGACTAATGACTAATGACAACTACACAATGGTTTGATGGCAGCCACTACTAGTAAGAGCGATCGCCACCAGTTGCGCTAATAAATTAATTAGCATTAATTCATCTTCCCGCAAAGTGCATGGTTGTTTCCACTGTAGCGACAATACGCCCAAAAGTTGATTACGGTAGCTAATTGGGATAACTAAATGTGCTTGTACACCCGTATTTTGGTAGTGAATAGCATCAACTAACTTAGTGTCTTTAAGTACATTTAAGGAAAGTTGCATTTGCCCAGTGGCGATCGCTTCCCTTGTTAGTGGGTCTTGAGATAGCCAATTCTCTATTGTACCTGTATCGCTATAAGTTCCTTGAGTCGCAACCAGAGTATTTCCATCTGTAAGTTGTAGGATACAGCCTTCTGCCCCAAAAGTCTCACTCACAGCCCTAGCAATTGGAGCGAGAGTTTCCTCTAAGCTAGAAGCTGCTTGAGTTACCTGTACCAAAACACTCAGCAGCGCTATTTGAGCATGAGCACGGCGTAATTCTTCTGTACGTTGCTTGAGCAAGTCGTAGGTTTCTGCTGCTCTTTGCACCACTGCCTTGAGTTCCCCTGGGTCCCAAGGCTTGGTGATATATTTGTAGACTTGCCCCGCATTAATTGCCTCTACCAAGTCTTCAATATCAGTAAATCCGGTGAGAATTATTCTTACCGTATCGGGAAACTGAGGTACAGTCTTACTGAGAAACTCAGTTCCTTTCATTTCTGGCATTCGTTGATCGGAGATAATCACCGCTACCTCCCCTTCTGCTGCCAAAACTTGTAGGGCGTTCACCCCACTATCAGCTTTTAGAACATTAAAGTCGCGTCGAAATGTGCGATAAAGCAGATCGAGATTATCTGGCTCATCGTCAACTACCAGGATTTTTAGCTTTTTTGGTCGTTCGAGAGTCATCACTTGATAGTGGACTTGATCAATCTCGATACTGGGCTTATCCATAAGAAATTTCCTTTAAATATTCACTATCTTGTTATATTCCATACCAAGTTTAGTTGATAATAGCTCAAGTTTTTTAAGTGTTTTTACGGAGTTAATTTGCATTTCTAAATATGGTAACTGTGAGTGCTACAGAGGATATTTGCCTGCCCAAATATCTGAAGAGTGAAAAAATTGCACAAAAAGAATCAAGTGAATCAGCCTAAATATGCCGGTTTTGATGATGGATGAGGTACGTTAACAAACCTCCTTTGGATGCAGGGGCGCACAGCTAGCTGTGCGCCCCTAATATCTGTATTCCAGAAAATTAAAGTCGAGATAAGTTTCCATAGATGAACTCAAAGCAGTATGTCTGGGTAGTTCATAGATTAGAATAAGACTTGCTCATGAGGTGTTAATCAACCTCTCAAGTTGAAGCTCGCACTCCGATTATGACTGATTTACCACCCAACGCTCAGAATCCCGAAGAAAATGATACCAACGATGTAGCACAAGAGTTACTGCGAAGGCTGAGGCAAAAACAAGGCAACTGGGTGGAATGGGGAACGGCGATCGCCTCGTTGCTAAAAGCCGGTTACAATCCCCAAGACATTTTTGAGGCGACTGGATTTGAGCCGATTCAACAAAATCAGGTGACTGTTGGTTCTCAAGTTTACAATTCTTTGGAAAACTCTGGAGTATCGGAAGCAACGCGATCGCACTATGCCACACGTGGTAGTGATGTTTTATACGAACTGCGTTTGCTCACTCAAGAAGAACGCGCCGCCGCCGCCGAACTGATCTTTGTCCACAAAATCGACGCCGATGAGGTGAAGGAAGTAGCAAAAGCAATTAAAGAGTTCTCCTATTACCGCACTTTGCCAGAAGGGTTTTCTGCCCATCCTGGGGATGCTGTTGCTCACCAAGTTTGGAAACTGGCACGCCAGAATACAGATTTACAGCAGCGATCGCGCCTGATCGCCAAGGGTTTACGCTTTGCTCACACGCCAGCAGCAAGAAAACAAATCGAACAGCTACTGACTGATTTTACTAGCGTTCCCCAGCGTCCGGCTCCAATTTTACCCTTTTACCGCCTGGAATTTGAAGAACAATTACCTCGAATCTTGCCCGTGGTAGGCGAGTTGCCATTGTCACGGCAAGACTTGCAAGCTGTGCCTATACTCACAGAAATTGAACCATTTCGCTTGGTTAAATTTTCTGGAGAGCAAGCTTGGGTGCCGTTACCAGGTTGGCAAGTGCTGTTGGCGGCAGAAGATCCAGTAGTGATTTTAGCGAATAGCGATCGCTTCCCCATCCAAACCCAAACCCAAACAGGGCCAGTCGTAGTAGTGATAGATCGTGCCCAACGACAATGGGATGCCTCCAGCTACTTTGTCGTTGAAAATGGTGGTGAATTAGATTTTCAATGGTTTGAAACTGAGCCAGAAATTCCTCTACTAGGACAAATTATTATCATTGTGCGTCCTAAGAAAATTCTGGATGAAGAATTAACTAAGGATTCCTGGCAAATTGACGAATAAATTCAATTTTATATTTTGCGGAAAGTCCGAGTTAAGGCTTCTTTAACTCGGACTTATCTTTGCGTATTTTATGTCTTTGTGTCAGCTTTAAGAGTAAGGGTACGCAGACTCGCAGCAGCTGCGCTATCGCCGAAAATCTCCGCTCACAGTCAAGGGAAGCCTTAGCTCGGACTTCTCTGTGCGGTAGGCTGTGGCAAGCCCTCCGGGTGACGCTCGTACCGACGCTTGTTCCTCGACAAAGAGTTTTAGCCTTAACCCAAGCAGATTGTATTATAAGTATTCAACCGGACATGATATTACATCCCTTGAACGGTTATGAAGTAATTGAACGTAACAGAAAAAACCCAGATTTTTTTCAGTTTAAAGTGTATCAAATTATTGCAAAATTCAAATAAATTTGAATATTTTTTCCAGAAAACGCACTAAGTTAATAATTTCAATAAATGTATCATTTAAGCAAAATTATTAAGAAATTAAATGAATTTTTGGTAATTTTAGTTTTTCTGGTATCTTTATATTTTATCACCACAATTTATTTTTTAGATTTAGTTTCATAACAAAACAACCTGAATCGGTTTTCTGATAACAGCAATGACTCAAAACTTCTGTCATTTAACTATCAGTTTATAACATTCAGTTTTTTGTTTGTAGCTGAATAAGGAGTTTTCCAAAAATGTCTCTCATCAAACGTTGTTTTGCCGAATTTATCGGCACATTCTGGCTTGTTTTAGGTGGCTGTGGTAGTGCTGTTCTAGCCGCAGCCTACACAGCAGATGCTGCAAAAATCAGCGAGAATACTTCTTTTCCATTGGGGATTGGATTAGTCGGTGTATCTTTGGCATTCGGGCTTACCGTTCTCACAGGGGCTTATGCTCTTGGTCATATTTCTGGTGGTCATTTCAATCCAGCTGTTTCGTTTGGACTGTGGGCAGGTAAGCGCTTTCCGGGGTCTGACTTACTACCTTACATCGCCTCTCAAGTAATTGGTGCAGTTGTGAGTGCGGGCATTATCTACCTGATTGCTAGCGGCAAAACTGGATTTTCCCTGACTGGCTCCAATCCATTGGCTACTAACGGCTATGGGACTCACTCTCCAGGTGGTTACACGCTGTTTGCTTGCCTGATTACTGAAGTTGTAATGACTTTCATGTTTCTGCTGATTATTCTGGGTGTGACTGATAGCCGTGCTCCTAAAGGATTTGCACCATTGGCAATTGGTTTTGGACTCACGTTGATTCACCTGATAAGCATTCCTGTAACCAATACCTCGGTTAATCCTGCCCGTAGTACTGGAGTTGCTCTATTTGCAGGTGTAGAACTCTTTTCGCAAGTCTGGCTGTTCTGGATAGCTCCTATCTTGGGAGCCATTTTAGCAGGATGGTTGTACGTAGCCGTCTTTAGTGAATCAACTGTCGAAGAACGGCAAAATGTCAAAGAGCTAGTCTAAAAGTCATTTTCAATTATACGAGTTGGCCCGATATTACTGGTTTTTATAGCAGTTCATCAAAACGGGCAATAGTTGGATCTGCTTTGTGCCTATAATCAATCTTCAGGTGAAGCTGCGTAGGCGCAGCCTGCCGTAAGCATCGCTTGAAATTTCGTTTTTAGATTTCTTAACAATCCCCTGACTAAACAAATTAGCTAAACGTGATTTATTCAGTCAGGAGATTGACAGAAGATAGTAAGTATATATACACATATTTGATACAAGACTAAACTACTCAATTAGCTCTACTCAAAAAAGTTGCAGCTACCTGTATATAATTCAACCCATCTACTTATTACTCATGATCAATATTCATGGTAATTTGTTGGAGCTAAATGTTGAACAGCCCATTCATGCATAGCATAGAGAATTGGTTGCAAAGTTTCCCCTAAAGGCGTTAGAGAATATTCTACCTTTGGCGGAATTTGGGGATAAACTTGTCGATGAATAATGCCGTCTTCCTCCATTTCTCTAAGTTGTTGGGTTAGCATCTTTTGCGTAACTCCAGGTAAAGCCCGTTGCAACTGGCCAAACCGTTTGACGCCAATCATTAATTCTCTAATAATCAAAACTTTCCAGCGTCCGCCAATCACCTTTAGGGTAGTTTCTACTTCACAAGTCAGCCTGCTATTGTTTTCTGCTTCAGCTTTCATAGTTAGTTTTTAGGAAGTACCTTACTCAGGCTTGCTGGGTAGTACCGTTAGTTCAAAGTATAGGTACATCCATAACACTCCACAAGATTTAACTGCTCTATTTGATGGACTAAATTTTTTTGGCAGCTGTGCTGCGTACCAGATTCGCGTCATAAATCTATCAAGTATCTGCTCCACATCCTCAAAGTTTTCGATAAAGAATTCCACCTCATAGATAATTGCAGTCTCATCATAGGATGTGGTTTTGCTCTCTGGTTCGGGTTCGGCTAATATTCCTTGTGTAGCCAGAGCGCTACTTTGTAGTACCTGCTTGACGAGGTTAGGGGGGCTATCGTATGAGAAACCAATATTGATGCGTTGGTTATAAATGCGTTCTGGTTGGCTGTAATTATTGATTATTTGTTTTCCACTGAACTGATGGGAACGACAATCACCTGGCGCTGGAGAGTTAGCAGGCGAACAAATCGCCAATTAATATCAATTACCTGCCCTTCGATCACCTGGTCTTCGCTATTGCCAACGCGCAACCAATCACCGACCCTGAAGGGGCGTTGCAGAAGCAGCGCTTCTTCAAACAAAATCACATAATTAATTCTTTTTCCAGGAAGATTTTTTGAGCAAGTGTTGGGCACGATCAATCTCTCGTGCTGTTCCTTCAATGACTATCAAAAAGCTTCCTCTAGAAATTTGTCGACTATACTCTTTAGCTTGTTCTGAAGTGAGTCCTAAACCAATCAATCCCCCCGTTAATCCCCCAGCAGCCGTGCAAACCCCGCCACTCAAAAGTACAAATGCGATCGCACTAGATAGCATCAATTGGCCCACCCCAGGCAGAGCAATAAGTCCGGCTCCCAATACCAGCCCGGTTGCACCACCTACCAAGTTACCAAGAACCATTCCTTTCTTCAGTCCAGTTGCAGTGCCTGTAACGGTTCCAAATGAATCAGAGGGAAGTTCTGCTGAGGTAGAAGAATTCTGGCACAGATCGCTTGAATTTTCACCCAATAGAAACACCTGTGCAATTGGAAAACCTGAAACAACCAGTTGATCTAAGGCTTGTCCTGCTGCCTCACGGCTAGAAAACGTTCCAATTACTTGTCTGCGCCTGGTTAAGATGGTCTTGAACATTACCTGTACCTTAAAAGCTATATTCATTCTGTATCATATACTACTTTTCTAGCATATTCTGTAAAAATAAATCGAATAAGCTAATTGGTAAATTTTAATATAAAATTTGACAAAAAAATGATCGCCAACTGTATTTTGGCGATCGTAGTAAGATATGAGATTATACCTAGCAAATTACTTAGGCGAGTGCAACGAAGTTGGAACGTTCAAACGAAGCAATCTCCAAATCCTTACGATTGCTTGATTTGGTTGGCAATTCACTTGTGTTCAACTTGACATGATATCAAGTTTGATTTCTAGTGTCGAGGCGCGTACAAAATGACTAAAACGCCTAGAAGCGCTATCCATCCTCCCAACCAATCGTATTTATCAGGAGCAACCCGATCGATTATCCAACCCCATAGAATCGACAGTACAATGAAAACGCCACCATAGGCAGCATAGGCACGTCCAAAATTAAGAGGTTGTAGCGTTGGCAGGACACCATAAATCGCCAGAATAATCACCCCAAAAATGCCTAACCAAGGGCTTTTTCCTTCGCGCAGCCACAACCAGAATAAATAGCCTCCACCAATTTCACATAGTCCAGCCAGTACAAAAAGCAACAAAGATTGAATCATTACTCTTTAAGCGGATGACTTAGCGTTGCAGGTTCTTCAATGGTCAAAGCTGCTTCATTTTCTTCGCCTGTGCGAATTCTAACCGCTCTGCTAACTGGAATAACAAACAATTTGCCATCGCCGATAGTCCCAGTTTTAGCCGTTGCCACAATAGTATCGACAACCATATCCACCATATTATCGTTAACTACAAGTTCAATTCTAACTTTGGGTACAAAGTCGATCGTGAAAGGTTTGTTTTCCATATTTAACAGCCCCAGAAAGGCAAGCGGCTGCCCCTTTTGCCGTCCAAAGCCCTTCGCACCTGTAACGGTCATTCCCTGAATACCAAGTTTGACCAAAGCTTCCTTTACAGGATCTAATTTAGAGGGCTGAATCATGGCAAGAATTAAGTTCATAAGATTGCAATTGCCTAATGATTGAAGTTTGTTTGACAGCTAGGATTGACGCATGATTAACTTGGGAAAGCATTCTTATTAATTGTTTGAATGAATAAGAATGATCAAAAAGCGCTGTGGTTCAAGAACTTTACCGCCTGGAGTTGGCTTGATCGCGTAATGGATGACTGAAATTGGACGGCAAGAACAGCGGTTTGCCTTTGAGTAAGCTATCTCCAATCAGGTAAGCAAATCCAGCGACGAAGAAGGCGATCGCAATCCCGATTGCCGTTAGAGAATTCGTTTTTGCGTTACCAGTTCCGGTCAAACCATAATAGAAAATTCCGCAAACCATCAGCAGATTCATCACCAAGCCTAACAAGGGAATTACAATTGTCTTAATTCGATTGCGTTCGCCATCTAACAAGTGTTCTAAGGTTGCAATCAACGTGACTCCGCAAGTAAGTCCATAAAGCATAAACGTACCAATGTTAGAAACTAACGTGACGATCGTGACGTTATCTACATTCTGTACTGCGTAAGCACCAATCAAAGCCGATAGTCCAGTCAAAAAGTAAATCCCGATATAGGGTGTGTTGTAGCGACCGTGTAAGAAGCCAAAAACTATTGGCAACTCGCGATCTATTCCCATTGCATAACTGATTCGTACTCCCGTTGAAAGCGCTGAAAGCGCAGTTCCAAAGAGTGCCATCACTACCGTACTGGCGATAATAATCTGTAAAATAAATCCATTGCCAAACAGCAGCGTATTCCCCAAAATTTTTGTTATGTCTCCGATCGGCGCACCCGATGAGAATGCTGCTGTAAATCCTGTCACTGTTTTACCATCAACGGTTGCAGTATATTGAGAGCCAATAAAAAAGTTCGCCGCAAAATACTCAAAAAAGTAGCATAAACAAGCTTGGATAAATAACGATAAAATAACACCTTTAGGAATATCTCGTCGAGGATTAACCGCTTCTCCTGCCATTGCGGTTGCAGATTCAAATCCAACTACTAAAAGAATCGCGATAGTAGCTTGATAAATCAATCCAGACAAATCGTGAGGAACAACGACACTAAGCGCATTCGCATGTTCATAATTCACGTTGGAATGCCCTAATCGGTAAAGAATCATCAACAGCCCAAGAAACGTCAGAGAGCTAATCTGAACTATATTGATGATGATATTGATCATGGTAGAACCAGTAACGCCCATCAAAGCAATACCGCCAACAACCCCAGCAAAGATAATACAAATTAAGGCTTTACTGAACCAACCCGAAGCAAAATCAGGATTAAAGAGTTGCCCAATGTAAACGACGAGCGTTCCCATAAAGCTAATCATAATGCCAGGGTACACCCAGTAGTATAAGTGCGCTGCCCAGCCAGTCACAAACTTTGCCAAACGCGCTAAACGAAAGTGCTTATGCTCCTCTTTTGCTAAAATTGCCGCTTCTGCATAGTAGTAGGAACTGCCTGCACCTGCTTCAGGATAAGCCCTAGAGAGTACTGCATAACAACTTGCTGTCATCAGGGCAATACAAGTCGCAAGAGCGATCGCTGCCCACATATTCTTAGCAGAATCGGGAGGTGCTTGAAGTTGGTACGTTGTCCACAGAAAGGCACCCGGTGCAATCAGCGCCATTGCATTAATTGTAATTGCTACCAGTCCGAGGGTAGGTTTGAGTTCTTGATTTGAATTAGTCATGTTTTTCTATTAAATTTTTTAGCACAAGTATGAAGTACACTTGAGTCGTAAATGACCAAAATTATTCCGAATTCAGAATTCACCAATTCAAACTACAACAACAATTTATTGATGGATGACAATATACTATTTTTCCTGAGTTTTGAGTCTTCGCATCCATCCGTCGTGCGATATAGGGTAATTTATACTGCACTCTTCTACGTATGCATTTTTTCAAATTGATGTTACGCTTGTACCGCCTTTATTGGCTTACTCCTGGTTTATCCCGATCAGTGTACTATATATAACAATATAAACTCTTCAGAATAATCCGTAATTTCACTGAAATTTCAATAATTATTCAAAGTGTAAAGATTTAGATTGCGGAAAAAGGAATAAGGAAATGATACGCCATTAAAAACGATTTTGAACAGCGGTATCGGTGTGTTGACGATAGAGATGTCTACACTAAAAATGAGTTTCCAAAAATCAGAACCAGCAAGAGCTTCTGTAGATGATATTGCAAAAGTTTTCATATAGTTACCTAATTTGATACTTATACAGCGTTATCTTTCTTCTTAATAATTGGTAATTGTTTCGTCGTTATTCAAAAACGCAACACGCTGGTAGAGTTATTAGTTTTTATCACAATTGTTAATAGTTTTAAATTCGACTATGTTAACCCTCTCCATCACTTTCGCCAACTAAAAATCGAAGCTAACTTTTAAACCTCATATTAGGAAGAAAGTTGAAGCCTTGATTTTCTTACACAATGCTATTAATTATGATTTTTTGGTCAAAAGTCTTAATTTAATAAGACTTTTGACTTTATTTTTTGTTGGTAGGATAAAGAGGATAAAAGTACAATAAGGCTAAGTTACAATTTTTTAAATGGCTTTTGCACTGAATTTTTTACCAGTTTAGTAAAAGTTTCACGATTTTGAAAAATTAGGTAAACACTTACTAGTACAGGTTGGCGTAAATAAACAGATTATATTGGTGAAAAAATAAATCCTCAGGTTAAAAACTATTTGGGAATAGCGCGTCAAAGAAGTGGGGAATTAATTTAAAAAAGGCAAGAGGTAGACCTCCTGCCTTGAAAGCTAGATGTTAAATGTTCTCAATTTTTTAACATTAGATACTCAAGGATATCTATAATTACGTAGCTATCAATTCAGAATCGATTTCCGATGGCGCACTATCTTGGACTAGCGATCGCGTTTCACCATTGCGTTGGAGAATACCGCCAACCATTGCCAACACGGCATTTACCTTGCGGGTTCGCCACATATCTACGAGTTTTTGCACTTCAGTTGCAGACATCCGTCGCATCATCGCTTCGTAGAGATAAGCCGCGTGTCCAGTTTCATCTTCGGCAATATTTAGCATTCCTAACTTCAAGTTCCGAGCAGTTGGCTCGTTATCAGGTAATACTTTCGCCATTCGCGCAAAGTCTTTGCTAGCATCTAACTCCAGAATGTATGTGCTAGCCATAAACACATTCCAATCAATCACAGCAGGTTTGAGCTGTTCTTGAGGGTAGCCCTCAAAGAATGCTGCGAAAAAGGGACTACGCTGCTGTGATTTTTTTGTGGATGGAGTTTGGGGTTGACGCTTGAAATCTATAACTTGTTTATCCAACTGCTGTAAGGCGTGGGCAAAAATTTTACCATGCCTAGTTTCATCTGATGCATGTTTTGCTAGTTTTTCCGCTAGCCATGTATCGCCTTCAGCAGCTGCGCGATCGCTAAGTGCAGATAAAAACGGCACAGAGCCAGATTCGGCCAACTGAAACCCCGCAAGGATGTTGGGGCGGGTTTTCAAATCACGAATTTGAGCAGCAGAGTAATAGGCAAAAGCACCTGAACCAGCTAAATGCAGAATGTGAGTCAAGAAGTTCATCAGGAATTCCCGCTAACAATTGGAAGGTTACAATTCTTATACTAATCTGCATTTTCTATTCGGTTGCCGCCAAAGGGTCTTAGCTTTTGGGATTTTGAATTGCCTACAGTTAACAAATATATCTTTGCATTTTGCTAATATCATCCCACAGAGGTAATGCAGGTAAGTTTGAATGGATAAATTAACTAAACCAGTGGGATTTTGGCTTTGTGCAACTATCATGATTTTGGGTTTGATCGGCTGCGATCGCTTTGTCAGTACTTCTGGAGACGCGGTTGAGCGAGTGAGTGATGGCGATACTTTAGTAGTGAAAGATACCAATGGCAAAAATCTTACCGTGCGCTTTGCCTGTCTAGATGCGCCAGAAATAGCTCATACTAACAAAGAAAAGCAGAGTAAACGCACTAGCGATCGCAATCAATTTACTTGGGGTGTAAAAGCCCAACAACGAGTGCAACAACTGGTGCAACAAGGAGGCGATCGCGTGACATTGAATATCACTGATCGCGATCGTTATGGACGCCAAATTGCCGAAGTCCGGTTAAAAAATGGCACTTTTGTACAACAGGTATTGTTGCAAGAAGGGTTAGCAAAAGTGTATCGTCCCTATTTAAACAAGTGTCCTAGTAAAAACTTAGTTCAACAAGCCGAAGCTGAGGCGAAAGAACAACGGCTTGGCGTTTGGAGTGATACTAAATTTGTGAATCCTTGGGAATATCGCAGCTTATATAAGTATAAGAAGTAAAAACTTTAGCTATTTCTAATTGAATGCACTGCATTTTTTCGCATTGCAGAGAAAGCGAGATAATTTAGCAACTTCCAAAATCCCCCCTGCTTCCCCTACTCCCCCTACTCCTCTCCCCAAGTTTGCAGTTGCAAATACACTAGTACCAGCGTCACTGCTAGTAACACCGTCGCTGCTGCTGCTGCATAACCAAAATCAAACTGACCAAAAGCCTCTTGGTAAATATAGTAAACTAGCAAATTAGTCGAATTCAGTGGCCCCCCGCCCGTCATCACATAAACTTGCTCAAAACTCCGCAATGTAAAAATCGCGGTAGTGATGATTGCAAATATCACAGTCGGGCGCAATCCGGGCAGAGTAATATACCAAAATTGTTGCCAAGCATTTGCTCCATCCAAATCTGCTGCTTCATAACGACTGAGAGGAATTGCTTGCAACCCTGCTAAAAAAACTACCATATTGAAACCCAGTTGTTTCCAAATACTCATTGAAATAAGTACCGGCATTGCCCAAAATGTGTCTCCTAGCCAGGGTATGGCTGGAATGCCAAAAAAATTTAAAAGTCCGTTAACTGGCCCTGATGTTTGAAACAGCCAGCGAAATCCCAAACCTGCTGCCACAAGTGAGATAATTGAAGGTAGAAAATAGGCACTTCGCAGGATTCCCCGCAAGGGAATGGAGCGGTTTAATAGCACAGCCAACCCCAAAGAGATAACTAAACTGGGAATGATCGTGGCAACAGTAAAATAAAAGGTGTTACCCAGAACTTGCCAGAAGTCGGGGTTGAGTAGCAAGCGCCAATAGTTTTTTAAGCCTATCCAATAAGTACCTTTTAAAGTGAAACTACCAGCGGTGAAACTGAGATAAAACAAATAGGCGATCGGCCAAATGATAAAAACGCCCAGCAAAATTAGTGCTGGTGTGAGAAAAATCCAGGCAGCTACTGTATCATTATCCAACCACGACTTAGTATATATTTTTGGCATCTATAATTTTTCCTCTTAGCTTAATAATTATGTAAACCGCAGTATCAGTACTGCCGGATGATACAGCAGAAATACTCCACGCCAGAATTCAAATTCAAGAACATCGGATTTTACCATAGGCGATCGCTTGGGTAAGTTCTTAGGCTAGAAACGGTTCCTGCTACCGCTCCAATCGCCTGAGTCGCAGTTTCCCCGGAACTTTTCAATCCCATCTATGGCGATCCTGCCGCTGCGCCGGTCAATATTGACACGCGGTTTATTTAGCCCGTTCATCCGGTATTTTCCCGTAATTCGATCGGGTTCGACCTGAAGGTCGTCGAGTTTCCACCATCCATTGTCACCGCGCGAATTGATCGGGGCGATAAGCTTTCCGGTCAGATGGATTTTTCCTTCTGTGCCACGGATTTCAACTTGAACATCGGAATCGAAGTCGTCAGTCGTTGACTCTATGCGATTACGTGATTCGTAGCGATGGCGGCGTTCGTTCCATTCATATTCATAGCCGTTTGTGAGACCCGGTTTGCGACCTTCACCATAGCAGATCAACGTCAGACTTTGGCGCGACGATCTGCCATTGTGATTGTCAGATGTGTCTTGTTCCCGCAGGTAGCTATCGATCGCTGTCTGGGCTTTACGGACTTCTGTTGAATTACAGGATCGGCCCCGTTGAAGGATCTCTCCCTGAGGCTTAAAAAGGACAGTGCAGCCACTTCCTGATTTCATGCCAGTCACAGTCAGATTACCGTTGTCTAAAGTATCAATCACTGCTTGAGCATTAACAGAATGAGTCACTGTAAGAGTCAATAAACCCAAAATAGTAGGGGCTACTATTCGCAAGGTTTTTATTGGTTGCATTAAGTTTATATGGTGTCGGTTAACAGATTGATGTTATCGAAAGAGAAAACCTTACATCATATGGTTTTCAGTTGTTGAAGCGATCGCTAATCCGTGCCTTGTGAAGGATGCTCAAAAAATTATAACTCCTTGATCTGAGTTGATTTGAGATTTTAGCAGTTTCTGATCGGACGCCATTAATCTGTTAAGACGACAAACAATCTGTTAACCGATACCTGGCTTAAGAAGTAGGTAATATCTACTCCTTAAGTCACTGCCCTCTAAATTGGATTGTTTGTCCAGATAGCAACTACTTCTGACAATCCCTTGCCCCACCCGTGTAAACGATCGATTGGTAGCGTCCTTGCTCTGTTAGGATGGACACACAGTAGTTGGTTCTGCCTTCTAGCCAGAAGCTGTAGACAGAATTTTCCGAAGGAGAACTCTTGACGAATCGATAGCCCCGTTGTTTCACTGTGTTTTCTGCCTGTCCTGCCCTTGCCCCCACTAAATCACCCAACCGAGAGACGGTAGTACCCGCATCAGGCTGACGCCTAGCAGCAGCCCTACGATTTCTGTTACCTGAGTTTTGTCTAGAGGTAGCTGTATCCCAATAGACAAAAATTGACTCAGTGGCGAGGCGATAAATCTGTCCCTTGTCACCCAGTCCAGCTTCTCGATAGGCAGCATCACCATTTTGATCGCGATAATTGCCGGGTTGATTACCCGAAGGGCGCAGGTCATAGCTACTACCATTTTCCAGTTGAATGCTAACCCCACCCTGCCGTTGGGAAAAGGTACACCGACCAGAGGATGTGGCGCGGTCTTCTCCTTTTGGGAACACATCGCAACGGGCATTCACGGTATCGGCTTTGACGGATACGCTAAAACTCAAGGAAGCGATCGCCAGTGCTACCGCTAAAAACGAATTTGAAGATTTCATCACCACAAAGCTCCTAAGTTATGACAACGAAGATGACATTTTGTATCATCCCCTACATGTACGTTTGCTAGTTGATATTTGTTATTGGACTTTGGACAAAAAAGAATGAGTTCGCGGATGATTTACGCAAACAAAATACAGGTATAAAAAAAAGATAAATTTATTCATCTAGCAGTAATATCAACGACTAAGTGTCTGTGGGTAAATACTGATGGCTATGCCTCAATTAAATCCAATTAATTAATAGCGCTTTTTCCTTGATTTTAGACAAAAACTTTACAAATGTTTTGAATCATGTAGCGATGCCTGTATGGATTTGTTGGATGCAATAGCTGGGAATACGAGAGCCGATTCCATTGCAGAGTTATCTTTAAGCCCTTTGTTTGCTAGAAGCTATAACTCCATTATAAAGCAATCAAAGAATCATTTAATATAGGTATTCGGGAGACAAACGAAGAACAAAAAGCAGAAAAACCAAACAACTTAATTAGGGTTGTGTCTGAGTTAATTGACCAACCACAACAACGCACTTTTCACTTATTCGCGCTTGATACAACACCATATCCACGCCCGTCTTAGTCGCAGATAGCGCCTATAGTAAGCGTTTATTTTTATGTGAGAAAAATCTAGGCAGCTACTGTATCATTATCCAACCACGACTTAGTATATATTTTTGACATCTATAATTTTCCCTCTTAGCTGTTTATGACCTTCCGCCCTGATTCTACCCTTAGCTTGGTTTCTCCCAACATTAGCGATGATTGCCAACAAGTCGCCCCTTTAAAACTGGGAATTATGGCTTCTGGGAATGGCAGCAATTTTGATGTAGTTGCCCAAGCTATCCAAGATGGACAGCTAAATGCCCAAATTCAAGTTTTAATTTACAATAACCCCTCAGCGAAAGCAGCCGTTAGAGCAGCCAATAGAGGTGTAGAAGCTGTTTTATTGAATCACCGCAACTATCAAAGCCGAGAAGAATTTGATGAGAAAATTGTGCAGACATTGCGGCACTACGATGTGGAATGGGTGATTTTGGCAGGTTGGATGCGATTGGTAACATCAGTTTTCATTGATGCCTTTCCTGAGAGGATTATTAATATCCATCCTAGTTTGTTACCTAGTTTCAAGGGAATCCATGCCGTAGAACAAGCCTTGGCATCTGGGGTAAAAATCACTGGTTGTACAGTGCATATAGCTTGTTTAGAAATGGATAGTGGCCCAATATTAATGCAAGCCGCAGTACCAGTATTGCCGGATGATACAGCAGAAACACTCCACGCCCGGATTCAAATTCAGGAACATCGGATTTTGCCATTAGCGATCGCTCTGGCAGCCTCTTTGTCAAAAGGTACACTAAGCCTAACGTAAATTTTCAATTGACAAGGAACAACAGTTATGATTTAAACTTCTGTTCTATTTGCAGATATTGAGGAACGCCGACGAGTTCTTGAAAATCTTGAAAGCTAACCAAATCAGGTAATTCAGTGGTGGTTCCTTGTTCTTTTAAATGAAGAAAACAAGCAGTCATTACCTTTGTGACAGCTAGTAGGGCAGTCAGAGGGAAAAACACAATTTTGAAGCCCAACTGTTGTAACTTTGCCACAGAAACTTCCGGAGTTTTACCACCTTCAACGATATTAGCTACTAGTGGCACATCCGGGAAAGCTGCGGCGATCGCTTTTAATTCTTCAATAGACTGGGGAGCCTCTACAAATAGTATATCTGCACCAGCGGCAATGTAAGCCCGACCACGAGCGATCGCTGACTCTAAACCTAGTGACGCACGGACATCAGTGCGAGCAATGATTACTAAACCGCTATCACCCCGCGCCTCCACAGCTGCCCTGATTTTACCAACGTGTTCCGCCTGGGAAATAACTCGTTTGCCCTCAAAGTGTCCACATTTTTTCGGCCATTCTTGGTCTTCTAGTAGTACACCAGCCACCCCCAACTGGACAGCATCCTTAATCGTGCGGACAACATTTAAAGCGTTGCCATAACCAGTATCTAAATCTGCAATTAGGGGAATATTCACCGACTGAGCAATTCGTCCCACACTATAGAGCATTTCGGTAGCGGTGACAAAACCGTAGTCTGGTAAACCCAGTGTGGAAGCGGCAATCCCAAAGCCACTTGTAACCACTACTTCAAAACCTGTCTGTTCAACTAGCTTGGCTCCCAGACAATCGTAAACACCTGGGATGACGATAATTTCAGGACGTGCAAGTAACTGTCGCAGTTTTTGAGAAGAAGACATAAAAAATTCAAAATTCAAAATTCAAAGTATATGTGGGAACTCTAATTTGAAGAAAGTTACTGGAGAATAATTTCCATCTCTTCAACTAAAATTAGCGCAACACTGGCACAAAAAGATAGAGATGCACTGTTGCAAGCGATCGCAACCTTGTTCGTTGAGCATCGCTAATAACGGCGGTACTTTTGCTACTCCTGACAAAGCTATTAACCATTAGCTTCAGCAGCTTCATACGCTTGTAGGAGCCTAGCATGATCGAGAGTAAATCCTACTTGCATCGCTATCTGGGCAAATAAATCAATCTCAGGCTGTTGCCAATCACGGGGTTCAGAACACTGATGTGCAATTAACAAGCCAAATAACTGCTCATCTTTGATAATGGGTGCTACTAAATTTGCTTTCACAGCAAAAGATTCGAGCAGGCTAATGTGACAATCAGCCAAATCGGACTCATAAATGTTGTTGATTGCGACAACGCGACCAGACTGGTACTTTTCTACATAGCCTTGAGTGAAACAAGGGTCGTAAATTTTAGACCGCAAAACTTTGGGATAACCTGGAACCACTGATTCGGCAATTATAATTCCCAACCAATTAGCGTAAAAGCTATAAACCAGCACTCGGTCAACACTCAGTGCTTTGCGAACCTCTTCTACGGTGGTTTTGATCACATCCTCTTGGTTGAGCGATTGGCGAATGCTGCGGGTAATATCCACCAGTAACTGACTTCGCATACTTTCAGCTTCGATTCGTTGCAGCAGCCTGGCATGGTCGAGAGCAAATCCCACTTGTATAGCTATCTGGGCAAATAAATCAATCTCAGGTTGTTGCCAATCACGGGGTCTGGAGCATTGATGTGCAATTAATAAGCCAAATAGCTGTTCATCTTTAAGAATGGGGGCTACTAAATTTGCTTTCACAGCAAAGGATTCAAGTAAGCTAATATGACAATCAGCCAAACCAACTTCATAAATGTTGTTTATTGCCAGAACGCGACCAGATCGATACTGTTCTACATAACCTTCAGCAAAACATGGATCTTCGATTTCAGCTCGCAAAACTTTTGGATAGGTGAGAACAACTGATTCGGCAATCACAGTTCCAGACCAATTAGCATCAAAGCTATAAACCAGTACTCGGTCAGTACCCAGTACTTTGCGAACCTCTTCTACAGTAGTTTTGATCACATTCTCTTCGTTGAGCGATTGGCGAATGCTGCCGATAGTATCCGCCAACAACTGACTTTGCACACCTTCAGCATTGACTCGTTGCAGGAGTCTGGCATGGTCGAGAGCAAATCCTACTTGCATGGCTATCTGGGTAAATAAATCAATCTCAGGCTTTTGCCAATTACGGGGTCTGGAGCATTGATGTGCAATTAATAAGCCAAATAGCTGTTCATCTTTGAGAATAGGGGCTACTAAATTTGCTTTCACAGCAAAGGATTCGAGCAGGTTAATATGACAATCATTCAAATCGGCTTCATAAATGTTGTTTGTGGCTTGAACACGACCAGACTGATACTTTTCTACATAGCCTTGAGTGAAACATGGGTCTTGGATTTCAGCTCGCAAAACTTTGGGATAACCTGGAACCACTGATTCAGCAATCACAGTTCCAGACCAATTCGCGTCAAAACTATAAACTAGTATTCGGTCAGTACTCAGTACTTTGCGAACCTCCTCCACAGTGGTTTTGATCACATCCTCTTCGTTGAGCGATTGGCGAATGCTGCGGGTAATTTCGATAAATACCTCAGCTTTATCTGCCTTCGTATCTACCTGTTCTAGAAGCTTGGCGTAATCAAGAGCAAATCCCACTTGCATGGCTATCTGAGCGAACAAATCAATCTCAGACTGCTGCCAATAGCGAAGTCTAGAACACTGATGTGCAATCAATAAACCGAATAGCTGCTTGCCTTTGAGAATAGGTGCTACTAAATTAGATTTGACACCAAATTGTTCCAGCAACTCGATATCACCATCATTGAGATCGGCTTGATAGATATCATCAATAGCACGGATGCGACCATTATGGTATTTTTCAATATACCCTGCCTCAAACCAAGGGTTAGAGATTGTAACCCCTAACATTTTCGGTAAACCAACTGCTACTGATTCAGCAATAAAGCTTCCATTAGTATTGGAGTTGAAGCAAAAGATGGTTACACGATCAATGTTTAAAGCTTTACGAATTTCCTCTGATGTAGTTTTGAGAACATCCTCTTCATTGAATGATTCTCGAACCCAGCGGGTAATTTTCATCAAGAGTTGGGAGTAATCAGCTTCGGCTTCTTTCTGCTGTCCCAAAACTGAAAGCAGCTCTGTGAATAAGTTGATGTTTCTCTCTAACATCGCTAATTCATCTTCGCTAGCGATGAAAGTTTTAGTAAAGTCACTGTCTGGACGTAGCTTATTTTTGATAATATTAGAAGTTACGGCAGCCTTGCTGACTCGACTAATAGCTCGATTAGCCATAAAAGTTGCGATCGCACCTGCCAAAATTGCTGTTCCCCCCATACCAGCTAACAAGAGTGACAGTTGTCCCTGTAGAGCAAGTTCAGTTTCTGTTGAACTTTTCGCACTCTCTTGTCTGACTTGCGGAATTTGTTTGGTAATTAAATTAATGCCGTAGTAGTAAGTAGCTGTTCCAATTGCAACCACAGGAAGGACACTGATGCCTAGTGCCCAAACTATTGCTTTAGTCTTTAAACTCCATTTTTGTTGCCACAGCTTTTGTTGGCGATTTCGTCTTGCTTGGGTTTGAGAAAAAGACTGACTCATAAATGAAACCTGGATTGCTGCAATTCAGAATCAAGTAAATAAGCTCACCACCAAATTCTACATAAAACTTACTGAATAATTAACCTCTGCTGTAATAAAAGGGAGAGCAACGCAAAAACAAGTATTTTAAGTTTTTAAAACACAAAGACTTACTTTTCCTCTTCCCTCGTAAGGAGGAGATTAGGTGTTATATATATTCATGGACTGTAGTCTACTTAACTAAAAATCTCTGTAACTGCGTAAGCGTAGCCCTCACTTCGACCCTTCTCTACGAGAGGCTGCGCCTTAAGCGTTCGCGCAGCGTGTCGCAGACAAGCTATGCCGCAGACTTTACCACAAGCTCAGGGCATCGCAAGCTCAGTGACCCCCGCAGGCATTGCACAAACATGCTTTATAAAAGATTCATCATATATAAATAAAATTGAAATTATATTAAATACAATTTAAGTAATCTTTATTAATGTTGAAGCTGTAGTTACAAACGCTCATGATGTTATAAGTAGACTTGAAGCTGTAGTTAATACAACTTAAGTTGTGGTTATAGATGCTGAAGCTGTGGTTAATACAACTTGTTCTGTATTTATCAATACTGAAGCTGTGGTTAATACAACTTGTTCTGCATTTATTAATGCTGAAGCTATAGTTAACACAACTTCTTCTGTGGTTATAAATGCTCAAGCTGTAAGATATAGCCTTTCTCAGTTGAGTTCAATACAGACTTAATCTCTAGCCCCAACGCTATAAGGGTTGGAGATTAAGCCTCAAAGCCTCTGACACCACGTGCAACAAGAGTGGCTCGCCGCCCAACGCAGTGGCTCCTCCTTTTAGGCTACGGTATACACACAAGTCTTTGGTGAGGCCATTTAATATTTATCGCGCAGCCCCTGAGATACCTCAAGAAAGATTTTGCTATGCAAAAGCTGTTCCTTTCCGAACTCACAAAGAGGGATGTCCGATAGGACAGGGTGAGGTTTTTCTTTTCCAGGACTTACGCAAAATGATGATAAAACGAACCGCAAAGGACGCAAAGGACACAAAGGACACAAAGGAATAAGAGTTTCAGAGAGTTCTGCGTAAGTCCTGTTTTTTTTTGTTTTGAGTAATTGGATGACTTGTGTTTACACGGTTACCTATTTATTTTTTAATTGCCGCAATTGCCACATTTTCCAGAAATAGCTAGAAATCCAATTGGTAATAATGTGAGCGACAATCGGCACTAATAAGTTGCCCGTGAGCAGCGCACTATATGCCAATATCATCCCGACAATTGTTGCCCAAATCACATAAGGCCATTGTTGGGAACCGCTAAGATGCAAGATGCCAAAGCAAAGACTGGATAAAATTACAGCCATAATATTAGAGCCTAAAGCTGGCAGCATCACACCTCTAAATACTAATTCTTCACTCAACCCCGGTAGTAACCCTAGCCAAATTAAGTCTGGTAAAGCTAAAGGTTTCAGTACTACTTCTAGGTAATAATCTGCACTTTTACGATAGGCAGTCCAAAGGCGATAAGTTAAGCTACTTAACGCGGTGATGACGAACCCCAACCCTACACCTAACAGCAATTCTCTTTGGTTCAAGTTCAAATAAAATAGGGAAAAGTTGCCAAAGTGCAACGAAACTTTGGCGACTATCAATAAAATGATTGCAGTCGCTCCCATCGCCCCAAGTATTTGGATGCGCGTCAGGTATGGAATTTCTGGCTCTTGTTTGTGTTGTTCAACCACGGGTTTTTAAGGGGAGTGGGGAGTGGGGGGAGCAGGGGCAGAGGAGGCAGGGCAGGCAGGGCAGGTAGGGGAGCAGGGGGAGAAATAACTTATAACTCCAAACTCCTAACTCCAAACTCCTAACTCTTAACTCCTAAATTACTGACTGCAAAGGTAATAAATTGGGACGGAGAGCAAAGGGATTGATGCCTGCTTTGTGTGCTGCTAATACACCCACTGCTTCTAAATATGAGTTTACCTGTATAGTTTTGATCCCCAAGGGTTGGGGAGGAACTTTGATCAGAGTTTTATTTTCTTCTACTGTAATTATTTGGCATCGTCTTTGACTTAAACTCAGTAAAGCACTGCTACCACAAGCAGTTGCAGGTACGATCGCAGCATCCACTTGATCTGCCCAAATATCTTCTTGCTCCAATGCAATCAGTCTTTTCTCTATTATAAATTGTGGGGCATGACTTAATCCTACAAGGACGCACGGCAAAAAGGTATAGCCCAATTCTTCAGCGGCGGAACGGGGAGATAAATCAGGTTGTGGAGGTTCGCTCAAAAGGGCAGGAGAATGGGCGCAAGGAATTTGAAAGGTTCGCACTAGCAAATGGCTAATTACGGCTTCTGCACCCGCTAAAGGATCGACGCCTTCACCGTGGCGATATTTCTGTACTGCTTCTGAGTCCATATCATCGGGGAAACGGGCAACAACTGCGATCGCTTCTGCCCCCGCTTTTTTAATTAATATCTCAGCTGCCCGTAACAAGCTATCTGGGTTGCCAATTGTTCCCCAACTAGCTCCCGATGCTGTAGCCCGTAATTCTACTTTTAATGGTGCATCAGTAATTACATAATCTGTTAAAGTCAATCCCAGAGTTGCTCTGGCTGCATCTGCGGCTTGTATATGTCGTAGTCGCAACTCTGGCTCAATAGCTTGGTCTAAAAGCAAACCTACTTTGTTGCTGCGGACTGGACGTAAACCCCAGCATCCAGAGGCGAATTTGTCAAGTCCATAACCTTCAACATAAAAAGCGTTTGGGAGATTCCAATACAAACTTGCGCCATTAAGGACATTGGGGTGAGTAATTAGGCGATCGCAAACCTGCGCTATAACTTTGGCAACAGGTAAAGCATCTCCTGCATAACCCCCAATAGCAGCCCCAACGCCAGTTGGTACAATTAAGATAGCGGTGTATGGACGTTGCATATTGAGTCCTAAGTTATGAGTTATGAATTAGACGTTTTACAAAGAAGTTTTGTGATCCAATATTTTGATTGACCTAATATCCATGTTTACCTTTTGTCTCCAAAGTCCAATAAACTGATAAACTAAAAATCATTATTGATGATAATTGATATTTTGCTTATATGCCTGACTCATCTAAAACAATTCAAAAAGCAGATGATGATTTATTCTTTAATAGTTTCAAGCTACTAACTATCGTTTTGATAGTCATAGGGATATTGTTGAGATTCATTAATCTTGATGGAAAAATATCTTGGGCAGATGAAACATTTACTTATTTAAGAATTTATGGTAGTACAAAATCAGATTTAATGCAGGAAGTAGTTAATAGTCAAATATTAACTGCTGGAACATTATTAGAAAAATATCAAAGTCCTGTTGTTGGAAAAACTATCATTGATATTGTTAAAGGTTTAGCGCTAGAAGATCCGAAACATCCACCCCTATATTTTGTGATGACAAACTTGTGGGTGCAATGCTTTGGAACTACAGTCGCAGCCACAAGAAGTTTTTCTGCCTTTATAAGTTTATTAGTTTTTCCTGCTCTCTATTGGCTATGTCAGGAATTGTTTAAATCAAAAATCGTCGGTTTAGTAGCAATTGCAATTATAACTGTATCACCATTTCATTTTGTGTATGCCCAGGAAGCAAGAATGTATAGTTTGTATACACTAAATATTTTACTATCTAGTGCTGCATTGCTCAGAGCAATGAGGTTGAATACAAAAGCAAGTTGGAGTATTTATTCTGTCAGTTTATTATTGGGATTATACACACATTTATTGTTTAGTTTGGTAGCGATTGGGCAAGGTATTTATGTAGCTGTCAATCAAGGAGTCAGAGCCAGGAAAATATTGACTGCTTATCTGAGCGCATTATTAGCTGGAATCTTAGCTTTTCTTCCTTGGTTATTTTTAATTAATACTCAATCAAACAAAGTTCAAGAAACAATAGAATGGTCGAAGCGGATTGTGCCGCTAAATGATTTAGTAGATGCATGGCAGGTTAATCGGGCGCGGATTTTTTTTGATATAACACCGGAGTATAGTTACCCAGAGCAGTTAAAAAATAATCTCTGGTTTTTAATCATTAGACTCTTAGTAATTTTATTTATTTATGCAGTTTATTTTCTATGTCGTAGAACGCCCAAGTCAACTTGGTCTTTTATTTTAATATTAATTTCATTGACAGCATTAGCTCAAGCCATACCCGATGTAATTTTTGGTGGGGTTCGTTCCGTCATTGGGAGATACTCGATTCCTGTTTATTTAGGATGCCATTTAGCTATGGCTTATTTATTAGCTCAAAAAACTATCTTATCTCCAGATATGACAATGCGTAAGCATTTATGGAGACTATTACTCCTTGGCTTAATTTCTCTACAAATAATATCATGTGTGATTATTTTTCCGAAAAGTACTTGGTGGAATAAAGGTTATAGTGCCGATAATATCCCTATGGTAAATATTATTAAGCAATCTCAAAATCCTTTAGTTATTTGTTTAAAATGTGGGAATGATTGGGGTTGGGGAAATGTATTATCTATAAGTTATCTTCTAGAACCACAAACAAAATTTCAATTATTTCATGAAACAGATATTAAACAAATTACTAATACTTTTACTGATGTATTTTTCCTGAATGCTTCTGAAAAATTACAAGATACCTTGAAAAAAGAACACGACTGGAACATAGCTTTAGTTTTCAAGCACAAGCAATCTCTATGGAAGTTAAAAAAATAAATTCTCTAAGAGGATGTTTGAAAAGTTCTCTTCTCGGTATCAAAAGTTTTAGATGTTTCTAAATCCACGCCACGTGCTAAAGAGGGGGAACGCTAAGAGCGAAAAAGTCGGCAGAGCGCAAGGGCGCAGTGGCTCCCCTTTAAAAGGGGGACTTTGATCCGGTTCCCCCCTTAAAAAGTGGGCTAAGAATGGCTCTATTTCCCCCTTCTTAAGGGGGATAATGGAGGATCTTTAAGGACTGTGGAGCTTAACCGAACCGTATTGCTATATAAATTCAGAAGCCATCAACTCCCAACTCCTAACTCTTAGGTGTAGTTACCACAGCTTCAACTGTAGCTTTTTGTTGGTCAATGTCCACAGAAGTAATTGCCCAACGAAGGGGTTCCCCCTGTTTGTTCAACTCTGTTTCAATTGCTTTTAGTAATTCTGCGGGAGTTTCTTGTAAATTAATTTCTGCGGTAATAAAATGAGTCGTCATCTTGGTAAATCCTGTTGATTTGTAGTTTCTAGAATAGCTGATATCGGTTGCTCTGAAATACTTGTATTATTTATCAGTTTTGCTCATGATAAGTAAACAGCTATCAATAATCAACACGGATACTGATAACTGTTTACTGATTATTGCTCTTTACCAAATTGCAATTGATAAACTACATCTTCTTTTTCCGTCTGAACTTGCAAATCAGAAAGGGGTTTGGCAACACAAAGCAATACGTAACCTTGTTTTTGTAAATCAGGACTAACGCCCATGCCATCAGTTTGATCGACAGTTCCCTGGCTTATTTGACCGGCGCAAGTTGTGCAAACGCCTGCATGACAGGAACTCGGCAAATCTAAACCAGCAGCATCGGCAACTGATAAAATGGTTTTATCTTCAGGAACTTGCAAGGTATGAATTTCGCCTTGATGATGAATTTCTACTGTGTAATTTTTGGGCATATTCAATCATGAGCGGGACGCAATGAGAACTCTGGAAATTTAGGCTTACTGAACTTCTGAAGTTCAGTGGACAAATAAATTATTTTATCTGATCAATAGACACAGTACCAAGTTAACAAAAATGAAAAGAGAATTATTTTCAAAGAGCTTTATCTGGAAAAATAGCTATACAGTAAGAATTATAAATCCTTGCGAGACAAAAAACTTAAAGTAAGGAGATTCACTTGCTGTTAATTCCACCTGTAAAGACTTGTGAGGTTGAATGCTCCTGAAACTAGGGAAGTGATGATCAACACTTAAAACTTTGTTTGGCTAAATATTTGGAGTAGAGTTAAGAATGCTGGAATCATATCGTAAAGACGTTGCCGAAAGAGGGGCACTGGGAATTCCCTCCTTACCATTAGATGCAAACCAAACATCCCAATTGTGCGAATTACTGAAAAATCCGCCAAAGGGTCAAGAGGAGATATTATTGCATCTATTGAGCGATCGCGTTTCTCCTGGTGTAGATCCAGCAGCTTATGTCAAAGCTGGATTTCTCACCGCGATTGCCAAAAAGGAAATCACTAGTCCCTTGATTTCGCGCATAGAAGCGGTAGAATTGCTAGGGACGATGGTAGGTGGCTACAATGTGCAATCTTTAATCGATTTGCTGCAATTCCCTACCGTATCCCTCTCAGACTCATCTGAAACACCTCTGGTGATGGGCGGACAAGGAAAAGAACCCATCGCCGCTTATGCCGCCAACGCCTTAAGCAAAATCCTCTTGGTGTATGACGCCTTCCACGATGTTTTGGAGTTGTCTAAAACCAATCCTTTCGCCAAGCGGGTAATTGACTCTTGGGCGGAAGCTGAGTGGTTTACCATTCGTCCCACAGTCCCAGAAGCGATTACTGTCACCGTTTTTAAAGTCCCTGGCGAAACCAATACCGACGACTTATCCCCCGCCCAAAGTGCCACAACTCGCCCAGATATTCCCTTGCACGCCTTAGTGATGTTAGAGTCACGGCAACCGGGAAGTTTGAAAACCATTGCCGAGTTGAAGAAAAAAGGGCATCCTGTAGCTTACGTTGGGGATGTAGTTGGTACAGGTTCCTCGCGTAAATCTGCCATCAACTCAGTATTGTGGCACATGGGAAATGATATACCTTTTGTACCAAACAAACGCGCTGGGGGTTATGTTTTAGGTGGTGCGATCGCGCCTATTTTCTTTAACACAGCTGAAGATGCCGGTGCTTTGCCTATTCAGTGCGATGTCACCAAACTAGAAACTGGCATGGTAATTACCATCCATCCCTACAAAGGCGAAATCACCAATGAAGCAGGCGAAATCATTTCTACCTTCGCCCTGAAACCTGACACCATCCTCGATGAAGTCCGTGCTGGTGGACGCATCCCCCTACTTATCGGACGTACCCTCACCGACAAAACTCGTCTTGCACTTGGTTTAGAACCCAGCACTGTTTTCACCCGTCCCCAGCAAGCCTTTGATACAGGTAAAGGCTACAGCCTAGCACAGAAAATGGTAGGTAAAGCTTGCGGATTACCTGGTGTGCGCCCCGGCACATCTTGCGAACCGATCATCACTACCGTTGGTTCCCAGGATACCACAGGCCCCATGACCCGCGACGAATTGAAAGAACTCGCCTGTCTTGGTTTCAGTGCAGACTTAGTGATTCAAAGTTTCTGCCACACTGCTGCTTATCCCAAACCAGTAGACATCAAAACCCATCACGAACTCCCCGACTTCTTTGCCTCCCGTGGCGGTGTCGCGCTACGCCCTGGTGATGGTATCATCCACTCTTGGTTAAACCGGATGCTGCTACCCGACACCGTGGGAACTGGCGGCGACTCTCACACCCGCTTCCCCTTGGGTATTTCCTTCCCCGCCGGTTCGGGATTAGTGGCATTTGCAGCAGCTTTGGGTGTCATGCCTTTAGATATGCCAGAGTCAGTTTTGGTAAGATTTAAAGGTGAATTGCAACCAGGTATCACCCTGCGGGATGTGGTGAATGCCATTCCCTACGTGGCAATTCAAAAAGGTTTGCTGACAGCAGAGAAGCAAAATAAGAAAAACGTTTTCTCTGGGCGAATTCTGGAAATAGAAGGTTTGCCAGATTTAAAAGTTGAACAAGCCTTTGAACTCACCGATGCTAGTGCCGAGCGTTCTTGTGCCGGATCTACAATTAAGCTGAGTGTAGAGACAATTTCGGAATATCTGCGTTCTAACGTAGCGCTGCTGAAAAATATGATAGCACGAGGCTATGATGATCCGCGTACCATGCTGCGCCGTGTGGCAAAGATGGAAGAATGGTTAGCAAATCCGGTGTTATTGGAAGGTGATGCCGATGCGGAGTATGCCGAAATAATTGAAATTGATTTGAACGAAATCAAAGAACCAATTGTTGCTGCTCCCAATGACCCCGATAATGTAAAATTATTATCGGAAGTTGCTAATGATCCAGTGCAAGAAGTATTTGTCGGTTCATGTATGACAAATATTGGTCATTATCGGGCAACAGCGAAAGTTTTAGAAGGCGTCGGGGAAGTGAAAACTCGCCTGTGGATTTCACCACCAACCCGCATGGATGAACACCAACTTAAAGAAGAAGGTGTATACAGCATTTTTGGGGCTGCGGGTGCGCGGACAGAAATACCAGGATGCAGTTTGTGCATGGGAAATCAGGCGCGAGTTGCTGATGGTACAACAGTGTTTTCTACCTCTACCCGCAACTTCAATAATCGCATGGGTAAAGATGCGCGAGTGTATCTTGGTTCAGCAGAATTAGCCGCAGTTTGTGCGCTGCTGGGACGGCTTCCGACAGTGCAAGAATATTTGGATATTGTGGCGAGTAGAATTGAGCCTTTTGCGGATGATTTGTATCAGTATTTGAACTTTGATCAAATCCTCGGTTTTGAGGATGAAGGGCGCGTGATTTCTAAGGAGCAGAAGGCTTTGTTGGTATAGTTTAATTAGGTGGGTGTTATGCCCACCTAATATTTAGCATTTCCCAGAGGAATATTAATGACCAGTCCATCTTTTATAAATGAACAAAATCTCTATGAACAAGACTTTTACTTGTGGACACAAACCATTGCCCAACAGTTAAAAGAAAATAATTTTAATGAAATAGATATACCTAATCTAATTGAAGAAATTGAAAGCATGGGGAGAAGTGAAAAACGCGAGTTAACAAATCGATTAATTGTGCTATTAATGCACTTGCTGAAATGGCAATATCAACCAGAAAAACGTAGTGAAAGTTGGCGCAGCACCATTTCTGAACAACGTATCTGCATTGAAACATTATTAGAAGATAGTCCGAGTTTGCAACCTCTACTTGCAGAAGTATTTGAAGATTGTTATCACAAAGCTTGTCTCAAAGCATCTGATGAAACAGGAATTAAATTAAATTTCTTTCCTAAAGAATCTCCTTTTACATTAGAAGAAACATTAAAAAATAACTATTAATTTGGAGGAAAGAATGAATTTTTACACCGTTGTACTCCGAAAAGATTCTGGCTATTGGGTTGCTTTATGTTTAGAAAATGGTATTGTCGGGCAGGGAAATACTCAAGAAGATGCAATTAAAAAACTGAAAGAAGCAATTGAATCCTTTGAAGTGGTTTATGAGTCTGAAAGTAATATTTATAAATCTTCCATTTCAATAGATGAATTACATGAATTTTTATCTTTTGAAGAAAAAGAACAAGATTTAGAGATATATGAATTAAGGAAGGTCTATGCCTAAAAATATACCTTCCCTGAAACCAAAGGAGTTAATTAAGCTTTTAGAACAAGCAGGTTGCACATTTCATAGAGAAGGAAAAGGCGACCATTGTTTATATACTCGTGAAGTTGATGGTAAAAGGAGAGTAGTTCCTATAGATATGGGTGCAAGAGAAATGTCTCCTGGTTATGTTTTGCGTATTTTTAGGCAATTTGGTTTTACTGATGAGGAAATTAAAAGTCTTTTAAGTTAAATTTCAATTCTGTGACAAACTTTTCAAGGTCGTCTTTTAAGTCTTTGACAATCTGCTTTTGCCTTATCAGCTTTTCTTCCAAATCGGGAATTTTATTTTCTTCTTCTTGGATAGTTTTCTTTTTTTGTTCTTTAATATTTTTTAAATTTTCTAAAGTTATCTGGAGTTCAGAGGATTGTTTTACAACCACCTCTTTGCTTAGATTATTAGATACTGGCAAAACCTGATTAATAGCTAGGGGTGTTTGTGAGGAAGATACTTGTTTCTCTATAAGTCTGTTCATTAATTCCCGCTTTTCATCTGGATCTCTAAGCTGTCTAAATTGATCTTTTAGAGAAATTAGTTCTTGCTTAGGCAGTGATGGAATGCCGTAATATTCTCTCTTCAAGAACATACCTTTTAATATGTAGCCGCTATTAAAAGCGTTATTTAGTGCCACAAAGTACTTAGATCCCTTAGATTCCCAACTATCTGGAAACTCGTCTTAGGGTATAAACCCTGATTTCTGATCAAAGTATTCAACGATATCGAGCATAGATACGTGCCCAGAGCCACGTTCTCTCGGAGTATCCCCCAGATGTATCCCCACGTCTTTGAGAGAAGCAGTTTCCATTGTTCCCATAAAAATACAATTAGAGTGTTGTTTAGGTGGGCTAGCTCACATAGTACTTGCAGATAACTGTTAAATCCGTGAGGTCAGCCTTCTTCCACTATAATATTTTTATTATAAATATGTAAAATTTTACAACAATCTTTATATTACTTATTTTAGAAAATACAGTGGTCATTAAATATATTCTATATATTAGAGTATAGATTATATAGTAAAGTATATAATATAGGCTGGAAAGATTAATACTAGGGTTTGAGAGTTATAATAGCTGTAGGATTTAGGCAAAAATTCTCTGAAACTCTTATTTATGAGTTGATTAAGAGTGTAGTCGCTCCTTTAATTGTCGTAAAAGCGCGATCGCACCCTCGCACTTTGCACACAGACCTAATCCCCCAACCCCCCAACCCCCCAACCCCCTTCCCTACGAGGGAAGGGGGAGAAATCCGGCTCCCCTCTCCGCTTCGGAGAGGGGTTGGGGGAGAGGTCAATGCATGTATGCGATCGCTGTAAACTGTTAAAGTCTAATTAGTCTGAGATTACCATCTTGTTCGATGAAATTTTGCAACAAATGCGGGATAAAGTTTCTTCTCGTCAGTATTTAATGACGCTACACGCTGAAGAAGAAATGAGCGATGATAATCTAACAATCTATGACATTGAACAAGGTATCCTCACAGGCGAAATACTCGAACGTCAAAAAGATAAAGTTACAGCAGAATCTAAATATCGCATCAGAGGTTTAACTCTTGATGCAGGGGAAGTCGAAATAATTGCCAAGCTAAGTCCAACTGGAAAACTTGTTATCATTACTGTATACATACCCTAATATCAGGAAAGTGGGAAATGCTGTGTGATCTTTGTGGAAGTGAAGGTGTCAAAATCCGTCAAATTACTAGAACTTACGGTAAGGGTAAAGACCTGCTAGTAATAGAAAACATTCCAGTGATAACCTGTACTCTTTGCGGCGAAAGTTATTTAACTGCTGAAACTCTTCACAAAATTGAACAAATCAAAACTAACCGGAAAAAATTAGCTGTTGAACGTCCTGTGGAAGTGGCTAGTTTTGGATCATGAATAGTTGCCAAAATTAAATATTGCTTCAGCTATTCTCTCACTAATAAACATTTATGGACTTTTACACAAAAGTTTTGCGAAAGAGTGCAGGTTACTGGGTTGCTTTATGCTTAGAAAATGGACTCGTAGGACAAGGGATAAATCAAGAAGCAGCAATCAACCAACTTAATGAAGCGATCGCCTCTTTTTTGTCAGTCTATAAAATAGAACCTGATATTTACTATCCTTCACTCACTATAGAAGAATTACATGAGTTTTTGGCAGTAAAAGACACTGAATCTTTATGATAAATCTTTAAGTTCAAGAAACTTAACGTCAAAGTGCGTAGGTGTAGGCCATCGTAGACATTGCTTTGCAGATTTTGAACAAATAATATTCTCAATTAGGAAAATCAAACTGAGATAATAGAATGAGTTGCGATGTTTATTTAAGACTCACAAGCCAAAACCCAGATGAAAGCTGATAAATATCCATTTGCTCAAGAACTAATCACTGGTACTGAAGGTAACATCAGGAAAGTAGTTATAGATTTCCATGATTATCAACGTCTGCTAGAAGCTATTGAGGATGAACGACTAATTCTGGCGATGAAGGAAGTGCAAGATGAAAAACCACTGAACCTTAAAGAAGCATTAGCAGAACTTGAGAAAGAGTGAATACCCAATATTTACCCAGCTTTCTGAAAGATATCAAAGCACTAAAAAGTATACCACACTTTGAATCTATTAAGGTACTCGCCTTTGAATAAATACCAAATATATAGAATAGGTTTTGCACAAATTAGCGAGTGGAGTCCACTTTTACGTGCTTCTGAACCAGGCAAAGTGATGAAAATTTTAACCCAAAGCGTTCCAACAGACTGATAATTATATCTGCAATTGTGTTGCGATCGCATTTGGGTATGCCTACGGCAGCAAGGTAGATCATTAAAGTAAGTAGGGTATTATACTCTACTTACTATTGATATTTATCTCAACAATTGATTTTCCAGGCTGAGTTTACTTGGGCGGGAAAGTTTTTTGTTTTACAAGCCTTGGCGTTCGCACTACCTCTAACATCTGCTTAAAAGTCTCCTGGCGTACAACACACATTGCTGTAAACTCTTCTGGTTTTAAGCTCTTCACTTGGAAAGTAGGTCATCAATTCTACCCAACTCTTACCTAACTTGTCCCACGCACTTGGGACTTTTGCAAGAGGTCTAATGAAATAGCCCTGCATTTTCCCTGAGGGATATGTAAGGAAATCAGAATCAGACTTCTGTCTGATCTCTTCTGCTTTAAACTTCCCTTATATAGAGTTATATAGTCTATATCTAAATAGTTGCTTAAAAGTATGGCTGTTTTCTGCATTTCTCCCTCTGCCCCGATTTGAGATTATCTTCTTTCAAGGTTGTGCTAATTGGATAGGCACTCAGAAGGGTGCAAAACCAACCAATATTTTCTAGACTTATCGTCTAAAAAATAAATGTTTATTGATGTCTTAACCTATACACTTAATGATTATGAGACAGCCCTCTATGCAGAATCCATCCAACGATCTTGACCCTTCAGAGCAAAAGTTACGGGAGGCACTCAAACAGGTAGAAGTGACCGATTACATATTGCCCCAGCCTGAATGGACTGGGACTCACTCAGTCAAAATTCCATCGGTCAGACCTTCTCAAATTGCAATAAATACCGACATCAACGCAGAACCATTGTCAGCAAAAATCTCTGAAGATATGACTATCTTGCAAGTGGCAAGTCCTCTTCCAGAAGCAGGAAATGACAAGACCGTTTGGCAAATACCACCGAACCCAAGCCCCCAATATTCTCCTCCTTCGGTAGTATTGGTCAATCATGTATCTCTCTCGCCGCAAAAATCTGGAATGGTAGAAGGGATCGGGTCTTCATCCCAACCTAACCAAACCGTTGAGGCAGTAAGGCTTAAGCCAAATTCCATTGCTCAATTTTCCTTAGAGAATGATTCTAAAAATCTTAATGCTGCTGGGGTTGCTCTAGTTCAAAATCATGACAACACCAGTGTTCAATATTCAGATTCGGTCATTCAAAACCTAACAGATCGGACTATTGTCCAATACTCGGACTCAGCCATTCATAATCCAGCAGATCGAACGGTTTATCAAGCAATGCCGCCATTGTCTACCGAGCTGGATCAAACGGTTTTCCAATCGAGGATGCCACAATCTTCAGTGTTAATGCCTGCGGAGATTGTACCAAAAAATCGGGCGCATGTTCAACTATTCCATCCAAGTACTTTTTGGGATATGTTTCAGACATCAGGCTCGTTTACCTCGCGCTTTATAAGTAGCACAGGGCAATTTTTTCATTCAATCTGGAGGAAGATTGACCTAAAGCAACTACAATCTCGTTTTCATCTGGGCAGGCAGCTAGCTGTGGTGAAGACTTTAGAACAGCCATCTTCAAGCCCCATCAATCGTTCTACTGATAACGTGATGGTTTTAGAAGAGGAGCCTAGCTCGGAGCAGTATCAGAAAAAACTGCGGGAGTTGGATCATTGTCGACTTTCTTTTGCCAAAGAGTTGGCTAGAAATGGTAAATTTCGCAATGCGATCGCTATGGCTGAACAAATTTCCCAGACAAGCCACTTTTTTAAGGATGCCCAGATGCTGATTCAAAGTTGGAAGTAATTTTAAGTAACTGCCTTTTGGGATTTGAAATGCGACGTTTGTCTGTTTTCATGCTTCATTACCCACCCTAATATGGGCTTACCCACCGACTTACGCACATTTTAGCGTAGCGGTCGTCTGAGCCTGTCCTTGGGAAGTTAACGCCCATCAATGATTCGGTGATGTCCATGTCCCAAAACTCTCGTCATACAAACTTAACCTACACAGATTTTGAGTATAACCGTCTGGCACAGTCAGCTCAACAATATCTCAACAATCCGGTGCTAATGCATCAATTATGCGATCGCGTTTACGAACGACTCAACGCAGATATCAAAATTCAAAAAGAAAGAATCGGTAACTCTAGTACAGGAAGACAATAAAATGGCTACACAACAATCCAATTCTCACTTTGAGAACTACGTTACAACCAACCGATTCTATATAGAAATCGGAAAAAATATAGTTGCCTCATTTTCAGAATGTTCAGGCATCAGTATTGAAGTGGAAAAGGAAGTATATCAAGAGGGTGGCGTAAACGATCAGCAAAGAATTAGTTTAGGACACACTCGTTTTTCAGATATCACACTAAAGCGGGGGACAACTGACGACCATACCTTTTCGGAGTGGTTAAGCGAATTATTTGAGCAAAAAACGCGGCGACGCAACGTGACTATTTTGACATACAACCAAGCTGGAGAAATTATGAAGAGCTGGTGTCTGATTGGTGCCATTCCAGTGGGGTGGAAACTCCCAAGTTTAGAGGCTGATGGCAATATGGTTGCAGTTGAAGAATTAACTTTAGCCTTTGAGGGTTTGAAAATTGGCAAGCAGTCTGCTGGTGGCGATGCAGTCTCTAGGGATGCGAAGGGATATTTTGGTGAAAGCGCCTGGAAATGAACGTAAATTGGAAGTTTAATCATGAGTGAGTTTAACCGCCCTATTGAGTCCAAATCTTCAGAGCGCTCTAACGGCGCTTCTGAGGATAGTGTAGACAACCAAGCAGATAAGACAATTTATGACCTATTGCGGCAGCTCAATCGGAGTAATGCTGCGAAGACACCAACCGATCAATCGACACAACAGTCTAGTATTCGAGACTTACTGGCTTATGACAACGATCGCCATCACCAACGTGCTAAAGCCCTGTCGCTAACCCAAGACTTGACCCAGCAGGAGGGTGAGCTTCCACCAGGTACTTTTGCACCCCAAAACCCCATACTTGAGGAAGTCCTAACTCCAGCCGTCAATACTGTTCAGCAAGCAGCAGAAGATTTAGAATTGCTTGCACAGATCGTTTGCGATCGCATCAGTCCGCATCTAAACTCTGAAATGGAACGTAGAGGCTTCCATCAAAGCAACCGAATCTTTTCGCATCAAACGATTGCAACCCATCAGATAGACTCTGCACACGCTCTATCTTCCTCCAAATCTGAACAGGCAACAGATGTACTAGAACAACTGGCCCAGGAAATCGAGCAGCTTTTGCACCACCGTCTAGTCCACGAGCGCGAGCGATGGGGACGATTTGTAGGCTGTTTACCCTGGTAATTTTAATGCATTCAAAGGGTTGAGGAAAACGCAATGAAACTTGAAAAAGCAAAATTGATAGTTCATAGTGACCCCAGCGGACAAGCCAAAGATATTGAGTTCATGTTTAATCCGTCAGAACTTGATTTCACTCGGCGAATAATTTGGGATAGTGATGTAGGCAATCGGGGAACCACTTTATTGCCAAAGGTTAATTTTTCTGGGGTAGAACCCTATTCGTTTACATTACAGAATTTGTTATTTGATACTTATGAAAAAAAGACATCTGTTCTTAAGGAATATATTAACAACATTAAAAAGGGTGCAACGGCTCGTAGCAATACTCTTACTCGCCCGCCAGTCTATATCTTGACCTGGCACGATAGCTATTTTCACTGCGTTATGACGAGTTTGAACTATCGACTCACCCTATTTCTGGCTGATGGCACCCCGGTTAAAGCGATCGTTAATATTGCGCTCCAAGAAGTTGATCCTGAAAATATACCGGGAGGAAAGCTACCTACACCAGGAGCCATTGATGACAAACTTACTAAAGCCTAAAACCTGCTAAAGGTTATCTCAATCCAAGAACCTATCCCACCTGTCAAGGGAACAACCTCTAAATTTTTACCTAACAACACTGAGAATATTTTCCAATGCCTACCAAAAATAGTCAAACCCTTTATTTATCCAAGCCTATACTCAAACTGGGTGGAGCGAAGGCACCAGAAGAACTAATGAAGGACATTCTGGAAATTGTTGTGGATGAAAGCTTACATATGCCAAGTATGTTTATTATTAAAATCCATAATGTCTATGTCGCTGCGAGCGAGAACAGCGAGCCTTGGAAAAACGAAAAGTACTTTAATATTGGCGATCAAATTTCGATTGGTTTTGAGGCTAGTACGACAGAAGATCTTGACTTTCAGGTGGCTGAAAAAGAAGAGCGGTTAATTGAGGGCGAAATTACAGGTATTGAAGTCAAATTTTCTCATACATCTGAAGCCCATATTATCGTGCATGGCTATGATGTTTCCCATCGATTGCATCGGGGTCGCTACAACCGATCTTTCTTAAACTGTACGGATACCGATATTGTGCGACGTGTTGCTCAAGAAGCGAAGATTAAAATCGGTCAATTGGATGCCAGTGGTGCCTCCCATGAATATGTTTTCCAAGAAAATCAAACCAATATGGAGTTTCTGCGGGAGCGCGCTGCAAAAATAGGGTTTGAACTCTTTGTGCAGGACAATAATATTCACTTTTGCAAGCCCAAAAGTGATGGTTTTCTCAAGCTGAAATGGCTTGAAGATATTACGAGCTTTGATGTAAGAGTTACCAGTGCTGAACAAGTTAGTTCGGTTCAAGTTAATAGCTGGGATTATGGTAATAAAAAGTTAATCTCAGAAACCGCTTCAAAGGAACAGTTGGTCACAGACACAGGAAATGGCGACGGGAGCAGCACCAGTCAGAAGTTTAAAATGAAACAACCTCCTAAAATGATTGTGGTAGACCAACCTGTAGCAACTCCAAAAGAAGCAAAACAGATGGCTCAGGCTCTTTGTAATGAACTGGGTGGAGAATTTGTGACTGCTGATGCCAAAGCTGTGGGAAACCCTACAATTCGACCGGGCAAAGTTGTTACACTTGAAAATATGGGAACTCGCTATAGCGGCAAATACTACATAACAGGAACCTGTCACCGTTACATCCATAGGGATTATACAACTAATTTTACAGTTCGAGGGCTGAGAGAAGGGAGCTTACTTTCTACATTGCCGCCCAAAACCCATCTTCAGCCTGGTCAGACACATTTAGTCGGTTTGGTAACTAATAATAATGATCCAAAAGGTTGGGGGCGCGTTAAAGTAAAATTCCCTACCTTAACCATGAAGGATGAAAGCCATTGGGCTAGGGTGGTAGGGCTAGGAGCAGGCAATGAAAGAGGATTTTATTGCTTGCCTGAGATCGACGACGAAGTTCTGGTTGCCTTTGAGCATGGAGATATTCATCGACCCTATATTATTGGTGGAGTTTGGAATGGTAAGGATAAAACAGTTGAAACTGTGGATGACACAATTCAAAACGGTCAAGTGAGACTACGTACCATAAAAACCCGTGCTGGTCACATAGTAAAATTTGTTGATGATGATAAAGGTACTGAAAATCGAGGATATTATGTCCGAACTGCAACTGGTTCTGGCCATCGCCTCAGCTTTAATGATACACAAAAATTTATCGAAATACAGACTGCTCAGGGGCAAACCGTCACTTTGAATGACATTGATGGCAGCGTAAACGTCAAAGCTAATACAATGATTAATAATACTGCTCCTCTTTCTATAGGTTTGGAATCTACTACAATTGCTAATAAAGCAAGTGGAGCTATTACTAATACCGCAGGTGGAGCTATTAATATTAATGCAGGTGGTGCAATTGCTATTGATGCAGGTGGTATAATTACTATTAATGCAGGTGGTGTAATTGCTATTGATGCAGCTGGTGCAATTACTATGAATGCAGCTGGTGCAATTACTATGACTGCTACTGCTATTGCGCTGAATTCTGCCGTAGTCACTGTACAGGGCATACCTATTTAGGTATTGAAGAAAATCACAATCTAGACTGCTGAATCCTTTTTTACAAGCGCATAAGTTAATTTCCGTCACAGCTATTAAGAAATTAGAAATATATATTCTCAAGCTATCGTTACAAGGTGAATTCGTGTGACGATAACTTGACAATATAGCTTGACTGAAAATAGGGCAACATCTTCCGATGGAAAATTAACTAGTATGCTGGATACGACTGATTACCTACTAGAAAAACCTAATTATATTGGTGCAGGAATTGCTTTTCCCTTTCTACATCCCGTGAAAAGTCAGTTCCCAGAAGAGCTGCATCAGGTTTATTTTTATATACTTCTTCACTTGAAACTCTTAATCTTACTGGGTTTATTTATGCAATAGCGCCCCCTTCAGACTGTAAATCGATCATCTGTTTGCGTTTCCAGGCAAAATGTAGGATATTTATCCCTAACTCTTGAGCAGTTCTGATGTCAGTTCGCGATCGCTGCAATTCTTCATCTAAACCCCATAATCCGCCCAGATTGCCGATCGCCAGAATAATTCCCCCGCCAGACAAGAGTTGAATTCTGGTTCCATCCATCACTGGCAACGCAGAAAATAGAAACGGCTTTATCCGCAAGGGATGGTCGCGACGGACTTCTTGTAAAGACTTTAGTGGTGTCTGCAAATGTTGAGCTAGTGCCTGGACTGATTGAATCAGTTCTGTACTCTCAACGGGGGCATCGACCAGCAAAGTGCCCCCCGACTTCAGGTAGCTTGAAAGCATTGAGAACTGATGGTTGTTTAGCGATAAACCCTGATGCCCAGTCAGATATAGCAGCTCGTAGGGATGGATATCTCCATCCCAAGTGACTCGATCGACGGTTTCTGCACCTTTTAAAGATGGATAGATATCTTCAACAGCGCGCAGTAAGTAGGTGAGATTGAAAAAATTTCGGCTACAGTCTTCATCATCAGAGTTAATTTCAGCAATTTGAACCAAGCCTTGGGGTCTTGCCTCTGCTTGACGGCGATAGCGTAGATCTAAATCGCCGTATCCCGGAAAAAAGACATCAGCAGGTGTGCGGAGCAATTCCTGTTGTGATCGTCGCAGCAGGACACGACAAAGCTCCACATCTGAACGCTCAGGGGGACGGCTTCTCTCGTCAATTCTGAAGGTTTCCTGTACGACTTCTCGATCGGGGCTTCCCCCCAACTGATCGGGATCTCGATACTGAGCAACTAAATAAACAGTGACAGGTTCTGAATCCTTTAACTCGGTTGCGATCCGAAAATTGATTTGATGAGGCACGACAATCGGATTCCCTTCTAGATCGATGGCAATTCCCGGCTGAATTTGTACCCAGCGATTGTCTCGATATTGAGCGGCAACTTCTTCTGGAGCTGGGATTACCCGTACTCCTAACCCGCAAACAATTCCTGGCTGATTGATTGATTGATAGTGAAGATTTTGGCGTTTGCGCTGATAGTCATGGGCGCGTTGCCAACGCTCGGCAGTTAGGAGCAAGCCATCTCTAACTTGTTGGCGCTGCATAGGGGCGATCGCTGGATTTGGAAAAGGATGGGTCATGAAGAAATCTCCAATGCGATAGACTAATTCGGTTGAATAAGTTTTGGGTGAAGGCTCAACAATGGTCTGTTTTTATCTATTCTGTTTCTATCCGCAGGCTGTAGGAGCAGAATGCAGGTTTTTCTTGATCGATTATTCGCCGGACAAGCTGCTCGTCGATTGGGCTGTTCGGCTGGGCGCGCAAGCGCACATCAAAGTAATAAGGCTTGCCACCGCCGATAATCGCATTTTCGCCTACATAGGCCAATCCAAATAAACATCCTTGACCAAAGGGTTCAGTGATGCTGATTGATTTATCTTCTTCCCGGTCAATTTGTTCGTCGAGCGGTAAACCCGTATATAAATGTAGATAAAATCGAAGTCCCTTACGGGTTCCGCGACAGCGATAAATTTCTACGGCGCGTCGAATTAGCCGCCTTTGATGGGTTAAATCTAGCTGTGCATCAATTGGCCAGTCTACCCAGTGAGCTAGAAACGGCAGGAGCGCCTCAGGTGCAGTCAGCGGGTCTAGATGGGCCCACATTGAACTGAAGCTATTCACTACCGGATCGAACGCTTGCTCAAAAATTTTGATGAAGCGATGAATATAGTCAACTTCTTGATAAACTATCGGCAAAAAAGCAGTATAGCTGCTTCGTGGTCGAACATTTAGCTCAAAGTTGGATTCTTGAATCGGATCTAGACTTGACCCTTGACTCAGGCTTTGGCTAGCATAAATCGACAGACAACCTCGAAAGTTGAGTTGCTTTTCCTTGCTCCCCTGAAGAGCATCTTGACCCTCAAAAAAATCGTTAGGAATCAGAAACCATAAGTCAGCATGTCTGCTTTTCTTGGCAGCCACTTCTAGCGTTACAAGGTTGATCGCAGTCTCCATTGCAGTGCCTGACGTTTGCGCCACTGAGTTCTGTTCTTGGGCTGTCCCGAATTGAGGTGCGCTCTCAACATCCGTCTGTACCTGACACCATTCCAAAGGAAACGTCCCATCTAGCTTTAAGGTGAGGTTTTGAGGTTGAGACTCCCAGTTTTTAATCTCAAGGACAACCCGGCAGAGTTCTCCCGGATAAACCACAATTTCAGATTGCGGTTGCGAGCCTTTTGTGGCTTCAACTCCCAGCATCCGACTGCCTCCTTGGGAGGTGGTCGCAGAAATCTGCATAGGAGAGATATGAAGACTGGCTGATTTGGAGGTAAGTACTGGCACCATACCCTAAATCCTCACCGCAGATTGGTCTGTCAAAACATTTACACTATGTCCTGTGCGCGCCTGCGGATCTGCCCAGGAGCAGAGTAAACCGAAGGAGCCGGGATCTATGTAGTTTACAGGTGTTGTTTGCCGCTGCCAAGATTCCCCATTTTTTTGAATAGGAAACAGCAAGATAGCGCCCAAATATTGAATTCCTGCTATTTGCTGAAGGAGAGCCATTATGTCTGACGGATAAAGAGGGCGACCAAAGGGCCAGCCCGTCATCTCTGGACCACCAGTTAAAGGATTGAGGTAGCGATAGAGCGCAACTTTTAGTTTCTGGATAATCTCGGCTTGAGCGCTTGGGTTTTTATAGGCAGGCTCTAAGGTGACTTCGGCTTGAACCGATATGCCAACATAGTTGGGCTGCTGTAGTTGCACCTGAATGCCTAGCAAACGTCTTTCGTCTAGATAGTGCAAGACCCGATCGCGCAGAGCCGAATTTAAATTGAAGTTGTCTGGAGCAATTCCCTGTCCTAAGTCAATCAGGTCGGTATTAGCTTGAGGCACGACGCAGACGCTGACGCTTCCGGCAGTTTGGCTGGCGGACATCGGTAAGCACAATGCGCGGGCGATCGCACCGCCGCTGCCTTTGAGAGTTAAGGCTTCAAAATCTGAAGCAGTGACGGCTCGATCGTGCGATCGCAGCATTTGAGGCGCTCTCAAGACGGCTCGTTCCAGAGACTCGGCATCGGCACCGTTAACGGCAGCATGATGATTGGTTACGCGGTCTATATAAGGAATTGCCGTCTTCATAAAACTCAGCGTCTTCGCCCGCACGTTTCCCTGTTTACCGCCCCCGGTACGATAGGTAAACATAATTTCAGCACCATGGGGAGGAATTGCCCCATACTGTTGCTCAATCATTTGATCGTGAAGGTTTCGACCGGGCGATCGCTCTACTGGCAGCACTTGCTGTAAATAGGAACGGGTTTGCGTTTGCTTTTTCAGCGTTTGAGGTTCGCGAATCAATGGTCCAAACTGAATAGTGCCTGCCAATACATCAATCACATAATGCCGATCTTGGGGGTTTGAGTCAGCAAAGTCTTCAACCTCCTGCCAGATTTCGGGGGGCTTTCCCAGAGGAAGAACAAGCAGTTGCTCCTCTCCCCGGCGCTCCAGAATGGGCGCGGTCTCAACTTCAAAGCTCTGCCCTGGCTTGCCGTTGCTGAGACCTAATATTTCCTCCTGTATCAGAACGCACTGGCTAGCCTGTACCGATCCGCCAATGGCATACATCGCAATTGTTTTAATCCGAGGAGAATTTGCATATCCTGGCTGGTCTGCGCCAGATTCAGTGAGGGTGCAGCGAATCCAACGACCTTGATAGGCATCAAAACTGGATGCAGGCCAGCGTTCGGGCAGATGTAGAATCACATTACCATTCTGCTTAGAGCGATCGCCATTTCTCGCATTCTCGTTAAAGCTAAAGCCATTGGTGGTGTCGTCTGCTTCCTGTAAGAGCACCTTTATCCATGATTCGCCGTCCCAAGCTTCCCAACTGCGGGGAGGATGCTTTGGATCGATGCCTGTAGGCGTACCTTGCGCTCCTGTGAAGGCGATCTGCAACACATTTCCTTGCAAAGGGGTATCAGGCTCAATCACAAGATAAAAGCTATTGCCAGACTGCGGCTTTTGCGGAAATAGTTTGAATTCGTGAGTCACTGCAAGACCGTCATGTTGATGATGCCATTCCCCGGTGTGGTTATGGAGCGATTCAGGAGTATTACCCGCCTCTGGTGCAGTCAAAATATGTTTTAAGGTCGGTTGAGCGATTAACAGGTCTCGATCAGTAGTAAAAATAATAGCTTCTTGAGTTTCAGTGCGCTCTGTTGCAACTTCTGTTCCGCGTGGAATGGTATAGTTTTCTAGTAAATGAGTGCTGAGGTAGAAAGTCAGCCTAACATGAGCTGGCGTCGGTGGCTGTAGACGGATTCCTAAGAGTTCTAGAAAGGCTATATAGTTTTTACGGGGAACCTGATTGAATCGCATCAGCATCTGGTCGGTGAGCCAAGCAAATAGCTCGACTAGGGTAATGCCAGGATCGCTGAGATTGTGATCCGTCCACTCTGGACAATAGCGGGGAATACGCAGTAGGCATTCTTCTACTAAATCGTCAAAGTTGCGATCGTCCAGCCGAGAACTGGGAAGCCGAGGTAAAAAGTCAAAGTTCACTATTCTCCACCTCTGAAACTAAATAAAACGGGTAGACAAAACTGTAGGGGTCGGGATGAGATTTGAGGCGATAGTCAATGAGAATATTGACGCGCCCAGTAATTGTGTCGGGATCTGCGCGAACTTCATCAATGTCAATTCGAGGCTCCCATTTTTGTAATGCTTCCAGTACGTAGATCCGAATTCTTAGTAAAGTATCGTTATTTAAGGGGGCAAAAGCTAGTTCTGATAAGCGACAGCCAAAATCAGGACGGTATAAACGTTCGCCTAAATCGGTACGCAAAATTAACCAGATTGCCTCTTTGACTTTCTGAGCTTCAGAACTTAGCTTCAGTCCTCCCTGCATATTGCTTTGCAATGGGAAAGATAAGCCTGTACCTAAATACTTCTGCGGCTGCTCGTTTATTAGGTTTGCCATCCTCATTGTGCCTAAACTTCGGGTATACAGTTTAGGATATCTGGCGATCAAAGAAATTTTATCAGCCGAAGGTCTATATGCTTAAAAAAGGGCTGACAGTACACTATAAATATACTCTAAAACTAAAATCAAAATGATCAAGCTAAACAAGAATATGAATTAGAAGGAACTATATTCATATCTTTGTCTAAAAGAATTTAATAATGAAAATTAATAAGATAATGCAGATAGACAAAGAAGAATATGTCAAATAATTCAGTATAAAGATGAAATTAATCTAGCCCAAAAAGGCATCTGCACATATAAACAAAAAGTTCAGTCACTAATACATTGAGGATATTATGACAGATTTTCTGTGTTGTTCGCGCAGGAGAAAAAAAAACAGAGAAGGAGCAAATTTCGGAGGAGATCCAAATCCCCTGCTCACTGGAAATACTCAGGGAGGTAGAGGTATTCTGAGTAGTAACAACCGCAACCTCCTTTCCTCAACAAGTCTATATTCACAAACACAACAACAAAGACATGCAGAGGTAGTAGGAGCAGATTTTAATGGGAGTGGTGTAGAAGATACACAACTTGCAGCAGCAAAAAGTAATACAGGAAAACCACAAGAAAAAATAGAACAACAAACCCAAACGACTCAACAAAAGGATAAAGGTAAGGCACGACAGCAAGAAGGTAGTCAGGGGAGTAGTAACGACCTTGGCGAATCTGCTCAAAGACAATCAGATGAACAAAATAGAAAGAAGTTTCTTGAGGATTATCCACTAGCTGCCAAAATGTTGAAGAACATTGATATAGGCGAAAACGAGAAAAAAAATCTAGAGACTCTGAAGAAAGAATTTATGAACTCTGGATTTGTATACACCATGAATGCAACACATGAAGATAGATTTTTAAATAATACGAAAAAAGAGGGGGATTGCAGTACTCTTGCTAGAGCCTACGTTAAAATTGCCAAAGAATATTTGGGCATCGATAACGTGAAAATTGGTTGTAAAAGCGGAGATTTCTTTGTTCCTAATGGAGGGAAAGTGTTGGATATGAATAATACAACGGGGAATGTGGACAATGGGAAACATTGGGTCTTCACCAAACACTACTGGGTCGAGTCTCCAATCGGCAATATCGATCTTCTTTTCCTCGGACAAGAGGCGAATAAAAGTCAGTGGATTGACAAGACCGGAAAAGACAAGGAGCATGAAATTGATTACGACATTTTCGGAGATTACAGGGTGTATGAGGCCAACGTCATGGGTAAAATAGCAGAGAGATACGCAACTGACTTAAATGAAGCGAAAAAGGGCAAAAAGGCGGAGGCAGCGGCGATGATGGCGGTGCTGAAACAAAAGTGATCCCCTACTTGCTAACGTGTTGCCAAGTGATGTAATTTCGAGCTTAGTGTGTAACTGTTTTTTTATGCTGCTTTGTGCCTATAAAAACCAGCAAATAGTTAGTTCAGCAGATAGTTACTATACAGATTATTAATGGCTTTAATTTAAATGGAATAACCCTGCTTATAGACATAAGTATAGTGACATTTTATCGTCAAAAAAACTAGCATGAAATTAAAGCTACTTTCTAATATTATTTAAACTACAAGGTGAAAATCATGGAATCAATTGGATACTTTTTTGCTAGAGTTTTCGGCGGAATTATTGATAAGCTATCCGATCAAATGAGATACAAGATAAGCGATATTGCTGAATCGAAAATCAGAGAAACAGCTGAAAGACCATTTAACCAAAGTACAACAAACAACCAGCAAACAACAACTGATCGCCAAGATAAAAATACAAAATCTTAATTGAGAGTATGTCACTTACTTAAGACAAAGCTAGAGCAATGAAAACTGTCTATTAGTCTTAAATAGGTAAGGATAGATAACCCTAAATCCGTAGCAAATCATTATAATAATAGGTAAAATACCAGATAGCTCCGATATGGTTTTCTAACTTTTTGGAGAATGACAAGGTTTATCTAAGCAAACGGGAAAATCTGTAACATAAAGTACAGTTAAATGTCTCAATGCCGTTAGTTTTACCACTGGTTTTGCTAACGGCTTTTTGGATTACGAAATTGTAGCAAAGAACAAAGCGATCGCTCTGCTTTTTGCTGTTTAATAATATTTTAAGCACCCTGGTGTCTGTTTTATCTAAAAAGAAAGTTACAAAACTAATGTTCTAACTCTAGATTCACTTAATAACCAAAAAAAGATGAATCTCATGTATTGCAATTTAACTTGAAGTATGGTTCAATTCGACTTGCAAGCAAATCAACCGCTCTTGACCTAGTTGTAATTTATCTCCATGACTTAAGGGATGGGGTGCTCCACGAGGTAATAATTTATCATTGAGGTAGCTACCGTTTAGGCTATCATCAACAATCATGTAAGCTTCTCGAGCAACATCCCAGTAGAGATGAGCATGGGTGCGAGAGACGATACCTGCATGGGGCAGTCCCGTTAAATCGATTTCAGGCCGCATCCCGTTAGAAAGATTTTGACGACCGATTACGCCAGACTCCCTAAGTAATAGAAAACTTTGTTGGCTGGGATGAAGCAACTTCAACTGAGGACGCTCCTGACTATTGATTTTTGATGAGAACTGGGACGAAGGAGCCGAGGTTTGAGCATAGCGGGCTGCCGAAGCTACCATAGCAGGGGGTGGTTGTACTGCCTGTGCTAAGGAAGTACCGCACATTGGGCAGATATTAGCGTTGTGCGGCAGTACCTGATTAAAGAAAGAGCAGCTTGGCTCTGGACAACGATGAGTTTGGATTGCCATAGTAATTGCGCTCCCTAACGATTCAGAATAGCTGACGATAATGTGTAGTTTTTAGGTGGAGTTTGCAGCGGCACAAGACCCGCTTGCTGAAGGAGATACTGACCATCTTGAGTTTTGAGAAAATTAGCGAAGAGTGGTCCTGATACATTCCCAGGCAAATTATTATCTCTTGGATAGGCAATAATCAACGGTGCGCTGAGTGGATAGGTTGCTGTATGAAAAGCTGATATATTAAGTAAGGGCTTTTTCTCTAAACAGAGATTGTCTGATGGAGAAATAGGTTGCATTGTGCCGTTGGTGGTTTCTCTGAGCAGGGGCTGTACTGGGTCTACATTTTCCTGGGCAATAGCTAGGGGGTAAATCTTGCATTGATCCCAGGTTTGGGTCAATAGTCCGAAACTAATTGAGCCAGCTTCAGTTTTTTGAGCCTGCTTTTCTCCAACTGCGATCGAGCGCAAGGTATCAAAGGTTGAACGTTGCTCAATCTTGCTAAATTGGGCAATCAGACTCGGATCGTTGCCTAAAACTTTTTGTTGGAATAGGCGTAATGCTTCAGGTTCCATCGGTCGATAGGGTTTGATCGGCAAGTTAGGAAAATCTGAACCTAGCTGTTTCCAGTTGGTAAGTTGCCCTGTAAAAATTTGCTGCAATTGGGCAAGACTGATTTTGCCTCGCAATGCACTTGGTAGATTTTGACTTTTATAAGCAGGTACATAGACTAAAAGACCATCGTAGGCGATCGTTTCCGGAATTAACCCTTCGGGTAGTTGGGTTGATAAACTGGCGATCGCAAAATTTGCCTTGGCGTTCGCTTCGAGAACTTCGTTGAGGGGAGACCGTTGAGGGGCATAAGTTCGGTAGTTAAAAATAGCTGCTATATCCAACTTGGGCTGAGTCAGCAACGCTCTAATTTTGCGATCGCTCACGGGCTTCTTGTCCAAGACAGTTGTCCAAGTTCCCAGCCCTTCTCCCGTATAGGGATACTGTCCTGGCTGAATACCATTAACATCTGCAAACGATGGCAAAAGATGCTTAAAGCTATTCGTCTCTGCGTAAGAATTTGACATGAATCGCGGCAATAGCAACCACAAAAGCCCTCCCAATAGAGGCAAAGCAAGTAAACTCAAAAGCCAATACTTTCGAGATTTCGGTTTCGCTGGAGACTCTGGGCTAAGATTTCTATAAAAACCAGCAGCCGTTTCAGGTTGAGGCAGTTTAATTAAAGCCTGACGCGCCTCTGCCGCAGAGTTGAACGGAGTTTCTAACCCTAGTAAACGAAGCAGGAAATCTTTCAGGGGCGGATCATCCTGGGGCCAATGTTGAGCCTCGCGCGGATTTAGCGGTGCGTCAGAACCAGAGTGAATCGCTTCAGCCGTCCAGAGAGCAAACGCGATCGCTCCAAGATCGATTAAGTCTTGTTCCGGTAACAGCACTTGGCGCGGGGCAGGGACAAAAAGCTGTTCCCAGGATGCCAGATCGCAGACATAGACGTAGCCGCTATCACTTATGACTAAGCTGTCAAGCCTCAAGTTGCCGTGGGCAGTTCCTGAACCTATTGCAACAGATGCAAAACTCGATGGCTGACTATGGAGGAAATGTAGCGACTGCAATATTTGATTTAGAACTTGTCGCACTTGCGATGCAGAAAAGGCTCCTGTCTCTCTCAAAGCCTGCTTCAGCGTAGGAAGTGTCGCGATTTCGCCTGAAAAAATCAGATAGACACGATCGCTGGATGGATCAGCAATGGTCTCTGATGGACTGACCAACCGAAACTCCCGACCCTTCGGGGTGGTCAAATTGCCCTTAGCCACTTGACCCAAGGCTGTTCTGCGCTGTTGTGCTTCCACAGCATTAAAATATTGCTTAGGCAGCAAATACTCTTTCACCACAACGGATTGACCATTGTTGGTCTGAGTTCCTCTGTAAAGCCGTCCCATTCCCTGAGATCTAAGCATTTCTGAAATGCGATAAGTGCCTAAGCTGCCCCGGAGTTCAGTCTGAACTGGCAATGTAGTGGGGAATCCGCATTCCATACAAAACTTGGCACCCGGTATCTTCTCAGTAGTTTCTATCGGCTTTCGACAGCCCAAAGGCGCATTTTGGGTACATCGGTAGAATTTAGCTAGCACATTAGAATCAACAATAGGCATAAAATCTTCTCGGTAGTTAGGGCTAAACCAAAATGATTGAACCCAATTACGACTGAACCAGATTCATCTTGATGGCTGCCACAATAGCTTGTGTCCGACTTGTTACCTGTAGCTTCAGAAAAATATTAGTGAGATGCGTCTTAACAGTAGCCACTGAAATGTAGAGTTGCTTCCCAATTTCATCGTTTGAGGCTCCTTGAACGAGCCAATATAGAACATCGCTTTCTCTCTCGGACAGGTTGCAGGGCTGACCGATCTGTGAGGGTAATGAGGCTTGGGTTTTTTGGAATTTTCTAAAGAAGCCAGTGGCAACTTCAGGTGGTAAATAGATTTGGTTTTGCATAATAGTGGCGATCGCATCTAGCAACTGCTGTGAAACCTGACCCTTAAATACATAGCCATCCGCCCCTGACTGCATAGCCTGATAGATCCAGTAGTCTTCTTGATGACCCGATAGAACAAGGGTTCTACTCGATGCATTGCTATCTCGGAGCTGCTGTAATAGGGAGAGACCATCTCCTTCAATTAATTCCATGTCAATCAGAATTAGGTCAGGAGTATGCTGCTTGGTAAGGGATAAAGCTAGAGCTGGACAATTCGCTTCCCCAATCACGTTAATGGCTCGATCCTGAATCTGGGAAAAGCTTAGGAGGGTTCTGATTCCAGCCCGAAATTGATGATCGTCATCGACTAAAAGCATCGATAGGGTTTTGCTGTGTTCTGCTTGGGTTAACATGCGGCGTTGTCCTCTAATAAGTCAATGGATGGAATCAATTGAGGTAGGCTGATCGAAAATTCTGCACCTTTTTTGGGTGCATTTCTTGCCCATAGTTTCCCTCCATGATCGAGCACAACTTTTTGGGCAATAGCTAATCCTAAACCTGTTCCCTCGGAACGGCGGGTATAGAAAGGCTTAAACAGCTTCTGTAAATCCTCTGAGGATAGACCGGGGCCTTCATCTCTCAAGGTCAGCAAAACATCACCCTGCTGCTCTTGCCAATCAATGAAAATTTTTGCCCCTTGGGGACTAAAATGAATGGCGTTACTCAATAAATTGCTGATAGCTTGTTTGATTTGAAGTGGATCGAGTTTCAAAATAAGTGTGCGATCGGCGCAACAAACCTGAAGATCTTTCTCCGAAATCCAGCCTTGAAATTCTTCCAGCGTTTTATAAACGAGACTACGGAGATCTTGCGGTACAATCTGCAACTTTTTACTACTTGCACACTGCACAATCTCAGTGAGAGTTTGATTTAAGCTGTGAGCAGTCTTGCAAATGACTGAAGCTTGTTCTTGCTCCTTACTGTTAGGCAGAAGACGACTAAGGTTATGAGCATAGAGACTAATTAAACCTAAAGGATGACGTAACTGATGCCCGACTCGTTGAACAAGATGTTCTAAAATTTGAATCTTCTGGCGGTGTTGCCAATTTTGTTGATGTTCGTCTAAATATTCATTGATACTGGCAGCCGTTCGCTTGATGAATTGCCGATGAGTATGAGACAAAGGCCCCTTGGCAAATAATAGTAAGTATTGATTAGGCTGACTTGATTCACCAAAAGGACAATAATAGAAGCCTTTTTCTATTGTCCCTGAATCAATCGGCTTTAGCGCAAGAGCTGATGAAACATTAGCTAACCAACCTTCGGTCTGTAAGTAAGCTAGGGTCTCTTTCGCAAAAGAAAAAGGCATTTGAGAGGCTTCAAGTACTTGTTGGCCGGACATCTGCGGATCTTGATAAACCACTCTCGTCCATTGAATCTGCGATTGAGCTGCCAGTTGCTCGATCTGTAGCTGCAAGAAATGCTTTAGTTTCCGGGTGTAATACTGGGGAGTCCCTTTTTCTGACTGAGGACTCAGATTTTTTAAAAGTTTGAGACCTATGCTTGGGTTATCTGTGAGACTATCCATACTTTCCTCCAAATTATATGTTCTACTTCTGGTTCTGTTGGAAAAAAAGTTGTATCGCAAAAAGTGAATGAGATGGTAAGCTAGAAAAACCTTGTCGTTGATGATCAGCTTCCCATGAGGAGCAATGCGATTTTGTCAGGTGCTAAAAATTGGGGGTATAAATCACTTATTTAATAGTGTGTAGGCATAGCCCGCCGGAGGCATCGCAGCTATATAGCTGTTTTTATTGAGAATTAAAACCCGATTTAACAAAATTGCATTGTTCCCTTAATCATTTAGCCGTTTTCAAGATTTCTTACTTGGAGTTGGTAAAGCAAGAAATTCAGTGAATGCAGTCAGTTTATATTTGGACTGATAATTATGATTTCAAGCGATGTCATCTCAATTCCGTAATTCTGTTGAAAATTTTTCATCCACTAAAAGAAGCTACGGTAGATCCCTTGTAGGGAATATTTCAAAGCTTGGCTTTTCATAGCAGTAGCCAAAGCAGAGAATTGTAATCACCACGGGTGCGGGTACATTCTTGTGGGTGATGAAATGCTGAGGGCGCAAGCCTGTCAACCAGGCAAGGCGATAACCCAACTCACATAAGCAGTAAAACATAACCTCTAATCATTTCATATTAAATTGACGCACTTATGAAAAACTTATAACAAAAGTATGACCAGAGATTTTTACTAAACAGCCTGTTTAAAACAATTCGCAATTACGTTTTGTAACGGGGATTTAATCGCGACACAAAACGTGCTACCTGTAGAGGCAGGGGAATTAAACTCCAAAATTTTGTTAAAATCAGGAAATAAAAGAAACTTAATCCAGATGAATATTGGTCATAAAATCTTGACAATAGATAGTTATTAGCGCTCGCTGGTTTTTGATCTGACCTCACAAAATCGCGTTCGCCTGGTGATTAATGAACGCAAGCATGAAATTCAAATCCTTCAACACAGCACGCCGCAAGAGGGTATGAGGCGATGAATATGGTCTGCAAAGGACAAATTTCAGGTATCAAAAAAGGTGACATTTTAGGTCAAGTAGAATTCGTGTCTGAAATTTTTGAAGTTGCTGCATAACCAGCTACAATTAATGAGGCTCTTTTGTCTTCAGTAAGTTTTGCGACAGAACCAGGTCTTTCAACAGTTCAGTGTAAAACTGTTCGAGAGCGGTTGTTGTCTTGGTTGTTGTCGTCATCTGTTTTCTCCTTTAAATAATTGGGTCTTGTGGAGCAGCATGTGAGTACAGTTCTTTGTTTGTGAGCAAGCATAACTAACGACTTAAAGCCAAAGCCGAACTTATACTTCTATAATTACTCATTGGGATAACTGAAATCAGAATATGCAGCCTTTGAGATGATTATTAGTGTTTATACTAAGAAACAACCGCTGCATAAGGTGGCGATGTAGGTGTAATCGCTTATCAAAGTGCCTCAGTGAATTAGACAGAAGTCGGATCTATTTCAATCAAAGTTGTTATTAAATACTAAAACAACCCAAATATTTCTCTTTACTATGCTTGCCAGCTCAATAATCGATGCTAGCTTGACCGCACAAAATATAGCCTTTCGCCCCGGAGGCCCATCGGTTTCTTTTGGTGTTTCGGTCATCAACCGCAGCAATCAGTTTGCGTCGTTTCAACTTGAAATTAAAGCGGCGGGAGCAGGCGAGCAGAGTAACTGGTATCACCTTTCTCCAGATGTATCTACAGCTAAATCACCCGGCGATCGCACTGATTTTCAAGTTAAGATTTTAGATTCTCCCATCCCTGATTTCGTCGGGATCGTCAATCTAACGGTGCGGGTTTTTTCGCCCCAGCTCTCTGAAGAACGACGATTAGTTCTGCGGTTAACTTTAGAACCTAGCGGTGAATTAAACCTACTGCGGATCGGACTACCTACCCAGCGGTTTCAAGTCTATCCTCGTAACGTCGTGGATATTCCCGTGACTGTCAAGAATGTGGGGTCGCAGCCTTACCAAGTGCGCTTGCAGTGTGCAGAACTTGAGCCGTCCTGGCTAGTTGGTAGCTCTGAACGGTATATAGAAATTCCAGCTAATGGAGAGATAACAGCAACCTTCCAATGTCAGCCCCCTAGAGCAGATCGAGTTCCGAGTCGCGATTATCTCTTTATCATAATTGCTAAAAGTCATGTAGGTTCTCCCGTTGAAGTACAAGGGATTTTAGAAGTTCTGCCCGTTGGGTTCATGCAGTTTGAAGTCCAGCCTCAGCAGCAGCGTATCCCGGCTAAAAGACCCTGGCTCCCGAATTGGCGATCGCGTAGCAGTACTTTCCAATTGATGTTTAAAAACAATAGTAATCTGTTGCAAACGCTCGATCTTGAAGTACGAGGCCAAGACGCCAAAGGATGCCAAATTCAGGTTAGTCCAGAAAAACCTATTCTGCCATTGGGGGAAATAACTTCTACAAACCTAACCCTCTCTCCCCGTCGTCCCTGGATCGGCTGGTCGCGAAAACTAAAGTTTGAACTCAAGCCTTGGCTATCAGACCCAAGATTAGGGAGTACCGATCCAGCAACCCAGATTTTATTCTTAAAGGTTTTCCCAATTGTACCCTTATGGTTATTGCTGACATTGCTCTCAATGATCGCAGCCGCTATATTTATACCAAAGCCGATTACTCATCTAGCTGGCGTTAATGCCGTGCGACTCAGTGGTACGAGTGGCAGATCGCCACTGGTAATGAGTGCCTCAGACGATTGTTCAGTTCGGACTTGGGGCGTAACAGATTGGGGAACGCTAACCCCCCAGGGTACCTTGAGTAAGGGAACGTTAGCCAAAACCTGCACGGATACTCAACCTAACTCATCCATTGGACTTCTGGCGATTACTCAGCAAGCAATCCGGTCGCTAGCATTAATTCCGGTGAAAAATAATCAGGTCTTTGCAGGTCTAGAGAATGGAACCGTTCAGGTCTGGGATATCAACACTGGGAAGGGACTCTATACGCTCAAAGACCCCAACGACCAGACAAGCGATCGCATTCTGGACTTGATGTTCACTCGCAACTCTCTGACGTTATACGCCAGCTATGGGAGCGGAACCATTCGGAGTTGGCAAAGGCCGAGGGATGTCCATTTTGATTCAAAGCCTGCCAAGGTTTTGAAGGTGCCCGCTCGCTTTGCATATCAAGCCTGGTCTTTAGCACTCAGTCCAGATGAAAAGATCCTTGTGAGTGCCGGACAGTTTAAACGGCTTGTCTTGTGGGATGTGGCAAACTCGCAACCTCGGCAGCTAAGGCTCTCAGAGAATGCTCAAAATCGCGGAGAAAACGACTTTTTCTGGGATGTCAACTTTGCGCCCAATACTCCCATCCTAGCAGCCTCTGATTCTGATGGTTACGTTACTCTTTGGGATTTAAGTCAATGTCAGAAAGCAGCGCCAAAGGGGTCGCCTAAAGAACAGCTCCCTCAGCAAAGCTGCGAACAACGGGCGAGGTGGCAGGTCTCAAAAACATCGGTTCGCAGCATTCTATTTACTCCAGATCAACGATGGCTCGTGAGTGCAGGCGATGATGGTCAGATCCTGGCCTGGCGTCTGACCGCAAAGGTCACTCCCGATCTGACTCAAAAACCGAAGCGGATCGCAACCCTGCCCAGCAGGATTACTTCCTTAGACTTGATTGCTAATGAGCAGGGGGTTTGGATTGCCAGTGGCTCCGATGATGCACAAGTTCGCCTCTATCGCTTTAACCCAGATGAATAAAGCAGAAGAACTGAGCTCTGTTTGATTGCAATTAAAGGAAGTTTCGGTTCGACTGAGTTGACCGCCGCCATGAATACGCTGGCGTTGCTCAAACATAATGATGAAACTTCAAATAAGAGGTTGTTGGAAAAGTAGTTGGTTGTGATTTTAGGGACTTATCGATACCCCTAACCCCCCTTAAAAAGACTACGGTGTACACACAAGTCCAAAAAACCTAGCTTGATAAGACTTTTCTGGTTCCCAGTCTGAGACTGAAAATGCAGAACTTTTCAAACATCCTCTGAAGCATTCCCCGTATAATCCCATAGTTACTCACAAAAATAGTCCGGTGCGATGATTGATAAATATCCCCAAAATTTTATAGTGTCTTGCTTGCCGCTGAGTATGCTTATATTACTCAACAGCATATCTTTTAGTCCACTGAAAGCTCAGGCTGCTAATACTACACAATTTCCAACTAGTAATTTCATCCTGTCGCAAAAATTCCCACCACCACGGGATGTTAAACCACCCACACCTTCGCCACTTCCCTCACCTGAACAGCCACAGCCACTCCCCCCACCAGCAGAACTATTTCCACCCTCTGCTCCAACTCCCACACTTGAGGAACCACTCCCTAGCAACTTTTCTCAAACTATTGTTGTTGAACGGTTTGAAGTTGTTGGTAGCACAGTTTTCAGTCCCGAAGAGTTAGCCCTCGCCACTGCTGAATTTACCAAACGACCGATCTCACTGAGTGAAGTGTATCAAGCACGTTCTAAAGTTACTGATTTATATGTCAAAAATGGTTACATTACTTCTGGTGCATATATTCCACCTCAAACAATCCAATCTGGTGTTGTCAAAATTCAGGTGGTCGAAGGTAAATTAGAAGATATCCAGGTAACTGGGACTCGGCGGTTGAATCGGAATTATGTCCGCAGCCGACTAGCAATAGCGACATCAGGGCCTCTGAATCGCCAGCGTCTATTAGAAGCACTGCAACTTTTGCAACTTAATCCTTTGATTCAAAACGTGACTGCTGAACTCTCGGCAGGATCGCGGACTGGTGCGAGTCTCTTAGAAGTTAAAATTAGTGAAGCCAAAACCTTTAGTGGCCAAATAGTTCTTGATAATGGGCGATCGCCTAGCGTTGGCAGTTTTCGCCGCAGATTACGATTGAATGAAGCCAACTTACTCGGATTGGGAGATGGTCTGAGTTTAGGCTACACTAATACCGATGGTAGCAACTCCTTTGATGCCAGCTACACATTGCCTCTCAATCCCCGCAATGGAACTCTTAGCTTCAACTATGGCATCACATCGAGTAATGTCATTGAACCTCCTTTTGACTTCCTAGATATCAAATCGGACTCTCGCTACTATGAACTGACATTCCGCCAGCCAATAGTCCAAACTCCTACACAAGAATTCGCTCTGGGGTTAACAGCTTCCAGACGAGAAAGTGATATCTCATCCTTTTTACAGAGACAAGGGGTTCCCGCCTCTGAACTTTCGCCTGGTGCTGATCAAGAGGGACGCACTAGGGTATCTGCGTTACGGTTTTTTCAAGAATGGACGAGTCGTAACAGTCGTGAAGTCATCGCCCTACGCTCTCAATTCAGTTTGGGCATAGATGTGTTGAATGCCACGGTTAATCAAGATCCTCCTGATAGCCGTTTTTTTGCTTGGCAAGGGCAAGCGCAGTGGGCACGCCTTTTAGCTCCTGAAACCTTACTATTACTTCGTTTAAATACGCAACTCGCATCTAGAACACTCGTGCCTATAGAGCAATTTGGCTTAGGTGGGCAGGATAGCATTCGGGGCTACCGTCAAGATTACCTGCTGACGGATAATGGCACTTTTGTTTCTGCGGAAGTTCAAGTACCAATTCTGCGCTTACCCCAGATAGATAGTGCATTACAGGTTATCCCGTTTGTAGATTTTGGTGTTGGCTGGAATAGTTCTGGTAGAGAGAATCCCGACCCTAATACTCTAGCTTCTGTTGGTCTGGGGTTGCGTTGGTCACAGGGCGATCGCTTCACCGTTCGTCTTGACTGGGGTATTCCTTTAATATCTGTTAACTCAAATGAGAGAACATTACAAGAAAACGGTCTGTATTTTAGTTTGCTCTATAATCCTTTTTAAAATAAAGCAAGAAAGAGCTATCTAAATGTTGAACAATAAGAAGAAATATTAAGTTGGCTGCAAACTCTCATATTGTTGGGAGCTTGGCGAACTTGAGTATAAATTAGCATTTGAATATGATGTAACTTACGAGTCAAACGGAGCTATTATGACTTGTTTAATCCGGCAGGAATTAGTTGGAAGAAAACCACGCTTGTTAAATCCAAAAGCCGAGTTTACCACGACGACAACTATTTTTTCTAATTTCGGTAAAGCTGCATTTTGGACATTTTCTTCTTTTATTGTGCAACTACCATTACATTTTAGCAACGACATAGTTTTTTACTGAAGACGCTGTAGAGATGCTGAATTTGATAACACCACTTAAAGTTATACTGAATCCTCCCACCCGCCTAGAGGGTTTCCCAGGGGAGAGCGTTACCCTCCACATCAGTCTGATTAATCAAGGCGAGCAGGGAGCCACGATTGATGTGTTTGTCGATCCCACGGCTCAGACCCTGCTGTCATGGTGTCCATCTGCAAGAAAGCGGGTCGCCCTCAACTCCCAAGAGGCTTGTGAAGTCAGCCTGCTCTTTGTGATTCCCTCAGACGCTCTACCAGGAAGTTATCCCTACACGATAGTAGTAGATGCCCCAGAGCATTATCCAGAAGAGACTCCGATTCATTACCCAGCCAGTCTTGAAGTTATAGTCAAAGAGCACGCTGTTATACGGTCACAAAAGCTTAACTTTTCAATTAGCCCAGCAACTAGTCCCGTTCAGCCCTTATTAGTTCAGCCCAGCCAGCACCAGACGCTATCAGTAATCGTGAACAATCACTCTAGTCGAGTGGATCGGTTTCGGCTTTATTGTCTTGACTTGGATAAAACGTGGTTCACGATTCAATATCCTTACAACGAACTGAATGAGTTAGGCGTCGTTTCCAGTACCGATGGTTTGGAGCTTAATCCTGGAGGCCAAGGTGAAATCATCATTGAGTTCCATTATCCAATAGACATGCCCGCTGGTCACTATTCACCGACTCTACAGCTGATTTCTGATAATGCCCCAGAGCAGGTCTTTTTGGATCTAGTGTATTTAGAGGTAAGCCCAAAACTTCACCTGAGTGCTGAACTAGAGACTATTCTTGGAAAAGTCAGTCACAGTCCGGGTCAGTATCGACTCACATTGACAAATCACGGAAATTCAATTCGAGAATTGGCTGTAAGTGCTAGCAGCCGAGATGAAACGGAGTCGTGCTACTATGTTTGCACTCCGTCTTCTGTCAATTTGTTGATTGGCCAAACAGCAACGATTAGTCTAACCGTTTATCCCAAGCAGAAATGGCGACGTCCTCTTTTTGGGTATGGCTTAGAGCTACCGTTTCAAGTCAATCTTCAAGATCTTCAAGCATTACCAACGCCAGAAAATTTACCGATGGGGTTGTTAGTCTGGAAAGCACGCCCTTGGTGGCAGTTTCTGCTGTGGCTGCTGGCAGGGGTTGGTGCATTGTCGGGACTGGGCTTTTTGATTTGGTTTGTGTTCTTTAAACCCGCTCCCCCGCCAATCCTGGCAGAATTCAAACCGGATAGTGCTAGCTATACGGAGGGAGGCAGGGTACGCCTAAACTGGACGATCTCGAATTCAGATCGGCTCGAGCAGTTGGTGATTTCTTCAACTAAAGATCGAACTACGAACAGTCCCCAAGTTTACGACTTTCGTCAAGGCTTACCGACAGAACTGAACCGTTATTGCCAAATTCGCGATCGCAATTTAACCTGCACCAATGTCGATACAGGTGCCCGATTGGCGGCAGAATACACCTTCCAACTTCAGATTAAGGCAAAATCAGCAGAAAAGCTTATTCAGCAGAAACTGGATGTCGTAATTCAACCTAAGCCACTGCCGCAGGTGGTGAGCATTGCAGCACGCCAGTCTCAACTCGAAAAAGGGAAACCCTTAACCCTTAGTTGGAACATCAAGAACTTTAGCCAACTTAGTCAGCTTCAGGTTATGGGTCAATTCAATGAGGGTAAACCAACGCTCTTCAAGACTTATGATTTTCAAAAACAAATTCCTTTGGAACTAACGAAGCAATGTCAACCTCCAGTCAACGAGACATTGAGTTGTGCCAACGTGGATATAGGGCTTCCGGCTAAACCAGGCAACTATGCGATTAGCCTTCAACCTGTGTCTAGTGGAAGTCAAAAACAATCACCACTCTCCAAAGCAGTTCAAGTCCAGTTAAAGGCAACACCCCTTCAAATTATGAACTTTACGCTCAATAATCAAAGTTCAGAGGCGAATCCCTCAATATTCTTGAAAGTTGGACAAGTTGTGACTCTCAACTGGCAGGTACAGGGGGATGGTGTCAAGGTTAAACTCGAACCTTTAGGTGATGTCCCAGCTAGCGGTTCTAGGACATTCAAAGCAACCACAAATCTCTCTCAAATTATCCTCACGGCTGAAACCGAACAAGGTCAATCAGTCAAACGTGCGTTTTTGCTCCAAGTTGATACGCCAAAACCACTTCCGAAGCCGATTAATACCAATTCTCCAACGCCAAAACCACTTCCGAAGCCGACTAATACCAATTCTCCAATGCCAAAAACACTTCTGAAGCCGATAATACCAATTCTCCAAAAATAAGCTACAGATCACAGAGTAAAATTAACGAGTTTAAGCCGAAACAATGGCAGGGATTTACAAACTAGAGATCAAAGAAAGCGAGACAGAACTCAAGCAGTTGTTAAGAGCGCAAAGAACGGCAAAAGGAAAGCAAAGGGTGCAATTACGGTTGTGTCGCAAAAACTTACTGAAGACAAAAGATCCTCATTAAGTCGATCTGGTTATGCCGCAACTTCAAAAATTTGAGACACGAATTCTACTCGACTTAAAATGTCACCTTTTTTGATGCTTGAAATTTGTCCTTTGCGGAGCATGTTCATCGCCTCATACCCGAATGGCACGCTTGTAAAGCCAAAACACTTGTGGTTTAAGCAGTTTGTAATTGCTTAGGCTTTATCATTAAGGGATAAGCTTTCGAGCGGCGTTTACGGACTCGTGCTTCACTCCGACCTGGGCGATGTCTAATGACAAGCCGCTTCTCTATCAGAGGCTGCGCCAACGCGTCTACGCTCACAGCCTTGTGAGCAATGACTTTAAGTAAAGTACGATCAATTCGGTGAAGTTGTGTTGAAAAAGCTGCTAACAATTGGGAAATAAAATTATTCAAATGATAGCGAGTGCCTTATAGCGATAAGCACAACGGGGGAGTGCCATAAGTAGTCCCAGCCGACCACATCAAGCTACAAAGTAGATTGAAGGGGTTGTATAGAGTTGACCTATTTGTAATCAAATAGCTTGTATAATTAATTACATTTTAAGATAAATGTCTATGCAAAAATGACCTTTTGTCGTGATTTTTGAAAAACAATTAAGCTATAACTTCTGAATTTAAATTAGTACATAAGTCTGATTGCATTGGCTAGGAGATGGCTTAATCTGAGTATATAGAAACGAATTAGATATCTGCTTATGCTAAATTCGATTCTTCAAACACTTGCTGAAATGTTGGCTAGCGGATCTGTTCTCACTAGCACTGAGCAAATAGACTTTAGTCACCCTGCAAGCTTAGAGAATAGTAATAGGAAGCTATCACTTAATCTCTATCTCTATGATGTTCGAATCAGTAAAAAAATACCAAATAATGGCAGGCAGGTTGAACGCAATTTTGATGATTCACGACAGGTTGCAGAAGTATGTAGAGCACCCAGTTGGTTCGATATCTCCATTGTGATCACAGCCCGCGATCGCACTGTATTAGGAGAGCTTCATCTTCTGTCTGAAACTCTACTGCTGTTAATGCGTAGTCGAGTATTGCGCGAGGAGTTTCTAACTCCTGACCTTCGTGGTCACGGCAACTTATCATTATCAGTCACTAGCGACCCACCCATTGATGTAGGAAGTTTATGGAGTTCTCTTTCTATTCCCATACGGCCTGCTATTTATTTGACAGTAACTGTTCCCTTTAATGTATGGAGAAAAACAACTGTACCTTTGGTTACTGAACGGCATTTTGGGGTCAATAATTCAATTCCAGGTATCAGCAGGAGCGGCTCTAAAACTCAGCGAGTTGCCATTGCTGGCATTGTAAAAAATACTCTTAACTCAAAGCCATTAAAACGAGTTCAAATCATACTTGAAGGAACCGAAAAATCAGTAACTAGCAACGAGGAAGGATATTTTTTCTTTGAGAATTTGGCCTCTGGAAACTACATTTTACACCTTAAACGATTTGGCTATCAGTTTAAGACTTGCAATGTTTTTGTAGACGGAGAATCATGTATCCCCAAAGAGATATTACTTATGCCCGCCTACTAGATTTCTATATCAATCGATTATCCAACAAATCAAGGAGCACTTAACATGGCTAGACTAGACTATTTTGCACCAGGCGTTTATGTTGAAGAAGTCGATCGCGGAAGTCGTCCGATTGAGGGCGTCAGTACTTCGGTCGCAGGATTTATCGGTTTTACTGAAGATATACGAGGCGGGGCGGAACTCTTTAAACCCATGCTTGTCACAAGTTGGACTCAGTATCTTGAATACTTTGCCCGACGCAACTCTAACGGTTTCACAGACTTCGATGCATATTTACCTTTCTCAGTTCGAGGATATTTCCTGAATGGAGGCGGACGTTGTTGGGTTACAAGTATTGGAACGCAACTCCCCGGTATTGGGCTAGAAAATTCAAAACGGCAAGCACCTATCTTAGAGATCCCAAGACGCGGTAATCGCCCAAGCTTAAATTTATCCATCCGGCCTGAACACTTCGATAACGGACCCATTAAAATCGAAATTCGGGATGGAATGCCTCGTGCGTTACCTCCTGTGAAGAATGACGATAAAGCGAGCGACCAGATTAAAGGTCAATCGCAGGGAACGCATAAAGTAGAAATACCTCATAATCCACGTGAGTTCTTCTCTGTAAAAGTGTGCCGAGATGATCAAGTGCTTGAGCAATACAATCACTTGAGTATGGATCCAAAACCCCAAACGCAGGCTGCAACCTACGTTGTTGAGGCTCTGAAAAACTCTAAGTATATTTCGATTGGAGATATTGCCCAGCCCGGACAGCCCTTATCTCGACGACCCTTGAATGGCGAATACGAACTACTGCCTCCAGCGCCGAATTCTACACCTGAGAAATTTGCTAGTGAAGTAGAAGGGGATCGGAGCGAACGAACTGGCGTTCTCGGCATCTTTGAAATTGACGAGATTACAATGATATGTTTTCCGGATTTAATGCGAGCCTATGAAGCTGAAGTTTTAAACCTTGAACAAGTTCATGGTGTGATGGAGACTATGATCAGCATGTCTGAAGGTTCTACTAGCGGCGATATGCCAGGGCCGACGAATCGAATGGTTGTGTTAGATCCTCCTCCCGATCGCACTAGACCTCAAGATGTCGTTGATTGGTTAGATGAGTTTGGTCGTCGTTCCATGTTTGGAGCTCTTTATTATCCCTGGGTTAAAGTACCCAATCCTCGAAATGCAGGGCGTTCAATTCTTGTTCCTCCTTCTGGCCATATGATGGGCGTATGGGGACGAACGGATGAATCGCGGGGTGTTTATAAGGCTCCTGCTAATGAAGTCCCCAGAGGAATTACTGGCTTGGCATATGATGTCAACTTTAGAGAGCAAGAACTCCTTAACCCGCTAGGTATCAACTGTATTCGTAAATTTCCTAACCGAGGAATTCGGATTTGGGGTGCCAGAACCCTGGTTGAACCGGACAAAACCGAATGGCGATATATCAGCGTCAGAAGGCTCATCAGCTATATTGAGCGCTCAATTGAAGCTGGAACTCAGTGGGCTGTCTTTGAACCTAATGACGAAGATCTGTGGACGCAGGTTAGATATACCGTTAGTAATTTTTTAGAGCGGATATGGCGCGAAGGTGCATTGTTCGGAGCTAGTCCTAGCCAAGCGTTTTACGTCAAATGCGACGCTGAAAATAATACACCTGAAACAATGACTTTGGGGCGTTTATATATCGATGTTGGTGTATGCCCGGTACGTCCGGCTGAATTTGTGGTTTTCCGCATCAGCCAGTGGAATGCTCTTGAAACAGAACAAAACTAACAATTCTCTCAAATCAACCAACTATTCATTGAACGAAATAACTAGGAAAAAATCATGCCAGGTCAAGATTACATTGAATGTTCTAGCTTTACCTTTACTGCCGGGTCTAAGATCAAGGACTTACCAGTCAAGGAGTTCAGTAATATGGGTATGGATGCTCCTCCCACCGATCATGTTGCCGGATCTGGGAAAAGTGGAGAAAAAACAATGCAACCAAGGCCAACACCTGTCAAACCGCAGAACCCAACAATTGTTTTGGCTGGATGTAAAGATAAGAGTGCCTATACTTGGTTTAACAAAGTTAATCCTCCTACAGGTAAAAATCCTGACTGGAAAGGACAACTTGAAGATGCAAAAATCACTGCGTATGCAGATGGTAAGCCAGTTATGGAATGGCAGATTAAGCAATGCTATCCCTGCAAATATTCGGTTTCTTCAATGTCTTCCGGTGGTGGAGAATTAATTTGCGAAACAATAGAGTTAGTTGCTCAAGAAGTCACACGTGAACAATAGTTAATATCTGTCTTGCTCTCGCGCAAAAATAAATAAACAGCCCTCTTTTAATAGAGGGCCAACCTTTTTTAACCCTGTTGATTTCGGTAATTAAGATTCTTTAGTTCGACGAAATAAATTATGGCAAATTCATCTAAAACTCCCGTTTTTCTGACTGCATCTAATTTCCATTTAGATTTAAAGCTTGATGGCTCAAGCGACGTGGTAGACGCAGTTTTCTTAGAATGTCAGGGATTTAACTACTCGCAAGATGTAATTGAGTTTAGTGAGGTTACTTCGGGTCGATGGGGCAAGGCAAACAAAGGAAAGTTTGTGCGAACGAAACTTCCAGGTAATGCCAGGAGCGGAAATTTAACATTACTTCGAGGAATGACAAGTTCGATGGCTCTATGGAACTGGTTTGAGTTGACTAAGGATGGTAACTGGGCTAAACAGAGAAAAAATGCTCTTATAACGATCCATGAAGATGGAAAACCCCAGGCAAGATTTGAACTTAGAGCAGCCTGGCCATCGCGGTACAAAATTGCAGATGTTAGAGCTAATAGCCAAGAGATAGAAATAGAGGAAGTAGAAGTTGCCTACGAAGGGTTTAAACGGGTGAAGTAAAGGATTTATACAGACAAAGCTCTGAATGAAGATAGTGCATTAAGTGGAAACTTATGAGTAATGGATTAGCGATCGCAGCGATAACAGCTGTATTCAAAAACTTATTAGAAGACGGCTTGGTTCAGAATGCAGCTCTGTCGAGTATGGGAAATGTGCTAATAACCACACTTCCCCCAGATCAGATTTCTATTGGAGTCGATGGTCAACCTCAGCTAAATCTATTTCTCTATCAGGTTTCAGAAAACCGTAATGCAGATCTGGGTGGGCGCGATGCCAAAGGCGGCAAGCTACGCAACCAGCTAGCCCATCATCAAGCCAGTACAGAAGAAGGTACAATTCTCCCCTTAGCCATCAATCTCCATTATGTATTGACCGCCTACGGAAACAAAGACTTTCAGACGGAAATACTGTTGGGTTATGTTATGCAGCTCATGCATCAAACTCCGGTTTTATCCAACGCCGCGATTCAAGCAGCGCTAAATCATGTCGCAACTATCAATCGTTCCGGTCTTTTGGCACAAGCGATTGAATCGACTTCTGTTAAAGCTTTGACCGAGCAGTTAGACCAAGTAAGGATCGCGCCAAACTTGTTCGATACAGAACAGATGTCTAGATTGTGGTCGCTCTTACAAGGTTCTTATCGACCCTCAATTGCCTACGAAGTATCGATGGTGTTTATTGGCTCCAAGAAATCTTCACTTGCTCCAGGTTCTAGTAAAGGGGCATTGAATCAGCCGCAAATTGAGAAAATTGTTGCATCGCCTACAAATAGCGAGATTGTAGCGGGGAGCAGTCTAATCATCTATGGGAAGAATCTTAGTGCGGATATAACTCTGCTACGTCTGAACGGAGGAGAAAACCTCTTAGAACCACAAATTGTTGAAGACAACAGAATTTTGTTTAAACTGCCTCAAAATTTATATGCTGGGGTTCAGAAGGTTCAAGTTGTTCATCAACAACTATATAAGTACCAAAACTATAAAGATTTAGAGGTAGTGTCGAATGAGCAGACTTTCGTTTTGCATCCAACCATAAACGATAGCGCTGTTATAGCTCTTCAAGACTAATATGTGGGGCTACACCAATTCGTTTCGGCATGACTCATCTTTGCACTCACTACATTTATCGTAAGCGATTATCCGGTCATGATATCAGACCATAAATCGGCTCATATTGGAAGTAGTGAACAAAAACCTAATCTTAGGGAATCTGGATGATCACATAATAATATCATTTATTTGTTGTGAGGTTAAAAGGAAATTAATGCCAGAGACAAGAACAGGCGGGCTACGCCCCGGAAAACGAGAGGGTACTAGAAGTCATTCTAAAATAGGAAGTAGTAGCACTAATTACAAAGAGATTGAAAAGGCACTTGGTAGTCGTCCAGGTTGGGATGATAAGGTGGTAGAACAAGTCTATAGCAATACCAAAAAAAGCATCAATGCTAATGGCGAAACTACATATGAATGTGCAGCATCAGGTGAATTCTTGACAAAAGGTGAAACCTCTATCGATCATATTGTAGACTGGATGACATATTGCCAAGATTATTGTGGCAAAAATAACGGAATTAATGATGATGGGACTCTCGACAGAGCTATAGTTAGAAAAGGTTATAACGACATAGGTAATCTACGAGTAGTCAGTAAATCGGAAAACTCTAGTAAGGGCAACAGACGCATCTCTTCTAGAAATGTATTGCAATGAACTAGGTAAAAACTTGTAGTTTTTTCAAGTAATTGTCGCTCATTATTTTTATTTTCATCAGCTAAAAGCATTAGGCTGAGGCTTAAGAATTTGACAGATATTAATTTAACGCTTCAAAAAATCATGTTATTTGAGTTTTTGAAGAGAATTAAAATATCAAAAATAATGACAACTCAATTTTGATCGGTTTTTGTTTGTATAAATGTTAGTTATGACTCTTGCAAATACTTCTGAAAATTGGCAGCAAGAAAATAAAGACTTTTTACTTGCTGCTCTCGATCGACTTGGAAATATTATGAAAAGTTATATAGATCGATGTAAAAATGATTCCTTAAGAGATTTACCAATTCAAAGTGAAGTTCATTTTCCTCTAAAAAATATAGGAGTAGAAATTTCTGCTCCACCTGCACTAGAAGTACTCTGCAAACGGTTTAATCTTTCAGATTTTGAAAAAAATTTACTTTTGCTTTGTGTTGGAGTTGAGTTGGATTTAAATTTCCCCGATCTATGTGCCGAAGCTCATGGCGATAATCATCAAGATTATCCAACGTTTGGTTTAGCTCTTCGTGCATTTCCCAATTCACACTGGAGTGCATTGGCACCTAGTGGACCGCTTCGTAGCTGGAAGTTAATTGATTTAGGTCTAGGTAGAACCCTCACCAACAGAGCTTTGTATATAGATGAGAGAATTCTTCATTATATAGTGGGCGTACAAACGACGGATACATTATTAACAGGAATGACTGAGCTATCCCAAAACGTCCAGCAACTTATACCCTCTCATCAGAGCGTGGCTGACAAAATAGAGGCTTTATGGAAACTAAGCTTTTCTCATAATATTCTCCCCATCATTCAACTGTGCGGCTCAGAAATAGAAGATAAGACAGATATTGCTCAAGTTGTTTGCGATCGCTTTGAGCAACGGGTGAGTCTTTTAAACTGTCATCGCATCCCTCTTAACCCCGAAGACTTATCATTGTTTATCTGTCGATTGGAGAGAGAATGCATTTTAGATCGTAGAGTCCTTCTTCTAAATTGTGATGATATCGATCCTTTCGATCAACCACAAAGAGTTGCGATTAATCAACTCCTTGAGCAACTAGGAGGGTTTGTAATAGTTACGACACTTTCTCCACTTCAAGGCATAAAGCGTCAGATGATTCGCTTTGATGTTCCGAAACCCTTACCTCAGGAGCAGTTAATTACCTGGGAAACCTCTGTGGCCGAACTCAAAACTCGACTCAATGGGCAAGGGAAATATATACCAGACTCAAATAAGCAACTGCAAGACTTGCAGGGACTCACGTCTCAGTTTCAACTTAGTACGTCTATGATTCGTCGAGCCTGTACAGCAGCTGTCGGGCAGTTGACAATGCCATCTGCTCCTTCCCTAAAACAGGCTCTATGGCAAAGCTGCCGCGTCCAAGCTCGTCCTGGATTAGATGAGCTTGCAGAGCGAATTGAGTCTAAATTGTCCTGGGAAGATTTGGTATTGCCGCCCCTTCAGAAGGGAATCCTCAAGGAAATTTCGGCTCATGTCCGACAGAAGGCCAAAGTATACGAAAAGTGGGGATTCGCATCTAAAAGTAGACGTGGACTGGGTATTACAGCGCTATTTTCTGGGCCTAGCGGAACCGGAAAAACTCTGGCAGCAGGTGTTCTTGCCAATGAGCTGAACCTCGATCTCTATATAATTGAACTTTCTGCTGTTGTCAGTAAGTACATTGGCGAAACTGAGAAAAATCTCCAGCAAATCTTTGATGCAGCTGAGAGCGGGGGTGTAATTTTGCTTTTTGATGAGGCAGACTCTATCTTTGGTAAACGGAGTGAAGTTAAAGATTCTAAAGATCGCAATGCCAATCTAGAAGTCAGTTATTTACTTCAGCGAATGGAATCCTATCCAGGAATGGCTATTTTAACGACGAATTTACAGAGCAATTTAGACCCTGCATTCATGCGGCGACTTCGGTTCGTGACTCAATTTTCTCTCCCAGATGCCGCCCACCGAGCTGAAATTTGGCGACGGATTTTTCCGCCTGATACGCCAACCGAAGGCTTAAACGTTGAAAGACTGGCTCAACTTAACGCTCCTGGCGGTAATATCCGCATTATTGCCCTCAACTCAGCCTTTATGGCCGCCGATGCAGAAGAGCCTGTCCAAATGAAGCATATTCTTAAGGCAACTCAAACAGAGTATGAAAAACTAGGGAAATCATTAACGAGCGTAGAAATTTCTGGCTGGATTTAAGGTTGTGTCGCAAAAACTTACTGAGGACAAAAGATCCTCATTAAGTAAGTGGGCGTCAATAAAGTTAACTGGTGAGGGTCGTCATTTGTTTTTTGTCATTGCTCATTCGTAAGGTTTTCAGGCATGTTTATTTTTCGTAACACAGTTTGGTTTATTTCTGCCTACCTACTTAATTGGATCTGGTTATGCAGCAACTTCAAAAATTGAGACACGAATTCACTCAGAGTTTTAAAAGTTGTTTTTGATTTTTGCTTTCGAAAAGTGACAAAAGAGGGGTATTAAGCACCGTAACAGTTGTAGTCCTCGTCATACTTAGTAAAACTTGTTTTATGTTATACCTTAATGATGTGCCAGTTGCGTAAGCTTTGATATTATTTATTTTTCCTAGCTTGCTAAAACCAGTCTTTTTGTTGTTTGATAAATAAATATTCTATGCTCACAAGGTCAAAGTATAAGCATTTTGACCGATTTTTACTCTCAAGTTTTTATAATGCCTACAACCTGCCTGCATAATTAGCTTGCTTTGCTCCCAATAAGTTCAGTAAAGCTAAAATCACACAAAACTAAGCAGTGTATTTAATACTTGCATAGGTGATCAACGCGATTTTGTGAGATCGGAGTTAAATTATCAATTACATTGGTAAATTCTCAATAAAACCAGGGTTTTCGTTGCGATGCCTACGGCGGGCTGTGCCTACGCATCCCAAAATAGCCTATTTCCGTTCTTGGTTTTAGCACTTCACCAAATCGCGTTGCTCCCCTTGCATAGATTGTAAACCTCATTTTGTTATCTAGTAGGGAGAAAAAATTATGGTGCTTAATTTTACCAAATATGATAGTATTCCTGTACTACCAAAGCGGAGGGATAATCTTAACAAATTTTCTACCTATATTGTGCTAGGTAATCAAAATAATCAATTAGCGTTGCAATGGAAACATCAACCTTCTCTGCAACGTAATTTGAAATTATATGAAGACAAGCATCCGGAGTTTTCTAATTTATTTTGCCACCAGGATAAAGGAATAGACATCGCAAATTTTTGGCGAAAAGTAGCATTTGATGAATCACAATTAATAGCAGATTGGGAGCCAAGCAATAAAACACAACTTGCCTATGAACATTTAGCAAGTTACTTTGAAGAAAAATGCTATTGGGCTGCCAAAGACTTATGTAAAGAGCGTAACGCCAATTCTTGGGAAGAATATCTATGTATTGCTAGATTGCTAGTTTACAACCCACTAAAATTGAAAGAAATTTTAGTTAAATATAATTATAAAAGTGCGAATATAGAGACATATATAACTAATATATTAACAAACCATATTAAATATTCAGCAGAAGTTAATAGATTTTCGCGGTGGAGATTGTTATACAAAAAGAGTGATAAAGAACTCATAGAAGCACTAAAAGTATTCGGAATCATCGAACCAGAAATTTCATTAATTATTTTTGCTAGAAAATACTTTAAACAAGTTTATTTAATTAACAAAGTTAAAAATCCCACCAGAACTATAGGTAAAAAATGGATAGCCCCTGACGAAGAAGATTTTTCAAAATCTGCTCAATGTTATAACGTAGAAAAGGTATTACCAATTGCACCCCATGAGGTATTTGCTAACTCTACTAAGGTGACTGCAAAACAAATTAAAGATTGGATGGAAATTTCTATTAAAGCTTTAGAAAGTTATCCGATATCAATTCTACCGAAATTTTCACTTGATGCTTTGCAAGCTGAATTTGAAGTTAAATCAGAATTACAAGTTCCGGAAATCGAATGGGAAAAGATATCAAGCATTGAGGATACAAAAGAACAAGGATTTTTGGTGAATCAAGCTAATTCAATTTTATCTGAGCAACTTCAATCCCTGAAACTGGATGAACAAAAAATTTTACTTCTCTATTATGGGTTTGGACTCAATCAAAAACAGCTAGCAGATAGATTAGGAATGAATCAAAGTACAATTTCTCGCTATCTAACTAAATCTACAATCAAATTATTAGAAACTATAGCCAGAATCTCCCAACCACAACGATGGGTTAAACAGTATGTAGGGCGATGGTTAGAAAGTGAGTATCATGCACCAGTACACTCAGATTTGATTCAAGCAGCTTTGGTGTCAGCAATCAAGAAATTAGTAAACGAAGAACGCGAGATTTTACAACTTTATTATGGAGAGCAAATGGATGAAATAAAAATTGCTTCTCAGTTAGGTATTAGCTTGAATGAAATAGCTACAAGACTTAATAAAACCAGAAATCAATTACAAGAGAAATTGATGCAGGAAATAAATATTTGGATTAAAGAATACTTAGAAAAGTGGTTAATTAATTATTACAAATCTTTCGTAAAAGTAGTGTTGAAAAAGGAAGCTAAATCAGGAAATAAAGAATTAAAACTAGAAGAAAAGATTTTCCTAGTGGAAATATATATTCAAAATCAGTTGTATTAACTTTATTAGAAGGGAGAATATTATGTTAAGTTTATCAGATTTCGTAAATATTGATATTAAGCATATTTGGTTGCAGGTCGAGACAGCCGAACAAGAAAAAGTATGGCAGCTTTGCCAACATCACTCAAATGCGATCGCAATTTACAATGCTTATCTTAATCGCATCTGCTTGAGTCGCTTAGTCACTTGGTTTCAGGCGTGCTTACAAGAATCCACGTTACGCGCAGAGGTATTTCCTAGTGAAGAAAATTTACCTATGATCTTAGAGATAGTAAATGGCACAGCAATTAAGGTGGGTGAAACCAAGATAGTATTAGTGCCAACTGAAACAATAGATATAGAAGAATTGTGCGTACCGCAAGAATGGATAGATATTAATAGTTGGGCGGCTGACTATTATATACCAGTGCAGATCAATTTGGATGGCGATGATGATGATTGTTGGATACGAGTATGCGGGTTTGCTACCCATCGTCAATTGAAAAACCAAGGCAAATATAATTCAAGCGATCGCACTTATTCTTTACCTATCGAGCAGTTAACTGAAAATTTCACCTTACTTTTTGCTACACTCGGACTGCGTTGGCGAGAAGAAGTTCCACCTGAAGCAACTTTGTCAGCAGCAGAAGCTCAAAACCTATTGCAGACATTGAGTGATACTTCTATTTATTCTCCCAGAGTACGTTTGGATATACCATTTGCTCAATGGGCGGCATTAATTTCCAACGAACAGTGGCGACAACAACTGTATAATCAACGTTTAAGTAAAGAAAAAAATACTGTATCCACTGCTAAGAAATACTTGCCACCAAGTACAGAATCAATGAATAGCGTCTCTGTAGACTCCTCATTTATTCAGGTGAACCTTAATCAATGGTTTCAGAAGCTGTTTGCAGCAGGATGGCAACCTATTGACGAAGCTTTAAATTCACAGCTAGGAAATTTAGCATTTGAGTTTAGAAGTTTTTCTGCAACTAGTAAAACAGGTGTAAATGGAATCAAACTAATTGATTTGGGGGTACAATTAGGAGGACAATCTTTAGCACTGATGCTTGCTCTCTCGCAGGAAGAAGACAAAAAAACTGCTATCATCGTACAAGTTCATCCCACTGGTAATAAGAAATATTTGCCACCGAATCTTAAAATCATGCTTTTAGAATCGGGAAACATTCTACAAGAAATTGAATCGAGAAGTCTAGATTCCTACATTCAACTTAACCGTTTTAAAGGTTTAAGCGGAACCAGCTTTTCTATCGAATTGATTCTTGATAACTTTAGGATGACAGAAAGTTTTTCGATTTGAAATAATATCAAATTTGGGTAATTACTTATAATAAAATTTATCAATACAGGACAGGTTAAGTTGAACTTTGTGAAACCCAACATGAACTTTGAACTGGCGTTGGGTTACCCTTCTCCTTCAGAGACGCTAACGCGAACGGGAAGCCGCTTCTCTACGAGACGCTACGCGAACGCGTCTACGTTCCTTAACCTAATAACCTACAGATATTATAAGTGTTCAAGCAAACCTGAAATTAGCTAATTAGTATTTTCAAGTCATGAGTTAACAAAAAACCCCTTAATAATATACATTAAAACGGTATGCATTCTGCCTGTAAATCATAGCTATCTTATAAATAAAGATGAGTAAGTTAATTGTTCTCAGCTTAGAAAAAGGTAACTTAAACGATGGATTTTTCCCTGTAACGGCACAATTATGGGAAACTAACAACTATCGTCCGATAAAATTTATAGGTAGTTTACCTCCTGCACCAAAAATTGCTGAACTCTATAAACGCTTTCAATTAATATATCAAGCACTTCATAAAAGATTCGTGAGTCGTTCGGGAATCGAAGTAGAATCAACAGGTTTAAATAACGTTAGTGAAGTAGATTTTAGTGAAGTTCAAGAACAGTTATATGAGGAAATCAATTCTTGGCTAAACTCTGATTTATTTCGCCCAATAGATCAAAAATTACGAGAAAAATTGGCTTTAGATGAAGAATTTCAAGTTATTATTGAAGCAAGCGATTATCTTCTACAACAGCTACCTTGGCATTTGTGGAATTTTATTGAGCATTACCAATTATGCGAAGTTGCTGTAAGTAATCCAAAATATGAGCGAGTTATACCATTACCCAGACAGAAAACAAATAAAGTTAGAATATTGGCAATTTTGGGTAATAGTCAAGGAATTGATATTCAGCAAGATAGAAATATTTTAGAACAATTACCAGATGCATCAATAGTATTTTTAGTAGAGCCTTCACGTCAGGAATTAGATAAGTGGCTTTGGGACGAACAAGGCTGGGATATACTGTTTTTTGCAGGTCACAGTCATAGCCAAGATGAGAAAGGTCAGATACATATAAATCAAACTAGTAGTTTAACAATAAATGAGTTAAAAAATGCGTTAATATACGCAATTTCGCGCGGTTTAAAAATAGCTATTTTCAATTCTTGTGATGGTTTGGGATTAGCGCGACAGTTAGCTGATTTGCAAATTAACCAAATTATTGTCATGCGGGAAGAAATACCGGACTTTATAGCACAAGAGTTTTTGAAGCATTTCTTGGGAGCTTTTTCGGAAGGTCAATCTTTCTATTTAGCGGTGCGTTATGCACGTTCAAGATTACAGGGTTTGGAAGAGGAATTTCCTGGTGCTTCTTGGCTACCTGTGATTTGTCAAAATATAGCGCAAGAGACTCTAACTTGGCAAGAATTATGCGGTCAAACTAACATAATTGCTTTCCCTAAATTGATAGCGCGGAATCTGAAAATCACATTTTTAGTGAGTGTGTTGATCACCGGCTTAATTACGGGAGTGCGATTGCTCGGCTTTATGCAACAATGGGAACTGTCAGCTTTCGACTCAATGATGCGGATGCGACCTGACGAAGGTGCAGATAAACGTCTTTTGGTGATTACTGTCACAGAAGCAGATATTCAGGCTCAAAAAGAAAGACAAAAATCATCACTATCAGATAGTACACTACAAGAACTATTGCAAAAATTGTCACTTTACAAACCAAAAGCCATTGGTTTAGATATTTATCGAGATTTTCCGGTAGGTTCTCAATATCCAGATTTAGCAAACCATTTGAGAACAAACAAAAATTTTATTGCTATCTGTCAAGTTAGCAATAGCAAAAAACAAGCAGTTGGGATTTCACCACCACCGGAAATTCCATCTAACCGCATAGGTTTTAGTGATGTTGTATTTGATAGCGATTTAGTAATTCGTCGTAATCTCTTATATATGACACCAGAAGTGGGGTCAAATTGCAAGTCGCCCTACTCCCTCAACTTTGAACTCGCACGACAATATCTAGCGAAAGAAGGCATCGGATTCGATATTACTGACGAAGGCTACTTGCAGCTTGGCAAAATAGTCTTTAAACCTATAGATGCCCCGACAGGTGGTTACCAGAAATTTGATACATACGGGCACCAAATACTACTTAATTATCGCTCTTCGCGGGAGGTTGCCAAACAAGTCAGTGTCGCACAAGTCCTGAATAATCAATTCGACCCCAACTTGATAAAAGATAAGATTGTTTTGATTGGCGTTGACTCACAAAGCGCTAAAGACTATTTTCTTACACCCTATAGTATGGCAACTACCCCCCACCAGGAAATTTCTGGGGTACTGCTTCACGCACATATGGTTAGTCAAATTCTAAGTGCCGTTTTAGACAAGCGATCGCTGCTGTGGGTTTTACCTGCATGGGGTGAAATCCTGTCGATTTGTGGTACGTCTTTGGTAGCCGGAATATTAGCTGTCTACAGTCGGTCACAATTGAAACTTGCTATTCTCATCAGTGCTGAATTACTTATCATCTACGGTTGCTGTTTTGTTCTGTTGCTATATGGAGGTTGGATGCCATTCCTTCCCTCTGCACTGGGATTAGTAATCACTGGAATCAGTGTAAAAAATACGAAAAATTATTCATAAGTAAATAACCGTAAATAATTGAAAATTTAATTATGACTAAAATCAACTTTCTTTCACCACTAAAAGCATTAGTACTGAGTGCAACTTTTTTATTAGTTAATATTACGCAATTATCAGTACAATCTCAGCAATCAAACACTACAAAAATACGTTTTGTTCAGCCAACCATAGAAAAACAACCAGAAAACCGAGGCGCACCGAGAGACAGAACAGGTGCAGGAACTCGCGGGGATTGTCCAGTTGCAAACAAACCTCTCACAGCCTTAGTACCTTTGGTGTCAAAAACTGTTTTAAGCTTAACCACAAATGAACATCCAACTTTTTGGTTTTACGTTCCCTATGTACCCCAGAATATCAACTCGGTGAAACTTGTTTTACTGGATGAAAAAAATAATTCTCTCACCAAAGAACCAATTCCTATTACTTTATCCAATACGCCGGGAGTGATTAGGGTTAGTGTTCCTACAACAGAGAAACCTCTGGAAATTGGACAGTATTATCACTGGTACTTTTTGATTGATTGTAACCCGCAAAGCCGCTCAGAAGATATAGCAGTTGAAGGGTTAGTGCAACGCATTGTCCTAAAAGATGAATTAACACGTCGTTTACATACAGCAACCCCACTTCAACAAGTAGCCCTTTATGCTCAAGCAGGTATTTGGCAAGATGCTGTAACTATTTTAGGAGAACTTCGCGCCCGCCAACGCCAAGATGCAACCTTGGCGACTGATTGGAAAGATTTGTTGGAGTCTGTGGGGTTGGAAAATATTTCTACCGAAGCGATCGCACCTTGTTGTAATCTCTAACATGGGCATCGGGCATTGGATATCTGCGAAAACTTTTTCTACTTTTTTAGAGGGATACTATTTTGAGAAAATATATGCATTTTGGATACTTCAGAGGGTTAGGAATTGCGATCGCGCAAGCCCTAACTTGTCAGTTCGCTGGTGCTGCAATAATATTCTCTGCTAATTGCGCGATCGCCCAAATTAAGCCGGATACCACTCTGCCGAATAATTCTAATGTCAAATTAAACGGCAACATCACAACTATTGAGGGTGGAACGCAAGCCGGAAGCAATCTTTTCCACAGTTTTTCAGAATTCTCAGTACCCATCAACGGTACAGCTTTTTTTAACAACGCTTTAGACATTCAAAATATTATTAGTCGAGTCACAGGTGGCCAACGTTCTGATATCAATGGCTTAATCAAGACAAACCCTCTTGGAAAAGCAAATCTGTTTTTAATTAATCCGAATGGAATTGTATTTGGACCAACTGGCACCTTAGATATTCGTGGTTCTTTTGTTGCGACAACAGCCAACGCTTTACAATTCGGTAGTCTAGGCAGCTTCAGTGCCACAAATCCACAAGCACCTTCATCGTTACTAACGATTAACCCTTCAGCTTTTTTATACAACCAAATCCCTACAGGAGCAATTGAAAATAACTCAGTTGCACCTGCTGGTCCTCATTTAGCAGGTTTTGATACATATGGTTTGCGAGTACCTGATGGTAAAAGCATATTACTAATCGGTGGTAATGTGACGATGGATAATGGACAATTAAATGCTTATGGTGGACGAATCGAATTAGCAGGATTAGCTGCTCCAGGAAGTATAAATCTTGCGATTGATGGCGACATTTTTACTACTCAAGTACCTGAATTATTCCGAAGTGATGTATTTTTGAATAATGGAGCGATCGCTAATGTTGCTTATAAAAGTGGTGGTAGTATTGCAGTCAACGCACGCAACATAGATTTATTAAAAGGAAGCGCACTCAATGGTGGTATCGAGGCAAATTTGGGATCAGCAACTGCAAAAGCAGGAAATATTACTCTTAACGCCACCGAAGCAATTAGGATAGAAGAGAAAAGCGAAATTAGAAATCAGGTTAGAACGAATGGCGCCGGCAATGCTGGTGATATTAATATTACTACTGGCTTATTGACCGTAAAGGACAGAGCTGGAATTTACACTCGTTCCGTAGATGATCATTCCTTGCAACGTCCAGGTAATGCCGGCAATATCAATATCAATGCTCGCGGACAAGTCTCTTTTCTCGATCGAAGTTTTGGCTCGACTAGTTTACAACCTACAGAACCTACAGGTGTAGGAAAAAGTGGAGATTTGCAGATTCAAGCTGATTCTGTGTTAGTTGATAACAACTCTCAATTAAAGGTTAGTACTTTAGGTACGGGAGATGCCGGCAATTTAACAATTGATGCTCGTAATACCGTTGATTTTAATAATTCCTTTGCCTTCAGCCAAGTTGAAAAAGGAGAAGGTAATGGCGGTATCATAAAAATCAACACGGGTTCACTCACGCTGGCCAATAATTCAATTCTTGATGCCAGTACCATTGCAAAAGGAAATGCGGGCAGTGTGAAAATACAGGCTCGCGATAATGTATCCTTTGCAAATAATAGTAGAGCGGTTACCACAGTCCAAGGAGGGGGCAAAGGAAATGGAAATGACCTTTCAATCCAAGCAAGGTCAGTTTCGGTTACTGGTGGATCATTTTTAACAGCAGGTACTTTCGGTGAAGGCAACGCAGGTAATGTAATAATTGATGCTACCGATTCGGTTCGATTTGATGGTAGTAACAGTTATGCTGCTAGCAGCGTAGGTTTAGAAGGATATGATGGCGTAGGATTAGGCGACGGAGGTATAGTAAAAATCTCTACAGGTTCGCTTCAGCTCACCAACCAAGCCAAATTAACAGCAGAAAGCTACAGCACACAAGGAAATGCAGGTAATATCATCATTAATGCCCGCGATACTGTCTCTTTATCAGATGGAAGTTCTATAAAAAGCCTGTTAGGAGGGCAAATAAACGGTAAAGCAGGTAATATCAGCATTACCACAGGTTCACTCTCAGTTGCCAGTGGTTCCTCGCTCCAGGCTGATACTTATGGAGAAGGAGACGCCGGTAATATTAGTATTAAAGCACGAGATAATGTGTCTTTTATAACCGAAGGAGGGGGATATGCCAGAGGACAATTTGATGCAAATGGTAAGGGGGGCAATATAGATATTACAGCGGATTCTTTAACCCTGAGTGATGGTTCCTTTTTAGCAACAAGCACTCTAGGACAAGGAAATTCTGGCAGTGTAACTATTAATGCCGCTAATGCCGTTAATTTAAGTGGAGTCAACAAAAAAGGTTTTCCAGGAGGCATTTACAGCGAAGTTGCGACCAAACAACCAAATAGTAATGGAGGCAATGTAAATATCACTGCTAGATCGTTGAAAGTTACTGATGGTGCACGCTTGGCTAGTAGTACAAATGGTAATGGAGATGCTGGTAGTGTCAATATCAATGCGACTGATTTCGTTTTATTTGATGGTGTAAATATAAAAAATGTTAATGGTGAAATTAAAACAAACAGAAGTGGTGCCTATAGTCTTGTGTTACCTCTAGGAACAGGTGCGGCAAATGATATTAACATTAATACAGGTTTGCTTTTTTTGCAAAATGGTGCGAACTTGCGTGCTGGCACAGACGGAAAAGGAAATGGAGGAAAAATAAATATTATCGCCCAAGATATGGTATCTATTGACGGAGCAAGCAGCAATGGATTCCCAAGTACGATTGAGAGTAATGTAGGAGAAAATGCTGTGGGCAGTGGAGGTAATGTTGATCTTACAACTGGGTCACTTTTGATTACCAATGGCGGCGAACTATCTAGCAGCAGTAAGGGAAATGGAGCAGCAGGCAATTTAACGGTAAATGCTAATTTGATTTATCTTGACAACCGAGGCAAAATTTCAGCCAACACGATTGCAGGAGAAGGCAATATAAATCTAAATCCTAGAGATTTATTAATAATGCTTCATAATAGTGAAATCACTACTAATGCTTCTGGAAACAATATTACTGGTGGTAATATTAAAATCGATGGCAAAAATGCTTTTGTTGTTGCAGTTGAAAATGAAAATAGTAATATTCGTGCTGATTCTGAAAAATCTCGTGGTGGAAATGTCACGATTAATGTAGCTAACATTTTTGGTTTTCAATCCCAAACAACATCATTCCCGCAAATAAGTAGCATTACTGCAAAAGGAGCAAGTCCTGAATTGGGCGGAAATATACAAATCAATACCTTTGATACAGACCCTAGTAAAGGATTAGTTTCTTTAACAACAGATGTGGTGGATGTCGCCCGTTTAGTAGACGATAATATCTGCGCGAGAACCGCTAAAAGTAGCTTCACTTATATCGGAAGTGGTGGTTTACCTCCCTCTCCCAACAACACACTTAATAGTGATACGGTATGGGAAGATTGGCGACTCACTGCTGTACCAAAGGGAATAGAGCAAGAAAAAGATAAGGGGAACTCGGAGTCCCCTCTGGGGATAAAGGGGCAAGGGGGAGAGAATAATTTCTCACGCCCTACTCAAATTTTGGAAGCGCAGGGGTGGATAATTAATCAGAATGGGGAAGTGACACTCACCGCTTATCCTTCCACAGCGGCACCACACAAAGTAGGAAGCTCATCATTGGGATGTCAGCCGCCAATTGCCAATTAATGGGCACGCGGTATCACGCAATGATGATTGATTTAGCAAGGGATTGGAATGGCAAGACCTAATTTTTTGGACACAGCTAGAAAAAAGGATGTATTTCGCAAGTGGCAAATTATCCTGTTAGCTTTGCTGGGGTTTACTTTCAGCTTTGGTGTTCATCTGCTATCGGCTGCTTCCATTGTCCCAGTTCTTGAAAAAGTCCCGATTGGATCGAGTCAGCCAATTAGCAATGCTTCTATATCCCATACCCAAGTCCCCGAAAGCATAGAACAACTGATACAAAAGGGCAAGACTTTATACCAATCAGGACAATTTGCTTCTGCGGCGCAAAGTTTTCAGCAGGCTGCACAGGTTTATCAGTCTCAAAATGACGCGCTGAACCAAGCTTTGGCGTTAAATTATCTTTCCTTGACTGAGCAAAAACTGGGACATTGGAACCAAGCAAGTGTTGCAATTACAACTAGTCTCGATTTATTAAACCAATCAAAATTAAGTACTAGTAGTGCAAAAAACATTCTTGCTCTAATTCTCAACACTCAAGGTAATTTACAATTAGCACTGGGGCAGGCTGAAAATGCATTGCAATCATGGCAAAAGGCAGCTAAAATTTATACTGAAATTGGTGATACTGCTGGTAATATTGGTATTTTAATAAACCAAGCTACAGCTTTTCAATCCTTGGGGCTTTACCACCGCACAATGAAAATATTTGAGCAGGTGGAAAAAAATCTCCTTTCGATGCCAAACTCGCTCTTAAAAGCTGCTGGATTGCGAAGTTTTGGAAATTCGCTGCTAGCTAGTGGAAATATTAGTGGAGATATAGAAGATCCTGAGAAAATACTAGAGCAAAGTTTGGCAGTAGCGCAACAGTTGCGATCGCCACAAGAAGAAAGTGCAACTTTACTCAGTTTAGGCAATGCCGCATTCGCAAGGGGCAAGAAAAATCTCATCAAAGAAAGCACTACTGAGGATAATTTTCTCCCGTCGCGGTGTAGACAAACAGCGATTGCCCAAACAGAGGATACCAAATACTTCAAAAAAGCATCTTATTACTATCATGAAATCGCTAATAAGTCTAGTTCCCCCATTACTGCTGTACAAGCACAACTCAATCGCTTGAGTGTATTGCAGTTTCTTGGGCAACAACCGACGAGCGAATATCTTGGCTCAATTAAATCTGCACTCTCCAATTTAACCCCCAGTCGAGCCGCAGTATACGCCAGAATAAATTTTGTCCAGAGTTTGGTTTGTCTTGAAAAGGCGTACAAGCAGACAACAAGAGAAATTTTCAATTTCCCAATCCAAAATCAGGATTTCCAGGCAGGAGCCAAGGAACGAGCTAAAATCCAAAATACCGCAGAAATTGTCGAGCTATTAAACACCGCTGTGCAACAAGCCAAAAACATCAAAGACCAACGAGCCGAGTCTTATAGTTTGGGTTTTCTGGGTCAATTTTACGAGATGAAAAAACAATTGTCAAACGCACAGCGATATACCGAGTCAGCTTTAAATCTTGCTCAGATGATAAATGCACCGGATATTGCTTATCAGTGGGAATGGCAACTCGGACGCCTGCTTTTGGTACAGGGAGATTCAGAAAGATCAGTAGCAGCTTACACCACAGCAGTGGAAACTCTGCATACTTTACGCGGTGATTTGGTAGCTCTTAATCCCGACATTCAATTTGACTTTCGAGATGAAGTAGAACCAGTATATCGTCAATTGGTAGAATTACTTTTACAATCGGACCAAACCTCGACTGATAAAGCAGTAACTAAACAAGTCAGTCAGAAAAATTTAAAGCAAGCTCGCAATGTGATTGAAGCTTTACAATTGGCTGAATTAGACAACTTTTTCCAAGATAGTTGTATTACCATCCAGCCAACGCAGATTGACGAAGTGGTGGACAATGCTAATCCAGTCACAGCAGTTTTTTACTCAATTATCTTAGCAGACCGCATCGAAATAATTGTCAAATTACCCCATTCTCAAGAATTACGGCATTACACGACTTACAAACCCAAAGTTGAAGTAGAAAACACTTTAGCAGTACTGCGACAAAAACTAGAACAACGCTATACATTTGGCGATCGCGAAGCGCTTTCCCAAGAAGTATATAACTGGATTATCAAACCTGCCATTACAGACTTGGAGCAAAGCAATGTCAAAAATCTAGTCTTTGTGATGGATGGTTCGTTGCGGAATATCCCAATGGCTGCGCTTTACGACAGCAAACAGTATTTAATAGAAAAATACAGCGTCGCCCTCTCGCCCGGTTTGCAACTGCTAACACCCAAACAAAAACGGGGACGATTGGAAGCATTAGTCGGCGGATTAACAGAATCTCGCCGCAGCTTGAGTTCCTTACCAAATGTCGCCACCGAATTGCAGCAAATAGAGTCTATAATCCCTTCTAAAAAACTTCTAAACCAAGATTTTACTGAGACTAAGATTAGGCAGCAAGTCAGTTCAGTTTCTTTTCCTGTGGTTCACCTAGCAACTCACGGTAGATTTAGTTCCAAACTCGAAGATACATATATTGCTGCTTGGAATGACAATATTAATATTAAACAGTTGCGTGAAATACTGCAAACTAGAGAACAAGTGGTAGGACGCTCCAATCGCGTACCTTCTCCAATTGAATTACTTGTCCTCAGTGCTTGTGAAACAGCGACTGGAGATAAGCGTGCTGCTTTGGGAATTGCTGGTGTCGCTGTGCGTTCCGGCGCACGCAGTACCTTGGCTTCACTGTGGCAAGTAGACGATAAATCTACCTCTGTTCTGATGAGTCAATTCTATCGACAGTTAACACAAGATGCCAATTTAAGTAAAGCAGAAGCCCTACGTCGTGCCCAAGAGTTTGTTTTGAAGGATAAAGGACATCCATTGTATTGGGCACCCTATGTTTTAGTGGGGAATTGGCTTTAGGTGAAAGATAAATCTTTGCTCTGTTCACAAGTTCCTCAAATTATTTTAATATCAACATAAATATGGGCTAAAATTGAGCGTAGGCGTAGCCCGTCGTAGACATCGCTTTTTCAGTGAGAAAGAAAAAGTCTGCTACCCAAAATTAGAGTTGAGAGCGAAAAGTGGATCTATGAAAGAAGATACTATCGAGATCACTGGTTTTCATGCTCATGTTTACTTCGATACCGAGAGTCGGGATGTGGCTGCGCGTGTACGTGAAGGATTGGGCGCTAGATTTGATGTGCAACTCGGACGCTGGTTTGATAAGCCCATCGGGCCACACCCAAAAGGAATGTATCAAGTTGCTTTCTTACCGAATCAGTTTGATAAAGTCGTTCCCTGGTTAATGCTCAATCGTGAGGGATTGGATATTCTCGTCCACCCTGAGACAGGCGATGCTGTAGCAGACCATGCGGTTCATTCCCTATGGTTAGGAAAAAAGCTAGATTTGAATATTGAGTTTCTTCGACAGCTTAGTTCGACTTTATCCAATTAAGGCAAGTAGCCCGCTTTATTAAGCAAAAGTTCTGTCTGGGGTGGAATTGAAGCAACTGGTTGACTTTAATATTTAGTCAACCGATACTTGCTTGAGTAAAGCTATCCACATATCAGGCGGATCTGAGTAGTAATCAATTTCTTCAACTTGATATTGATAAGATTCACAACCTTGTCGTAAAATAATGCGATCGCAGGGTTTGATGCCTTTGCCGACTCCAGTCATATACCCGATCATTCCTTGATTGAGGCGCTCAAATACATAGTCGCTTCCACAAACTTGTTTGCTATAATCGTGTATTTTATTCTTCTGTTTTAATTCGTTTGCTGGAAAGCTAACTAGGGCTAACTTACTTAAAAAACTAAAACTTAAGTTCATACCTGTCTTAATAAAAGACATAAGTGAGTTCTCCCAAAGAAGAAATCTATAACGAAGAGTTCTGGACTCTAGGTGAATTTAAATTCCTTTCAATCACCAATCCAGAAATGAACAGGTGGACAGTAAAAATTCAAAACTAATTTTTCTTAAATCTTGATTTTTAATTATTAATCTTTCATTGCTACTAAATTATATTTTCTGTTCAAGAATCCTTATAATTCACTCATGATGCTGTATAAATTAGGTAAAAATTCCCTGTTGATAATACTATTAATTACTTGATTACCTTGAATTTTGATTATCCAGTCAATCATATTACCCAATGCAATGCCAAGAATGTATAGTAGTTATAGGACTTTGATTTGATTTGTGAAAACATCCTGAGACTGAAAAGCCCGTTTGATCAGGGTTTCACTTGAAATATTGTTCAGAAATCAGACAGTAATCCTATATTTATTTACTAACTAGTTAAATTTACAGTAATACTAACAGCAGCATCAACTGTGAAATCACCGAATTTTTGGACAAGTTTTGGTCAGATAAGAATGTTTTTTACTTAACCAGATAATATTTATTGATAAATATTTTATATCGGGAAAATGTCGTGTATGTATATTTTTTAATACAAATAGGATTTAGTCCCTACTTGTGGTTTTTATAGCTTCATCTATATGCTTCAGTAGTACTTCTAGGGTGGAGGAGTTATCTAAAACGATATCTGCATTAGCCACTTTTTCTTCGATAGATAATTGGCTGTTGATCCTGGCTCGTGCCTGTTCTCTATTTAAATGGTTTCGTTGTATCAATCTTTGTAGTTGTTGTTCCTGGGAACAACGCACTACCCAGATTTCTGTAACCAAATTAGTCATCCCAGCTTCAAATAAGAGAGGCACTACTAACACCAGTGTTTGTGAGGAAGACTGGGCTATTGCTTTGAGGAAGCGATCGCGCACATCAGGATGAATCAAATCCTCTATCCAGTTGCGTTCATCTTGACGATTAAAGATAATTTCGCCTAGCTTTTGGCGGTTGAGGCTGCCATCTGGTAGTAAAATTTGTTCGCCGTAACGTTGAGCGATCGCACCAAGAATAGGCGAACCTAAAGATACTGCCTCTCTAGCATAAATATCTGCATCCAAAATCGGCAGATTATAAGCGCTAGCTAAATAATTGGTGACAGTAGTTTTGCCTGTGGCAATACCTCCGGTTAAGCCGATTATACGTTTAGTCATTAGTCATTAGTCATTAGTCATTAGGCATTAGGCACTTGTACTGAGCGTAGTCGAAGTATTGGGATTGGGCATTGATTATTCTCCTTGTCCCCCTGCTCCCCCTGCTCCCCCTGCTCCCTCATCTAAGAATTTGTCGCCCATGTTATCAGTGCTTGGGTTAAACCATCTAAAGTATATTCTTGGGCTTCTACATCAACGCGTCCGAACAAAGCATGACAAGTTTTTGAGGTTTGCGGGCCGATAGAGGCAATACAAACTCCTTCTAAGAATTGACTAGCATCAAAGTTGTTGGAAAATATCTTGTTAGTAAGTTGACAGAAAAATTGTACAGTTTTAGAACTGGCAAAGGTAATCACATCTACCTTGCGGTTTTGGAGAGCTAACTCTGCCACAGGTGGAATACCACTAGGACAACAAGATTGATATGCGGCAACTTCTATCACCTTTGCTCCTTTGGCAGCTAATTCCTTAACCAAAACTTCTCTTCCGCCGCTTTCAACTCTGGGAAATAAAACCTTTTTACCATCCAGTTTATCTGGGAAATTTTCCACTAAAGAATCGGCAACAAAGTTAGGGGGAATAAAATCTGGTTGGAGAGAGTGTTGTTTGAGACTATGGGCTGTTTTCTCGCCAACAACGGCAATTTTGACGCCTGCTAAGGCACGGGTATCTTTACCTTGGGCGATTAACCTTTCAAAAAAGTAGTCTATACCATTGGTAGAAGTGAGAATTAACCAGTCGAAGTCAGATAAATGAGCGATCGCATTATCCAAAGCTTCCCAACTGGAGGGCGGGCCGATTTCTAAGGTAGGCATTTCGATGACTGTTGCACCTGATGCGATCAGGCGATCGCTAAATTGACTCGACTGTCCCACTGAACGTGTCACCAGGATTGTTTTCCCAGTGAGAGGAAGAGGAGATGACTGGGATGGGGGAGGGAAGTTACTTAACATAGGTTGGGGTGTGAGAGTACTCTCGTTCCCAGGTTCTGCCTGGGAATATCTTTCTCCAGGCTGCTGCCTGATAATTTCGTCTAAATATATATTCTCAGGTTGTAAGTACTTGCGTAGCCCAACAACTTCGCCAATAACAATTACTGCTGGAGAAAGGGATAATTCCCTGGTTTGTTCTAAAATATTGCCCAGTTGCGCTGTCCAAATTTGTTGATCAGGAGTTCCTGCCCAACGGATGATGGCAATGGGTGTTAAGTGCGATCGCCCGTGTCGCATCAGTTGATGTATTATCTCTGGCAGATGTTGCCCTCCCATCAAAATTACCAGTGTCTCTAAGCGTGAGAGTGCCTCCCAGTCTAAAACCTCTGGTTGGTGAGCTGTAAGCACTGCAAAAGTGCGACTCAACACCGGATCTGTAAGGGGAATTCCTGCTAACAAAGGTGCTGCAAGGGCTGAGGAAATTCCTGGTACTAGTTCAAAATCACAACCAGATGCTTTCAACGCTTCAATTTCAGAAGTACAACGCCCAAAAATCAACGGATCACCTGATTTGAGCCGTACAACTTGTTTTCCTTGCTGGCAATGCTTTACCAGTAACTTGTTAATCTGTGCTTGGGTTGTACTGGGTTTACCACCGCGTTTGCCGACATCCAACTTCAAGCAATCAGGTGGTACGCACTGCAATAATTGAGCATCTACCAGGGCATCGTAGACTAAAACCTGAGCAACAGCTAAGAGATTGTAAGCTTTTACCGTCAGATATGCTACATTTCCAGGCCCAGCACCTACGAGGTAGACTTTACCCATTTCTTGAGTCATGGTCATTTGTCATTTGTCATTTGTCATTTGTCATTTGTCATTTGTCATTTGTCATTTGTCATTTGTCATTTGTCATTGGGCGTGGGGGCAGAGGAGATATGTTTTAAAATGCAGCTTGGTGTCAACATTAGTTTAATGAGTCTTTGATACTCATTAATGGGGCTACGAACTCCGTTAATGAGTCTTTGATACTCGTGGGCGAGTCTTTGATACTGGTGGACGAATCTTTAATACTGGCGGAGGAGTCTTTAATACTCGCGGACGAGTCTTTGATACTCGCGAGCGAGTCTTTGATACTCGCGGAGGAGTCTTTAGTACTCGCGGACGAGTCTTTGATACTCGCGGGCGAGTCTTTGATACTCGCGGACGAGTCTTTAATACTCGCAAACGCAGATCAGAACTCCACTCCTCTGCCTCCCCTACCTCCCCTACCTCCCCTGCTCCCCCTACTTCTTTTCCTAATCCCCAGTCCCCTTTATTCAATTCGTTCGGGTATTAATTTTTTGGATTAGCTGATCAACTTGCTCAACCATCTCCTTGTTTTCCTCAGCTTGGAATAACTCTCTGGCTTTTTTAAGATTAACGATCGCTTCTTCTAGCTGTTGTTGCCTTCCCAAAGTGATTCCCAAATTATAGTAAGTGAGTGCATCATTGGGTACAAGGCTAATGGCTTTTTTGTAATGTGCGATCGCTTCTTGTGGTTTGCCTTGATCATCCATCGCATTTGCTAAACCCGTGTAAGCTTTTGCATGTTTGGGATCAAGGCGAATCACTTCGGTATAGTCGGCGATTGCTTCTGCTAGCTTGCCTTGAGCGTAAAAAGCGCTTGCTAAATTATAGTGAGCGTCTGCATCGTTGGGAGCAAAGCTAATGGCTTTTTTGTAATGTGCGATCGCTTCTTCTAATTTGCCTTGAGCATACAGAGCATTTCCCAAGGCATTATAACCTGCGGGATTTTTTGGTTCGAGGCGAATGGCTGTTGTATATTCAGCGACTGCTTCTGCTGGCTTTGCTTGAGCGTACAAGGCATTGCCTAAGTAATAGTGAGCGTCTGCATAGTTGGGATCAAAGCTAATGGATTTTTTGTACTGGGTAACAGCTTCTTCTAGCTCACCTTGATCGTACAGAGCATTTCCCAGACGTGCGTAAGTCGGTGCATAATCTGGTTTCAGGCGAATGGCTGCTGTATATTCGCTGACTGCTTCTGTTAGCTTGCCTTGAGCGTACAGAGCATTTCCTAAGTTATAGTGAGCGTCTGCATACTTTGGTTCAAGACTGAGGGCTTTCTTATATTGGCCAATCGCCGCTTCTAACTGATTTTGTCTTGCTAAAGTCAAACCCAAATTCAAGTATGCTCCAGAGTCTTTAGGATCGAGGCTAATGGCTTTTTTGTAAATAGCGATCGCTTCTTGGCGTTTACCTTGATCGTCGAGAGTATTTGCCAAAGCAACATAAGCTTGTGTAAAGTTTGGTTCCAGTTCAATTGCTTTCCGAAAAGCCGCCTCTGCTCCTTTTAAATCTCCTCGTTTGTACAGATTGGTTCCTTGCTCGAAGTTAGCAACTGCGTTTTTGTTCTCAGAAACTGCTGCTTGATCTAAGTCTGGAATTTTTGATAAAACAACGCCAACATCTTTACCAAAGGTAGTATTCCCATTACTCAAACACAAGCAGATAATAGCTGCTACCAGTAGATTCTTGTTTTTCAGCATTTTTATTACCTTATCTGCTTGGTTTACATGTAATATCGAGTTCGGCTAATTGCCATCATAAAAACACCTTAGCCCCTCCCCGCTTGCTTTTAGGGAGCAAAAGCGTAGCTTTGGCGGGGTTATAGCAGGAATTATAAGTGATTAACCTAACTTGATACAAGTGTACTCTCATATAATTGTCCATTTGTACACAATAAGTGGGGCTTTATTAGGAGTAAAAAGTCGTTTTTTAGGTAATTGCTGACACTTTTCTTTCAATAAGTTTAGCAATGGCTGCAATTAATTCTTTTGGGTTAAGAGGCTTGGGTAAATGTATCTGAAACCCAGCTTTTAGTGCTTTTTGCTGGTCATCGTTTCTAGCAAAGGCAGTCAAGGCAATTGCTGGAATTTGTCCACCTTGTTCTGGTGTCCAAGTTATCACTTGATGTATTAACATATAGCCATCCATATCAGGCATACCAATATCACTGACCAACACATCTGGCTTTACCTCTGCTAGAGTTTGTAATCCTTCAAATGCAGAAGATACCGCGATCACAAAAGCCCCATCTTGCTCTAATACAAAAGTAATAAAATCTCGCGAATCAGCATCATCATCAACAACTAAAACCCGAACGCCAGTCAGAGGTAAGGAGTTAGTAGCTAAGAATTCCGGGTAGTTTTGTTCATCCGTCAAGCTTGGGTTATCATCTGGCAGAAGCGGTAGGCTAACAGTAAATATTGCCCCTTTACCCTCACCGTGGCTATCTGCTTTGACGATACCGCCATGCATTTCGATGATATTACGCACAATTGCCAATCCCAGTCCTAATCCACCAAAATTTCTAGTAGAGGTGCTATCTGCTTGACGGAAGTAATCAAACACATAGGGCAAAAACTCAGCGCTAATTCCCTTACCTGTATCACTAACTATGATTTGAGCATAGCCATCAGCTTGCGCTAATCGCACTTCTACCGTTCCCCCCTTGGGTGTAAATTTGACAGCGTTAGAAAGGAGATTCCAGACGACTTGCTGCAAACGAGTAGAGTCGCCTATAACTTGTCCCACCTGCGGTTCAAATACTGTATTCACCTGAATCAACTTTGTTTCTGCCGCTAAGTGCATTGTCTCTAGTGTGGATAATACCGTAGACTCTAGGTTAATCTTCGTAATATTCAGCGTCAGTTTGCCCTGTAAAATTCTGGAGATATCCAGCAAGTCCTCAATGAGTTGAACCTGTAAAGTGGCATTCCGCTCGATTGTGGCTAGTGCTTCAGATGTCTTTGCTTGGTCAAAAGTGCGGGTTTGCAACAACTTTGACCAGCCGAGAATTGCGCTCAGTGGAGTACGTAGTTCGTGAGAGAGGACGGCTAAAAATTCATCTTTAATTCGATTGGCTGTTTCTGCTTTAGCTCGTGCTACTTGTTCTAATTCCAGCAGGTGCGCTCGTTCTTCAAGTATTTGTTTTTGTTCGTGGATATCCGTACATGTTCCAAACCACTTCACTACAAGACCTTGCTCATCTTTGAGTGGTAAACCTCGCGCTAGCTGCCAACGATAGGAGTCATCAAAAGCCCGTTTGAAGCGATATTCATTGTTATATATAGTGCTATTTTTTACAGCCTTAGACCACACTTCATCAGCACTTTGGACATCATCTGGATGCAATGCCGCCAACCAACCAGAACCCAAGGATTGCTCTAATGTTAGTCCAGTGTATTCGCACCAATTTTGATTAAAAAAATCACATTCACCGTTAGCATCGGTTGTCCATACAAGTTGAGGAATTGCCTCAGCTAAGTAACGGTAGCGTTCTTCGCTTTGTCGAAGAATTTCTAAAATGCGTTGGCGTTCAAGGATTTCTTGTTGTAATTGCTCGTTGGTATTGGTAATTTCATTGGTGCGAATAGTAACCATTTCTTCCAGATGATTCTGGTATTTTCGCAGTTCATTCTCTACCCGTAAGCGTTCGGCTATTTGGGTTTGAAGTTCTTGATTTGCTTGTTCTAGTTGAGCGGGGCTAGGAAATGCTAGTACTTGTGGAATTAGAGACACAAGATTTACTGCTGTAATTAAAGATATTGTGGCAGTTACTGCTTTGATAAACCCCGACAGCCAATAGGTTGGATGCCAAAGTGTCCAAATCTCTATTAAATGAGTGGTACCACAAGCTACGATAAATGCACTAAATAGTAGAAAAATCCAATCAAAGGGCAAATCCTGCCGCTTACGGACAAAGTAAAATAGTGTCGCTGGAATCGAGTAATAAGCTAGGGCAATGGACGCATCAGATAATATATGTAACCAAACTAAATTCCTTTGCCATAGATAGCAGTGTCCATGTGGAATAAATGATCCTGATGTAAAAAAATTAGTCCCCAATTCTGATATTATGTCTGACATAAACACTAAATTTTTTATTTATAAATTTTAGTACTAAAATATTACTGATACAGCGTGTCTAATCCCTGTACTGCTAAAGGAAACTATAGCAGTTTTCGCTTGGATGCAATACATAGTAGGGGCACAGAAAAAGCTCATGCATGTCAACTTAATGTGAAAGTCTGCCTAGAACAAGCTTTTAGAGATTGTCTCGAAAAGAAGTCTCCGACTCTTAATGCCAGATGTGAGGCTTTGCCTCTTGACTTGCGGCTCTGCCGCAATGATGAGCATTTCCAGCCTCTGGCTGGAAACAAGGTTTTAAAGGGGTTTGCGCTTAAGTTGACACCAATGAGCATTGCTGTGTCCCTACGAATGGTCTGTATTCTATGCAATTGAGAACTGCTATATAAGATGTCTTGATAAACCAAAAAAGCTGTTAGTATCATAGATGTTTTACCAAAATACAAGCTTTTAAAATCCCCAAAGTTTTCTGCTCTTAAGTCTAAATCAATTCATTATGGCTATGGAGCTTGTAGCGCATCAGATTGCAATTGTAAGGGCGATGAAGGGAGTGGTCAAACTTGCGAAAATTGCGGACATAAATTACGGCAGACACTGGGAAATTCCAAAATAAAAACCATTCTCACTATGATGATGAGAATGGTAAAAAAATTAGGAGACGGAACAGGAAAATTTAATCTCCGCAATTCTCACTCAACTTAAGATTCACTTGACTTAGCACTTATTTTATCTAATAGTTGAGTGATTTTTTGAGCTTTTTCAGGTTGGCGCTGTTTTTGTAATAAATCTTTAGCTTGTAACAGGTTAGTTTTGGCTTCCTCTTGTTGCTCTTGCTGCATGAGAATATTTGCCAGACGCAAGTAAGCATCAGGATTTTTCGGACTACGGCGAATCACTTCCCGGAATAATTCTGTTGATTCCTCTACTTGGCCTTGCTGGTTTAAAACATCTCCCAAAAACAAGCGCACCACATCATTAGTGGAGTTGAGGGAAATCACTTTGCGAAAGGCTGCTTCTGCACCTTGGTAATCTTTTGCTTGAGCAAGATTGATTCCTTTTTGAAACAAGTCTGAGGTAATCAAAGTTTTCCAAGCGAAATAGCCAAGTATTGACAAACTGAGAACAACTACAAGAGCAGCAATAGTAGAACTAGTGGGAAAGGTTTCTAGCATTGTCTAACCCAAAAGACAGGCGATAGGAAAAATCAGATATTCCATAAAAAAGAGTTTCCAGATAAATTGGTAGAATTGAGCGATCGCACTTTTATCTTGTAAGTCTACTGCCAAACTCCGCAACCACGTCCAAACTAGCAGCGCTAAATGAGCAATTACCAGAAATATGGGGTTAACTGAGGTAACACGTAGCACACCAACTAGAATTATCCCCAAATAGCAGACAGTTATCACCCAAAGCGCCAGATTAAACACAGCTTGCGAACCGAGTTTGATAGTGAAAGTAGAGATATTATAAAGGCGATCGCCTTCCATATCTGGTATATCTTTAAAGATAGCGATCGCAAAGGTAAACACTAAGATAAATAACGTCAGCACCCACACCACGGGCGGAATTCCTTGGCTTTGTTTCAGCACCCAACTATAGTGCAAATACAATCCTAAATTAACAATCGTGCCGCGCACCGAAAAAATACACAGCGCTGCCCAAAATGGAAACTGTTTCAAGCGAATTGGCGGTAAAGAATAAGCAGTACCAATGACCAAACTAATCGCCACCATGCCAAATAAGAATGGCCCAGTTAGCCACGCCACAACTAGCGCCAAAATCCCAGTCAAAGCGACAATAAATTGCCCCGTCTGCCGGGAAAACTCACCTGATGCCAACGGTAAATGAGGCTTATTAATCTTGTCAATATCAACATCTTCTAATTGATTCAACCCCACAATGTAGACATTGCCACACAGACAAGCAATCCACGCACCCAAAACCCGACTCAGTGGAATACCAGAAAATCCAGTCGTGGAAACAGCAATGGCAATTAAATACAAACCCAACACACTCAGACTTGTACCAATAATCGTGTGAGGGCGAGAGAATTTCCAGAAAGCGTATAACCAATGGAAATATGATTGAACGGGTTTACCTGGCAAAGGGCTGTTTTGATAACTCTGGCTCATGAGTAGCTTAGATTCGTATTCCGGCTTATTGTTAACCATTGTCACAGAATTTGGTCATTAACAAGAGCCAAAGGTCTAGACGCACTGTATTTTCATAGAGGAGGCAGGAGTTAGAAGTTAGGAGTTAGGAGTTAGAATTCAGACTAATTCCCTCAATTACAGCTACAAATCATTTTCTCCTGCCTCTTTGCTGCCCCTACTCTTCACTTTCTACTCCCCATAACGCTACAATTTTTTCAATAAAGCAAAGAAATAGTTAAATCCAGAGTGCCTTCATGACAGCTGATTTGACATCTACAACGAGATTTGAGTTTATGACCGTGCTATCCCATGCTGCGGCTGCATATCGAGGACAGAGAGATACACGCTCTAGTCCTGAAATATTAGTAAATGCGTTGCTACAAGCAGAAAAATCTGCCAAGCAGCAACGGTTGACTTATCCGTTTGAGTCTCTTTTAGGTAAATGGCAACTTTGCTTTGTCACTGGCACTAATAAAGTCAGGAAGCGCGGGGGAATTCTATTAGGCAAGGGTTTTTATGTACCCAAGTTTATAACAATCCATGCTTCCTTTAATGCCATTTTGGAACAGGATTCAGGCAGAGGCGAAATTGTTAATCAGGTTGAATATGGCCCAGTTTTATTGAAGTTAACGGGGCCAGTGCAATATTTAAGTAAGAAAAATTTATTGGCGTTTGACTTTAATCACATGCTTATCAGTCTGTTTGATCGTGTTGTTTACAACAGACCAATCCGTTTTGGTAAAGTTAAAACAGAAGATTTCTACAATCAGCACATAGCTAAACTACCCTTCTTTGGCTTCTTTTTAGTGACGGAAGATATGATTGCAGCTCGCGGTCGTGGAGGAGGATTAGCATTGTGGATTCGAGAAACTTAAAGACACTGGAGAGCAAACCCCCGCCATCTAAACGGCTTTCTCTACACTTCTAATTTTTATTTTTTTGTACCAACCATCAAACTGGACGACAACTAGACAAAATACTGTGCATATTTACTACTTGTCCAATGACTGCGATCGCAGGCGCACCAAATCCAGTTTGCTCTACCTGCTCTACAATTGTCTCCAAGGTTCCAATTAATTCTTCTTGTTCTGGCCGCGTACCCCAGCGCACCAAAGCAATGGGCGTTTCTAAATTCACCCCAGATGCACTTAATTGTTCCACAATATAAGGCAGATTGTGAATTCCCATATAAATTACAATCGTTTCGGAACCGTGAGCGATCGCACTCCAATTCACTATCTGTCTATACTTACCCGCCGCCTCGTGACCAGTAACAAATGTCACGGATGAACTATATAGCCGATGAGTCAAAGGGATACCTGCATAGGCTGCGGCTGCAATCCCCGATGTGATACCTGGCACAACTTCCGTTGATATTCCCGCTTTGACTAATTCTGCCATCTCTTCGCCACCGCGACCAAAAATAAACGGATCGCCACCTTTTAGCCGCACCACAATTGCATTATCCTGCGCTTTATCAATCAGCAATTGAGTTGTTTCTTCTTGCAACAACGAATGTCTCCCCGCACGCTTACCAGCATTAATTTGCTCTGCTTGGGGATTAATCATTGCTAGAATTGCTGGACTCACCAAAGCATCATAGATAACTACATCTGCACATTCCAACAAACCTTTCGCCTTTAGGGTAATTAGTCCTGGATCACCTGGCCCCGCACCTACTAAATAAACCTTTCCCAAATACTTGCTCCTCTGTGTCATTGTGCGGTTCATTGATCTGTTAAATCCCAAATTAGCTCGGCTAATTCTGCACTTGCTCCCAGTGGCTCTGCCAGTTGGAAATTCACCGCAGAAAATTGTAATTTTAGCTCCTCTATTGAGGCGGCGATCGCATCGGTTATGCCACCAGCAAATAAAAAGTATGGCAAAATTGCAATTTCCCGATAACCAGCAGCTACCAACTCTTTGACTCGTGATTCTAAACTAGCAGGTACAGACCAATAAGCAACCACTGCTCCCAAACTTCTTGCTATTGCTTGGACTGGTTTTTCAGAATCAGGGCGACGGCTGCCATGAGTTAACAAAATCCATGCTTCTGCTTTTATAGTAGCAATTTGCTTTGCCAGTAATTTTTCCAAATCTGGATGAGAGCCTAAGTATGGTTGCAGGTCTATCATGATATCTTGACTAAGAGCCGATTGTGCTAGTGCTACTTCGGCGGGAATATCTGTCATTACATGCACTCCCGGCAGCAGAAATAGCGGTACAATTTTGAGGTGATTCTCGTTTTGAGATAGTTGGCGTAGCTCGCCGCAGCGAAAAGTCGGAGCGGCGGCTTCCGCCGATCTGAACTTTTCAAGACAGGCATCGCAAAAAGCGCTCTTGGCAAATTGTTGAATCTGCTCGGATAAAGGCTGAGGACTCATTTCCAAGTAAGCTATGCCTACCAGCTTTTCGTACTTTGATTGAGACACTACACCATTGATAGCAGATGTTTGGTTAGAGCTATTGTCCAGTTTGTTACGTACCAGCCTTGCCAATTGCTGCATAGCAATTTCTGGACGCGGATCGCGACTTCCGTGGGATACCAATAGATATGCAGATGGTATTGACAATGTTTTAACTCTCAGTTGCTATTTTTCTGATCTTAGAGTCTATCCAGAAAAACTGGAGTATCGTACCTTTTTTTTGGCGTTACTATTTCCAGGATGAATGTTTTTGATTTGTGCTATGCCCTTTTAACGTCCAGCGATCGTTTTTGTGGACATCTGTTACTTTTTGGCTTTGATCACGTAATACTTTTCAACTACTGTTAACAGTAATAATACGATATCGTACATATAGTAAATTTTGTGACAATAATGAAAAAGCTATCAAGTACCCTAAAATATTATCTCTGCAAAGGATTGTCTGTAATTGGATTTGTGTATTGTGCTGGTGGCGTGGCTTCACCTGCAACAGCTGCTCTGGCGACGTTTGATAGTTTTCCAGAAGGTTTTTCTGCACCAGTATTTACGGATGGAGGGATTACATTCTCGGATTTGGATACCCGTACACCTGGCTCAATTGATGGCTTTAGTATAGAAAGATCCGACGACGGATCGCTCAGTTCGCCTTTTTCTCCACCAAACATTCTCGGTAATGATGGCTATGTTCCTGGACCGGGTACCAGTTTTTCACGATTTGGTTCTGCTAGTATAACCACAGGAGAATTAGCATCGATTGCGAGTTTAGACATCATCAGCCAACCCTCTTTTATAACTAATGATAATATTCTGACGCTGGAAGCATATTTGGATGGAACACTTGTTGGTAGTAATTCAGTGAATTTCAAGGCTGATGATGTAGGGATACTTTATCAGCAGCTTTCTATATCAGGTGTTACGTTCGATAAACTTCGACTTTTAGCATCTGGATCTGAAGAGCAGGGAGTTGTATTTATTGGCATTGATAACGTCCGCATTGAGCAGACTGCCATTGTACCTGAATCTTCTTCGGTATTAGGTTTATTAATGGTTGGCGTTTCAGTCCTAGTTTTCATGCTCAAGCCTCAGCCGAAATCAGCCAGTAGCATTAATATTATGAGTATCAAATAGAGGTATGAGGGTTGGTATCACCTGGGACAAAGTTGTACTACTTTGCTTAAAAGAGAAGTTGATAGTGTGTGGCTTAAACCCTCATTTCTTCGTACCAATTCCGTCGGAAGTAACGCGAAAAAGTGAGAACAAAAAAAGGCGATCGCAGTCTTTGAACAATAATTGCTTGCCTCATCTGATACAAAACAGATTTATGTAGTGGTTTTACGGTTACAAACAGTCAATATTAATACCGAAGCTCCTGATAAACTAGGGTTTTTTAAGGAATTTCTGTTTAAAAGTATTCTCAACCACTTCCATATTTTCTTCCCATAGCTTATCTTATTGTTTTTCAGCACTATAAGTATAAAATTGCTCAAAGGCTCCCACCGTTTCAAATTTGTAAGAAGGTAGCCAAGAATTTATTTTTAAATCTGTACGGTAAATGCTAAAAATGATGTAATTTTGTCTTTCTGTAGTCCTGGCAATAATTTCTTGCATTTGCGGGTTAGCCGAGTCAACCAACTTATCACAATTAAAATGGATTAAATTTTCTATAATATTCGTAGTTTTTTTGCATACATCGGTTTTTAAGTATTCTGTCAGCCGTTGCACTGCATATTCTTCATATTCAACCTGACTGGGATTAGTCTTCGCCATTGTCACACCCAAGGCGGCGAGTCCTGCTGCTGCTCCAGTATATGCAATGATGGTTAAGGGTTTCATGTTTGCCAAGTAAAATTGATTGTAATCCTTAGATTCCGGAGACTCTAAATCAACTGAGTCCGTTCCTTGAACAAAAACTCTTGATCGCTTGCCAAATTATTGCTATAATTCAAATTGTTGAATGGCGAGCGTAGCCAAGAGGTTAAGGCAGTGGTTTGTGGTACCACCATTCGTGGGTTCGAGTCCCATCGTTCGCCCTACATAATTTCATATTAATACCTATTGACTATTCTATTAAAGACCAATTGATTCAACTCGGTACGTTAATTCAATTGACACTCTAAAATACCCAAAAAATTTAACCAAACATAATTAAACTTACTCCCCAGTCTATACAATGATTATCATTCTTAGTTAACGAGGATTTTATTTATTGGAAGTCCCTAAAATGCCTAAAACTTGGTTGTAAGTTCCATAGAGTTCTGCGCCTATTTCGCTCGCTGCGCTACATTCACGGCAACCCCAAAGCAGCCAAAATACGCTCTGGCTTCTTCTATGAGTTCAGCAACTACGGCGGCTATGACCAACTGACCCAGGATGGTTTGACCTAACGGCATCCGGCGTTTTTGCAGTTGGACAGCAGCCTGGAAGACTGTGCCCGCAAGTATCGAGGGTTCTGCCAGCGATACAAACCGAAAAGTAAGCTAGCGAAAAAGTGCAATTGGGGAAACAAACTCCTCGCTGGCTTAGACCTCAAGGGAACGACAAGAAGCAGAGGGCAGGGGGGCAGGGGGTAGGGAGTAAGAGTGATTTGAATCGAACCAATCTTGAGCAGTCAGTCAACCCAACTCAGCTTTTCTTCTCTCCATCTCCCTCTCCCGCGTCTCCTGCCCCCTGCTCAAGAACTCCCCATCACGGTGCCAGGTAATGGAAAGCCCCGTTGTGAGGGCAATTGCGGAGCAATTCATCCGGGCAAATCAGTCTCCTAGACGGGAGGAAAGGCAGCTTTGAGAGGAAATGAATTCCGGGGTAGAGCCGGAACTTATTTTGCGTCGTCGCCATCAAACACGCAACACGACGTTACGAAACCACGACGACGAACGAGAAAAAGACGGTAGTACAGATGAATTAGAACCAAGTAGGAACATCATCATCATCATCCTCTCCATCACTTACTTCGTCCGGATCGTGCCTCCCCGTATCGTCTAAACCTCTAAAAGAACCGGAATCGTCTACGGCGGCAGCAGGTGCTAAGATCCACGAGTCGTCAGCATTTTCTACGGTAGTTATATAACCATCGTACTTTGTATCGAGAGCTAGGCTTTGATTACTGTAGGAGATGTTGGTGATGCGAACGCTATCGCCATAGCGAATTTGACCTGCATCGTCAGAAGCTTTAGTAAGATGCCAGCTCTGTTTATCCTCATCATAGCCATCTTGCCAATAGTAACAATCATGGCTATCCGCAAAAGCCCCCAAAACATTATTGTTGCCTATTGCTTTTTCTGTCGTTCTGATTTTGATGCGGCTGTTGGCTGCATGATGAGGATTGCCAAAGAGAAATGAGCGATGCAGAAATTATGACAATGGCTATAAGTGCGGCAATTGGCAGAGAAGAAATTGTAGAGTCTGCCTAAGTCTTACTTATAAAAGATTTGATGCTGATCAAATGAACATCAAATCTTTTGATAGAGAATGGGTCATATGACTTATCACTCTTTAATCGAAAGGGAATCGATTATGGCAGGTACACCAAACTTATATAGCAGTCGTCAGGTTGAGGCTCAGATGCTGGTTCGTCAGCGGAAGCAATTGCTAGGACTCACACAGGAGCAATTTGCGGCTGAGGTCGGGGTAACGCTGGTGACGATCAATCGTTGGGAAAATAATCGAGCCAAGCCATTACCCCTAGCACTCAAGCAAATTAAAGCCAAGCTTTATGAAATGGAGGATTCACCGATTGAAGCCTATCGAACGGGTGCTAAATCCCTACTGCTCGATTACTTTGGCAAAGCGTGATCAGGGGAACGGATGCTGAATTTTCAAACCTTATTTGAATCAATACCGGGATTGTATATTGTCTACTCACTCGACTTTGTGATTGTCGGGGGAAGTGATGCTTACTTCTGGGCAACCAAGACAAAACGAGAAGAGGTCGTTGGTCGTTCTTTGTTTGAGGTTTTTCCAGACAATCCCGATGATCCGAATGCGAACGGCGTTCAGAATTTACGTGCCTCGCTGTCAAGCGTGCTAAAGTATCAAAAGCCTCAGACGATGGCAGTGCAGAAGTATGACATTCGCCGCCCCGAATCAGAAGGTGGTGGTTTTGAGGAGCGGTACTGGAAGCCAACCAACTCGCCAGTCTTTGATGAAAACGGTGAGATGACGCACATTATTCACCGAGCCGAAGATGTCACTGAGTTTGTGCGGGTGCAGCAACAGCGAAATGAGCAGCGTCAGTTGAATCAATCACTCCAGTCTCGCACCGAGCAGATGGAGATGGAAATTTATGCCAGAGCGCAGGAGTTACGAGAGGTCAACGAACAACTGCAAGCGGCGAATCAGGCATTGTCAGAACTCGATCGCGCTAAGACCGGATTCTTCAGCAATATCTCGCATGAGTTACGCACGCCTTTAACGCTGATGTTGAGTCCGATCGAAGACCTGTTACTCGACACTCAAGCCCCATTAGCGCCCCAACAGCGCGATCGCCTTGAACTCGTGCAGCGAAACGGACTCCGGTTGCTAAAATTAGTCAACGCGCTGCTTGATTTTTCGCGACTGGAAGCGGGACGGATTAAAGCATTTTATGAACTGATCGACTTAGCTGCATTCACAAGAGAGCTTACTAGTGTGTTTCGATCGCTGATTGAACGCGCTGGTCTTTTGTTAGTGGTTGACTGTCCCACCTTGCCGGAGGCGATCTATATTGATCGCCAAATGTGGGAGAAAATTATATTTAATTTATTATCGAATGCCTTTAAGTTTACGTTGGCGGGAACCATCACCGTTCGATTGCAGCAAAATCACAATGCTGTGGATTTAATCGTTGAAGATACTGGAATTGGCATTCCGGAAGCTGAAATTCCGCACCTATTTGAACGGTTTCATCAAGTCAAAGGGGCAAAAGGACGAAGTTTTGAAGGCTCCGGGATTGGCTTATCGCTCGTGCAAGAACTGGTGAAGTTGCATGGCGGCACGATCAGCGTCACTAGCGTCTTAGGACAGGGTAGCCGATTTACGGTTTCCATTCCCAGCGGGTGCGAACATTTACCACAAGAACGGTTGAGTGCCCCTCGGATTGTGGCGTCAACCACACTCAGCGCCACCCCATACCTTGAAGAAGCCTGGCGCTGGCCACCAGAAGAGAGCAGGGGAAGCAGGGGGAGAAGAGAAGCAGGGGGAGAAGAAATTGTTCAAGAAGATTACACATATATAGATTCTTCCCCTGTCCCCTCTGCCCGAATTTTGCTGGCAGATGACAACACTGATATGCGCGATTATCTGCGGCGATTGTTGAGTCAATGGTATAAGGTTGAGGCAGTCGCCGATGGGGCTGCGGCTCTGGCTGCGATCCAGGCACAGCGCCCGGATTTGATTCTCAGTGATGTGATGATGCCGGGGCTGGATGGGTTTGAGTTGCTGCGTCAACTGCGGGCTGACCCCCAAAGGAGCGAATTGCCCGTGATCTTGCTGTCAGCGCAGGCGGACGAAGAGTCTCGTGTGTCAGGGCTGGCAGCGGGAGCCGATGATTATTTAATTAAACCGTTTTCGGCTGGTGAACTACTGGCTCGTGTTGAGTCAACCTTAAAACTGGCAGAGATCCGCAAACAAGCGGCTCAAGCACTGCAAGCCAGTGAACAGCAGCTTAAACTCGCCCTTAAGAGCAGCAAACTCGGCTCCTGGCAATTTGATCTTAAAACAAACGCTCTGTCTACTTCTGACCAGTGCAAAGTCAACTATGGTCTACCCATTGACGCTGATTTCTCGCACCAAGTTCTGATGGAGCGGATTCATCCAGAGGATCGGACTTGGGTGCAGGCGGCAATTCAAGACTCCATTACCAACCGCAGCGATTACGATGTGGAGTACCGGACTGTTTGGGACGATGGCAGCACGCACTGGGTAATCGTTCGGGGGCATCCGATTTACGACCAGGCGGACAATCCTGAGCAGATGGTCGGGATATCACTCGATATTACCAATCGCAAACAAGCCGAAGTTGACTTACGGGAAGCCCATGTGCAATGGGAGTCCGCTTTAGCGGCAGGAGCCATTTACACATGGCGGTGGAAGATTCCCGATAATCTGGTGATCGTGAATGCAGCCTTTGCTCACTTGTTTGGCGTTGACTCTGTGCAGGCGGCGATCGGCTTACCGATCGAAGTGTTTATACAGGCGATACACCAAGAAGACCGCCCACGAGTGGTCGCCGCAATTAACCAGACGATTGAAACTGGCGAAGAATTTATCAGTGAGTACCGTGTTTATACGGAGGGAAGTGAGGAGCGCTGGCTTGCCGCACGCGGTCGAGTTGAATATAGTGCTGATGGCAGACCGATTGCTTTTCCTGGGGCACTGGCAGACATCACTGAACGCAAACAAGCCGAATCCGCTTGGCGACAGATTTCTGTCGAACTCGAACGACAACTGCGAAAGTTCGATGCGATCGCCTCTTCCGTACCCGATTTTATTTACACATTCGATCTGTCTGGACGGTTCACTTACATCAATCAGCCGTTACTCGACCTCTTACAGAAAACTTCGGCTGAAGCACTGGGCAAAAACTTTTTTGACCTGGATTATCCAACCGATTTAGCAACCACACTTCAAAGGCAGATTCAGCAAGTCATCGAGACACGCCAACCGCTCAAAGATGAAACGCCGTACACGAGCGCATTTGGCACGCAGGCCTATGAATACATTTTCGTCCCGCTTTTGGGCCCAAATGGCATGGTAGAAGCGGTGGCAGGTGTGACGCGAGACATTACCGAACGCAAGCAAGCAGAAGCAACCGTGCAAGCGAGCAACAAACGGCTCCAGCTGCTTTCAGAAACCGCAAACGATTTGTTACTTACCGAAGATCCCAAAGTATTTTTAGCAAGTTTGTTTCAAAAGATTTCAACGAGTTTGCAGCTCGAGGTTTACTTTTATTACTTATTTCAAGAAGATCAGCAACGTCTTGAACTGAAAACCTATGGGGGTATCTCAGAAGACATTGCTTTATCCGCTAAATTTTTGGAGTTAGGGGAGGGGGTGTGTGGTTATGCAGTGCAACATCGCCAAGCCGCTATCGTTGAAAATGCGCTCTCAACGACCGATCCACTTGCTGTTAGAGTTCAGTCAATCGGTATCAGAACTTATGCCTGTCATCCGCTGATTGTGGGCGATGCCTGCGGCGGGCAAAGCCAACGCGTCTTGGGCAGCCTGGGACTGGGAACTCGTCAACGCGATCGCTTTACCCGTGACGAACTCGATCTCATGCAAACGGTTGCTAATCAAGTCGCGGCTGCCTTAGAACGATCACGCCTGGTTGCAGAACTACAGGCACGAGCTGAAGCGTTAGATCAAACTAATCGTATTAAAGATGAGTTCCTGGCGGTTCTCTCCCATGAATTGCGTACTCCCCTGAATCCAATTCTGGGATGGTCAAAACTGTTGCAGGGGGGAAAGCTTAATGCTGAAAAAACGAATATTGCGATCGCCACAATCGAGCGCAACGCCCAGCTACAGGTGCAACTGATTGATGACTTGCTAGATATTTCCCGGATTCTGAGCGGCAAAATGAGCTTATCAACCTCACCCATTGACCTGAATGCAGTAATTTCAGCCGCGCTGGAAACGGTTCGGCTAGCCGCAGAAGCTAAATTAATCCAAATTCAGATGATCATCTTGCCCGTTCTAGGAGTGGTAGTCGGGGATGCAGGGCGATTGCAGCAGGTTGTGTGGAATCTTCTGTCTAATGCCGTTAAGTTTACACCTCAAGGGGGGCAAGTGACGATTGCGCTATCTCAAGCTGAAAATCACGCCCAAATTCAAATCAGCGACACCGGAAAAGGGATTCGTGCCGACTTTCTCCCCTACGTGTTTGAGCATTTCCGACAAGAAGATGGTGCAACCACGCGCAAATTTGGCGGGTTAGGGTTGGGACTAGCGATCGTGCGCCAAATTGTCGAGATGCACGGTGGAACGCTAACAGTAGACAGTCCAGGTGTTGGGCTGGGAGCGACATTTACTGTTCAAATTCCGCTTGCGCCTCAGTTAACTGAAGCACCAACCTTAGATCAATCACCCGTTAAAGAGAGTGATTTGAGCGGCATTCAAATTTTAGTCGTCGATGATCAAACAGACTCGCGGGAGTTCATCGCTTTTGTTCTAGAGCAACATCGCGCGATCGTCACTGCTGTTGTATCTGGGACTGATGCACTGCAAGCGATCGCTCAATCCATTCCCAACATGATCATCAGTGACATTGGGATGCCAGAAATGGATGGTTATATGCTGATCCGACAAATTCGTGCCCTTGGGCTTGAGCAAGGGGGACAAATTCCCGCTATTGCCTTAACAGCTTATGCCACAGAAGTGGATCAGCAGCAAGCGATCGCCGCCGGATTTCAACGTCACGTCACCAAACCGATTGATCCAGAGGTTTTGGTGGCGATCGTCGTCGAAATGTGGACTTGTATGTATTCCCTTAGTTGAATATACCGGGTAAAACTATGAGCAGCTAAACAAATTGCTGATGCTGACAACCAAACCAGGAGTGCGGGCGGTAATTTGCCGATGTTGTACAGCACTTGATGAAAATTGGTAAGCCACTTCTGTGTGATTGTTTTAATCATAATTTAATTGTCATATTTTTGACTGCCAATTTTAGATTTTAGATTTTAGATTAAAAAACAAAGAATTATTTGGTTCATGCCCCGTGCATTGTGGGCGGAATAAATCCAAAATCCAAAATCCGTCTTGAAAAGTTTGCCACGGAGGGAAACCCTCCTTACAACTTTTCGCAAAATCCAAAATTGATTGACTGAGCGTTAATAAATCAAGATATTGTTTTTTCATGAATTACTTAGGATTGCTATAGCAATGATTGAAAAAAATAACTGGAAACAAACACGTAAATATTTTGAAGAAACTGGTGTCAAATTCGTGCGAGTTCTTTGGTGCGATAATGCTAACATTATCCGTGGCAAAGCCGTACATGTAGGGATGCTAGCTCACTACTTTGAGCATGGGGTGGGTATTTCCGTAGGGCAGCAGGGAATTCCTGTGATGTATGATGCAGTTGTGCCAGAAACTGATTTAGGGCCAGTAGGTGAAATTCGCTTAGTACCAGATTGGTCTAGCCTCAAGCCTTTACCTTATGCTCCTGGTCATGCTCGTGTTATGGGCAATATGGTACTAGATGGTTCTGCTTGGCCATTATGCCCGCGAGATTTCTTGAGGCGGATGATTGCGGCAGCCAAATCTAATGGCTGCCAAGTGCGGGCAGCATTTGAAAATGAGTTTTACTTACTTCGGCAAACACCTGAGGGAATCATTCCTGCCGACTCCACAGCTTTTGCCTCAACTCAGGCAATGGATCTGAATCGAGAAGTAATTGATGCGATCGCTGATGCACTGATCGCTCAAGATATACCTGTAGAACAGTATTATCCGGAATCTGGCCCCGGTCAGCAGGAAATTTCTATGCGCTATACCGATGCTTTGCTTGCAGCTGATTGGCAAATTGCTTTTCGAGAAACCGTCAGAGCGATCGCCTACAACCACAACCTGATCGCTTCATTCTTACCCAAAATCTTCCCGGATGCGGCTGGTAGTGGTTGTCATATCCATCTCAGCCTTTGGGATGGTGAGAAAAACCTGTTACCTGACCCACAGCGAATCTGTGGTCTTTCTGGGGTGACATTACAATTTATTGCTGGCATTCTATACCATCTGCCGGCAATGATGGCACTAACTACCCCAACTACTAATTCTTACCGCCGCATTCTTCCTCATAGTTGGAGTGGTGCTTTTCGCTGTTGGGGATTAGATAATCGGGAGGCAGCCGTGAGAGTCCCCAGTGACCCTGGTTTGGGCTGTCCCAGCCACTTGGAATTGAAAACTGTGGATGCCTCAGCTAATCCTTACTTAGCTTTAGGAGCAGTGATTGCCGCCGGACTTGATGGTGTGCAGCGTGGTCTAACACCTGGAAACCCGGTGAATCAAGACCCTGGATATTTATCAATTGAAGAACGCAATGCTAATCAAATAGACCGATTGCCAGATAATTTGGGGCAAGCGATCGCTCTAGCAATTTTACGTGAAAATGCCTTAGTTCTCTACCAATCAGCGTCCAGTATCAGCAAGTCCTAACCGTCAAGTAATTGAGTTTTAAATAAAGTTTTAGTAACATCTATTAAAAGAAATAAAAATTGTATTTCTTTAGTTAGATCCAAAAATACTGAGTCATAGATACTTTTAGTAAAGTAGAACATGATTTAAGTGCCTGCTGAAAATTTAATACTTGTAGGTACACAGATAAATATGATTTATCTGTGTTATTTCGTGTTTATATCTGGAAAAGGTGGAGGCTTACTTGTCTCGCCTTGAAAGTCAACAATCCAAACATCGTCATCTATTGGAGTTGCCATGTCTGAATTGCTTCAAGCAGTCTTAGATAGTGAAGAAAGAAGTGATTTGCGTTCCTTTGTTAGTGTATTACGCCAACAAGAAAAGAAGTACTTGCTGCGGAACGACATACTCAATGTATATAGTGAGTATTGCTCAAAGTCCCAGAAACCTGAGGCTTTTTACACTTCCTCTGAGTTAGGCAAACTTATTTACTATACTCAGGAAATTATTCAGGAGGACTCAAACTTCTGTTTCATCATCCGTTCTAAGATTGCCAGCCAAGAAGTTTATTGGTTGACATCAGACTTGAGCATTGAGCCGATGACGGTGCAGGATCTGCTGGATCTGCGCGATCGCTTGGTGAACAAATTTCATCCTAACGAGGGCGGCCTCCTAGAATTGGACTTCGGCCCGTTTTATGACTACTCTCCAACAATCCGCGACCCCAAAAATATTGGTAAAGGGGTGCAATTCCTCAACCGCTATCTTTCCAGCCAACTATTTCAAGACTCCAAAGAATTGCTGGATAGCTTATTTAATTTCTTGCGCCTGCACCAATACAACGGTGTTCAACTGCTGATTAACGATCGCATTCAATCACAGCAGCAACTTTCCCAGCAAGTTAAAAAAGCCATAACTTTTATTAGCGATCGCCCCAATGATCAGCTCTACGAACAATTCCGGTTCCAATTGCAAACAATGGGTTTTGAACCGGGTTGGGGTAACACCGCAGGGCGCGTGCAGGAAACCTTAAATATTCTCGATGAATTGATTGATTCTCCCGATCCTCAAACCCTAGAAGCCTTCATCTCTCGCATCCCGATGATTTTTAAAATCGTTTTGGTGTCAGCTCACGGTTGGTTTGGGCAAGAGGGTGTTTTGGGGCGTCCCGATACTGGCGGTCAGGTAGTTTACGTCCTTGACCAGGCAAAAAGCCTAGAGAAGCAGCTACAAGAAGATGTCTTGCTTGCGGGTTTAGAGGGCTTGAATGTCCAACCAAAGGTGATTATTCTTACCCGCTTGATTCCCAATAGTGATGGAACTCTGTGTAATCAACGGCTAGAAAAAGTCCTCGGTACTGAAAATGCCTGGATTTTGCGAGTACCTTTACGGGAATTTAATCCTAACATGACTCAAAACTGGATTTCCAGATTTGAGTTTTGGCCTTATCTAGAAACCTACGCTATTGACTCAGAAAGAGAACTGCGGGCAGAATTTCACGGCACACCTGACTTAATAGTTGGTAACTATTCTGATGGGAATTTAGTGGCATTTTTACTGGCGCGACGGCTGAAAGTTACTCAATGCAATGTTGCCCATGCGTTGGAAAAATCTAAATATTTATTCAGTAACCTCTACTGGCAAGAATTGGAAGATAAATATCATTTTTCATTGCAATTCACAGCTGACTTGATTGCAATGAATGCTGCTAATTTTGTGATCAGCAGCACCTACCAAGAAATTGTCGGCACACCGGATAGTGTGGGACAGTACGAGTCTTATAAGTGCTTCACCATGCCGGAGTTATATCATGTAACGAATGGGATTGAATTATTTAGTCCCAAATTTAATGTCGTACCGCCTGGAGTCAACGAAAATTACTATTTCCCCTACTCGCAGACTCAAGACCGAGTGGAGAGCGATCGCCAACGCCTTGCAGAAACACTCTTTACTCTAGAAGATCCCGCGCAAATCTTTGGCAAACTTGACGATCCTAACAAGCGTCCTCTCTTCTAAATGGCGCGTCTTGACCGGATCAAAAACCTCACAGGTTTAGCTGAATGCTTTGGTCAAAGTAAAGAATTACAGGAGTATTGCAACTTAATTTTGGTGGCGGGTAAGTTACGTGTAGAAGAATCAGGCGATAACGAAGAACGTGACGAAATTATTAAACTCTACCAAATAATTGACCAGTACAATCTCCACGGGAAAATTCGTTGGCTGGGTGTGCGCCTGTCTAAAACTGATTCTGGTGAAATTTACCGAGTCATTGCCGATCATCAGGGAATTTTTGTGCAACCAGCTTTATTTGAAGCTTTTGGTTTGACAATTTTAGAGTCGATGGTTTCAGGATTACCGACTTTTGCCACACAGTTTGGTGGCCCACTGGAGATTATTCAAGATCAGGTTAATGGTTTTTATATTAACCCAACGAATTTAGAAGAGACAGCCGCAAAAATTGTGGACTTTATCACTAAATGCGAACATAATCCTAACTCTTGTAATGAGATTTCGCAGCGAGGAATTGACCGAGTTTTCAGCACTTATACTTGGAAAATTCACACTACCAAGCTGTTATCATTAGCACGTATTTATGGCTTTTGGAACTTTACATCGAAGGAAAATCGGGAAGATTTGTTGCGCTATATTGAAGCTTTGTTCTATTTAATTTACAAGCCAAGAGCGCAACAGCTATTAGAGCAGCATAAGTACCGATAATAAGTTAAGAGTGAAATAAGTGAGCAGTAGTGAAATAAGTGAGGAGTGAGGAGTGAAGAGTGAGTAATTATGAAAATCATAAATTTTCTTAACTCCTAACTCCTAACTCCTAACTCCCAACTTTTGATTTTTGACTAAATTGTCAACGTCCGCCAAGTTCGTTGACCAACTACTCCATCCAGTCCTAAATTCCGCTGATTTTGAAAGGCTTTGACAGCAGTCTCTATCAGTGCCCCAAAAATCCCATCCACTTTAACGGCATAACCGTTAGACACTAACAGCTGTTGTAAAGCTCTGACAGCAACACCAGAGCTACCGAAATACAGAGTTGGCATAGGTTGGCTACTAAACTTCTGGAACCGTCCTGTAGCTTTTGCACGGACTTTACCTCCAGATTGAGAATACTTCTTAGACTCACCTAAGTTAAAAGAAGTTAAGAACTGATTCTTTTTGCTGATTTTCTTCAGTATGTGTTCTTTCTCTACTGCGATCGCACAGGGAGAAGCCTGGGAAACCTCATCTGTCTGCATGAATTCAGGTGGTGTGACTTGAGCAGTTATCTCTAACTGACTCTGTTTTGACTGGTTTTCGTCATTTTCCATCTGAAATAATTACTGCTGTGGCAAATTGCGCCCAGATGCTTGTCTTATTGTTAACACGCCCGTCATCATCAGGCCAATTTCAGTCATTGTAGTTCATTTTACTTCAAGCAACATTTATTTTAACCAACAACATTGCTGCTGTTCGGGATAGTACATACCGACCAAATAAAAAGTCATGTACTAATTTTTTCAGATAATCTTATCATGATCATATTTGCTCACCTCCTACTCTATCTAATCAGACTAATATTATTAGCTTTTTGCTTTTTTTAGCTTTTCTCATCTCGCCATAAAGCAATGCCGCCTAATAAACCAGTAATATTGGGGATGAGTTTTACATTTAACGGTAGCTGGAAATTCACTCTCACAGCTTCACCACCGCCAATGTAAAGGTAATCATAATTGAACAGATGTTGCAAGGATGCGATCGCTTTTTCTAAACGCCTATTCCATCTTTTCTCACCAATTTTTTCTAACTCTGCACGCCCCAACTGCTGCTCAAAAGTCTCTCCTTTGCGAAACGGATGATGCCCCATTTCCATATTCGGCACCAGCTTACCATCCATAAATAAAGCCGAACCGAACCCCGTACCCAGAGTAATCACTAATTCTAGACCTTTACCTGCGATCGCCCCAAACCCCTGCATATCTGCATCATTAATCACCCGCACAGGCTTGTTTAAATGTTTTAATAATGCTGTTTCCAAATCAAATCCGATCCAATCTGGATGTAAGTTTACCGCTGTTTCGGTGACTCCAGACCGCACCACACCGGGAAAACCGACCGAAACGCGATCAAATTCACCTTGATTTGCTGCTAACACCACAACTGCATTAATTACAACCTCCGGTGTAGCAGGTTGGGGTGTATCTAAACGCGCCCTTTCCGTTACCGGATTCCCCGTCATATCCAAAACCATAGCCTTAACGCCACTACCACCAATATCTACCGATAGGGTACGAATCGATCCATTTTCTTCAACCATTAGCTTAAGTCCTTGTTATTAGTCCCTATTTGGTTATTATCCTCTGCCGCATGTTGATTAGACTGGATATAGCTAGAGTTCTTCACATGGGGATTTACAAGCGATCGCTCCCAATTTACACATGGGAAAAAATCCGGCTTGCTTTGGGCGGGGTTATACAGCAGTTTTCTTTTGCATGAAGTACAAAGCTACGGGTTTTGAGGCAGTCCGGCTTGAAGCAGGAGGTAGAAACTCTTTATATCTGATCAAAGAGTCTTGCATTTTGTACCTCACTTACTTGCAAACGGCTGTAACTAAATCATCGAGCGTCCCTAATCCTCAATCCTATAAATCGGAATGGTAATTATAAACTGTGAGCCATGTCCTGAAACTGACTTGACTTCTAATGTTCCTCTATGCTTTTCTACAATAATTTGATGAGCGATCGCTAATCCTAAACCAGTTCCTTTACCTACGTCTTTAGTAGTAAAAAATTGTTCAAATATACGCTGTTGCACTTCTCTAGATATTCCTATCCCATTATCAATAATTTGAATTAATCTAAATTTTTGGTCTTTAGTTAGTTCTGTACGAATTTTGATTTGAGGTGTGAATTCGATTTTAGATTTAGGTAATATAGAATTGGGAGTTGGGAATTGAGTAGGTAAGCAAGTTAATTTATCTACTCCCGCTTTCTCTATTTTCGGTAGTCGCACATTATTAATCTTCTCATCAATTGCATCAACAGCATTGGATAAAAGATTCATAAACACTTGATTTATTTGTCCTGCATAACACTCTATGGGTATTAATTCACCATACTCCTTAATCAATTCAATAGCTGGACGCTCTTGTGTAGCTCTCAAGCGACTATGCAAAATCATTAAAGTACTATCAATACCTATATGCAAGTCAACTTTTTTAATTTCCGCTTCATCCAATCGCGAGAAAATTCGGAGCGATAGCACAATTTCTTGAATGCGGTTAGATCCCACCATCATTGATGATAAAAGTTTAGGAAGGTCTTCCTTGAGAAAATTTAATTCAATGAATTGTGAAAATTCTTGAATTTCTTGGATAGTATCTGGTGTATAATTTTCGTATAATTGCAGTAGTTTTAATAAATTTTCAATATATTTTTGAGCATAAATTAAGTTGCCAGAAATAAAACTAACTGGATTATTAATTTCATGAGCAATTCCGGCTACCAATTGTCCCAAAGAAGACATTTTTTCTTCTTGTACTAACTTTAACTGCATTCTCCGCAGTTCTAAGTGGACATTGATCCGGGCTAAAACCTCTTCATGTTCAATAGGCTTAGTAATATAGTCTACCGCACCCAGATGCAATCCCTTCACTTTTTCCACACTTTCAGAAAGTGCCGTCATAAAAATCACTGGAATATCTTTAGTTTTTTGGTTATTTTTTAGACGACGGCAGGTTTCAAATCCATCAATTCCTGGCATCATTACATCTAATAAAATCAAGTCTGGTAATGTTTCTTGCGCTTTTTGTAATGCGCTTTCACCGCTCTTTGCAATAGAGACTTTAAAGCCAGAATTGTTTAAAATATCAAATAGAACCTTGAGGTTATTTGGAATATCGTCAACAATTAAAATCATTTTCTTTTGAAAATCATTCGTTTTTAATTTCATATAAATTATTTTTGATTAAATTAACAATTGCTTCATCATCAAAATTTTCTGCCAATTTTAACATTTTATTAGCAAAAACTGTATATGTTTGGTCTAGATTTTTAATATAATCTGCTTCTTCTTGAATCTCTTGAATATAACCAGTTTTAGCAGCTTTATACAAATTAACAAGCTGCTCTGAAGGTGGAAATATCATTTCTTCCAAAGGACTAATACTCTCTAAAAAGTCATTTTCTACTTCATAAATCCATGTTAAATTTAAATAATGTTGTAATTTTTCAAATAACTCGAAATTTTGCACTGGTTTAGGCAGAAAGTCATTACAACCTGCCTCTTGGCTCTGTTGACGATTCAAGCTGAATACACTTGCAGAAGAGGCGATAATTACCGTATCTTTAAATTCAGATTGAGCGCGTAAATGCTGTGTCATTTTTAAGCCATTCATTATAGGCATTACTAAGTCGGTAATAATCAAATCTGGTTGAAATTCTTGAGCTTTCTTTAAACCCTCTTCGCCATTTTCTGCTTCAAGGACTTTAAAACCAACAGGTTCAAGTAGATTGATAATTACAGACCGATTTTCCCAACGGTCATCAACAATTAGAATTATCTGTTGTCTACCTTGGTAAGAAACTACATTTTTGTTTAACTCAGGCGTCTGTGATGATATCCAGTTACTAGCTTCTGGTAGAGCTAAGTCAAACCAAAATTTGCTACCTTTATTTGGTGTAGTTTCGACTTTGATTTTACCTCCCATCATTTCTACAATTTGACGACTGATTGCTAATCCTAAACCTGTGCCTTCAGATTTATGTTTGCTATCCCCTACTTGCTCAAAAGGTAAGAAAATTTTCTCTAATTGTTCGGGAGTCATCCCAACGCCTGAATCTTCAACTTGGAAGCGGATATTCCAAGTATTAATAATATTTTTCTTTTCTATTGCATATTTTTCATTTTCTAGGACTCCTACTGAAAACGTTACTTCCCCTCGTTCTGTAAACTTAATAGCATTACCCAGAAGATTAATTAATACTTGTTTTAAACGTTTTTCATCAGTATGAATAGCGGTAGGTAACTGGTTAATTACTTCATATTTAAAATTTAATTCTTTTTGTTCTGATTTAATACTACAGATGTTTCTTACTCCCAGAAGAAAGTTTTCTAAATGAAAGTCAGTAGTGTAAATATCGAGTTTTTTTGCCTCAATTTTAGAAAGCTCTAAAATGTCATTAATTAGTGTCAATAGGTGAGAACCACACTCCTGAATAATGCTAAGTCCGTTCTTTTGTTTGGAAGTAGCGGTTTTATCGCGTTGCAGAATTTGAGCGTAGCCGAGAATTCCGTTGAGGGGAGTGCGGAGTTCATGACTCATGTTTGCTAAAAATTCGCTTTTTGCCTGATTAGCAACATCGGCTGCTTCTTTTGCTGCTTTGAGTTCTACGGTACGTTCTTCAACCCGCTTTTCTAAATCTTGATTGGTATTTTCTAAGTTGGTGAAAGACTCTCGTAACTGTCCTGCCATTTGGTTAAAGGATTGGGCAAGGATGCTGAGTTCTTTGATCCCAGAAACTTTTACTGCTAGGTCTAGGTTACCAGATGCGATCGCACTACTTGCTTGGCTTAACTCCCAAATAGGTTTGATAATCCAACGAGAAGTGTAGATTCCCAAAATTGTTGCTACACCTAATGCACCAAGACACAGTAAAATTGTTGTCTGGTTATTGGCGTTGATTTGTGCCATAAAATCCCTTTCTGGTACAACGACAACTACTAACCAGTCGAGACCGAACTCGTCTTGCCAATTCATGACGTGGACAAATTCGCGATCGCCTTTAAACTCAAAATCCAGTTTTTGGGTGTCTTTAATTGCCTTAAAGTTGCCAAATTTATGCTGTAAATACTTTGCTGTCGCTTGAATTAAGAGATCACTACTATTTAATGCGCTTAAGCGTTGCGTTTTACCATTTATCAACGTAAATGACCTGTGGCTATTAGAATTAGCTATTAATAGCCCGTCGCGTTCAATAATAAAAGTTTTTGCTCTTAGGCTAACTTTTAAGTTGCTCAAAAAATCACTGATACTCGACAGCAGCAAATCAGTGCCTATCACACCAATCAATTTGTGAGTATTGTCGTAAATAGGACGATCTGCCGAAGCTACGATATATCCTTCAAATCCCTCTGTTACGGAAATTTGACTCCAAATAGGTCGGCCTGCTTTTACCGTCTCAGCGTACCAGTCATCAGTTAGCGGGTCATAGTCTGTAGATTTTAGTAATTTAGTGCAATTTCCCTGGCTATCTACTGCGTAAGTGTAGTCTTTGTTTGCAAAACCTTTATTAATTACAATTCCTTGACCTGCTAGCCAACGACCCGCCCCAGCCTCTTCATAGGTTTCTAGATTATAGCCAATCCAGCTAATATTTTTGAATACCTGCGCTTGTTTCCAAAAGTAACGCCCTGTACTTTCCAAGTCTTTTAAGTTGAGTAGCCCTTGATCTATTGCATCAATGTTGATTTGATTAATCTGATGCGGGGTTGCCAAATAAGTATCAAGGTGTTCGTCAACTAGGCTATCAGTTTTGCTCATCAACTGATTAGCAAGGTCATTAACTGCCTTCTGTCCATTTTTAAACGAGAGATACCCCACCAGTCCCACAGCAGCAAAGATTTGGATCACAAAGGGGACAATGAGTACAAGGCGCAGTGGTAACTTTTTGGAATATGGCAAGCCAAGAAGGTTCATTGCTTAAAGTTTTGGGCAGTTTGATGACTCCTATCTTGGACTTAGCGATCAGAGTTGCCAGGGCTAAGTGCAAGATGTGAGCAAAAAGTAAATTTACTAGCTGGATTTAGTTTGCCCACAATCTTGTTTCTTGTATCAATCCCGTTAAGATAAAAATGCCGCAATCCAAGTAATATGCACAGTTTCATTCCACCATAACGCTTTTTTCCCTACTCATCTGTACTGACATCCAGGCAATGCCAGATAAGAAAAATGTGGTAATCATCCACCCAGTGGGGGCAATTGAACAACATGACCCTCATCTGCGGTTGATTGTAGATGCCGTTTTACTCAAAGTTAAAAATCCAATATATTAGATGCGGGAGAGCATCTAGATTTGCTAATGTAGGAATAATGGAAAGAGTCCTGGCATAGCTGCTTAAAATCTCTCGAGCAGTAAATTTCTATTAAAAGTAATATAAGAGAAAAAATTATGACGGCGTTTGAACCTCAAAGCATCCGCTCTTATAACCAAGAAGATGTCCAACAGATTCTGCACTTAGCGATCGCTCGTCAAGCTGATGACAAAGACACAGAATTTTCTTATGAGCAGATATTAGAAATTGCTGCTGAGTTAGAAATTTCACCAGAGTCTTTAAAATTAGCAGAACGCGATTGGGTAGGGCAACAGAGCCAAGTCCAACAGCGAAAAGCTTTTGACGCCTACCGCATCAGAAGATTTCAGAAGCGTCTAGGTAATTATGCAATTTTCAATGGCTTTTTGATCCTGGTCGATTTAATTACTGGTGGCGGAATTTCTTGGTCGCTGTACATTTTACTATTCTGCGGATTGCCAGTAGGGCTTGATATCTGGAATACCTTTCAAATCAAAGGTGAAGAATATGAAATGGCATTCCAGAAGTGGAGTCGCAAACATCAGATTAAGAAAACTATCAGTACAGTTTTGAACAAGTGGTTTAAGGCATTACAGGCTTAGTAGATTTGCTTACTTGCCTAAGCGTACCCCGACTCTTAAAGCTTTCTACGCCTTGGTCTGGTAGACCTCGCTAATTCAAAGAAAAACCCCGCAGGAGATCGGGGTAATATTTGCCGCAATACAATATTTGTCGTGTAACAAAATTGTTTTGATACTCCAGTGCATAGATCGGTCTTGCATGAGTTTCTTCAGCGTTGAAAAAGTCACATTTTCAGATATTTGGGTGTTTTTTTGCCCACCTACTTACTCCATAAATTCCTTAGGTGGCAATCCGCCCCAGTGAGCCGCGGCTTGCGGAATATTCTTCCATACTTTCGGTCTTTGAGGAAAATCTTCGTGCCAGGGTCGGGGTTCAAAATATCCGAGGTCTTCGTTGAGCATGATATCTATTTCGGTAAATAGTTCGACTATGTTTTTGTCAGGGTCTTGATGATACGTAGCGATGTTATGTCCGATCCCGTGGCGTACTGGCCCCCAAAGAAGCGTGATGTTGTGCTTTACCAAAAAATCACAAGCGGTTTGCACATGCGCCCAGTCTCGTAATTGAAAGGCAATGTGGAACATTTTTTGCTGTTTAGACTGCAAAAAATTCATAGTATGGTGATCCCGATTGCATCGCATGAAGACAAAGCGATCTTCGAGCCAGTCAGACACACGGAAGCCTAACATATTCTGATAAAAATCAACACATTTATGGACATCATGCACATACATGGCGACGTGTCCTAATTTTTCCGGGACGATGCCTGTTTCTCGAAACCCATCGCTTACTTCTTGAATAGTTGAATATAGCTGGAGAGTATGTCCTTCAGGATCGCAAAACTGAAGGAGTTCCGGTATTCCTGGTTGGGCATCTGTTTTTTGCTCTACCTGGATGCCTGCGTCACGTAGTTGTTTCGCTGCTTCTTTCAATGTCTGACTGCCATCAATCTGAAAAGCAAAGTGATTATGACCGTTCTGTGTCGATGGATAGAGAATGATTGTATGATGATCTACTGCACAGCTTAAATAGACGGCTCCATCAGAGCCTCGTTCGGTCAGAGTAAACCCCAGAATTTCTGTATAGTATGCCAGCATAGCTTCTACATCTGGCGTTTTAAATCCAGCATGACTGATTTTTGCTACTTGTACCATTTTTTCTCCTTATAAATTAGCGTACTATTTAACATATTTAATACTCAAATCATCTCTGTTAACCTACAATTGTGCAAAATAATCTGTAGTTTTAACTATAAAATTAGATGCGCTTACCCTGACCTTTCTACGGATATGAAGATCTATCAATAGTCTGAAAGATGATTTTATCTACAGTGGTTTTCAGATAACACTAGGTGAACCACCAAATAGACATCTGGGAAAATTAATTATGCGTTCACCCAAACCCTTGTAGAGATGCGAAATTTCGCGTCTCTACATTCTTTTCTGGAGATGTCTCAACGCGCTGGCTCCCCTACGTATATTTCCAAAGTCAAATATGAATCCTATATGTGCATCTACCCTTGCACCACAAAATCTGATGCACTGAGAATCGGCGCACCAGTTAGAGTTGCAAATAGATCACCGCTACCAAAACCAGCCGCACTGCCATTTTGGTTGTAGAACAACTGCCCACTAAAAGCGTCGTAGATAATTTTCGCCGTGCTAGCCGCCCCGGAAGAAGTAATTTGAAAATCACTCTTTTTACTAAAACCTGTTCCGGGAGCAGAAGTAATCGCATTAAAGGTAGTTTTATCTAAGATAATCTTATCGCCTTGGGAGCGGTTGAAATCAGCGATCGCATCTACACCAACAGCAGTCAGGGCAAAGGCTGCATCAGTGTTGTAAAAGAAAGAGTCGGCACCTGCACCACCGACAAGGGTATCATTGCCAGAACCGCCGATCAGAATATCATTGCCACAACCCCCCCGCAGCAGGTCATTGCCACTGTTGCCGTCAATAAAGTCGTTACCTCCTTGAGCATTAATCACATCGTTGGAGTTTTCAAAACCTGTGATGCTATTATTCAGGTCATTGAGGAAAGTCACCGTGTTCTTGTTGAACAGGCTAGTTTGAGTGGAATTGGCATTGAAGACATCAAAGCTGTCGGCGATGTTGGTTTGCCCATCAAACTCTATATTACCAATCGCAGGTTTAGCTCCAGAAGCTGGCAGGTTATCGAGGTTTTCTAATTTGAAGTTTTGCAATTGGACTTTGGTAGACGCCACATTTTCAAAGGTAACTTCTAAGTTGTTACCCTGAGGAGTTAATTGCAGATTTTGAGCAGTTAAACCACTACCTGTAAATTGCAAGGTGTCCAAAGAGGCAATTACTGCTGCTGTTGGGTTTGAGCCTTTGCCAACGCCACTAAAATCGGTGATGGTGTCATTGCCATCGCCTGGGCGAATAATAGCCCCTATGCTTGTACGACAAAATCTGATCCACTGAGAGTTGACGCACTATCTAAGAACTGCCAATTCACCGCTACTTCTGCAACTAGGTAGGCTTTGGGCTTGTAGAATAACCGCTGATTTACAGTGTCCTAGAAAATGCGATCGCTACTGCTACCCTCTGAAATTGGACTACGCTACCCTTGCGTCGGGAAACGCAACGCACTCGCTCTCCTATACCATTGGTTGGATATTTTTTTAATTGTCAGTCCCTAACCCGAACTTATTGGTCTTTATTTAAGTTTTTCGTGAGCAGCCCAAATAATTTTTTCGGTTTCTTCCCAGCCAATACATTTATCAGTTACAGAAATACCATATTTTAGTTCTTCTTTCGCTGTAATTGGTTGACTACCTTCATATAAATGGGATTCTAGCATCATGCCAACTATTGATGTATTACCATCCACTATTTGCTGAATAATATTTTCTAAGACAGCACCTTGGAATTTGTAGTCTTTATTGGTATTGCCGTGACTACAGTCTATAACAATTCTCGGTGGTAAATTTGCCTGTTTTAATTTCTCTTCTACCAATTTGACATTTGCTGCATCAAAGTTGGGTTGACTACCACCCCTTAAAATTACGTGACCGTAGGCATTACCCTTAGTTTTAAAGACGCTGACCTGTCCGTTTTGATTAATTCCGAGAAAATTATGCGGGTTTCCAGCTGATTGTAGAGCATTCAAAGCTACTTGAATATTGCCGTCAGTACCGTTTTTAAAACCCACAGGCATCGAAAGTCCACTTGCCATTTCGCGATGAGTTTGTGATTCGGTTGTGCGTGCTCCAATGGCAGACCATGTAATCAGTTCACTAATGTATTGAGGGATGATTGGATCTAGTGCTTCTGTACCAGCAGGTAATCCCAATTCTGTAATTTTTAATAACAGGTTCCGGGCAATTAATAAACCATTCTCTACATGGAAAGAATCATCCATATCTGGATCGTTAATTAACCCTTTCCAGCCTACGGTTGTTCTTGGTTTTTCAAAGTAGACTCGCATAATTAGTAGCAAGTTATCCTTGACTCGCTCGGCCAATACTTTCAACCTCTCAGAATATTCGATCGCTGCTTTTGGATCGTGGATTGAGCATGGGCCAACGACTATAAATTTTCGGCGATCTTGAAAATCCAGGATATGTTCTATTTCCTGCCTAGATTCTAAAACTCTTTGTTCGGCTAATTGTGTTAAAGGTAATTTGGATTTGACTTGATTGGGAGTTAATAAAATGCGATCGTTCTCAATGTTAGTGTTGTCGATATTACTGACTTGATTGGGAGTTAATAAAATGCGATCGTTCTCAATGTTAGCGTTGTCGATATTACTATTAAATAATTTGTTGTGCATAGGAATGCTCTGGCAATTTTATATCCGCACTTCAACTCAAAAGTGTAACACAAACCTATGATATTTTAAAATAGCCTAGTTTCTGCTTGACAAATTTCTACTTAGACTGTAATGAAGTAAGATAATAACTGAAAAAGGGGAAATATATTCCCCCTTTTCTTTGCTATTGGACTACTGACTCAGCGGTAGTGTATATGATTACTGCCATACAAACACTTTGGCTTCGTATGGCCCCAAATCAGCTATGATGCCATCATCACTACCTTCGACATCATAATTGCCTGTCCATTCGTGCCATGTACCACCGCTTGCTAAGTTAGGAACATGATAGTCACCGAGAAAGTTTTCTGAAAAATTAGCTACCACGACTACACGAGAACCTTCATCATTCCAACGAGTATAAGCTAATACTTTTGCCTCTGGATTTTCGTGGATAAAATCAATATTTTCTGTGTAGAGAGCATGATTATTTTTACGCAGGTTAGTTAAGCCTTTGTAAAATTCAAATAAACCACGATTTAAATCATTACCTAACAGCGTCCAATCAATTTTGGCTGATTCAGGTTGTTGAGGTTTGTACTCGCCAAATTCTTCTCCCATCCAAATCAAAGGTACGCCAACAGCAGTCATCAGGATGGCTACTCCCAATTTAGCCCGGCTAAAGGCTTCTTCGTCAAAAATCTCACGGTTTCCTAATTCAACCATGACATGGTTATGATCGTGGTTGGTGAGGTAATTTACCACATTAGTAGTACCCAAGAAGCCTTGGCGCTTGCAGTCAATGACATCTTTTAAACGCTCTAAATCAAATGTATCACCGCAGATATGTTCTAGAATGCAATGATAGAAACTGTCATGCCAGCAACCATCCATTGGGCCATCTACATTGGTAATGCTGGGAGTTTCAGGAATGTGTTCGGCAACGTTATAAAAAGGCTTCATGCTAGCAGTTTTTTTGGCTTCTTGAACAATCCAGTGCATGAAGTCGTAGTTAGCAATTTGTCGCGCCGCATCATAGCGAATACCATCAAGATGATATTCCCCAATCCAAAAACGGATTGTATCACCAATAAATTTCCACGCTGGATGAATATCTAATTTTTCGTCATAATGTTCATAATTAAACTCAGGACCCCAGTTATTATCAGGGTCACGGGGAGAGTGATGATACCAATAATCGTGGTCAATTTGTGTTAAAGGAGCAGATGCTTCTGAGTGGTTATAAATACCGTCAAGAATCACACGAATACCTCTGCCATGACACTCATCAATCAATTTTTTCAATCCAGCAGTTGAACCATAACTAGATTCTGTTGCAAAGAAGTGGCGGGGGTTATAGCCCCAACTATAATCACCAGGATATTCTTTAAGTGGCATCAACTCAATAGCGTTGATTCCGAGTTCACATAGATAATCTAACTTTTCAATGACGTGTTTGTACTTGCCTCGTGCATAAGGGTCATCTTCACCACCAGAAAAGTCACCGACATGCAATTCATAAATTACCAATTCATGGTCAGCAGGTAAAGGTTTATCATCATGTTGCCAAATATAGGCATCAGTAATCCTTTTACCATCTTTTACCTGGATAACACCATCATCTTTTCCACTTTGTTCATCTATATCAGTTGCATAGGGGTCTGTGACATCAACCCATTGTTCTGGTTCCAAAAACCATGAATTTGACTGGATGCGAAATTTATATTTATAAATGCCGTCTTCTAGTTCAACACTTGTACGAAAATAACCATCATCACCTTTTTGCATTGGAATTTCTTGCCAATCCGAAAAAGAACCAATTAATGCGGCTCCTTTGTTGTAAGGTGCAAATAAATTAAATTCAATTGGCTTTGCCATAAAAGTGTTTATAATACCAATGGTTGATGTAAATATTCTCTGATGGTCAATTGAATTTGGAAATCGCTCTATAGAAATAATTAGATAAGGAGTGCTTCTATCTTCAGGAATAATTTATAAATACTTTATAAAACTTAACTGTATTTTTTTATTTTTGACTGTTTATAGTATTTGTTAATTGACTAAAATCCCGATTTACTGTATAAATTTTTTTGCCATTAATATTACTGAAATTCAAATGTAATTGTATTAGACGGCAAATTTAGCAAATAAATCAATAATAAATCAACAGATTTTTATTAACTCCTAATACAGCAGATATTCGGGAGAAATAGGATGCTTTTTAGACAAATATCTCCTGATAAGATTACTCTATTTTGCCGTTAGGTTGTTGCAAATAACTTAACAACCAATTTGCCGCCGTCGCCCTGCGAGTTTGCCGAGGCCCAAATTCACCAATTTTGTAACCTTTGAAACCAAGTTTTTCTTTTAGCATTTGTTTATTTTCAGCAGGAATGGAACGAGTTAACTTGACTGTTGCGGGGCGAGATTCAATGAAATCTGGCGGTTGTGGATACTCATCCTGCCATTCGGGTGCAACTTGGCTAGTGTCCCATTGTACAGTTGAGGAATCATAGCGATAGCCTAAATAATGCCATAGCAATTGGTTGACTGTGGCATCATCAAGTTTATCGTCGAGAATTGCCCAAATTGTTTCTGTATTGAGTGGTGGCAGGTTAGACATAAACAATTCAAAATTCCAAGTTGAAAAACTGATTAATTAAATTCACACCAATTAGTCGGTAGTAAAAAACACTTTATCACTACCTTGCTACACTCTAAAAGATAGCAATGATTTTATTTTTATTTACACCTGCTGGAAGATTTATCTGCCACCAGCATTAGACAAACTACTAAAGTGACCCTAAATAAGGTGATTTACCAACTTAGGAGGAACATTATGGGAATAGGGGATTTGTCCAGAAATATAAAATCTAGTCGGTGGCAACCAGAAACGACGTGATCAAGAGTGGGATAATTGCGATCGCCAGTACAGACATGACAGTGACGATGACGAAGACCGCGAATACAGATATCGCCATTAACAAAATTTATTACAATAGACATAGTTTAATCGTTCAACATATGTAATAGACACTAAAAGTTAATGGACATGGGACAAAGTAACCAACTAGAGATTCGCCACATTAGTCCTAAAGTCAGACAGTTGATTAAAATATACGCCGATGTTAATAACTGTACGCAACCTGAGATGTTGGAACGTATTGTTTTGGAGTGGAACGCCCAACAAAGCGAGAGCGAACGACCGCCAGGAGACGAAGATGAATAGCTTTCTGCTACAATCTTTCTGCTACAATATTTAGTCTACTTTTAGCGAGACGCTTTGATTAATTTGGCTTTCTAGTTCAAGAAAAATTTTCCAGAGATTGGGTCTTGTTTAAGGGATTGAATAAAATCCCTCAAAGTCATCATGCTGCCCGTTAAGGTGAACTTAGGAGTACCATTTTGAGCAACGATTCTCACTTCACCGTCTTGAATCTGAATCTTATTTTTAATGGTATTCCATAGACTATCAAAGCTCTGATCATCCTTGCAACCATTGGCTTCAAGAAACTTTTGGCGCACTTCTGTTTTTAGCGCTAGTGCTTCTGCTGCTTGAGTACGCGCCTCAAAGTGCTTAATTACATCTTCATAAGTACTCTCCCTGAGAGTTTTGTTTTCAGCCTGAACTTGCTCTAACTGAGTTTTTATGGCTTGCAGTTGGGACGCTAAAGCCGCTGATTTCTGGTATTCAACTTTTAAGGCTTGTTTTGCATTGGCTAACAAGGTTTTATAATCTAACTGATCTTGAACTTGATTTTTTTCGGATTCCATTTTTATTTCTTGATCAACAGATTTTCGGTGATCGACTCTCGTCAGTTAGATGACAAAACTGGCGAGAGTTTAGTAAATATTCTCTGTGTTATCTAAATATTAGTTATTTCACTAATAATGGTGATTCAGAGATCGGATTCTCTTGGATACTACTCACACAAAAACTAATGTGGGAGCGAATAGCTCGCTCATAAACTTCAGTCTGCTGAGTGCGTACCCCTACAGCCTGATAGATTAAGTTAATTTCTGGAAATTCAGACCAATACATCAAAAAAATGTCTTTAGCTGGAGTAATTATTTCATAATTATTCTCTTGTCTTTTCTTTCTGAGCCGACAATTATTTAGTTGTAATTTTTGTCTGAATAGTTTTTCAAATTCTGGAATGAAATTTGAAGTAATTTTCATGGTTTAGACACGTTAAAACGTGTTGATGATGCAAACACTATCTCGTGATATTACTAAGTATGACACTTTAGATACCTCTTACAATATAGTGTATCAGTTATCGGGTATTTGAGAATTTGAGGTTATTTTTCCCTTCTTAGGGTGAGCTAATATAGCTAATTCCCATTAAAAAAGATTTTATTTTCTACCTACTAAGTACAGCTTTACATAAAATGTAGCCCTTTTAAACGCACTAGGTAGCAAAGTCAGCGTAAAGGGAAGCAGAGTCTTCTGCCAACGCCAAGGAGCGTCTTGTAGAGTTGGGGAGACGATGCCGCGCATAGCGCAGCCTCTTCTCTACCTTGGGCTATGACAACGAGTCAGACGCTATGCACAGTCGCTCTAAGCGTAGCTTGCTTCCCCGGAGGGGTACGCAAGAGCGTCTCTAAGAGTTGCCATGCCGCAGGCTTTACGCTGGGCTACCCTTGCGTCACCCGTAGGGCTTGCCGTGAGGGATCACTGGTTATGCTGTGTCAGTGTAGCTAGTTAGCAAAAACACCCTGATAATTACACCGCTAAATCATATTCTCTTTAGGTCTTGCGGAGCAATCAGTACCTACAGACTACAGCCTGGGCCTTCAAGACCCTCTGCAAAGCTGATTAATTCCAAGTAATCTGGATTTGCCAGGAATTGTTTAGCTGCTAGCAATCCGGCAATGCTCCAAGTTTGATAAATTCTGGCTTCTTTGCCAATCAAACGACCATTGTTGCCATCGTAGTATTCCGGAAATTTATCCTTAAATAAACGCCTTTCGGCAATGGCGATCGCTGCTTGGGCAAGTTCTGTTCGACCTGTTTTCTGTGCCGCTGCGGTAAAGAACCATAGTAAAACGGGCCAGTTACCGCCGTTGTGATAAGACCAAGCGCTGTTCTTGGAGTCACATCCTGTAACAATTCTCCACTCCAAACCTTCCAAAGCTGGAAAGCAGATTTTAACAGGCATATAGCCAATCAAGTCTTGCCAGCGTTGGGCAAATAAATTCATAATGCTTTCAGATTCTGTTTCGCTTGCTAAGGAAGTTACGATTGCCATCAGATTTCCCAGAGCAAAAAAGCGAAAATCTATGCGTCCTGGGCCCAGATTTCCCGCTAAATATCCTCCAGTTTCGGGTAACCACTGGGTTAACCAACTAGGGATTGATTCTGAGTGGATGTTGAATTTATTAACAATTTCTTTACCAAATTCGTTACCCTTATAACGATAAATTTCCCCCAATCGCTTTAGGTCTAGCCAGAAATAGTTGCGGATATGATATTTCAAAGATCCCAATCGCCTATTGACTTTGCTGAGGTAGCTATCGCCATCCCCATCTGGTAAAAGCAATTCACTAGCAGCCCTGAGGGACGCATAGAATAACACCTGAATTTCTAGAGGATGTTCGTACACTCCCATGCGACGGTCAATCATAAACGCGCCATCGGGAACTAACATTGTTGGGTACAGGGAAAACCGATGTACTAGGCAAAGATCCAAAATTAGCTTGATTCCTTGTTGAAAATTTGGCTGACGCGCTAGAGCCAAATCGCCTGTAGCTTTTTCATAAGCCCGTACCAGGAGAATCCACCACATACAGGAATCAATTGGGGGAACGCGAGCGATCGCCTGCTCACCAAAATCAGCGACCAAAAATTCTTCATTCCCATTAAAATGTACTTTGAAACTTGCAGGCATTAATCCCGCTCCCGGTTCAAAGCAGTCCATCTGCTTTTCATGACTTTGTAATTTTAGTGTTTCTACTAAGAAATTACGCACAATCTCTGCTTTGCCGTGCATGAGAAACACTAAGGCAGAAGGGACAAAATCGCGGAGAAAGCACTGGTCATAATTGAGTGCATCTAACTCCGGATCATGGGCGGCTACTGTACCAATAGGTTTGCCCTGATAATAAATTATGGACTTTTCCAACAGTTTCCAGGCTTCTGCTTCCAGCAGACTGTTATTATCGATCGCGCTAGTCATAGGCGTCTAATTCCACTAATGGTATGTATCGGCTCAATTGTGGAAAGTACGCAAGCCTGACCTCAAGCTGACCAAGTTTCCCGGCAGTCAGCATATAGAGTCAATCCACCATCTACAAGCAGCGTTTGTCCGGTGATGTCAACGGCTTCATCCGAAGCTAAAAAAGCTACTGCGGCTGCCATCTCCTCGGAGTCGCCAGCACGCCCCATTGGGATGTGACTTTCCACAATCGCCTTTTTTTCTATCTTCATCTATCCAGTTTTGATTCATTCGCGTGATCGTTGCTCCGGGGCCAATGGCGTTGACACGAATACCTCGGTTGGCATATTCCAATGCTAAGGTTTTAGTCAGGTTTTCCATACCGCCTTTGCTAATGGAATAACTGATATACATCGGTCGAGGAATAATTTCGTGAACGTTGGAAATATTAACGATCACCCCCGGAAGATTAAGAGACAGGAGGTGTTTAATAGTTTCACGGGCGCAGAGATCAGCACCCCGGAGATTTACTGCAATTACCCGGTCAACGTCTGCTGTGGTAACTTTGTGGGATGGACTTTCTGTTTTAATGCCAGCATTGTTGACTAAAATATCTACACTGCTAAATTCCTTAACAAGGGTGTTGACCATTTTAACAATGTCTGATTCTTGGGAGACAGCTCCCTGAACCAGCAGCCACTTCACACCAGAATTTTCGATATTTCCGCAGGCTTTTTGCAATGCCATCTCTTCGGTATCTGCCGCAGCTTCAGGGTTTTTGCGGTCATTGATGGCGATGTTGCACCCAAGTTGTGCAAGTTTGATAGCGATCGCCTGACCGATACCTGACCTTGCACCTGTAATTAAGGCATTCTTTCCTTCTAACCCTATCATATTTCCTCCCTAAGTTCAGCAATTCTCATAATCAGAATTGCTACGATTAAAAGGAACTGTCATGATGCAGTCAGGCGTTGCTTGTATTCTCAAAACAACAACACCTAAGCATCTACTGACTTAGTTATTTCCTCACATCTATCATTCGTTCATGGTTGTACTGATTCAATAGAGTGACCTTCGTAAATAAATTTGTGTTTTAAAGTAGAAAATAGTTTAATAAACAGCAGGTGTTAGAAAACCAATGAAACCGTTAGGGTTAGTCCTACCTATCTTTTTAATCCTAGTCACGCCTGCTATAGCAGTTGAGTTCAAAGGGCAGAATATCGATGGTCAAAAGCTGCCTGCTAGAGCTTACTACTATGCAACTGGTGGGGTCTACAAAGTTCAGGTGCGCTTTCACAAAAAACGAGCGAGAATTTACTTTGACGACGGTAACCAAATAACCATACAGTTGAACCAGCAAGTGATCACTGACTCAAACAATATTGAAGGCTTTGGAAAACTAGGGCAATATCCTTTAAATGGAACATTCAGTGTTGGATTGGTGTATGACAATAATTGGCTCGGCAGTAATGATAGTCAATCCGAACAGTCAAATCCGCTCTCCGGTTTGTGGAAAATTAGTTTGGAGTAAGTCCAATTAGGCTTTAATTTAGAATGCTTTGCTATTATTTTCTTAAATACTAGATTTATGGATTCTTCTCAGGTTGAAACAGGTGCGCCTCTTTCTATAGAAATTGCTCAGATTGCCTCACCATCAACAACACTCTCTGGTACCTCAACACTCAGTCCTCGTATTTCTAAAGATGCTATTCGCACCAGTTTGAGGGCTTCCACTGTCGATGGAATTTTCGCAGCACTTTTCTCTATTGGCACTGGCGAAATTTTGCTAGGTAATTTCTTGGTGGAGTTGGATGCCACTCCACTGGTATTTGGTATGGTAAGTTCTATCCCTATGTTGGCGAATCTCTTTCAGCCGATAGGTGCTTATTTATCTGAACGCACCACTAGCCGCTTTCAGTATTCCCTTCGCACTCATGGGATTGCTCGGCTACTGTGGCTGATTTTAGTAATTGGCATTGTTAGCTTTAGTTGGGGAGGGCTTAATTCAAACCAATTAGTGGTATTGTCGCTTTTGATTCTCGTATGCACCCATCTTTTAGGAGGACTAGGAACTGCATCGTGGTTCAGTTGGATAGCAATGTTAGTCCCAAGGCGATTGCGAGGTAGATATTTCGGGCTACGCAATAGCATTGGCAACTTAACCGAGTTGGTCAGCTTGCCTTTAGCCGGTCTAGCTGTATCACATTGGTACGGAGGGAGTATCCAAGGTTATGGGGTGATTTTGTTCTTGGGCATTATCTTTGGAATTGTGAGCTTGGCGTCTCACTATTTCCAGGTAGATATAAATCCCCAATTACAAAACACTAATTATGCTAGTTCATCTCAAACAAGTGAGATTCAATCAGACTCGGCACCAAATCAACCTGGTGAGATATCTGAAGCAATCAGTCTGCCGCAAATGCCAACTCCCCAAAACCAGATAGATAACAGCATTTGGAAAAACTCTGATTTTTTGGTGTTTCTGCTTTATTTCGGCTTATGGACGTTTGCTGTTAACCTGAGTGCCCCGTTTTTTAACCTCTACTTGCTAAATACCCTGAACCTGGATGTAAGTTGGGTAACTTTCTACAACAGCCTGCGAGCAGGGGCACATATGGTGATGCTCATCGTCTGGGGTAGATTAACAGATAAAATAGGCAATCGTCCTATTCTAATTTCTACTGGAATTCTAATTTCAGTCATACCCTGGCTGTGGCTGAGGATGGATTCTAATCCCCTCGACCTCTGGCTGTGGTTACCGCTGTTACACATTTTCATTGGAGGTAATTGGGCAGCAGTTGACTTGTGTAACACCAATCTCCAGATAGAGATTGCACCAGTGAAAAATCAGTCTATTTATTTTGCAACAGCAGCAGCTGTTGCTGGGGCGAGTGGTGCTTTAGGAACAACTATAGGTGGCTTCATTGCTCAATTTGCTGGGTCTTTTGGCATAGCGCAAGTGTTCATTGTGTCTGGTATATTACGGTTAGCGTCACTTGTCCCACTTATTATTAAAAAGGATCTAGGTAGTTAGATGAAATTGGTTGACTAACAAACAGTTTTGCATGAGACTTGCGGATTTCTCCACCTCTGGGAAGAATTACTAACTTAATATGTTATATACTGCCCGATGCAAGACTACTCTCTGGAAAAAAGCTGATGACCGATGCTGATAAAAACAAGCAGATAATCCAGAACCTTGTCCAAGTCGTTTGGAACGAACGGAACCTTAGGGCTTTGAAAGATTTCTGGACGGAAGATTGTATCAACCACGCGATGCCAGCATCAGATAATCGCGGTCTTGACGCGCTTCGGGTCTATCATGAGTCGTTCTTTGCTGATTTCTCCGCTTTCTCCAACATCCAAATTCAGATCGTGCAGCAGGTTGCGGAGAGTGATCGGGTTGTTACTTACATCACAACTCAAGGCAAACACAGCGGAATGTTCTATGGCATACCGCCCACTGGTAAGAGCATCTCGATATCGGCGATCCGGATTGATCGTGTCCAAGACGGTAAGATCGCTGAGCATTGGTCTGTTTCCGACGCGGCAGGTCTGATGCAGCAACTTCAAGCCTGAATTCGCCTTTGTATAACGTCGGGGAAAAAATTGACCAATATTACACTTTATAATGCGGATTGGTATCACTCTATAAGCTCGCCCATATTAAAATCTATTCTTATCCAACCTTTGAGTCTTCGTAAATTGTCGAGAATGAGTAAGGGAATTTGCCAGTGATGTACCATCAGGAAGGGTAAAGGATCACTCACCTCAAAAATTGCTTCTTTCCCCTGCCTAATGTTTCTTACCCAGGTTTGCAGTTGCTTAAACGATCTAATCTCATTCAGCCGCCAAACTTCGTGGTACAGCCAATAGGTTGGCTTACTATCACCAAGAGGCTGCAAAGATTCAGCCAGAAGCTCTTTACCAAGATAGGCATCCGCTACTCCTGGATGATTGTAAAACATAGTAATGGCGGAGTGAGTCCGGGGGTTACACTCAATCGCGTAAACAGTTCCGTCTTCTGCCTGGATGAAGTCAAAGGAAAGTTGCCCGGTTTTTCCCAGTTCTTTGGTAAAATGACTCGCCCATTGCATAATTTCTAGCTGATCAACGTTTTCGTAGTTGACTTGAAAGGCGGATGACTCACAGCAGCAGTACATTCTTGACTCACCATCTCGCGCAGTAGTGTGAGTGCAATATTCCTTTCCAGGGATGAATTCCTGCATAATCCAGGGGTTTTCCTCACTGATCGGCAGGCTCTTGACAAATTCTACTGTTTGTGCAAGTGTATCGCAAGGTAGCTTCGTGAGATTCAAGCGACGTATTTGATCGTAGGGGATGCTTTTAAGAATGTATTTGCGCTTTTCCTGAGAAAAGTCAAAGTTGATGACTTGTTCGGGATCGGTAATTTTGAAGGATCTGGGGACAGATAAACCGAACGATCGCGCTGTTTCGCTAAAGGCAAACTTGTCATCCAGGATCTTCGTGATATCAGCATCGAAGTGGAAAAATTCTACACAGTCTGGTAATGGTGGCTTGCCGTGATCATAGTGGATGACAGAGAAAATCGCTACCGGGATAAAAAAGTCGATCTTTTCTGTTTTGGTGATCGCGTGTAGGGTTTCAATGTAGCCTTCTAAGTCTTTGCTAGGATCGGGAACGGTATAAAAGCCTGCAACAGAGTTGGAATATTTATTACCACTTGACCAGAATTTTTCAATGTCAATTATAATCACCCGATGCCCAGCAGCATGAAATGAACGCGCTAGCTGAAGGGTTTTAGTCATTCTCGCGCCAGCGATCAAGATATTTTTGGAATTAGGGTTAACAACAATTGAGTTACTGAATGGTTGCTTAAGAAAATTCCACAGTAGCGATGTTAAGACGACGATGCAGTTTAAGGGAAATGCGATCGCCAGTAATACAAGAGTGCCCAAGTTTTGGAACACTACAAAAATATGTTTTCTCATAATTATAATTGTGACATGATAGTGGAATCAGTCGCTGGTGGATCGGAAAAGGTTAAAGAGATAAGCAGATACGACCCTGCCCTTTTCCATGCTTTCTTACACTCGTATATATGATTGTCAAGCCGTCTCGAATTGGCACCGAACACTTACACGCAACCGGGAATCATCTTTGACGATGCGATTGAAAGGCGCGATCGCCTCTCCATCTAATTTCATTAAGTCTCCAAAGTTTGTAATCAAGCCAACAAGTAGGCTTACTATCACTTAGGGGTTGCAGAGGTAAAGGTTTTATATTTTACGTCTTCTCCAAACTGGATGAGTTTCCCGATGCAAAAATCAATCCTCACCCAACTTCGTAAGGAGCGCAAACTATCGAGTAATAGTAAAGGAATGTACCAGTGATGTACCATTAAGAAAGGTAGTGGGTCATTAACTTCAAATATTGCATCTTTTCCTCGCCAAATATTTTTAAGCCACTTTTGCAACTGCTTTAACGATCTAATTTCATTAAGTCTCCAAAGTTCGTGATAAAGCCAATAAGTAGGCTTACTATCACTCAGGGGTTGCAGAGGTTCAGCCAAAGGCTCTTGATTGAGATAGGCATCCGCTAAACCTGGATGGTTGTAATACATTGTAATCGCCGAGTGAGCGCGAGCGTTGCACTCGATTGCATAAATCGTTCCATCTTCCGCCTGAATGAAGTCAAAAGAAATTTGTCCAGTTAGTTGTAATTCTTTAACAAAATGACTCACCCACTCCTGAATTTCTGGGTGATCAACGTTTTCGTAATTGACTTGAAAAGCAGATGATTTGCAGCAGCAGTGTACCGTTAATTCACCGTTTCTCACTGTACTGTGAGTACAGTATTCTGTTCCGGGAATAAACTCTTGCAATATCCAAGGGTTATCTTTACTAATTGGCTTACTTTTAATATGAAGCGCCATTTTTTCGGGAGACTCCATTGGTAGCTTAGTTAGATCCAAGCGTAAAACAGAGTCATAGACAATACTTTTGAGAATATATTTGTGCTTTTCGTTGGCAAAGTCGAATTTAAGAACTTGTTCGGAATCTGTAATTAGGAAGGTTTTCGGGACAGATAGCGAGAGTGAGCGGGCAATTTCTGCAAAGGTAAACTTGTTATCCAGCGTCTTCATTGTTTCAGCATCGAAGTGGAAATTCTCGCAACAGCCTGATAACACTGGCTTGCGCTCAGAGTCAAAGTAGCTGGCTGCAAAAATGCCTACCGGAACAAAAAAGTCTATGTTTTCTTTTTTGGCGATCGCCCGCACGGCTTGAGTATAGTCTTCTAAGTCTTCTTGCGAGTCAGGAACTGTGTAAAAGCCAGCCACAGAGTTGGAAAATCGATAACCACTGAACCAGTATTGGTCGAGATCAAATAAAATGACTCGATGCCCAGCAGCGTGAAATGATCGCGCCAGCTGAAGGGTTTTGGTCATTCTACCACCACCGATCAAGATATTTTTCGGATTCTCGTTCAAAACCACTTGTTTGCTGAACGGTCGGCTGAAAAAATTCCACAGCAGCGATGCGAGTACGAGGGTACAGTTAAAGGGAAATGCGATCGCCAGTAATGCAAGAGTGCCCAAGTTTTGGAATATTGCAAAAATCTGCTCTCTCATAATTGTAATAATTGTGACATGATAGTGAAACCTGTGGCTGGTGGCGAGCCATATCAAGTCCGGTTAATCACTTATGATTACCGGATCTGTGCAAAAATAGGAAAAGCCTCTTTCCCCCTGCCCCGTGCCCCCTGCCTTTTATAAATTGCCGTCTAGCAGTATTTTAAAGTATTGCACATACTCAGTTTTTTCAGCATCAATGAACACCAACTAAAATAATCCCTGTGCTGCTGCTAGCTTGTGGAGTGTTTCTAATGCTGGTTCCAATTCTAAACAAATTTTGCCACGGTGAGGGGCGATCGCAAAACGTCGAACACTCAAGTAGCTTCCAAGGCGATTGTTAAAAGCATCCAGTCCTGATTACAACATTGTTAAATTAGTCTGGTATTCATATAAAGAATACATTGCTCATCGTCTATTTAAATCAGTAGATGAATTTAAATCTTTACTAGATAAGCTATTGAATCAAGGCGAGTTAGTGATTAAGTAACATCGCCAGATAAAATAAAGGAAATAAGCAATATGTTGCAGCTTAAATGCTTATTAGTTTCTCCCAAGTTAGAAGAAAGCTAAAAAGGTGATTTGCCGGACATCAGTTCATGCCCAACGCTTGATTGATCATCGTCAGAAATAACTCATCTAAAGGAATTCCCACTGTGTTCGCCGTACAGGAAATCACCGCTTTGTGGTCAAAAATACAAAACAACCCGGCTTCTAAGAACCAAGGTTGTCCCTGTGGGTCGATCCGGAAGTCAAATAAACTATAATGGCGACAGCCCAAAGCCAAATGACACTTCTTAACTTCTTGCTGAACCTTTTGGGTAATCGGGTCATTAATATCTACAATCCAACCTGGGACATAATTTTTAGCAGTTGAAGCCAAGTCCCCCTCAATGGGTATTTTGAATTTGTCAGTATAGCTGCGGATGGGTCTGTTTTGGGGGTCTATCTGATACTCTTCAAGGGGTAAACCGATTAGCTCCCCATCTTTGACAATGGCACCGCATCTGACTTCTCGACCGGCTTCAATGAATGTTTCTACAATAACCTCATCTGCAAATTCAAATGCTTTCTTCAAGGCAGCATCATACTCACTAGCCTCTTTGACTAAGGACACCCCTAAAGAGTTGTCGGCATTTGCGGGTTTGATGACTACTGGAGGTGAAATTGTCGGAACGTCTCCTTGGCGGAGCAGTTCTCCAAAAGGCACTTTCACCCCTGCTGCTGCGACAATTGCTTTGGTTCTGGCTTTGTGAGCCGTTAATGCCATGACATCCGCAGTATTGCCTATATAAGGGATCTTAAGCAGGTCGAATAGTGCCCGGTACTCAGTCATTCCAGGGAGACAAAACATTTGTGGCAACATAACGTCAATGTTTTGCGCTGTTATAAACTGTATGGCATCTAATAGGGGCATCGGTTTGGCGATCGCAATATCTTCCAGACTGAGAGAGGAAGGAAATCGCCACAGACCATCAGGTGTGATGTATGCAATCAGAAAGTCATAGAGAGATGGATTTGCCGTAGCTATTATACAGCTTTGGGCGTAATTGCGTGACAACTCACAGTAAAAATCATTGTATGCAGACCCAGCTAAATGAAGGATACGAAGTACTGGCATGATTCATCTTCCTAGTTACTGTTATGCAACGAAAAAATCAGCATTTCTCGTTTGATTTATTTTCCCAGACTTAGAGCGATGTCTACGATAGTCACTGAGCGGCTGGTGAGCGCAGCGATGCACTGAGCTTGTCGTTGGCGCAGCCTCTCGTAGAGAAGTGTCGAACCATGTCGTACCATTTCCCTACGGGACGCTTTGCAAACGTGGAAGCAAGCTATGCGTAGCGTCTCGTAGAGAAGTGTAGGCTACGCCTAAGTCTTTGTCAAGAAGTAGGTGTTAATGATATTATTTTACAGTATATTGAGAATAAAACAGTCTTATTGACATTAGCAGTCGCCCTGGCCCTCTCTCTTCACCCTCTTTTTTGGTAAAAAAGTAGGAGCAGGAGAGGCAGAGGAAGCAGGGGGAGAAAAAATTGTCTCCTTGCACCCTTGTCCGCTTGTCCCCTTGCCCCCTTGTCCCCTTGTCCCCCGATTACGCCACGCGTCTAATCAAGGTGATACCATCTCGTATGGGTAACAGAACTTGCTCTACACGAGGATCGGCGGCGACAACACGGTTGAACTGAGCGATCGCTTCACCGTTTACGGTGCGTTGTTCTGGCGGTAGGTAAACTTGTCCCTGCAACAAAGTATTATCCACGCAGATTAACCCGTCAGGAGTCAGTAAGTGATTATCCAAAATGGTCTGGAAGTAGTTTACATACTCCTTTTTGTCAGCATCTATGAATATCAAATCAAATGATTCCTTTCTTGCTGCTAGCTTGTGGAGTGTCTCTAGGGCAGGTGCTACTTCCACAACGATTTTGTCGCCGTGGGGAGACTCACTAAAGCAACGAATAGCAAATTGAGCGACATAGGGGTCTACCTCACAACCTATGAGTTGCCCATCGCTTGGTAGTGCCTCTGCCATTGCCAAGGCTGAATACCCTGTGAACATTCCCACTTCTAGAATGCGTTTTGCCTTAGTCATGTGAACAAACATTTTCAATGTCTGTCCTTCAAGATGTCCTGAGAGCATCTCCTGTTCTAGTTGACGCACTGTTTCACCATCGCTGAAACGTTTACTCCAGTCTTCTTTGCTGGTTTTTTGCGCCAATGCTGTCAATGCACTCGATTCGGGGGTGGTGTAATCATCCAAGTAGGGATCTAAACCCGCCGCTAATTGCACCCCCAGCCGCAGAGAATCTAATATTTCTACGGGAATGTTGTTCTCTTCTGCTAATTTGAGGGTTTGCTGTAGCTGGGCTACTAAGATGCTGTGTGGCGTTATCGGTCTAGCAGTCTCTCGTCCTAAAACACTAGTCATGTCTTTACACCCCCAAGAGCTTCGCTTCTTGAGTTTCAATGTAGGCGTCAATCCCTTCCCCACCACGAGGGTATGTAGCACAAAGACGTTTATGTTCAGCTAAGGCAGCATCAAGTTCTTCGCGAGTGAGATCGTTGGCAAAGAAGCACTCACCAATCGGACGAGGCATGGCTGCGCGTTGTTTGCCATCTCGTGTCAAGCTTATAGACTGGGTAGCATACCACAATAAATCCCCATCTAGTAGAGGATGATCGAGTGATAAACCTATACGACTCATCAAGTCTAGGATGCGATCGCGCTCCTCTGTTGAAATATAGCCCCGTTGTCCTGCAATGGTTGCAGATAAAGCCATATCTATATTGACCGCGTGACCATGATATAGGGGTATGTGAGGTGCTAATTCTAGGGTAGGACTCCAAGTATGACCGTAGGCAATGACGCGATCAAGGTCTATTTCATGCAAGTTAGGAGTCTCTAACTCTAGCATGGTTTTGATTGCTTCGTAGTTGACTTTGTGGGCAATCTCTTCAAGTTCAGGTGTACTATTCACATGTCCAAAGTGAGTGGAAAGCAGTTCTTCGCCATATTCGTATAGCAGTTCAAAGACTTCAGAGTTAGAAACTACAGCAATTTTCACTAACTCTGCCATCCCATTACGAACTTGAGCCGTTGGCAAGGTTTTCAAAAATGAGAAATCCAGGATCACTTTCAAAGGTGCATGATATGCTCCCAAGCGATTTTTTTCCTTGCGATGATTAACTGCAACCTTAATTGCTACACCTGCATCAATTAAACCAATCAACGTAGTAGGAATGCGAATATAGTTACTCTTGCGACGGTAAGAAGCGCAAGCAAACCCAGCCACATCAGTAATTAGACCACCACCGACGACTAATACTGGTTCTTTACGAACTAAGCCAAAGTCCGAAAAAGCATCAATAATTTTTTCAAAAGTTGCAAGGGTTTTAGCTGGCTCTGTAATGATGATGGAAAATACTGTGAGTTCAATGTCATAGTGTCTAAAATATGACCTGATCTGCTCGCCATAAAGTTCATGGACATTAGCATCAATTACAGTCAGACAGCGACCAAATTTTGCATAGCTATCTGCTATTTCTCTGTTTTTAATATCAAATGCACCGTTCACATAGACAAGACTAAAATCGATTTTTTCGTAACCTTGCACGTGAAATGCAGCTTCCGTAGCTTCAAATGATGCTTGAACTTTATTCATGTGTGTTGACCTTATTCCAATTAAAAAATTGTGAGATTTCGGTAATCATTCCGGTTTACTCTAATGTATGCCAGCAAGCAATTATCCTGTTTATCCTTTCAGATTAAAGACAGGACAAAATTAGCTTTCAATAAAAAGCCAACGCTTTTTGCTGACTGGCAATGTTTTTAAACAACACCATTCATTTGAGTAAATTATGTAGATAGGTTAACCCGTAATCCGGTATAACCTCAAACTAGTCAACTAGCCCCACTAGCAATATATTGGCATAATACTTGCCTGTTTCTTTCATGGATTATTGACTTTAGATTTGGGAAATTCATCTGAGTTCAGATTTATTCCACTATTAACTCTAGTGGCTTTCCAACTGTGCGATTCCGCAAAAACTCTAGCCGAGAAAACTGATCGCATCGTTGATCTCCAAGCTTAAATTTGAGATTAGAACCCTGATTAATCGTTAGTTCGCTGTTTTTTAGCATTAGTATCAAACCTTGTATCACTAAACTCGCTACATTCTATTTGGTTCAGAATGACAGTGGACTTTTAGGAAGTTTATCTGAATTTTCATTAACTCCACTATGTTTGTATCTAGCAACTTTCCGACCGTTAGACTTTGCAAAACTTCTATCTTAGTAAACTACTCATATTGTCTATCTCTAGGCTGACATTTAAGATTCTAGGCATGATTAATCCTCAACTAGCTGTTTTTTAGCAGTGGTCTCAAACCATAAAATAGCTAAAAACGAAGATGAATAACTACACTCTATTCAGAATGATCGTAGATCCCTCTTTCGTTGAGTTAAGTTACTGCCCAGTATTCAACATACCTACCTTAGCAACTCCTGAAAATTCAGAATTTAAATTTATCTGAGTTATCATTAACAAAACTTTAACTTTATTAAGGAACGATTGTGTATTAAAAAATATCTAAGTTTGGTTGAATTGGCTTTATAGCTTCAAATTAAGCTATTTTAGCTTAAACCAGCAAATAATTTCCTGGTTGATAACTTAGAGGCACAATACAAATCATAACATTGGAACAATACAAATCATAACATATTTAAATATATTTAAGTCAATCTACCGTGGGAAGTGTACTAGGGAACAAGGTATTTTTAGAAAAGTATATCTGAAGATAGATATTTGATACAGCAACCAGATTTAAGGCACTTATCAATGATAAAATTATCCGCCGTCGATGAAAGCCCGATGTTTCGTAAGCGCCAAAGTATAACAGTGTGCAAATATCCTTGATCCGATGAGGCAGCGCTGTTTCATTCCCTAAAGAGCCTTAAAAATCAAGTGTTCTAGCGATTAAAAATTGATTATTTTGTTACCAACGTGCCGAGAAAATGAACAATCTTACTGTTGTTTAAGTGCTTAAAAGTTCATCTTCTCATCACCCTCACTTATAATTTTTCTCGCAAACCATCTTGACAAATTCTGTTTGAAATGGAATGAAACAGCCCTGCTCTTACAGGGGGTTTCGCCCATGAGCGACTGCCTATCTTCTCTTCTCTACCTTGGCTGTGCCCTAAGCGTAGCTATGCCGCAGGCTTTACGAGACGCCCAACGGACGCAGGCAGCAGCGTTAGCGAGTCTTGTCTACGACACGCTGTTCGCGTTCGAGCGTCACTCCAAAGGAGCGGGGCATTTTATTTCTTGGATCTCCCTAGAAAAGCATTTGGGGACTTCCAAAAAATAAAATCAGATTGACCCATTAAGTTAAGATAGACGCTGCATCGGGAGCAACGCGAAAAAGTGAGATTATCGTGAAATAAGCAGCAGTCTCAGAATATTTTACGTTCTTCTAGATGGGCAAGAATATCTGAGTGATCGCGCCACACAGGACGCAACTTTTTGTTGGCGGACATCTGTAACTGGTCGCTAATATGGGGCGATCCAGGTTGAGTTGCATTACCATAGCTGGTGAGTGCCATTGCCCGTACAGGATTGGAAAATTCAATTGCAGCCACATAGGAATCACCTGCAACGGCTTGGAATGTTTGCTCTGCTCCAGGAGCAAAATAGAGTGTACGAAAAATTCCCAGCTTGCCATCCCCACCATTGGCAGCTAAATCTACATCACCCAACCGGAGCCGAAAAACCTTGCCCCACGCTACATCAAGCGCCCCATAAGTCTTTTCTACCTGGGCTGCGACTGCTTGCAGAGTTGCAACTGCACTTTCAGGATTAGCTAAACCATCGGGTGTGGTGCGTGGAGAATTTTCATTCCAGGGTTTACTAAACCCCTTATCCTTATCTAAGTGCATCTGTTGTACCCAAAAGGCAAATAGTACAGCCCCCCGACTATCTGCATTGGCTTGCCGATCCCAGGCTTCTAGGACATTAGCTGCTTGTTGCCCTAAGTCATTACCATACTTGCGTGCAGCCGGAATTAAATCATCCAAAATCCGATCAGCTAGTTCCATGCGGGTAGAGTACTTGTCTGCAACCATTTTATCAAAAGAGATTTTGTCATCCTCAGCTAACATCCTTACAGAACGTTGTGACCGGAAATCCATGAAATGAGGAGCCATGTAAGGCGGGTAATTATCTGCTTTAATGGCGGCTGGAAATGTAGTTGTCCAAGGTGGGTCATTTGTATTTTGCAACCAGCCACTCTTAGGGTCAACTATGCGCGGTAAATCTTGGTAAGGATGAATTTTTGTCCACAAGGTTTTAGATGTATTTCCTGGGATTATGCCTTGCCAATATTTAAAATCACCCCTAGAGCGCACTGGAACTTGACCGTTGAAAAGGTGCATGATATGCCCTTCTCTATCTGCATACATCACCGTAAACATCGGCAGTTGCAAGCGCTTGAGTACTGTTTGAAACTCGGTAAGGTTTTTTGCTCGTGCCATATCCCACCACTGCTGGAGTACACCTGGTCGGTCAAGACCTGCAACTCTCAGCGCCAGGGTTTTACCATTTTTCTCGGCTACTATAGGCCCGTGGACAGAACTTTTCACAACTAATGATTGCTCTTGCAAGGAGCCATCTTTCTGCTTCACCTTTAAGGAAAGAGTTTTGGAAACGAAGTTACGAACTTTGTGATCAAAGCGATACCCATTACCTGCCAGTGTGAGTTGATAAACATCCCAACCATCATAAGTGTTAACGGTGTGAGTCCAACCTAAGTTGTTGTTAAATGCGATCGCTAAGACGGGAATCCCTACAAGTGTTGCCCCATATGCATCAATTCCTGGTGCGGTGATTTGGGCTTCGTACCACAAAAATAAATCTGACCAAGGTAGATGTGGGTTTGCTAGCAACATGGCCTTCCCATTGGCAGAATGAGTTGGTGCGATCGCCCAACCATTAGATCCTGCTTGCAACTTTTGTTTGCTCAGGTCTAATACTTCCTCCGGATCGACCACAAAGGTGAAATTGAGTACCCGATGTAAGTGAGCCATGACATCTTCTGCTTTGACTGGTAGCACCACCTCAACTTGATCATCAATCAAGTCAGGATTTTGGGAAGCATAAGCATTAATCCCAGTAGCAAAAGCATCAAGATAACTGCGAAAAGTTGGACTCTGTGCTTTGTACCAAGAACGAGCGCGTTCTGGTACTCCCACAGTCTGTACCCAACGATCTGAATCCAGGTATTTCTCTCCCCAATATTCGGCTGCGCGTCCCCGTGCTTGACCATAGAGACGCAAAAGCAAATCTCCATGACTTTGCATTTGTGCCCAACCAAAGGCATAAAATGCACTCTGGTCATCTTTTCCGTAGATGTGCGGCACACCATAGGTATCCCATAATATCTCTGTGGATTTTGTTGGCACAGCTATAGTGCGGCTTCCTACAAACAAAACCAGTATCAAACTGAGTGTTAAGGGTAAAACACGACGTATTGATTTTCTTTTGTAAACCCTGAGTAAAATATCAATCCTCATTAACACCACCATGTCCAGATGTAACGCCTGGTGACTTAAACTGCTATTGGGCATTGGGAAGAGACAAGGGAGTGACTTTTTCAATAATTCCCCTTTGTCCCCTTTGTTACTATGTTCTAGTAACTAGTACAGCACGCCGTAAATCTAGCTACCATCTTAATTAACAAGACTTGGAGGGGTTTAAGCCCCTTGGTAAAAATAGGAGTAGGCAAACTGACGCCACAAACTACTAGTTCCAAGTCTCCAGTCCCTAATGCCCTTTTCCGTAACAATGTCGCAAGTGACTTTAACAAAGCAGATTTAAGTTTATATAACAATACCACTTTATTGAGAAATAATATCAAAGCTAAAACGGTATCCTTGATTCATTTTAAAAAATTTGGAAAAGGCAACACGATCATATAATCTATATATTTATCAATAAAGATTATCAATTGTCAATGATTAAAAAACTTTGAAAAAACAACTAACCAGCAGAGCGTAATATTTTCAAGTTACGGCAGGATCATGATAAAAGCAACTACGTATCTCCTAGAGGATTAAAAAAGCCACAAATATCAGCCTTACTTGGTCTGGTTTTGGGACTATGTATGCTGCTAATTTGCTTGGTGTATAGTGTGACGTTAGGTGTGGCAGAAATACCTCTAGATAAGATTTTGACATATTTTATAGCCTTTGATGGTTCTTACGATCACTTAGTCATTCAGACCGTGAGATTACCGCGATCACTAATTGCTATCCTTGTAGGTTCAGCCCTTGCTGTCTCAAAGTTATGAGACAATAGTCGGAGAACGAGGTCAAAAAATATCTGGTGGACAACGACAAAGAATTGCGATCGCCAGGGCTGTTTTAAAGAACCCGCCTATATTAGTTTTAGATGAAGCTACATCAGCAGTGGATAATGAAAGTGAAGCTAGCAATCCAGAAGATCCGAACCTGAGAAGATTATCGCCTTACCCTACCTAAGTGCCGTTTGTAATGAAACCATACGAATTTATCCTACTCAGGTTGTGATATTTTCCAGACTTGTAGAATCACCAATTGAAGTAATAGGCTACAAATTAGACCCAGGTTTGGTATTATTCAAGGGGACATAAAGGAAAAACTCCGCTCCTTTTCCTGGTGACGATATTACACTTAGTTGTCCCCCATGTTTTTCCATAATAGAGTAGCTAATCGATAATCCCAAGCCTGTTCCTTGACCAACAGGTTTTGTTGTGAAAAATGGGTCAAATAGACGCTGCTTCACTTCCTCAGACATACCAGACCCATTATCTGCAATTTGAATGCTTACTGTATCGGCATCAGTCATCTTAGTACGAATTCGGATGGAGGGAATTGCTGTTTGTCTATCTTCAGTTGTGATTGCTCTTTCATTTGTTGTAAATGATGAATCCAATGCATCGATAGCATTGCTGAGAATATTCATAAACACCTGATTGAGCTGGCTGGCATAGCAGTTAACTTCTGGCAACTGTGCATATTCCTTAATCACATCGATTGCAGGACGGTGTGCTTTCTCTTCTAAGCGGTGCTGTAAAATTAGTAAGGTGCTGTCGATGCCTTCATGAATGTTGACAGGTTTCGTTTGGGACTCATCCAGGCGCGAGAAGTTGCGGAGAGAAAGGACAATTTGGCGGATGCGATTCGCCCCCACTTTCATTGATTGCAGCAATTTTTCTAGATCTGACTTAAGGAACTTGAAATCTATTGTCTCTAGTTCCTCTTGAATCTCAGCGAACGGTTGAGGATAATAGTGCTGATAGCGCTCAACCAAGCGCAGTAACTCTTGACAATACTCATTGGTATAGGTGAGGTTGCCATAAATAAAGTTAATCGGGTTGTTAATTTCGTGAGCAACACCTGCCACCATTTGTCCCAACGAAGACATTTTTTCAGTTTGAATCAATTGGGTTTGCGTGTGTTGAAGTTCTTCTAAGGTTTGCGAGAGATGCTGATTTTTCTCATTCAACTCAAGAGTTCTCTGCTGCACCTTGTCTTCCAATGTATGGTTATAGTCCTCTAGTTGGGCTTTTGCCACGGCTAAATTACTATACAACATGGCGTTTTGCAGGGAAATGGCAGCTTGTGCTGTGAGTAGCCGCAAAATCTCAAGACGGTTTTGGGTGAAGACTCCAGTTGTCAAACTGTTTTCCAGGTAGAGGATGCCAATGACCTGGCCACGATTGTGAATGGGCGTACATAGCAAGCTTTTGGGTTGCCATTGAATAATGTAGGGATCGTTGGCGAAGGTGGTTTCTGTGCGAGCATCATCTAGTACCAGTGTTTCGGAGGTACGTGAGACATAGTTCACAACCGCTTTGGGAATATTCTGACTGGCTGAAAGAGGAAAGGCGGAATGGTTTATTATCTCAAGGTTTTCACCCGATTGCTCCTTTGAGGGGGGAATTGGATTTGCGTAGCTTGCCGCCGTAGGCATTGCCGTTTCAACAGTCGGGTTGCTGGTTCTTTGAGCCGCAACCACCCAGTTATCCTCTTGAAGCAGCAGGAGTACGGATTTTTCAGCCCCGGCATTTTCAATCACGACTTGCATCAGGGTCGTCAACAGCTTTTCTAATTCAATTTCTCCAGCCAGTGTATGAGAGGCTTTGATCACCGTTGCTAAATCTAACGCCTCAGAGCCACCGGAACTAGTGTGTCCCAATCCGATTATAGTAGTTTGGGTGAGGATTGAAGAATCAGTTTCCTGCGGCTGTTCGATCGTAGCCAATAATTGAGGATATTGATGTGACAACTGCTTGACTTTGGCTACCGCTCCCCAGTTGAGATAATTATAATAGGCATTTGCCAGGTACATTTGAGCGATACCTTCTTTACGAGAGGCTACGCCAACGGTGGGCTTTCCTACGGAACGCTGCGCGTAGCTTGCTTCCCCGTAGGGGTATGCCAACGCTTCTTTGTTCCATTCCAGGTAAAATCGGGCAGCCAGTTCATTGGCGAGGGCTTCTTCCTGAATGTATCCATTTACTTTTGCCCCGGCGATCGCGCGTTCATAGTGATCCAGTGCCTGCGCCATTTGTCCCAACACTCGGTATTCTTCGGCTTTTACCAGTTCAAATTTGTGCAAATAATTCATGGGTGCGTGGTGCGCCCAAGTCTGCATTTTTCCCTGGTTGTCTGTGACTCGTTCCAGCAGTGTTTCTCGCCCAGAAGCTGTAGCCGTAGAATACTCTGCCAGAGCCGTCAGTGAATCATAGAAATAAAACATCGGCACAGTGGCATAGCCCATGCCTGCAACTAGATATTCTCTGGCTTGAGCGGCTATTTCCACTGCTTGAGAGAGGTTTTCAAACAGATAACAGAGAATCAACTTGTGGAGCCAGAAGTAGTGAAGCCCAGTAAACTCATTGGCATTAACCAGTTGGGTGACAAATTCGGCTTCGTTAAGTGCCTCACCTGTTAGAATGCAGGGATTTTCAGCAAGCCCAAGCAAGTTCAAAACTGTTTGCCAGAAGATGCGGCAGTAGTTGAGGGTCGTAACTTGCTTAAAATTTTCCAAAACATGACTATAAGCCCCTATGTCTTGCTCTAACGAGTTCAGTTCTCGACCCAGGAAATAGGAATACTGGCAGATGTCTTTCGTATTGAAGCCTGCGTAGTATACGTTTCCAGTTTCCAGGGCAATCTTGTAGCTCTCCAGCATGAGCTGTAAGGATTTTTGCAGAGGAGACTTCAAGTAGGTGATGAAAGCACCCACGACATAAAATACAGTGGGTTTGATGTCGTTAATATTAAATTTGTCAGTTAGTGCCAAAGCAAGGTTACCAACTTGATCGGCTGTTTCAATATCCTGGAGAATTCCGTTCAAAAGAATGCCATAGCAGGCATAACAGAAGGCAGAAAATGGAGCATTGCCATACTGAATCGACGCTTTGACTTGGGACAAGATGAGTAGCGCAAACAGATTTGGCTCGGCGATGTAAACGGCTGGAGCAACGTTTGCCACAATTCGGGTGACTGCCAGCTTGTCTTTTGGTGTCATGATCGGTAAGTTAACCAAGGAAGCAATGTCACGTCCGTTAATCAGGACAGCGGTTTCCTCAAGGGCTAGCTGAATATCTTGGGGGGTGGGTGTTTGTGGGAAAACCACACCAAACTGACTCATTCCCTGGCGGGCGATCGCGATCGCGCCCAGCACATTATTTTGAGCTGTATACGCCTGGATTTTGGTTTCGTAAATCCTGACTTGATCCAGTGGAGTTTTGGTTTGCTGCATCACTGTTTGTGCCAATTGCTCCATCTGTTCATATGCGCCACAAAGGTAAGCAGCCTCAGCGGCTGATTCGTGCAGTGCCAGAGCCGACTCATACTGGCTTTGCCAACAGTCGGAGCTCAATAAACTAATCCCCGTGGTCAAATACTCAATTGCTACTCGGTAAGCCGTGGAAGACTTGGCTTTCCGTCCTGCCAGCAGGTTGAGTTGTACCAGTTGATCGCGATCAGGCTGGGCTTTTATCAGTTCTATGCCAATATTCAGTTGGTTGACAATTTCAAAAATGATCTTTTCTCGCTCAGTTTCCGGGGTATTGTTTAACAGCAATTGACCAATCTTTAAGTGAGTTGCTGGTTTTTGATTCGCTAGAATAAGTGAATAAGCGGCTTGTTGAACGCGATCGTGGAGAAATTTGTAAGTAATAGTTATCGATCCGCTGTCATTTGTGATTTGCGGATTTATCAGTTGTCTGTTGTGAGGCAGTGCGTTGCAAAGATTCCCTCCGTTGTAGCAACTGCCGAACCCGTAAGGATCATTTGTGATTAGCGGGTTGTTCTCAACGAATGACAAATCACTGTTAACGGCAGATTCATCCTGAAATAATTTATACCCTTCTCCACTGGGCAAGATTAATCCATCCTTGAGAGCTGGCCACAGATCCGCAGCGGTCTGTGCTGGAGATTTTTCATAGACAACCGACAGGGTTTCTAAATCAAACTGATTGCCTACACATGCAGCCAGTTTAAGAACATCCTGAGTTTGCGGTAGTAATTTCTGGAGTTGCAACGCCACAAACTCCACAATATCTTCTCTAAAAGAAAGCGCCCGGATTTGAGCAATATTACACTGCCAGCTGCCTGTTCTGCTAGCAAACGTGATCAGCCCATCTTCATGCAACGATTTGAGAAACTGGTTAGTGAAAAATGGATTACCTTTGGTCTTTTGATACACCAGATTTGCGATCGCTACTGCTTGTTCTGGTGAATATTTGAGGGTATCTGCAATCAGTTGATTGAGGTCAGTCTGGGTGAGCACAGAAAGGACAATACTACTAACTGTAATCGCTTCTTGACGCATCTCCTCAATGGTTAACATCAGGGGATGTGCAGATGAAACCTCATTATCCCGATATGCTCCAATCACTAGCAAATAAGAGTTGCCTGCTTCACTCATCAACAGATGCATCAGCTTTAAGGAAGCGGAGTCTGCCCACTGCAAGTCATCGAGGAAAATGACAAGGGGATGGTCTTGGGTTGTGAATACTTGAATGAATTTCACAAACAGCAAATTGAAGCGGCTTTGGACAGCACTGCCTGATAATTCAGGAACGGAGGGCTGTTTACCAATGATATGTTCGAGTTCTGGAATCACCTCAATAATCACCTGACCACTCTCACCCAATGCGGATAAAATTTGGGTTTTCCACTGCTCAATTTGAGCATCATTCTCTGTCAAGAGTTGTGCCATTAAGTCTCGAAACGCTTGCACTAAAGCAAAAAAGGGAATATTACGATTAAATTGATCAAATTTACCCTTGATAAAATATCCCCGTTGACGGGTGATCGGTTTGTGAACTTCGTTGACAATTGCCGTTTTACCAATGCCAGAGGAGCCTGCTACCAGCATTAGTTCAGAAGTTCCTTGGCGCACCCGCTCAAAGCTTGCTAGCAGGATTGCTACTTCTACTTGACGACCGTAGAGTTTTTCCGGAATTGCAAAGCGATCGCAAACATCCAGCTGCCCTAGTTCAAACGGCACAATATTGCCGCTTTCCTGCAATTGCTCCAAACAGGTTTCCAAATCATGTTTTAGTCCTAATGCACTCTGATAGCGGTCTTCAGCATTCTTCGCCATCAGTTTATTGACAATTTCCGATAGCTGGGGAGGAATGGCAGGATTGAGATGATCAACAGTGACGGGTTGTTTGGCGATATGGGAATGCACCAATTCCATCAAATCATCGGATTGAAATGGCAATTGCCCCGTTAACAGCTCATAGAATGTGATTCCGAGAGAATAGAAGTCAGTGCGGTAATCAATCCCCCGGTTCATTCGCCCCGTTTGTTCGGGAGAGAGATAGGCCAGGGTTCCTTCTAAAACAGTTGGGCTGATTGAAAGTTGAGTAACTCTTGGCAGCAGTGAGGCAATGCTAAAGTCGATGAGTTTGACCTGCTTGGTGGTAGGATTGATCAGGATATTGGCGGGTTTGATATCCTTGTGGATGATTTGATGATGGTAGAGATCACCCAGGATATCGGCAAGGGCGATCGCAATCTGTAAAAACTCAGTCAGTAAAGAAGGATGAAGGGGTGAGGAATTTTCCTGATTTTCTGTCTGGCTGAGTCTTTTGCTTCTAAAAGTAGTGTACTCCTTCAAAGAAACTCCGCCAAAGTCTTCCAGGATCAGGGCAAGTCGATTTTGGCAACTCTCTAGGCTGTAGACCTGGACAACCCCAGAGACATTTAAGGTTTTCGCAATTGTGTACTGATTTTTGAATTGAGCCAACTCAATCAGACTAGGATAGGCACTTTTGAGGAGTTTGATGACAACTGGGATTTGATCAGCCTCTCGCCAACCTCGGTAAACCAGGGTGCGAGTGCTGGTGTAAATGTTTTCACCAATCCGATAGCCAAGAACATCAACTCGATTCTCTACCATAATTGTTGCGACTGGATAACCTGAGTTCAGTTTTCCCTAATCCACTCGCAATATCACAATTTATCCAGTAATTTTTGGGCGAAAATTTGTTGACTCACATAGCAAATTAAGAGGGAAGGAGCAACTCTTAATAGGGAAAACTGTTTATACAGTAGCAGTCACCATTAAAGAAGCGACGGTAGAAAGCTTTGAAGCCTTTACCATCGCCAAATGACTAAAAACTGAGCAGATAGCTTAGACAGCTCTTAGCAATCGCTCTGGTTCGTACACTTTAGAAAACGGTTCTTGATAAGAATGGGTTTTAATATAGACCAAAAACTCATTGATCAACTCTGTAAAATACTCAAACGCCACATCAATCAACTCAAGTGCTTGTTGACGAATCTCCTCTGACACCTGAATCTCTTTCATTACTTGCAGAGAAGCAGGAGTATGGAGAGTATGGGTATTTTCGATATGGTTATGACGCATACCAAAGTAACGAAACTCTGTTTGAGTCATTTCTTGCAGTTGCAGAGCCGCAGACATGGTTGAACGGAAAAAGACATTCGCTGTCACCTCAGATACCTCAATGGCAACCAATTTTATGATCGGATCTGCCCCACGAGTATACCGCTCAAACAGAGGAAACATGGAACGCGAAACCTTGGTATCCTCACTCCAAATGAATCGCACCACATCACTGAACCGCATAGGATAGTCAATTCCCATCTTGTCCATATCTTCCAGTAACCATTGCCAGTGGAAATGTTCTTCGTGCGTGTGCAGATTGACCATATCTTGAATGTAATTAGTCGTTGGCTCATCTCTGAGAACTCGTTTGCACAACTCACTGAACTCCAGTGCGAGTGGAGCAATTACAGGTGCAAATGCCAGCCTCTGGCGTGGGTCAATCATCTCATCTTTCATATACTCAAAGAACGGCAACTGAGCATACTCCTGGTTCTTTTGCTCAATCAACTCAAGAATTGATTTCATTTTAATGCTCCTAAAAATAGACAAGGGGCTGCCAATCGGCTTGGTTATCCGATCAGACCTAGTACTGTGTTACTTAGGTAAAATTGTAGTTTTCTTTACTTAAATTTTAAACAGTATAATTACTTATATAAGACAAAAGAGGCAAATTGCCTATACATAGGTTAGCCGTAATCTTTATGCGCTTACAATCAGCTTTTATCTAGGACTTGCTTTGCTTTTAACAGCACTTTCAGATAGGTTAATTGACTATTCCAAGCTGAACGTGGAAGCAGGGGTTTCTCTAATTCTTCAGATGGTGATGACTCAAGGTCAGTTTTTTTCGCTGAAATTGTCGTAATTTCGGAATTTTCTGCCATAATTTATGATCTCGCTAGGGAGTAAGAAACTTCGGGTTCTTGCTGCCAACCTTCTGACCATTGAATGCTGTCAGCAGTAAAGTGTAATGGGTCGTTTGCTGGCAAAAGAGTGTCTGTAGGCTCGACAATTAGCTCAAATTCACCATTATCAAAGGGCAAGCCTTGGGCTCTCACTTTGGGAATTACACGCTCTCTCATCCCTTGTTTTGCATGAGTAAGAGCGCGATGATGGCAGTAAGGATTATTACCTCTCTTGTCAAAGAAAACATGGGCAGTCCAACTGCAACCTCCACGGCAAAGTTCAGCATATTCGCAGGTTTTACAGAAACCCCACAGGTGTTTTGTACCTTCAGGTGTTCCCGCTCCCAGATTTAAACGCAATTCTGCTGTATTTTCAATGATGTCATGGAGCGATCGCTCTCGAATATTACCACCTGTGTAGGCAGTAGTAGGTAGCGAGGGACAACCTTTAATCGCTCCGTCAGCTTCAATTCCCAAAGTGGAGAGTCCCGCACCACAACCTTGCCAAAATGAGAATTCATGCTCGTTTCCCCGCCCCCGCAACAGTCGTTCATAAGGACCGTAGTAACCAATATTATTTCCCGCTTGAAGTTGCACACCTTCTTGGTAAGCACGACGCGCAACACGGGCGAGCATGGGGTAGATATCTAACAGTTCATGGGGTTGGAGCAGGATGTCTGCGTTGTCGGCTGCATTCCCCATTGGCACAGTCAGCTGAATTTGCCAAGCACGGGCACCTGCATCACGAATACACTCATAGATGCGCGGAAACTCTGGCGCTGACAGGCGGTTAATTTGGGTGTTGCAACCGAAGGAAATACCCACTTCTCGCAGATGACTCATGGTTTTAAATGCATATTTCCAAGAGCCTTTTTTTCCCCGCAGACGGTCATGAGTTGCTTCCAAGCCATCAATGGAAACAGAGACAGTGCGAATCCCTGCTTCCTTCATTTTTTGTGCAGTTTCTAAGGAAATACCATAACCGCCAGTAGTCATACCACATAACATCCCCGCCTCATTAATAGCTTTGGCAATTTCTAGCCAGTCTGGACGCAGAAATGCCTCACCACCGATGAGAGTAACTTCTTTAATTCCAACTTCTGCCATCTGCTTGACAAGATCCAAAGCTTCCTCTGTGGAGAGTTCTTTGGTGCGCTCATGTCCGGCGCGGGAACCACAGTGACTACAAGCTAAATTGCACTTTAAGGTAATTTCCCAAACTGCGTAGCTTTTGCGCTGATATGCCATAGGTTAACTCTCAATCTCGATTTTAGAAGTTGACTTTAACCGGATAATGGTTGAATTAGGAGGATCGTAGTCAATACAGTTCGGATAGACTCGATCTTCGCAACCCCTTAAAAAGGTTTGCTCAGAATGGCTATATTTCCCCTTTTTTAAGGGGGAAATAGAGGGATCTTTAAGGACTGTGCATCTTAACCGAACCGTATTGGGAGCATAGTATCATCATTAGGCTATTGTATTTGTATTTGCAACTGCTCCGTATACCGCTTGTATAGGGTGACCTATTACTATGCCATAGAGGGGTTGTGGGTGTGGAGGTAGCTTGGGAATACATTTTTTAATTGGCGGTTTTGCACATTCTTTGGGAGGTGAAACTACAACACCATATAGTGGCCGAGCAACTATATCATTGGTATTCGCAAACCCACCAACGGCTCCCACTAATTCCTCTTCAGTGAGGTCTTCAAACAGACCTAATTCTTTTAATTCCAATATTTTAATGGAAGCTGTTTCAAATTCTTCTTGAGAAAAATCATAACCACCTTCTTGCATGACTTTTATCACTTCGTCGATTTTATCACTCATGAATTGAGTGCGAAAAGCTTCGTCTTTGACGAGTCTTATCAGGAAGTTTTTGACTTTTTCTAAAATTTCTAGGGACATATTCTTGTTTTCTCCTTGAACATGATTTTTTTGTCTATATAAAAAGTTTGGAGTAAAGACTTCAGTCATTAAGGCAAGGACTAAAGTCCTTACTAAAAACTTTTTTTCTTTTTTGAGCGCAAGCGATGTCTACGACGGGCTACGTCTACGCTTCTTCTTTTCCTTGTTGTTGCAGTATCACCCCCAAGTTATAATGAGCTTCTACCAAATCGGGCTGTAGTGCGATCGCAACTCGATAGTAAGCAACAGCAGTTTGCCAATCGCCTGCTTGTTTACGGGCAATGCCCAGCTGATAATTCAATTGTGCATAATAAGCTTGTTTCTCTGTTGAGAGCTTCCCTTGAGTAAAAAGTGCATTCCCTAAATTCACCTCCGCTTCTGTGCAGTTGGGCTGGAATTCCAGAGCTTTTCGATAGGATGCGATCGCTTCATCAAGCTTACCTTGTAGTTCCAAGGTGTAACCTAAATTATTACAAATTGTCACACTGTCTGGTCGCAGAGCAATAGCTTTTTTGTAAGCTGACTCAGCTTCTGATAACTGTCCTTGGGCTTGACGGAAATTGCCTAAACTAAACCAGATTTTGGCAGAATCAGGCTGATATTGTGAAGCAGCACTCAGCAACTGTTCAGCACTTTGGGTTTGCCCCAGTCGTTGCATTAATATACCAAGTCTGTATAACGCTTCAGCGTGATCGGGTTGTTTTTCCAGAATTTGACGATATAGCTGTTCGGCTTCGGTTAGCTGATTAACTCGTTCATATTGAGCTGCAAGCTGGAGGATTTCAGCTACTTCAGGTGCAGTAAATCTCCGAGGTTTGTTGAGCGCCTTTAACAAAAAGTCCTCTAATGCTCTGACTGGTTTTAAATCACCGTATAACTTATATTTATTTTCAGAAACTTGTTGGGAAATGTGCTGACGATATTGAGCATCTTGCCCCAAACGGACTGCAATTTTCACGTACTCATCTTTTGTCGCCGCAATCGTTTCTTCTATGCCCATCATTTTGAGGATAGCCAAAGTATGCCGTCCTCGCATCAAGTCTCGTGGCAAAGTCACAACTGGTATATTATGGGCGATCGCTTCCAAGGTAGAATTACATCCAGACCAACCGATGCTATCTAGGAAAACATCTGCGATCGCTGTCATACCTGCAAACGCGTTGATATCCATACGCGGCAAAAATATGCAGTAGTCTTGATAGTTCAGCCCGTATTCCTGAAAAGCACGGCTTAAACGCTGCTGAAAGACTTCCAACACATATTCGCCTTTATCATATTTAATAAATACAAACTTGCAACTACCTAAATCTTTGGCAATTCGCACAAATACATCATCATGCTGCGGTAAATATTTATATAATGCTTGACAGCATCAAAACATGATTTCATCATTTTCAATGCCAATTTTCTGTTTGTTGAGCGCTTGCGGTTGAATTGCTAAAGGGGTGTAATAAATTGATAAATTAGGTAATTTAACTAACTTTTCTGTATAGTGTTCTTGAGCATTTTCTGGTTCCATAAAATCACTGCTCAAGTAATAGTCAATCGTTGGTAGCCCACTAGTATCCGGGTGTCCCCAAGATGTCATTTGAATCGAAGCTAGTCTCAAACAACCCAAATTAACTGTCATTGGGTCCATCCCAAATTCAGGGAAAATCAGGACATGTAACTTGTCTTGTTGAATGATCTCGACCCATTGTTTCAGCAATAGTGGTCCTTGGGTAAATTTGTCAAATATTTTCGCTGCTTTGACAGTTTCTTGATCGCGTTTTGCTTCAGTATAATACCCAAATAATTCAAACTCACTTCTATCCAGGTTTTCTACCCAACCTTGAATAGGTATTTTCCAATTAGAGTGCCTATAAAAAAATCTAGAAACAAAACCAACACGTATCTTTTCGTGTGCTTTTAACTCTGGTAGATTAATACTTTGGCTCCATTCAGGATAACAACTTGCCATGATTCTAGCTATCATTATCCCATAAGTTTGCTGCAATTCTCGGTCATTCAAACCTTGATAAGCTAAATAAAAAGGTTGTAATGAACCTATACCTCCCACCGCGTTTTTTAAGTCTTTTGGTTGAGCTATTTTATAAGTTTCAGCCAAATCTTCAAGGTACTTTTGATAAGTATCTCTTTTAGAATTTATATCTGCAAAACTTGAATATATAATAAGCAATTGTCCAATAGAAATTCCAAATTTAGCTGAAGCACAGTCAGGATTAAGCCTTAAAGTTTGCTGGTATGACTCTACAGCTGCCTCTAAATCGCCTTGTTCATAGAGTGTATTTCCTAAATTGTTGTGAGCCTCAAAATAGTTAGGGTTTAAGCTTATAGCTGATAATATTTGACAGCAGTATCTAAGTTACCCTGTAGCTTGAATGCATGTCCCAGTTTATGATGAGCGTGAACATCGTCAGGTTTAATTTTTAATATTTGCTGATAGCACTCTACTGCTGCATGGAACTTACCTTGTTGGAGAAAAATATTTCCTAAATTATAATGAGCCTCAGCGTAGTCAGGCTTCAGATTTAAAGCTTGTTGGTATGCTTCTAAAGCTGCTTTTAACTTGCCCTGACGCTCAAATATTTTTCCTAAGTTACTAATTACTAAGGCTTGATCTTCCTTTTTAATATAGTCTAGTTCATCTACACATTCGGATTGAATTTGTAATATTTGTTGATATAGTAACTCAGCTTCATTCCATTCACCTGATTGGTGTTTTTGCACCGCTATCTCAAAGAGAGATTTTATTTGTAATTTTGAGATATTTTGGTGTACATTGTTAGATCATACAATCATGCAAATTTTTGTTAACTTAGTATAATTCCAGAGTTCAAATATTAGAAAACTAATCTAAGAAAATATTATCGATTCCGAGTTAAACTGCTTAGAAGTCACACCTGATAATAGTAATGTTCCTTGATTTTCTCCAGTATTCAAATTGAAAAGGAGACCCTGTTTAGTATCGGTTATATTTCCTTGAGAAAACATCTTATTTAACCAAGTTTTAGCATTAATATGATCTCCACCGTTGAATTCAATCTTATCGATACCAACTTGAAAATCTTGAATGACATCAAACTCACCTTTCAACAAGCTATCACCACCGTTGAAAAGCTTATCGATACCAAGTGGTAAATCTTGAATGAAATTTAACGCACCTTTGAACAAGCTATTGACATCAAACTCATCTTTCACCAAGCCATCGCCACCGTTGAAAACAAATGTGTCATGGCCGTCGCCACCAACCAAAAGATTATTCCCCTCACCACCAATTAGAACGTCATCACCCCAACCGCCATAAATTTTATCATTGCCTTGTCCTCCATTTAGAGTATCATTACCTTGACCGCCCTCGAGGATATCATCGCCTTTCTTTCCATCCACCTTGTCATTGCCTAAGCTGGCATAAATTTTGTCTCCATTGTTAGTTCCTTTAAGATTATCTTTCCCAATCGTGCCATAAATAACATTCTGACCTAAATTGTTGATTAAATTATCTCCTAAAAAAGTAATATTAGTGACATTCATTTCTACTATTGTTATGTTGGTGTTCTCCTGAAATGTCTTGTGGTAACTACCAATCGGCTTTGCTATGAGTAAGTCCTTGCCATTATTGCCGTCAATATCAATAGTTTGCTGGCGACTTTTAATAAGAACCTTACGACTTCTGCCATATTTCAAATCAGCAATTTTCTCAGAGGAAATTAACTTACCTTGGATACCAAAATAATCTAATACCTTAGGTTTCTTATAATTTGTGGTGTCTAGTACCAAGAAACCAATTTTTCCCTTAGCCTGGTTATATTCAGTAGCGGAATTTTCAATTTCTTTAGCTTTTAGTGCTAAGTCTGCGGCAAAATTGAAAGAGAAGGTTCGATTAGCACCAACTTTAAAACTAGCAATCACTTGCATTTTACTCTTGGCACTTCCTGCGAAAGAACCATCTAATCCAATGCCAGTAATGTTACTAAAGAGCAAAGAAAAAGTCGGGTCATTCTTAAAAACAGTTTTGGCTTGAACTATAGCAGCAGCAACGCCACCGTCAACCAACGTCTTTACCTGAGTGGTACTTAAAGTTCCTGAAGGCTTTTGACTATAGTTGGAGAAAGAAGCAGCTCCTTGAGCGTTAGCAAAGTTAGGGTTGCGATTAGGAGTTGGATGTACAATTGGCTGTAAAAATAGTGTCTGTGACCGCATGATATTTTCTGTTTATCTTGTTATGTACTGTGTCTGAAAAGATATATGAGTGTATGCAACACTATCTTGTTGAATTGGGCGTAGCGATCGCATAATCTCATAATTTGAACAGTAATGTCGATTGTCCAAGGCGATCGCATCTAAATTACTCTTGACCACAATCAAGGTATTGTTAATTTCATCCTCTATTTATGACGAGGTATACCTAGCCAATAAGGTTAACATTTGCCACAATCGCAATCAGGTCGGGACCGCTAGGAAGTTTGGCGAAAATCAACGTATCAAGCTTACTGAAAATAGATCCAGTTCCATATGCATAAGTCACAGCTGGGCTAAGTTGCAACTGATCAATACCCTTCTCAAAGCCATAAATAATCGCATAGTCCTTGGAGCCAGCAGCTGTATAATAAGAGCCATTTGCATCTCCAAGCACAAATACGTCTTTGGCGCCATCAGGAGAAAAATTTGTGATAGTGCCGGTCTTGTCAACCGCACCGCCACCAACTAACACATCTCTCTCAAATCTTCCTCCTGTACCACCGCCATATCCATTAAGCGTGTCACTCCCAGCACCCCCAACCAGAAAGTCCTCAAAGAATCCCTGAGGAGCATTGGGAGATCCGTTAGTACCTCCACTCAGATTATCATTACCATCACCCCCAAATAGTACGTCACTACCATCACTTCCATTCAGGGTGTCATTGCCAGCCTGCCCAAAAAGCAAGTCATCCCCAAGACTTCCAAAGAGAACATCATTGCCGAGGCCTCCATAAAGTGTGTCATTGCCGAGACCTCCACTGAGGGTGTCATCACCACTACCCCCATCTAAGAAGTCATTACCAAGATTTCCATTAAGGTTATCATTACCGCTACCCCCATTGAGGGTAACGTTATCGAGGTTGCCAAACAATTTGTCATTGCCAGCTCCCCCATTGAGTATGGAATTGCCACTGAAACCTGCAAAAATGTTGTCGTTACCGCCTCCCCCGGTCAAGGTATCACTACCACTAATACCAAAAATAGTGTAATCATTAGTATTAGTGTCTCCTCCTGGGACACTTAATACCTCGTTGCCGTTAGTTCCTTGTAAGATTGGCATATTTTTTATCTCCTAAAATTGTAAATTTGACTATCATCTACGCTTAAATATTTATATTCTTAATTGAAGTTACCAATATGTAGTGGGAATCATTGATAAATAATTACCGAACTATCTAACCTCTTTAGCATCCCTATCGAACCATCTGCTTTTAGGTAGGGCTTGCTTTGCTTTTAAAAAAACTTTTCAATAGATTAATTGACTATATTTCACACAAATATGCAACGCCGAATTTTCTCTAATGTCATGCAGCGATCGCTCTTGAATATTACCATCTGTGTAAGCGTTAGTAGGCAACAGGGCTATTTCACTCTAAAATGTCACGTTTTATGTTTACGAGTTAATTCTCACAAAATGGGTATTTTTTAGGGATAGGTTCGTTGCTAAATTATTGTTTTTCCCAAAAGTATTCGTAAAAACTGCCCTAAAAATAGAATGAATTAGCCCCGCTCAGGAAACTATTTTTCAATTGAACTAAGGTGTTGTTAACTTCTCCATCATCTATTAAATCGAAGCCTGCAAATCCCAAGTCATTTGACAGGTTTTTATTTGCTCCGATGCCAATGGTATCACCTTCAGATAGATTGGAATTATTGGAATTACTGATTACATCAGAAAGCAAAGAATCAGAAGTTTCTGCGTTAAGTCCAAATAAATCGTCATCAGCATCTCTGGTAAGTGTATCATTGCCTAAGTCGCCGACGAGAGTATGGTTACCTTTACCTCCCAATAGCAAATCGTTCCCGTCAGATTCAATGGAGGAATCCGTGACTGCCACAGTAGTTTTATTTGATCTTCCTCCAGCTAAAAAAAATTCTTGACTCTTGTTAATGGTCAAACCTGTAGGGGAATTAGACGTTACGTTGATGCTACCGCCAGAACCACTTTTGTTGACGTAGGACAAACTTGTGACATAAATACTGCTCATAACATTTCCTCCTTATCCTGCTAGATCGGCAATACTCACTTTACAGATCCTGTGATATTGAAGTTCAGCTATGGCACTTGTGATTATAGCGATCGCTCGTACCTTAGTCGCTCATGAGGGAAACCCCCAAGATCGCGCTGCTTCACCGCTACGCCTCTATGGATGCAATACACTCTGACCTCACTTCCATTCCTCTGTCCTAAAAAAACAGAGGCTTTGAGGCTTACTCCCCAACGCTACAAGAGTTAGGTCTGTATTCCATGCAATTGAGAACCCGCATAGAGACTGAACTTTGGAGGCGCTAGCATTACTCGACTTGGCATAAGCATTGAATGCTACCGCACTAGTGCTACTGAATTTTTTCAAGTTTTAGAGGTGGCTATGGCAATATTAATGCCGCCGACATCTTTGCCATTTACAAAGGATTTGGCGGTGACAACAGGCTTGCTACATTAACGAACAGATATCGGCTGCCATAAAGACGTAAGTCTTGCAACTGTCTGATTAACTGTGTTAACATTGACTGAAATTTAGGAAATTGCTGAAAACTATAACTCAAAATAGTTTCCAGCAAATTCTGAACATCCAACAGTAGGTTGAGTAGAGTACAAGATAACCCAACAAAACAATTGCTCTGGAGTGTTGGTTTTCATACTTTCTCTAACCTGCTTTTGTTTTTAGGCTTAAGCTTAACTAATCCAGTTGGATCAAGTATTAGCTATTTGGTAGCAGAAATAGCGTTAACGAAAGTTTCAGAACGACCCTTTTCGGTTTGTGTACCACCAATGACGCTTGAGAAGGTATTGTTACCACTAGCATCAGCGCTAAATACTGCTTCAGCAACGTTTCCGTTTAAACCACCCAAGTAAGTGTGAACTACCTTGGTATAGCTTTCATCAACATTAGCGAAAACTGTCTTGTTTGAAGTGTAGTAGTTCCTTATGTCAGTACCACGACCACCGAAAATTTCTTCAGAGGTATTTTCCAAGTAGTTTAGATCAGAAATAATCATTTAAGTTTCTCCTGAAAGTTGTAAGTTGCTTTTGGACTTTTTGACGTAGCCAACTGGTTGTTGTCTACATAATTACTATACTTTATTCACCGAAAAAGTCAATAGGTTTTTGAAAAATATTTCAATCTAAAAAACTAATATTTTTATACAATTTCGCATTTTATAGTAATATTTAAAAATAATAAAACTGCATAACAATTTTAGACAGCAATCATAATTATTCTTGCCCAGCAACATTTATAGCAATTTAATTTAATTATTTAATCGCCCGAAATTAGCACTTTGTGGATGTATTCACAAAATACTAAAAATAAAAAGGATATTAAATTTTTAAGCAGACAATACTAGCATCCATAACATTTTTGAAGACTAAAGATATCTCCCATAAATAAGGGGAGATTGTTAGCTACAAAAATATTTGGAATTTAATAACCTATTTAGTCTTGGTGAATAACATATCTAACAATTCCTCCTGCGAACCGTCTAAGTCTATCTGGGTAACTATTTTCATAGCGTTGATTTGTTGCTTTAACCAATCAGAAAATAATTCTGTAATGATTTTTTGGCGCAACTGTTCATTTAATTGGGGTTGAATGACTTCTTCCACCCAAATTAAATGCACCCCCTTGGAAGTCGTAATCGGTTTGAGAGCTTCTGGTGGTGCAGCAGCAAATACAGCTGCTGCAATCTCTGGACGAAAATTTTTGCGGTATCGGAGTCCTTGATATCCATAAGCATGGCGGAGTTCTGGTTCTGAGATATATAAACGAGCAATTTCTGGAAAATTGATTTCGCCTTCTTCTAGGGCATAAAAAAGTTCTAAAGCCAAGTCTCGATCCTCGAAGACGACTTCGTAGGTAACGGCGGCGACATAATCTAGTTGGCGTTCATAAAAGTACTTTTCGAGTTGAGCAGAAAATAGATGATTCGCTAACTTCCGCGAAAGGATGTTGTTGTAGGCTAATTCTTCAAACTCATTCACAGACAGGTGATGTTTTTCTAGCCATGTCCAGGTGTCTTTAGCTTTGACAAGCTTCTTGGCGAACCGTAAGTCATCTCCTTCTTGCTGTAGTTCTTCTGGTGTGACTGTAATTCCTAGCTGTTGAGCTGCTTCGGCAATAATGCTTTGCGATGCTATTGCTTCTACTACCTCAGGTATTTGACAGGAAAGTTTGAGACTGTGAATAATATCTGAACTGGAAATGGTCAGATTGTGGGGCATAACATAATATCTTCAATAATTAAGGGGATTGCACATGGGGCATTGGGGAGCCACTGCGCCCTTGCGCTCTGCCGACTTAAAGCAAGTGGCGTCATGGGGCATTGGGCATTGATTATTCCTCAAATCTCTAAACCGCCTTTTTGCAGTTTCTTGAATGGATCTAAAACAAAGTCAATCACTCGCCGTTGGCGAATCAGGACTTCAGCATTTGCTGTCTGACCGGCACCTAATGGAATACGTTTGTTGCCATTTTGGATATACTGCTGTTCTAGGGTGATTTCTAGCTCATAGGTTTCGATTTTCCCTTGGGGTGTTTGGCTAACTTTCGAGTCAGGAGAGATCCAAGTAACTTTCCCTTGCACGATGCCATACTCTTGGAAGGGATAGGCATCAAACTTGACTTTCACTGGCATTCCTAACTTCAAGAAACCACTATCTTGATTAGGCATATTTGCTCTAAGTACGAAGTCTGCATTCTTGGGTGCGATTTGGGCAATCCTTTGACCGGGTTGTACTACCGCTCCTGGCTTAGTGGTGGGTAATTCAAAAATCACCCCATTAATCGGCGATCGCACCACTCGTTGCTGTATTTGAACTCTTATAGATGTAATCTGGCTTTTAGTCTGAGCCACTTCTGATTGCACTGCTGTTATTTGCGTCTGTAGGTCTTTTAGCTGTTCCTGATTTTTCATTACAGCCAGTTCTCCGGCTTGGATCACACTTTTATAGCTACTTTGTTCTTCTTGCAGTCGCAGTTTTGCTTGTTTGATATCCGACTCCAACGTCTTGATAATTACTTGATAACGATTTAGCTCTTCCGCTAAACGCAATTGTGCTTGTTTGATATCTGATATAGCTTTTTTATAGAGTCGTTTGCTTTCTTGTTCTTCTTTTTTGAGTTGATCAATTTGGGTTGCAGAAACTGCGCCATCGTTAACGAGTTTGTTAAAGCGGTCAACTTGTCTAGAATCTATACCCAGACGAGTTTTAGCCGATTGCTGATCATCGCGAGTGGTGTAAATCTGCTCCTCTGCTTGCTTAACTAATGCTTGTTTTTCTAACTTTTGAAGGTTATAGCTACTCAGTTTGGCATCCAGGTTTTGCTGCGCCTGGTTAACTTGAGCCATTTTTTCTAATTTTTGGGATTTATTTTGTTGCTCTAAGAGGTTAGTTGACATTAAGAGTTGATTTTTGAGCAGTTCCAGTTGGGATTGCCGATTTTGTAACCCTTGCAATTTGCTCTGAATTTCTTGCAGTTCCGTTTGCAAAATATCAGACTCCAGTTCTAGTAGAACCTGACCGGCTCTGACTGTATCTCCTTCTTTGACCGTAACTGCTTTGACACTCCCACCAACTTGAGCGTCTAATTTTTGAGTTGCGCCTTTAGGTTCTATACGCCCTCTGGCGCTGCCAGTCTCATCTATTTTCGAGAGAGTTGCCCAAGGCAAAAACAGACCAGCAAAGACGATGAGTACATACAATAAACCACGAGTCCAAATTCGAGGTAAGGCATTGAGCAATTTTTCAGTACCGTAGTACAAATCTTGACTGTTATTTTCTGCCTCTGTCTCCTCGTTAAACTCTACAGATTCCTCTTGCTGTATATAACTTTGGGGTTCATCTGGCTGATCTTTGGAAATTGGAGACGATCTATTGGGATTTGGCATGGTTTTATTTCTGATAAAGGTACGTATATATATGAGGGAGTCAGGGAGTAGGGGAAAAAACTATTAATTATTGAGCAATGTTCCATACTCAATCTCAACTGACTTGAGCCAGTTGTTGTTGATTCAGGTAGTAATAATGACCTTTTTTCGCGATTAATTCGTCGTGAGTACCGTTTTCTACCAAAACACCTTGATCTAAAACCAGGATCAAGTCAGCGTTGCGGACTGTAGAGAGGCGATGGGCAATGATTACACTTGTGCGCCCTTTGAGAATTGTTTTGAGGTTGTTTTGAATAATTCGTTCTGATTCCGAATCTAGGTGGCTGGTGGCTTCATCAAATAGTAATAACCGAGGATTTCCGAGCAAAGCACGAGCGATCGCTAGGCGTTGGCGCTGTCCACCAGAGAGCATACCGCCGCCTTCACCAATTTCAGATTCGTAACCCATCGGTAGTTTTTGAATAAAATCATCGGCTCCGGCATATTTTGCGGCTTGGATAATTTCTTCTGAAGAGGCATTTGGATGAGCGATCGCAATGTTTTCGCGAATAGTCCCACCAAACAGAAAAGTATCTTGGTCTACAACGCCGATTTGAGAACGGAGCGATCGCAAGGAAACACTAGTGATGTCGCGACCATCAATGAGTATTTTGCCATCTGTCGGTGGGTATAAACCTAAAATCAATTTACTAAGGGTTGTTTTTCCAGAACCGCTCCGCCCCACTACTGCTACCATCTGTTCCGGCTGGATTTCAAAGTTGAGATTTTGTAGTACGTTAGTCTCACTTTCTGAGTGATAGCGAAAGGTGACATTATCAAAGCGAATGTGACCGTGGAGTTTACCCAATGACTTCCGGGGTTTAGTTTCTAAGTCTTCTTCTGGTTCCGCCTCCAACACATCATTAATACGTTCGGTGGAAATCACGATTTCCTGCAATTGATTCCACAGCAGAGATAGCCGCTGGAAAGGACTTAAGACGTTACCCACCAACATATTGAAAGCAACTAATTGTCCAATAGTGAGTTCGCCATTAATTACCTGGGTCGCTCCATACCACAACAATGCAGTATTCACAAAGGTTTGGATAACGCCACTGATAATTTGCAGGTGATTACCAATTATCTGGGCATTAAAGCCTTTTTTGACCAAATCATTCAGCAGTTCCTCCCAACGCCAGCGCACGGTCTGTTCAATTGCTAATGAGCGGACGGTACGAATTCCGCTTAGGGATTCTATGAGATAGCTTTGTTCTTTGGCACCTGCATTAAAAATCTCTCTGGAGATGCGGCGCAAAATACTTGTGCTAGCCAACGCCAAGATAAAAAATGGCGGTACAGTAAACAGCACGAATAATGACATCCGCCAGCTATAGGAGAACATCAAGCCCAGATAAACTACCAATGTCAGCATATCCAGCAAGATGGAGAGTGTCTGACCAGTCAGGAATTGCTGAATTTTCTGGTTTTCTTGGATGCGCGAGACTATATCCCCAACGTAACGCGACTCGAAATAGGAAAGGGGTAAGCGGAAGGTATGTTTAATAAAACCTACGAGTAGGGAGATGCTAACGCGGTTAGCAGTATGAAATAGGAGATATTGCCGTAGAGCATTGACAGCGACACCAAACAACCCAAAAATAATCATCCCCAAACCAATGGCGTTTAAGGTTGTAACGCTGCGTTGCACAAGTACTCTATCAAGCAACAGCTGGGTGAATACTGGCGTTACCAGTCCAAATAATTGGATTAGTACCGAAGCTATAAAGATTTCTAATAGTGTCCGATAGTGAGGTTTGATTAACTCAAAAAACTTCCAGAAGCTTCTACTTTCGTCTTTAGTATTTTTTAATAGCGCTGTAGGTTGCACTAACAATGCATAACCACTCCAACCTGCTTGAAATTCAGCTTTTGTCAGGCTGCGTTGACCAAGAGCAGGGTCACACACAATCACCCGCTTTTTGGTGATTTCATAGACAACAATGAAGTGATTGCCTTCCCAATGGAGAATTGCAGGTAAAGGTTGTTCTGACAATTTATCAAGAGTGGCTTTCACCGGACGGGTGGCAAAACCCAGGTTTTCTGCTGTTGCTGCCATGGCCTTGAGAGATGCACCGTTACGGTTGACGTTGGTCATATCCCGGAGGCGATTGATACTAAAATGCTTGCCCCAATAGTTACCAATCATCACCAAGCAAGCAGAGCCGCAATCGGCAGCGCTTTGTTGGGCATAAAACGGATAGCTCTTGGTGAGGCGTTTCCACCAATGCCCCACTTGCACCTTCGGAGTGGGAAAGTAAAAACGTGACTTTTTTGGCTGTTGTTGTGACTGCTTCTCTCGTTGGGGAAAAGGAATGATTTTAGATTTTGGAGATTGGGAAGACCGATTTTTAGTCTCCAGTCTCAAATCCTCAGTCTCTAGTCCCCAGTTCCCTAATTCCGGCAAGTATTCTAATGCTGTTTGCCTATGGTCGTTTTTCAGGATGTAAGCAATTGTTGGTTGCGTTGCTTGCCAATCTCCTTGTTTTGGTTGGGCAAAGATTGTGCCTGGTGTCAAAGAATGACCTTCAGAATGCCGCAGTTGACCTCTGTACAATAGCCACAATTGCGAATCTTGGGATATTTGTGGACTTAAAGAGCCAGTTTCTAACTGGTGGCGCTCAAACAGAGATAAAGCTCTCAGCATTCCTGCAACTTGTGATGTATGGCACGGAAGTTGTGAGATTTGGCGACATAACAACAGCAAATCCCAAAGTTCTGCACGGGCGCATAGGCGATCGCGAATGTTAGGATACTTCTCTATCAATATTTTCAATGCGTCTTGCCTGAAATAGCCAAGTTTTAAGCTTGTCGAAGCTCTGACTACGTAAGGACTAAAGTTAGCTTCGGGAAACAGAGTCAATTCGCCGAAAACAGACCATGCACCAAAGCTAGTAATTAAATTCTCAGAGCTATCCAACAGTCGGACTTTACCTGTAAGGATAATGTAGATACCAGGATTCGTCTGTGCAGATTGCCAGAACTGCTTCGCCACTAGTGGCTCCACAATCTCCATTTCTGCCAATAAGTTTTGTAATTCTTTTTCTGAAAGCGTTGCACCCAAGATGTACAAGAGCCTTTCGCCTACATGTTGCCCAGAAAGCACTGGTGGCATTTTCTAACCTCCAAGACAGAATTTAGTTATCGATCTAAATTAAAAAAAGACAAAAAGTATTATTTGATACTGTTATCTTCTGCTATGAAACCCTAAGCTTTTTAGGAGAAAAGAGCTTTGTCAAACGCATATTTGTTTACATAAAAGGTATTTTTATTTGGTAAGCAGCGTTTACAGCTTTCCCAAGGCATCAAAACACAATATTTCAGACATTCCTAGTTTTTCAACAGCCTTGTCGTTACTAAAATGGTGTGACATAATTGTATGTAGTTCCACTAAGTCGGAAATTATAGGCAAGCGTAATCCATAACAGTTGTGTGATTAAAGCCTGAGAGCAAAAAGACCACAACAGCGGTACTTGATTAACCCTATAAGGTTGATTAAAGGTATTGCAATGTGCATTTAGCGCCCAAACTCAGTCTCCAGTGCGTAACCTCCAGCATTAAAAAGCTGGCTTCAGGCAGAGTACAGTCAAGAGACAACACAAAGTAGAAAGCACATTAAATTTTTTTGAGATTTAACTAGTCAATGAAAATCTCACTTAAACAATACCTTTGCCACTTTGCCAATTTAGGACTATTGGCATATAGCAAATCCAGATAAGACACACTTATTTTTACCAACAGGCAAAAACTGAGCCAATAAAATCCTCTATGGTTTTTATGTGAGGAATTTATACTGTCTTGTCCGTCTAGACTATGGTTTGACGTTTTGCCTAAAAGTATTACCCACTATTGTGTTGGGCAATTTCGGCAAAAGTCAGACTATTTCTATTTTTGGCGAAGGTATTGTTCAAGAATATTGCTTGAGTTTGCTTGGAAAATACTAAAGCCAATCTTTTTCCAGCTGTGTTTAGTGTTTTAAAGGTAACGCCCAAACAACTATGTAAGTTTTGCTACACCTCCCATAGCGTAATCAGTACGAGTGGTTAAAAGAGTTTTGTGAGAAACATATTTACATAATTAGCTTACACTGATCAACTTAAAATTTAAAGAGTTTATGCCTTTTTTAGTGTAAATTTTCTGAAGTATTACATAATGGCTAATTCTTAGCGAAAAAAATACAGTTATAAACCATTTATATATTAAATCTTTAAACAGATAGGCCACACAGTATGATCCAAGTCATAACATCCTAGATGGTAGCCTCACTCATTTCGGAAAGAGGCTCATAATCTTTGCTCAGACCACAATATTGGTTAATCCTCTTCTATTACTCTCACAAAATAAGAATCATAAACCTTGATTTTCATTGGCTTTATGAATTAAAGGCAGTTTGAGGAGCCACTGCGTTGGACGGGTTAAGAGGCTTGTCCCTTGCGCGTGTCCTTTAGGAGAAGGGCTGTAGGGAGAAGCAAATGGCGTTTGAGGAACAAAACCCAACACTAAGAATCCTTGATTTGGTTGGGTTTCACGGACTTTTCTGCAACCTATCAATATTTTTATTTTTTCAAAGTTCTAAGAGAGGGTTAAACTATCCGAAAAATCAAAGGATACAGAGCAACTAAATTTATTTATGGAGAAGAAAAATATGTATGTAGAGACGCGCTTTCAGGAAGCGAGTGTGTCTCGTAGAGAGAAATACGGCGCTCATGCGAGCCGCAAAGCCAAAGGTGTCCTTAAGACGCGAGCAACTAAATTTATTTATGGGGATTATTAATGCATGAATGCGTGAATTTGAAGCGAACGCGAGTGTTTCTGGTAGAGAAGCGACGTGACACTACTGGGTGCGGAATGTGGGATTTACCCAAAGGATTTGCCTGCACTGACTCCTGCCATGTTTTAGTTCTGTCGAACTCACATTTAAGTAGGTTGGTGCTATTAAAGGTAACTATGCAAAGCTTTATAAAAATTATGAAATGTGCTTGAATTAAGCTTAGTTGCCCGTTTGCATACCTTTATATGATTTGGTTTTTCCCCGCCAACCTACTTAATTACATTATTAGCTGTTAAGTAGAAGAGGCGATCGCTGTACTCCAAAGGGTAAGTTTTGGCAAAGCCATTACTTACTATTATGGGGTAATACAAATCAATGTATGGAGATGTCATATGGGGAGAGTAATAATAAACTTTGTCCCCTCACCAGGCATTGACAGGCAGTTGATTTGTCCATTGTGTTTATCAACAATAATTTGGTAGCTAATCGCTAATCCCAGCCCGGTTCCCTTGCCCACGGACTTGGTTGTGAAAGATTGCTCAAAAATTCGAGCTTGCACTTCAGCAAGCATACCGGGGCCATTATCTTGGATGCAAATTGTGATGGTTTGTTGCTGAGGTTCAATTGATGTAGTAATGGTGATGATGTTCGGACAAGCAGCAATCTTTTGATAAGAGTGGTTTTGATTGAGTTCATCAAATGCATCAATGGCATTGGCGATGATATTCATGAACACCTGGTTCAGTTGTCCGGGATAGCAGCTGATTGCAGGTAACTCACCGTATTGTGTTACAACCTGGATTTGAGGCCGCTCGCCATTATCTTTGAGTCGATGTTTCAACAGCATTAAAGTGCTATCGATTCCTTCGTGAATCTGAAACTCCACCTGAGATGCAATATCTGTGCGAGCAAAAGTTCTTAGAGAGAGGCTGATATCTTGAAGACGGGTAATTCCCTGGTGCATTGATGCCAGTAGTTTCGGCAGATCCTCTGCCAGATACTCCAAGTCGATTTCTTCAACAAGCTCTTGAATTTCCGGGTCTGGCTGCGGTAGCTTCTGCTGTTGGAGACTCACTAGGCGAAGCAGATTATTTACATATTCCTCAATATAGGATAAATTTCCGCCAACAAAACCAACCGGATTATTAATCTCATGACCAATACCTGCAACCATCTGCCCGATAGTGGACATTTTCTCACTCTGGATCAGTTGTAGTTGGGTTTGTTGTAACTGCTGTAGAGATTGAGTTAATTTTGCGGTGCGCTCTTGCACACGTTCTTCTAATGTCCGAGTGAGATGGGAAATTTTTAGGTGTAATTTTAAACGGGCAATAACTTCTTCCTGTTGGAAGGGTTTGGTAATATAGTCAACTGCACCAATTTCCAGTCCTGCCACCTTGTCTGTAGAATCAGACAGGGCAGTCATGAAAATCACCGGAATATTCTGAGTGATGGGATTGGTTTTCAGCCTGCGACAAGTTTCAAATCCATCAATACCTGCCATCATCACATCCAAGAGAATGAGATCGGGATGAGCATATTCTGTTTGTTCGATCGCTGACTCTCCATCTGTTGCCATCAGGGCTTTCCAGCCACACCCCTGAATCGCTTCAGATAGCAGCTTGAGATTGTTTGGATTGTCATCCACGAATAGAATATGTATGGGTTTCGAGAGAGAATCGACGATCATGGATGTAACTCCGTTGCGACAAATGATTTGAGGAACTTACGGATTTTCCCGGTTTGGAAATTGGCAGTGAGTTTGGTTAACTCTGCCGCGAAGGGAGCTAGCTGACTGTTTTGCTCAATTAGCTCTCCTAACATTCCCTCGATCGCCGAGATATCCCCCATCATTGCCAGATGATAGAGTTGTTGCAAAACATCTTGGGATGGTAGAACCCATTCACCACCAGTTACTTGCTCACCTTTGGGAGGCGAAGATTGGGCATACATCCACTCCACTCCCAACAGCGATCGCAGTTTATTGAGTAGTTCGTCGATCTGGAGGGGTTTGGGCAAAAATGCTGTTGCCCCTGCCTCTAAACTCCGCTGGCGATTTGACTCGAAGACGCTGGCACTAGAGACGATAATTGGAATAGAACTGGTTTGCGGATTCGCTTGCAGGTGAACCATTAGCTCAAAACCATCCATATTGGGCATGGCTAAATCGAGCAGAATCACATCTGGATTGTGTTCAGTTGCCACCTGTAGCCCATGTTTGCCATCGGTCGCTTCCAGGGTTCGACAGCCAATTTCTTGCAGCAGACTGGTCAACATGGAACAATGGTTGCGATCATCATCGACAATCAGAATCTGAGGCGCACTACCCCGAATCCCGGTAATTTTCTGGGGAGTTGGGATTGCATCTACGCCCCTCGTAGACATCACTTTTCCATGCCAGTCATGAGCAAGTGGTAGTGATACTGTTAAATCCAGCCAAAATAGACTTCCTTCACCCAGGTGACTCTGCACCTGAATTTGGCTCTCCATCAATGCCGCAATTCTTTGGCTAATCGCCAATCCCAAGCCAGTACCTTCAGATCGCTGCCCTGCTTCACCCACTTGCTCAAAGGGCAAAAAGATTTTCTTGAGTTGGTCTGGTGACATCCCAATCCCCGTATCTTCAATCTGAAAACGAATCTTGGCGATTGGAGATTGGGAAGACTCTTGCCCAGTCTCTAATAACTCTACTTTTAACATGACGCCACCGCTGTCTGTAAATTTGATCGCGTTGCCTAGCAAGTTAATCAACACTTGCCGCAGCCGTTTTTCATCAACTTCAATGGCAAGTGGTAGGCGATCGCTAATTAAGACATTAAATGCAATCCCTTTCTGTTCAGCCCGGATACCACAAATCTCAGTCACACCATGTAAGAAATTGGGCAGATGCACACTGGTGACAACCAAATCCAATTTCCTCGCTTCTATCTTCGAGAGATCGAGAATGTCATTGATCAGCATTAGGAGGTGTGATCCGCATTGGTAGATAATGCTGACTCCTTCCAGGTTTTTAGCTGTCATGTTTGGCGATGCTTCTAGTACCTGGGCAAAACCAAGGATGCCATTGAGAGGTGTGCGTAGTTCGTGGCTCATATTGGCGAGAAACTCGCTTTTCGCCTGATTGGCGGCATCGGCAGCTTGCTTTGCCTCAACCAATTCATGAGTTCGTTCTTCGACTTTTGTCTCTAGGGTTTTGGAATAATCTAATAGTTGACTGTTGGCAATTTCTAGTTGGCGATTTGTTTCTTCTAATTTCTGCTGTTTATAGGCATTCGTTGTTGCAATCACACTACCGATAAACGCGGCTAAGGCGGGTGTTAGCGGAATTAAAACACCATGCAAAAACATCCCATAGCCACCCCCGATGCAGGCTCCACTAATGCCTACAGTTGCCCAAAGAATTTTGCCACCGGGAATCCGTCGCCCACTACGCGCACTAGCCAACCACCAACTGCCAGTAGAACCGATGACAGACCAAAAAACAATCCAGAGTGAGAAAAAATTGCCAGAAACGCCATGCAGGCTGGCTTTTCCTGTTTTTGCCCCTCGTACTAGTTGATGAGCAATATTGGCATGAATAACGACACCTGGAGTCGGTTTTTGAGCAGATAACCAAGAAGAGAAGGGTGTGCTGAAGAAATCATTGGTACTGGAGGCGATTGATCCAATAAATACCATGCGATCGCGCATCAAATCTGCCGGAATTCGCCCTGCTAAGACATCGCGCATAGCAACTGTACGAAATGCTGCATCCGTTCCATACCAGTTGAGCAGAATTTGATAGCCTCCGAAATCGGCATCGGTATAACCTGCTTCTTGATTTTGCAGTGGCAGGTAAATTTCCTTGCCCAACTGAAACTTTTGCTTTTGGGGGTCAATGCTTTCTAAGCTAATTTTCTCAGTTTCGAGATATTTAAGGGCTACAAGGGTTGCTAGTCCGGGTTTAATGGTGTTTTTCTCTTTGGCATCTTCAGATGTCAGGAGCGCACGACGCACAAAGCGATCGCCATCCAACACCAAATCAGCTAATCCTACCTGATCCTTTTTTTTCAATTCCGGGGGGGGATTGACGCGTTCACCGGTAATTTTCTCAACTCCAATTAAAGTGGGAGTGTTGCGGAAGACTTGAACAAGTTGCTCATGTCCGCTTCCTTCCGGTAAATCTCGATAGAGATCCAATCCAATGGCGCGGGGCTGCTGCGCCCGGATTTTTTCTAGTAATTGCGCCAGCGCCCAGTCTGGAACTGGCCATTTACGCACCGATTGGATATCGCGCTCATCGATTGTGACAATCACAATCTCATCAGCGATCGTCTGTGGCGAGCGCTGACGAACCCATTCGTCGCGAATTTTCCATTCCGGTAAATTGAAAAGTCCCAATGATTGCCCAACCATAATCGTCAAAGCAACACTGGGAGTAATAATCAAAACGCTGCGAGTGCGTTGGATAAAAGCCTGAAATCTGCGCCACATATTTGTGCCATACAGTTCATTGATCTCGGTCAACGTTGATAAAGGAACGCGAAAAAGTGGGAAGCAGGGGGAGATTAATGATTCATCAACCAAGGTGATGGATTATTAATTATACTTACTAGACCTGATAAAACTTGGTTGTAATTACTGTAAAGTTCTCGTCTTGTTTCCAGATTCATGGCGTTTTCGCCAAGCTTCTGCCATGTTGGCACACACAGAACGTGTTAGGGAAGCGGTCGCGACCCCAGGAGCGTCTTAGCGCCGAATTTGGTCAGTTAACGAATATCTTTGTTCTACAGGAAACTTCTTTGATACCTCAAAAATTTTCATTGCTGCTTCAAAAGCAATTTTGTAAATTCCTAAATCTTTATGGTCTTTAATTGCTTATTTAGTCATTATCTTGCCTCCCCTGCTTCCCCTGCTCTCTGATTATGATCCTATTTTTTCGTGTTGCACCTTCTAGGATTGACCTGGCATTAATTAGTAGATGCTAATAAGTTCGCTGTTAAAATCTCCTTCAAACTCACTGAGGACAGAAGTTCTTCCCATTGTTTGCGAAGGGTTGCATTGCTAGGTTGGACAGTGTATACCGTTGCAAGTGTTGCCACACAGTCATACCAAACACCGTTTTTACCCAAAGCAGTAGCCCGCTTCAGAGCATCTTGTTCTTGCATTGCTATTGCTAACTCAGCACTAGGCTGGATACGCTGAACCCAACCATCGACATAAGGCGTACTCGGACTGAGTTGTCCATCTACTTTCAATGCTAGGAACCATTGATAGTTTTTCCCAACTGTTAAAGCGGGTGCATTAGCTGGTAATTTGATCGCGATTACCCCAGTTTTCCCCGCAACTGGAATGTTCATTTGATGTTGCATGTTGCCGGCTTCATCCTTGAGGCTGAACACGGCTTCTTGGGCATTGGAAGCCGGGAGATATACCAGAATTGTGGGACGTTCAGACACTGTTGTGCCATAGAAGCTTTGGGGCAAGAGGGCGATTAGCGCTGCTGGTTCTGTTGTACTCACAGTCGATGGATTCAAGTAGTAAGTACCAACGCGAGAAGCTCCTCCAGTTGCTTGTTGAGGCGCACCTTTTCCGGGGGTAGGTGTAAAGAGGTTGCCACGAGAAGCTCCTCCAGTTGCTTGTCTGGGCGCACCTTTCCCAGGGGTAGGTGTAAAGAGGTTGCCACGAGAAGCTCCTCCAGTTGCTTGTCTGGGCGCACCTTTCCCGGCGGGAGGAGTAAACATATTACCCCGAGAAGCTCCTCCCGTTGCTTGACTTGGAGAGCCATTGTTGGTGGGCGGGGTAAATGTAACAGCATGGGCACTAGTCCATGCACTGCTAGCGATCAGAGCGATGACACTCAATGTACTAGCTAAATATCGACGTTTCATAATGTTTTACCTCATGTAATTGAAATGTGATACAAAATACGTTTCCTTCGACTATGGACAGAAGCTCAGAGAATAAGTCCAACCAACAGTCAAATTCGATAACTTCTACTTGCAGTATAGGCGAGATTTAGCGAAAAAAGTGTAAAAAATAGCCTGATTTACTTATAGCAAACCCAGTATTATTACTGAGCTATGTCCAGTTGCCGATCAAAACAAAGCCAGACCAAAAGAACGGATCGTGGAAATCAGTTTGGCGAATTAGGCTAATTTGTGCTTGTCTTAGTGCTTCAGCTTTAGTGATTTTGGGTTGTCGCAGTTGGTCATAAAAGCGAGTCATGAGCATCGCAGCTGCCTGATCTTTGACGGGCCATAAGGTGGCGATAGTTGAGCGAGCGCCGGATTTGACAGCCAAGCCCGCCAGTCCAAGGACGGCGCGATCGTCTCCTGCTGCTGTATCACAGGCACTTAGTACCAGTAACTCAATGGCTTTCGATGGATCACTACCCCGATTTTTCAGGAGTTCAGATAACTCCTTAACGTTGACTTCTCCATCCCAAGTGAGCAAGAAGGTATCTTCGAGGCGGGAACTAAACTGTCCGTGGGTTGCTAGGTGGACAACACCTGCGCTACTGGATTTTACTCGCTCAGCAAGGGCTTGACTGGTGAATTCTTGGTTCAGCAACAGAGAGGACGACACCGCCTTGGAGATTTGTTTCACTTCTGATTCCACAGCAGGCAAAGCACTAAAGCCAGGGCGAGATTGGCTAATGCCACCCACGATCGCAGTAATGTGGTTTTGATGATCCGATCGCGTAGCCATTAGTTGCAATCCTGGTGAGAGCGCCACAGCATACTTCTCAATCAGATATTGCTTACCGTCATATAGAGCTGCTATGGGAATGTTCCGCAACCGACCATCCAAAACAAACACCAATGTCTTGCTATCAATGAATGCTTGATCTCCTTCGGCTGGACGAATCAACCAATTATAAATCTGTTGGGACACTCGATCCCGGTCTTTGGAATCCGAGACAGGGTTAAGAGCAACCAGAAAATTGTCTAGAGTCTGTTCAATTTCAGCTTGAGATTTGTGAGTAACATAGGAACGGAGTGGTTGCCCTGCTTTTGAGAGGATTACTGTTAAACGATCTGGCAGGATGATCGGATAAAGGACGGTTGCAGTGGAATCAACCTGATCAATCTGTTGAGTTCTATCTAAACAGGCTTCCCGAAAAAAGTTATCGAGTTCGGCAATTTGGAGTGCCTCAATCAATTCACGAGCTTGTATCAGTGCTGCTTGACTCGGTTGATTATCTAGAAGTAAATCAACCAGTTCCCGGTAGACAGGCTCTACACTGGTGCGAAAAGAGAACTGGACATCAGGGTTGATAGCCACCAAATCCCCCCGCAGTGCCTTTAAGGCATTAACCGCTTCTGTATAGGCAGTAATTGCTTTTGCGCGATCGCCTTGTTGCTTATACAACTGTCCCACCTGCCAGGCAGATTGAGCAATGATATCGTTAGCTTGGAGTTGACGGGCAATATCGAGAGATTTCTGAGATAATTCCTGTGCTTGAGATATCTGCTGTTTACGACGATAGAGTTTTCCCCACTGATGCAGTGCATAAGCTTGGGCTGGTGCATCCTGGATTTGCTGTGCAGACTGGACTGTGACTGCCATCAGTTGCGCCAAATCTTTGAGCGGTAGGATTTGGTCAGGATTTGACTGGCGATTCAGGGTGGCAACAAAATTGATCGCTGCGTAGAGGGAGGTGTGACTGGGGGACAGTTCCCTAAGTTGTTGGAGTAGTTGAGGTGCGAGTGGGGTAGCAAACTCAGGTTTGTCGTAATTGAGGAAAAGTTTGAACTTAGCTAAACGCGCTTCTAACTGATCGCTTGGGTTGGTGGCTTCCTGTTGAGCCTGTTCAAAGTAATCTAATGCGGCTTCCGGATCTTGCAAGTCAACGGCAGCTTTGCCCAGACTTATAAGAATAGAACTTAATTGGGGTTTGGCTGCAATTTTGTCGGCGATCGCTAAACTTTGCTCTAACACCTGTTGACTTTTGCCATCGCCAATTATTTGCAAAGCTAAACCAAGCGATCGCAATCCGCTAACTTTGATTTCATTATCCGGCATCTCTTGGAGTGTTTGAGTCAGCACCTCCAACTGTTGTTTGGAGCGGCGGTAAAATCCTAAAGTTTGTAAAGCTTGTGCCTGATTGATCTGACTACCCAGGCTGCCCATTTTATCGCCTGCTTGCTCATAAAACTTTTGCGCTTGTTGCCAACTTTCCAGGGCAGTTTCAGCTTTGCCAGTATGCAATTGCAAATTTGCCTGCGTATTAAGTGCTTGTGCCCAAAGAATTGCATCAGCAGAGGGAATAGAGGTTTGCAATAGTTTCAGACTTTGCTCAATAGACTGTTGGGCTGCTTGCCATTGATTAAGTTCCTGTTGTGTTAGTGAGAGGTAACTTAAACTTAGAGCTTCATTAAGGCGATCGCCTTGGCTATGGTACTGCTGGGTTGCCGTTTGCCAAATCGTCACTGCTTCGGCAAAGCGTCCTGAACGATAGAGGTTCCGTCCCTGTTCTAGCCAGTTGGTGGGTTGAGAAGATGAGAGAGAAGTGGATGGTGGCAGATTTTGCAGAGATGCTTTTGCAGGTGTCATACTAACTGCTAAACATAAACTCAAGATAGTAAGACTGATATACAGCCAACGACGTTGCTTAATTAGGAAAGTCATAAATAATTATTGATGATATTTAACGGACAATTAACTCCTGGGAACAGCAGCACAGGTTAATGGTTGCTGCACATAGGTAGGAGATTTATTTGCAACTAACTCGATTTTTCCTTGGGCATTACGTAGCCAAGAAGTAGCTTGGACAAGAACCTCTGGGGATGATGATATTTGTGCTTGTACCTTCTGGATTTTGCGGTATGTAGAGATATCGCGTACATCGTCCCAAGTGCGATCGCTTGTTACTTGTTGATTGGGATTTGGCGGCACACCACCCCGTCCTGTTGCCACAAAGCTACTGCCTTCACTACCCGCGCAGCCTGTGGCAATTTGCTGAGATGGATCAATTACATTTGCTGGCAGTTCGACTAAGCCAGAATTTGGATCAACGCCAATGGTATTGACTTGAACCGTGCCGCTAACCCCAAATTGGGAACTAGCAGTGATGTCATTCTCTGGTGTCAGTTGGGGACGAAACTTCAGTCCGAAAAGCCCTTGTGTGCTGATTTGAATATTACCCCCCCTACCTTTCACCGCATTAGCAATAATGTCGCTGTTTTCTAATCCGGCGATAATAGGTGCATTGATATTGATATTACCTCCATTACCGTTACCGCCTGCTGTAGCACTAATATTGCTGCGATCCCTTATTAGCAACAAATTTCCCACTTGTAAGCTGATGTTGCCACCATTACCAGATTCTGTCTGTGCTTGGATTGAGCCTTGATTTTTTAATTGGATGCGATCTGCGGTGATGTTGAGATTGCCACCATTACCAGTTCCTTGACTCGTAACACTCACACTACCGCCATCCTTGAGTATCAAGTTTGGTGTGGTAACACTAACACTACCTGCATTTCCCGTCAGTACATCCTGTAAGCCAAATAACTTAAGTAGTAGTGGACTTGAACGGATGACAGATGAACCGAGGCTACTGTAAGTGTTAGGACTGACACCACTAATTGTGATCGCCTCCCTAGCATTAATGCTGACATTTCCTCCATTCCCAGTATAAAATACTAATGAACCAACTGCTCCTCCATCTAAGATTTGTAACTTCCCAGTATCTAGGATCAAATCTTTTGTATTTCCGCTCGCAAAGCTACTGATACTAATGTTACTAGCAATTTCAAAAGGGGTTTTCCCCATAACTGTGGTATTTTGATTGCGAATTGTCACTTTACCACTAGAGCCACTGCCATATGTATATGAAGTCAATACAGCTCCACCAGATATTACCAATCTATCCCCATTAATAGAGATATCACCTGCTGACCCAGTACCGTATGTGCCAGTGAGAATGTTTGTTGCAATGGGCGTCACGGGTGAGAAGCCGGACATCTCTATTGCTGCCGCTTCAATCTGAATGTTGCCACTGTTAGCTACTCCGTGTGTTGAGTTCTCTATCCCTGAACCCTGTTGGAGTGTTAACCGGGGAGTAATGATACTTATATTCCCACCAGTTCCGGTGCTCAAAGTGTTACTGCGAATCCCACCTCGAATTGTGGTAGCGGATGTTCCGCCAATCATATCGATGGCTTCTGATGCTTGAAAACGAATGTCTCCACCAGGAAGATTTCCATAATTCTGCGCTAAAACTAACGAACCATCGCTCAAGCGAATATTTCGTCCCTGAAGCTGAACTGAACCCGCATTTACCCCACTGACATCTAATAGTGACTTTTGTGCTAGTTGAATGTCACTAAAGCTTTGCCCGTTGCCATACTCCAATTTATATCCCTGAGTGGTTGGCACTAAACTAACTAATCCTGCACCTCCCAGGCTACCTAATTCTATACGTCCTGTTTCGGCAGTCAAGGTAGCGCCATTCAGATTCAGATTACCACCCACCAACGCTAAAGTTTTTCCCGCCTGTACTTGCAATCTTGTTGGGCTAGGATTGCGAATCGTAGGAATAATATCGCTCTCGATATCTAAATGCCCTGTACCTTGGACTTGTATCGCTGAAGGATTATTACCTAGTTGCAGTCCAATGGGAACATTGATACTTAATAATGCGTTAGTTTGGGGATTAATGGCGCTAAATTGACTTCCATCAGCAAATTTGATGCTATTGGCTGTCGTTGCAATCAATGAACCGCCTATATTTAATTGGGCATTAGCACCAAAAATGATTCCATTAGGGTTGAGTAAAAAAAGATTGGCGCTACCGTTGGCTGTGATTAAACCATCAATGTGAGAAATACTGCCCCCAGTCACACGACTAAAAATATTTTGCACATCTGCGGCATTGTTGAAGAATGCAGAACCCTTGCTAGGAATAGAGAATTGGCTGAAGCTGTGAAACAGGTTGTTGCCGACACGATTGCCGTTGGTAATGGTGAAGTTATTGCCGCTTTGGGATACTGTGGTGTTGAGAGTACCATCGGTAATTACTTGAGCATTTGCAGAACTACTCCAAATCGCACATATTAATATTCCACTGATGAAACCAAACCTAGCAGAAATTACTTTCACTACCCCGTCTCCATTTTGACCTGTGTGCTTAGGTTTCCCAAAATGGAACTGTTGCTAACTTTATTTGTTGTTAATTCTTAGCTGAAGCAGCACAGGTTAATGGTTGCTGCACATAGCTAGGAGATGGAGCTGCTATTAATTCAATTTTGCCATCAGCGTTACGATGCCAAGATGTAGCTTGTACAAGAACCTCTGAAGATGCGGGTATTTGTGCTGCCACTTCGCCTGTTTTGCGGTATGTAGAGATATCGCGTACATCATCCCAAGTGCGATCGCTCGTCACTTGTTGATTGGGATTTTCCGGCACACCACCCCGTCCCGTTGCGACAAAACTACTACCAGAATTATCAGAACAACCTGTAGCAATTTGTTGTGAGGGGTCTGTTAAGTTTACGGGTAATTCGACTAAACCAGAACTAGGGTCAACTCCAAAATTATTAATATTTACTGTACCGTTAACACCAAATTGGGAACTAGCGGTGATGTCGTTTTCTGGGGTGAGGTGATCGCGGTATTTGAGTCCAAATATGCCTTGGGCAGTGATGTTGATGTTGCCGCCATTACCCTTAAAAGCATTGGCAATGATATCGCTATTTTCTAAACCAACAATTACTGGAGCATTGATGGTGATGTTGCCGCCATTGCCGATTCCGTTTGCGGTAGTGGTGATGGTGCTATTATGTCGCAGGAACAGTAACTCTTTCAGGTTAAGGGTAATATTGCCACCCTCGCCAGATTTGGTTGCACCCGTAATTACACCTTGATGATTAAGTATCACCCGATCAGCATTAATTTGCAGATTTCCGGCATTCCCTTCTCCCTGATTATCAACCCCAATGATCGCGCGATCGCTCACCTGTAACCGTGGGGTACTTAAAATTAATGCTCCAGCATTCCCTGTGGGAAAGGACGGTAAACCATAAGCTTGGCGCTGAATTTCAGGTAACAATTCTGCTTTAGCTACAATCCGACTCGGTTGAGCAGAGGCAAATGCAATGCCGTTGATTGTCATACCTTCTGTTGCCGAGATTGTGATATCTCCACTATTACCACTTGCTAAGGTACTCGTGCCAATACCACCTCCATCCAGCATCATTATTTGAGGTGCTGTCGCGATCAAGTTTCCCCCATTACCTCGATTCAGAGTGGTTGTTGATATTGCACTGGTTCTAAAAATAATCGGATTTTCTCCAATAGCTTCAATTCTTTCAGTGGCATTCAGGGTGATATTGCCGCTTAATCCGGTTCCAGCTGTAAGGTTTAAAATACTGGCTCCATTGGCAAGCCTCAATTGCTTGCTCTCCATTGTGAGATTCCCACCAGCTCCATCCGCCAGAGTGGCCGCTCCAATTGCAGTAGCAACGGTTGGATCGATGGCAGACCAACCATCCAAATCAATAGAATCTAGCACTTTGATGGTCATATTACCACCTGCCCCAGCACTAAAGGTTTTTGTGGTAATGACTCCACCATCTTGCACTTGTAACTGTTGGGCAGAAACCATCAGATTGCTTCCGGTGCCAGTCCCAAGGTTCTCGGCAATAAGTAAGTTATTCGGAAATCCGTAGGTTCCCACTTGCCGCATCTCTAACAGACCACTGGCATTGATGACTAAATCACCCAGTGCTGCCCCGCCCAAATTTTGTAATCGGGCAACAGAACCCTCTAACAAACTGATATTTCTACCTTGCAGATGCACAGACCCCGCTGGAGCGCCACTGGCATCAACTAGAGCTTGTTGTGACAGACGGATGTCAGCAAATTGCTGAACGTTGCCATAGTCGAAATTCCATCGGGGGAATCGGGTGTTGATACCGACGCTGCCGCTACTGAGACTGCCTAGTTCAATCTGTCCTGAAGGTGCAACTAATATACCGCCTTCTAGGGCGATCGCGCCGCCGATCAGCGCCAGAGTATTCCCAGGTCTAACTCCTAAGCCAGTAGGGGTGTTCTGCTGAATAATCGGGGAATAAAATGAAGGTTGAGCCAAACGATGCCCCGTTCCCTGTACGGTTATTGCCCCTGGATTTGACCCCATTTGCAAGCCAATTGGTATCTTAATAGTGAGTAGGGGATTGGAGAGGTGAGATTGGGCAGAAAATTCTATACCGTCAGAAAATTTGATGCTGTTGGCGGTGGTTCCTACAAACGACCCACCAATATCCAAACGGGCATTTTCCCCAAACACAATTCCCGCAGGATTGATCAAAAACAAACTTACTGGATTACTACTATTAAGCGTGCGAATTAACCCATCAATATTAGAAACATTTCCACCTGTAACCCGATTAAATATGGTAGTAATATTTGGCATGTTAATTAAATCAAAGCTAGCGGAACCACCCGTCGGCACCGAAAAATTACTGAAGCTATGAAATAAATTATTACCTTTTTCTATACCATTAAGAATTATAAAATTATTACCGTTTGGGTTGACAATGGTATTAGTTGTACTATCAGATGTTACCTGAGCTATGGCTGGTAGTACCAGAGCGGAACTTAAGAACCCGGTTGTGAGTGTAGATAGAAATGAGTTCAGCCAGAGGCTTTTTGTTTTGGGAATAGCCTTCATGCTAAAATCCTCGCTTTATTCCGATGCTGTTAGAGTTCCCTAAATGGCACGATTGATAACATGATTAACTTTTAGGGACAGCAGCACAGCTTAAAGATGATTGCACCTGAGTAGAGGATTTATCTGCAACTAACTCAACTTTGCCTTGGGCATTGCGATGCCAGGAAGTAGCTGGGATAAGAGTCTCTGGGAGTGGTAGTATTTGTACTGTCACTTCGCCTGTTTTGCGGTATTCAGAGAGATCGCGGATATCAGACCAAGTGCGTAGGTGTAGCCCGTCGTAGACATCGCTCCTCACTTCCTGTGCTGGATTTTGCGGCACACCACCCCGTCCCGTTGCCACAAAACTACTACCATTTTTATTCGCACAACCTGTAGCAATTTGCTGCGATGGATCAGTTACATTCTCTGGTAATTGCACTAAACCAGAGTTGGGGTCAACATCAGAGCTAGTAATTTGCACGTTTCCGTTGACCCCAAACTGGGAACTGGCGGTGATATCATTTTCTGTTGTGAGTTGGGGGCGAAACTTCAGCCCAAAGATGCCCTGCGTCGTGATTTGGATATTGCCCCCCTGACCATTCACGGCATTGGCAATAATATCGCTATTTTCAAAGCCAGCAATAATTGGTGCATTTATTGTAATGTTGCCACCTTTACCGCTTCCTCCCGCCGTAGTGGTAATGATACTTTGATGGCGCAGCAAAAGAAGTTTTCCGAGGTTCAGCGTGATATCACCTCCCTTACCCGATGCGGTTGTAGCCGTGACTATACCTTGTCGGTCAAGCATGACACGATCGGCATTGATGATTAACTGTCCTGCATTCCCGCTCCCTTGATTTTCGACTCCCACAATGCCGCGATCGCTAACATACAAGAGCGGTGTATTCAGTAAAACACCTCCGGCATTCCCAGTGAGAGGAAAAGCAATATTAAAAATTCTTCCATTCGGAGTGTTAGCAGCTGAGGCGAGTCTGCTCTGACGACCGCTGATCGAATTCACCCCACTGACTTCGACGCGATCTAGCGCGGTGACGCTGATTCTACCATTATTCCCAGCAGCAACGGTAGTAGCATTTACAACACCCCCATCGCGCAGCGTCAGCCTGGAAGTCGTAATATTGAGATTGCCACCATTCCCTTGGTTAAAGGCAATAGAACTAATCGCACTCGGAATGCGAGCCAGGGGGTTTTCTCCAATCAATTCAATCGAGTCATTGGCATGAACCGTAACATCCCCTGCCGCCGCTTTGCTTAATGGAGTATTGGTAATTACAGCACCATTGGTCACCCTTAGTTGATTGGTTGAAACTCTAATATCACCTCCCCTTGCAGACCCGAAAGTTTTCTCACTGATGGCACTAGCCAGACTCGGATCTACAGCAGACCATCCCTCTAACGTTGTCAGACCTGAGACATTCACGCTGATGTTGCCACCAATCCCCGCACCAAAGGTTCTCGCAGCAATTTCGCCACCGTCTTGAATCTGCAATTTTTGGGCAGAGACCAGAATGTTGTTGCCGTTGCCACTCCCTAAATTGTCGCTAATCAATTGACTGTTCGCAAACCCATAAACTCCTGTTTGCCCCAGGACTAATGTCCCACTCGCATTAACCACCAAATTGCCTAATCCTGCACTGCCAAAATTTTCTAGAAGGGCAACAGACCCTTCTAACACGCTAATATTCTGTCCTTGGAACCGTAGTGATCCTGCCGGTGAACCACTTGCATTAACGAGTGCTTGCTGGGACAAATGAATATTTGCAAATTGGGATATATTGCTATAGTCAAACTTCCATCGGTCGGATGTCGTGTTGATGTCCACAATCCCTGCCTTGCTACTGCTAAGTTCAATTTGTCCCGAAGGTGCCACAAGAACCCCACCGACTAAGTTGATTTCTCCGCCAATCAGGGCAAGGATATTATCGGGTTGCACCGCTAATCCGACTGGATTGCTGCTCTGATTTATCGGTGTTACAAGTCCTCTAGTTAACCGATGTCCGGTGTTTTGCACCGTGATCGCCCCTGGATTTTGCCCCATTTGTAAGCCGATCGGCACACTAATGGTTAACAAAGGTGTGCCCGTCAGATTTGTCGCACTAAACTCTGTCCCATCAGCAAACTTAATACTATTCGCCGTCGTCCCCACAAATGAGCCGCCAATATTCAAGCTGGCATTTTTACCAAACACAATCCCCGCAGGATTCATTAAAAATAAACTCACCGGATTGGTACTATTGAGCGTGCTAATTAACCCATCAATCTTGGAAACATTTCCACCTGTAACCCGACTGAAGATGGTAGTAATATTTGGTGTGTTAATTAAATTGAATGTCGCTGAACCACCAGTTGGCACAGAGAAATTATTGAAGCTATGAAATAAATTGTTACCTTTTTCAATCCCGTTAAGAATATTAAAATTATTACCGTTTGGGTTGACAGTGGTGTTAGTTGTACCATCGGATGTCACCTGAGCGATCGCTGATCGCATTATCCCTGGAGTTAATAACCCACTTAATATAAATAGAAAGGGTACGACTCTCATCACCAAGAAATTTCCTTTACCTGATTTCAAGTTAGAGTTCCCTAAATGGGATGATTGATAACATCATTACTTTTTGGTAACAGCAGCACAGGTTAATGGTTGCTGTAAGTGTGTGGGAGAATGAGCCGCAATTAACTCAACTTTGCCCTGTGCGTTGCGATGCCAAGTTGTAGCTTCGACGAGAACTTTTGGGGATGGAGGCGTTTGGGCAGTGCCAGCACTGGTTTTTCGGTAAGCAGACAAATCTCGCAGATCATCCCAAGTGCGTAGGTGTAGCCCGTCGTAGACATCGCTCGTCAATTGCTGATTAGGATTTTGCGGTATTCCACCCCGTCCCGTTGCCACAAACCGACTGCCTTGATGACTCGCGCAACCTGTGGCAATTTGCTGCGATGGATCAACTAAATTGCCGGGGAGTTGGATCAACCCGGAATTGGGATCGACATCAGGGCTAGTAATTTGGACATTACCGTTAACTCCAAATTCCGAACTGGCAGTGATATCATTTTCAGAAGTAAGTCGAGGACGATATTTTAGACCAAAGATCCCCTGAGTGGAAATTTGAATATTGCCGCCCTTGCCCTCAAAAGCGTTGGCAATAATATCGCTATTTTCTAACCCGACGATCAGGGGAGTATTAATAGTGATATTGCCACCGTTTCCATTGCCACCTGCTTTCGTTGTGATCGTACTGCCATGACGGAGCAGGAGGAGGTTTGCAACATCTAAATTGATATCGCCACCTTGTCCAGAGGCGGTGCTTGCCCGAATCCGACCGTTATCCAAAGAAACTTGATCTGCTTGGATACTTAACTGTCCAGCATTACCCGTCCCAGAGTTAGTCAGGTTTACATAAGCATCATCGCGCACTGTGAGGCGCTTTGTGGTGATGCTTAACCTACCCGCATTTCCCGTAGGAGCATCCGGTAAACCATAAAATTGCCTGGCAGTCTTATCTATAATGGGTGCGCTAGCTGCGATCGCAGAACTCAAGATATTCTTCCCTTCGATCAAAATATCATTTGCCTGGATAGTTAATGCGCCTGCATTGCCTGTGGCTTGGGTGATTGTGCTGATTGATGCACCATCTTGGATGACTAAGTGATTGGTTTGAATTGTCACATCCCTAGCTATACCATTGCCTAATGTATTGGTTCCCAGAACAGTCGGAGCTTTTGTGAACTGATTTATACCAGTGAGGGTTAGGCGATCTGCTACATTCACGGTGACGTTGCCACCATTTCCTAAATTATTCCTGATTGACAATCCAAGCGCTGGGAGCTTGAGCCTTGGCATTGACTCCACCCAAAGAGAGCGATCGCGCTGCTGAAACTGTGATATTTCCCCCCTGTCCATTACCCGTAGTTGCACCAGCAATTTGAGATTGATTCAAGGTAATATCCCTACGTACGACTTGAATACCGCCAGTAGTATTACTGATGGGGTTGGGATTCCACAGGGAGGAGCGGTTGGTAAAGTTGATCTCTCCCAAATCTGGCGCTTGGGTGTATCCCAGTTGCCAACCCGTGGCAATGGGGGTGAGGCTGACTGTACCGCTACCTACTGCACCCACTTCAATCCTTCCAATCGGAGCAGTAATCACGCCGCCATCAAAATTGACATCACCGCCGACAAGAGCAAGTGTTTGTCCGGGAGTGGCGATTATCCCCAATTTCTTGGTGGGAACAATGCCATCATTACCCCTACCTTGTACTTGAATCGTTCCCCTGGCTTGACCAAATTGCAACCCTATGGGTACGCTTATTGTCAGTAAAGCTGATGGTAAAGGCATTTTGTTGCTACTGAATATTGCGCCATTGGCAAATTTAATCCTGTCGGCGGTTGTGCCAATAAATGAGCCGCCGATATTCAGTTGAGCATTAGCACCAAAGATTAAACCATTAGGATTGACCAAAAACAAACTTACAGGGTTGTTGCTGTTGATGGTTTGAATCAGTCCATCAATTTTGGAAACACTGCCACCAGTGACACGGCTGAAGATGGTGGAGATATTGGGCGTGTTGATTAAATTAAAGGTGGCTGAACCACTGGTGGGAACAAAAAATTGTTGGAAGCTGTGAAATAAATTACTGTTTGCGGGACTACCGTTAATGATCGTGAAGTGGTTGCCACTTTGAGAGACAGTGGTGTTGAGAGTACCGTCGGGAGTTACCTGAGTGATCGCACTGTTACACCAACAGAAGATTGCCCCCAATGGTAGTAGGATCTTACAGATTCTCTTGCTTATACCAAACCCAACAGAGGTTAGTTTCATCACCTAATTTCCATTGATATCTATGGAGCTAGGATTCCCTAAATGGTATTAAATATCACATTAATTAACTTTTGGAGTGCGATCGGCGATCGCATTGCACAAGTTTAATTTGGCACAGCCGTGCAGGTGAGCGACGGCTGTATATTATTTCCGACAGAGGGAGCGGCAATTAATTCAATTTTGCCGTCATCACGGCGATGCCAAGCTATGGCTTGAAGTAGGACATTTGAGGATGGGGGTATTTGAGTCGTGATATTGCTAGTTTTGCGGTATGCTGATAAGTCGCGCAGGTCATCCCAAGTGTGATCGCTGGTTACTTGCTGATTGGGATTTTGCGGTATTCCACCCCGTCCCGTTGCCACAAAGCGACTGCCTTGAGTATCAGAACAACCTGTGACAATTTGCTGAGATGGATCGGTAACATTTGCTGGCAGTTTTACTAAACCGGAATTTGGATCGACGCCGATGGTATTGACTTGAACCGTGCCGCTAACCCCAAATTGGGAACTAGCAGTGATGTCATTGTCTGGTGTCAGTTGAGGACGAAACTTCAGTCCGAAAAGCCCTTGTGTGGCAATTTGAATATTACCCCCACGTCCTCGCAGTGCATTAGCAATAATGTTGCTGTTTTCTAATCCAGCGACGATCGGTGCATTGATACTGATGTTACCTCCATTACCATTACCGCCTGCTGTGGCAGTAATATTGCTGTGATCGCACATCAGCAACAACTTACCAACTTGTAAGCTGATGTTGCCACCATTACCAGATTCTGTCTGTGCTTGGATTAAGCCTTGATTTTGCAATTGGATGTTATCTGCGGTGATATTCAGATTGCCACCATTGCCACTACCTTGACTGGTAACACTCACAGTACCGCCATCCGTCAATATTAGACTGGGTGTAGTAAGGCTAACACTACCTGCGTTTGCCGTAATTATATCCGGTAAGCGCAAGAACTGACGCAATTGTGGACTTAAACGGATAACAGATGAGTTGATGCTACTGTGACTGTTAGGACTGCGACCACCAATTGCGATCGCCTCTCTAGCATTGATGCTGACATTTCCTGCATTCCCAGCAAAAAATGATAATGAACCAACTGTTCCTCCATTTGAGATTTGTAACTTCCCAGTATCTAGTATCAAATCTTTTGTATTTCCGGTGGCGAAGCTAGTGATATTAATGTTACTAGGAATTTCAAAAGGGCTTTCCCCCATAACTATGGTATTTTGATTGCGAATTGTCACCTTACCACTAGAGCCACTGCCATATGTATATGAAGACAATGAAGCTCCACCAGATATTGCCAAACTATCCCCATTAATGAAGATATCACCTGCTGACCCAGTACCGTATGTGCCAGTGGTAATGTTTGTCACGCCAGTACGATTGAAGCCGGATATTTCTATTGCTGCCGCTTCAATCTGAATATTGCCACTGTCTGCTACTCCGTATCCTAAGTTACCGATCACTGAACCCTGTTGGAGTGTCAACTGGGGAGTGATGATACTGATATTCCCACCAGTTCCGATGCTCAAGGCTTCACTGCTAATCCCACCCCCAATTGTGGTATCGGATGCGCCAAGGATCTCAATGGCTTTTGATGCTTGAAAACGAATGTCTCCACCCGCAAGATTGCCATAATTCTGCGCTAAAACTAACGAACCATCGCTCAAGCGAATATTTCGTCCCTGAAGCTGAACTGAACCGGCATTTACTCCACTGACATCTAATAGTGACTTTTGTGCTAGTTGAATGTCACCAAAGCTTTGCCCGTTGCCATACTCCAATTTATAGCCCTGAGTGGTTGGCACTAAACTAACTAATCCTGAACCTCCCAGGCTACCTAATTCTATATGCCCTGTTTCCGCACTCAGGGTAGCGCCATCGAGATTCAGATTACCACCCACCAACGCCAGAGTTTTTGTTGCCTGTACTTGCAATCTTGTTGGGCTAGGATTGCGAATCACAGGAGTAAAACCACTCTTGATATCTAAATGTCCTGTACCTTGGACTTGTATTGGTGAAGGATTATTACCCAGTTGCAGTCCAATGGGAACATTAATACTTAGTAATGCGTTAGCTTGGGGATTAATGGCGCTAAATTCAGTCCCATCAGCAAATTTGATGCTGTTAGCTGTCGTGCTAATAAACGAACCACCGATATTTAATTTGGCATTAGCACCAAAAAGAATCCCATTGGGATTAAGCAAAAATAGATTGGCGCTACCGTTGGCTGTAATTAATCCATCAATATGAGAAACATTGCCCCCAGTCACACGACTAAAAATATTTTGCACATCTGCGGCATTGTTGAAAGATGCAGAACCATTGCTAGGAATAGAGAATTGACTGAAGCTGTGAAACAGGTTGTTGCCGGCACGATTGCCGTTGGTAATGGTGAAGTTATTGCCGCTTTGAGAAACTGTGGTATTGAGAGTGCCATCGGAAATTACTTGAGCATTTGCACAACTACTCCAAATCCCACATATTAACACTCCACCAATCAAACCAAACCTAGCAGAAATTACTTTCACACCTCGTCTCCATTTTGATCTGTCTACTTAGGTTTCCCAAAATGGAATTGTTGCTAACTTTATTTGTGGTTAACTCTTAGCTGAAGCAGCACAGGTTAATGGTTGCTGCACATAGGTGGGAGAATGAGACGCAATTAACTCAACTTTGCCCTGTGCCAGAGTTTTGCCAGTTTGCACTTGCAATCCACTAATGCCTATATTTAATCCCGAAACGCTGCTTATGGGAAAAAAACTGAGAGTACTAGACCTCTTGCAAAAGTGCTTTTTGCACTCTTGTGATCAAAGGGACTCATGTTAAAGGAGAAGGTGGGGCCCCTCTGGGGATAAGGGGCGGAGGAAAATACAAAAACCTTTCCCCTTTCCCCTTACCCTTTTCCCGACTTATGCAAGAAGTCTAATGTTGCTGTAAAGTCCAGAGGGGCTTTCTCCGATCACTATGGTGTTGGTGTTGCGAATCGTCACTTTACCGCTAGAGCCACTGCCAAAGGTAGCCGAAGACAGTGAGCCACCGCCTGATATTAATAGACTATTGCCCGCCAATATTCAATTGAGCATTTGTCTGGAAAATAATCCCACTAGGATTGAGCAGAAACAGATTAGCGCTACCATTCATAAATTTGGGAAACACTACCGCCAGTGATGCGGCTGAAGATATTTTGAATATCTAAGGCGTTGTCGAAGAAAGCAGAGCCATTGGTAGGAACTGAGAATTGGCTAAAGCTGTGGAAGAGGTTGTTGCCAACTCGATTACCGTTGCTGATAGTGAAGTTATCACCACTTCGAGATACAGTAGTATTCAAAGTGTTATCGGGAATTACCTGAGCAGTTACAGAGCCGCACCAAAGTGACATTACCATCAACGGCACTATTCTACCGCACAGACCCAACCAAATAGAGGTCGCACTCATCGCCAAGCCTTTATTTATACTTTGTATTTAGGATGCCCAAAATGGTATTGTCTTCAACCATCAACTGGGCGATCGCCTCGATCAAAACGGCGAATACCGCACCGAGAAGTACAGCCCATTTTCCTGGAGCGATCGCCTTTCACCGTCCACCGAGATCAGGGGAATACCCCAATCTAGGCGGGCCAAGAAGTGATCATCCTGTTTCCACAACAGCCCTAACCCAATACTAACAAGCGTAGTCGGTGATGGATTTTCGCCCTTGACATTCCAGGCTTTGCCAACATCAATGAAGGGTGTCAGTTGCAGCACTCCACCAATCTTGGCAGCGCGGACAATGGGTACTCGAAATTCCGCTGAAAATAACAGGCCATTATCTGTGAGTAATGCGTCTTGGCGATAGCCCCGCACACTTAGCTGTCCACCAAGACCAAATTGCTCCAAAGGTACTAAGGAATCCGGTGTGAATTGGAAATCGCCCCTAGCTAAAAATAGGGTATCTGGTGCTAATTGGCGTACCCACTGTGCCTGCCCCCGCCAAGCAAAAAAGCGGCTATCTGGTGCTTCCTCACTGACATTTGCACCAAACCAATCTAGCCCAAAGCTAAATTGCGATCGCAACGCAAACACTTGCTGATTGCTGCGTTGGGTATACTCTTGGAAAAAGCGTAGGGCAGAAATTTTAGTTCTTCCCTGTGCATCTGCACCGGGTGATAGTTGAAATGGACCAATATTATCAATGCCCAACGCTGTTTGGCTTGACTGGCGTGAGAACGATAGCCCTACCGCTAACTCTTGGGTTGGTTTTTGTACCAAAGGTTGTCGATAGCCCAATTCATAAGACTGGATGTCCGACTGAATATCAAGTACGCTAAATGGCCGTTCAATAACATGGTTCCACCCCTGGCTAAAATCAAAGGATAGGGTGCCATTGCGGGGATTGATCGGTAGTGTGTAATTAAGATTGATTGTATTACTACCATCGGTATTGGCGTATCCCACACTGAGCGTGTCGCCTAAGCCTAGTAAATTGGCTTCTTGTACATCTACTCCCCGGCGAAAACTGCCTACACTGGGCGAGCGTCCATTATCTAGGATTGTAGTCAGCTTGAAGGTATTTGCTTCTTCAACCTCGACTAATAATATATTGGTTCCTGGACGCACACCTGTCTGTAACTCGGCTGACAGGTTTTGAATGCGCGGATCGAGACGGAGTAGTTGGAGTTTTTCCAGCAGTCGTGGCACATTTAGGGGTGTTCCAGTACCAAGCTGGATGCGATCGCGAATGTATTGACTGTGCAATCGTCTATTACCGATAATCTTGATTTCTTGCACACTCCCTTCGATCACCTGAATTTTGATCACCCCAGCTTCTACTGTCTGCGGTGTAACCACAGCCCCCGTGGTTACATAGCCCTTATCAGTGTAGAGCTTCGTGATCGCATTTCTAACTTGCAGCAACTCCGCAAACGTCAGTTCCCGTCCGACAAAGGGATCTGTGACGGCGGCAAACTGTTCTGCTTTGAAAACTGTACTGCCAACAACGTCAATGCGATCTACCCGAAATCTGGCATTAGGGTCATTCTGCTCTAGAATCGGCTGATTTGGTAGTTTTGGGGATGGAAGCAATTGATTCTTGTCTGGTGGCTTGGACAGCACATCCGACGGTAACGGAGTCTCAGGAATATCCTCTAACCGACCTGAGGGTAATGTTTGAGGATTGGGAGTCTGGGCGTAGGCGTAGCCCGTCGTAGACATCGCATCCTGATAGCATAATACTGCTGCTATCACAAAGCTGAGTCTTATAAATCCAGCAAAAATCCTCAGTTTGCCCACGAACTTGCCGACCTCTGGCTGATTTCTAACCAAGGTTTTTCTAATCATTATTTGTAATTAAATAAATTACAGATTGAATATTTAATACTTGAGAAGTATAAGTAAATACCTAACAGGTACTATATCTAACTTAAATTCTTCTCGAAAAAAACAGTAATACTACTAGAGTTGTCGCTAAATAAGACCTAACAGATGAAATGGAATTCTCAACTTATGGAGCCATGTAAGAATTCAGCTGTTTTAAACCTAGTTAGAGAGGCTTTCAAAATTGGCTTTGTCGTTTAGTCCAAACTTTATTTGCGATCAGCTCCGAAGTTCAGGTATTTTCCGAAGGTTTATTGAAAACATGAGTTTCGGACTTTTTTCGCAAACTGTTATATGACAATAACTTGAGCAATTTTCGCATGACCGAATCCTTACGGAGCCATTAAGTAGAAATTCCAGAGTCCGGTAGCAGTCAGCATGAAGCGATCGCCCAAATCATCAATGACTACAATAATTGGGGTTGCATTAATAATAGTGATGATTAGTGTTGTTTGGGATAAGAGGTATATCCTTATATATTTTGAACTGTTAGATAAATTAGGTTCTAGTAACTTTATTACCAATTTAATTGATAATAATTTCATGCTAGACAAATCCTCTGTTTATTGGAATTTGGGGTTTTTGAGCGATAATAGCAGGTAAAAAACAACCACCCGCAAAAATAATTTGCGCTTGGCAAGCAAATTGGCAATTTCTGTGATAGTCTATTTATATAGGGAATCAAGATAGCGAAAGCACAGTCATGTCGTCAAAGAGAAATCATATAAACTCAAAGACCACACTTTCGTCTTGACAAATGCAAGTTAAATCCGCTAAGGCTTTTAGAAACTAAGAGACAAAGCCAATGAAGCAGGAGAGTGACCTCCGTAATAACTTGAAGTCGATCAGAACTCGCTTAGGCATGAGCCAGCAAGATTTGGCTAACATCGCTAGTGTTACTCGTCAGACTATTAGTGGTGTAGAGTCGGGACAATATGCTCCCTCAGTTGCCATAACACTTCGCTTGGCCAAAGCGCTTGGCTGTCAAGTTGAGGATCTATTCTGGTTAGAGCGGGATTTACCTGAAATTGAAGCCGTTCTTGCCAAGCCTGTTCCCTGTGGTCAGCCGCTACGAGTCAGTCTGGCTCGCGTAGGAGGACAATGGATAGCTTATCCCTTGATTGGCAAAGATGCTTTTCGCCAAGATATGATTCCCGCTGATGGTGAAGCAGTTGCGGGGGTTCCCGCAAGATATCTAAAGGGTAAGGATAAGAGCCGGATAGGTACAGATAAAGTTCAAGTGCGGCTCCTAGACGATAATCTCGACACCCTTCACAACACAATTGTGATTGCTGGCTGTGCGCCTGTGATTTCACTATGGGCCAGAGCAACTGAACGTTGGCATCCCCAACTGCGAGTCCAATTTAACTTCGCCAACAGCATGGCTGCATTACATAGTCTATGCCGAGGTGAGGCGCACATCGCTGGGATGCATCTGTATGATCCTGAGACTGGTGAGTATAATACTCCCTTTGTTCGAGATGTTCTAGCTGGCAGGGAAGCAGTTTTGATTACCCTTGGTGTCTGGGAGGAGGGACTTTTGGTGAAGTCTGGTAACCCCAAGGGAATCAGAACAGTTACTGACTTAGTAGCAGGGGCGACTATTGTCAACCGCGAAATCGGTTCTGGCAGTCGTTTACTTTTGGAACAAACACTGCAAGAGCAGCAGATACCGTTCCATGCTATCCAAGGCTTTGACCATATTGTCAAAAATCACCAAGATGTCGCCCAAGCTGTAGGATTAGGAGTTGCCGATGCAGGTATTAGTACGGCATCTATAGCTACCGCCTTTGGGCTGGGATTCATTCCCCTGCATCAATCGAGATACGACTTAGTGATTCTCAAGGAATATCTAGAAGAAGCACCAGTACAGCAGTTGCTTAGTACTTTGGGACATCGGCTGGTTCACTCACAATTTGAAATTCTCGGCGGTTATGATATCAGCAAAATCGGGGAAGTTGTAGCGACTGTTTAGAGGGATTGCAATGCTTGGTTGGTTGTGTGGTTAAAGGAAAACTTGGCGTAAATTTAAATTCCTGCTGCAACCACTCTTTAGGTATGAGCAACCTTCAGGGGATTACAACAACCGATAATGCTGAAGAAAGGAGATATAGAGTTATGCCAATTCGTAATTCGTAATACTTGCCTTCTCTACGAGACGCTACGCGAACGGGGAGAAGCAAGCTACGTAATGACGCTGGCGGACTCGCTACCGTGACGCTAACGTAATTAATAAATTCGGATTGAATCTGGGTTTCCAGCTTGGAATCTGTAGCTTTCTTTTGTCCAATTGGTATTACTACCGCCAGAGAAATCATTTTAGTGAGCGGATGGTAATACTTGCAATATTCCTTGAGTGATGTCTTATCGCTCTAGCCATTAGTCATAAAAAAATAATGATTAATGGCCAACGAAAACTGACCAAAACTTGAATATGCTCTGGATTCGGACTCTTTTTGCTGTAGAACGAGCACCTCCAATGACGTTCTACACATAGTCACTGCTGTACCTTGAGAGCACAATCGCCTCATCAACTGACAGACCCACCAAACAATTACAGGAAAAATCATCATGTCCGACGAAAAAATTAGACAAATTGCTTTCTACGGTAAAGGTGGTATCGGTAAATCTACCACTTCCCAAAATACCCTTGCTGCTATGGCAGAAGTGGGTAAGCGGATTTTGATTGTGGGATGCGACCCGAAAGCTGACTCTACCCGTTTGATTCTGCACTGTAAAGCTCAAACCACCGTGTTGCACCTCGCTGCTGAACGAGGTGCTGTGGAAGATATCGAACTTGAAGAAGTAGTTATCAATGGTTTCCGAGATATCAAATGCGTGGAATCTGGTGGACCTGAACCTGGTGTAGGTTGCGCCGGTCGCGGGATCATCACTGCCATCAACTTCCTCGAAGAAAACGGCGCTTACTCAAATGTAGATTTCGTATCCTACGATGTGTTGGGCGACGTTGTGTGCGGTGGTTTCGCCATGCCAATTCGTGAAGGTAAAGCCCAAGAAATCTACATCGTTACCTCTGGTGAAATGATGGCGATGTTTGCTGCTAATAACATCTCTCGCGGTGTTCTCAAGTACGCTCATACTGGCGGCGTGCGCTTGGGAGGTCTAATTTGTAACAGTCGAAATACTGACAGAGAAGACGAACTGATTAGTACATTAGCGGCCAGATTGAGTACTCAGATGATTCACTTTGTTCCCCGCGACAACATCGTGCAACACGCAGAATTGCGCCGGATGACTGTCAACGAGTACGCACCCGATAGCAATCAAGCTAATCAATACCGGACATTAGCAGACAAGATTATCAACAATACAAATCTTGCCGTTCCCACACCGATTGAGATGGACGAGCTAGAAGATTTGTTGATTGAATTTGGTATTCTCGAAAGCGAAGAAAATGCTGCAAAACTGATCGGTGCTGCTAACGCTCAAGCAGATGGTGAGAAGAAGCTAGAAGATGCTGAAGGCGAAGCACTAGAAGCGCTGAAAAAAGGAAATGTAGAAATAGTTTCCGGTAGCTAGAAGAAGTAAGGTTTTTGTTCAGACTCAGGTGCTAAAGACAAAGTAAATATTAGGTGGGCGAGAATCGCCCACTCTCTCACAAATCCTTTAAAATGGAGGTAATAGAATAGCTAATCTTAACTTCTGCGTGTTTTTTCTTCACAGCCATAACACTAATACACTAACACTTACAGGGCAAGATTAATACTTTAATAGTCTAGTTCGTGTTTTTGTTTTCTCCTTCTCTAACCTAGTTGATGTTTATGTTTTAGGGGATGAGTAATTCTCTTTCTCATTCCCTTTTATTCCATGCTTTAGATACATAGTTAATCAATAAAATCCTATAAAAGCCTTTGGAAATTCAGTTAACACCTAAAAACTTCTACTTATTGTCACCAAACAAATGAATCCCACACCAGGAAAAATTAACGATTCACTCAGTGACTCAAATTCTGAAGATGCTCGTCAGCAGCAGATACAAAAGAAAAAAAAGTCTTCTACACAATTACCCCAACCTGGCACTACTCAAGGGAGTTGCGCTTTTGATAGTGCAATGATTACCCTAGTACCAATCACCGATGCGGCTCATGTAGTCCACGGACCAAGTGGCTGTGCTGCCAGTATTTGGGGAAGTTACAGCAGTCTCTCCTCTAGTTCGATGCTATACAAGATACGCTTTAGCAGTGACATCGATGAGAACGATATCATCTTTGGTGGAGCCAAAAAGCTGTACAAAGGTATTTTAGAATTACAAAGACGCTACAAACCTGCGGCGGTATTTGTTTACTCTACTTGCATCACCGCTTTGATTGGGGATGACATAGAGGGAGTTTGTAAAGATGCCACTGAGAAAACAGGAATACCCACTATCCCAGTACATTGCCCTGGATTCATTGGGAACCAAAATTTGGGCAACCGTGTTGCTGGTGAAGCAATGCTTTCATCTGTTATTGGAACAGCTGAACCAGATACTAGTACACCCTATGACATTAACCTAATTGGTGAATACAACATCGCAGGTGCAATATGGAATGTTCTACCGTTATTGGAGAAATTAAGTATCCGAGTTTTGGCAAAAATTACAGGTGATGCTGTCTACAAAGAAGTTTGCTATGCCCATCGTGCCAAGCTTAACGTGATCCTCTCCTCCAAAGCACTAATCAACATGGCAAAAAGCATGGAGAAACAATATGGCATCCCTTATATTGAAGAGTCTATTTATGGTGTTGAGCAAATCAATCAGTGCCTAAGGAACATTGCTGCGAAGTTAGGTCATCCTGATTTACAAGAACGTACAGAAAAACTAATTGCAGAAGAAACTGCCGCTTTAAAAGAGAAACTTGCTCTTTATATCACCCGATTGCAAGGTAAGCGCGTTATTCTTTCTATTGGAAGTTTCAAGAGTTGGTTGATTATCTTTACAGCTAAGAAATTGGGAATGGAAGTTATTGCTATTAGTACTAAGAATAATACTGAGGAGGATAGAATTAGAGTCAAAAGTTTACTGGGTCAGGATGGGATAATTCTAGAAGAAAATAGTCCTCAAGAAATCCTACAGATAATTAACGAAAATCAAGCTGATATGTTAATTGCTGATAAACGCCATCAAGACACCTCTCTCACAGCTAGGATTCCATTTCTAGACATTAATCAAGAACGCAACCATCCCTATGCAGGCTATATCGGAATCTTAGAGGTAGCACAAGAACTGTATGCCGCTTTTTATAACCCTGTGTGGGAGCAAGTATGCCAGCCAGCCCCGTGGTCAGAGGATGGGGAAGCAGGAAATTCTCCAGAGGAGGACATTTGATGGCTATTATTAGCGTTACGAGTACATCAGTTGCAGTTAATCCCCTCAAGCAAAGCCAAACTGTAGGTGCAGTTTTAGCCTTTTTGGGATTGAAGGGAATGATGCCTTTATTACACGGTTCTCAAGGCTGTACTGCTTTGGCTAAGGGAGTATTAGTACAGCATTTCCGTCAAGCAATTCCCCTTTCCAGTACGGCGATGACAGAAGTTGCAACCATTTTGGGTGGCGAGGAAAGAGTTGAACAAGCAATCTTGACTTTGGTGCAGAGATCCAAACCAGAAATTATCGGTCTTTGTAGTACTGGACTTGTGGAAACCAGAGGCGATGACATGGGGCGCTTTGTCAAGGAGATTCGCCACCGTCACCCAGAACTAGATTATTTACCAATTGTGCTTGTCTCTACACCAGATTTCAAAGGTACATTACAGGATGGCTTTGCTGGTGCAGTTGAGAGTATAATCAGGGAAATCCCCCAAAAAAGCTCCGAGCAAGAGGCTTGTCCCACACAAATCACTATTTTGGCGAGTTCTGCCTTCACACCAGGGGATGTACAGGAAATTAAAGAAATTGTCACTTCCTTTGGACTCGTACCTATTGTTGTACCTGACCTTTCTGGCTCACTAGATAGTCATATAGAAGATTACTCTAGTGCGTTGGCTTTGCCCGCCGCAGGCATCACAGCTAATGGCACAAATGCAGCACAGTTGCGCTCAATTGGCAGTTCTGTATTCACTTTGGCACTAGGTGAGAGTATGCGGGCTGGGGCGCAAATTTTGGATAAGAGATTCAATATACCTTACGAGGTATTTGGTGAACTGACAGGACTAGCAGCAGTAGATAAATTCCTGCAAGCATTGGCGGATATCAGCGGTGTCAGCGTACCAGAGAAATATCGCCATCAACGCCGTCAGTTACAACATGTGATGTTGGAAAATCACTTTTACTTTGGTTGCAAGCGAGTTTCTCTAGCGCTGGAACCAGATCTACTTTGGTCAACAGTTTCTTTCATGCGATCGCTCGGAGTTCAGATTCACGCAGCAGTGACAACAACACGCTTTCCTCTGCTGGAAAAACTTCCGATTAATAGCGTCACTATCGGCGATTTGGAAGACTTTGAGCAACTGGCGGTTGGGTCTGATTTATTAATTAGCAACTCCCATGCAGTTGCGATCGCTCAACGCTTAAAAATTCCTCTCTATCGTCAAGGGATTCCCATTTTTGACCGCTTAGATCATGGTCAGTTCACCAAAGTTGGCTACCGAGGTACTATGCAACTTTTCTTTGATATTGGCAACCTGTTTTTAGAGCAAGAAACAAAGGTTAAGCATTAATACAGAGCTAACTCTAATTGTTCATCACAATATTACCAATATTATTGGTAATATGTAGCACAAGATACAATCTTGCAGATCAACTTCAGCTTTGATAGTTACTATCAAACCGTATACTTCATCTGTGAATATACCAACCGATGCCAGTAACTAGGCACTAGCTTCTGCGTTGACTCAAATTAAGTCTTCTACTGTTGATGAATCCACCACAGCTAAAAAAAACAACTGCTAAAACGAGTCGTGTTTCAAGAAAGCTTCGCCAGCGTTTTGATTTCACACAATCTGCGATGCCTGCGGCGGGCGTACCCCTGCTCTTAAGCAAGCTACGTGTGGCGTATGGCACAGAAGCCATCGTACCATCTTTGCTGACTTGGTTCGAGGTCATTGGCTACACAGTTTTATTAGAGCCAGATATTGCTTTGGGTAAGCATCAGATAGGGCGCAGCAGTTATAGTGATGTGGTTTTGTATCAGCGCCTTTATAAAGCTTTGCTTCATATTAACCCGAAAAAACCTGATCAGGCGATCGCCGCAGCTATCCATCAGGTTACCTGCACAGAAAGTTCCGACTTGCTGGAAAATAACCACCGCTTTCACAAGTTTTTGACCGATGGTGTGCAAGTTGAATACCTGTATAACGAAGAAATAGTTCATGACAAAGTATGGCTCATTGATCCGTTTAATCTACTGAAGAATGATTGGCTAGTTATTCATCCGTTGACTGTAGTTGAAGGGAGTCATGCTCACTGTCCTGATGTAGTTGTCTTTATCAACGGTTTACCCTTGGCAGTTATTGTCTCAATTCAGCCAAATGATGAACAGGCGACTTTCAAAGAAGGTTATCAGCGAATTCAAACCTACATTGAACAAATACCGAAGCTGTTTTCATATAATACATTCTTAGTTATCACTTATGAAAATCGGGCCCGAGTTGGGACATTAACCTCGGACTGGCATGAGTTTTTACCCTGGCGCACGATTGATGGTGAGGACTTTCCTGCTAAGGGCGCAACTGAACTAGAGGTGCTAATTCAAGGCATTTTTGACAAACGGCGTTTCCTAGAGCAGGTATTGCACTTAATAGTATTTGAGGAGAACGGAACCAGCATTAGTAAAAAATTGCTTCGCCGACCTTTTTGTACTACACAGGACTACAAAAAACCTTCGCATCAAGGCTGGTAGGTATAGCGGTTATCAGTGATAGTAGAAAAACAGCATTGCAGAATATAAATATGAATTAGTACCGCAGCTACGCCCACACAACTCTTGGAGACGCTCTTGCTAGCTTTCTTCCCCGTAGGGGTACGATGAAGCTCAGTGACCATCATAGACATCGTTATGCAATGTCCAAGATGTGCATCAACTTACATTCGCAAGAATAGTAAACAGAGAAGTAAACTTGGATTACATATGTGTTAAATGTACTTGTCAATTTATTGATTTTTACGAACCGAAAGGTTAGCGAATAGCTGATCAAACGCTAACAATTACTCATATATACTTACAAATGCTAAGAGGATGTTTGAAAAGTCCTCTAAGCGAAGAGCAAAACGTTCTAGATCCCTCTAAATCCATGCCACTTGCTCTACTTGGGGAGACCCCTCTGAGCGCAGTGCCGTGGGTTGGGGGGATCTATAAGTGCCTAAAGTCACAGCGAAACACTTTTCAAACAACCTCTAAGATAGTGGTATGGCTAGTGTATTTGTTAATGAATGTTAGCAAAAAGGTATCGGGAAATATAATGTTTAGTCAATTACCGAATTGTATTACCAGTCCTTCGTGGTGGCAACTTTTAAAATGGATTGCCGATCCGATTGGATTTCAGCAAAAATATAGTCAAAAGTATGGAGATATTTTTTCCATGCAGCTGGGTGGACTCGGTTCTTATGTAATTCTTAGCCATCCCCAAGCCATTCAAGAAATTTTCAGTCAAGATTCTAAATTTGATGTTGGTCGTGGGAATAAAATTGCAGAGCCTGTGATTGGGCGAAATTCTCTAATGTTAATAGATGGTGCCCGCCATCGACGAGAACGAAAATTATTAATGCCCCCCTTTCATGGAGAAAAGCTACAAGCTTATGCAGGGCAAATCTGCTTAATTACTGAGCAAATCGCCAGCCAATGGCAAATTGGTCAACCTTTTGTGGCTCGATCTGCCATGCAGAAAGTAAGCCTAGAGGTGATTTTACAAATTGTCTTTGGCTTAACTGAAGGCGAACGTTATCAAAAACTTAAACCTCTACTGACAGCTTGGCTGGATATGACTGATTCTCCCTTGCGCTCCAGTATGCTATTTTTGCCGTTTTTACAACAAGATTGGGGAACATGGACTCCTTGGGGGCGGATGAAACGCAGACAACGCTATGTTTATGAGCTACTTCAAGCAGAAATTGAAGAGAAAAGGACAAAGAACAATCATAATCAGGGTGATGTTTTGAGCTTGATGATGGCAGCACGGGATGAAAATGGGCAAGCAATGACCGACGATGAATTAAAAGATGAATTGCTCACAATTTTATTTGCTGGACATGAAACTACTGCAACAACATTAGCGTGGGCTTTCTATCAAGTTCATCAAAATTCAGATGTACTCTTAAAATTGCAGCAGGAACTTAACAGTTTGGGAGAAAATCCTAAGCCGATGGAAATTGCCCAACTTCCTTACTTAAGTGCAGTTTGTCAAGAAACACTGCGAATGTATCCAGTCCTTCCAGTGCTTTTCCCCCGCATTACCAAATCATCCATAAATATTGCCGGATATCAGCTTGAGCCTGACACAACCTTAATGGCGAGTATCTACCTCCTGCATCACCGGGAAGATTTGTATCCTAATCCTCAACAATTTAATCCGGAACGTTTTCTTGTTCGGCAGTATTCCCCTTGGGAATACATTCCTTTTGGTGGTGGAAGCCGGCGATGTTTGGGATATGCGCTTGCTCAGTTAGAAATGAAATTAGTCTTGGCAACAGTTTTATCCAATTATCAACTTGCCTTGGTGGAAAATAAATCTATTAAACTGCAACGACGTGGGTTTACCCTTGCTCCTAATGGTGGAGTCCGGATGGTAATGATTGGAAAACGATAAACACGCGCTTGTTTTAGGCTGTTTTGGCAAAAGTTAAACTACCAGCGATCGCAAATCAATTGTCCTCTGTTTGAAGTCCAAGCAAAGCGATCGCCAGATGCTGTAGCAGTAGTCTTTAAAGAAGCACGACTGCCCAGCGCTTCAGTCTTCCCATTTTTCGCGCGGATAAAAGCGATATTAGATAAATGCGTCAAAGCCAGTTACCAACTAAAACATAAGGTGCCCAGTAGCCAGGACGACTGTAATTGGGATAATCTTTTAACAACTTTACTTGGGCACGACGCAAGGCTTCAGCCTTTGTCACCTTAGTTTTAACTAACTCACGATAAAATTCACCAATTAAGATAGCAGTAGATTTATCATTGATATGCCACAGTGAAGCCAAGGTACTACGGGCACCAGCTTTCACGGATGTTCCTGCTAGCCCTAGCGTGGCGCGATTGTCACCAGCAGCAGTTTCGCAAGCACTCAAAACCAGCATTTCCAAAGCTTGTGAGCGAGTTTCATCCCGACGTCGCAGCAGGCTATCAAATTGCATCACGTTGATCGGGCCATCAGCGGCAAGTATAAAAGTATTCTCAGCACGGGAGCTAAATTGACCGTGGGTTGCCAGATGTAACACATTAAATGGCACAGCGTTTACCTTATTCTCTAGGTTTTTGCTGTTGAAATCCCGATCTAGTAACTCGGTGGTAGACGCGATCGCTTGGGAAATGGAGTTGAATTCTGATTTAATTTCTGGTAACGGTGGAAATTGCTGTTGAAAGTTTTGTGGTGGTTGTACTAACCCGGCAGCTAGGACGTTGAGTTTTGTTTGTGTCAAGGGTTTGGGTGCGAGTAACTGGAGTCCCAAGCTGAGTGCTACAGCATATTTTTCTACCAGATATTGCTCACCGTCATACAATATACCCATTGGCACGTTTTGCAATATTCCATCCAGTACAAAAACAAGGGTTTTGACTCCACTTTCTTTTAAATCTGACTCAATTTCTTTGATTAACCACCCATAGACTTCCTGTGACAGCGCCTGCACTTCCTCAGTCCTATCAGGTTCTAAAAGATACTCTCTAAGTTCTCTGATAATCCCTTCTACTTCCTTCTTGGACTTGTTTACTGTATAATTACGCAGTGGTTGTTGAGGAATTTTGACAATCACTTGGAGTTCAGAAGGCAGAATAATTGGATAAATGATTGCGGCTGTGGGATTATCTTTATCTACCAGTGTGTCAAGCAAAACAGTTTTGGCATTAATGCAAGCTTCCCGGAAAAAGTTGTCTAATTCCGCCAGTTGCAGTGTTTCAATCCTCTGTCTAGCTTTGTCTAGGGTTGCTTCGCTCGGATGAGTTTGCTGAAACTGCAACAGTAATTCTACGGACTCTCGATATACAGGTTCTACACTTTCTTTAAAGGAAAACTGGACATCTCTATTCACAAAAACTAAGTCACTACGGAGAGTCTGCAACTCTTTGACCGCAGTATCATAGGTGGCAATAGCGCCTTCAATCTCTCCCTGCTGTTTTAACAAGCGTCCCAACTGCCAATACCAACGATAAGCGATATCTGGGGCGTTGATTGTTTGGGCTATAATCAGTGCCTGTTGGGTGAGGTTCTGGGCAATTGACCATTGTTTAGTTTGCTCGTATACACTGCCCAAAGTGCCAAGGGCAAAGCTCTCGGCTCGCTTATCTGCCAAATCTTGAGCTTGTTGCAAAGCGATCGCGCAGATTTGAGCGATCGCTTGGGGTGTAGTCCCAAATTTCATCAAGCTTTCAGCTAGATGAATGCGGGCATAGATAGTTGTCACAGAAGCAGGTAGTTCTGCGAGTTGAGTTTGGATTTGCGGCAATAGTGTCTGCGCGGCTACTGTTTGTTCAGTGTTCACTAGCAAGCTCAACTGATTAATTTGAGCCTGGACTTTGGTAATCGGGTTAGGAGCGATCGCAGCAGCTTGCTGATAAAACTTTATCGCTTCTTGCAAGTCTTGCTGTACTTGTGACGTGTTGCCTAAACTGAACAAAGCGGCGCTCACATCCTGCGGAGAATCCAATTTTTGGGCAATTTCCAAACTTTGCTGTAATACCCGACGCGATTGATCCAAATCTCCCGCCAATTGCAGAGCATCACCAAAAGACCGTAATTCTACTGCTTTAGTAATAGAGTTAGGTTGTAGTTGTAACTGCTGCTGCAATTGAGTCAAGATTGTCAAACCCCGACGGTAAAATCCCAAAACTTGCCATGCTTGTGCTTGGTTGATGCGATCGCGGGTAATGCCATTTTGATCACCTAATTGCTTATAGCTTACTTCTGCACGTTGCCAGGTGTTAAGTGCCTGTTCAGCTTGTCCCAAGTCTAGTTGAATACTACCTTGAATATCTAGAATTGGAGCCAAAACCTGAAGATTTTGGGAATTAGAGGATTTTTCGAGTAACTTCAAGCTATCTGTAATTGCCTGTTGCGCTGGTGGCAAATTACCCATTTTTTGATATGCCAACGCCAAATTACTTAATGCCACAGCCTGCTGCAATTCATTGCCTTGGCTGCCAAAACTTTTAACTGCTTGTTGTAAAACTTTAACCGCTTCTGCAAACTGTCCTGCCTCATACAGTACTTTACCCTGTTGCAGCAAGTCTTGTGTTTGTGCAGAAGGATTTTGGATTGAGACTCCAAGAGTTGCGATATGTTGTGTCTCTATAGTTGCAGCAACAGGAAAAGCAATAACGCACAAAAAAGCTGTCACTAGAACCAAGAGAATTGAAACAGGCAAGTCATGTCTTTTTAAGGAACGAATGAACCATATGTTACATCCGTTACATATCCGTTGCCACTGATTGTTTTTATGACTCTTGGGTTTCATCGGAATTCCTCGCCCAACTCTTGGGGTAACAAATCATTGACTACAGGACATAACAGAGGGAATAGAAGAACTTTGCCCAGATTGAGCCACAAGCATAATATCACCCTTACCACTAACGATCCATCCTTGAGCCTCCACAATATTGCCACCTTTACCTACACCCCCTCTTTCCACCCTGCTCAAGATGAAAGCATTATCTGCAAGAGAAACAGCATCTTGTGCGTGCACTGTCACATTCCCCGCATTCACTTGTCCAGCAGTTGAGGCTTAAAGTTGAGCGCGATCGCGTAATGAGAAAGAACCAGAATTGATAGTAATGTTTGACACAAAGTTGTGAATCCCACTAAAATCCCCAGCAATATTAACAGCACCAGTAACATTCACATTCACATTCCCCGCATTTCCTTGTCCATAATTTGAGGCAGTAAGTTGAGCGCCATCACTTAGAGAGAAGGAACCAGAATCGATAGTAATGTTACCCCCATTGCCTGACCCAAAGCCGACAAAATTACTAACTAAGCTTTCAGATGAAACTTTGATTGACCCGGTAGCATTCAGCGTAATATCTCCCGCAACAGTTTCAGATGTCCCCAAACCTTGCCCAATACCACCGCCTAAAACACTTCTTCCTAAAATCTCTAGATTAGAGGCATTGACTGCAATGTTACCGCCACCAGCCCCAGTTACATATATACCTGCTTGGTTAGTAAGGGATACCGAAGTTCGCGCAACATTCTCAGGAAATCTCAAGCTGAGATTATCGCCATCTACACTCAGCGCAACAGTACCAGGTTCCGCCAACCCTCCTAACTCAACTTGCCCACCAAAAGCATTTAATTTTCCCCCATCCATGCTGACATTACCACCGACCAGCAGTAAACTTTTACCATCTGGTACTCGCGAACCAAATGCAAAAAAGCCTGTTGGGTCTGTTCCTGCTGGTGCAATTGACCTATTTTCAATTCTGCCAGCCTGAAGTTGATTGAACAACAACGCCGAAGGATTAACTGTTAGTAATGGGGAAGGAGTCTGAGGATTAGTTGCACTAAATTCCAACCCATTGCTAAACACAAAAGAATTCGCTGTACTCGCCACAAACGAACCCGCCACATCCAGGCGTGCATTGTTCCCAAATAAAATCCCATTGGGATTGATCAAAAACAAATTTGCACCACCATCCACCCCTAAAGTGCCGAGAATATTGGAGATATTACTTCCCGTCACTCGTGTGAGAATATTGGAGATTCCCGGGGGATTAGCAAAATAAACACGCTGGCATTCTTTGATATTGAATTCACGAAAACTATGGAACAGGTTTGCACCGCGAGTTACTCCACCATCAATCCGGTCAGCCGTCAGTCCTTTAATATTGACATTGGGGGTTCTCGTTGAAGAGTTATCGCCTAATGTTCCATCAGGGGTAATCTGGGCTAAAGCGTGATTTTCACAACAAAATATGACATGAGCAAGCACTCCAATAATACTGAAAATTCCTAATAAATCTGAGTGCCAATTTCTATCTCCATAGATTGCCATGTCATAACCAGCCTCACTTGCTCATTTTATACCTGTGAATATGCAATCAATCATGCCATGACTTCAAGCCACATTTTTAAGAGTTTTCAGCTAGCCGTTCTGATAAATTTTTCTACAATTAATTTCATCAGATCTTTTTACTAGATGAAAGTAAAATTTTTAAAACTTAAAAGTAGGCAAGATATACCAAAATAAAAAGTTACAAATTACTCATCAATCTCGCCTTACGGAGAAAGAATTGCAGCACCGTTTCTTCACGGGAAATAATATCAACCCTACCCTCCATGCCCAATTGAATGTGACACTGGTTTTTCCCTTTACCTAAAACCAGAGTTTCCGGTTCAATAGTCACTTCATAGAAAGCACCAGGCGCAGCAGCTTTTGGACTAGTCGGATTAGGCATTGATGCATTTGTTTGATTATTTTGAGGAGCGATCGCATCTGGAGAAATCGCCTCTACTTTCCCATTGAGAGTACCATAATCTGGGTAAGGACAAGCGCTCACCCGCATTTGGACTTTTTGACCAATTTTTAACTTACTTTGATTTTCAGATGCCACTGCTGCTTTCAAAACCTGAGGCGCATTAGTGGGGACAATTTGCACCAGTTCCTCGCCAGCCCGCACAGTTTGACCTGGGTTTCGCAAATTAAGTTGAGATATAATACCATCGGCGGTAGCTGCGATCGTGGTTTGAGCTAAATCTATTTGAGCTTGTTTGAGTTCGCTAGTATCACGCTCTAACTGCTTTTCAATTTCAATCCGTTGCTTAACTAGGTCTTGACGTTCCTTTTCTGAAGTCGCCTTGCTGCTTTCCCCTGCGGCTTTTTCTTGAGCGATCCGCTCGGTAGCAACAGTTACTTCTGTATTACTTGGATTTACGGCAACTTGAGCGCGTTGTCTTCTAGCAATGACAGCAGATACTGCTTGTTGTAACCGTTCAATTGTTTGTTGTTGCGCTTCCACTGCTGCTTGTTGCGCCTTTACCGCTTGCTCTTGCTGTTTGGCAGCTAATTGTGCTTCTTCCAATTGATCCTTAGATAGCGCCCCTTGGGCGGCTACACTCTCATATCGGTTCTGTTTTGACTGGGCTACACCCAAGGCAGCTTCAGCCGCATGGAGATTTGCTTGTGCTGTTTTTAACTGTGCTTCCCCAGCGTGCAATTCTTTCTCAGCAATTTTGACGTTGACATCAGCTTCTTGGAGTTCAGAAACAGTAGTAATATTTTTATCTTGATATTCCCGACGACGACCCCTCAATTCGGCTTGGGCGCCAGTAATAATCCGGTTAATGCGGTCAGTTTCGGCTCTAATCTGGCTGTTGAGGGCATTAATCTGGGCATTGATTTGCACTAGTTGTAACTTAGATTGTTGAATACTAGTTTGCAATTGGCTCTTTTTGGTTTGCAGACGGGAGTCGTCGATAGTTGCGATCGCATCTCCTTTTTTGACAACTTGATTTTCCTTGACATAAATGTGCATTACCTGACCTTCTGTCGCCGCTTCCACAATTCGCAATTCACCCGCCGGACGCACAACCGCCTGTCCTTGGACTGTAACCTTATACTTAGCAACAGCAACGACTGGAACAGCTAGTCCTAAAACGCAGAGAATAAACATTCCGCCAAAACTTGTCCAACGACTAATTGGTGGGAGAAATTCGTTTGTTTGAATTGGGGGTAAAAAATTTGTGTTGCTAACCATGATGTCATATAAATAAACCGCAGAGACACAGATAAAACAGAGATTTTTACAACTGATTTAGGATTGCTATCTTAATTAATGGCAGCAGTCTTGCCGTTACGATGAGCCGGGGAAGCTGTCAGCGTCAACACATCCTGAGAGGGGACAATATTATCTAGAAAGTCTAAATGTTCACCGGGTAATTTCTGCAATTCTTCTGGTGTACCTTGGATTTTTAAACGTCCTTGTTCTAAAAGTACAATCCAATCTGCCCGCTGTATGACTTTGGGACGGTGACTAATCAGAATGGTAGTTTTATCATGACGATGGGATAAAAGTCTATCTAGTACTTGTCTTTCGCTTACTGGGTCGAGTGCGCCTGTGGATTCATCTAAAATTAAGACAGGTGGCTCAGTAACTATTGCTCTGGCTATCGCTAATCTTTGGCGTTGTCCACCCGAAAGATTTGCACCAAATTCTCCTAAGACAGTTTGATATTTATCGGGTAGTTTGCTGATAAATTCATCTGCACCAGCAATTTGACAAGCTCTCACAATTTCTTCAAAACTGATGTGAGGATAGCTAAAGTGAAAGTTATCAATAATAGAACGACTCCAGAAGTGGGGTTCTTGTGGTACTAATACCACTTGTTGTCGCAGACATTCTAAAGACAGGTCTTGCTGATTATAGAAACCATAACGAATATTGCCAGACTGAAGTTCATATAAGCCAGTCATGACTTTAGCAAGGGTACTTTTACCACAGCCAGATTTCCCAATTAAAGCAATGACTTTACCGCCAGGAATAGTTAAAGAAAAATCTTGTAGTAGGTCAACTCTACCTGCATGATGGAAGTTAAGTTCAGTGCAGGTAATATCTACATTACCAGGAATTTGTGCCCAAGGCTTTTTAAAATCATTTTCGTCTTCAGGGGTAGCATCAATAACTTCTGTCAGGCGTTGAATGACTATCTGGGCAGTGATAAACTGATCTACTAAGGCGATCGCCGCAGTTAGGAAGCCCAGAAAATTGCCACTCATGCCGTTATATGCCATCAATTGACCGATTGTTAAGGTGCGATTAATGACTAAATAGCTACCCATCCAAAGGATGCCAATACTAATGAAAGTGGAAAGAACGCCAGTCACTGTACTGCTATAAAGTCCCAACTTCATCGTACTCCAGCTCAAGTTGGCAAGGCGACCATAATTCCCTTGGTATTCTTCCCAAGCTTGGGGAGTAGCTTGGGTAGTTTTTAATACCTGAACGCCGCGAAATGTTTCCACCAAAAAGCCTTGGTTTTCCGTACCAGAAACAATCATCTTGCGCGTTTTCTGGCGCATTGCTGGTAAGAAAAGCAAGTTAACAGCTGTGACAATAATAAATGCAACTATGGAAGCTAGAGTTAGTTCCCAACTGTAAAAGAGCATAAAGCCCAAGGAAATTACAGCGATAAAAAATTGACTGGGTAATCCGAGGACGATTTGAGAAACTAAGTTATGGATGGCGTTGACATCAGCAATGCGGCTGACAACTTCCCCACTGCGTCGTCCTTCAAAGTAGGAGAGGGGTAAATGTAAGAGTTTGCGTCCGTATTCTAGGATTAGTCCTAATTGCAATCTTTGACCAAAGTGACCGATCAGGTGAGACTGGACTAAGCTAATGGCACTTCTAATTAAGTTCATGGCGATAACGCCAATGGCGACGGTGGTTAGTAGTTGGGTATCTCCTCGTACTAAGACATCATCGGTGAGTAGTTGCATCATAAAGGGAGATGCTAAAGAAAGCAGTCCAATGGCGATGTTAATAGCGATCGCTTGAGCGAGAATAGAACGATAAGGCCAAACCCGTTGCAGATATCTTCCCAAACCGCCAATTTTATCTGATTCTTGTTGATAAAAACGACTGTCGTCTGGAGTCAGCAGTAACATGACGCCATTATTCCAACCCGCCATTAACTCTTTACGGGTAAGATGACGAATCCCAACACCAGGGTCGGCTATGACATATTTTTTGGCTTTTTGTCCGTATAATACGACCCAGTGGTAGCCTTTCCAGTGGATAATTGCTGGTAGAGGAGCTTGATCTAATTGGTCGATTAGTTGGGTAGTGGCTTTTACTTGGCGGGCATTGAATCCTAGTACTTCTGCTCCTCGCTTCAATCCCAGCAAGGATGTTCCTCTAGAACCTGTGCCTACGGCTTCTCGAACGCGGTTGAGGGTAAATGTGTGTCCGTAGTGTTTGGCAATGGTGGCTAGGGACGCTGCACCACAGTCTTCTTCACTATGTTGCAGAATAACTTGGTATTTCATAACAGGACTTTGAAGTAAATTAAGGACGATTGCTGATATTAAGCGGTTTTTACATCAGTTGGCCTACCCTACAGCACCATAAGTCTTTTACTATTGTCAAAAGACTGTTTACCTTTGTGACAGACCAACAAATATTTTATTTTCACAAGCTATATGAGTATGAAGCTTTCTCAGCAATCATTTAGGATTGCTATGACTTCTAAAATACGTGCTTTGCTTGAATACTACTTTTTCTTTTTGGATGCTAGTTTTTTCTTTAGGAGCAAGCCAAAACCCATAAACGCTAAGCTTAATGTTAAGCTAGGCTCTGGGACAGAGCGTAAAGAGTACTTTGTAACTCCTCTTCCGTCTACGGTGGGTACCTTACCGTATAGGAATAAGTCTCCACCCAATTCACTTAGATGCTGTGTGCTAAATTGGAATCCAAACCCAGACTGATTTAGTGCAAGAAAGGTCAATCCCGAAAAGGAGCCGTCTTGGAACTCTAACAGGGGATAACTGGGAAAATCAAGGTCGCTAGTCTCGTCGTAAGTTTCATCTAAAAAATTGAAAGAAATAGATATTCCTTTACGGACTCCCAATGTCTCAAGCCCAATTCCCGTTAAGGTTGAGTCATCATAGCTAACAAAACCTGAATACTGCTGACCTGTCAATGAACCGCTAGTCAAATCTACAGTGAAGTCATAGGTGACGTTGGCAGCAAGAGCCGAGTTAGCTTTGAGTATGGTAAAGCTTAGGGCTGCGTTAACGGTTGCAATAGCTAATTTTTGGTAAAGATTCACTAGCTCTCCTATACTTGCGGTTGTGAACGATATTGATAAATACTCAAAATTGAGGCTTTCAAGCTGTCAATTTCCAGGCTTTTGAATTATTCAAGTAAATTTCTACAGCAAAAACCCAGAAGAACCTGGGCAATTAAATCAGTGCAGTCAGATTGAGTGTCGCTTCATAGTCAACCGTTTTGAAGATTCTCGGCATAAATTGAGATGCATTGGTATCTTACTGTCTCACTAAATAGGGTTCTTCGACAAGCTGCAACTGTAGTAGAGTTCAGCTAAACGGGTGCGGAACCGAACTCTACAACACGGTTAACGTAAGCTCATGCTATTTCCCCATTGACACTGCCGCACAATAGGGTAGCGCATGGATTTTCAACATGACCAAGTACTTTCGATCTCTTGTCACGCTATCTGGTAAAAAGATGAGATTGTGTCATTGCTTATTCCAGCGTCTTCAACCCAAGGATATGCTCCTGGTCCTAAAACTTGGTGAAAACCTCTGTGATAGCTATCTGCATAGAAGTCCCATTTTCCTGATGAGATAATAATCGAAGAAACTTGATCATTCCAATGATCACCTACGTAATCATAGCTCAAGGTTGTCCTCCAGTTCTCACCACCATAATTGATGTCTTGAAAGAGTTCTACGTCACCAAATGCGCCCTTAATGGTAGCAGCTTCTTCAGAAGTAAGCTCTGAATAAAGGGAACTTATGTCGAGAGTTTTCATGTGCTAATCCTTGTGTAAATTGTTAATTGCTAATTGATTAGACCTAGAAAAGTCACCAACTAGACACTAATTAAATCCCCGATGCAGAGATAATTAGATAAATTTTAATTCACCTTGCTTGCATCTTTTTTGTGATACTTACTACGTGAACTTCTCTGCATACCATTCTTTACGACGACTTTTATTTTTTATGCACTTGGATCAGAAAAATTTTTTAAAAATCTGTAAAATCCTTATGCAGCAAGGAATTAGCTTTTGGCTGTATTGCTGTATAATTTAGAGCAGGTATGGTTCAAACAACGGCAAATATTCCATGCAACCCCGACAGGGCATTGTTGAAATCTTTTCTACCTTTGTGCAATTTGATGTAGACCAATTTAGTGGTTGGGCAACAGATGCCAAGCTGCGACGCAGTATAAAAGTTTGCCTGGAAGGATCGTCAACTGAGAAATCAGATACCTTTTGGGCACTTTACTAATATGGAGTTTGGCAGACTGAATCTAGTGCTGTGGCAACTTACAAGAGGTGTGCTATTGGACTGCAAAAAAATTCGCTCTCAACTTTTCCACACAATCGTCTCTAGCAGACTGTTTTCAGATGGCGATCGCTCCTGTCCAGAAAATCTTAAAAAGATTCAATCCTCAATACAGTTCAAATTTGAAAGGCTACGCTGAACTTGGCTTTGAAAGTATCATCAAGGATTTAATGCGCTTACGTCGGGAAGTAGACATTTGCTCAGACTGGGCATTACATAAACTCAGCCGGAAACGATTGGTGCAGTCATTACAAAATGCAGGATTTAACGCTCAAAGCATCGAGAGTTATATTTTAGCCTGGGAATGCTTTAAAGAACTCTACACAGGTAACAACTATTGCAATTTTACTACGGTCAGAAGCTGACTCAAACAGAAATTGCTGCACAGTTAGAAATTAAGCAATATACTGTTTCTTGTCGGCTGGCTAGCATTAAAAAGTTATTGCTACTGACTCTAATGCAGTGGAGTCAAAACACCTTGCATATTTCTCTTAAATCCGACGTAATAGATACTATATAACACAAGCTTAGAGGAATGGCTCAAAGTCCAATATAGCCATACCCAGATGCAATGAGCAGACAACGCCAGAAAATTCTTTCTTGTCTCTGTTAACTCTTTATATGGAGCCATTCTAAAATTATGTTTGACGCACCTCCCCCATTCACTATTGACTCACAGCAATTATATTTGGAAATTCCCGCGTTTGGCAGTTCCATTTTCACTGTGGGGCGCACTCCTGGCACATAGCGGTTGGCGAAAAAAATTGTCTGAACTGCGTCACGGTTTACTCATGCAGTGGTCAATTCCGTAACTAAAACGTCCAAACGTTTGTATGTGTTTGGTCTGATTTAAAGTATTGTGTGGCGGGGCGAAGCCTCGCCCGCTCTTTGTGCCAGTTGCGTAAGTCCTGATTATAAAGGGAGATGCTAAAGAAAGCAGTCCAATGGCCATTGGAAAGAGTGCCTACGGCTTCCCGCACGCGGTTGAGGGCAAATGTGCGTCCGTAGTGTTTGGCAATGGTGGCTAGACACGCAGCACTGCAGTCTTCTTCAGTCGGTTGGAGGGCTATTTGGTATTTCATTTTCAAGATGACTGGTAGAGGAGAAAGAATCGTCGGGGCTTTTGCCCCGACGATAAGTGATGTTTAGCTTCTAAGTTCAGACTTTTGATTACTTAGCTATAACTACTTTCACTGGACTGAGAGGCTAGGTAGTACCTGAATTAGCTCCACTATCAGTAGTTAAGATTAAATTATCGCCATTACGATCAAAGTTATTTTTTCCTTCAGCTAGCCTTAGGATTACTGGATTAGGGTTAGATCCAATCATCCTGTCGTAGACAACAACTGGTTGCTGAGGCAAGGTATATGTAACTTGTTGGTTAGGATTCAAAGATTGAATTTGTCCGTTAAGAGTGTAATCGACGCGACCAGCCGAGTTATTGCCGATAGAGTAGTCGGCACCACCTTCAATCACGGCTCCTTCTTCGGGAGTTAATTCGATGAACAGTTGTTCTTGACCAACAACAGAATGGTTACAAGTAGAAGTGATATTGTTGATCTTCGACATTGTTTTCCTCCTTGATTTTAATTAACTTAAATCTGGAGATATTTTTTCCAGGTAAAGTTGTTATACCATTTCTTTGTGATCCTACGCTAAATTTTATTGACTTCTTATTTGTGTTCTTTGCATTCTTTACGGTTCGTTCATGATAGATGGCGCATCTTCATACAAAATTCATATTACTTCGAGCTTCAAAGTCAAATTTGGCTCAATGACTCTAGAATTAAGTTTCAATTTCAAGGAAAAAATTACTATTCAAAAATTGATTAAATGGACAATAAACAGAAAAAATTACAAGTTTTTGCTCAGTATTTTTATCAATATTTAGTAATAACTATGCGTAAAACATTTACATATACCTCTTGATGATTATTTTTAGTTTTTATGCATTTAAATCAGAAGCTTTTTGGAAAAAGATTGCAACCACTTCACTTATGCATAAAAAATCGGGGTAAGTGCCCCGACCTTATACTGTGTTCAGCTTTTTAGGTTAGATTTTTGAGTAGTTGGCTCTTTGCTCTGAACCGAGACAGAATAATCTAATCTCAGAAATTCAAATCAGTAAATCAACTTGATAATTGCACATTAGCCTACGACATAGAGCTCGATACCATATGGATTAACACTTTGGTCTTCTTGAAACTCATATACTTTTCCATTGGCCAAATCGTATTTTTTGAATTGTTTGTAGTCATTTTGAACGTCAGCATACAATTCAATAATTAGTTTTTTAATTAGGTCATCCAGAGAGAATTAGGTAAGTTTTAAGGCGTTACAATTTGCGGCTGTAACCATCGAAATTTTGTTCTATATTTGACAAGATCATCCAATGATTCAGCAAGTCACCAAAGAAAGCATTTCTTTTGTGATACTTAACTAAATGAATCTCTCTGCATATCACTCTTTACAATGACTTTTAGTTTTTATGCACTTAGCTCAGAATTTTTTTTTAATATCTGTAAAATCCTTACACAGCAAGGAATTAGCTTTTGGCTATATGGCTGTATAATTGAAATCAACTCTTGTTTAACAGCGGCAAGTATTCCATGCAACCCCGACAGGGCATTGTTGAAATCTTTTCTACGTTTGTGCAATTTGATCTAGACCAATTTAGTGGTTGGGCAACAGATGCCAAACTGCGACGCAGTATGAAAGTTTGCCTGGAAGGGTCATCAACTGAGAAATCAGATACCTTTTGGGCACTTTACTGGTATAGAATTTGGCAGACCGAATCTAGTGCTGTGGCACTGGCACATCTTTGTGCTTACTTGCAAGAGGTGTGCTATTGGACTGCAAGAAAATTCGCCCTAAATTTTCCCACACAATCATCTATAGCAGACTGTTTTCAGATGGCGATCGCTCATGTTGCCAAAATCCTCAAAACTTTCAATCCTGAATGTAGTTCGCATTTAAAAGGCTATGCAGAATTAGCTTTTGAATGGATGCTCAAGGATTTAATGCGCTTACGTCGGGAAGCAGACATTTGCTCAGACTGGGCTTTATTGCACAAACTCAGCCGTAAACGATTGGTGCAGTCATTACAAAATGCCGGATTTAACGCTCAAAGCATTGAGAGTTATATTTTAGCCTGGGAATGCTTTAAGGAACTCTACACAGGTGACAACACAAAAATTCGCCAGCTTACCAAACCAGATGCTGCGATTTGGGAGGCTATTACTAATCTTTATAATGCAGAACGTTTAAGCCGATTGAGTTCACCCACTCCCGTACTCAACCAGCAAACCATAGAAACCTGGCTATCATCTTGTGCTAAAGCTGCCCGTACTTTCCTTTATCCTAAGGTTGTTTCCGCAGACGCTCCCCTCAAAGAAGAAGATGATGGTAATTTATTAGACATATTGCCTGCGGATTTGCCAACATCTTTACTAACGGAAATCATTGAGCATGAAGAAGCTGCGAATACACGAAATCAGCAAGCTCAGTTAAACCAAGTTTTGCATCAAGCGATCGCTGCTTTGGATGCTGAGTCACAACAACTATTGCAATTTTACTACGGTCAGAAGCTGACTCAAACAGAAATTGCTGCACAGTTAGAAATGAAGCAATATACTGTTTCCCGTCGCCTTAGCAGCATTAAAAAGTCATTGCTGTTGACTTTAACGCAGTGGAGTCAAAACACCTTGCATATTTCTCCTACATCCGACGTAATAGATGGCATAAACACAAGCTTAGAGGAATGGCTCAAAGTTCAATATAGCCATACCCAGATGCAATGAGTAGACTAGAGAGAATTTTCTCTCCCCCGTCTCCCTTAACTCTTTATATGGTCTTTATATGGAGCCATTCTAAAATTATGTTTAACGCACCTCCCCTATTCACTATTGACTCACAGCAATTATATTTGGAAATTCCTCAATCTCCAGAGATGCAAGAACAACCATACTCAACAGCTGGTGCTTGTCAACGTGGGTGGATAAATCAAATTTGCTTACAAGCTTTTTTGCCTTGGTTCAAAGAGGAAATCGCCCCCACCGCTAGGCTTTATCCCAACAGTGCGGCATTGCCGAGTTTTTGGGAAGTAGTCAATGGCACAGCGATTACTTTCGATAGCGATCGCCTTGTATTAATTCCCACCCTCGCTATGGATGGGGATGAGTTGCGCGTACCGCAGGAATGGGTAGATATTCCAGAGTGGGTTGCTGACTACTACGTAGCAGTACAGGTTAATCCCGATGATGGCTGGATGAAAATTTTTGGCTACACAACCCATCAAATTCTGAAAACAAGAGGGGTTTATGATGCTGGAGACCGTACTTATAGCTTGGAAAGTGAAGATTTAATTCCAGATATTAATGTGCTGTGGGTTACACGCCAACTTAATCATCCAGAAGCTTTACGCGCCGAGATTGCACCTTTAGCTCCTATTGCCAAAACCCAGGCAGAAAACCTCTTAGAAAGGTTGGGTCATCCCGATGTGAAATTCCCGCGTTTGGCAGTTCCATTTTCACTGTGGGGCGCACTCCTGGCACATAGCGGTTGGCGAAAAAAATTGTCTCAACTGCGTCAGGGTTTACTCATGCAGTGGTCAATTCCGCAATGCTTGCAGACAGGAGTAGCCAATTTAGTTCAACAGTGGGGATGGGAAAAAAGAGAATTCGTTGTGGTGCCTACGGGAATGCGGAGTGCAGAACCAGTTCTAGGCTTATCTCGGCAAATAATAGTTGCACAAGATACATATGAGTTACGTATTTTACCAAAAGCTGCTTCTAAGAATCATGTTTGGCGCTTTGAATTGCGAAGTACAACTCCTGGTGGTCAAATTCCTGATGGGTTTAAGCTCCGACTACTGACGGAAGACTTACAACCTTTTGAGAATAATGAAGATACGGCAACAACTTCTGTAGATATGTTGTATTTGGAAGTAATTTTGGAACTAGGAGAAGGATTGGTTTGGGAAATAGAACCCGCGCCTGAAGACTATGACCGAGAGATTTTGTGGTTTTAAATCTTAAGCTGTTACACATTGAGTTTACAATAGCAGCGTTACCTTTATTTTTAATTTTTCTTCCCTATTTAATTATTAACTCTCCCTAGTTTAACAGCCTATTTACAGCAGTTTTCATGTATTTGAACCACATCTGTCGTAGGGGTACAGCATTGCTGTGCCCGTAGAGCGTGGTCTATTTAACTGAAAAGAGCTGTAATAAGTTTTTAGCTCATCTCCTGATTTAAATCATCTATGAGATATGTATTCTTTCACCATATTTATTCTGGCTTCTGACTCCTCAAAACTTTCAAAGTGAAACTTAAATGGCTATTGCCTTAATAACTAGTTATAAGGTAATACGCTTGGGTTAAGGCTTAACTCTTTGTCAAAGTCATTTTTTTTACGTAGACGCAAAGCGGCTTGCCGCAGGCTACCGCAAAGGACGCATTCGCGTAGCGTCTCGTAGAGAAGAACGCAAAGGAAGAGAAGGAAGAAATGCTTAACTGAACTGTATTGAGTTATAAGGACAAATCCAAATCCGTTACTGCACCGACACTGCTAGAAGATACCAAAAAGGCATATTTTGCCAACACGCCTTTAGTGTAACGGGGTGAAGGAGGTTGCCAGTTTGCACGGCGACGAGCTAATTCCTGCTCAGATATGTTCAACTGCAAAAGGCGTGCAGGTGCATCAATGGTAATACTATCGCCTTCTTCTACAAGAGCGATCGCACCACCAACTGCGGCTTCTGGTGCAACGTGACCAACCACCATGCCGTAAGTGCCGCCAGAAAAGCGTCCGTCGGTAATTAATCCCACAGCATCACCCAAACCAGCACC
>NZ_JBALCZ010000093.1:0-211375 GCF_036917615.1 Nostoc sp.
GTAAGCTAAGAACATCGGGAGCCGTGTACACGGAAACGGGTACGCACGGATCTAACTGAGAGGTGCGGGGAATAATATCCCCCATCGACTCAACCCAGTGCTGAGGTCTTGATTATTGGGCAGAAAGGCTCCAGAGGTGATGTAGCCGTTTTTAATGTAGAGTTGAATAATCGCCGAGCGCAGTTCGAGCAACTCTTCAAACGTGACTTCACGATTCTCGTAAGGCTGGGTTAATTTAGCAATTTCGTCCTGCAAGATGGTATTTCCCTGCACTTCTACTTTTTTGATCAAGAAGCGATCGCTCGACGGGGAAGTAACCTCTAGTTGCTCTGGGGTCGGGGAAGGTTGCAGTTCGGGTAATGGTGGTAATGTAGGCGTTTCACTAGGGAGAGGACGAGGTGATTCAGAGGGTTTGGGAATGGTTTGTTCAACCGTGTCAGGTGCGGTTGGGGGAATGGTGACGCCTGGTGGTGGTGTAGACTGAGCGACTGCACTGAGGGCAACGCAAGCTGAGGTCGCCATGCAAGAACCTGAAATGGCAAACCACCTTAAGATAGGGTACATATTCTTGTTAGTGAATTAAGAACATTCTCGACTCATAACGAGTTTCCCATTCGGTAGTCGATACACGCCTTGGGGTTCTACAATTGGGTCGCCTTTGTGCCAAGGACGATTTGGGTTGGTCTTGAGAGTGTGCTCTCACTAGGTAAAGTTTTCACGTCCACTGTAGGAAAGCTGGACATCTGAGCATCTCCAGGGCGCTGAGGTAAGCCACCAGTACCTGTTACCATGAAGCTTCCCCTGGTTGGTTGATTGCGGCGGACAATGCAGCTATTGGCGAGAAGGCTGTCGGTGTTAATCTGATTGTCTGGTAACTCGGTGAGGCTGTTTTGGATAAAGGTGGTATCGGGTAGGGTGATGACTCCTTCTACAGCACCAGTGGCATTCACGTCTACTCGGTTATTGCCATCAAGGGTATTTGGGGGATCGTTACGAGAAGATGCAGGGCTGTAGTTTTCGCCGAAGAAAGCTCTGGTGTCGAGGGTGATATTTCCCCCTCTGCCGCCATCATTACGATCAGCATAAGCGAGGATGTCGCTGTCGCCAAATGCGATAATTGAGTTAGCTGCTAGGTTAATGTTACCGCCACCGCCTGCACCAGAGGCGACATCGGTTCTGATATCGCTGTCACCAAAGAGGCGGATGTCAGAAGCGGTGATTTTGATTGCTCCCCCGGAAGATTCCTTGGAGGAGGTTGCGATCGTGCCATTTGTGGCTGTTAGGCTTTTGGTGTTAATCGTTATGTTCCCAGCAGGAGCAGCACTATTTGACTCGGCAAGCAAAAAAGCCTGATTTATGTCTAGAGATTGTGTGGCGTTCACGGTGATGTCACCCGCTTTAAAGTTAGTCTGGGTTTGGGCATCTAAAACAGCTCCATCTGCTACGCTTAGGGTGTTAGTTGTAACGCTGATGTCGCCACCCTCGCCCACGCCTCCCATTTCCACACTACTGAATACCCCACTGCTTTTTTCATTGCTACCCACCCCATCAAAGGAAACCATATCGCGGGCATGTATATCCACATTGCCCCCATTCCCCTGTCCATAGGTACTAGCAATCAGTCGAGCGCCATTGGTCACAGCAAGTGACCCCGTAGTTATCTTAATGTTGCCTCCATTACCAACGCCATCAGCCAGCACTTGGCTGCCTATGCCAGTGGAAGACCCTTCCAAAAAGACTGCATCCGTAGCGCTAATCGTCACATTGCCAGCATCGCCCTGTCCCAAAGTATTGGCAACCAAGGTAGCGCCACCAGATGCAGACAGAGTGCCTGTAGTGATATTAATACTGCCTCCTTTACCCACTGCGTGTTCAAATACTTGGCTACCTATGCCAGTGGAAGACCCTTCCAAGGAGACTGCATCCGTAGCGCTAATCGTCACATTGCCAGCATCGCCCTGTCCCAAAGTATTGGCAACTAAAGTAGCGCCACCAGATGCAGACAGAGTGCCTGTAGTGATATTAATACTGCCTCCTTTACCGACTGCCTGTTCAAATACTTGGCTGCTTATAGCAGTGGAAGACCCTTCCAGGGAAACTGTATCAGTAGCATTAATCGTCACATTGCCAGCAGCTCCCCGTCCCAAGGTATTGGCAGCTAAGGTAGCGCCACCAGATGCAGACATTGTGTCTGTAGTGATATTAATACTACCTCCATCCCCTTGTCCCAAGGTATTGGCAGCCAAGGTAGCGCCACCAGATGCAGACAGAGTGCCTGTAGTGATATTAATACTGCCTCCTTTGCCCACTGCCTGTTTAAATACTTGGCTGCCTATGCCAGTGGAAGACCCTTTCAAGGAGACTGCATCAGTGGCACTAATCGTCACATTGCCAGCATCTCCCCGTCCATAGGTATTAGCAATTAAGGTAGCACCACCAGATGCAGACACCGAACGGGCGGTCATCTTAATTTGACCTGCTTGACCCTCAGCCGCAGATTCTACTACACTTTCCGCATTGCTACCCATCCCCTCAAAGGAAACTCGATCGCGGACGATTATATTCAAATTCCCCGCATCCCCATTTCCAAAGGTGTTGGCTCTCAGTTGAGCGCCATTAGTTACAGCAAGCGATCCTGCCGTGATGTTGATATTACCCCCCTTGCCCGTGGCTCCAGGAAATACCAAATTCTCGATAAAGCTACCCTCAGTAAGGTTTATTGCTCCTGTGGCATTAATATCAATGTCTCTGGGGTTGGTGTTAGATGACACCAACCATGAAGCCCCTGCCTGAAGTTCACTTCCTTGCGCCATCCTTAAGTTTTGGGCATTGATGGCTATATTACCATCACCGCCAGCGCTTACAACCACAAAAGCGTCATTAGTTAGGGATATATCACCTCGCACCACCTCATTAGGAAAACTCAAAGCCAGTTCACTGCCATTTTCAACAAGCCCGACGGTTCCCCCTCCTGCTACTCCTCCTAACTCGATTCGACCACTCGAAGCTTTAATCTGCCCACCGTCCATACTCACATTACCGCCAACAAGTGCTAAGGTCTTACCTGGATTCACTTGTAGATTAGACCCCTGTACCTGAACGCTCCCAGGATTGCTCCCATATTGTAAGCCCAAGGGTACGCTAATCGTTAATAGAGGAGGCGCTTGAGGATTGATGGCACTAAACTCACTGCCATCGGGAAACGTAAAACTGCTTGCCGTAGAAGCCAGAAACGACCCTTCAATTTTTAACTGGGCATTCGGGCCAAATACAATCCCGTTAGGATTAAGCAAAAACAAATTCGCCCCACCCAAAACCCCCAACCTGCCCAAAATATTAGAAGGATTGCTGCCCGTGATGCGAGTCAAAATGTTCTCAATTCCAGTGGGATTGGCAAAATAAGCCCCCTTACCTTCCTCTACATTAAACTCCTGAAAACTGTGGAAGAGGTTAGCACCGCGAGTTGCGCCACCATTAATCTGATCGCTAGGAATCCCCTGTATATTGACATTGGGTGTAACAACAGAACCTTCAGCACCCAGGGTCTTGTCAGGCACGATTTGAGCCAAAACACGCTCGCTTACTCCTACTGAGAGTGCCCACACTAAAGCAACACAACCCCCAATTTTCCACTGCCAACACCGACTCAACCAGCTTTTAGCAATCATAGGAGGTTTCCTTAACATTTTTAGAAATCTATCACTAGGAGTTTCCTGGTGAGCATTATAATTAAGTAGGTAGACACAAATAAACCTAACTAAGTAACAAAATATAAAAACTTTGAAGCCTTTGTGATTGTTTTATTTTGCTTTACTCAATTCGTAATTACATGTTTATAAATTTTCCCATCTACACGAGAATAAATCTTGACTCAATTTGTATAATAAATGTTGAACTGAAGTTAGGCATTCACCTGTTGTGCTAAGTTAATTGCAAACCAAAGCTAGACTGATTGCACAATTAGGCAGCTAGCATGGCTCAGATGTGCAACTTCAGATTGAAATAGAGTTAAAGCTTCGTTTAAAATCCTCCTTAGAGGATGTTTGAAAAGTCCTTTTGTCGGTAGCAAAACGTTCTAGATCCCTCTAAATCCACGCCACGTGCTTCTCCTAAGGGAGACGCTGCGCGAACAAGTCGGCAGAGCCGCCCAACGCAGTGGCTCCCCTTCAAAAGGGGGACTTTGATTCCGGTTCCCCCCTTAAAAAGGGGAGCCAGCGCGGTCATGGGGGTTTCCCCCATGACCGCGCTGGCGTGGGTTAGGGGGAATCTAGAAGTGCCTAAAGTCACAGCGAAACACTTTTCAAACAACCTCTTAGAACCTACTAGATTTCACTATGCCAAGCCGACACCGCCAATTTCGTGTCCGCTGCTTTCTGGTAGTTCTATTCCTGAGCAGCTTCACGCTTTGCCTGTGGCTAAATCATGTTCCCTTCAACCCTTTGCAGGCAAGATGGCCAGAAGTCGCAACCGCGCAGTCTCCTAATAGTAACCAACTTGTACAACAAGGAATTGAACGATATAAGACAGGAGACGTGCAAGGAGCGATCGCATCTTGGCAAATTGCCTTAAGTGCCTATCAAAGCACCAGCAATCTCGCTGATGAGGCGATTGTTCGAGAAAAATTAGCCATAGCTTATCAGCAAATCGGTCAATTCGAGCAAGCGATCAACTATTGGAAAGAAGCAATTGCCAACTATCGCTCTTCAGGAGAATTCGTGAAGGTGGGATGGTTGCTCACAGAACTTGCTCAAACCAACAGCCGTTTGGGGCAAAATAGAGAAGCGATCGCGCTTTTATGTGGTGCTTCTGAGACTGATGAAGATTGCCTTGAAAGTGAAGGAAGTGCTTTGCAAATTGCCCGAAGATTTAGCGATCGCCAGGGAGAAGTGGCGGCTTTGGGAAGCTTGGGAGAAGCGTATCGCCTCAGGGGACAGGATGACAAAGCCATTAAAACTCTAGAGACTAGCTTAAAGATTGTTCAGGAGATTAACCTCCCAGTTTATCGTTCCTCAGTGCTTAATAGTCTGGGTAATGCTTACTTTAGTGAAGCTCAACTTAACGAGCAGCGTGCTAATTCCGCTAAGTTAAGAAGCGCAGAGATTAAGGCTAGTGAATTCATTAAAAAAGCTACTTTATCTTACAAAAAAGCTTTAGACTATTTTAATAACAGTCTCGAACTGACCCGCACTCAAAACGACCCATCGGGTCAAATGCAGACACTTCTCAATTTGATTCAACTTTATTACCGCCCAAAAGATTCAAAGTTACCTGATAACACTAATCAGGCAGAGCAAGCATTACAATCCGCTTTAGCTCTACTTGAGAGGCTCCCCAATTCTTTCAATAAAGTCTATGCAGCGATTGATTTAGCCGAACTAGAACAACTTGTTTCTTCTAGTAATTCTACTTCATTTCAAGCTCAATGTCTGCCACGAAAACTTAAGGATTCACAAGCTGAGGAACTTTTGAAAAAAGCTGTTTCTATTGCCCAAAGCATTAAAGATTCTCGCTCCGAATCATTTGCTTTAGGTAAACTAGGTCATCTCTACGAGTGCCACAAAGACTACAATAAAGCCTTAGATTTGACGAAACAGGCACGCTTGGCAGCCGACCAAAAGCTGCGTGCTAAAGATAGTCTTTATTTGTGGGAGTGGCAGGCGGGACGAATTTTCAAGGCACAGGCTAAAGAATCTGAGGCAATTGCTGCTTACGAACGTGCGATCGCAACGTTACAAGGTGAGGGAGGTATCCGAGATAATTTATTAATTACTGACCAAGACTCGCAATTTAGCTTTCGGGATACCATTAGTCCTCTCTACCGAGAGTTTGCTCGGTTAAAGCTAGAGCGTGCTGAATCACTACCCATTGCAAGTCAAGAGTATCAAAAGGAACTGGATTCTGGACTCGATGCTATTGATTTTTTGAAACTAGCAGAATTGCAAAATTATTTCGGCAATGATTGTGTCTTTACCGTTTTTGATAAAGAACGAGTTGATGATTTAGAGACAGAAGATACTGCCATTTTTAGTTCTATCATCCTAGAAGACCGCACGGCTATTGTGTTGAGCCTACCCAATCCTGAAAAGAAGATCAAGCCAAATGCTGAAAGAAGATTGAAGAAGCTGGCATGGATAAAGGAGACTAAAAAATTCACAGCAGAAATCAAAAAATTCCGTCGAGAAATCCAGAGATTTTATGACCACAGTGACGCTTTTTTAACACCAGCACAGAATCTATATAACTCGATTATTCGCCCTTTCACTCCCGATTTAGATCGAGCAAAAATCAAAACTCTCGTTTTCATCCAAGACGGACTATTACGCAGTGTACCGATGGCTGCACTCCATGATGGTCAGGAATTTATAGTTCAGAAATACGCCATTGCTACGACTCCCGGTCTGCGCTTAACATCTCCTAAACACCTAAATTTTCAAGGTTTGCGGATGCTAGCTTTGGGGTTAACTGAGGCAGCTACCATTGATGATGAAAAATTTCAGCCTTTGGAAAATGTCGCCGATGAAGTCAATCAAGTCACAAAACTATTTCCAGGTAGTAAGAAACTCTTTAATAAACAATTCACTGATGAAAGCTTAAAGCAAGAACTTAAACAAGCAATTTACCCGATTATTCACATTGCCACTCACGGACAGTTTGGCACTATTCCAGAAGATAGCTTTTTAGTTACGGGTAATAATGAGAAGATTACAATTACTCAGCTAGAGAGTGACATCCGCCGCTTTAGTGGAGGTTCGGAGCCGGTGGAGTTGCTCGTGCTCACAGCTTGTCAAACTGGTGTAGGAGATGACCGTGCTACGCTGGGGATGGCTGGCATCACCGTGGAAGCAGGTGTTAGAAGTGCTTTGGCTTCCCTTTGGTACGTTGACGATGCTTTTACACAAGAACTAGTCGTTAAGTTTTACGATAACTTGCGATCGCAAATGAGCAAAGCAGAAGCCTTGAAGGAAGCGCAGAAGGCACTGATTAATCAGAATAAGAAGATTCACCCTGCCCAATGGGCACCCTTTATCCTCATCGGTAACTGGCTTTAGGGCAGATAAGCCTGGTTAGCGTGCGCTGTCTGCAATCTGCTTCAAGTTTTCAATCCGTTTCTTGATCGCTTCCCGTTCTTTTGGTGGCAATCCTAGTGTAGTTTTTGGTGCTTCCCACTCAGCCAAATCGTTTAACAGAGTTGAACCCACTTCTCCCAGTTTCGACGCTTGGGCCAGTTTAAGTGCTTCATCTAGCGCGTTGTACCATAAACCTGCCTTAGCATAGATATTAGCTTTCTCAACACTATTTACTGCTTTGTTCAATTTACTTTGCACAGCTGCTGGCATTCCTACAACCTCAATACTTGCCTCGTCGACTAAATCACCTGATGGATTATCTGGGTCACATTGAATGACAACCTGCAAGAAATATTCTTTCCCCGCTTGCAGCCCTGGTTCGTTCTCCAAGAACGGAGATAACTTCATAATCCCCGGTGAACTCTGCAAGGATCTGTTGCGAACTTCTTTGGGTTTACCGCTTGGAACCCACTCATAAATCGTGAATTTCATTGGCTTGGAGGCGGAGTCACGAGGCACAAACCAAGCAAACGTAGGATGCTGAGATATCGTCCGTCCAACATAATTGCCAGAGGCAAGAACGGTTAGCGGTATATCTCCTCCAGAACACCCTCTGGTCGTTCCTCCATCCGATCTGCGGTCTTTCGGGACAGGTTTCTGATTGCCGGGTGCATAACTTCCAAGAGCTGCCGAAATTACAATCAGCCCTAAGCTTAGGGTACAACTGATGACTAGTTTGATGTTGATGCGTTTGTTTAGGAACCACTGGATTGGAATCATTATAATCTTGGTTAGGTTTAAAACTATCTGTTATGTGGGGTTAAAATTAGGTACGCACCAGTCTATATTTTACTTTTAAAACATAAAATATCTCAAAGCACTATTTTGCCGTTTAGCAGGCGTTAAGAGTTGAATCTGCGTAGTTTACCGCCGTAGGCATCGCCTACTTAAAGCCTGTTGTAAACTGGCTTTGCTTATTTTCAAAGATGTCTAAAGAACTTTCGGGAAGACAACGACAGCGGGTGGCGATCGGTCGTGCTTTGGTGCGTAATCCCAAAGTATTTTTGTTGGATGAGCCGCTGTCTAACCTGGATGCTGCTTTGCGGGTGCAGATGCAGATCGAGCTTGCCAGCTTACACGACAGCCTGCAAGCCACGATGATTTATGTGACCCACGATCAAGTTGAGGCAATGACCCTCGCCGACAAAATTGTGTCTTGCAGGGCGGTATCATCGAACAAATAGGTTCTCCCCTGGAACTCTACCACCATCCCCGCAATCTATTCGTCGCCGGATTTATTGGTTTACTGAAAATGAACTTTATCTCGGTAACAGTGTCAGCCGTCAATGACTCTGGTGCAACGGTCAGATTACCTGGTGACGCAACCGTAATGATTCCAGTGAAGCCCAAAACTTTGTCAGTTGGGGATAGAGCAACATTAGGGATTCGTCCCGAAGATCTGCGGAGTTGGGCTATTGGAATTCGACAAACGGATGCAGGTTGTATGAGTTTGGAGCGAAAGAGACACTAGGGCGTGTTTTCAAACTCAAAAAGTAGGTTGGGTTAAGCGTAGCGCAACCCAACAAAGCAACGCAAATGTTGGGTTTCGTTCCTCAAACGCCACTTGCTTCAAGTCGGGAAACCCGCCCAACGCACTGGCTCTCCAACCTACATTTAAGTCTAATTTGGGGTTTGAAAACAGTCCCTAGTACTCGACCACACTAAATTGGATGGGTAAGGGAACGAACCGCGTCCCTTGCGTGTCTTGCAGAGAAGTACGCGAAGTACACGAAGGAAGAGGGAAAGAAGAGAAATTAAAATTTGATTCGTTTTAAAATCTTTCTCTCTTTCTCTTACTCTGTGTCGCGCCAGTTGCTAAAGAGCGGGAACGCTAAGAGCGAACAAGTCGGGAAACCGCAAGGGCGCACTGGCTTCTCTGTGCCTCTGCGGTTCGTTATATAACCCAGCAAACTGGGCTTCACAGACTATTAGGTAGACGATGGCTGTAATATGCCTTTTGAGTGATTCAGTTGTGTAATTTTCACCGTCCAAAAATCAAAGCATCTAGCGAATACGCACCAGGGCCTAAAACTGCGATCGCAATCAGCATAACGCAGTACATAAACGCTTTTTCCCAACTTGGCGGTTCACCTTTTCCTAAAGGGCCCATATACTGTCCTTCCGGAATTAAGTATGGATCTTGGGCTACAAAGGGCTTACTTCCAGAAATGTCTAAATATATCGCAAAAATCATTGAGCCGAGAATGGGCAAGGTTCCTAAGAGTGTAAGGAATCCTACAATCAGAAAAATTCCGCCACCTAACATAGACGCAGCTGATAGAAAGCAAAGAAATACAGGCATTTTCATAGACTCAGCCCACTGTCGAAGATGCGTTATCTTTGGATAGCCGTGTAGTAGAAACAAGCCGCCAACGCTAACTCTTAGCAGTAAAAGCGCCAATCCTGGGAATCTGTTAGGATACACATCATAGAGTGAACTCAACAGGTATGGGCCTAGCTGGGGGTAATTAAATGAAGCTAGAAAAAAAGCGATCCCCACACCCAACGCAAATTTATAAATCATTGCTGTACATCACCAGTATTAAGGTCGATAGCATATAAAGAATGACCGGCTGTGATAAAAAGGCGTTCACGAAGTGTCCCTGAAAGGGAATCGCCTTCCTTTCCGCCGAAAGTCAGGTTAGTGGATATCTCCGGGACGAGAATTTTTCCCAACTGAGTCCCATCGGGGGCGTATACCTGTACGCTGTCTTGAGAACTAGTAAAAACATTGCCATGTTCGTCAACCCGGAGTCCATCAGGTTGTCCTGGCTCAATCACACAGAACACGCGACCATTAGTCACATGCCGACCGTCCACGACCTCGTATATACGGATATGATGAGGCCCCCCAGGTATATTAAACGCAGCTGTATCTGAGACATATAGGAGACTTTCGTCTGGACTGAAAGCCAGCCCGTTAGGACGCACCATATCTGTTACTACTGGATAAATCTCCCCAGTTGCTGGATCAAAGCGATACACATAACTTCCGGGTTGTTCTTGTTCGCCGCCGTAACCTTGGTTTGGCTCAGTAATGCCATAAGGCGGATCGGTAAACCAAATAGTGCCATCACTTTTCACTACCAAATCATTTGGACTGTTAAGGCGTTTGCCCTGGTAGCGATCAACTAAAATCTTCCACTCACCATCGTCTTCATGTCGAATAATAGCACGCAGACCGGATGAACACGCAACCAGACGACCCTCTAAGTCGCGGTAATTACCGCTTTGGTAATCAGATGGGTCTCGTAGGACACTCACGTTATCAGTGGCACTCCAACGCAACAGGCGGTTGCCATGAGCATCACTCCACACAATACTGTCGTCTTCGTGGAAGTAAACAGGGCCTTCGCTATGGACTGCACCGTTGGCTAGCTGTTGGAGTGAGGCATCTGAGTGTACAATTGCACGCAGGCGATCGTCGTAAATCTCAATGGCTTTAGGCATCGGAAACTCCTGTTATTTAACTTGGTTGCTAACGACAAATAGCAGGTTCAAGCTAATACTGAATTACTATCAAGCTGCACTTAATTTTTTGCATAAATACAAGTGTATAACTTCTAGCTATATGTTTATCAGTATTTATGAAGTCCAAACTTATAGATAATTGGTATAAACATAATTATTATTGTATTGACTTCAATTTACTTCAAACTAGAGATATATTTTCTGCAATTAATGTGCTAATTTTAATCATACTTAAATCCAGAAATAATTTCAGAACTTGTTTAAATAACTGATTTTCGTTCAAGGCTAAAAATTTTATTGAAGAAAGCTAGTATAATTTCCAAAAACAGTTTATATTAATAAATTTATTCCTAAAGTTATATAAACTAAAATTTCTTCATATTTTGATTATTTAAAACCAACTATACTTCCTTAATATAATATCTACACAAAATTAAAAATAAAATTAAACAATGACCTATCTTTAGACATAAATAAATTATAAGCCATTAGATACAAGTAATCTTTTTATTAAAGTTTTACCATAAAGTGAGGAGTCTAAGAGGATGTTTTAAAAGTCCTATTGTCGGTAGCAAAACGTTCTACAACCCTCTAAAACCCCCGATAAGTTGGGGATCAAAAAGTGTCTAAAATCACATCCAACCAATTTTAAAACATCCTTTAGATTTAAAGATATTAAGCCTTTAAAATTAAATAACTTAGAAAGCAAATCAAATTATTGCTACTTGACTTTTGATAAACCAAATAAAATATTAATTTGCTGCTAGAAAAGTTGATTACATTCTCAATAAATATGAATCGTTTGGTCTAATTTGACAAAGAACGGTAACGTGGCTGCTGACTGACCACAAGTCCAAGAAAAATAATACCAACCAACGGAGATATTGTAATGATCAACATTGTCGAAACCAATCCTAATACTCCTATTCCCTCACTGCCTACTGACAAAGCTATTGGCAACCTTGAGATAATCACACTCTTCTATGATCCCATGCCGATAGGGGTTGTGGTATCAAAGCAAGGGCGAATTTTCATTAGCTATCCTCGACTAGTTGATGATGATATAAAATTCACTGTTGCGGAACTCAAACAGCCACATCAAAAGAATGGCAATCCTGTTCCCTACCCAAATGCCGAAATCCATTACTCAGATTCGGCACCAACCTCTAAACGCTTGCTTTCCGTTCAAGGTATAACACTTGATGCCCGCGATCGCCTTTGGCTATTAGACCACGCTAAAATTAAGCAAAATCCTGTTCCCCCTGGTGGGCCAAAGCTTGTAGGTATTGACTTAGAAACTGACCAGATTTTTCAGAAAATTATATTTCCTGAATCCGTTGCCTCTGTCAACTCTACCCTGAATGACGTGCGCGTTGACCTACGCTGGGGAGAACAGGGAATGGCATATATTACCGACTCGTCTGAGGAAGGCCCTAACGGTATTGTTGTCGTAGACTTGGCATCTGGACGCAGTTGGCGCAAGCTTAATGACCATCCTTCAACCAAACCTGTCCCAGACTTCTTGCCAATTGTAGAAGGTCAACCCTTGATGGTGCGTCCCCAAGGTAAACCGCCAAAGCACATCTATACTGGCAGTGATGGAATTGCGCTCAGTGGTGATGGCCAGCGACTATTTTATTGTCCCCTGGCAAGTCGGCATCTTTATAGTGTCAGTATCGAGGCCTTAGTTGACGAACACAAACCGGATGAGTCAGTCGCCGCTACGGTAATCGACCACGGCGAAAAAGGCGCTTCCGGTGGGATGGTTTCAGATAATAAAAATCGTCTTTATGTGACGAACTACGAAAATAATGCGATTCTGCGCCATTTACCTGATGGTACATTGGAAACTGTCGTACACGATCCACGAGTCATCTGGCCCAATTGTCTTTTTGTTGCTCAAGATGGCTATCTCTACTTCACAGTGGATCAATGGAATCGTAACCCTACATATCACAATGGGCAAGACTTGCGTGAGAAACCTTACGTGCTATTTCGCATCAGCATAGATGCACAGACAGTGTTACTGGATAAAGACTAATATCATTTTGGATTTTAGATTGGGAATACCTCTGTGGATCTGGGTTATGCAAATCTAAGTAAGTCAGTGCAATAAAACCAAACTGTGTGAAGAAAAGTAAATAAGGCTCAAACTCTTTCTCCCCCTGCTCCCAGCAAGAACTGCCTTATCCTAACAATAATTATTTCCGCCGACCTACTTATCTGTTGCCATCCTTGTGACAAATTCTCAATCACAAATCTTAGTTGAAACAATAGTTTTCCAAGTTTATCTATGTCTAAAGGCTGAATTTGTAATTTCCAAAATATACCATTAAATAGTTTAAAAGTTTACAAATTATGAAATAAGATAAAGCGTTTAGCAAAAATTCTCTAAATATTTCTCAATTCTAGATTTGCTTAATCGGCTTGAAATCAATTACTCCCAATCATAGATAGAAATGGCATATGGATCTTGGTCTTAAAGGTAAAGTCGCTGTAATCACTGGAGGTGATTCTGGCATTGGTAAAGCGACAGCCAAACTGCTAGCTCATGAGGGTGCAAAGGTTACTATTATCGATAAGACTTCCGAGAGTCTTCATCTAGCGGCTGAGGATCTGAGAAAGTCTGGAGAAATATTTACGGTTCAGGCAGACTTGACTAAGCCCGAAGAAGTCGAAGCTGCAAAGAATCAAATTAATGAGCGCTTTGGGACAGTTCAAATTCTTGTTCATGCAGCAGGAATTACAGGTGCTACAGGAGATTTCCTGGAGCTTAGTGATCAGGAGTGGTACGAGACAATTGAGGTAGACTTAATGGCGACGGTACGCACCTGTCGCGCTTTTATCGGGGCGATGCGTAAAGCTGGTTGGGGAAGAGTCATCCTCATCAGTTCGGAAGATGCACTACAGCCCTACCTAGAAGAGATACCTTACTGCGCTTGCAAAGCAGCGGTACTTAATCTTGCTAAAAATTTATCCAAAGCTTATGCAAAGGATGGTGTGCTGGTGAATGCAGTTTCTCCTGCCTATATCGCCACCCCAATGACTGACGCAATGATGGAAAAACGCTCAAAACAGATGGGTGTCAGCTTTAATGAGGCAATTGACAGTTTCCTTAATGAACAACGCCCTCACATCGAACTCAAACGACGTGGTAAACCCGAAGAAGTAGCGGCTGTGATTGCATTCCTTTGCTCTGAGCAATCAAGCTTTGTGGTTGGTTCTAACTATCGGGTAGATGGTGGCTCGGTTGCAAGTTTGTGAGGAAGTTGTCTTGAAGTACTAGGCGTTGCTGATTTGAAGTATAAATTTGATTTTGTGATGTTGAATGTTGAGAATTCATACCTTAATTCAGCAATGCCTAGCGACTAACTCTTATTTTTATTTAAAAATTGGTTATGAAACAAATAGAAGCAGTTGTTGCCAATATCAATGATCTAAAAGATGGTGAAATGCGACAGGTATCTGTCGGCGAGACAGAAATTTTACTGACCCGATTAGAGGGAAAGTTTTATGCCGTCGGTGCATACTGCTCTCATTATCGAGCGCCACTGGCAGAGGGGGTGCTGAGTGGGCATCATGTTGTTTGCCCCTGGCATAATGCTTATTTTGACGTGACGACTGGCGACCAACTAGAGCCACCTGGCTTGGATTCTTTAGCTTGCTATGGGGTACGCATTGAAGGTGAAAACGTTATTGTCAGCGTACCAGAGGAAACAACGGGATTGCGATCGCCTGCAATGGCGCAATTTAACCCCGAGGCTGATGGACGCACATTTGTGATCTTAGGAGCAGGAGCCGCGGGTGTCCATGCCGCAGAAGCTTTGCGAGTAGCTGGATATCAAGGGCGAATCGTCATGATCACTCAGGATGACAGGCTACCCTATGATCGCACCAAGCTGACTAAAGACTACTTCATTGGTAAAACCTCCTTTGAGGAAATGCCCCTGCGATCGCCAGATTTCTACAAAGAACACGCAATTGAAGTACTGTTGAATAAGCAAGTTAAGCAGGTGCAAACAACGGCAAAAGCGATCGCCTTTACCGATAGCGCCAGCAGTAGCGACGCCGGAGCGTCTGGTGATTCATTAACCTATGATGCCCTGCTGGTAGCAACAGGTGGAAAACCACGCCAGCTAGATATTCCAGGTGCAGACTTGCAAAATATTCTCACATTACGCAGTTTTGATGATACTGCTCGCATTTTGACACTGAGCAAGCAAAAAGGACAGGCGGTAGTTATTGGCTCCAGTTTTATCGGCATGGAAACAGCAGCTGGGCTGAGTCAGCACGGCTTACAAGTAACTGTGATCTCGCCGGATTCTGTACCTTTTAAGAAAATATTAGGGGAAGAAATTGGCAAAATATTTCAGCAAGTTCATGAGGAAAACGGTGTTTCCTTTAAGTTGGGTAGGAAAGCGGTTCAATTTGAAGGTAGTGACAAGGTAGAAGCTGTAATTTTAGATAATGGCGATCGCTTGAAAGCAGATATAGTAATTGTTGGAATTGGCGTACAGCCTGCAACAGACTTTCTTGAGGGTGTCGATTTGCATCCCAAAGATGGCAGTGTTGTTGTTGATGAATACTTGCGTGCAGCTGATGGCATCTATGCCGCAGGCGATATTGCCCGTTATCCCGATTGGCGCACAAGTGAATCGCTTCGCGTTGAACATTGGCGAGTTGCAGCACAGCAGGGGCGAATTGCAGCTCATAACATGGCAGGGAAAGCAGTCAAATTTAGAGGGCTTCCTTTGTTCTGGACGATGCAATTCGAGTTTCCGTTGCGCTACATTGGACACGCCCCAAGTTGGGATGAAATAATTATAGATGGGGATTTGCAAAAACAGGAATTCATTGCTTTCTACGTCCAAAAAAATAAAGTCTTAGCAGTTGCAACTAGCAATAAAGATACGGAAACAGCAGCTATCTATGAACTGATGCGCTTGAACCAGATGCCAACTGTTGAGGAATTACGCAGTGGTATAGTTAATTTGATTCAGCGACAGCCTCAAGTTAATAATAAGCAATAGATATAAACCGCCCAGAACTAAAGTTCAGGGCTAATAACTAAAGTCCGTTAAAACGGACTATAACCTTTTCTCAGTCATCTTTAGATGACTTTCGCTATTAGACTCAGAATGAATTCTGAGTCGGGCTAGATGAGAATGAAATAGTCCTGAGTTTGAGACAAGAGTAATTGGCAATCTCCTGTATACATAATGAACATTACTGAACACTACGACATCATCATCATCGGTACGGGAGCAGGTGGAGGTACACTAGCTCACCGCCTCGCACCCACAGGTAAAAAGATTCTGGTGCTGGAACGAGGCGACTTTCTGCCTAGAGAGAAAGCTAACTGGAATCCCCAGGAGGTCTATCAAAAAAATCGCTACCACGCAGATGAAGAATGGTATAACAAAGAAGGGAAAGTATTTAAGCCCCAGACGGGCTACTGGGTTGGTGGCAATACTAAACTCTACGGTGCAGCCTTAATTAGATTACGGGAACGAGATTTTGAAAAGGTAATTCATAAAGGAGGAATTTCTCCAGAATGGCCGCTCAAGTATTCAGATTTTGAGCCGTATTATACCCAAGCAGAAAAGTTGTATGACGTACATGGAAAGCAAGGGGAAGACCCAACCGAACCACCTCGTAGCGAGCCATATCCCTATGAGCCAGTCAGTCATGAGCCGGATATGCAGGAATTGGCTGATGGCATCCGTGAACTAGGCTACTACCCATTCCATCTACCATTGGGATTAAAACTCAATGAAAGCGATCGCACCAAAAGTCCCTGTATTCGCTGCGATACTTTTGATGGATATCCCTGTCTCGTACACGCAAAAGCCGATGCCGATGTCAACGCCATTCGTCCCAGCCTGGAAATGTATGCCAATTTCACTTTGTTGACTAATGCCAAAGTCTTGCGGCTGCATACTAGCGAGTCGGGACGAGAGATTACAAGTGTAGAAACTGAAATTGCCGGGGAGCGGCATTGGTTTGCAGGTAATATTGTGGTTGTTGCCTGTGGCTCGATCAACTCGGCTGTTTTGCTATTACAGTCTGCTAACGACCAGCATCCTAATGGATTGGCAAACAGTTCCGATCAGGTAGGGCGTAATTTCATGAAACAACTAGAAACGGCGATCGTTTCCATACATCTAGAGATAAATCGCGCTAGCTTTCAAAAAACAATCGCCGTCAACGATTTTTACTGGGGAGAGCCAGATTTTCCTTATCCAATGGGTATGGTGCAGAATACTGGGAATGTGCTAGCAGATATGATTCCCGCAGAGGCTCCGCCGCTGATGGCTCCATTTATCAAACTGATTCCTAAGTATGAGCGCCATTTGCTTGCCGAGCGTTCCGTTGGCTGGTGGTTGCAGACAGAGGACTTACCAGACCCAAATAATCGAATTCGTGTAGTGGGTGATAAAATTCACGTTGACTATACATTGAACAATACCGAAGCAGGCGATCGCTTGATCCATCGTTGGACATCTGTACTCAAGTCAATCCCTCACTCCGCTAAACACGTCCTACCATTTAGCATTTATCCCCGTACTCAGATACCAGAACAAGCAGTTGCTCATCAATGTGGTAGTTGTCGATTTGGCACAGACTCCAAAACCTCAGTCCTTGACCTCAATTGTCGTACCCATGATGTTGATAATCTCTATGTGGTAGATAGTAGTTTCTTTCCGTCAAATTCTGGTGCTAACCCCACGCTCACGATTATGGCAAATGCATTGCGTGTTGGCGACCGCATAGCTGAACGATTGAAGTAGATACTATTGGTTGGACTAGAACGCTTTAACCTGTGGCTTCTGGTATATCTTTAGCCCGAAGTAATTCTATCCTTATCCATGCAAACATTCACGAGTCCAATAGTTTTAAGGAGAGACAGATAATGAATGAGGAACAATCTGCTAATAACCCGCAAGATGAAATTCAAACGAACCCGAATACTCATACAATTGCGACAGGATTGGGAGCAGCGGGAGTTGGTGTAGTAGGAGCCGCACTCGGTCGCTCAATTGGTGGTAAACTCGGTGCTGCTATTGGTGGAGTTGCAGGAGCAATTACTGGTAGCGTTGTAGGTAATCAGCTAGCAGAATACGTCGAGGAATTTACTGAGGAACTCCAGCCAGTAATTGGATTGGGATTAGGAGCTAATCACAAACCAATTGAATTACCCCGTCATTACACTTGGGAAGAACTACAGGCGCTATCAAAACCCCAAGGTGGAGAAATACAAGCCACCTAAAGCAAGATTTTTCTTTGGCGTTCAACGGCAGACTACTATAGCGCTTCTCGTACCCTGTGAGAAGCCGCTATGCGTCTATGGATGCAATACGCTCTAACCTCACTTCCATTCCTCTCTCCTAAAAGGAGAGAGGCTTTGAATCTTACTCGCTAACCCTACAAGGGTTGAGGTTGTTCTTGTTAGGTCTGTATTTCATGCAATTGCGAACCACTACAGTCACACTTTCGTCATAACTTGGTAATAACTTTGTCAACAAAATGTAATTAAATATTGATAGTATAAAGCTGCATATTTAAGGTTTTAATGGAGCCGACTATCTGAGTTCATTTGGATTATGAGCGTTAGCTCTCTACAGTTAACTATTGCCAAGTAAAATTTACTTAAATTCCTACAAAATGTCGGGTGTTTTGGGCATTTAGAAATGCGTTATGAGTAAGCAATGCCGCAATTCATTACTTTGGTTGTGAATGTCCAAATTGTCTAAATTTTTTGCGTTTATTACATGGTATCGGAAACTTAGTGTATTAACCTTTGAAAGCACTTATTTCAATGAAAACTCAAATTAAACCTCGTCTATTGAGCATAGGGTTGACATTATTAGCGATAGTAATGCTTGCCAGTTGTAGTAAAAAGCCTGAAGAGTCTGCTAGCAGTACACCGTCAACTCCAAGCGCAGTTTCGCAAGCTCAGTCTTCCGGTGATACTGCCACATCAACCTCCCCAAAGCCTGAAGAGTCTGCTAACAGTACACCATCAACTCCAAGTCCTATTTCCCAAGCTCAGGCTTCTGGTAACACAGCTACATCAACCGCCAAAAAGCGACCATCGGCTGCAAATAAAACCCCTATTTTAGCAGAAGCCGAAAAGTTAGGGGTTAAACCTCAAGGAGAAACTACTTGTCCGAGTGGCGCACCTGTTAAGGGTAAAATAACAAAGAAGCGAGGCAACATATACCATATCGCCAAATCACCCAATTATAACCAAACCAAGCCCGATATCTGCTTCAAAGATGAAGCAACAGCAGAGAAAGCTGGCTTTCGTGCGCCTAAGTAAACAGTTCTGTTAAAGCAAAGAGAAATTCTGTGTTTAATTTATCTAACGATGCTCACAATGTCTAGTTTAAGTCTGGCACGTTAGCAAAAGATTTAATGCCTTGCTTTTGCCAGTTTTGAAAAGCTGTGAAATTGCTGTTTGCTTATTGTGTCGAGAGTAATCGCTTAGTCATTCGATTTAACATCTATTCCACTTTCAATTCCTACTTCCTCTAAAGCAGGTTCTTTAAGCGTAAATTCATCAATCAGCGTAATTATCACTGCCGCCGCAGGCACTGCAAGCAGCAAACCAATAAATCCAAATAGCTTACCCATTACCAGAAATGTCACAATCACCATTACCGGATGGATATTAACTTGCTTACCCATCACCAAAGGCTGAACAATGTGGGCATCTATTTGATTCATTACTAAAAATAGGATCACCACAAATACTAGCTTTATTGGTGAAATACTCAGTGCTACTAATGCTGGTAAAAAAGTTCCAATGATCGAACCAAAGTAAGGAATTATTTCAAATAAACCCGCAATAATCCCAAATGGCAGGGCTGAGGGAATCCCCAAAATCAAAAGTCCAAAAGTTGCTCCAGCACCCAGAAATATCATCGCTATCCCTGTCCCAAAAATCCAACCCCGCAATCTTATCTCACAAGCCTTAAGGATTCGTTTAAACCGCTGATGATGTCGCCGAGGTACTAATCTTAAAATCCCTTTGACTAAGGAATTAGGATCGTAAGCCATGTAAAGCGCTAAAATTAACGTCGCTACCAACTCCACAGTTAAACTTAAAGCTTCACCTAAGAAAACTGGTACTCCACTCAGTAACTGTTCGCTCAAGTTCCGTAATTGTATTAGAGCTTGGGAAATGTCCGGAATAAAACTGAATTTCTGACGTAGGTGCTCAACCTCTCCTGTCAATGTATTGAGATAAGTTGGTAATGTTTTGATTAATTTTTGAGACTCGAACGTCACACTAGGTAGGACTACAGTAGCTAATACTACAACAAATCCGACGATTAATCCAATTAGTAGCAGAACAGCAAGATCCTGTGATTTAACTAACTTTTGCAAAAACTCTAATAGCGTTCGCAAAATTAAAGCAATCAATGCTGCAACAACTAAAAGTTCTAATACTGGTAAAAGTTGGTATAGAATATAGAGTGATAAAGCTACCATTACTGCCAATGGTGCGCCACGAGTTAACTGCGACCATCCATTGTCTGTATCATCATAATTCGCCATATTAGTTATTATGCATCCGATAACTCTTTGATGTTGCTATTATCTGTTGAACGGACTCAACTGGTTGTACTCTTCTAAAAATTTCTTCAAATCTTTATTATTGATTGGACAAGTTTGATTCTATTAAAATCAAAAATCCAACTATTATATTCTCAGATAATTTTCTCACCTAGAAAATAAACTACTATTGAGACTTTACCGCTGGGTCTTGCTTTAATTTTTTTCATAGCAAAAGCTTATCGAACAACTTGCTCAAGCAGCGAATCTTGGCACAACATTTAACAATAATCTTACTTTGTGTGTTGCCCAAAAATGTCAATTGCACTCAGCAAAATACCAAAAAACAGATAAACTCCACCTATCACTAGTAAATCACGGCGTAAATAAACATACCATACCCTCCGGGAAGCCGCTTTGCGTCTATAAAATGGCGCAAGAGCAAGGAATACAACTCTTTTGACTTTTGACTTTTGACTTCCGCGCAGCGGTACTAGGTCTACTGCACTAAACCATATGCCAATAACTGAGCATCAGTTGGGTTTTTTTGGGTCATAGCTCACCTTGAGCAAATTACTTACTTAGTTAACAAAATAACCAGTAGTTATAAAGGGATAATGGTTAGCGCGATCGCTCCTATTAGATAATACCTGCTTGTAGTGCCGTAACTCTGACTCATAGGTATCAACTTAAAGTGAAAGCCTGTCTAGATAAGTCCTTCGGAGATTGCCTTGTCAAGAGTCTCTGACTTTTAATGCCGCAATGACGAGCATTTCCAGCCTCTGGCTGGAAACGAGGTTTCAAAGGGGTTTACGGTTAAGTTGACACCAATGAACTCTGACTTGGCCTGTGTAATGGTTAATTTTTTCAGGGAGGGTGAAGTTGTGGTAAGCATTTGGGGGCGTAATCTCAACTTTCACAGACGCTAACAACTAATCGTTACTACTCAATTGCAACCGGATAATTGCGCTGTTCCCATTTACTACTTTCAATCCAGAAAAAGGTAAAGCTGATTGGCTGTTGCTGGTTATCAGAAATAGAAATGTCTACAAAATTAACTCCTAACTTTGTGGAAGTAGAAGGTATATCTTGTACAGTTTGCCAATTATCCTGTGACCAGTGCAACTGAAAAGATGCTAAAGCTTGAATTCGCAGTGTATGACCTTTTTTAACTTTGTCTATTTGACGGTTAAACTTCCAAATTTCTAGTAATTTACACTTTTGGCGATCGCCTAAATAGCGATTCGCTATCTCTGGAATAAAATCAAACACCTGACCATCATGATTTGACCGTAGCAGCTTGATGTACTCCGAATGTGCCCACATTAAAGGCATCGCAGAACCTGTTGGTTTTCCCAAATACATATGAATCTCAGGTCTATCTGCTTCATCCCAAACCTGTTCTGGCAGCAAACAAGTGTTTGAAGCAAATCCTTCCATCGCCTTGATATATGTTTTGACATCGCCACCAGCAGCTAATTCATAATGTCCTCGCTCTCCTGTCAAGAGAGGCCAAACACGTCCTTTACCCGAACCCGTGTACGCATTGCCATCTTCTTGCTGTCCGTAGCCGTCGTGGTTGTAACGATGCCAACAAGGCCCAACGGGTGTATCTACTTTTAAGACTGCATCTATTACTTTCACAGAATCAACAATAATCGGGTCATCAGGTTTACGAATTCCGTAGCGCACCAATTGCAGAAACCCGCCATCGACAATTTCCTTCGCCGGAAATTCTGTTGGTTCACCAGGCGGTTGACTGCTGATCAAAAGAGTTCCTTGGTTAGGATTTTCGTTGGGTTGAGGATTATTGATATCTGTAGGAGTAATTCGGATATAATGCTGTTTGATGCCAGCAACTAGGGTTCCTTCGGTAGTAACTGTCCAAGCTTCAATGTGAGATTCTAAAAAATCAGCGTATTCTTCGATGAATTCTGCTGTTGCTTGATCCCCACTTTCACGAGCAAATTGAGCAGCACAAATCAAGGCGGCAATATTAGATGCCAGTGTTGATGGTGAATAACCACTGTTTTCTTCCCAACGTTCTTGTTGCGTAGCAGGGCCGTGACGAATTAAATAACCCGCCGCCCGCAGAATCATCGGATAAACATCAAAATTTAAGCAATTCTTTTCTTGGTGTAATAGCCATGCCAGTAGAATCGGAAATGCCACTTCATCAAGCTGGATACCTTTCCAGTAGGGTGTGCCATCAACCCAGAAGTTCTGGGCAAAACCACCGTCTTCTTGTTGGCTGGTGGCAAGATAAATGAGCGATCGCACTGCTGTTTGAGTTTCTCCAGCAGCCACTAATCCGGCAACACTGCTGACCATATCCCGCGTCCAGACAAGGTGATATCCTCCTTGGTCTTGGTCGTTTTTAGCTTCACCCCAAGGGATGGCTAGAGATGCAATTAAAGCACCTGGATAGGTTTTGTCTTCATGGGTCAAAAGTTGACTAATGCTGTTGTTATACAACTTCCCATCATCAAAAGAAATATTTTCTAATGAGTGGATGCCCCGGCGCGATCGCTTCCACTGTTCGTTATATAGCTGCTTCTGCTGTTCAAAAGGAATATTCAGCGACTGAAACAGTGTGGAAATTGCATTGTGCAGATTGCTGCCAAATGCCAGTCCTAAAGTAAACTCATTATTATCATCTAGATTTAGTTTTCCAGTTAAAGCCAGATTGCCATCCACAGCACTGTCAAACTCCCAATCCATCTGGAAATTGTCAGCTAAATCTGTCCAACCATCACTTTTACCTACGTAGCCACAGGAAAGACGAGTAAAGGGAACCGTTGCACCCAACGCCAACCATGTTCCTCCTTTTTGAGCTATTAGAAGATGCTGCCCCGCAACTTCTATAGCGTAACCATTATTACCCATACCTCCGACTTCCAGATGCGGCGCACACAAAGCGTATAAATGGAGTTGGGAGATAAACTCTCGCTCTCCTGTTAATTTTGTGTGCTGTAAAATACAGGATAAATGCGGGTCAGCAATCACTTCCTTGATTAGGGTATAACGTCCTTGTGGATCAGAATTAATAATTTGGTATCCTAAACCATGAGTCCACATCGGTTCCACTTTTGATTCGAGATGGCGTTTTTCTTCGTGGAAAAAGCTTTTCCCGTCAGAAATTAGGTACTGCAAATCTCGAATTTGAGGTTTGTCCACTGTAGGATGGTAGACTTCAGTCACAATACCGTTCCAGATAGTAAACCAAACGTTACTGGAAGTAGAGTAAGCTGTTCCTACTCCATCTTTATTCGCCTGAGTCCATCGGGGATCAATGCCAGGTGAGCCAAAAGCCTGTGTTTGACCAATAATTTTTACCATACTTTATTGTTTGAAAGGCATTTTTAAAATGCTGTAGTTGATATTTCTGTGATTAATAATTTATTCAGAAGATTGAGAAGATTGGCGAGTAGCAGCTAAGGACTTTGCTTCAATAAAAATTTGTTTTATTTCTGGGTGGTGTTGGCGAAGTTTTGCTTCTAAGCTCTCCACAGTTAATGCTATTTCCTCACCTGTGAGATTTTTAGAAAACTGGATTTCTAAGTTGAGTAATACTTCCTGTGGAGCAAGCTGCATTGTTAGGACACGCATAACTTCTTTTACTCCTGGTTCGGTTTTTGACAAAGAACGAATATTGCTTATAGTTTGAGGATTAGCACTTTCACCAACTAATAATCCTTTACTTTCTTTAGCTAGCACTATTGCTACTATAGCTAAGATAATGCCAATCACAATAGAGGCGATGCCATCAAAATAAACATTATTAAATAAATGTCCTAAGAAGATTCCGAGCAAAGCAACGATTAAACCTAAAATTGCGGCAGAATCCTCAACTAATATTGTAAATACTGTCGGGTCTTTGCTGTTTTTGATTGCTTGCCAGAAACTTTGCTTACCCTTGGTCGGCAAAAACTCTTTTAAAGCCACAGTCCAAGAAAAACCCTCGAATAATATTGCCATACCTAACACAATATAATTCCACATTGGGTCTTTTAAAGGGCTGGGATTAATTAAATGAGTAATTCCTTCATAAATTGACATGCCACCGCCAATCGCAAAGATCAGGATAGCAACGATTAAAGTCCAGAAGTAAAGTTCTTGGCCGTAACCAAACGGATGGCGATCATCAGCTGGCTTTTGGCTCATGCGAATTCCCAGCAAAAGTAACAGTTGGTCGCCAGTATCTACCACCGAATGAATACCCTCAGATATCATGGCAGAACTACCCGTAATGGCGGCGGCGATAAATTTAGTAATAGCGATCGCTAAGTTAGCCCCCATCGCCGCAAAAATGGTTTTATTAGATGAATCAGTTGCCATGATTGTAAAGAAGTAGCTATCCAAAAAATAGGGTTGGAGAGGCTCTAGGGGTAGAGGAGAGTTCCGAAGTATAGCACTTTTCGTTTGTATGCAATAGACTTTGACCTCTCTCCAAACCTCTCTCCAAACCTCTCTCCTAAAAGGAGGAGCCACTGCGTTGGGCGGCTCTGCCGACTTAAAGCACGTGGCGTCAGAGGCTTTGAATTTACTCCCCTTCCCTTGTAGGGAAGGGGTTGGGGGTTAGGTCTGTATTCGACTCAATTGAGAAGCGCTATAGCTTTTGTTGTCTCCGAAACGGCTTTTGCTATCTCCAAAATAGCTTTTGTTGTCTCCGAAACGGCTTTTGCTGTCTCCGAAATAGCTTTTGCTGTCTCCGAAATAACTTTCGCTGTCTCCGAAATAGCTTTTGCTGTCTCCGAAACGAATTTATCTCTCTCCAGAACCTCCAAGTATCCCTTTGCTGTTGAAACCTCTTCAACCCGATAACCAATACCCAGCCCAAACCCTTGATTTTTCGTTACTGATGCATAAGTTCTACTTGTAATTCACCTGTTTTATTGGTAACTTCCCATTGAGTTTGTTTCCCTTCCCGCCAAAAGCGCAATGCAACTGTAGCGTCTCCTACACTTAGATTTGTCAGTTCCAAATTTGACAACCACTCTGGTAGTGAAGGCTGTACCTTTAACTTTCGCTGTGGTGCATCGGCTTCAAGTCCTAAAATGGTACGAATGAGTAAAAGAATCGAGCCAGCAGCCCAAGCTTGGGGAATATTGGCATCGGGATAAGGTACAGGAAAGTTATTCTCTTGGCGTTCAATTCCGGCAAACAATTCTGGCATCCGCCCAGATTGAAAATAATTAGCAGCAGCAAAAATCCCCTCAGCAATACGGTTTGCTTCTTCGTGGTAGCCATATCGCTTTAAGCCGGCGGCAATTATCGAGTTATCGTGCGGCCAAACACTTCCTCTTTGATAACTAATTGGATTATAAGCTGGATTTTGAGCTGAGAGAGTCCGCACACCCCAACCGCACCACATATCTGGTTGAAAAAGTCGCAGGGCCAGCTTTTTTGCTCGTTCTTGGGGGACAATACCAGACCAGAGTAGATGCCCAGGATTCGAGGTAATCGATTGGATTTGCTGCTTGTTGCTATCTAAGCCAAGACAGTAAAATCCTTCTGAATCCATCCAAAATTGTTCATTGAATCGTTGATAAAGTGATTCTGCTTTTTGACGGAGGTTTTGCGATCGCTCTTTTTCTCCCCACACCTCATAAATTAAAGCTGCTTTTAGCCAAGCATTGTAGACGTAACCTTGAACTTCACACAAAGCTATTGGGGGATCAACTAATTTGCCATTCGGGTGAACCATTGATTCACCTGAATCTTTCCAACCTTGATTGGCTAATCCCTTTTTTGAATGAGTTAAGTACTCAACAAATCCATCGCCATCAAAATCGCCGTATTTATCAATCCAAGTCAGTGCCTTATCTAATGGCGATCGGCACTCATCCAGCATCCCCAGGTCAGCATTCCAAGAATAGGTTTCAGCTAAAGTAATAATCCAGAGAATGGTAGTGTCTACCGTTCCGTAATAGGGATTGTATGGGAGTTGATTGATTTTAGTTAACTCGTCTTCACGCAGTTCATGCAGCATCTTGCCTGGTTGGGCATCATGCCAGTCATCTAACTCAGTTGCTTGTAGTTGAGCCAACCTAACAAGCGTACCACGGGCAAAACCGTGGTAAACTGCCATCGTTTGCAAGCTGGTAATTATAGAGTCACGTCCAAAGACAGCCATAAACCAGGGAATACCAGCCGCAGGCATCCAAAACTTATGGCCGTTATCATCAACTTCAATCCGCAAGGCTCCCATATCAATAAGCGCCTGCTGATAAAATCCTTGAATGTCAGCATTAGACGATCGCAACTTTGTGGCATTAGTCAGAAATTCATCCCTAACCTCTCCAGCTTTTGTATTCCAAGACGCAGTTGAGTTTTCTTGAGGTTTGAGGATATCTCCATTGGCTAAGGCTGTAGTGTTGATCGAAGTATGCCATGTTTCACCAGGAGCGATCGCTACATCAAACATCAAACGACCGTTTGCATATCTTGCTGTTGAACTTGCACAAACTGTCTCAGTTACAATGCCTCTGATAAAAGAACCGTTACGGTACTCGGTAGAAAGTACGCCATCTTTCCATGTTGTTGTCGTCTCACCCCGTGTCACAATGTTCTTTGCTTTCACCTCAAAGATATCCGCAAAGTCCGAACGAATCGCCAACATCAGTTGAAACTCAACTGCTTCTAAGTGATGATTGGTGATATCGATATCTTCGTGCATCCCCCCTACAATGTCGCGCCTGATGGTTACAAGCAAACTACCATTCGGGAAAATGCCGTTGATAGTACTAAGTTCCGGGTTTGTAAATTGGTAAAGCGCACTATGATGCGTGATGTTACTAGAAGCTAGCAGTGAAAGTTGGTAACGATTGAGAGAAATTTCGTAATAAGAAATTAAGCGGGTATCACGAACAAAAAAACCTTGGGCTTGATTGTCATTAATGGAACCATCACTAGCTGTAACTAAAAACGAGGAACCATCGTTAATTGTGATCAGATTAGGATTGACAATAACTTTTGTGGGCATATGAGTAGAAGGCAGAAGGCAGAATAATTTTAGATTTTAGATTTTGGATTGAACAATCTAAAATCCCAAAGACGCTACACACAGTCCCTAACGCTTCGCTATTACAAATCCTTGCATTGAAAAAGCAGGAGGCAGATAGTACAGGTACAGGAGGTAGCTTTAATTAGTCCCCAGTCCCAATCCCTTTTTTAACCATTCCCCTCAAACCCTGGATATAAGGTCATGCCACCATCTACAAACAGTGTTATACCGTTAACATAATCAGAGTCATCAGAAGCCAGCCAAACTGCTGCTTTGGCAATATCGTCTACATCACCCACCCGTTTTGCTGGAATTAGTTTTAGTAAATTCGCCTCTGCTTCTGGGGTGTCCCAAGCTGATTTATTGATTGGAGTTTTGATTGCACCAGGAGCAATACTATTAACGCGAATTTTGTGGGGAGCAAGTTCTTGAGCAATACTTTGCATCATCATATTAATGCCACCCTTACTAGTAGCATAATTAACGTGCCCTGCCCAAGGAATTACTTGATGCACTGAACTCATGCAAATAATTTTACCTGCCGCAGATGAAATCTCAGGTTTCACACCGCGACGCAAGAACTCCTTTGCAGCTTCTCGCGCACACAAGAATTGTCCTGTCAGGTTTATTCCAATGACCATGTTCCAATGGTCGAGAGTCATATCGATAAATGCTGAGTCCTTTTGAACACCCGAATTACTTACTAAAATATCAATAGTGCCAAATTCCTCAAGGGTTTGGCTGAACATCGCCTTTACCTCGTCTTCTTTGCTGACATCGGCTTGAATGGCGATCGCTTCCCCGTTAGCAGCTTTGATCTCATCAACAATTTTTTGAGCTTGTTGGGCTTCCGAATGGTAGTTAACAACTACTGCTGCACCTGATGAAGCCAAATGACGAGCTATAGCTTCACCAATCCCAGAACTAGCACCTGTCACCAGTGCTTTTTGACCTTTAAGCAGGTTAGGAGAATAGCTCATAATACTTTCTCAGAATTTTTGTTTGCTATGTATTTTTTCAGAGTTTGAGAATATATGATACTGGAAACCGATGATTGAGTCAAAATTGAACCAAGCTGTCGGACATTTTATGTCATATATATGTAGAACATATGTAGAACATATGTACAACTTACACATTTGCTTATGTGTTTAATTTTTTAAAGCTATTTGTGTGATTCTGGCATCACTTTAGAGGTTTGTGATAGAGAGCGCTTCTAACTGTTGGAGTAATAAACATCTCTATCTAAAGAGTTATGGAAATTTCATAACAATTTTCTTATTTAGTGAAATCTTTAAGCATGAAGTCAGTGGGGCGTCTTTCTTAACTAGGAGATAAATTTTCTGAGAATTGCAAATTTATGATGTAAACTTATCTATACAAGATTTTGGCTCCTGAAAAGTAACCGATTACTAAGAATATTTATAAATCTATCAAAATGCATATATTTTTGTGTAGAGATTTTTTTAATATAAAAATTAATAATTATATAGATATAGGTAGCAATAAATCAATAAATTATTTGTATAGAAGTTACCCTAAGACAGTAGCTTTTTGCTCTATCTTTTAGATATTCCTTGTGAGAAATTCTAGATTTTTGGAAGTATTTGCATTAAAAATCTTCAAACATTCAATACTGAATTTGATTTTTACCAAAATAAGTAATCACAGCGTCTAGATACCCCAAGGAAAAAGCGATGTTCGCCTTACCTCTCAATAGTCAGAATCTACCGTACCCTGACCCGATGCACCCGATCATCGTTCACTTTGTGATTGCGATGGTGTTTTTTTCTTTCTTTTGCGATGTTGTCGGCTATTTTACCCGCAATGTGCGTTTATTTGAGGTAAGTTTCTGGAATATGTTTGTTGCTGCGATCGCCATTTTTCTAGCGGTTATATTTGGTCAGTTTGAAGCGGGTTTAGCGAACATTAATGCATCTGTGCAGCCAACGCTGAATTATCATACTATATTGGGTTGGTCACTTGCGGGGATTGTCGCGGCGATCGCAGCTTGGCGTTTTGTGATTCGCAACCGCAGCCCCCACAAAGTACCACCTGCTTATTTAGGTGCGGCAATGTTTTTAATTTGTCTGGTGTTCGTGCAAGTGTATCTAGGGAGCAAACTGTTTTGGGTATATGGGCTACATGTAGAGCCAGTCGTTGAAGCGATGAAGAAGGGAGTCTCACCATGAACTCGCAGCTCATTGACCAGTTAGGATTGAAGCTGGGTGCTAACGGGCTACCCTACGAGATTCCAATACATCCGCAACTGGTGCATCTGACACTGGGTTTGTTCATTCTCGCCCTCCTCTTTGATATCGCAGGCACATTTTTTCCTCTAGAAAAACCGATTTTTAAATTTCTAGGTGTTCCTGCTATCCGTACAGGCTTGTTCGATGTTGGCTGGTATAATCTGCTGGCAGCGGCAACTGTCACTTTTTTCACCATTGCAGCCGGATTTTTCGAGTTACTGCTAGCAAACCCAGCAGTCAATCAAAAAAGTGTTTGGGGTTTAAGCGCCCCTTTAACAATGCTTTTACATGGTTTGGGTGGCGTGTTGCTGTTGGGGATCATCGTGGCAATGACTGTGTGGAGAGGCTTACAGCGCTATCGCTGGCGCAAAGATTCACCAAGGCAGGTGCAGTGGAGTTACTTGTTGCTAGGCATTGCGGTAATCGGCATTTTATATGTTCACGGAACATTGGGGGCGCAATTGGGAGAAGAGTTTGGGATTCACGTTACTGCTGCAAAATTGCTCCAAGAGAACACAAACCCGAATTTGCTGCCCAAATAATCAAACGAACGAGAAGCACTTTGACTTTATGTTTAGATTTTTAGAATATTTACTAATAGCTGGTTATATCGCAGTGCTGCTCGTTATCAGCCATTGGATTGGACAGCAAGCCTTCTCCTGGATGCCTCTTCAAGCCACCGCAGAAGCAAAAAAAGTAGATGATTTGTTTAGCTTCTTAGTTTCAATCGGAGCTTTCATCTTGCTTGGGCTTGTTGGCATGATGCTATATTCGGTACTTTTCTTTCGTGCATCCAAGGATGACTACAGCGAAGGACACCCTTCTAGAGGCGATGTAAGACTAGAAATTCTCTGGACAGCAACCCCAACTCTGCTGGTGTTGTGGATTGGTTTTCAAAGCTTCAATATTTATCAGCAATTAAATATTTTGGGTTTGGGACAAATCGTGCATTTGCATCTGCCTTTAGAATCACAATCAGCTAACGCGGCAATAGTCAGCGACGTTCCTAAACCTGCTTCTGAAACTATTGATGTTTTCGCTAAACAGTGGGAATGGTCTTTCCGCTATCCAAATAATGTTACGAGTAATCAATTACACCTCCAGGTAAATCGCAGCACCCGCCTGAATATGCACGCTCAGGATGTAATCCACGGTTTCTACGTCCCTGAATTCCGCTTAAAACAGGATATTGTTCCTAAACGCGACATTGACATTGTGCTAACGCCGATTCGCACGGGCAAATATAAGCTGAAAGATTCTCAATTCAGCGGTACTTACTTTGCTTTGATGGAGGCGGATGTATATGTTGAATCTGTTGAAGCATATAACCAGTGGTTCGCCCAAACGGCTAGCGAACCCACGGCTATAAAAAATCAGGCAGTAGCTGAACATATCCAAGCACCAAAGACATTATTTAAGAGCGGCTGGTACACTGTCGCACCCTCTCAACCAGCTGTAGCGAATGAAAGGAAGGTAAGTAATGACACATGATTTCAGTGAAGCGATCGCCGAGGATAGAGAGCCTCTTGATGGCTGGCGGCAATATCTCAGCTTCAGCACCGACCATAAGGTTATTGGTGTTCAATACATGCTGATGACGTTTATTTTCTTCTTGATTGGCGGGCTGTTGGCGATGATCATTCGTGCCGAACTGCTCACCCCCGAATCAAATCTGGTTGATCGCCCCCTTTATAACGGCTTGTTCACCATGCACGGGACAATCATGATTTTCCTGTGGATTATCCCGTTTAATGCTGGTCTTTCTAACTACCTAGTGCCGTTAATGATTGGAGCGCGGGACATGGCGTTTCCTTTACTTAATGCCATCTCTTTTTGGATTCTTCCACCAGCAGGTATTTTGCTAATATCTAGCTTCTTCGTACCCAATGGTTCTGCACAGGCAGGTTGGTGGTCTTATCCACCAGTCAGTCTTCAGTTTCCGCCTGGTCAATTGATTAACGGTGAATTCATTTGGATCGTCAGTCTAGTATTGATCGGCATCTCTTCGATCATGGGGGCTGTCAACTTTGTGACTACCATCTTTTGGATGCGGGCACCAGGGATGACGTTTTTTCGGATGCCTGTGTTTGTTTGGTCGGTTCTCAGCGCCCAGTTGTTGCAGCTGATTAATTTACCAGCCCTAACAGGTGCATTGATACTACTGATGTTTGACCTCGCTTTCGGTACGCAATTCTTTAAACCTGAAGAGAATGGCGATCCGATCATCTACCAGCATTTATTCTGGTTCTACTCCCACCCAGCAGTTTATATCATGGCGCTACCAGCCTTTGGTATTTTTGCGGAGGTGATCCCAGCTTTTTCGCGCAATCCCCTATTTGGCTATCGGTCAGTTGCGATCGCCTCCTTAGGTATCGCTTTTGTCAGCATCTTTGTTTGGGTGCATCACATGTTCACCAGTGCCACCCCTGGCTGGATGCGGATGACTTTCATGGCCACCTCAATGTTAGTTGCCATACCTACTGGTGTTAAGGCGTTCGCTTGGACTGCTACTATCTGGAAAAGCAAGCTGCATTTAGAAACACCAATGCTATTTGCTATGGGGGGTGCAGCCATGTTTATTTTCGGTGGCGTTACTGGTGTGATGCTGGCTGCAACGCCATTTGATATTCACGTCAACAACACTTACTTTGTAGTCGGTCACTTCCACTACATCGTCTTCAACACAATCACGATGGCAATCTTCGCAGCCATTTATTATTGGTTTCCCAAAATAACTGGAAGGATGTACGCTGAGGGTTGGGGCAAGCTGCATTTCTGGCTGACCTTTATCCCTGCTAATATTACCTTCTTCTCCATGCACCCATTAGGTTTGCAAGGGATGCTGCGCCGAGTCTCTTCCTACGATCCACAATATCAAGGATGGAACGTTATCGCTAGTCTAGCCGCCTTCTTGCTGGGAGTATCGACTCTCCCCTTTATTGCTAACATGGTAGGTTCCTGGCTATACGGGCCGAGGGCAGTTGATAATCCTTGGCACGCTACCGGTCTGGAATGGACAACCTCTTCACCACCTCCGCGAGATAACTTTGCAGAGATTCCGATTGTGACAAAACCCCCTTATGACTATGGCGATCCAAAATACTCACTCATCCAAAACTCTGATAATGGTGAGTAAGGATAAAACACCTTTTACTAAGGACAAGCAGGATAACCAATGCCCAATGCCCAATACTTCTCTACGAGAGGCTGCGCCTTAAGCGTAGCTATGCCGCAGGCTTTACGACTACGCTCAGTACAAGTGCCCCATGCCCTAATTGAGTTATGCAACCTCGTCCCATTCATCTAGATGAAAGTCCGATCCGTTTTGAAAACTGGCGGCGACGCCTACCAAATTGGTTGCAGCGCTTCCTACCAAGTGGTGGTGGAAACCATGAAGATCAGCATGGTAAAGGGATGTTCGGGTTTACCGTGTTCCTGCTATCAGAGAGCATCATCTTTTTGAGTTTTATCTTTACATATGTTGCTCTGCGATTAACGACATCTAATTGGCTACCACCTGGTATTTCCGGGCCGGAATTATCTACTTTTGTGATTATTAACACGGTGATCCTGCTTTCTAGTAGCTTTGTCATTCAACCAGCAGAAAATGCTCTCAGACATAACAAACTAAAGAAATTTCGCTGGCTGTGGCTGATGACAATTGTCATGGGAAGCTACTTTTTAATTGCTCAAATAATTGAATGGAAAAACCTCGACTTCAAGCTGACTACGGGACTAGTTGGTTCTACATTCTACCTGCTGACCGGCTTCCACGGTCTGCACATTCTTGCAGGTGTTGTTCTCCAGATCATTATGCTTGTCCGCTCATTCATTCCGGGTAACTATAACAAGACTCACTTTGGTGTGAGTGCAGCCACTTTATTTTGGCACTTTGTTGATGTAGTTTGGGTGTTCTTATTTTCACTTCTCTACATTTGGCACGCATAAAAATATTCAGAAATTAAGTCTTTTAAGGAGTAGTTTGATGAATTTATTATTGCAAGAATTACCAGCCTCAGAGCTAGCGCCAAAAACAGTTCAAGAAAGTCAGCCACCAAGTACAGCCCAAGAAGATCCATTAATTGCTCACAATTTACAGAAAGGGCAGTATGTTGGGATTATCGGACTAGGGATCGCCTTAATTGCGGCTGTGGGATTTTTTAGTCGCCGAGTTGAATACGCTATTGCATTCGCTGTGATCCTTAGTGTTCTTTTGATTGCTTTCTTTATATTCATCTAGGAGAAGCTCGGATTAATTAAACATCCTACTTTCACAATATTTGGAAGAGATTCTATGAACAGCCCAGTTTATCAAACTGTAATTATCGGTGGTGGCTTTACGGGACTAATTACAGCCTTACACTTAGCTCACGAACATTATCCTCGCTCTGTGATCTTGATCGATAAAAACGAGCGCTTTTGCTTTAAACCGTTACTCTATGAATATTTCGATGGCGAGATGGATACCTTCCAAGTAGTCCCACGTTTTTCAGAATTACTTAAAGGTAGTGGTGTCATCTTTGTTCAAGATACAGTGCAGTCGATAGACTTGGAGCAAAAGGCAGTCAAATTAACTTCTGGAAATTCCTACAACTACAGCAATTTAGTATTAGCCTTGGGTAGCGTTACTACCTATCATCAAGTTGAGGGAGCCAAAGAAAATGCCTTTCCTTTCTGGACGCAAGAAGATGCGATCGCTCTGGAGCGGCATTTACGCGATTGTTTACATAAAGCAATCCAAACCGATGATCCAGAACAACGCCGGAAACTGTTAACAGTAGTCGTAGTTGGTGGTGGTTCTTCCGGCGTGGAAATGGCAGCAACTTTAGCTGATTTTCTCCCACTTTGGTATAGGGCTTTGGGAGGCAATTCTGATGAAATCCGTGTGATTCTACTCAATCATGGTCAAAAAATCCTTGATGGCGATATTAACGATCCACTACGCCCAATTGCTGAGAAAGAATTACAAAAACGCACTCTACAAATTGAAATGCTTACGGGAGCCGAAGCCACTGCTATTCGTCCCAACGCAGTTGAATTTAAGCGCAATCAACAAATTGAGACATTAGCAACACATACTACAGTCTGGACAGCTGGCACTTCCACCCATCCACTAATTAAAGATTTGGCAATTCCCAAAGAACATCGGGATCATCAAGGTCGCCTCCTAGTCACTCCTACCATGCAACTGCTCGACTTTCCAGAAGTTTTTGCAGGCGGTGACTGTACAGCAGTTCAGGATAATTTGCAACCACCTACAGCCCAAGTAGCTCATCAACAAGGGGCTAATATTGCCAGTAATTTGAAAGCATTAGCGTTAGGAGAAGAACTCAAACCGGCTAAGATTAATATCCGGGGAACCCTTTTGAAATTGGGGCTAAAGGATGCTGCTGCTAACTTATTCAATGTTTTTGAAGTTGCAGGCGAACCCGCACATTTAATCCGTCAAGCCACTTATTTAACGCTATTACCAACACCAATTCATGATTTCAAAGCCACAACTGAATGGGTAGATGAAAAGATTTTTCACCAGCACCTCGACCCTCAAGATGTAGGTAAAAAAGTGGCGCAAGCAGTGGAATTAGTTGGTGCTGGAGTTGTAGGGGTTTTAGTTGCCAGAAAATTACTGAAAATGTTGGGGGATGAAGAAAAAAGGGACTAGTGGGACTTAAACAAAACAAAGAAGTAAAAAAGACTATAATGCTTAAATAGCACAGCTTTCACGTTGAAAGAAGCTCATGAAAGAAACTACCCCCGCAGGCATCGCCTTCTATTGCCTGTAAGTCTGCATCTTCAACCTGAATAATTTCCATTATCAATCAATTAATGCTTGTATTTGGGTTGCAAGTTCATTGGTTAAAGTTTCTATTTTTCCTGAGCGGGTGCGCGTAGGAGGATGTCTTGGTGATTGAGGAGTTTAGCGATCGCTTCTCGTTGAAAGTTGTGCGGGGGGAAAGTGGTTAAGGTTTGAAAGTATTCATCAATCATCATTGATAAAATAGAATAGGATAAATTTTGATGTTGTTCAGTCATCAATTGTGAATTTTAAAATTTATACCATGCTTTTTACTGATTACTGATTCTGCGAGGAATTATGCTGCTAACTGAACGTCGCGCCGATCGAGTAGTTCTCTACAATATCAGTTGGCAACAATTTGAAAATTTATTAGTAGACTTAGGTGAAAGTCGTGCAGCTAGAGTAGCTTATGATGATGGCGCTTTAGAGATTATGACACCATTACCAGAACATGAATATTACAAGGAAATCATTGGTGACATCATCAAAGATACAGCTGAGGTTTTAGAGCTAGATTATGAGTGTTACGGCTCAATTACCTGGAAACGAGAACTAAAAAAGGCTGGGATCGAATCTGATAATTGTTTTTATTTCCAAAATGAAGCCTTAATTCGAGGTAAACTCAAGTTTGATTTAAATCAAGACCCACCTCCAGATTTAGCTTTAGAAATTGATGTTACCAGTAAATCTTTAGATCGCTTTCCCATCTATACACGATTAGGTGTACCTGAAATCTGGTCTTATGACTCTGGAGAAATCAAAATTTACCAGTTGCAAGGAGAGGAATATCTGAAAAGGGAAACAAGTTTAGTGTTTCCTAATCTGAATATTCAAGAGATTCCATCACTAATTGAAAGATACCGCATGGCAGGAAGACGGGTTTTCCGACAAAAAATTAGGGAATGGGTTAGGGGGCAGATGGGTTAGACTAGCAGCAGAAGTTTCCTCAATTGCCCATTTGTTACCCTCAAATAGTAGGGGCTGAGGAAAAGGTAAAGGGGAAAAGGAGCCTTATTGATGAATACGCCTACTCATACCAATGTACAGGTGCAAAAAATTCGAGCCATTGGATTAACGGTGACAAACTGCGATCGCTCTTTGGATTTCTATACGCAAGCACTCAGTTTTGAACTCGTTTCCGACATCACTGTTGAAGGACAAGATTACAGCGACCTGCAAGATGTAACTGGGGCAAAAATTCGCATTGTTACCTTGCGACTTGGAGATGAACTAATCAAGTTGATGGAGTATCTCAACATTAAAGGAAAACCCATCCCCAGCGATTCACAAAGCAATGACCTGTGGTTTCAACATCTGGCAATTGTGGTGAGTGATATAGATCGCGCCTATGCACAAGTGCGTTCATTTCCCATTCAACCCATTTCAATTGCTCCACAGACAATACCACCTGATAATGAAGCATCTGCTGGAGTCCGCGCCTTTAAATTTAAAGACCCTGATGGTCATAATTTAGAGTTAATTTGGTTTCCTCCTGATAAAGGAAAAGATAAATGGCATCAAAACAGGAATCGCTTGTTTTTGGGAATTGATCATAGTGCGATCGCCATTTCTAACACCGAGCAGAGTCTAAAATTTTACCGCGACCTTCTGGGAATGCAGGTAGATAGCCGCAGTCTTAACAGGGGTGAGACGCAAGCTTGGATGGATGATTTACCAGGAGCCGAAGTCAGAATTACAGGTTTGCGACCACCTGAAGATGGGGTGGGAATTGAACTTTTAGATTACATTACGCCTGCAAACGCTCGTCCAATACCGAGTGACTGGAAAAGTTGTGATATTACACATATGCAAATTGAGTTAGTCGTAAATGATATTGAGCAAATTGTAGATAGGCTGCGGCAAAACGGGGTTCAGTTTGTGTCATCGCGGGTTGTGCAGTTTACTGATAGCTCATTACCTGATCAGCAAGGTTGTTTAGTTAAAGATCCGAACGGACACACAATATTGCTAATTGCAGAATGATGTAAGTGAAATTATCGCTGCTCAAAGAAGCGCTTATTCTTAACTTTTCGAGAAAAATCTTTGCAATGTATAATCATGAAATTAGCGTGAAAATATCATCTTGAGTGCGATCGCTAATATTGCAACTCTAATGCATTTTCCAAAACAGCATTATACAGCCCAATCGCCAGCTTCGCACCGAAAAGACCATCGTTGAAATATATAGCTTCCTGCTGAAATTGGCAAAGGTATTGCTAATACTACGCTTGCTTTATTATTCCTCAATTGATGCTTCTTGCTGCGAGAAATTTGCTAACTCCGATGCTAAGGTTTCTTCCAATAGGTCTACAATTGCGTGTGCATCAGTAGGGGACTTCATTATTTCCGCTTCCGGGTCAGAGCGATTTTTAACATTCGGAAGATCTTGGCGTAATTCCTCAAGCAAACTGATAAGTTTAGCAATTTTCTGCTCAGAGAGCAGATTGAGTTGAAGGCTAAGTTGTGCCCGTTGCTCCGCTAACTTTTCTTGTCGCTCTTGTTTAATCAATACCCCTGTTGTCACCAACAATGAACCCGTAGTTAATGAAAATTGTAACCAAGGAAATGGAAATTCCTCAAATTTTGGTACACCTAAGCGTCGTGGTAAGACATTGGGTGTTACCCACAGAATAATTGCAAGCAGAATGCTATACAGAAATACAGGACGACCAAAAAAAACGGTTACCGTTTCTACAATCCGTTGGTGTTGTGGGACATTTTTTTCGGAACGTCTGTGCAATGCGATGATAGTCTCAATATTTTGACTAATAGATTCCGGTAAGGGGGCAGTAGGCAGAATGTTTTGACGAGGTATTTGAGACGATACTTGCGGTGAGGCAGTTGGAGTCTTGGCGGCTCCCGTCGAGTCCGAACTGCCGAACCCGGAGGGTGAATCACTTGGATTTGGTTGATTGTTGGTTTGCATTGGGAGTCTAACGTTATGAATGATTCCTTCAACTTATTAACTTAAATTTTGACTACAAAACTATACTTGACTGTACGACAAATCGGTGATTCCGACATCTGCTAATCGCACTTCTATATGGAAGTAAATTTTATCTATTAATACGTATACTGAAGTGATAATTTGTTTTAGTACTGAAGAAAGTTATTAGCGATCGCTACGCCCGCCGTACTCCTACGGAGAAGCAAGCTACGCATAGCGTCTGGTAAAGAAGGCATCCTACCTTTTTTCGCTAACCTCACTGTTAGAGCCTTGCTTCCCGTCAGAGACATCGCAAGACTTGCTTAAAATGCTGCAATTCCTGCATTTTAAGCAAGCTTTAGCTAAAGCGACAGGATTGCTCTATAGTCTGAGTCTCTTCGAGTTGCACCATTATCAGAACAGCTGGCACATCGCCTACTGTTCCAGATAAGTGACCTTTATGACCTTGCGCGTCTGCTTTCGTGCCTTGGTCTTCTCCAAATGAAATTTCGCCAGGACCCATCTCGACTCGCTGGCCGTCCATAGTCTCCACAAACCAGCGTCCTGACAGTGGGATAATCCACTGAGGCTTCGGGTTTTCATGCCAGTTTCCAACCCATCCCACGGGTAGCACAGTAAAGGTGATTGTCGCACCAGACTGCTTCAACTTAGAAAGCCACTGGGGCGAGGTATCCGGGGCTATGCCTTTTTCGATGAAGTCCTCAATTTGACAACGGGACTGGTGACTTATACCGTCGTAGTCAGTCCAGACGTGCCAGTAGTCAATTGTTGGCTTGTGTGATGAATTATTTTGCATAAAAATGGCTCTTTTTTATTGTGGAAAATCTTATCCAAAATGTATTGCCAGTGGCTCATGAGCGGCTACCAAGCTCGTCTGAAGCCATAGTGGATAGCCAAAGCGTTGAAACCATAACTATGATACATCTTGCCGTCGGCTACGATGCAGCCTGTCAAAGTTCAATTGACTGACAACAATTTTCAGCCAATCTTCACCCACAATTCGTTGTTCCAGACAAACCAAAACCGATGGTTTAACTTCCCCTTTCACGAGGCTGATGTCAAACAATCCTGTAACGGTTCCTTCCCTAATGTACAATCCACACAGATGTTAGGATACTCTTCCTTAAACAAGTTAATGAAGTGAGCAAGCCCGTAATTACCTATAGTTTGGCTTGCGCTAACTTGAGTACACCCTGTTTCAAGTCCTTGTACTTCCTAAAAGTCGTCCTATACCAAGTGGCTGAAAAAGTTGCGATGTCGCAGGCATTTCAGACGAAAATGCACCAGGGACTAAAACTGCGATACCTTTTTTGCCAGACCAAGGCGTAGGTTGCTTCCCCAAAGGGTACAAGCTTGACTACGAAATGCTAACGCAACCAACAATTAAGCAGTAAATAAAATTATTCTTGCAGACGAGCAATTACCAGTGCATAACTTCAATTTTCTTAACAGAAGTCAGGAGTTATTTTTTCACACATCACGCGCTTTGAAAAAATTATAGATAGCAAGGGCAATGGCTAAAACCAACACTACATGAATTAAATTTCCGGCAATATGAAGTGCCAGCCCTAATCCCCAAAAAGCAATCAGTACAACAACGATACCCCAAAGTATACTAAACATATATTTGCTCTGAGTCAAGTAAGTTTTAATTTGTTCATATATTTTACTCCCTAACTTCACTTTGATTCTATTTGCCCTAAGAAAGGTTTATAAATTTAAATCATCTTTCTTGCTCAAGAAAATTAATTAAAAATCAGTAGATCGAAAAATAAATGAAATTTGACGTAATCATAGGGGTTTCAGGCGACGTTATTGGGGCTTTCCATGATCACCACAAGCTATCGCTCTACTCGTCCATCCAGAGCATAGGTGCTTGAAAGGTAGATTAGAAGGTGATTTCAGCAGATAGTGTTCCCCAGGTGAAATGAAGGGCTGAATAGGCTTCTGGAAAACTTTTCCAGCTATGGGTTGAAGTTCAACTTCCGATAGATTAGTGAAACTAGACAACATTATTCTTGCGGTGGCGTTGATTATAGCCTCCTAAATTTTTGTCAAGTCTAAATATTGACATCCAAGCTAAATCATGAAATAAGCAGTTTAGTTTCTCTATATAGCAGTCCTAAATCATTTGTAAAAATAAATTAACCGCAGAGGCGCAGAGAGCGCAGAGAGAGGAATCGGAGATTTTCACGACTCATACCAAGTTGTGATATATAGTATTATTTGCTTTCAAGCTAGTCCAGCATCGCTTAGATTCTAAACAATACTAACTTTGGCAACTTGGTATCATTTAGGATTGCTATATGATCTTTTCTATGTTTTATATTGTTATTGGCTCTTAGCTTGAAATTACGTCAACTCTTGCTCTGGTTAGGGTTGAGAATTCTGTTGATTTTTTGGGTAAAAGCACACGTATTCAAGTGGCTCAACTGGTTGAAGGATTAAGGTTATGCTGCAACATCTGATCACTCAACAACATTATTTCCTATTGAAGCTTTTCTCGGCACTGGGCTGTGGGTTGATAGCCGGAGTCTTCTTCGCCTTCTCGTCCTTCGTGATGAACGCCCTTGCCCGACTTCAGCCAGCATGGGGCATTGCCGCCATGCAATCGATCAATATCACGGTGATCAATCCGTTGTTTATGGCAGTGTTCTTGGGAACGGCTGCGGCTTGCATCCTTCTTTTTGTCTCCTCGCTATTAAAATGGCATCAACCTGATGCCGCCTACTTGCTCGTCGGCAGCTTGCTCTACCTTGTTGGTACATTAGGCGTGACAATCGTGTTCAATGTGCCGCTCAACGAAGCCTTGGCGAGAGTCGAGCCGGACAGCACCATAGGCGCGAGCCTCTGGTCTGGCTACCTTGCCAACTGGACAATCTGGAATCACATTCGGGCGGCAGCAGCGCTAGCAGCAGCGGCATCGCTCACGATCGCGCTCTGTTATCGAGCGGCGCAATCATAATATTGTGTGGTTAAAGCGGCTTGTGGCAACATCCAATAGCAAAGCACAAATTTTATGAGTCTGCCATTCCCTTGCTACCTTTTGAAGAAAAAACGGTAAAACTTAGGTTGGCCAAGCTTTTTGCGCCATGCCTCCATGTAAGTGTAAAACACTGGAGTCAGATAGAGAGTCAATATCTGAGAGAACAGCAATCCACCAACGATCGCAATTCCCAAAGGCCGACGCGCTTCTGAACCTACTCCCGTCCCCAGAGCAATCGGGAGTGTCCCAATTAAAGCTGCCATCGTCGTCATCATAATTGGACGGAAGCGAATCAAGCAAGCGGCATAGATGGCATCAAAAGAATTTTTCCCTTCCTTTCGCTGCGCTTCTATGGCAAAGTCCACTAGCATAATGCCATTTTTCTTGACAATGCCTACTAGCAGGATGATGCCGATGAAAGAGTAAAGATTTAAATCAACCTGGAAAATCAGCAGCGTCAGTAATGCCCCAAAACCCGCCGAAGGCAAACCGGAAAGAATTGTGATCGGGTGAATAAAATCCTCATAGAGGATACCGAGAATCAGATAGATTACTAAAATAGACACTAACAACAGCACGCCTAAATCGTTGAAGGACTGTTGAAAGGTTTGGGCTGAACCTTGAAAGCTGGGGGTAATTGTTGAGGGTAGCACCTCACTGGCTGCTTGCTTAATAGCATCTGTGGCCTGACTTAGAGACGTTCCTGGAAGAGTGTCAAAAGAGATAGTTGCAGAGGGAAGTTGAGCAACGTGAGTGACAGTGAGGGGGCCGACATTCTGGGTGATATTAGCGATCGCACTCAGGGGAACCTGTTTTCCAGTACTCGATTGCACATAAAGCATCGATAGGGCACTGGGATCTCGCTGAAACTCTGGTTTCACTTCTAAGATTACATAAAATTGGTCATTTGGGGTATAAATAGTGGAAACCTGGCTAGAACCATAGGCGGCGCTGAGGGTTTGTTCAACTTGTTGGGCGGTAATCCCAAGAGTTGCGGCTTTGTTGTGGTCAACTTGGACTTGGATTTGAGGAGTGCTGAGTTGTAAATCGCTGTCAACATCCCGGAGTCCTGGTAGGGTTTTGACTTTATCCACAAGTTTAGGAACGTATTGGCGCAGCTCTTGCAAATTCAAGCTCTGCAATGTGAACTGATAAGTAGAATTAGTTTGTTGACCACCTATGGGAATAGCTGGCGGAGAGCGGAGGAATGTTTTAATCCCAGTTGTCCGTCTCAACTTCGGGGTTAGCTCTTGAATGATTTGGTCAGCACTCAGTTGACGTTGAGAACGTGGCTTGAGCCGAATCGTAATTCGCCCGGAGTTGACCGATGCGTTAGGGCCACTTGCACCTACAATCGAGTCAACTGCTTCAATGTTGGCGTCTTTACGAATGATGTCAACAACCGTTTGCTGGTGGCGGCGCATATCATCAAAAGAAATATCTTGAGCTCCTTTGGTGTTCGCCATCAGTTGTCCAGTGTCTTCTGTGGGAATAAATCCTTTGGGAACGATGATGAACAGATAGACGGTCATTACCAGCAGAATGCCAGAACCAATGAGTGTCATCAGGCGGTATTTTAAGACAGGCTTGAGCGTCCAATCATATCCTTGCAGTAGTAAATCAAATGCCCGTTCTGAAACTCGATACACCAGATTTGGTCTTTGCTGATGGGATGAAGTTAAGAAGCGACTGCACAACATTGGTGTGAGACTGAGGGAAACAAAACCCGAAACCAAAATTGCCACAGCGATCGTCACGGCAAATTCATGAAATAATTTACCGATTATTCCACTCATAAACATGATCGGGATGAACACCGCCACTAGGGAGAGGGTCATTGACAAAATTGTGAAGCTGATTTCCTTTGATCCCTTCAATGCCGCGTCTAGGGGAGATTCGCCCATTTCCCGATAACGGACGATATTTTCCAACACGACGATCGCATCATCCACGACAAAGCCCACGGAGAGGGTCAACGCCATTAGTGAGAGGTTGTCTAGGGAGAAGCCCGACAGATACATTACAGCAAAAGTGCCAATAATCGCTACAGGTAGTGCCAAACTGGGAATTAGCGTCGCAGTTATGTCACGCAAGAATAAGAAAATCACCAAGACAACTAGACAAACCGAGAGAACCAAGGTAAACTTTACATCGTTGACAGAGGCTCGGATTGTTTGGGAGCGATCGTACATAATTCCCATCTGAATCGATTTGGGAACTTGTTCGCGGAGTGTAGGTAAAAGTTTCTGGATAGCATCAACGATATTTACAGTGTTGGCTCCCGGCTGCGGCTGCACGGCGAGAACAACGGAATGGCGGTTTGTCACCTTGCGATCGCTATATAAATTTGAGACTTTGACGTTTTGTTCACTGTCAATCACCTGCCCCAAATCTTGGAGCCGCACGGGCGCACCATTTTTGTAAGTTACAATCAGCTGGCGATAGCTGGCAGCATCGGTGAGTTGACCGTTCGCCTGAATCGTATAATTTTTGTAAATGCCAGAGAGACTGCCGGTTGGCAAGTTGACATTTCCCTGTTGAATTGCAGTTTTCACCTGAGTTAGACCAATTCCCCTCGATGCTAACTCTCGCGGGTCAAGCTGGACGCGGACTGCATATTGCTGTTGACCAAAGACCTGTACCTGAGCAACACCATTAATCATCGAGATTGGTTGACCAACTGTTACCTCTGCGTATTCATCTACTGTCGAGATTGGCTGTGTCTCAGAATACATATAGAGGAAGAGAATCGGTGAGACAGACGGGTTAACTTTGCGGTAGGTGGGTGGGTGAGGCATTCCGGCGGGGAGTTGTCCGGCTGCTGCTGAGATGGCTGCCTGTACATCTTTTGCGGCATCCTCAACTCTGCGGCTAAAGTCAAATTGTAAAGAGATGTTGGTGCTACCAGTTGAACTGGTGGAATTGAATGAATTGAGTCCGGCAATTTCGGTAAACTGTCTTTCTAGGGGGGCGGCGACCGAAGATGACATTGTTTCTGGGGTAGCACCAGGGAGACTAGCAGAGACAGAAATAAAAGGATATTCAACGTTAGGCAGCGCACTGATGGGTAACAGTAGATAACTCATGAGACCAAAGATGAGGATACCCATCATTACCAAGGTGGTCATGACCGGACGACGAATGAAGAGTTCTGAAAGGTTCATGGGTTTTGTTCTCCCAGAAATGTGGTGGGGATGGGACGAACCGCAGAGGCGCAGAGGACGCAGAGAGAAGAAAGAAATAAATGCTTGACTGTGTTGAGTTTTGACACAGGAGACAGAAAAAAACAGGTTTCAACACATATAGCACTCCTAAATCATTTGTAAAAAAGCCCTCCTGATTCTCCTCTCTGTGCCCTCTGCGTCTCTGCGCTTCGTAACTCATTTCGGATTGCTATAAAATTACGATCGCCCCCCAGTAAATGAAAATACCCGACGGAACTTAACTTGACTGAGCTTTTTCCGCCACGATTCCATGTAGATATAAAACACAGGAGTTAAATACAGGGTCAATATCTGAGAAAATACCAGTCCGCCTACAACTGCAATACCTAGAGGACGGCGGGATTCTGAGCCAGCCCCAAATCCGATCGCTATGGGTAAGGTTCCCATGAGTGCTGCCATTGTCGTCATCATAATCGGGCGGAAGCGCACCAAGCAGGCTTGATAAATCGCCTCAGATGGCTTTTTCGATTCATTTCGCTGGGCTTCAATGGCAAAGTCTACCATCATAATGCCGTTTTTCTTGACGATGCCCACCAAGAGAATTATGCCGATGAAGGAGTAAACATTCAGTTCGACATGGAATATTATCAGCGTTAACAATGCGCCAAAACCTGCTGAAGGCAAACCAGAAAGAATCGTAATCGGGTGAATGAAATCCTCATAGAGTACACCCAAAATCAGATAAATTACTAGGACAGCGATCGCTAACAGTAAACCCAAACTTGGCAGTGAACTTTGAAATACCTGGCTTGCGCCCTTAAAGTTGGTGCTAATGCTGGCAGGAATTACCTGATCAATCAGTTTTTCAATCTCTTGGTTGGCATTTCCCAAGGACACACCAGGGGCGAGGTTAAAGGAAATAGTGGCGGCGTTCATCCGACCGTTATGATTAACCATTAACGGGCTGACTCCTTGAGACAGTTTGGCGAATGTCTTCAGAGGAACTGCGACTCCAGTGCTGGAGTTAATGTACAATGTCAACAAAGCATTGATATCCTCCTGATACTGGGGTGCTAATTCCAAAATCACCTGATATTCATTGGTCGCTGCATAGATGGTTGATACTTGGTAGGAGCCGTAAGCATTTCTCAGGGTATTTTCGATTTGCTCGGCGGTGATCCCATAAGTTGAGGCTTTATCGCGGTCAATGTCAATTTGAATTTGGGAAGCAAACTGTAAATCGCTATTGACATCCTGGAGTTCTGCCAAGGTCTTCATCTTGACAACAAGTTGAGGAACATACTCCTGCAAGGGTTTGACATCAGAACTCTGGAGTGCTAATTGATAAAGTCCTGTACTTTGTTGAGCACCAATCGGAATCGCTGGGGGATTTTGTAAAAATACTTGGATGCCTGGAACAGTAGCGAGTTTGGTTCGCAAATTTTGAATGATTTCGTCAGCCCCAAGCTGGCGCTGCGATCGCGGTTTTAACCGAATAAACAAACTCCCGGAATTGGCTGCAACTGCTGCCCCACTGCCACTAGCACTGGCTCCCGCCCCGATATTAGAGTTGACTGCATCTACATTCGGGTCTTGGCGGATCAGGTTAGCAACTGTCTGCTGATGCTGGACAAGATTATCAAAAGATGCATCCTGGGCTGCTTGGGTAATGCCTGTAATTTGTCCGGTATCTTGGCTAGGAATAAAGCCTTTGGGAACTATCACCAACAGCCCAACTGTCACCGCGAATAGAAAGACAGATAAAATCATCGTGGTGCGGTGATATTTTAAGACTTTTTTCAGACTCCAATCGTACAGACCCAGCAAGCGATCAAACACATATTCGGAAGCTTGATATAAGCGACTTTGATGCGCATGATCCACAGGACGCAAAAAACGGCTGCACAACATCGGAGTCAGACTCAAAGACACAAAACCAGAGACGAGAATTGCAACTGCGATCGTCACAGCAAATTCATGAAATAATCGTCCCAGCACTTCACTCATGAACAACATCGGGATGAAGACTGCAACCAAAGAAAGGGTCATCGATAGAATTGTGAAACCAATTTCTCTCGACCCATTCAACGCCGCTTCTAAGGGACGTTCCCCCATTTCCATGTGACGGACGATATTTTCCAGCATGACGATCGCATCATCCACTACGAAGCCCACAGAAAGGGTCAACGCCATCAGCGACAAGTTATCTAGTGAGTAATGCAGCAAATACATTACTGCAAAGGTGCCAATCAGCGAAACGGGTAATGCCAAACTGGGAATCACCGTCGCCGAGAGGTTCCGCAAAAATAGGAAAATCACTAAGATAACTAAACCAATGGTCAGAATCAACGTAAATCTGACATCATCCACTGAATCTCGAATCGACTGAGATGCATCATAGAGAATCCCAATTTCCACGGATGCCGGAATCTGGCTTCGCAAATTCGGGAGCAATTTCTTAATCGTGTCTACGACTTGTACCGTATTGGTTCCGGGCTGTCTTTGAATGGTGAGAATAATCGCGCGGGTATTGTTGTACCAGCTTGCTACCTTGTCATTTTCTACACTGTCAATTATCCGCCCCAGTTGATTGAGATAGATGGGCATTCCATCTTTGTAAGACACAATCAGCTGGCGATAAGCAGCCGCATCTTGGAGTTGCCCGTTAGTCTGGACTGTAAAATTCTTGTGATTTCCCGAAAGACTGCCGGTAGGCAAATCGACGTTACCCTGTTGAATCGCCGTCGCTACCTGATCTAACCCAATTTGCCGCGTTGCCAATTGCTGCGGATCAAGTTGAATTCGAGCCGCATACTTTTGGGAACCGTAAACAGCTACCTGTGCTACCCCATTAATTGTAGATAGCTTTTGCGCCAGATAAGTCTCAGCATAATTGTCTACCTGGGAAAGGGGGAGAGTGGGAGAGTCCAGGTAAAGGTAGAGAATTGGTTGATCTGCGGGGTTAACCTTGCTGTATGTAGGAGGATTGGGTAAATCCGTCGCAATTTGCCCCGATGCTCCCGATATCGCTGCTTCCACATCTTGCGCCGCATCATCAATATTCCGACTCAGGTTAAATTGCAGGGTAATTTGAGTCTGTCCCAGAGTGCTAGTTGAGTTGAGCGAATCGAGTCCAGCAATGCTGGAAAATTGCTTCTCTAGGGGACGGGCAACCGATGCTGCCATCGTTTCGGGGCTGGCTCCTGGTCGGGAGGCACTTACCTGAATTGTGGGATAATCCACACTTGGTAAATCGCTGATTGGCAGCAAGCGATAACTCATGAAACCGAAGATTAAAATCGCCGCCATCACCAGAGTTGTCATGATCGGGCGACGGATAAATGGTTCTGAGAGGTTCATGAATCACCTCCGCCTGAGTTCGGGCGTTCTCCCCCCTGCTGCCTGCCCCCTGCCCCCCTTCCTCTTCTTGCATTTGAGTCATTGCCGGCTGTTTTGATGCGGATTTTGCTACCTGAAACGAGATTCGCTTGACCATCGGTGACAATTTTATCGCCTGGTTGCGGCCCTTTCTCAACCACATCTAGCCCCTGAATGGTGCTGCTAACTGTAACTGGAACATTTTCCACCGTCATATCTGGTTTAACTACAAAGACAAACTGCCCATCCGGGCCATTCTGTACGGCTTGGCTGGGGACAACCGTTGCATTCGGTTGTTCAGTCAGCGTTAGCGTTGCGTTCACAAATTGACCGGGAAATAAGTGTCCCTGAGTGTTGTCAAAGTCGCCAATCAGTTGAATTGTCCCCGTGGTGTTATCGACCGTATTATTGACAAATGCCAAAACACCTGGTAATGGATGAGCTTGATTATCGGGGAACGTTACATCTACCTTCAGCTTGCCATTCTGCATATACTTTTGTACTTGGGGCAGATTTGTTTCGGGAATCGAAAAAGCAACTTGAATCGGGCGAATTTGGCTGATGGTTACTAGTGGAGTCGTGCTGTTGGCTTGCACCACATTGCCCAGAGTCACCAGAATATTGCCAGCGCGACCATCAATCGGCGCATAAATTTTGGCGTAAGATAATTGCACTTTGGTATTGTCCAATGCTCCCTGGTCGGAACGGACAACGGCTTGAGCATTAGCGATCGCAGCTTGATCGCCCTGAACAACAGCTCCGGCATTAGTCAGCGCCACTCGATCGCTTTTCAAAACTGCCTCAGCATTAGCGATCGCTTCTCGATCTGCTTGTAGGGTTGCTGTACTTGCCTGACTGTTGGCAACATATTGCTGTGCTTGATCCAAGCTGATAGCGCCCTTTTTGTACAACGTACCATAGCGATCGCTCTGTCCTTTGGCAAATTTTTCTTGGGCTTGATCCTTGGCCAAAGTCGCCTGAGCTTGTCGTACCAAGGCTTGGTCTTTGATTAAAGTCGCTTTAGCTTGGTCTACCTGACCCAAATCTCTAGCTAATGTAGCTCTTGCTTGTTGTACCGAGGCTTGGTCTTTCGCTACAGTTCCTTGCGCTTGCTGGATTGCAGCAGTTTGCGATCGGTCATCCAGGGTAAACAAAAGTTGTCCCTTTTTCACATCTTGACCTTTCTTGAAATAAACTCCAATGATCCGTCCACTAGCTTCGGGCGTAATCGATACTGTAGACCCCGATTGCACATTGCCAATCGCCTGCAATTGTACCGGAACCGTTTTTTGTGTCACCATTGCCACAGTTACAGGTGTTACTTGCTGCCGATTACGCCCAGATTTTTCAGTTTTGTCTGACTTGGCTGCACCTGCATGGATACCCAAAAAACCCAGCCCAGCCAGCAATATCACCCCCAAAATTACCAAACTAATCTTTCTTGGCGAGCGTGGTAGCTCTGGTTTTATACTGTTCTCAGTCAAATCGTTAGAAATTTCATGGTTCATCAGAACCTCCACTGGATTTTAGTTTATTAAAAACAGAATTCAGTATGATAAAACTTAAGTAAAATATCTCTCAAACTCTCATTTCTCCGTGTCCTCTGCGCCTTAGCGGTTCGTTATTCCGTGCTCATTGATTCTGATTTTTTTTCAATACTTACTTAGCTGCTGCTGTAGAAGTTTGAGAGCTTGTTTTTCTATCTGCCGGACTCGTTCCCGACTAATACCCATCCGCTGACCAATCTGTTCTAGAGAAAGTTCGTGTCCGTCTGTCAAGCCAAAGTGTAAATTTAATATTTCTTGTTGTTGGTGAGGCAAATTTGACAATAAATTTTCAACCTCCTGATTGAGAGATTCCTTAGTAGTATAGCCATTATCAGAATATCTGTAATCTTCTATTAAGTCTTCTAATTTTATATCTTTATCTAACCCAACTTGAATATCGAGAGAGATAGTTTTACGAGCCAAAAGTAGAAATTCTCTAATCTTACTAGGCTCTAAAGAAAGGGCATTAGCAATTTCCGTACTGGTGGGAACGCGACCCAGTTTTTGAGATAACTCTCGCTGAACACGCTTAATTTTGTTTAACTTTTCATTGATGTGAATGGGTAATCGAATCGCTCGTCCTTGCTGGGCGAGCGCTCTGGTAATTCCTTGGCGAATCCACCAGTAAGCGTAGGTTGAAAACTTGTATCCTAGAGCCGGATTGAATTTCTCAACCCCTCTCTCCAAACCCAAAGTACCTTCTTCAACTAAATCCATAAACTCTAAGTTACGTCTTTGATATTGCTTGGCAATTGACACCACAAGCCGGAGATTAGCCGTCATCATTTTCTGCTTGGCTTTTTTTCCTTGATTTAGCTGCCGAAGTAGTTCCTGTTCACTTAACTGCATCTGGTTAGCCCATTCTGGCAGTGTGGGTGTACGCTTTAATTCAATAGCAAGTTTTTTTGATTCAGCAAGTATTGTGATCATTTGCTGAATTTGTTGGGCAAAAATAATTCCTTGTTCCTGCGTTAACAGAGGTATCCGGCCAATTTCTTGAAGATAGCTACGGACTGTATCAGTTGTAAATTGAGATGCTTTGCTTGTATTACTAGCTTTGGTATCTGGCAATGTTAAGTTACTCATAGTAAGTTAGCTTCTGCCTATTAATTAGGGGATTTTTTATTAGGGAAAAACCGCAGATAGTGACTCGATGAGCCATAAAGGTTTTTATAAAGAAACCAGGTATCAAGGACTAGCTCCAAAAGAGCAATCAACACCCAAATTGCTAGAGAAACAATTACAGGTAGACTGAGATCTGGAAATTTTCTTTGTAAATCGATAATGCCAAATAACAGCAAAAATAGGAGCGAAACTCCCAGGAGAAAGGACAACTTGACGATCGCGAGAATGAAACGGCTCATCTCTAGAATGCGATTGTAAAGCCTGGAAAATCCCTCCACGATTTCTTCGATGTTATTGATGACAAGTAAAATTTGTTGTCGGTGCAGATGGGTAGCTAAGGAGCATTGTTGCTGCACTTGCGCCCATTCATCTTCATTCTTGAAATTATCTAAAAGCTTATCCAAAGGTAGCACCTGGGAGCTAGTTGACCAAATTGGTAAATCCTTTAAATGCAAGGGAACTAAATAGTTAATCAGCGCTATCAGAGTTTCATCAAAATGACTGAGTTCGGAAGGAAGAGACTGAGTTAGACGAATAAGTTGGTCTATCTGAATCTGAAGTGTATAGTAGTCCTCATGCTGCCTTTGAGCGATCAACTGACTATTAAACGTCAGGAAAACAATTAACACCCCCAATAAAGCAGCTAGGGACTGGGATACAGCAGAAAAGAATTCAATCGCCACCTGTTTAGGCACTGTCAGCCAGGGGGCGTTTTCCCGCATAGCAAAAACCAGAGTGACAACAAATACAAGCCCGATGATCGCTAGCTGATGGTAGGTAACAGTAGTTATGACTGTCCGCACCAAAGGAGTGTTACTGAGTCGAACCAGGACTTGCAGACCTGGGACTGGTTCACAAATTTGAAGTCGTTGAGCTTTGCGGGTTGACATGATTGAAAGTGGCGATAGTAGATATTCTCAAGAGTATCCCTATACTTATTGCCCACGTTGTAAACTTACATGATTGGCCTCCGACTGAATCAATTTGCTCAGGTCAGCAACCGCCCTAGCATACTGAGGATCAGCTAATGTCCCCAAGGTTCGGTTTTGCACCAATGCTTTCTGTTGTGCCTTGGTTAACTCCACAGTAATATCGGGTGCAATGCCGATATGATTGATATCTCGACCTTTCGGTGTGTAGTATTTGGCGATCGTTAGTTTCAGCGCCGAACCATCAGAAAGTGGCTCTACGGATTGAACTAAACCTTTACCGAAGGTGCGAGTCCCTACTAACCTGGCGCGGTTGTCATCTTGCAGCGCTCCCGACAGAATTTCGCTGGCGCTGGCAGACCCTTTATCGACTAGTACCACTAAGGGTTTGTTGGTGAGAGGATGTCCCGCCGCATTGTAGCTATCTTTAACTTTGTCTCGATTTACCAAAGACACGATCGCCCCTTGCTTCAACCACATACTGGCAATTTGCAAACTCGCATCCAGCAGTCCACCTGGGTCGGAACGTAGATCCAAAACATAGCCCTGCACCTGCTGTTTTTCTAATGCTTGAATTGCTCGATGCATCTCTACAGCCGCCGTTTGCGTAAATTCTGGCAAACGGATGTAACCAATCTTACCTGCTGGCGTTGTTTGCGTGTTGTAAGTTACAGGATGGATAGCAATATTTGCGCGGGTAAGTTTGAAAGTTTGCAATTGGCTACCCCGTTGAATCGTGAGTACTACCTTGGTTCCCACCGGGCCGAGAATCCGCTTAACGGCATCCTCAATTTTCATTCCCTGAGTTATTTGACCGTTAATCTGGATAATTACATCGTCGGGCAAAATACCCGCTTTAAAAGCAGGCGTTCCTTCAATCGGGGCGACAACGGTTAAGGCTTTGGTTTTTTCATTCTCTGCCAGTTCCAACCCTACACCACTGAGGTTGCCAGAAAGGTCGTTATTTAGAGCTTGAAATTCCTGGGGGTCGAAAAACTCCGTGTAGCGATCACCTAATTTAGCCACCATTTCTTGAATCGCCCCATAAGCCTGCTTCTGGGAACTATAGGAGCGGCTAACATACTGCTGTCGAATTGCTTTCCAATCTTGATGGTTAAAGCTGACATCAACATAATTTTTATCTAGGATTTGCCACACCTCATCCACGAGTTTTTGGGGGCTAGCTTGGGGTTTACCTAGAGCTTTTGAAGCGTAGAAACTAGTTCCTGTGAGGATTGTTGCGATAACGGCGAGTTGTATCTTGACGATCAATTTTTGCTTGAACATACTTTAACTATTGAAGAATAATCCAGAATTCAGTAATACTTGAAGCGGGCGACTGAATACCCTACTGTCTCTCGTTTCCATGCTCTGCATGGAAACGAGGAACTACGAGGAACTAGAAAAGTTTCATATTTGGATAAGATTTTGATACTTTTATCAGCAATACTGTAATCTATATCCCGATAAAACTACTAGGAATTATTTTGGGATTGCCCTTGACGGTGGGGATAGGCAGTCTTAAAAATATCCTGAATTTTAGTCTTTTGTTCAGCCGTGAGATTCAGGCTCAACACTGCTTTACGCATTTTTTCACCTTGTTGTAATTTCGTTGACAATTGCTTTACCTGATCTGGGGTCAGAACTGCCTCAACTTGCTTGCGAACTTCTTCGCGCTTCTTGGCGCGTTCCGGCGTATTCGATGCCGGAGAGTTTGTTGTAGAAGTGTCAGATACCTTTGTCCCATTGTCTGCTTGAGAGACATCTGGAGACTTAGAACTGGTGCAACCTGTCATTCCTCCAATCAGAATAGTTGCAAGTAGAAGGGTTGGTAAAATTATCTGTTTTTTAATCATTTACTTCTCTGGTTTTTGTTGTATGTAATACGACTGTTCTGACTCAATTTAGGTTTATGACTGTTTAGAAGGTGTTTGAAAAGTTACTGCTTTACTCACACCAGCTAATCTTAAAAGTTGGGATGGGTTTGTGCATGAGCTAGAATTCCTAACCTGACCAGTAAAAAAGTACTCAAGTTCTTGTGACTTTTTTCCTAATTTAGAAATATTAATCAGTCGGAATGGCTCTATCGATACTAGAGACAGATTCGTTATATAGGAAGAAGAGTTTCATCCTAAAATTGTGAAAATACCTATGGTTTTGTTACAAAGGCCATTGAGTTGGAACAGTTCTATGGTTCGCTTGACCTACCCATCGTTTCGTCTGTTGCTTTACCTAGAATGGCTGTTATTAGCCACGGCAATGTTCATGGAAGTTCTGCTGCCGTTTGAGTTGTCCTGGTCGTTGCTGCTACGAGTTGGCGCGATCGCAAGTTTCAGCTTGATGGGCTTGAGGCTACCAATGGTGAAGCTGGAAACAAAATTACTTTATACAGGACTGGAATTCGGTTTAATTTTGCTGCCAACAACTCAACATAGCTTATCTAGTCGTTCCGTTTTCCTGCTGTGTCTGGTACTGGTGATGCGGAGTTGTTTGATATTTAAGCAATCGGGACAGTTGGTTGTCTTGGGTTTATCTCTGCTAACTTATGGAACACTGCTTTTGTCAAGACCGATTGTACCTAAGAATTTTAAGCCAGATCTGATCGCTATGTCTTGGGATTGGCGATTAAGTAATATATTATTGTTTAGCTTAACGTTAGTATTCGCTTTATTGTTAATAAATGCCCTGCTTGCAGAACGCCAAAGTCGAGAGCAGTTAGAAATTGCCCATCAGCAATTAGAGATAACCAATCAACAACTGTGCCAGTATGCGCTACGGATTGAAGATCAGGCAACCTTGCAGGAACGCAACCGAATTGCCCGCGAAATTCATGATGGGTTGGGACACACTCTAGCCGCCCAAACCATTCAGATTAATAACACCCTATTATTCTGGGAATCAAATAATCACAAAGCATTGACATTTCTCAAACAGGCAAAGCAACTGGGGGCTGAGGCGCTGCTGGAAATTCGGCGATCGCTTTCTGTTTTGCGTTCAAATCCTTTGCAAGGGCAATCTCTCAAATCAGCCATTGAAAAGCTGCTGACAGATTTTCAGCAAACCACAGGTATTGAACCGTCTTGTAAAATTGATCTACCGTACACTTTACCAACAGAAGTAAACACGGCCCTTTACCGGATTGTCCAAGAATCGTTGACAAATATTTGCAAACATGCTCAGGCGACGAGTGTCACCGTTGGATTACTGGCTCACACTGGGATGATTCATCTGTCAATCGAAGATAATGGAAAAGGGTTTAATCCCACTCAAAATACAACTGGGTTTGGGCTACAAGGGATGCGAGAACGGGCGGTTGCACTGGGCGCTCAGTTAAATCTCCACAGTCAATTAGGAACAGGTTGCTGTATTTCTGTTTCTTTGCCACTATCAAAGCTGTTGTTTTAGCTATGATTCGGATTTTATTAGTTGATGATCAGCATCTGATTCGCCAGGGACTTAAGAGTATGCTTGAGTCGAATGCCCAAATGCAGGTAATTGGTGAGGCGGAGAATGGACAACGCGCACTCGAGGTGATTGCCGCACTGCAACCCGATATTGTGCTAATGGATATTCGGATGCCCGTAATGGATGGAGTTGCCACAACAAAGGCGATCGCTCAACAATATCCTGAGATTAAGGTTCTTGTCCTCACCACCTTCGATGATGATGAGTATGTTTACCAGGCGATGCGGCTGGGTGCAAAGGGCTATTTGCTCAAGGACACCGAACCAGATGAACTAATGTTAGCAATTCGAGCCGTCTACAAGGGACAAACCCTACTCGGCCCGGGATTGTTTGAGAAAGCACTCATGCCTATTGCCGTATCTGTCCCGTCCGTGGAACCTCCTCCAGAATTGGCGCAACTTACACCCAGAGAATTAGATGTATTGCGGTTAATTGCTTGTGGAGCCAATAACCGTGAAATTGCTGAATCGCTGTTTCTTTCAGAAAATACTGTTAAGAATTATGTTACCAATATTCTGAGTCGATTGAATTTACGCGATCGCACTCAAGCCGCTTTGTTTGCCCATTCGTTGTTTGGTGGACTTAAATAAGTAAGTTGGCATAATCAAACCAAACTATCTAAAGAAAGATAAACAAGGCTAAAACCTTTTTTATCACTAAGTTATACGTAAACTATGATTGGCGATCGCTCAAAGTCAAAAATCAAAGATCAAAATTAATTAATTATTTTTGACTTTTGACTTCTAACTTTTGACTTCGAGGAAAGCGAGTGGTGGGGTTCTAACTTTTGACTTTTGAATGAATGACTTTTAACTTCTCCGAAGGGAGTGATATCATGTCCGTCTAATTAGTTATAATTCGCGCATCTGTGCAAAAACATAGTCGAGGTGCAAAGATGTACGACAACGGCGGATTGCAGGGTAGAAAAGCAATGATTTCAGTTACGCTTGGCGGATTTGCTGGGATGAACAGTGTCAGCGGCATCAATGGCGATATTAACCAGCAGCTTTTCCACATTAATCATGGAGTACTTTACTTTGCTGGGATGCAAGTACTTCCATCGTTCGTCGCCTACGCGCCAGATCAGGTTGGACAGGATGGCAGAGAGCAAATCCTTAACGAGTATAAACAGCGTCTCTTGTCGATCCAGACTACACCACCCCTACCCTACCGCCCTCTTGCAGATTATGATCACAACTTCGTTCTCAAGTCAGGAGATTGAGGATTCATACTAGAGTGCTTCTTTATTAACAGTTGTACTGCTCATTTGTTCTCGCAAAATAGCAATTTGAGAAAGCATGATTTTTTCTAGTGCGCCAGTTTCCACTGCTCCCATCCAGCGAATCATTGATGAGAGAAATAGTTCTTTTAGGTACGCAAAGGAAAAGCCGTCAGTGAGTGCAAGCATTTGATCGATAGCCTGATCAGACAAGCGCATTGCTATTTTCAATTTATCGTTCCATAATGTGATGTAGGCTTGCCGTTCTGAAATATCTGGCAGTTCAAAATGATATTCGCGGTCAAAACGACTGGGGCGATCGCTAATTGCAGAATCTAAACTTCTGGATGATTAGTGGTTGCAATGGTCACAATCCCTTGATTCTCGGCAAAGCCATCAAGTTCATTCAAGAAGAAAGAGCGATTTTCGTCGCTCAACAGAGAATCAATATCCTCTAGTACCAGAATACAAGGGGCAGACTGCCGTGCTTGTTCAAATACTTTCCGAATATTTGCACTATCAGTGTCTGACTCCGACTTAAAGCTTTTGACATACAAGCAAGGCTGCTGCATTTGATTAATCAATGCTTTAAATGTATGCGTTTTCCCATTTATTGGTGAGCCAATAAATAAAATACCTCGCTTCCAAGGTACACCATAATCTGCGTAAATTTCGCGCGATGCAAAGAAGTTTATCAATTCATCTTGAATATCTTCTTTCAGATTTCTATGTAAGACTAGATTCTGAAAATTTGCACCTTGAATAGATTTAAACAACTCTGGATTCTTGTTCCAGTAACCATCTTCAAAAACTAAAACCTCGTCGCGAATTTCTGCGTTCCAATCACAAACGGCAGTAAAAAACTTTTCTGCCAATTCTTTGCTGTCAGCTAAAATCCAGTAATAGCGAGTTTTACAAGAACCTTGCTGCCAACTCATCAAGAGTACATCGAGTTTTTCTCCTTGCCATGTCACCTCAAAACTGGCATTTTCGGTATATTTGTAAATTTCGTTCTCCATGCCATTCCAGCCAGTGAGTATTTTGAGCTACTGAGTCTACATCTGAGCGCAACTCAGTACCAATATATTTGTTTTTTTAACCTATTGATAGCGGTTTCTTAACATTATTGGCATAGTTTGAGGTTGCTCAAACCGAATTAATACTAATTAGATATGTAGCTATTTTGTCACAGATATCCAAGCTTTCCCGTACTGATATTGCGAACACCTAAACTGTGAAGTAAGTCTTTGCATCCATCCTTTTGTGGTCATGGCACGCGTAGGCGCAGCCCGTCGTAGACATCGCCGCACCATCATTTAGTATTATTACAAAAGTTCATATTTAACCAAAATCAATTTACGTATTAATAGGCACATTATGTCTATGTAATAATCGCAAATCCCGATAAAATACTGGTGAGAAAATTTTTGATAAATTTCCGCGAAAAACTTAAACTTGAGTTTGATAACTAGAGAGTAAGCTCTACTGATCCAGGCATTAAACATCAAATTATGGATTCGTTTATTGAGATTTTAAACAGTCAGAGGGATCTCTAGACTACTTCTGCAAGTAATTCACGAGGAGATCCTTTATGACAAACGCCCACACGGTAAGTAATCTAAACCAACAACTCCAGCAGCTTGTTGCCGAAGCCTGTTCGCATTCAGCAAGGAGTTTGATGCGGCGGCAAAAACTTAGTGAGATAGTTAGAGTTGTGATGAAATCCGGCAAACTATGGAAGGAGAACACAGCTTACTATAATGATGCTCTGCAACAAACTTGGTTATATTTCTGCCGAAACCCAGAGCAGTATAACCCCCAAAGTTGTAGTGTTATCACTTGGCTAGACAATTGTCTTAAATGGCGACTGCAAGATTTCCGTTCGTCGGAAGCGGAAAATCTAGCCAGAACTGTTCCTGTCTCTATGCTAGGAATTGAAGAAATAACTAAAACAATTGAAAGCTTGCCAGCTGCTGCCGAAATTCCACCAATTTTGGAAGAAACTTACCAATGGGCCTTTACAGATCCAGAGAAGGACTTAGCCAGCACTTATATTAAAGGACGCCCTGACGTAACTTGCCAAATCCTGATCCTGCGACGCTTGCCTCCAGAAACCTCCTGGAAAGACATCGCTAAGAAATTCAACTTACCCCCATCAACTGCACCCAACTTCTATAAACGTGAATGCTTACCCCGGTTGCGAAATTTTGCTCTCAAGCAAGGATATCACGAAATTTTGGATTAAGGCAGAGATATCTAAAATAGAGGATTATCTATAAAGTGGAAGGACAACTTATGATTCATAGCATCAAGAACCTAGAAGAAAAATCCATTCCGGTGGCTATTACCCAAGCAGCGCTAAAAATAGCATACAAGTTTGCCGATGAACAGTTGACATTAGAAAAGAAAAAGCAGGTTTATCTTAATACGTTGGCTGTATGTGCGGTAAATGATTACATGGAAATGATGAACATTCCCACAGATCCAAAGGCTAGCGATAGTTGGAATTCAGCCATGCGCTATTATGCAGATGTGGCAGACCTAAAGTTGAGTGGATTGGGTCACTTAGAATGTCGCCCCGTCACCTCTGGTAGTGTCTGCTATATTCCACCAGAAGTACTGGATGACAGAATCGGCGTAGTTGTAGTTGAGCTAGACATAGAGCATCAGCAAGCAACTCTAGTGGGGTTTGCTAAAACAATAAAAGCTGGTGAACTTTTTTTTAATGAGTTACAGACTATTGAGAACTTACTTGCATATCTTGATTCACTCGAAAGTAACCCGAAGGAAGTCAAGTTGAGCTATTGGTTGGAAAATATTTTTGAGGCAGGTTGGCAGCCGATATCAGAAATTTTAGCACCAAAAATACCACAATTTGCTTTTCGCTATAGTAACGGAGTGACGCGGGGTAAGCTGATTGACATGGGTATACAACTCCCTAGACAATCGCTGGCACTAGTTGTTACACTCACACCAAAAAATTCGGTAGAAATCCAACTAAAATTGCAGGTGCATCCATCCGGTGAGCAAGCCTACTTACCCAACAATCTGATCGTCAAAGTGCTAGATCAAAAAGGCGTTACTGTTATGGAAGCTCATGTTATAAGTGGCAGTACTCATGTAACACTAGAGTTTAATGTTCAAAAAGGAGAGCGTTTTAGCGTTAACTTAGAGTTGGGAGATACTAATATTACTGAGAAGTTTGTTGTTTAAGCACATATACTTGTCAATTGCTAACCATGCAAAAGTTGGTTGTTTTAAATCTAGATGGTGATTTGAATCAGGGGGTAAAAGTCACGCTGGAGATTGGCGCAGAAGGCGATCGCGCCAGTATAGAAGTTCAAGGCTATCTGACCCCAAAGCCAGAGATAATTGCAGATTATAAGCTTTGGCGAACAACCTATCGCAGTTTAGCAAATTTTCGCCTTACACCTGTGAGTATTAATGTCGGAAGTTCTCTTAATGAGCATCTGAACAACTGCCGCAAGTTAAATAACAAGTTAAGTCAGCAAATGAATAGTTGGCTCAACTGTAACTCGTTTCGTCCACTGAAGGAGAAATTACTCAAACAGCTAACGTTAAATGATACAGTCCGCGTACTAATTAAAACGAGTGACACTTGGCTACGTCGTCTTCCGTGGCATTTATGGGATTTTTTTGAGGATTACTCTCAAGCAGAAGTTGCCTTAAGCGCCCCAGAGTATGAATATCTGCCAAAATCAAAAACAGATATTATTAAAGGGAAGGTAAAAATCTTAGCAATTCTGGGTAATAGTCAAGGAATCTTGATTGAGAAAGATAGAAACCTATTGGAGATGTTACCAGATGCAGAAACCACTTTTCTAGTAGAACCACAGCGCAGCCAGTTAAATGAACAACTTTGGGAACAAGACTGGGACATTTTATTTTTTGCCGGACATAGTTCTAGCCTTGAGGATGGTAAGAGCGGTAATATTTTTATTAATGAAACAGATTGCTTGACAATTTATGAGCTAAAGTATGCTCTGAAAAAAGCTGTAAGCAAGGGGTTGCAGTTAGCTATTTTGAATTCTTGTGATGGCTTAGGACTAGCACATCAGCTAGAAGACTTGCACATTCCACAAATCATCGTTATGCGGGAGCCAGTGCAAGACTTGGTGGCACAAGAATTCTTAAAAAATTTCCTCAAAAAATTTTCCAGTGGCGAGTCTATGTACTTAGCAGTACGAGAATCAAGGGAAAAATTACATGGCATTGAAGATCAATATCCTTGTGCGGTTTGCTTACCTATAATTTGTCAAAATCCAGCGGCAGTGCCACCAGCTTGGAAAGATTTTTTTATAAACCCACAAATAGAAACTAGCAAGCTTCAAGTAAATAAATATAGAACTCCAGTGCAGTTTTGGTGGCGTAGTGTTCAAGTAGTGCTGTTATCCAGTTTGATTATTACTGGTTTGGTAATGGGGGTGCGATCGCTTGGTTTATTGCAGCCATCTGAACTAAAAGCTTTCGACCAGATGATGGGGCTGCGCTGGGAGGAAAAACCAGATTCGCGTTTTTTGATAATTACTATTGATGAAGCGGATATTCAGTATCAGAACCGCATGAAGATGAATATGCGATGGTCACTATCAGACCAAGCACTCGCACAATTATTAAAAAAACTAGATCAGTATCAGCCAAGATCAATCGGCTTAGACATCTATCGTGATTTCCCTGTAGACTCCAATAATGCAGATTTAGCAAATAGACTACAAAAAGATAAACGCCTTTTTGCCGTATGTAAAGTTTCTGCACCTCTTGATGGTGCGCCAGAAGGCACTCCTCCAGCTCCTGAAATCCCAGAACAACGCTTAAGCTTTAGTGATTTTGTTGCAGATGATAATGACGTAGCCCGCCGTCAGCTTTTGCATTTAACACCTCCTTTAACATCTCCCTGTGCCGCAGAATATGCTTTTAGCCTCCAAATAGCGCTTGATTATTTGGAGGCTAAAGGTATCAAATCATATATCAACCCAGAAGGGAACTTGCAGATTGGCAATGTTGTATTTAAGCAATTAAAATCTCATACTAGCGGCTACCAACAAGTAGATGCATCGGGTTATCAAGTCTTGGTCAATTACCGTTCGCTTTCTTATCCTCAAAACATTGCTCAACAAGTATCTCTCAGAGATGTTCTTAATGACCGGATTAACTCCGAATTAGTCGAGTTGTTGAAAGGGCGAATTATTTTGATTGGTGTTATTGCTCCAACAACTACTGATTATTGGAAAACTCCTTATAGTGCTAAAGTCGTTCCTAATCAAAAGCTGATACCAGGGGTCTTTGTCCAAGCTCATATGATCAGCCAGATCCTTAGCGCGGTTCTAGATCATCGACCTTTGCTTTGGTGGTGGCCTACTTGGGTTGAAGGACTCTGGGTATGGGGATGGTCACTATTAGGAGGAATTTTAGCATGGTATATACGGTCTCCACTGCGTCTTGGGGTGGCTGGAATGATAATGCTATTGTCATTATCTAGTATATGTTTTGGTATTTTTACGCAGGCAGGGTGGATACCACTTATTCCAGCAGCATTGGCATTAATGGCTACACAAGTAGCGGTTGTGTTCAGAGATGTTCGTAATCGTTAACTTTCGTAAGCAACTTTCTATATATTTTAGATTCATAATATTATATCAGTATTTACACAGCTAAAAAAATTACAAGGACTCATGTTGTGTTGCAAACAAATATATAAGTTGTCATTCCCAGCCGATTAAAGGATTTCTAGAATTATTTACTTCACTCCAAATTATATCTTTCTTTGAGCGCTAATTAAATTAAGCATTTTTAAGTTTATGTTTTCCGTAATCTGATAACTTTTTATTGTAGTTAACATTAGGAGATTGCTAGAAATATAGTAAATCAATGAAATGTCTTTCATAGCTAGTTATAAGAGTTTAGTGTGTTCCGAACTTATGATGATCACTGCAAAGCTAAAGTTAGTTTCTTCTCTGTGATTGACGTTTATATTCCTTTTGCAAAAGGACTATTTTTTTGATGAAACTTACTTGCATAGTGACTTTAGCACTTCTTGGACTCATAAATTGCCCTTCATTAGTTTTGGCATATATCGCTCAATCAGTTAACAAACACCTTGTTAATATGCGTAGCCAATCTGAGCGTCCAAAATTTCCAGATAACGGCGCACCTACAGGTCGCCGTAAAGGAGGTACAAGCCGTGATGGTTGTACCCCTTTAAATATGCCTATTACTGCCTTAGTGCCTGGTGAAGAAATTGCAGAGGAATCAAAATCCTTTTTGACTTTTACAATTTTTGAATATCCAACTTTTTGGGTGTATGTGCCGGAATTACCTCTAAATGCTCACTTTGGCGAGTTCTTACTTCAAGATGAAAATGACGAAAATATCTATCGAATATCTCTATCATTACCAGAAAAGGCTAGTGTTGTTGGCATTCCCTTACCGCAAATTCCAGAATACGCTTTAAAAACAAACAAAAACTATCAATGGTATTTTAAACTTTTTTGTGGTGATCCCCGAAAAACACCAGATTATTTTTATGTGAAAGCATGGGTACAACGTGTCCCACTAACTTCTAAACTTCAAAGTCAATTGAATATAGGACAATCAAATTCCTATACTACTTATGCTGCCAACCAGCTTTGGCAAGACGCCATAACAAATTTAGCTAATCTCCGTCTGACTAATCCAGACTCACACATCTTTCTAAAGGATTGGACGCTTTTATTAAAAGATATTGGCTTATCAGAACTTGCACCAGTACCGATTATGAAACTTGATAAACTACAAAAAGGTGTTCGGCAATCAAATTAATATTTAAAATCAATATGACAAAAAAATACTGGATGTTTTTCCGCTGGTTACGATGGGTTTTTAAATTTTTTAAATTTTCTTCTTTAGCGCTAGTAACATCTCTACTATGTAATCTTGTCCCACCTGTTTTAGCAAACCTTATTTACCCCAATCTCAAACATCCACAAACTCAAATTCAACACTTAGTAACTCACACTCAAAGCTTGGTAGAGCAGGGTAAAGCTTTCTATGAAGCAGGACAATTTGCAGAAGCGCTCAAGGTCTTGGAAGAGGCTGCTATCGATTTTAGAAATACTGGAGATCAACTCAACCAAGCTATGGTGCTGAGTAATCTTTCCCTCACTTATCAGCAACTTGGTCAGGTAACAGAAGCAGAAAAAGCAATTACCCAAAGCCTCAATCTGTTACAAAGTTTGGATACTTCAAAAGACTATTTTGCAATTATGGCACAAGCCTTGGATGTACAAGGAAAGTTACAATTAATCCAAGGACAAACTGAGGCGGCATTGTCTACTTGGCAAAAAGCTGCTGAAATTTATCAGCAAATAGGTGATAAAGAAACATTAATTCGTAATCGGATTAACTCTGCTCAAGCTATGCAGGCTTTAGGTCTTTACCATCAAGCACAAAAGACCTTAATAGAAGTTGAGCAAACCCTTACTAGTCTGACAAATTTATCCACCAAGGCGGCTGGGTTGCTTGGTTTGGGAAATGTCCTGCGATCTGTTGGTGATTTAGATAAATCTAGAACTATTTTAGAGCAAAGTTTGGTTGTAGCAAAGCAAGTACAATCTTCAAAGGCTATAGCTGATACGCTACTTAGCTTAGGTAACACAGCCTTTACTCAAGGCAAAAGTCAATTAACCATAGGCAACACAGAATTTGCTCAACAACAGATTCAAGCTGCCTTAAGATTTTATCAGCAAACAGCTACAATTGCACCACCTACTACACGGCTTCAAGCACAGCTAAATCAGCTAAGTCTAATTTTAGAGGTTCTTAACAACAAGTCAGACGAAAATACGTTAAAAGAAGCTTTGGACTTGTCTTCTCAAATCCAATCAGAAATTAACAAATTACTTCCTAGCCGAAATTCAGTATATGCTCGGATTCAGTTTGCATCCATTTTAAAAAAATTAAGACATCAAACAAGCATAAGTGGTCTCTCGAATTTGGATATCGCTCAACTTTTATCTACTGCTGTACAGCAAGCCAAAAATTTGAGAGATCAGCGAGCTGAATCTTATGCCCTTGGGTTTCTTGGTGGGCTATATGAAAATAATAAACAGTTATCTGATGCCCTAGCATTAACTGAAAAAGCTTTGTTTATAGCGCAGAGGATTAATGCATCGGATATTATTTATCAATGGCAATGGCAGCAGGGGCGTTTACTCAAGCAACAAGGAGATGTAAAAGGTGCAATTTTTGCATACGATGCGGCTTACAAAACTCTAGAATCTCTGCGCGGTGATTTAGTTACTGCTAGCCAAGACGTTCAGTTTTCTTTTCGTGAGAGTGTGGAACCAGTGTATCGAGAGTTAGTTGAATTGCAATTACGAACAGAAAACTTAGAACAGGGCACACCAGAGAGCAGTCAATACAAGCTCAAACAAGCTCGTCAGGTAATTGAATCACTTCAGCTAGCAGAACTGAACAACTTCTTTCGTTCACCTTGTTTAGAACCAATTGTTGAGATTGACAAAGTGGTTACCCAGGACAAAAAAGCCGCAATTATCTATCCAATTATTTTGCCAAACAGCTTAGAGGTTATTTTAACCTTGCCAAACCAACAATTACGTCATTATACAAGCAATGTATCCCAAGAGAAGGTGGAGAGTACTATAGCTTTGCTGAGTAAATATTTACCTGATGTGGCTGCGACTGCTGAAGTCAAGCAACAATCACAGAAGATATATGATTGGTTAATCAAACCAGCCCAAGTAGAATTGTCTAATAATGGTATTACCACCTTAGTTTTTGTGCTAGATGGTGAATTACGAAATATTCCAATGGGGGTTCTCTACGATCAACAGAACAAGAAATATTTAATGGAGAAATATGCCATTGCTCTAACTGCTGGGTTACAACTCCTTGACCCTAAACCTTTGCAAAAGGTGCAGTTAAATGCTTTAATTGCTGGAGTAGGAGAAGCACGTTCGATAGAAGGGCGAAAATTTTCATCACTGAAAAATGTCGCAGGGGAATTAAAAGAAATTCAGATGGAAATTCCTAATAGTCAAGAATTTTTAAATCAAAACTTTATTGACAATAATCTCCGAAAAAAACTGCAAACATCTGCTTTTTCTGTAGTTCACTTAGCAACTCATGGAGAATTTAGTTCTGATCCAGAAAGAACTTTTCTTCTGACTTGGGATAAGTTATTGAAAGTTAAACAATTTGATACATTACTGCGGGTTAGTGATAAGAGGTCTAGCAGTATAGAGTTACTTGTCTTGAGTGCTTGCAAAACTGCTCTTGGTGATAAGCGAGCTGCTTTGGGATTAGCTGGAATCGCCGTGCGAGCAGGCGCACGCAGTACATTAGCAAGCTTATGGTCAGTGGACGACCAGTCTACTGCCCAACTCATGAGTGAGTTTTATCGAGAGTTAAAAACTGGAATCAATAAAGCACAAGCACTCCAGCGTGCTCAATTAGCTGTATTTGCTAAAGAAAAAAGCCCTTATTTCTGGGCATCTTATGTCCTAGTGGGGAATTGGCTTTGATAAGAGGCAGGGGGACTCGTGGCCCCCTCTGGGGATAGGGGGAAGAGGGGGCAGGGGGATAAGGTACAAACCTCGCCCTTCTCTACGAGACCCGTATTTGAGCGATCGCAACGCGCATCTACTGATGAGATCCAGAAGCACTGCAAGATACAGCGTTTTGCCATGAACTACTAGCGGTTTTATTGACTTGGGATGTAAGTACCACCTCTCCCTTTTCGTTTACCGCCCATCCACTTGCTTCTACAATAGGTTCTGGTGTTGTTGTTACTGGCCTAATAGTAACAGGGGGAGTGTGGCGATCGCTGCTAGAGTTGAGCGATACCCAAGCTACCTCCACTGTGTCAGGAGTGAGAACATCCTTGGTGGGATTGGGAGGCAAACCACCGCGTCCGGTGATCACAAAACTGCTTTGAGCATAACCTGGACTATCGCAAACTTGTGCTACCTCAGTGTCAACTGGTATTGTTGGTAACTGTACTAAACTCCTGCTGGGGTCAACGTCAGGTGTGTTAAGTTGGATAGTGCCATTGAATTGAGAACTTGCTCCTGTGGCAGTGATGTCGCTTTTTGCAGTTGGTGCATTCCTCGGCTGAATGCCAAAGATCCCTTGAGCGCTGATTTCGACTTTTCCACCCCGAAAGTCAGCAGAATTAGCACTGATATCACTATTTTCTTCAGGAATAGCAATGATAAAGCCATCTTTTGCATCAATTTCGATGTTGCCGCCAGGAATACCAGAACCTTTGGCATTGGTGGTGATAGAACTTTGATTGCGTAAGAACAACAAGGGCGATCGCATAAAGATATTTCCGCCTCCTCCTGTAGTGTCAGCAGTAATTTTGGCAGCGTTGTTGAGATATATCGAGTTAGCGTTAACTTTTAAATCACCCGCACGCCCTGAGCCTGCGCTATTTACAGTTATTTTCGCTCCATCCTGAACTGCCAATTTTCCTGTTGTCAGTGTCAAGTCACCGCCTGCTCCTTGTCTTGTCGTCTCAGCCGAAATCACTGAGCCGTTACCAGTGAGATTAATAGATTCAGGAGCATTGACATTTAGGGTTCCTCCTTTACCACTACCAGAGCTAGCAGCCGATACTGTTGCTCCTCCAGTAAAATTTACAGCTAAGGTTTGCCCATTGTTATTGGGTTGAATTGTCAAGTTCCCGCCTGGTGCAGTTCCTGTCGTCCCAGCTTCTAATCTGCTGCCGTCTGTCAAGTTCAATTGTGCAGCTTGCACAGTTAGATTGCCACCATTAGCTGCGGGGTTAGTAGAATTAGTAGCGGCTGAAACGCGCATTCCATTGGCGATAGTTAGTTTTTCAGTCCCAAGAAGCACATCTCCAGCTTGTCCACTACCATCACCTTCAGATGTGGCTGCCAAAGTTCCACTACCACTAAGAGTTATAGATTCAGGTGCAAGGACTGTAAGATTTCCTCCCTTACCACTACTTGAAGTGGATACTGATATCTGCGCTCCGTCAAGAAAATTAGCCGTTAAGCTTTGTCCTTGCTTTCCAGGTTGGAGAGCTATATCTCCAGATAAACCTGTACCAGTTGATTGCGCGAATAAACCGCTTGAAGAGCCACTGAGATGGATTTCTGAAACATTTGCTGTAATCTTACCTGCTTGACCACTGGCAGAGGTAGAGGTGCGGAGTTGCCCGCCATTAAAAGCACTTAAACTATTTGCATTAAAGGTAACGTTACCCGCATCTCCCTGTCCACTTGTGCTGGCACTGACTTGAGCGCCATCAGCTACAGTTAAGTTAGTTGTATTCAATTCTATAGTCCCGCCATTGCCAGTGGAGTTTGTAAATGTATTGGAGAACAGTCCACTAGCAGGACTAACTGGATCAACAGTAAAACTATCAAATTCAGCTAGTCGTTCAAAGTAGGTAGGGTCACTGCCAGAGAGGGTAATGCTGTCAGTAGCATTGACATTAATGCTGCCTGCATTGCCACCACTCAAGGCAGTTGCGAGTATTTGCCCACCACCACTAATCTTAAGGGTGTTTACGTCAACTGTGATATCTCCGCCCTCAAAGTCACTTCTGCTTTTAGCACTCAAAACTGCTCCATCTAATATATTTAATGCACCTGTGCGGATTGTTATATTACCACCGCGATCGCTTGCTCCTTCTTCGGTGTTTGTAAGCAAGCCACTAGAGAATCCTTCTAGGCTAACTCCAGAGATAGTAACAAAATCTTTTGCTTCAATTTGAATATTCCCAGCGCTTTTGCTCCCTTGTGTTGTGGCTAAAAATTCAGCACCGTCATTAAGAGAAAGTGATTGTGCCAAAATTTGGATATCACCTGCCTTGCCCTTTCCTTCAGTGGTGCTGAAGATATAGCTATCATTTCTGAAAGAAACATTATTATTTGTTTGAATCGAGACGTTGCCAGCATTTCCCTCTCCAGTAGTGGAGTTCTGGATATAGCTATTATTTCCGAAAGAAACATTATTGTTTGCTTGAATAAAGACGCTGCCAGCATTCCCCTTTCCAGGGGTGGAGCTTTGAATATAGCTACCATCTACAAAAGAAAGATTACCATTTGCTTGAATGAAGACGTTGCCGGCATCTCCGTCTCCAGTGGTAGAGTTATCAATACTGCTACTATCTGCAAAAGAAATATTACCATTTGCTTGAATTGAAATACTAGCAGCATTTCCTTGTCTAGGAATACCTCTGCCAAATTTATCTGTTCCAGAGGTTCCGCTTTCAATTAATGTATTAGCAAAAGAAATATCACCATTAGCATACATTAAGATGTTTCCAGCATTTCCTTTTCCAACAGTACCAGCGGAGATAAAATTTCCTATCAAAAATAAATCGCTATTATTGCTATTATTTAGAAAAGAAAGGTCGCCGTTCACTTGGAATGAAATATTTCCGGAGTTTCCTTGTATGGCAGCACTAAAAATGGAGTTATTTGTAAAAGAACTATTTCCATTTGCCTGAACTGATATCTTGCCAGCATTCCCCTGCCCAAAGTTTTCGATTAGCAGTACAGCCGAATCCATTACCAAAAATGACCCAGATTTAAGATTGATATCACCCGTATTACCAGTACTACCAGAATTAACCTTATTAATAAATTGAGTCGTTCTAATCGGATTTGTTTGCCCGATTCTCATGGCTTCTGTAGTATTAAGTGTAATATCTCCAGCTTGAGAATCAACTGTCCCTTCTCCCACGATTCCAGTTGCAAGGATACTATTAAAAATTTCTAGGTTCCGGGCGTTAATGGTAATATTACCTCCATCTTGAGCTAATACATCAACTATTGCTTCCTTAGTAAGAGAAACGTCAGATCTGCCTAGATCATTAGGAAAGCTTAAATATAAATTGTTGTCATCTCTATTCAAATCTATTGCTCCAGAACCTAAAGCTCCTCCCAACTCCACGCGACCACCTGGAGCTTGTAAAACTCCACCATCTAAGCTCACATTGCCGCCCACGAGTAATAAACTTCGACCATTAGAAACTTTTAGACCCTGATAAGCAGGCTCTAAAAAATCTGGATCTGGAGAAGTAAGAGAAGGAGCAAGTCCTATAGCTCTACGTGATCTGACAGTGATCGGAGCAGCAGCAATCTGATTAAACAAAAAAGCAGAAGGATTTACATTCAGAAGTCCTTTTGGAATAGGCTCAACCGGGTTAGCGCTGAAAATTTCACCATTAGCCAATCCAATGGCATTTGCTGTTGTGACGACAAATGAACCATTTATATTTAAACTAGCGTTCGGTCCGAAAATGATCCCATTAGGATTAATCAGGAATAAGTTGGCTGTACCATTAGCTCGGATTAATCCATCGACATCAGAAATAGACTTGCCTGTTACTCTACTAATAATGTTCTGAATATTCCCAATATTATTAAAGGAAGCAGTATCGCCAGTCGGGACAGAGAATTCTTGAAAGCTGTGAAACAGGTTGCCGCCGACTTGTGTTCCACCATTGATGTTAAAGGTGTTACCTTCTTTTATAATGTTAGAGTTAGTGGGTAAGGTGCGATCCGAGCTAATTTGAGCGATCGCACAATTTCCAGACAAAGCGCTGACACTGATCGCAATACCTAGCGCTGCACCCCAATAATTAAAATCCCAACTACCAGACATTGCAATCCTCCACAAGTATTACCAACACCAAAGTTTAGTTAAGCACATATAGGACTCCTATTTGATTTTTGAATAACTAAGCTGCCTATAAGCTAATACGCTTGGGTTAAGGAAATTTATCCGTTAAGGCAGGCTGTTCTTGAGCAGGGGGAGCAGGGAAAGCAGGGGAAGCAGGGAGAGAGAAAAAAGGCTTAAGTGAACTGTATTGGCCTATAGCTTGACATACAAAGCTTTACTTCTCAGTATACTGAGCAAGATTCAAGTAGGATTCCTATATCAAGATAATTGCTACTTATTGCTTAATAACAAGACATAGCCCAATCACGCCATCTAGCGCTGTTAAAGTTTGAGTAAGCAGTGTCTGCATAAAAAATTGCAAGTTAGTAAAGGGAGTTCTTAAATAAGCCGTTATTGCCACATCATCTCAAAACACAAATTTTTCGCAATAATTTCAAATTATTACAAAAGTTTGCATTTATAATCTTTAAATCACCGCGATAGCCCAAAGAATAGTATCGGCGCAATCGTACTCAAACGGGACAAACTTAACCCAATCTTGCTTAATAACTGGGGGTTCGCCCATTTTTTTTGAAGTTAGAGAAATTGGTAAATAATGTAGTCATAAGGGTTTGTCAGAAATCAGGTTTTTGGATGGTGGCGAGTGGTGAACCAATACCCAAAATTAATTAGCTCTCTCGCAGCGATAGCGTTCGCGTAAGCGTTTGCTCTGCAAAAGCGCCGACCTATCGGTTCGCAATCTGGGACAAAGGCTATAACCGAATGGCGCTCTTGTAAAGGTGAAAATTTGTGCGAAGTGGTCTTGCAGTAGGAAAATGGATGAAGCGGTAGTGGTCACCAAGCTATATTTTTGGAATTATGGTGTTGAATCATTTCTTGTTAAAAGAGCCAGCTTCGGTATCTCATGAACACTCAGAGTAGATCAATCTACTTTTGTCAACCCAAAATCTGCTCTAAAAAAGCTCTAAATGGGGTAAAAGACTGACGCCTTTATTCTTTTCGGATAAAAAGTCATTTATTATGCAACCTTCTGGAACTCTTGCTGGTTTAGATATCCTAGTAGTTGAGGATGATAATGATACTCGTTTTTTCATCACTACTGTATTGGAAATGGATGGAGCAAAAGTTATAGCAGTGATGTCAGCAACGGAGGCACGCAAAGTATTATCCGAATTGCAACCCGATGTTTTAGTTTGTGATATTGGGTTGCCTGAGGAGGATGGCTACACTTTCATCTCCAAAATCCGTGCGCTCAAACCAAAGAATGGTGGACGAGTCCCGGCTATTGCTTTAACAGCCTATGCTGATAGTGAAGCTCGGATTCGTGCCTTGGAAGCTGGCTTTGACACTCATGTATCTAAACCGATTGGTCCAGAAGAACTAGTTGAGATAGTTGCTAGTTTGGTTGCTTCTTGTAATTGGTAATTATTGTAGTGCTTGATGTAAACCCAGAAGTGCGATCAGCTTTTATGGGTGTCTTTGATGCCTGGGTCGCTGAAGTTGCCGTTGAAGGTAATGGCAGTCCCTTAATTTGTTGTGATGTCTGCACCAGCATTGACTTTGGGAGCGACGTTTTTAACATCCAGCAAAAGTGTTTCTACGGTTGACACGCCTTTTGTATCGGTGAAGGTGAGGATGGCAGTGTAAGTGCCGTTGTCGGCGAAGACGTAATTTATGGTTTGTCTTGTAACTAGATTGCTATTTTTCGATTTTTCGATTGGTTGACCCTTAACCGTGACGTATTCGCTGCTTATAAAGCCAGTTTGGGCTTGATTTGGGCTTGATTTTTGTTTACGTTAGGCAAATAAAGAGCAAGAGCAAAAGCAAGAGTATCGTTAGTTACATCTGAGATGCCTTGACCTGGCTTATCTAGAACTAATACAACCTTCCAAACATTTTTGGTAACTATAATCTTGTTACTAAGTGGTGTAATGGGAACACCATATTTGTCAACAGCTTGCCCATCTCCACCCGCAACAATGTATATTTCCTTATTTTCATCCTTGACCAAATTAGTTAAAAAGGTCTCTAATCCTCCCCATCGCTTGTTTATATTTTCTGGCTGAGGAATAATATTAGATGTTAAAAACGTTGCCAAATAATCTTGTTGATTACGATTGCGGTGTTCCCCAGTGCCCATGTGTCCTCTAGTATAACCAGTGGAATCAGTCGCAAAATCATCATGCTGAACTTTTTCATTAAAAGGTAGTTTTGGATCTTCTAAAAAGTGCAGGAATAGCAACCTGTGCTGGGATTAGGAGATTATAACAAGATCGCATTGCTCCGGATCAGCTTTGCTGCTGCGCTTTGCACAATCGCACTTGTTCGGAGGCTAGTGATTGAGTCGGGGAAAGCAAAGCTTTAGACAAAACTATAATCGCGCTTTCTTCTTAATACTAGAAGCGATCGCACCCCCCCTTTGTCGGGTGTAGTACTGCTGTTCACCCAAAGGCAGGGGAGAGCGTGTGTTGCTCTAGGTGGAGTAGCAGGGGAGATTGCTGGGGAGGAACTCGACAATTCCTTCGACAATTCCTTCGAGATGCGGTTGTCCAAAGCCGTGGTGTTGGGAGTGATGGTATAGTTATGTGAACTTGGCTGTGCTGATGATTGCTAATGTTTGGTGAGAGCAACCGCAGTATCTATGATGGAAGTGCGATGTCTCTTGAGCTACCGCTTGGAGCGTCTACCCATTGTCAAAGGAGAGCATTGACCTGGCGACGATTAATCGAATCAATTTTATAAAAAGCTATTAGCCAGTCAACTTAATCACACCTTGGTTCACTAGAGATTCAAGCTGAGAATGGTGCTGTGTTTGCTCTCGCAGCAACTTGAGTTGCTCGTAGGTGAGAATGTGTAATCCTGGACGGACAACATAACCTTTAATGGTAATGCTTTGCGGCTGCTGGCTGTCGGTGCGATTGTAGGTAATAGAAGGCATATTTGCAATCATACAAGTGAGAACTGATCACTAGAAGAGAGTTTAACTCTTCACTCTATTACAGCACACAAGTTCCTCATAAAGGGTGAGTATAGTATGAGCGAATGCCGAAGCGCATAGGAGATTCCCAAAAGAAGCGATGCTTGTAGGGTGCGGGTTTTGTGAATAGGGAGGAGCAAAGGATTACGTTACGATAGATGGGAGCAACAAAGCCGGATGCTCACAACAACGCTGGCATTTACTGGCATTTAATACAGCAGTTTGCTTTTTAAGTGAGGTACAAAATGCAGGACTCACGCATCAGATATAAAGAGTTTCTACCTTCTGCCGCAAGCTCGAACTGCCTATTGCCCATTTGCTGAACCGAAGCTGCCATCACGTCCAAGTCCTGCACTGGCTGCTTGGGGTCGGTAGACTGCTGCATACAAAAATGTGATCCAATGGATCACATTTCAAAAGCAAATCAGTGAATGGTACAAAGCATTTGTTGGGGCGGTAGATAAAACTACTGAGGATTTGTAATGGTGTACGCCCGCAAGGGCAGTGCATCAAGGGCAATCGCATGATTCATATTCTGATTCAGCAACGCCAATTATTCAATAAATAACCGTGCAAGACTGGGCAATGCTTCGCCATAAGTAGGATGGATGTGAACAGATTTTTCCAATAATTGCCAAGTTGCTTTTGCTTCCATAAGCGACAGAAATACATGCACGATCTCAGCCGCTTCATAACCAACCAATGTTGCTCCTAAAATCTGATCAGTTTCTGTATCTATTACCATTCGGTAAAAGCCTAAATCATGCCCCCACTCAATAGCACGAGCAATATCGGACATTGGCAGGGTCACGTAGCGAGCATTAATCCCCTTTTCATGAGCGTTTGCAATTGTCATTCCAACCCGTCCAACTTGTGGCTCAGTATATATGGCATAACCTAACACACGGTCGTTGCGAGTCCGGTTCTCACCACGCAAGATAGCCTTTAGACGCCGATAATCTTCCCAAGAAACATGGGTGAAGGCAGGCTGTTGAGCAACATCTGCGATCGCATATATATCTGAGCATGTTGTCCGAAATTGCTCGTCAACTTTAACATAACCTTGTTCATTTAGCTCAACACCTGTGGCCACCACATTCAAAGCACTGGTGTTCGGCTTGCGTCCAGTTGCAATTAACAGTGCCTCACCTTGGAGTTTCTGACCATTATCTAATTCCAGGGTAAACACATTATTGTCGTAAATAACTTTCTGAGTGTTGGTATGAAAGTGAATTTGAATGCCATCTCGCTTTAGAGCTTCTGCTAAAGTTTCACTCACATCAGGTTCTTCATGATCGAGGAGGTGTGAGCCTCGCACAATTATGTCTGTTTCACTACCCAAACGTGCTAATCCCTGTCCAAGTTCCAAACTAATGTAACCAGCACCAATGACAAGCAGCCCTGGTGGCAACTTTTGTAAGTCAAAGAAATTGCGGTTTGTTAAGTAAGGTGTGCCTGCTAAACCGGGAATGTTAGGGATGGCAGCCGATGTCCCTGTATTAATAACGATTAGTGGTGCTTGAACGGTGACATTACTGCCTGTAACTGTTCGCTCTCCAGTAAAGGATGCTTCTGCATACACCACCCTCACTCCTGCTTCATCCAAGCGTTTCTGAACTCCTTGATGCCAGCTATTGCGAATTGAACGTACCCGCTCCATCACAGCTGGAAAATCAACCTCAACTTCAGCATATATCCCTAAATCTTTAGCTTGACGAGCACGACCCGCAGCATGAGCGGCTGCTAAAAACGCTTTAGAAGGGGTGCAGCCATAATTGATACAACTCCCACCCAGTAAGTCTTTTTCAAACAAAACAACCTTACGGCCTTCTTTGGCAAAGTCAGCGGCCAGAGGCACACCTCCCTGACCACTACCGATGATAATCACATCTGCTGTTTCCATACTTGACTCCCTGTAAAATCAAACGGTGGAATTAAACCAGAGTATTTATTTGCCCGGTGGAATATCTACTAACTGAGTTACTTTGCTGTAACCTTTAGATTAAGCACTTACCAATAATAAAAGCAAGAGCCGTCGATGTAAGCCCTTCCCTACGGACGCTGCGCGAACGGGCGAAAGCGCTAAAGATATAACAGTGTGCAAATATCCCTGATCCGGTGAGGCAGCGCAGGAACATTTTAGCTTGACGATGAAGACCAAAGAAAGCCAAAGCCAACTATGGAGTTCCCAACTGGAAAGAGTACGATGCAGCACGTAAAGCTTCGAGGCAGTATTACTTTCTGGGTAAGTGAGGAGGTGGTCGAGCAATGGTGCAACAAAAAGAAAACCAGACGGAAGGAAGCTTCCAACTAGGGGAAACGCATCTTATTTTTTACTAAGAATTAATCAGAATCTCAAAATTATCTATATAAACCGCGTCTACCTTGAAAACTGTAGTTTTTTGGAATTAGAGTAAAACTCACAACTCAAGCCACGACCGAATAAAAACTCTATGTTTCCAAATGGACGGGGTTTAATTGCAATTTTTAATGAAATTATAAACAAAGTCGCAATCACAACTTTATATAGTTCTTATGTACTAATTAAAATAAAGAATAGCTGTAACTGATATTTGCAGCTTGATTCTTAGAGAAGTCCATGTTATTATCCGTAATGTTACGTAAAAGCTTAACCTGATTAGTTTGGCGTAAATAGAAATTATAGTCATAATTAGGCACTTTTTCTAAAACTGCCTAAGTGCAACATAAAACTTTATCAGCTTCAACTTTCAATTCTTTTGGAAGTTTATCCTTAAGATATCGTGCATTTAACTTTCATATCTTTTCGTTTAGGTTGTCAAGAGTCATGAGTCCAGATTCACCTTGACTCTTGACAACCCTGATGAGTAACTATGCAATTTAAAAGCAGAATAGCTTAGTTGTGGTGAAGGCATGTGTACAACGTTAATGTTCTTTCCCTAAGTGGTTGGAGCTAAAAAATTTGTGTACCTAAATAATGGCGGCTAGACCATGAAAATCACAGGAAAATCACGTTGCTTACAGACAGCGTACAGCTTTTGGGAAGTGACAAACATTCGACCAGAAAAGTTGGTTAGCCGTAGGGGCGATCGCAGCAATATATTCCAGTTTTGGCAGATAGGGATTGCTCTGGTTGCAACTAGTGGAGTTATTTTTTCTGGGAATAATGCCATAGCTCAAATTGTTCCTGATCGCACTCTAGGCAAAGAAAGTTCTGTTGTCACACCCAATGTTGATATAAAAGGTGTGCCGAGCGATCGCATTGATGGAGGGGCAATTCGCGGTTCTGGTTTGTTCCATAGTTTTCAGGAATTCAATGTGCGGGAAGGGCGAGGAGCCTATTTCAATAATCCAGCAGGAATTGAAAATATTTTCAGTCGGGTGACGGGGACAAATGCCTCAAATATTTTTGGAAAACTGGGTGTTCTGGGGAATGCTAATTTGTTCTTGCTCAACCCCAACGGAATTATTTTTGGCCCCAACGCTTCGTTAGATATTGCTGGTTCATTTTCAGCGAGTACAGCGAACAGTTTAAATTTTGGTGATGCTAAATTTAGCGCCACAAATCCCACAGGTGCGCCATTACTATCAGTAAAAGTGCCATTGGGAGTGCAATTTAATCAAAATCAGCCAAGTGCGATCGCTAATTCCGGGAATCTCTCAGTGGGGGGGCAAAACCTGAACCTGATGGGAGGAACGGTAGTTAGTACCGGGCAGTTGTCAGCACCGGGAGGGCAGGTTGCTGTTGCATCTGTGCCAGGTGGGAGTGTAGTGAATTTGAGTCCATCAGCACAATTTTTAAATATTGAAACTCCATCACCTGTAGCGAGTGTAGGTTCATCTTCTCTGACTAAGTTACTGACAAGCGTTGATGAGCGTCAGCGTCCAGGGTTAACGGTGAACAGCAACGGACAAGTTGAATTGACGCGATCGGGTTTGCCTGTGGTGGATGGTGATCTGGTGGCGCAAAACGTCATAGCGCAGACTGCAACACTCACAGCGAATAATAATCTGACGTTGGTGGAGAGTCAGTTAGGTACAACTGGTGATTTGAATTTATTGGCGCGGGATACAGTGCGGGTGCGGGATAGTGTGGCGAATCCCTTTGTCGCGCAAGCCGGAGGAAAGTTATTAGTTCAGGGTAGGCAAGGAGTTGATATTTTTGCCTTAAATAATTCCTCCAGTGGACTTGTTTCGGGGGGGGATATGGTGTTGCGATCGCTTAACACTGTGGGAGGCGATGCTCACTATTGGGCTGGAGGTAATTTTCGGATTGAAAAACTGGATGGTAGTTTAGGAGGTTTATTCAGTCCTTATGATCCAATTATTTACGCCAATAGAGATGTTAGTTTTGGCAAGTACACAGGAGGTTCGCTGCACATTCTCGCTGGAGGGAGTGTGACTATTGATAGTGTAACCATTACTAATGACAATACAGCTACAGTTTCAAACACAATCAATCCGACAAATACACCTCAACTTGCTAATCTCACTTTGTTTGATGGTAGACCGCTAGTGATTGATGGTAGTAATGTACCAACCTTGGATATTCGAGCGGGAATTGATTGGACTCAGTTGGGTGGACAACCAGGAAACGTTGGTATTGGTATTACAGTACCTCCATCTGTCTTTGGCTCTGAAGCAACTAGTGCGGACATTACTATACGTAGCATCGATAACGATTATCTCAATTCAGTGGTCTTGTTGACCAATCGCTTTTATCCCAATCGAGCGTTGCCAACTGCTTCAATTACAACTGGTCCTATAAGTGCATTTGGTTTAGTTGCGATCGACGCGCGTAACAACATCAAAGCTTTAGGAAATATTGATGTCAGCATTAATAGGGGTACTGGTGGAAATATCAAGCTCTTGAGTGAGGCAGGTGGAATTGATACACGTGGATTCACCCTACGAACTAAGAGTGATAATGGTGTGGCTGGAGATGTTACTCTCCAAGCTCGTGACGACATTCGATCTGGCAGTATACAAGCTTCTAGTAATAGTAGTAGTGGTGATCCGCAAACCTTCAGCACAATTAAACTTGAATCATCACAAGGGTCAGTATTTGTAGATAGAGCTAGATTAAGTACTACTAACACTGGCACTGATTATGCAGGAGATATCTACATTAATGGCAAGTATATTCAGATTACTAATACTGGGCGTGGTCAGGATGAAGGTATTCAGAGCCAAGGTGTAGCTGGGCGTATCTTTATAGGAACTAATGATCAAGGTAATGTAACTGCTGACAATGTAACTATTAGTAATAGTCAATTAGATGCTATTAGAAATGTAAACAGTAGTTTCTTGCCTGATAATGAGAATAATGGGATTCAGATAGCTTCTAATGGACGAATTCAAATTGAAACATCTTCTGTGTTTGCGTCAACTGAATCTACAGCACCTCCTGGATCTATATCTTTGAAAGCTGGAGGCTCTATTGATATCAAAAACAATAGCAATATCATCAGTAGAGTATTAGTTGGAGCTGAAAGTCCACAACAACAAATTGGTTTTACTCCCAGCATTACCATCCAAGGCAGTTCTATTAATATTACGAATTTGCCAGATTTCGATCAAACTCAAATAAGTGCGACCACCAATAGTCGTTCAGGAAAGGCTGGGGATGTGACTGTAAAAGCTGATTCTGTACTTGTTAGTGGCAATGTTGAAAGTAAAAATCCAACAGGTATATTTGCTCAAGCACAGAACGGAGGTCGAATAGCCGGAAACATAACTATTAATACAAATAATCTCACGGTTGAGAATGAAGCTGAAGTTAGTGTAAGAAGCCTAACTAGCAACGGACAAGCAGGCAATCTGAAAATCTTTGCAGATAATATCTCTATTAATAATGGAGCTGAAGTTAGTGTAAGTGCTCCCGATGGACAGGCAGGTAATTTAACAGCTTCTGCAAAGAGCATCTCCTTAAATAATGGGATACTCCGTGCTACAACTGGACTCGAGACAAGTGAGACACCAGGCGCAAATATTTTCCTGCAAGGATTAGAAGACAATTCTCCGCTTGACTTTCTGCTTTTGCGGAATGAAAGCTTAATAGAAGCTAATGCCAACAACTCTGCTACAGGAGGCAATGTCAACATCAATACTGAATTACTCATTGCTCTCCCACCAACAGGAGAACGAGGTAGTGACATCACTGCTAATGCAGAACTAGGTAAGGGTGGTCAAGTCAATATTAGATCATCAGATCGTCTTGGTATTTATGGTATTGAGTTCCGACGAGATTTAAAACCATCAGATACTTTATCGAATCGACTAAATGATATCACTGCAAGCTCACAGTTAGGACAACCGGGGACTGTGACAACTGCTCAACCTGATGTAGACCCAAGACGTGGGTTCCTTCAGTTGCCAGAAGATTTAGGTGATTCTTCCAGATTAATTACGCAGAGTTGTCCCGTGGGTAGAACGCAGGCTGCAAGCAGCTTTACTGTCACCGGACGCGGTGGTTTACCGCCAAGCCCAAGTTCAGCACTTAGCAGTGATGCTTTGATGGGAACAACGATAAATGCCTCGCCAAGAGAAACTCGCTTGATGCAAAGCAGTTCCCTAAGTTCCACTTTTGTTGAAGCCAAAGGTATGAACATTGGACCCAAAGGCGAAATTATTTTCACCGCCAACCCATCCAAACCTACTTCTGATAATTCTTGGCAAAGAAACGCAGGTTGCAATGCACAATAATTCTCCTGTTGAATCACCAGTTATAAACCCCTGGCTAAGAGCTACTGTTTTCTCAAGAGGACTAAAATCCTTGTTGAGCAATACTTTTAATCCGTTTAAACGCACTTTATCTATTAGCCCGGAAATTAATTTCCCGACGGTCGAGGGTTTGAAAACACGCTATAGGCTGCTACTACCTGTAGCAACACTAGCACTGAGTCTACCTGTATCATTCAGCATACATACGGCTGCGTTAGCACAAGTCCCGATCAATGCACCTTCAGCGCAGAACTTACCGCCCAATTTGCCCCCTCCCCGTGATGTAGTACCTCCACTATCTCCACCCCCGCAACCGCAGCTAGTTCCCTCACCTCTTCCAGAAGACCCGTTACGCAACCAACCTCCCCCACAACCACAGAACGGATCTATTCAAGTGGTTCCTGACACATTTTTTGTCACGAAGTTTCAATTTGAGGGGAGTACGGTTTTCAAAGACGAAGAACTACTCCAAGCAATGGAAGTGGTTCTCTATAGCCCTGAAGAATTAGATGAAAAGTCCAGATGTGAGCAACTTTCAGGTAAATTGGTTAAACAGCCTCCCCTTCGGAGACTGCCAAGAACTGAAAAAGAAGCTCCTCGACAACTGTCCTTTGCCCAATTGCTAAAGGCACGTTCGGCAATTACCCAGCTTTATATTTGTAAAGGCTACATTACCTCCGGAGCAATTATTCCAGCAGAACAAGAGCTGCCACCGGGCGGAGGTGTTGTGAAAATTCAGTTGGTTGAAGGTAGCTTAGAAGGTATCAAAATTACTGGTACTCGGCGATTAAATCGTAGTTACATTCGCAGTCGGTTAGAAAGGGCAAATCAAAAACCCCTAAATCGCGATCGCTTACTCGAAGCATTGAACCTAATTCAACAAAATCCCCGCATTGAAAGTTTATCAGCAGAATTGTCTGCGGGAACCCGTTTTGGTACCAACTTGCTCGAAGTCAATGTAAAAGAAGCCAATACTTTTCACGGTCAAATCAACCTTGATAATAGCCGTTCGCCGAGCGTGGGTAGCTTCCAACGCAGCGCTCGACTGTGGGAAGATAACTTGTTTGGCATCGGAGACACAATTAGCCTGTTCTACGCCAATACTGACGGTAGTAACGAAGTCAATGTCAGCTACACCTTACCCCTCACTCCCCAAGACACTACCCTGACCTTCGACTATGATCACACCTCCAACAATATCATTGAGAAACCCTTTAACCAACTAGATATTGTATCGAATTCGGATAGATACCAACTGACCCTACGCCATCCATTTATTCAAACTCCGACGAAAGAATTAGCCATAGGATTAACCCTTTCGCAGCAGCGATCGCAGACTTTTCTCGGATTTAAGGATAGTGAAGGCAAGGATATTGGAGGCTTTCCACTATCACCAGGGGCTGACAATCAAGGACGCACTCGTATCACCACCTTGCGGTTCTTTCAGGAATGGACGCAACGGGGGAATCGCTCGGTTTTGGCATTGCGATCGCAGTTCAGTTTTGGACTTCCTATATTCGATGCCACAATTAACGATCTTGGTAACGATGTTGCTCCTGACAGTGAATTTTTTGCTTGGAGAGGACAAGGGCAATGGGTGCGAAGTCTTGCTCCAGATACGTTCTTAGTCCTGCGGGGTGATATCCAACTTGCAGATCGCAGGCTAGTATCCTTAGAGCAATTTGGAGTTGGTGGAATATTTAGTGTTAGAGGATACCGTCAGGATCAACTGCTGGCAGATAACGGAGTCTTTGGTTCAATAGAACTTCGCGTACCCATACTACGCATTCGTGAAGCACGAGCATTGTTGCAAGTAGTACCTTTTTTTGATGTTGGTACAGCCTGGAATAACTTTGAAGGTGCAGACCCCGATCCTAGCTGGCTTGCATCTGTTGGTTTGGGGTTGCGGTTTGAAATGAGCGATCGTCTCGATGCTCGCTTGAACTGGGGAATTCCCCTCATCTCAGCAGATTCTAACGGAAACACTTTACAAGAACAAGGTTTATATTTTTCTGTCCTATGGAACCCTTTCTGAAACATTATCTCCTAAAACTCTGCCGTTATATCCCCGTGCAGAAGGTAAATCACCGGATCATTTACCTATTCATCCTAGCTCTTGTTTCGCTTATTTCAGTGTTTGGTATTCATAAGTTGTTGGTAGAAAGGGCTATTGGTAGCGAACCAGCAGCAGCGCAACTGATTTGCACAAAAACACCAAACCTTAGCCCAGAACAGTTAAGTACTCAAGGTAGAGAAAGTTACGAGAATGGTAGCTTTAATGATGCAATAGATTGCTGGCAAAAAGCCGTTGCTGGCTATCAGAAGCTAGGAAATGAAACTGAAACGGTCAATAACCAAATTAATCAGGCACAAGCCGAACAAGCACTAGGGTTTTTCCCACGCGCCTGTAGTACACTACTGCAAATTTATGGCGAGGAAAGTTGTAAAACACTCCTACAAGAGGAAGAGAAGCGTAAAGAGTTCCAGGGAAAACTGGCAGAACGTGCAAATTCTCCTAGCAAGATAGCAGGTTTACGCAGCTTTGGCAACGTCCTACAAGGACTAGGCGAACTCAACTGGTCACATGAAGTTTTATTACTAACTCTGGAGAAAAGTCAACCTCAAGAAAAGGCGGCAATTTGGCTCGATTTAGGAAACACTAGGCGTGCTTTAAGTAATAAAGAACAGGATTTATACTACCGTTCACAAGACCAGCAAAATCTTATTTGTGCAATTATAGATGGTTACGCAACTACAGAAGCATACAAAATGGCTGAAGGCGAAATAGGTTCAACCTCACCCTCTCAATTCAATACTAAACTTCAGTCACAACTAAATCAGTTGAGCCTGGTATTAGATTTACAAGATTGGCACAACGGCAGATTAAATAAACAAACGAAAGGTGAACAAGATGTTTTAAATCAGTTGTTTAGTCCAAGTGGTTTATTTCTGCGTAATAATAAAGCAGAAGATTGCTGGAAGCAGTTGGGATTAGATCCATCTAAATACAAGTTGACAAATCAAATTAGTTTATGGTTAATTAATCAATTATCAAAACAAAATCCACTGATTCAGTTACCGCAAATTGATAAACTTCAACAGCAAATAGAAAAACTACCACTAACTCATGCAGCACTATTTACTAGGTTAAATTTTGCTAAAAACTTGATTCGGATTGACAATGATGACAATGTGCTTACTACAAAAATCAAGCAACTTCTGGAAACTTCAATTGAACAAGCCAAACGTCTCCGTGACTCAAAAATAGAATCTTATGGTTACGGGTATCTTGGTGAGCTATATGAAAAACGTAGGGAATTTGAATTAGCTAAAGAAAATACTGAGAAAGCTTTGTTCATCGCTCAATCACTTGAACTAGCCTCAGAAACTGAATATCTATGGGAATGGCAACTGGGACGCATTTACAAACCTAAACGTTCAGCAATAACACAAGCTCAAACTAAAGAGATACAGCAAAAAGGTGTGAAAAATTTGAATGCTGCACGGGAAATGTATCAACGTGCATACCTAACTTTGCAATCACTGCGTCAAGAGTTAGCAGCTGGTAATCCTGATGCCCAATTTTCATTTCTAAATGATATTGACAGCATCTATCGAGACTACGTTAATCTGCTGTTATGGGATGCTAATCCTTCCCCACAATATCTCTCCAAAGCACGGGAAGTAATTGCTTCTTTGCAAGCAGTAGAACTAGAAAATTTTCTGCGAGTAGCCTGTCCAGAGTATAACCTAGAAGAAATTGACACAATTGTTGATGAAAAAGCTCCAAATACGGCTTTTCTCCATCCAATTATTTTAGAAGATAGAATTGAAGTTATTGTCAAACTACCTAATAATGTTACTAATAAAAGTTCAGGGAAGGGAGAACTAAAACATTATAGAGAATCAATAACAGCTAATTTTGAAGATGAAATTAGACAGTTTCAGAGAGATTTGGAACAAGAGTATACCTTTGATAAGGTTATCAAAGAAGGTAAAAAAGTGTATGATTTGCTTTTGAAAGGAACAGAGAAATTTATTAAAAATGACAAAAATATTAATACATTGGTGTTTGCGCTAGATACAAATTTGCGAAATATTCCCTTGGGTGCATTGGTGGTTGATGACACAACAAATCCACCCACTTATCTAATAGATAAGTATGCTGTGGCGCTAGCCCCACGATTGAGAATTCCCAACCGTAAAAACATCCAAGATAAAAAACTAAGTGTTTTGGCTGCTGGACTAACTGAACCCGATGCTGAAAAATACCGACAACAATTTCCAGAATACCTACAAACATTTGGTAAGTTGCGTTTTGCTACAAAAGAGATAGAAGAAATTGAAAAGATAGGTAGTTCCAAAATTTCATTTTCCAAACTCCTTAATAAGGATTTTAATACTGACAACTTTGAAAAAAAGGTCAATACTTCTATTTTTAAAATTCTTCATTTAGCTACACATGGCGAGTTTAGTTCAAGTCCGGAAAAGACATTTATATTAACTTCCGATCAGCCAATTGTAGTTAACGAACTGGGTAATATATTCCGCAGACAAGCTCAAAATCAGCCAGAACCTATAGAACTAATTGTGTTGAGTGCATGTGAAACCGCAGCAGGAGACCAGCGAGCAACTTTAGGAATTTCTGGTGTAATTGTACGTGCAGGTGCGCGTAGTGCGATCGCTTCGCTGTGGACATTGGATGATGAAATCAGTGTTGAGTTCACTAAAAACTTATATGAGCAACTGCTTAAACCAGAGTTGACGAAAGCTCAAGCTTTGCAAAACGCTCAACAAGAACTGAGAAAAAAGTTCCCCGATCGCCAACATCCGAGATATTGGGCACCTTACATTTTACTAGGGAATTGGCTGTAAGGTGTATACTCGCTGCCCAAACTTATTGATACGGTACCTCTGTTTCTGGAACAGGGGTTAGTTCAACGATGGGAGCATTTGCAATCTCATCGATTAGCTTCTCATTAAGCTTAATAGACCAGGAAACAGACCGTACAAGGCTGACCCAATCCTCTTGAATTTGAGGCTGTGGAGTTGCGATCGACTTCTCTGTGCTAGGAGACACAACTTCGACTTGAGCCTGTAGAGCAGTCCTGCGGCTCTCAACAAGACGCGTCACCGCATCATACCAAATTCCAGACCTGGCGTAATACAGATAATTTTGTGGTGCTAGGACAGGCAAAGCTTCTCTTTGAATCCAGCCTGTGACACTAGGATTTCGGGAAGGTTTTCTTTCATCACAAATAATAGAGAAAAACCAGTTGTATTGCTTATTGATTTCTAAAGGTTTCAGATTTGCTGGTAGAGTCAATTTGGCAATACTAGGTTTCCCCATAACATCTTTATTAGGTAGTCGGAAAAATATTGGTTCGACCACAATATGCCTGTCCTCATCGAGCATTACAAATTTTGCATACTCAAGTTCTGATTCTTTATAAACAAAAGGGATGTAGAACCAGAAGCTTGGATTTGCTTCGAGAGTCTTACCCCAGACAACCTGAGATAAAGCCGGTTTTGGTAGCTGTTCCACTCGATTTAGAGACTTCTTTATCGGGGGTATGAGAGCAGTAAGTGTGAATTCACTGATGTCAAATTGATTGCTAGGCAAAGTTGCGATCGCAGAACACCGCCCTCTACCTGCTGCTCCTCGCGTGCGACCAACTGGTGCCCCCAGTTTTGTTCGTGGTACAAACAAAGACTGTATCCGTTCTAACGCAACTTGAAAAAGGGTTTGATTTTGTTGACTTTGCGCTTGAGCTTGTGAGGGATAGCCGAAAACGAGGATGATCGTAAGAATTAAACTGACAATTGCTCTAAGCAACTGGGCTATAGATAATCGAGTTATAAACATAACTAAAACTTAGGATCTTAAGAGTATTTCTAAATTTTTAACTTGATAAACACTACAATTCCTTCAGTACCTAGCAAAGCTAAAGTTGGTGGTACAAATGGCACCCACCACTTAATTGAGCTGATGAAGAAGAAAAAGCAGCAACTGCACAAACCTATGAAGGCAATCCCTCCATATATAATTAAATATCGCTTAGAAGGGCACAAATTTGAAGGGTACAAACAAGCTATAGTTCCTCCAACTAACGACCAAAACATAATCCAAAGCATCTCATACCAAATAGACCAAACTTTTAGTAAAGGGCGCTTATCTAAAACTGCACTCAAAATCTGACTTACCATCTGTGCTTGCATGACTACTCCTGAGATTGGTTGGTTGCCTGCTGACGAAAAGGGAGTAAACCAAGGAGCTTCATAAGAAACATCAGTCACTCCAATTAAAACTATTCTGTCTTTTAAAGAATATTTTTCAAGCAAGTCTGTCTTCAAAACATCCTCAACGCTAACTTTTTTTGCAATAAATTCAGGAGAGCAATTATTTTTATTTTTTTCAGAACATGAGCGACGGTAGTTAAGTAGCAGCTGATAACCATATAAATCAGTCCATATTGAATATCCGCCTCGATAGGGGCCATAAAGTTGCTCAAAAGCAGTGTTACCTAGTGGTAAATGTATCTTTTCATCCTTAAATGGTTCCTCATACGGTTTATTTAAGTAATGTCGAGCTAACTCAAGACTTAAGGCAGTGTTTACTGGTTTCTTATCAGAAGACCAACAGGGAGAGTTTTCAAGAGTTTGCATACTTAGAATTTGGCGACGAACAAGCCCCTCGCTATCTGATAGGGAATCACTGAATCCTAACCGCTCCCTAGGGATTTCGGGTGGCGGTTTTACACCATCATTATTTTGAGTCAAATCTCCAACGTTACAAACAGCAAATATAGGTGAGTTACTTTTTAAAAGATTAAATAATTTCGGTGTTTGAGTTGGAAAATCACGGTGAATGTCTAGACCAATAGCGCGTGGCTGGTTTTGAAGTAGTTTATTGAGAAGATTCAATAGAGTCTCATCCGTCAGTGAGCCTTGTCGAAATCCTTTCTGGTTATCAATATCTTTTTTAGTGACTTCAACAACCAACAAACGCTGATCTTGCTCCTCAATTGGTTGAAGTTGCATCATCTGATCGAAAAACCAAAGCTCAGCTCCCTGAAGGATTCCGAATAAGCGCATAACTGCAACTAAGGCAGTTACCCCTACGCTTACAGTAGTTATCCTCTTACTTACCGGGAGTAACTTACGCAGGCGATCACTGAATGTAATTGGTACATTATCAAACGTAAGGTTTCCAGGTTTTGAGGCATTTGGAAGTAGTTTCTGTTTAATTGCTTTTAACTGTTGATTACTAGATTTGTCATTATATAGTGCTACAATCAGGGTTTCTAATTTTCCTTCTGCGTTTGCCCATTTAATCAGTCGATAGACGACATCCCCATGTGTTCCTGTTCCAGCAATTACATCTAGATTTTCATTTAATTTATAGTCGATCACCCTTTCCAACGCAGCGTGGTCAGGATAAGCACTAATAATAGCTTTGTACAATTCTTCGCGTTCATCGCCAGAGCGCTTATCTTTTAATTCGCGTTCATCAGCAAGTGGCTCATCTTTTGAATTTGGTATTTGCTCACTCATATAACTAAACTTTTATAAGTTGGCTTACTTTTTAAATTTTCTAATCCATCAGAATTATTGAGATTTAGACATTTTTCATGTTCTCAAACACTCTATGGATTAAGGAATATCTAAAAAAGCTGCATCAGGATTATGCCAATGAGTTATAGGTTTGGCATCAGTTTCTGTTTAATTGCTTTTAACTGTTGATTACTAGGTTTTTCCTTACATAGTGTTACAATTAGGGTTTCTAATTTTCCTTCTGCGTTTGCCCATTTAATCAGTTGATAGACGACATCCCCATGTCTTCCCGTTCCAGCAATTACATCTAGATTTTCATTTAATTTATAGTCGATCACCCTTTGCAACTCAGCATGGTCAGGATAAGCATTAATAATAGCTTTATGTAATTCTTCGCGTTCATCGCCAGTTATACTCAAGCCTGCCTTTGGAGGCGATTCTACAAAGGAAATATTTTGAACTACGGTGTCAGCTATTTGTAGCTTTTTGAGCAACACTGGCGTCAAGTGTTCTTCAATTCCTGCCAATTGGATAGCAGCGCAACCTAGATTGTAAGAAAACTCTATCGATTCTCCTGCTCCTAAAGCATCATAGAAACCCACTGCAAATTCAATAGCAGCTCTGTCGCCGATCGCCTTTCTCATACCAATGACATAGTTAATATCTTGAGCGATCGCCTTTGCCTGCTCCTCAGAATAGCAACCATTCAACACTACACACTCAATCTGATTGGCAAATAGTTTAAACAAGCCAGCTAGGGCGGCTCCACTTACTAACTTGGATTGGCCAATCTCATCCTCAAAGACTAATCCCTCTTCTGCTGCACCATGTCCTGAAAAATGAATAATTTGCGGTTTGATATCTAACAACGCCCGTTGGATATCCCTTGGACGGACTGCTAACTTTTGCTCTAGACTAAATTGGTCACGCTTTTGGGCACGCCGCAATCCTTCCTCAATGTCTCGTAGCTCTTCATCTAGACGCAGAGGCGGGGTATTTTTAGGATTGGCTGCTAGAATCAGTATTTTTTTCACTGGAGTTTTATTTTCCATACTTTTGGTTCCTCAGACTAATTGCGCTTATCCTTTTTAGAATTCAGTGCGGAGGGACGCTGATCTGACCATGTTTGCAAAAGTGGCTGCCACTTAGGAAGAAAAGGACGCAAAGAACGTAAGCCATTATTCAACACTGCGATGGCGTACCGCCCACCGTAGGTGATCGCAATCGGAAAACGCAGGCTGCATAGAACTGTTTCTTCAGTCCGTCTGCAATACTAATATGCATAGCTGCTACAGAAGATGGTATGATGAATAGCATTATTTACAATCTGTACAAACCTACAAATGCACAGAAGCCTATTCCAGAATATCTTACCAGATCAGCTAGATATTTGATAGCTTTTTTATCCTCTGCAAAAATAAAAATAAGCTTCTCTTGTGAATGCCTCTTCAATAGAAGATTTCGAGTTGGAGCTATACATCAATTTTATTTCTTCAATAAAAAATCAAAGTATTAAAAATTAAGAGTTTCGTATTTTTCTGTAAAAAAATATTAGTTGTAAATCAAGACTCGATTGCATGTATACAGTGAGCAAATATGCTTAAATATCGTAAATCCATTGTCAATCGACTTGTAGCCACTTTTTGAGTGTTGCGTAGGCTAGCAATAACCGCAGGCATCGCTTTACTGCTGGTTACTGCTTTTAGCCAAATATAGCTGTTGGATTTAGATTTTCTTAAAGAAAATTCTCATAACGATACAGACGGCAAGCTAATTCATGCTGCTTTTCAACACCCGAAGAGTTTCTTGGCACGAAACAATTAGCGATCGCTAGTACTATAAATACTAGCGATCGCTATAGGATAAGTTTGTTATCGTTATGGTCTTATATTGCCTGTACCTACCTTCACCTTCTGCGATCCTTCAACGATTTGGTAGAGTTTGTCTTCTAATTTTTGCATACATGCCGACCAATCAAAGTCAAGTATGGAAGGGCGAGCTTGCCGAGTCAAATCTGCTTTAAAGCTGGAATTTTCCAAAATCGCAATCACCTTGTGGGCCAAATCCGTTGGATTATTGGGTTCGGCTAAAAAACCGTTGATCGCATGAAAAACCTGTTCGGGATTTCCTCCAGCGTTGGCTGCTACAACAGGGGTTCCAGATGCTAAAGCTTCCATATTAGTCGTACAGAAGTTTTCGGTGACAGAGGGGTTGACAAATACATCTGCTCGTGCATATAAACCTAGAAGTTCTGTTCCGTGGGACTCACCCCAGACAGTAATACCGGACTCAAACTTTTGGGTGCGCCGACGGATCTCCTCATCCAAGGGGCCACTACCGACGATGATTAAATGGACATCAGGAATTTTGGCAGCAATGATTGGAAATGCATCTATAAGTTGGGTGACATTTTTTTCTGGGGTAATGCGTCCGACAAAAAGGATAGTTGGTCGATAGTCGTTAACAATGGGATTGTAATCTATATTTTGAGGGTGAAATTTTTCGCAATCAATCCCTTGATATGGCACGTATTCACTGCGTTGGCATTTCAGTCGGTTGTACTTAGCAAGCAGTTCTTGAGACGGAAATAAGTTGAGATCATAAGCATCACTGAACTGCTTGACTAAAAGGGGAACAATCGGACGTAGCAAGCTGAAGAACAGATTTCCTAAGTAATATCGAATATAGGCAACGATATCAGTATGGAAAATTGAGATGATTGGGGTATGAGTTTGTTTAGCGTACTCAACTCCTATGGGGCGACCATAACCTTGTAAGAAAAGTGAGTATAATCCTCTCATTTGCGCCGCTTCTTCAACCAGTATAATATCGGGCTGGAAGTTCTCAAGTAACTTAGTATCACTCCAATAGCGAGAGTTTAATGGTTGAGGAAGAGATTTGTAAAAGATTAGCGGTTTGGTGGGGAATGCATAAGCAGAAAAGTTGGGGAAGCGCTGTAGTTCATCCAATCCTGACATTGGACGATTTCCAACCTTTCTGGGGTACTGGCTATTAATTTCTGGGTGGATAAGAAAGACCTCATGCCCTTGTTGCAGTAACCATTTAACCCGTTGGTGGACTGCAACGGAAACTCCAGTCAAGAAAGGAGGGTACAATGCTGTAAACAGTGCAATGCGAAGTGGTTGCTTAGTCATAAAAAGGGGAATATTACACTAAAATGCTGGTTTTGAATTTAGGATTTACGTAGCAAATGCTTCATGAACATCCTGATTCTTTGGTTCAGAAATTACCACTAATACAGCTAGGCTAAGGATTTACACATTTACAAATTGTCTAAATTGTCGATTCTGAAGAGGATGTTTCTACTTTGTTAGAAACTATCAAAATATTCAAAATACTCAGTCAAAATTCCCCTTAATATATTTCCCTAAACCCTTGCCATAAATGTAAATAAAATTTGGAGATTAACAAGCGGAAGCGTGTATTTTGACAAGGGTTATAGCTAATTTAATTCGACTAGATATAAGATTATATAATTTGAAGACTAGGGAATGTTTAGTGTAATAACTTTCATGCCCTAGTTTATATAGCAGTCCTAAATGATTTATGAACTTTTCTGTTTCTCCTCTTGGCGCTCTTGGCGGCTTGGCGGTTCAAATAATTTTCATGACTCAAATAGCATTGCTATATCTAGCTACTTAGTTCAAAGAGAAACCTTGCTATCAATAGGCTGATCCAACCATTGATAAGGGCGATATTCGACTAGCCGGACATTCCAGGGCCCTTGAACCCGATAGCTGACACCACGCCAAGTGACTGTTGAAATCCACAGTGACGATAGCATCGCTAACCCATAAACCCACTGTGTCAGGGGAATCCCAATTAACATTTTGATGATTATAGCAGCTGATAATTTTGCGATCGCCTGGTCATTAGAGCGAACCACTCGCTGTATCTCTAATTCCAACACCAGCATTATCAAAAGTAATCCGACAGTATAAACTCCATAGCAGCCTAACAAGAGAGCCGCAGCTTCCCATTTTGTCTCTAACAACGACTCTATAATTAACAGGATGACTATAGTCGGAAACAAAATGCTAGAAACAGCTTCACTAACTATAGCTAACCAACGTGGGTGATACAGTCGAGAATAAAGGATGAGGCGCTTAAGATAATCTATTAAGTTGAATAAATCAGTCTCTTCACGATTTACTATCAGCAGCGAAGGCACAAACTTTACTTGCAACCCATGTTTTTTGAGGATGTCGTGCATCATAAAATCTTCGCCTAAAGCTTGTCCCCACTTATCTAGCAGTTCTGTTTGGCGAAGCACTTCTGTTTTCACAGCCAAAGTCCCACCCCAAGGAATTTGGAAGAGAAACATTTGCACTACTGTGGATACATTGCCTGTATATCGCACTAAAGATCCCCAATACTTACCTGTAGGTACGTACCAACGATTACCTGTTGTCGCCCCCACTTTGGCATCACCTAAAGGACTAACTAATTCTCGCAGCCAATTCACATGGACTATAGTATCAGCATCTACTAAGGCAACCACCTTGTAAGAATCGTCCAACTCATGGATAGCTTGCACTAAAGAACTACATTTGAGACTACAATTGTTGCGTACTATTCTCAAAGGGCTAATTTGAACGTTAGTCGCTTCTTGCTCTGTGATCGTTTCACTGGCAATTTTCCAAGCGGGATCTTCGTGACTATCAACGATTAACTTTAAATCATACTGTGGATAGTTCTGATTTAAGAGCGATCGCAAACATCTAGGCAAAAACGGATCGGCCCCACGTAGGCAAAGAATTACTGCTGTCTTGGGTAACTGATCATCTGGTAATAAGTTTTTTTTGGATGAGCGCAGATACCATATAAAGACAAGCGTCAAACATACCTGAATAACTAGCCAACTCATCAAAGACTTAGACAGAAATATCGCCAAATCTTCCATTAAATTTTTAATCTCCGGTAGGATTAGGGATTGGGGACTGGGGATTAGGGATTGGAAATCAGAAGTATCTTTTAGAGAAACAGTACCCAGTCCCCAGGCCCTTTAGGAATCAAGCGAATATTTCATGATGATGTTGACTGTTGTATTTTTGTTTACAACAAAACTGGCGTCACGAAACTTTGGCGCACCTGTTTGTATAGACACTGTTGGATTTTTAGAAATCCCAAAACCTTCTTTGGGAATACCGAAAAAGTCTTTGTTGAGTTTGCGATCGCCATTCTGATCATCAACTACGGCGACAGCATAAGTTCCAGGCTTCAAACCGGAAAATTCTTTTTTTACAGAACTTCCAGTAATCTTAACGCAGCCACTTTGATCTCCACTAGAATTACTCATCGGAAATCCTCGTTCACTTGGGTAAACTCTCAAGCAAATCTCACCTTTTTGGTGATGTATTCCATTTACCACAACAGTTAGTGTTTCAGTTGGCTCTGCATTCACTGTTTTAGCAAAGCTGATGCTCACTAAAGTAGCAAGCAAAACATGACAAATTTGAGATAGTTTCAGCATAGTTTTGGAGTGAAAATAGGTGATTGTGTGCCTCATAAAAAGCTGCGTTCGCGAGCTTTTATTTTTAAACCGATTTATTCAAAGCGTGACTTGTGTTTTTTTAATTGATGCTTTATACCAACCTTTCCAAAGTACTTGTAGCACTTTTAGCAAATCTTTCAGCAAAAGATATTGTGTCCCTTTTAAATGCTGATATAGACTTATATGACAACATAGCCGCTCATACAAACTCAGGGGACTACGGCATATGGAGAGTATATACTCCCAGAATATTCTCCAATGTGGCAATAAAATTTTTCCCTTCTTTGCTGAATCAAACCATACTGCATATGCATAAAAATCAGGCAGCATACTCAATGAGGGTTTTTTACTGTTGTTAGTAAACAACAAATAATTAGGGAAATACATACTCATTGATTGTTGAGGATGGCTTCTGGCAAAAAACAGGTATTCAGGGATTTCATAAAACCTACCGAGAATACCAAGTCTTAACAAGAGAATTCCATCTGCATTCCCGTAACCACCCATAGGCGGTATCTTTCTCAAAGCACTGGCGCGAATTACCCCGTAACATTGATAACATAAATGCTTGGTCAGCAATTCGTTAAAACGCTGCTGTGGTTTTAGTGCATCTGCCTTGAGTTTGATATCGTAGTTTTGGAGAAAATTCCCCTGTTCATCAATGAAATATGTCTGGGAGTGACACAAGATGATGGTAGGGTCTTGGTCAAGCACATCAACACACTTTTTGATAAAATCTGGAGCATGTAGATCATCATAAGCTGCCCACTTAAAGTACTCACCCGAAGACAATTTAAAGACGCGATCGAAGTTACGGGCGCAACCAATATTATAGTCATTACGGTAGTAACAGATACGTTGGTCTTGCTCGGCGTATGCTCTACAAATTTCTTCAGTTTTATCTGTAGATGCATTATCTGAAATAATTATCTCAAAATCTTCAAAGGTCTGAGCCAAGAGTGAATCTATGGCTTCTTTGAGAAATTTCTCACCATTGTATACAGGTAATCCGATGCTCAATCGTGGCTGATTCCCAATCATAAAAAACAAGTATTCGGAAAATAGGTGGATTATTTTATGCTTAATTGCAGCTAATTTTAGGCAGATGCAACGTAAGAATTCATAAATCAGAATCCAGAAATCAGAATTAAGAATACTTTGATACTTAATATCTTGTACCAAACTCTAAACTCCAAACTTCTAACTCCTAATTCCTGTACAGACGCGATTAATCGCGTCTGTACTCCTAATTACTAACCCCTAATCCCTAACTCCCAACTCCTTACAATCCAACAATGATTCTGAAAATCTGTGGACTATTTCATCAGCTTTTGAATATCTGTTTTTTGCAGCCATTTATGTGTTTGCTGCATTCCGGATTCTAGGTCAATTGTTGGTTTATAATTTAATAGGCTTTGTGCTTTGACAATCGAACAAGCATAGGGACGAGTCATAAAATCTATAGACTCAGGTAAAATATCAACTTTTTGGCGAAAAAGTTTTTGTCCTTGAACACGTAGCTTTACAAACAACTTGATTTCATCTTTCGATAATGAAAGGGGTGCTGATAAACCTTCCATTGCTGCTAAACGCATAAAATACTCTTTCCAGGAAGTTTCTTGTCCGTCGGTGATATTAAATATTTCACCATAGGTTTCTTTTTCTATCGCTAGAAAGATGCCATCAATCAGGTTATCTATATATACATGATTGATTACTCCTTTACTATCGTTGGCACAGGCAAATAATTTTTGACGCATCATCAGAATTGGTCTGACTATCCAAGGAATACTTCCTGGGCCGTAAACATCTCCGGACCGAATAACGATAATGCCAAAATCTGGCGGATTATTTAGTTCTAAGAGTGCTATTTCGGCTTCTATTTTCGTTTGACAATATGAATTATTTTCGCCAGAGAGCGGCCCGGATTCTGTAACACCATTAGGATAGTTGAAACCGTAAACCATCACACTGGAAAGATGCACAAATGCTTTGATACCAGCCTGTTTAGCGGCTTTAGCTATGTTGACAGTACCGCCAACATTGACATCACGAAAATGGTTAATTGCGCCAGCTTCTTCGGCAATTTGATATGTATGTAAAACGATGTCTACTCCCTGACAAGCCTTTTGGGCAGTGGTAGGATCGGTGATACTACCAATAATTACCTCAACACCTAAATTCTGTAATTGTTTGTTCTGTTCTGTAGAACTTTGCAGTCCACGAACCTTCATTCCTTGCGCTATGGCTAACTCGGCTGCACGCAAACCGACAAGTTCATCAATCCCGGTAATTAGGAGGGTTTTGTTTTTGAGGTTCATAAAGTCGGGATTATTGTTAAATAGGTGAATTGGAGTTGTTAGATAAAAGACTTCAAAGTTATACCAAATTATAATTTTGGTAAAGACTTTTAATCTCAAATTGCTAGAAGGAGCAATTTTTTTGTGGAGAGGCTGCACCAATGCTTAGTTAGGAATCTATATTAAAGCAAAATAATTTGATTATTTTGCTGCTAGGAATCAGCTAGAAAATATCTCCCGGATCTGCGGATCGGAGTTTGTTAATAGCAAGCGCTCCTGATGTTATACACATTAATACTGTTGAAATTAAGACTATCAATGCATTATTAGTGGTCATAAGTATTGGTAATTTAGTTGCTTCTGCTGCAAAACTATATAACAACACAGAAGTAATAAATCCAGGAATATAACCTAAAATTGCCAGAATTAAAGCTTGCTGAAATACCACATTTAATAAATATCCATTGGCATAACCTATGGCTTTTAAAGTGGCGTAAGCAACGAACTGCGTAGCAATATTGCTGTAAAGAATTTGATAAACAATAACCACACCAACAACCGCAGCCATTGTCAACATCAAGTTAAGTATAAAACCAATTGGTGTTCTGATTGCCCAATATTTTTTTTCAAAATCAATAAAGCCTTGGCGTGTAAAAACTTGGACATCATTAGGCAAACTGGCTTGCAAATTTTTCAGTACTGTTTCTACATTACTATTAGGTTTGAGGGAAATCAAACCGATATCTATCATATCTGCCGGACGACTATTGGGATTTATCCTCAGGAAAGTTGAGTCACTGACAATTAAATTTCCGTCTACCCCAAAGGAAGGCCCTAAGCTGAATAAGCCACCAATTCTGACTCTATAGCCAATTAATGAATTGAAGGGAAATATTTCAATTGTCTGTGCAGTATCTCCGGCATTAAATTTTTCAGCTATTGGGCCAAACTCTGGGCGAGAACCCCGGTCAAAAAGCACGACATCAGGAATTTTGAGTTTATCTAAATTTTTCTCAACTTCTGGTAGGTTCATCACAGGGTTACCTGGATCGAAACCAATAACATATATTGAATATTTCTCACTAGTTGCCGGATTTTTCAGTTTGGCAAATTGCAAATACATGGGGCTAACTGACTCTACGCCCTCAAACCCCAGAGATTGGTACAAACGAGTCCGCGAAAAGCTTTGATTTGAAGTCAAAGATTTATATTGCGAACTAACTAAAAATAAATCTCCCTTGAGATTCTGATGCATTGCAGTTGCACTTGAATAGAGAGCATCTTGAAAACCAAGTTGCACAAACATTAGCAGCACAATAAAACCAATCCCGGCTACAGCTACTAGTAAACGAACTTTTTGCTGGGCTAGCTGTAGCCATCCTAAAGGAATTTTGAAAATCATGGATTTATTTGTTAATTATTATTTGTCATTCGTCATTTGTGAATGACTAATGACTAAATATGAATTGCGACATCCACTTGTAAGTTAGTTAAACGAGCTACCCGCTGGCTATCTGCGGGATTATCGATAGAGATTTTCACCTCAACTATTCTGCGGTCTGTATCTGAACCAGGGTTAAGGCTGAAGATGCCTTGCTTGTCAACTTGCCAACCAATCTCTTTCACAGTTCCCTTTAATGTTCCAGTAAATGCAGTGCTGGTAATTGTGGCTTTTTGCCCTACACGCACTTTGCGAACATCGGTTTGATACACCTCTGCAATCACATACATTTGAGATGTCTTACCTATCTCAGCAAATCCTCTGTTGGTGCTGATGACTTCTCCGGTTTTGGCGTGAATTTTTAATATTTTGCCAGCTATGGGAGATTTGATGTAACTTAAATCCAAGTCAGCTTTTGCTTGTTGAACAGAAGTTGTTGCACTGTTGACTTCGGTTTGTGCGACTTGAACATCTACGCTACGCACTTCACTAATACTGGTGAGTTGCGCCTGTGATTGCTTTTTCTGTTCTTGGAATGTGTCTTGAGTCCGCTTGAGAGTGGCTTGGGCTTCTGTTAACTGCTGTTGTGTAGTCTTTAGTTGCAAAGCCTTAGTATCTGCTATAGAAGCTGCGATCGCACCCTGTTTGTATAATTGCTGATAGCGATCGTTCTCGGCTTGAGCATTGTCTACCTCAGCCTGGATGCGGGCGATTGTCGCCTGTTGTGTGGCAACGTCTCCTTTATATTGTGGGTCTAAACGGGCGATCGCTGCCTTTTGAGCATCGACATCTCCGGTTTTAGCTCCAGATTTCACCTGCGCTAGTTTAGCTTTGGCAACTTGCAGTTGGTCTAAAGCTTGTTGCAATGCGGTTCTAGAACGACCATAATTTTCTAGATATGCCAATAATTGCCCTGCTTTAACCGTGTCTCCTTCTTTCACCAACAGTCTTTCTACCCGCACCCCGTTATTGGAAGCCGGAGCAGTCAAAGAAGTAACTTCGCCTTCTGGCTGCAAACGTCCCAAAGCAGTCACAGCAAGTTTCACAGGAGTGGCAGCTTTTGGAGGAAACGCTTGCGGTGTCTGAACTTTAGCCCTTGACAAAAACGGGGTCAAACTATAAAGAGCTATTAATCCGGCCGCTAAAGTCAAAGAAGCTGCTAAAATTGCTTGCGATCGGCCTACGGGTTTTGTGAAGAATCGGCTTTCTTTATTTACTGCCATATTTTCATTCCAATTCTGCTTTTTTAGGGGATAACCTGGTTATATTTAGTCGAGTAGAATGGACTCATCCGCAAATTACCAAGAGGGCTTTTCCTCTAGAGTTTCTACCTTAATAAAGTGGATGAGTCTAAATTGGTTTTATATGAATTGTTGTACGCTTTTGCCGCCCAAAGTCACTATTGTGGCGTGAAAATTAATGGCGTGTTACTTCAAAGCTTCCTAAGTTATATCCTAATTTGACATCTAATCCAGTAGCGTAAAATACAATACTGCTAACCAGAAAACTTAACTCTCAATCACAACGAAGCGCTAAAAAAAATCAACTAAAAAATTGGATAAACTTGTCATTAAGTATGGCGTAGAAATGGAATTTTGTCAACTAATTGACTTTTCATAAGTCCTGATTCTCTCACTATAATATTTCATTACAGTAAGATTAGAGACTGAAGAAATTTACTCATCACTAATCCTTAATCTGCTAATTGAATACCAACAGATGCTTAATTGTTAAGCAGATTTGATATTACTAACAGACTATTGTTACCAAGGTTGTGTCATATAAGACATTCTTATCAGCTTTGTTGATAGTAATTAAAAGGCGGTTAGAAACCGCGTCTACACGAGGCTTTACTCACGCAGGTGGGTTTCAAACACCCAATTTTCCTAGTCCGCGGAGGCGGACGAGAGTTTGTGTAGCCAAGCCAGTACGGTCTTCTCCCTACAGCCCTTTGGGCATCCTACGGCAGGCGTTAGCCTCTCCCTTTGGGAGAAGGGGAGACGCCAAGGGCGATAGCGCAGCGGTAGCGAACCTGTGAGCGTCTGGGGGTTTCCCCCATGAGCAACTGGCGTGCGAATTCCATTGCCCTGGCTTTCTAATCGCCCTTTTAACTGATGCAATCATGATTATGTTTATCAAGCAACATAATAAAAATTAACATTTGCTTTATAAATAACCGCTTTGCTTCTTAACTTGACTTATATTGAAAAATAACCAAGAACTTTGGCTCAATTATCATGTTTCTCTGAGAAAACATACTTATGGTTATTCAATTTATCTATGTATTAGCTGAATTGCTACTTACTAGATAACAGATTTGCATTGTTAACTTAATCCAGTGCAAATTTCTGGCTAACTCGTAGATAAAAAAATATTTCACCCAGTTATCTAGTTATGAATTATACTTTTATACTAAATTTCATTCCAAATTCACATCAGTAATAATGGAGGTTTATTTATAAAATCACTTTAAAGAAATAATTTAGTTTCTGTAAAGTATGCTAGTGTTTTTATTAATTCAATGCTTTAAAGTGGTTATAGAAACTAGTTATTTAATTGATATTTTAAAACTGAAAATATCAATTAAATAACTGCTTTGTCATCAGCTTATGATCGTTTAATTACTTTTTTAACTTGCATAAACTCGGATTAAAGGTGGTGTCTTTTCTGTAACGAACTTGTCAACTTTGCTGGGTCAAATCCCATAAACTAATTATCCTGGACATTGAAACTGGCTATGACATTTATCAAGATACAGAACGTTGTGATAAACTCCAGCTGCGTTGCTGCAATTAAGCTAAATAATCAAACGGTTTCGGGCGAAAAAAGCGTTTCTGTTCCCTTAGATACTCCTCAGTTTTCATTGTTCCAGTGGGATACCATTGCTGAAAATCTCTACCATTACAAATGGATTGAATTCACTGGTCAAGCAGTTATTACACTCCAAGACTATTTTACCAGTTTTAACAACGTCATCGAGCGATTGCCACAATATCAAGAGTCTAGCGTTGTATAACATTCTTGTGCGATCGCTGTGTGCCAAAATCGCCTCTAAACTTAAGGTTTTCTCAGGGCAGTATGTGTTGTGTGGTGTCGATTTGGAGACAAGCATTTAGCGCAGATAGGATAGCTAGCTGCTTAGAAAACGAGAGATTTGCATTATTTAGTAGGCAACAGAAATTACTGTAGCTACACAATCCACAGTACTCACTATGCCCTATGTCTGCTTATTCAATTGATACTGCCTTAGCGGAGTTAGAGAGCCTGATCAATAATTGCGAAAAGGCTGTGAAGAGGTCTATAGAGGAAAAAAAAATGAAGTCAGAAAAATCAGTGTCAATCAACAAAATTAATAGACAATTACAACACAATCCTATAGCCATTGTTGGGATGGCATCTCTATTGCCAAAAGCCAGAAACTTGCGGGAATACTGGCAAAATATAGTAAATAAAATTGACTGCATTACCGATGTTCCTTCTACTCACTGGAGCGTCGAAGATTATTACGATCCGAATCCCAGAACCTCTGAAGATAAAACCTATTGCAAAAGAGGTGGGTTTCTTCCAGAGGTTGATTTTAACCCGATAGAATTCGGCATACCGCCCAGCATTTTGGAAGTAACAGATGTATCGCAACTGTTGAGTTTAGTAGTTGCGAAAGAGGCGATGGAAGATGCAGGTTATGGCGAAAAACGTGAGTTTAGCCGCGAGACTGTTGGGGTAATCTTAGGCGTGGCTATGGCCAAGCAATTAGGAATGCCACTTTCTGCGAGGTTGGAATATCCGATTTGGGAAAAAGCACTTAAAAGTAGTGGTTTATCCGATGAGGATACGCAAAAAATCGTTGAAAAAATCAAAAGCGCCTATGTGAAGTGGGATGAAAACGCTTTCCCTGGAATGTTAGCTAATGTAGTCGCGGGTAGAATTGCCAACCGTCTAAATTTTGGCGGGATGAACTGCGTAGTTGATGCCGCTTGCGCTAGTTCCTTTGGTGCTTTAAAGATGGCAATTAGTGAGCTAGTTGAGCATCGTTCTGATATGATGCTAACTGGTGGTGTTGATACTGATAACACGATCATGGCTTTCATATCGTTCAGCAAAACACCGGCTGTTTCTCCCAGTGAAAATGTCAAACCTTTCGATGCTAAATCTGATGGGATGATGCTGGGTGAAGGTATCGGCATGATTGTCCTCAGACGCCTGGAAGATGCCGAACGCGACAACGATAAAATCTATGCCGTAATTAAAGGCATTGGTACCTCCAGCGATGGGCGCTACAAGAGCATTTATGCTCCCCGCAAAGAAGGTCAAATCAAAGCCTTAGAACGTGCTTATGAAGATGCTGGCTTTTCTCCCGCCACTGTTGGTTTAATGGAAGCACATGGCACCGGCACAATGGCTGGAGATCCGACAGAATTCGGATCTTTAAAAGACTTCTTTGGGGAACACGATCACAAAAAACAGCACATCGCTTTGGGTAGTGTAAAATCGCAGATTGGACACACAAAAGCGGCTGCGGGTGCGGCGAGTTTAATTAAAACTGCTTTGGCATTACATCACAAAGTATTACCGCCCACAATTAACATTACCGAGCCAAACCCCAAACTCAACATTAAAAATTCCGCCTTTTATTTGAATACCGAAACCAGACCTTGGATTCGGGCTGAAGGGGAAGCGCCAAGACGTGCGGGTGTGAGTTCTTTTGGCTTTGGCGGCACCAATTATCACGTCGTTTTGGAAGAATATGAAGCCGACCAGAACCACGCTTACCGCTTACATAGTGGTGCTAGTGAAGTGCTGTTGTATGCTCCGACAGTAGACCAATTGTTGAGCAAATCTGAAGAGATTTTAGGTAAGTTGCGTTCACGAAGTGACTCCGCAGGAGTATCGCCTGAAGCCAGATCATATTATGCGCAATTAGTCAAGGAATGCAAATCGCCACAGATTCCCCTCTCTGCTGCCAGATTTGGGTTTGTAGCTGAGAATCTCGAAGAAGCTTGCAAGTTGCTGCAAACTAGCATTGACTGGCTGAAACACAAAGGGTCAGCAGCATCTTGGGAGCATCCTCAAGGAATTTATTACCGCGCCTCTGGTATGGAGTTGGGTGGAAAAGTTGTCGCTCTATTTTCTGGTCAAGGTTCGCAATACTTGGAGATGGGCCGGGAACTGGTAATGAATTTTCCTTTGATGCGGCGTCTTCATGGCTATATGGATAGCCTGTTACTCAAAGATAATTTACAGCCGCTTTCAGAAATCGTTTTTCCTCATCCGGTGTTTGAGGAAGCAGAAAAAAATGCCCAAATTGCTGCCTTACAACGCACAGAATACGCTCAACCAGCTATTGGGGTATTAAGTGCAGGGATGTACAGCATACTGCAACAAGCTGGGTTCAAGTCAGATTTTGTGGCGGGACATAGCTTCGGGGAATTGACAGCGCTTTGGGCTGCGGGAGTTTTGAGTACAGAAGATTACTTGTTCTTAGTGAAAGCTAGGGGTCAAGCAATGGCGGCTCCAGAAGACCCTGATCATGATGCGGGTAGTATGTTGGCTGTCAAAGAAGACATCAGCAAAGTCGAAGCAGTGCTGAAACATTTTCCCTTAGTTGCGATCGCTAATCAAAATTCTCCAACTCAATTTGTCTTGGCTGGGCCTACCGCAGAAATCGCCAAAGTCAGAGAGGCTTTACACGAGAAAGGATATACGGCTGTATTGTTACCTGTTTCAGCAGCTTTCCATACACCGTTAATTGCCTTTGCTCAAAAATCCTTTGCGATCGCTACTAAGTCTGTCAAGTTCCAAAGTCCCAAAATCCCTGTTTACAGCAACGTTACCAGTAAGCAGTATCCCAAGGAACCCCAAGGTATTCAAAAAATCCTGGAAACGCACCTTTCCAACTCAGTGCTGTTTAAACAGGAAATTGAAAATATCTATGCAGCCGGTGGTACTTGCTTTGTGGAATTTGGGCCGCGGAGAATTCTCACCAACTTGGTAAAAGATATCCTTGGCGATCGCCCACACCTGACTGTATCTTTAAACCCCAGCACTCAAAAGAATAGCGATCGCTCTTTGCGAGAAGCAGTTGTGCAGTTGCGGGTAATTGGTCTGGCTTTGAATAACCTCGATCCTTATCAACTTCCTCAAACTCTACCCTCAATTGAGACGAAGAAGACATTAAATGTCCGTTTGAACGGGATCAACTACAGATCCGAAAAAACGAAAAACGCCTTCGCTCTAGCTTTGCAGGATGGGTACAAAGTTACATTACCCACCCCCGAACATTCTGATGCGGCTCCCTTATTCACCAGCCCAGGTGTAACTCCACCTCTAGCAGTGATAGAGACTAACGGACATAAAAAAATACCTGCGATCGCCAACAGTGTGACTTCTAATATCATCACCCAAACAGAGCAACAAATGAATCCTGTGACCCTTTCAAGTCAACCAGCCCAGGAATCTAAGATGCAACCAACACCAGAAAAACTTACTAATTACCAACAGCTTTTAGAAAGTTTAGAATACCTCCTGACACAGTTTCAGGAAAATCAAGCCGAGAATTTACAAGTTCACGGAACTTATCTCAACCATCAAATGGAATATGCCAAAGCGTTTTTCCAACTGATGCAGCAGCAGAATTCCTTGTTGAGTGAAAGTAAATCAACAGCCGAAACTGCCAAAATGAAGCTAGTTGTCATGGAAAGCTTAGAGCGTAGCATGATGCAGTTTCACTCCCAACAAGGTGAAACCCTACGCATCCATGAGCAATATCTCCAAGAGCAGCTGGAATATACCAAAAACTTTTTCCAACTCATACAGCAAGAGTATTCTCAAATCATCTCTGGTGAGGGAACAACCCTACTAACAGAGAAACTAAGTAACGGGGTACGCCATAATTTCACTCCGTTCACCACAGAAACAACTGTTACTGATGCACCAGTACCCCCTACTACCAAGATAGTAGAAAGCCAGCCATTGCCTGTAACTGAGCCAGTAGCGAAAAATGGCTCAACTGTGACCCAAGCACCTCTCCCGCCCGCTCCCCAGGTGGTACCTGTAGTTGAAACTCCTGTATCCCCCACTTCTAAGAAGGATGAAAATTCCTCTTCTTTGCTCCCTAATCTCTTCTCTCCACTCCCTATCGAGACAGTAGAGCCTGTAGCCGAGCCACCTGTCCCAGTAGTAGAACCTCAAACCGAGGTTGTAGTCAAAATTAGCTCACCCCCAGTCAACGAAGTTATCGCATTCACCCCAGAACCAGCATCCACAACTGCTGCACCTGTATCTGGCGCAACCATCGATATTGTTGACTTGGATAAAAACCTGTTAGCGATCACCAGCGACAAGACCGGCTACCCAGTCGAGATGCTGGAAATGGACATGGACATGGAGGCGGACTTAGGGATTGACTCCATCAAACGGGTGGAAATCCTGGGGGCGCTACAGGAAATGTACCCCAACCTACCCAAGCCAAACGTTGAAGAACTGGCAGAACTCCGCACCATCGGTCAAGTTGTAGAGTATCTGCAATCCCAGGCTTCCAAAAGTATTACTGTAGAAATTGCAGTTCACGAAGTACAACAAGTAACTGAGATTCTAGTAGAGACTGCACCAGTAGTTGAGGTAGTCACTTCACCTGAACCAAGCCTAGTTGTCGCATTCAACACAGAACCTGCTACAACTGATGAATTTGCAAACTTAGGTGAAACCCTGTTAGCCATCACCAGTGATAAGACCGGCTATCCAGTCGAGATGCTGGAATTGGAAATGGACATGGAAGCCGACTTAGGGATTGACTCCATCAAACGGGTAGAAATCTTAGGGGCGATGCAAGAAATGTACCCCAACTTACCCAAACCCAATATCGAAGAACTCGGAGAACTCCGCACCATCGGTCAAATAGTCGATTACCTACAGCAGTTGGCTGGAGGCGAAAAAAAAAAATCTGAGCCTGAGTTTGTCCAACAACAGCCACCAGAATTAGAGCATAATATCCAGCGCCATCCCGTCAAACTCAAAAGCCTACCACAGCCCGATTATTTGGATTTCACGTTACCAGAGGGACACATCGCTTTAATCACCAATGATGGTTCCCTCACCACTTATAAATTAACTGAATCCCTAATCGAGAAAGGCTGGAAGGTAGTAGTTGTCAGCTTCCCCCAATCGCTCATCGCCCAACAAGCGCCCTTACCCACAGGAGTAACCCGCGTCACCTTAGCAAACTTGAGTGAAGAACATCTTCAACAACAATTGCAAGCGATCGCATCTCACTGCGGAGCGATTGGGGCCTTCATCCATCTCCATCCGATATTTGTAGGAAATCACACCGGGACAATTCCCTATCACGAACAAGAAAAGGCGATCGTCAAGCACGTATTTTTGATGGCGAAACACCTCAAACCTTCCCTAAATGAAGCTGCGCGTCATGGACGTAGTTGTTTCTGCACAGTTGCTCACCTTGATGGAGCTTTCGGCTTAGAGTACAAAGTTAACTTTGGGGCGATCGGTGCTGGTTTATTCGGATTAACCAAAACTCTGAGATGGGAATGGCCAAAGGTTTTCGCTCGTGCGATCGACCTAAGCCCCAGACTGGATGCTAAACAGTCAGTACAAAACATCATTGCCGAACTTCACGACCCCAATCTTTATATTAGTGAAGTTGGTTACGGCTCACAAGGACGAGTCACCCTCATCGCCGATTAAAAGGCTGATGTAGCAGTCCTATTTGAATTGTGAAAATTACTGTTTTAACGAACCGCCAAGGACGCAAAGAGCGCATTCGCGCAGCGTCTCGTAGAGAAGAAAAGAAATAAACAGAGAATTTCACAAATCTTTTAGGGCTGCTATTAGTATGTTTTTTACTACAAGAAGACTACTTATTTCTCTTCCTTTGCGTCCTTCTCTGACGAGACGCTGTGCGAAGGCGCTCTTGGCGGTTCGTATATCAAAAAAACCCAATTTATGCAGGTATTTACGAGGATTTATGACACAAACAGCCCAGCTTAGTCCATCATCTGTCTTTGTCGTGAGCGGCGGTGCAAAAGGGATTACGGCTGAGTGTACTATAAAATTAGCACAGCAGCAACCCTGCAAATTTATCCTTCTCGGTCGCTCTGAACTTTTAGAAACCGAGCCAGATTTTGCTCAAGATTGTGATGAATCGGCATTGAAAAAACGCATCATGGAAAATCTTCTTTCCCAAGGAGAAAAGCCCACACCCATGAGTGTGCAAAAGATATATAACAAAATTACCTCCAGCCGCGAAATTAAAAAGACTTTAGCAGCAATTCAAAAAACAGGAGCTAAAGCAGAATATATCAGCGTTGATGTCACAGATACGCAGGCTTTACAGGAAAAACTTGCCACTTCTGTACAACGTATGGGCCCAATTACAGGCATCATCCACGGGGCTGGGAATTTAGCCGATAAATTAATTGAAAAGAAAACAGAACAGGATTTTGAAAAAGTTTACACCGCTAAAGTGCAAGGATTAGAAAATCTACTTACTTGCATTAACCCTAGTCAACTTCAGCATTTAGTTTTGTTTTCTTCTGTAACAGGTTTTCATGGAAATATTGGACAGTCTGATTATGCGATCGCTAATGAAATTCTCAATAAATCAGCCCATCTAATCAAGCAAAACTATCCCTCATGCCATGTAGTTGCGATTAATTGGGGAGCTTGGGATAGTGGTATGGTGACACCGGAATTAAAAAAAGTTTTTCAAGAGCGCAAAATTGAAATAATTCCGATTGCAGCTGGGGCACAAATGCTGGTTCAAGAAATAAATAGCGCTACTGATGCAACTGCACAAGTTGTGATTGGTAGCACACTTGCTCCACTTGCTACAGAACTAGATTCTCAACTGCGAACCCATCATATTCGTCGCCAAATCACACTAGCAGCTAATCCCTTCTTGCTGGATCATACTATCGCTGGTTCTCCCGTTTTACCAGCAACTTGTGCAATGTCATGGATGATCAATGCCTGTGAACAACTTTATCCAGGTTACAGATTGTTCTATCACAAAAACTTTAAAGTTTTGAAGGGAATTACTATTAATAAATCTTTAGCAAAAGAACATATTTTAGAAATAGAAGAAATTTCCAAGGTTAGCTTTGAAAGCATCGAACTTAAAGCGAAAATCTGGAGTAAAAACGCAGAAGGAAAAATTCATTATCATTTTAGCGCTCAACTCAATCTCCGGCAAGAAATCCCCATTTGCCACCCTTATGAATCAATTAATCTTGAACAGGATAACATCATCACCACTACAGGAAAAGCCCTTTACCAAAATGGAGGAAGTACATTATTTCATGGCCCTGCTTTTCAGGAAGTCCAAAAAGTCTTAAATATTAGCCCTGAAAAAATCACCACAGAATGTTTTTGGCAAGAAATCAGCGACAAGCAACAAGGACAATTTCCAGTGCAATGGATCAATCCTTATACGATTGACTTGAGTATGCACGGGTTATGGATTTGGACACAGCACTTTTATCAAGAAGCTTGTTTACCTGGTAGAGTGGAAAAATATGAACAGTTTGTAGCTACACCACATAACAAACCTTTTTACGTTTCTTGTGAAGTGAAAGTGAAAACAGCAACTAGTGCGATCGCTGACTTTATCATACATGACCGTCAAGGACAAATATATTCGCGTATGCTCGGTGCCCACGCAATTATTTGGTCGATGAAATCACTCAAAAGCTAGTAATCTTCAACTTCTTTTCTCTGCGCCACGGACACTTTGCTAAAGTCGGGAAACCCTTCCTGTGCAAGTGTCCTCCTCTTTTGCCTCGCGCGTAATCTATCTCTTTAGCAACCGCCTTTTTAAAGTTTGGGGAACAGCGTAAATCCTGCGTTTTAAATATCTCTTGCCTAATACCCAAACCTTAAGGATATAACTAGTGGAAAAAATAGCTATCATCGGATTATCATGTCTATTTCCCGATGCTAAAAACCCTGAAGAATTTTGGCAAAATATTATTGATCAAAAAAATTCAACATCATCTGCAACTGTCGAGGAAATCGGAGTAGACCCGACAATTTTCCACAATCCAGTTAAAGGCACACCAGATAAAACCTATTCTCTCCAGGGAGGATACATCCGTAACTTTCAGTTTGACCCTGGTGAATACAATCTCCCATCAGAATTGATTGCTGGTTTAGATAATACCTTTAAATGGTCGTTGTATGCTGCTAAACAAGCAATTGTACATAGTGGTTATTGGGGGAATGAAACTGTTCTCTCTAAATGTGGTGTAATTTTAGGTAATCTTTCGCTTCCTACGAAATTATCTAATCAATTATTCTCTCCAATTTACCATAAAGCGATCGCACCTGCTGTCAGAGAACTTTTGCAGTATGAAGACTTTGATTTAGCTGTCTCAACTGCAACTAAAGCATCTTTATACAATGCCATGATATCTGGCTTACCAGCATCTATAATTGCTCAAGCTCTATCTCTATCCCAGATTAATTTCTGTGTAGATGCTGCTTGTTCATCATCATTTTATGCTATTAAAGTAGCATCTCATTACTTATGGTCACACAAAGCTGATGTCATGTTAGCTGGAGCTATAAGTTGTGCAGATTCTCTATTTGTGCGGATGTTATTTTCCGGTGTTCAAGGGTATCCAGAAAACGGCATCAGCCGCCCCTTAGATAAGTCGTCAAGAGGGCTAATTCCTGCCGATGGTGTTGGGATGGTGATGCTGAAAAGATATTCTGATGCCATCAGAGATGGTGATAATATTGTCGCTACCATCTGCGGTAATGGACTTTCAAATGATGGCAAGGGTAAACACTTACTTAGTCCTAATTCTAAAGGACAAATCCTAGCTTTTGAGCGAGCCTATAATGAGGCAAAAATTAATCCAAAATCTATCGATTATTTAGAGTGTCATGTAACTGGCACATTACTGGGAGATTCAACTGAAGTCAATTCTATAGAAACATTTTTTGGTGGAAATCAGGCTGCACCTCTAGTAGGTTCTGTCAAGGCAAATACTGGTCACTTACTAACTGCTGCTGGCATGGTTGGCTTGACTAAAGCGATTTTGAGCATGTCTCATGGTGTAATTCCACCAACCATTAATGTTACTGAGCCTTTACCTTCCGAAAATAGTACAATCTCCGTTGATAAAATTGTTAGAACAGCTACGGCATGGCCTAATAATAATGCACCAATTAAACGGGTAGCCATCAGTGCTTTTGGTTTTGGCGGTACTAATTCTCATCTGATTTTAGAACAAGGAACTACAACACAATCAGTTGATTCAATTGCGCCTGTTCCACCTGTGAAAGTCGCCATTGTCGGCATGGATGCCTTTTTTGGTAATTGCAATGGTTTAGATGCTTTTGAACGCAGTATTTATGATGGAACACAGCATTTTACTTCCCTACCGCCTCAAAGATGGCATGGTATAGAAAATCAAGAAAATGTCCTGAAAGAGTACGGTTTAACAGATGGAAAAGCACCAATAGGGGCATACATCAAAGATTTTGAAATCGATACTTTATCGTGCAAAATTCCACCGAATGAAATCGAAAAATTAAATCCACAACAATTATTACTCTTGAAGGTTGCCGATCGCGCCGTGAAAGATGCGAAACTACAGGAAGGCAGTAATGTGGCGGTTATTATCGCTGCTGAGACAGAGTTTTCTGTGCATCAGCTACAGCAAAGATGGAATCTATCTTGGCAAGTTAAGGATGGCTTACTCAACCAAGGAATTTCTTTACCTGCTGAACAGCTTTCCCAACTGGAAACCATCGTCAAAGATAGCATTCACCAACCAGTAGAAATCGGCGAATATGTAAGTCACATCGCCAACATTATGGCGAGTCGAATTTCTGCTTTGTGGAATTTTACTGGCCCTGCATTCACGATGACGGCTGGCGAAAATTCTGCCCTGAAGGCGTTGGAAGTTGCACAAATGCTACTCGCTACTGGGGAAGTTGATGCCGTGGTTGTAGGTGCAGTCGATTTGGCAGGTGGTGTAGAAAATGTCTTGTTCCGCAGCCAATTTGCACCAATTAATACGGGTGTCAATACGTTGGGTTATGACCAACAAGCTAATGGCTGGACGGTTGGTGAAGGTGCGGGTGCAGTTGTCCTCAAGCGTTATGAAACTGCTAAACAAGACAATGAACGCATCTATGCAGTTATTGATGCCATCAGTTTCGCTCAAGATAATTCTACTGTCAGTAACGCTCTGGTAAAGCCTGATGCTTCAGCTATCAGCAATGTCTGCAAACAAGCCTTCCAAATTGCAGATATTCAACCCACAGATGTTAATTATGTGGAAGTGTTCGGTAGTGGCGTTCCCCAGGAGGATGAAGCCGAAATCACAGGTTTACTCCAAGCTTATCCGAAAGTGGGCAATGGTTTGCACTGTGCATTGGGCAGCGTCAAAGCCAATATCGGTCACACCTATACAGCATCGGGAATCGCTAGCTTAATCAAAACTGCTCTGTGTCTTTATTACAGGTATATTCCCGCCACCCCCAAATGGTCTGGTGTCAAAACACCGCAAGTATGGGAAGGTAGCCCTTTCTATGTCGCAATGGAATCAAGACCTTGGTTTGTCGATAAAGGCGGCACACGCAGAGTAGCAGCAATTAATAGTATGGCTATAGATGGCAGTTACGCCCATTTAATCTTATCGGAAGAACCCAGCCAAGAGGAGCGGGACAACAGATATTTGCAACAAATGCCTTTTCATCTGTTCCCGATCGCAGTTAGCGATCGCTCCAATATACCCGATCTCCTAAACCATCTCCAACATACCATCGAAGCTAGTTCATCATTATCAGTTACCGCTAGCCAAACATTCGCTACCTTTGAAGGACATTCTGAGGCTAAATACGTCTTATCAATCACAGGACGTAACACAAAAGAACTACTCAAAGAAATTGAATCTGCCCGCAAAGGTGTAAATAATGCCTTTGAGAAAGGAACAGATTGGCAAACACCAATAGGAAGTTATTTCACAGCGAAACCATTGGGTAAAACCGGAGCAGTTGCTTATGTTTATCCCGCAGCAGTCAATTCTTATATTGGCATTGGTCGCAGCGTCTTCCGTTTATTTCCTAAAGTTTTCGAGGACTTAAAAAGTAATAATCTCTACAACCGGGCTGCCGATGTTGAAAAACTAGTTTATCCCAGAAGCTTACCTAAATTAACAACCAGGCAACTAGAAACTCTCGAAAAGCAATTGTTAGATGATTCACTGGCAATGTTTGAAAGTGAAATCGCTTTTGCTAGATACATGACAGCAATTTTCCGAGATGATTTTCAAGTTAAGCCGCAATGTGTTTTTGGGTATAGCTTGGGTGAAACTAGCATGATGGTTGCCCAAGGAGTTTGGAGTAATTTTGAGGGCGGAAGTAATACTTTAAACTCATCACCTTTATTTGGCGATAAGTTATCTGGGCCTAAAAATGCTGTGCGTGAATATTGGGGATTAACAGATGCACCAAATCCACAAAACAACAATTTTTGGAATACCTATGTTCTCATGGCGACTCCATCCCAAATTAGAGAATGCCTGAAACAAGAGAATCGCGTCTACTTAACTCAAATCAACACACCAGAAGAAGTATTAATTGCTGGTGATGATGCAGCCTGTAAACGAGTAATTCAAACTTTAGGTTGCAACGCTTTCCCCGCTCCCTTCGACCACGTGATACATTCTGAGGCGATGCGATCGCAGTATGAGGAAATCAAGAAGGTAAACACTTTACCATCACAAACTCTCCCAGGTATTGTTTTTTATTCTGCTGCTGATTATCAACCGCTCGCACTTGAAAGTGAAGCGATCGCTCACAACATTGCCAAAGGATTATGCCAAGAGCTTGATTTTCCACGATTAGTTAATCGTGTCTACGGTGATGGTGTGCGAATATTTTTAGAAGCAGGCGCAGGTAGTGTTTGTTCACGATGGATTGATAAAATTCTTGGCAACCAAGAACACCTCACAGTCTCTCTGAATCGTAGAGGTATGGATGACCATGCTTCTATAGTCAAAGCATTAGCAAAACTACTCAGTCATCAGGTGAATGTGGATTTATCACCACTGTACAGCAAAGTCCAAGAAACCACCAATCAAACTAAAGCAACATTGAGAACAGTTACCTTGGGTGGAAAAGCGATCGCTGCTACAATTTTGAGCGACGAAAATCGTAAATTTGTTAAAGATTGGGCTGAGGATCTTAAGTGCGAACGCTTCAAGAAACAGCATCCAAGTATACCTAATATCCAAGAATCTGAAATCACAGATTCTCTTAATACTTCCAACAAAATAATCCCAGAAGAAAGTTATTCGCCTAACATCTTGCCATCCCTTACTCAGCCAGAAGAAGTCAAACCAAAAAATATCATTGATAACGGTTTTGAACCGAAAGAACAATTACAATCTTCTGAGTCAAGCGCAATTGGGCAGCAAATTCCTTTTTCTTCTCCACCTGTCATCACTCAAAAAATTAGTAGCATCATCAGCATGTTTGATTTAAATAAGACTCAGTATCAAAAGCTCAATGCTAATAATTCAAAGATAACTAAAGCGCACACTGCTTTTTTACAAGCTAGACAAGATTATAGTCAACAAATGAGCGAAATCATTCAATTGCAACTAACTTGCGCCCAAAATTTGCTTAACGACGAATCTTGATAATTCCAAATGTAGACTCCTGTCAATACGGTTCGGATAAGATCCCCCCGCCTATGGCGACCCCCTTAAAAAGGGGGTAAAAGAGGGTTATAAGCCCCCCTTTTTAAGGGGGGTTGGGGGGATCTTCGAGCGATAAATAAGCTAACCAAACCATATTGAAACTCTTTCCAAGAGTTTACATCCTTCAACCTTCAGCTTTTATCATCCATTGCTTGTAATCAGAGGGATAACTGCCGTGATAACCGTAGATACGGTGCTAAATAAACACGATAATGGTCTTAATTTCTCTGCCTGGTCTTATAACAAAAACCAGGTTTGGAAAGGTTCTTTAGAAACTGTATCTTTTGAGCAACAAACCATCAAAGGTAAATTGATGGCGTTAGATAAACCCTGTTACATCGTGAAAGTTGCCGGAAAAATCGGTGTCACTAATGAGGGGTATTTATCCCCTGGTGATAATGGCACAACAGCACAAGTAGAACTGCTGACATTTGCAGCACCAATCCACATCCAACAGTTTGGAGATCCCAATTTTCTCTCTTTTCATGGAGTGAAATATGCCTATGTTACTGGCGCAATGGCTGGCGGAATTGCTTCTGAAGAAATGGTGATTGCACTAGGAAAAGCTCAAATTTTGAGTTCCTTTGGTGCAGGTGGTTTAATTCCAGAACGTTTGGAAGTAGCCATAAATCGCATTCAACAAGCTTTACCTCAAGGACCCTACGCCTTTAATTTAATTCACAGTCCCAATGAACCTGCTATTGAACGTCGGGCAGTGGATTTATATCTCAAATATCAAGTCAGAACAGTAGAAGCATCTGCATTTCTCGACTTGACTCCCAACATTGTTTATTACCGTGTTGCAGGATTGGGGTTGAATAACACCAATCAAATTGAGATTAAAAATAAAGTCATTGCCAAAGTTTCTCGCCGAGAAGTTGCTACTAAATTTCTCCAACCTGCACCAGCCAGAATTCTTAAAGAACTTCTTGAAAAAGGATTAATTACTGAGTTACAAGCAACCCTTGCAGCTAAAGTTCCGATGGCTGATGATATTACCGTCGAGGCTGATTCTGGTGGTCATACAGATAACCGTCCCCTGGTTTGTTTGTTACCTTCCATTATTGCCTTGCGGGATGAAATTCAAGCACAATATCATTACCAAACACCCATTAGAATCGGAGTAGCAGGGGGAATTGGTACACCACAATCAGCATTAGCAGCCTTTATGATGGGTGCTGCTTATGTAATGACCGGCTCAATTAATCAGTCATGCGTTGAATCTGGGGCTTGTGAACATACCAAAAAATTACTAGCTCAAGCAGAAATGGCTGATGTGATGATGGCCCCAGCAGCAGATATGTTTGAAATGGGCGTGAAATTGCAAGTCCTCAAACGGGGTACGATGTTCCCCATGCGAGCGCAGAAATTATTTGAACTATATCGTGCTTATGATTCGATTGAAGAGATTCCTTTGGTAGAAAGAGAGAAATTAGAAAAACAAGTTTTCCGCAAGAGTATTGCTGAAGTATGGGAAGGAACAGCGGCTTATTTGTCCCAGAAAAATCCTGAAAAACTGGGGAAAGCAGTCAATAATCCTAAACTGAAAATGGCGTTGATTTTCCGCTGGTATCTAGGATTATCTTCTCGTTGGTCTAGTTCTGGTGAAAAAGGTAGAGAAGTCGATTATCAAATTTGGTGTGGCCCAGCAATGGGCGGTTTCAATGACTGGGTACGGGGTTCCTACCTATCTGAAGCAAATAATCGTCGGGTAGTTGATGTTGCTAATCAAATTATGACTGGTGCAGCCTTTTTGTATCGTGTTCAAAATTTGAAAATTCAAGGACTGCAAGCTTCCGATTATTACAGTCACTATCACCCTGTCCCTTCTACATTAGTGGAGATTTAAAAATGACTATAAAACAGTCTTTTACAGCAGCCGATATTCAAGTATTTTTGATATCTAGCTTAGCTGAGTTGCTAGGAGTATCAACTGATGAAATAGATGTCAAAGAACATTTAGAAAATTCTGGCTTGGATTCAGCCCAAGCAATGATTCTAGTAAGTAAATTAGAAAAATTGCTAGGATTTCAACCATCGCCGTTGCTCCTGTGGCATTACCCAAGTATTGAAGCTCTTTCACAGCGTTTAGCTGAAGAAGTGCAAGAAGGTTCACCAGTTCAAGACACAAAAGTTGTGCGTCAGACATCTTCTAATGCCAACGCTGCCCCCTTTGTTCTAAATTTAAGTGCCGAGGCTGTTCTTGACCCCACCATCAATCCCGGCGCTGCATCTAATGTGCCTGTAGGTGAACCCAAAAATATCTTTTTAACTGGAGGAACAGGCTTTTTAGGAGCTTTTGTCATCCGGGAATTACTACAGGAAACTAATGCGGATATCTATTGCTTAGTGCGTGCTGCTAATACCGAAGAAGGCAAAAGCAAACTACAAAATAATCTCCAACAGTATGCAATTTGGCAGGAACAATTTAACTCCAGAATTATTCCTATTATCGGCGATTTATCTCAGCCATTGTTAGGTGTTGGCTCTGAACAGTTTCAAATTTTAGCTGCCAATATTGATACTATCTATCATAGTGGTGCTTTGTTGAATTATGTTTTTCCCTACTCTGCACTGAAAGCAGCCAATGTTTTAGGAACGCAGGAAGTTTTGAGGCTGGCATGTCAAATTAAAGTCAAGCCTGTACATTACGTTTCTAGTGTTGCTGTGTTTGAATCGACTGCTTATGCTGGCAAGGTTGTCAAAGAACAGGATGAATTCAATCATTGGGAAGGTATTTATCTTGGTTACTCCCAAACTAAATGGGTAGCTGAAAAGTTAGTCAAGATTGCTCGTGACCGAGGACTTCCTGTAACTATCTACAGACCGCCACTGATTTCAGGAGATAGCAAAACAGGCATTTGTAATACACATGACTTTATCAATTTGATGACCAAGGGCTGTCTACAAATGGGAAGTTTCCCTGATGTAGATTATATGTTAGATATGTCTCCTGTAGACTATGTAAGTAAAGCCATTGTTTATCTATCACGGCAAAAAGAATCCATAGGCAAAGCTTTCAATTTACAACATCCTCAACCTGCCGCTTTGAAAATGCTAGTTGAGTGGATACGCTCATTTGGTTATTCAGTTGAGATGATTCCCTATGAAGAATGGCAATCAGAGCTAATTAATAATGTGTCTTCTGTGGACAATCCTTTATATACTCTGCGACCCTTTTTACTGGAACGCTGGTCTGATGAACAACTGACTATTCCTGATTTCTACCTACAAGCTAGAAGACCCCATATTAGCTGCCAAGATACCCTTCATGCACTAGCAGGCAGTTCTATTGTTTGTCCTCCCATTAACTCTCAATTGTTTATGACTTATACCGCCTACTTGATTCAAAGCGGCTTCTTAAATATCGCTTAGGAATTCACAACTTTCATAGGGTGCGTTAGGAACGTAACGCACCATCCTGGATATTTTCGGTGCGTTACGGAAGCCGTAACACAATCTAAAAAACAGAAGTTTTGTGTTTTGTTTAGTCCATGTTCTTGAGGACTCAGTACTACTTAATAGTCAATATTTCAGATGCCAGCAACAACTCATACACCAACAGAGGCAATCTAATTGCCCTGTTTTTTTATACTCAGTAATGTTAACTTTTAGGATTCACCTCTTGACAGAAGCGATCGAGGATAGAATGGTTAGTGTCAGGCATAAAAGTTTGATTTTACCCGCTTGCTTTTGTGAGTAATCAAAAGCGCTATCTGGCGACAAGCCGCCACGCATCTACACTAGCAGTCTGGAATAACTGAACTTCTTTAATGCCCAACTTATTCGATGCATAAGTCCTAAATTTAGGTTTGTACCGCTACATCTACCCAAGGCACTACACAAGCACTTGAAAGGATAATAACTCAAGACATTTCTCGTCGGTTCAGATATTACGCGCACTTATTTGTAGAAGGAGAACCACTATAAATGTAATGCAGCTTCATCAAGTCGAATTCACCAACCTTTTTACATGAACACAACATACCAAGGACAAAACAAACAAACTGCTCTTATTACTGGAGCAGCAGGTGGAATTGGCTATCAATTAGCATGTCTTTTTGCTGCTCATGATTATAATCTTGTTTTAGTAGATAGAAATGGGGTAATGCTTGTAGAACTTGCAGTTAAATTCAAAGAAGAATTTGGAAATTTTGTTACAACTATTGTTAAGGATCTATCTATACCAACAGCTCCTGAAGAAATTTTTGCAGAGTTGCAACAAGCCAATATTAAGGTTGATGTACTGGTAAATAATGCTGGATTTGGTATTTATGGATTATTTCATGAAACAGACCTAGCGACTGAACTGGAAATGCTACAGGTAAATTTGGTGTGTCTCACCCATTTAACCAAGCTATTCCTGAAGGACATGGTAAAGCAAGGTGAAGGAAAAATATTAAACGTCGCCTCAGCCGCTGCCTTTCAACCAGGCCCTTTGATGGCGGTTTATTTTGCTACTAAAGCCTATATCTTATCTTTTTCAGAAGCGATCGCTAATGAATTAGAAGGTACAGGTGTCACTGTGACAGTTCTTTGCCCAGGCTCAACCGCATCTGCGTTTCATGAAAGAACCGGGATGGCTGACTCTAAGTTGCTCAAGGGCAAGAAGATGATGGATGCACAAACAGTAGCCGAAATTGGTTTTCGCGCCTTAATGAAGGGTAAAACCATTGTCATTCCTGGTTTTATGAATAAACTACTTGCAAAAAGCGTCAGATTTGTACCCAGAAACCTGGTGACAAAAATTGTTAGAAATATGCAGGAAGATAAATAAACGATTTAAAATACTGAACATTAATACTGCCAACACTTCAAGTGCCAGTCAAAATTCTCTACAGCAATAGCAGCAACATAATTGTTAGCAGGTAGTAGTTCAAAAAGACTCCAGTCTTCTTCAGATATCTGTAACTTGGCTGGTTCTGTGAGAGTCAGCGACACTTCAACTTGCTCTAACTGAGCTAGTCCGTCTCCAGTTGCTTTTAAATAAGCTTCTTTACAAGTCCAGTAACGGAAAAATACGTCTTGCTGTTTGCTGGGAGATAGCGATCGCAACATTTCATATTCTCTCGGTAAAAAGAACCGTTTGGCAAGAGTTTCTAAATCAGACATCAGGCGAATATATTCTAGGTCTACACCAATTGGGCGGGTGCAATTCACCCCACACAAACCCAACCCTTGGGAATGAGATAAGTTAAACGCCAGTCCAGTATTGGCAAATGTATCTGCTAATACTGGTTTGCCACGGTGTTGATAATTAAACTGCACTTGTAGCGGCTGAATACCCAAATAGCGACCTAATATAGTTCGGAGAATACCACGGCCAGCAATGAACCGCTGCCGATGTTCCTGAAAATAGAACCGTTCAGCACGAGCCATTTCGTCACTGGAAAGAGTCGCTGCTAAATTTTGCAGCTGTGATTCTGGTTGGTCAAGGTCTATGCGCCAGACATGAATCTCATCTGGTAGCAAAGTTAAATCTGTTGGTGCAGGTAGCCAGAGATGATGAGTAGCAGTCACGTCACTTCGCTCCGAATTCAAAATTCAAAATTAATAATCCCCATAAATAAATTTAGTTGCTTTGTAATAAGGACGCCGTATTTCTCTCTACGAGAAGCTTAATCACTTAGCAAAGTAGCTGCGCTTATTTTTCCTAGAATGAATCTGCCAGAGGAGTTGTTAGATGTTAAGTCGGGCTGTAAACATAACTACAGATAGCTATGAGCGCTTTCCCTGACTAACATGCTAATTTATTACTCTACCGTGCCATTTTTATTACTTTAGATGTACGATCCTTTACTCAAGGTTAAATCCTTTGAAAGAGAATACGTTAAAACCCTTGACAGAGAATAATAAATTTTCTTTTGGCTACAACATTAGCTATTACAGTATTACTCTAAGGAATTACCAGGAATGTCTGCAAGTGATTTGCCAGTACGTAAGCTTTGTAAAGGTCAGATAGTAAGTTTTATGGGTGGGGAAGGCATGATCAAAAACTACCGATTTGAGTCAGGTAGCTGGGAATATTTGGTGGAAATGCCTATGGGACCAAAGCCAGAAATGGGTCGGGTTGGTTATGAAACCATGATTTGGCTACCTGAAGTAGATATCTCTTCACTGATAAATAGTTTTTCTCAGAAATTGTTAAATCTGGAACAAAAAAACCTCCCCAAAGCTTGTTAAAAACCTATTAGAACTACTTTTTTACAAAACATAGTGAGAATGAATGCTCGTTAATTTGGAGTACCTTACCTTCTTCGTGCTGCTACTGGCAGCGCTGCTATTAGCAATTAAGCAAATGAGTGTTGCTTTGGATGAAGTAGATATTGAACGCTTTACTCTCTGGACAGGTGTTGCTTCTGTCATTGCTGGTTTACCAATAATATTGTGGTAGTTTCTCAGCCAATGCTATCTTCTCTATTGCAATAGTTGATTGTAGTAAAAACAAGCTACTCTGTTCACTTTTTTGGATTTCCAAACAATACGACGCCATGCGTCGAGTAGCCTAGCAACTTGAATATTTTCTCGGCTAGTACAGTACGGCGTAAATAAACAGACCATACTCTCCGGGAAGCCGCTTTGCGTCTACAAAATTGCACAAAAGCCCGGAATACAATTCTTTTGACTTTTGACTTTTACTTCTCTACGAGAGGCTGCGCCCTTCGACGCCGCTCAGGCTAAACTCAGTACAAGTGACTTTTGACTTTTGCCTTGCGGTATTAGTACCTTATTCGCTTTTCCTCCAACCATTGTAAAATCCGATTCCATGCCCACCAAGGGTCAGGATCTTGTAATTGGCGCTGGCACTCTTTGCTACTCAAATAGCTAACATGACCACCGTACTGAGTGAGTAACAAATCTATTGTGGGATTGCGATCGCAGGCTTGTTGTAAATCTGGTATGATAGCTGGGTCAAAAAGTGGGTCATCAGCAGCATATAAAATTAAAGTCGGTTTCGAGATTTGTGGCAATATATGTAAAGGACTACTAGCTTGGTAATATGCTTCCACAGAAGGAAAACCTAGTCGGTTAATTACTAGTTCATTGTCAAAACCCCAGATACTATTCGCCCGTTCAATCGCTGCTGGATCAATGCTTCCAGGATGGGCATCATGGATTTGCCATGCCAGTTTTTTTAAATTCTGTGCAATCCCTGCTTCCAAATATCTGCCGAAGGGCGTTGTAACTAGATAAGATAGCGATCGCTCAGAATCTAAACTGGGACAAATCACCATACCACCGCCAATATCGCTATCTTCTAGTCCTAAATCTTCATGCTCCTTAATCACCTCAAGAGCGACCTTCACCGCCCATAGTGCCAATTGCCCTCCTAAAGAATACCCTGTAAACCAAAATTTTCCCGGACATCCCATTGCCTTAGCAGCAGCGGCGATGCGAACAAAATCTTCCCCCTCGTACAGTCCATCGGAAGTCAGAGTCGGAGACAAAACGGCCGTTTTGCCGTGGGCACGCCAATCAAATAACACCATAGCGTATCCTTGAGCGTAGGCTTTACGTCCTAGCACTCTCAAAAACCATTCTGTTTCTAACTCTCCAGTAATCCCATAAGTACCGATAATCGTGCTATGAGCATTTTCAGGAATAGCAACCAAGCCAAAAATTGGCACACCTTGGCCACCAATAAAGATTTTTTCGTGATAATACGGTTCTTGTAATTGAATAGTACTTTCCCAGTGACGTCTTCCCCACAAAGCGGTGTATACAGTCATCGTCACACCGTTTTGTAAAAACCGAGACGGATTGTAGGGGGCAGTATAACACATCATAGACTATAAGATTTCGTGTAGTTGAGTCTTGATTTCACAGTCATTTAATCTTAATATTTATGTAAGATTTAAAACCTTTTTCATAATCGATTCAAAAATCTTTGTATCTATCAAAGGTTGTTATTTATCCTTAATAAGTAGTAATAATTTTTTAAGAATGCCGAGGATTCTTGTCATAGACGATGACCCAGCGATTTCAGAACTAGTTGCCGTCAACTTGGAAATGGCTGGCTACGATGTTAGTCAAGCTGAAGACGGGATCAAAGGTCAAGCGCTGGCTCTCCAGCTACAACCAGACTTGATCATGCTCGATTTGATGTTGCCCAGGGTAGATGGGTTTACCGTTTGCCAACGCCTGCGTCGCGACGATCGCACCTCTGAGATTCCGGTGTTAATGTTGACGGCTTTGAGCCAAACTCAAGACAAGGTGGAGGGCTTCAACGCTGGCGCAGATGACTACCTCACCAAGCCTTTTGAAGTTGAAGAACTGCTGGCGCGGGTGCGGGCGCTTTTGCGGCGGACTGACCGCATTCCCCAAGCAGCAAAGCATAGTGAGATTCTCAACTATGGCTCACTCACTCTCGTTCCCGAAAGATTTGAGGCAATATGGTTCAATGAGACGGTGAAATTGACTCACTTAGAATTTGAGCTACTTCACTGCTTACTACAACGCCACGGTCAAACGGTTTCTCCCAGCGAAATCCTCAGAGAAGTTTGGGGCTACGATCCCGATGACGATATTGAAACGATTCGAGTCCATATTCGCCACTTGAGAACTAAGTTAGAACCAGATCCCCGCCACCCCCGCTATATCAAAACAGTATATGGTGCAGGATACTGTCTTGAGTTACCCGGTATACCTCCATCAAATGAAGGGGCTTCAGTAAAAGTCGTTGAATGAAACCACGCTAAATAACCTTAACTAAGCCATCACTTAGGCAAGAACTCTTAGAAACTCTTATTCCTTACCGTTTAGTTAAGGTTATTGCTGAGATTTTCCGCTGTGTAGAGACGTTGCAATGCAACGTCTCTACAAGCGCATCCGTGATAATAGAGGATAAAGCATCTTTTCTCCATGAGTGAAAATACTTAAAATAAGCTTAATGAAAATGATAATTGTGTGGTAGAAAGGGAGAGAATTCGAGTTTCGGTTGCACTTCTTTATCTCTTTTTGATTATCATTATTTTCATTTTGCAATAGTCACTCATTTTATTTATATAGTTAGCAGAAGCAGCATAGGATTTAGATCAATACGCTTGGGTTAAAAAGAATAGTAGGTTGGGTTGAGCAATAGCGAAACCCAACAAAGCCTTGATAATGTTGGCTTTCGTTCCTCAAACGCCACTTGCTAAAGAGCGGGAACGCTAAGAGCGAACAAGTCGGGAAACCGCAAGGGCGCAGTGGCTTCCCAACCTACGCCAGTTTTAGTTTTTAGCCTTAACCCAAGCGTATTGGGGTTTAGATGCCAACACACCTCCATCAGTAAATAAACCCATACCAATGACATTTGTTTGCATTACCCAGTCATAAGCATCAATAAACACTGCATGGAACCAGTTTTCTATAAATTGGGAGTGTTTATCTGTAGTGGGGAAGTTGCGACGAAGCTGGCCAGAGCGATCGCACTGACTTTGGCTATTAGATTTTTCTATTTTCCTACCTTCTAGTATAAAAATCACTTGACAACATCAGTTAAAGGGTGATAAAGCTTTTATACCGATTGGTAAATAAGTTACTCACTAGCAATAAGATAATCTGCAAAGCGGATTATCTTGCGATCGCGCGTTATGCCCGTCTGGAGAAACTCGCCTTCGACATCATTTTCCTCGCCTATACCGGGACGGTGCTTGATGTCGAAGGCGGCTACAGCGCTTAAGCATAAGCCCAATCGAAGAAACATCTGGTTCACACTCAAATTCAAGCGAGCCATTACCATGTCACAGAAACTCACAGGAAAAATCGCACTTGTTACCGGCGGTAACAGCGGCATTGGACTAGCCACAGCAAAGCGGTTTGTCGTAGAGGGGGCGCACGTCTTTATCACAGGTCGTCGTCAAGACGGACTTGATGCTGCGGTTAAGGAGATCGGCGAAAATATCACTGCTGTTCAAGGTGACGTGTCCAATCTCACCGATCTCGATCGCCTTTATGCCACGATCAAAGAGCACAAAGGACGCCTCGATATCCTGTTTGCGAACGCGGGTGGCGGCGAGTTTGTGCCGCTCGAACAAATCACCGAGGCGCACTACGACAAGTATTTTGGCATCAACGTCAAAGGCACCCTTTTCACCGTACAGAAGGCGCTGCCGCTGATGCCTGCTGGTGGGTCGATCATCATCAACGGGTCGATGGTATCGATCAAGGGCATACCAGCTTTCAGTGTCTACGCTGCTACCAAGGCAGCCCTGCGATCGTTCGCACGCACGTGGTCGGTCGATCTCAAAGACCGCAAACTCCGAGTCAATGTTGTCAGTCCGGGGACGGTGATCACACCTGGCTACAAGACCGAACTCGGGATGAGCGACGACCAAATTGAGCAAATCAAGGCAGATACTGCTGCTACAACGCCTTTGGGTCGCCCAGGCACGCCCGACGAAATCGCCAAGGCAGTTTCTTTCCTCGCCTCCGACGACAGCAGCTACATCACTGGCATCGAACTCTTCGTCGATGGCGGCACGGCACAAATCTGAAAATTCCTAACCACAACCCTAGGAAACATCCTCATGTCACAGAAACTTTCGGGAAAAATCGCACTTATTACCGGCGGTAACAGCGGCATCGGACTCGCCACAGCAAAGCGGTTCACTGCTGAAGGCGCACACGTCTTTATCACGGGCCGTCGTCAAAACGAACTTGATGCTGCGATTAAGGAGATTGGAGAAAACGTCACTGCTGTTCAAGGTGACGTGTCGAATCTCGCTGATCTTGATCGCCTTTATGCCACGATTAAAGAGCAGAAAGGACACCTTGATATCCTGTTTGCGAACGCGGGTGGCGGCGAGTTTGTGCCGCTCGAACAGATCACCGAGGAGCATTTCGACAAGACATTTAACATCAACGTCAAAGGTGTTGCTTTCACGGTGCAAAAGGCGCTACCGCTACTTAAAGATGGCAGTTCAATTATTTTGAACGCTTCGATATCAGCCTCCATAGGCCAACCTGCGTTCAGTGTTTATGCAGCGACTAAGGCAGCCGTGCGCTCATTCGCACGCACTTGGTCGGTTGACCTCAAAGAACGCCACATCCGGGTCAATGTCGTCAGCCCTGGAATCATTCCTACACCAGCTCATGAGCGCATTGGGATAACTGACGAAATGTATACGGCGATGTTGAATGGCGTTCCGCTGGGGCGCGTGGGAACACCGGATGAAGTGGCAAAACCTGTCGTGTTCCTGGCTTCAGACGACAGCAGTTATATCACCGGCATCGAATTGTTCGTCGATGGCGGTATAGCACAAATCTAATCGCTTTTAGTCAGCGTAACTCGATAAAGCCAGCCTGCACTCAGCCACGGTAAAACAATTTTGGATTTTGGACTTCGGCTACGCCCTTCGACTACGCTCAGGCTAAACTCAGTCGAACGATTTTAGATTTTAGATTGACCCGATGCCTGTCCCTTGAGCGTTCCCACTCTTTAGGCAGTTGCTCTGAATAGATAATTTTAGATTTTGGATAATAAAATTGTTCTCGCACAGGACTTAGGCAAAAAGGCAGTGAAAGCCTTGATTTAGCTAGGGGCAATTCATGAATTGCCCCTACATTTCGTACTTGATGCGTAAGTCCTATCGCATTTAAATTCGCTTGCTCTCAGACCTTTTTAAAATTTGAATCTTTCAATTCCATTATCCAAAATTTAAAATCTAAAATTGGGTCACAGAAGCCAACTACCCGATTTTAGGCAATTCGAGTTACCTGCTGATTCACACGGGGACGGCCAAAGCGCTCCCAAGCACTGCCTCCTCGCAGAAATAGCTCTAAAAAGCGCAATGGTTCTCCTGAATCGCCTCTTGACCAACCGGAACTACCAGGAGCAAAGGCCAAGGTTCCTTCAGACACCTTGAAGCTGCCATCAGAATACACTGCATCACTGACCACATCTCCAATCCGGATCACAATCTTGCTTTGAGGCTCCAAATTAAGTGTATGCGCCCCAATAGTTGTTTTGATGTTGCCGTAGCCATCAATCCAGGCAATTCGATCTGGTGGAACATCTGGGATTTGCTCACTCTTAAGGCTATCTCCCAGAAGGCTAAAATCTTCACCCATAATGGCAGCCGCAGCCGGAGGAAAGACATCTCGTGAGCGAAACTGCGAGCCACCACGAGAAACATTAACCACTCGCAACTCCTTTGTATAGTCTTTGATGAAGGAGAGAGTGTAACCTGCATTCACACCCACTACTTTTACACCATTGGATAAAAGGGCATAAGTTAGTCCTTCACCTTCATTGTCTCGTCGGGCTTCGGGATCATCTTGACGAGGCGCACAGTTATGATAAATTAGGCGATCGCTCTTTCCTGGGTTGAGTCCAAGTTGGGCAATCCAGAATCCCGTTGCCAATGTACTGAATGCTGGAACCGAAAGCAAATGAATTTGGGCATGGGGAAAAGCCATCAGCAGACGTTGTGTGACTTCAATAAATGCCGGATCTCCTGTACCGTAGTCTGCAATGACGCAGATAAACATTTTGCTCCTCCTTCCTTAACTAGTAATTTGCAATCAATGGTTAGGCAATGGATGGCTCTCAAACGCCCCAGTCAACCTGCCTGATCAGCAGTCTAGATGTGATCTCAACTATATGCAAGATTTCTAGATAACATTGAGCGTAATTTTCTAGTAAAAAGATGCTAGAACCATGCAACTCAGTTAATTACATCAGTCATCATGTGATTACAGAGTGAAATGAACAAACAACTGTTCATTTCACCCCTATTAGTAACGTTAAAGTCTTAGTCAACGCCATGAAAACAATAACTTCACTTTTTAGCGAAGAACGCAACCAACTTCAGACAGATATTGATAACACAACCAACATTGAGCAGACAGTTAAGCTGGTTCAGAACCGACTCGATCATCTCGAAAGAATTTATATTGAAAAGCTTAATCTGGCTCAAGTTCGTCTGGCTTCCTTTTTCCTGGATACGCTGCGCCAGTCGATCGCCACTCTCGCGGCGGCTAACTATTCTCAACTTGCTCCAATAGAGCAAAGGCAAATTACTAACCCAGGTACAAAGTTTTTTGCCAACAGATTTATCCTGAAACTGCTACAGGGACTAATTTTTATCGGCATCTTAGGTTCGTTGTTTTCCTTAACTAAAACTACCCCAGGTGCATGGATGGCTATCTTACTAACCTCTCTACTTCTAGGACTAGAAATTGTGCTTCAACTCGACTTAAACAATCAGCAAAATTCTATGTCTCAAGAGCTATTGGAATTACCTCAACCTATTCTCCGGGTTGATAGCAAAGTATTTCTAGATCACCTTGGCGATGCTCTCAACACGATCGACCTAGCAGTGGCTAGAGTAGAAGAATCGAATAAACATGAAGGCGATTTAGCAATAGAAGAACTGCCAGAGCTATTGAACTTTCTGCAAAGGCTAATGGGCGCATCAAAACTTGATAAACCCCAAATGGCTCATGAACTGGCGAAACTTCTGCCACAGATTTTAATGTCTCAGGGAATTAACGCTCAAATTTACCGACAAAATGACCCTCATAGCGATCGCGAGTATTTTGACTTTGAGCCAAGTATCGACCCTGATACCAAAGATCACGTAACTCTAACTCCGGCTTTGTTGAAAGGCGATCGCCTCTTGAGGCGCGGTCGGGTAATTGAGCCAGTGTATTCTTCTTCTAGAGAATAATAGACAATAAGGGTATGGAAATTTTAGAAACAATCGGTTTTGATTTGGGACACGGTGAAACGGCTGTAGCTAAAGCTATAGTGGAAAGCATCGAACCCCCCCAGATGCTGGAGATTAATAATAAGAAGAACCAAGTTACAGCTCTTGGTTGGCATCCTAAACTCGGTTATCTTGTCGGAGAACAAGCATTAATTCAAGCTGGCGTTACCCAACTGACAATCTCTTTTAAGCAAAAACCCAACAACGATCCCAAATATCGGGAAACAATTAGCACTTTTGTCGCAACCTACTACCGCCTTTTGAAAGAAAGCAAACAAGTTGAAGGTGGTGAAAGTAGCTATTTTTACATTGGTTGCCCTTCCGGATGGTCAGTTAGCGATCGCTCAGAATACCAAAAGCTACTTCAAGAAGCTGGCATTCCCCGACTAAATGTTGTACCCGAATCGCGGGCTGCTTTCATGCAAGCTAAGGAAGCCGGGAAGCTGGAGTATGACAAACTTGTTGCATCGGTGCTAATTGTCGATATTGGTTCTTCAACCACAGATTTTACCCTAGTTAAAAGCTTAGAAGAGATCCCGATAGATTTCGGGAGTAATACTTTAGGAGCATCTCTAATTGACAAGGCAATTTTTGCCCGGACTCTCGCCAACCACGAGCAAAAAGCATTACTCGAAAAAGTATTTCAGGAATATCCGCATCACCAAGCTCGTTGTGAACTTGCTTGCCGCAAAGCTAAAGAAGATTACTTTTCTAATGAACAGCTATACAGCGAGCCTGAATCCTTTGCGCGTGGCTTCGAGTCTATCAACGAACAGATTTATTTTATTCCCCAAGTTAATAAATTGATGATGGAGGAAATCTTAAACCAACCCTTACCTGAACTGGAGCTTCATAGTTGGATGCGATCGTTTCGCGACTCTTTAAAGGAGGCAAAAGAAAAGCTGGACGAACTTGGAATCGTGCCAAAACTTGTGCTGATGACTGGCGGTGCATCTCGCATGAAGTTTACGCACTTTCTTTGTCAGGAAATGTTTCCCGAACCAGAAACGCTGCTTCGCCCTGATCCAGAACCGGAACGGTGTATTGCAATGGGTTTAGCACGAGTAGGACGATGGGATCTGCGTGCGGCTGCTTTTAAAGAAGAAGTCAACAAACTATTTACCTCGAATCAGCTTAAAGGTTTGATTGAGAGGCATATCCCAGAGTTAATCGAATCACTAACTAAGCCTTTGACAAATAGCTTGATTGTCAACGCAGTTAAACCAGGTTTAAAAGATTGGCAAAAAAACAAAATACGGACTTTAGCAGATTTGGAAACATCTTTGATCAGTCGGGCAGAACAGTCGCTCAAAAGCGATTTCGCTGGGCAGATAATTAATCATCAATGCGCTTCTTGGTTTAACAATAAAATACAACCCGATTTAGCCGCACAAACCGATCCAATCTGTCGAAAGTTTCAGATCCCTAGAAGCAGCTTAAGGTTCGAGGATAGCATTGACCCAAATTTTGTTAACCCAGAGCTACGAATTGGAGATGCTATCATTGCTGAGACAGTAGCGTTTATTGTCAATGTCATAATTGGTGGTGGCGCTGTGGCTAGCATCATCACTCTCATACTGACTGGACATTTAACTTGGCCTATTGCACTAGTATATGGGGCTTCGCTTATGGCGGCAGGAATGGAGCTAAATCGCCAGAGTGTTCAAGAAGTAATCAAGACAAATGTGGATGTACCTAGTTGGATTCGTTCTAGTTTTTTGAGCGATAAAAAAATCGAGGAGATGTGTGAGCAAATAAAGCCGGAGTTAGAGAAAGTTCTTCAAGAACAACTGACAGCGGATCAAGAGGCTTTTGACAAACTGATTGGCAAAGTTGAGCAAGGACTTCAAAAAACCCTTTCTACCAAGGTTCAATCTTGCATAATTCTGATCCAATAGCGGTAATGTGTGCCAGTAAATATAGTTTTTATAAATTCTGATCCCATCGCCTAAGTATTTTACAGCGCTTTTAAAGTAATTGAACTACACCACTCCCTACTTCCCTGACTTAAATATGTAAACTGCTCAAAAGTCAATGATTAAAACAATAGTTGCCTTTCTGATCATCGGGCTAATTATCACTGGGATTTTAATCAATCCCATGCTAGTCAAAAGGCGAAGAAACCGTTTCAAACATCGTCCTTTTCCCCCACTTTGGAATGCCATTATTGAGAATAACCTTCCCATTTATCTTTATCTTTCTCCCAATGAAATCAGACGACTTCAGGGACATATTCAAGTGTTCTTAGCAGAAAAACAATTTATTGGCTGTAGAGGATTACAGGTGACGGAGGAAATGAAACTCACCCTTGCAGCTGTCGCCTGTTTACTCCTACTCAATGAACGTGGGCAGTACTTCCCCAGACTTCGTTCAATTCTGGTGTATCCCAATACTTATTTTGTTCAGGAAACGACTTCTATCGGAAATTATGTTGTTGAAGAAAGGCGTGTGGCAAGATTAGGGGAATCCTGGACAAATGACCAAGTAGTACTGTCTTGGGAACAGGTGAAACAAGACACTGAGAACTGGAGGGATGGACGTAACGTTGTGCTTCATGAATTCGCCCATCAGTTGGATCAAGAAGATGGTAAAGCTGAAGGAGTTCCGATACTGCAACGCGACTCAGACTATCCTATTTGGGCGAAGGTGATGACAGAAGCATATCAGCAACTTTGCAATGATGTTCTACAAGGCGTAAAGACGGTAATGGATAGCTATGGCGCAACCAATCCCGCAGAATTTTTTGCCGTAGCGACTGAGACATTTTTTGAGAAACCGCACCAATTGCTGTCCAAGCATCCGGCAGTCTATGAACAACTGCAACGTTACTATCAATTAGATCCTGTGCAATGGGCGTGAAGTAAAGGGGCTTAATGGGAGTTAGACAAGAAGTAGCCCGAAAAAAGCCTCAAATGTATGTACAGAGGGACTTTGACATCGATTTGCCTAGTTTCTTGATATATCTGGGTTTCAAGCATTTTTGAACCTTTGGTGTATTTTCCTTGCCCTGTATGGGTTTGAGGCTTATTTATCCCCCAAAAATGTTTAAGTCCCGTTAAGCCCCTTATCTGATTTGAGATGGTAGCTGGATTTACGCCCTCGCTGTACTGGTAACTATTTGGCTTAACTGCGGTAAGCTATAACAGCATAAAACGGGTCTCCTCCAGCTGCACCTAACCACTGGAATAAATTCGGTAATGTTGACTTATGAACTATAACTTCTGCGGTTGTGAATCCTGGAACTGAGGCGAAGTAGGCTTTGACTAATTCCACTCGCTGTGCTTCTGAAGCCTCCCGCCAAGCTTGAATCGCCTTTTCAAAAAACATCCGGTTAGAAAAACTGATAATTGCCACACCACCGGGTTTCAGGATGCGGTAAATTTCGGAAAAGACTGCTTCTGGATATTGCACATACTGCACAGATACGCAATTCAGGACAGCATCAAAATCTTCATTTGGTAAAGGTAGCTGCGGATTTTCGTTGAGATTTTGCACAAAGTAATGATTTAAGCGGGGATTACGTGCTAGTTCCTCAGCGTTGAGTCCGTGTCCCTCCACATGATCAAACTGCATCTCTTCTGGCAGATGAGACACCCAACTGCTCATCATATCAAAAATGCGGGTGTTGGGTTTGAGGCGATCGCGATATAAATCCGTTAGCTGTTGAATAAATCCTTCATCGACATGGGTGACGAAGCGGGGATAGGCATAGAACAGCTTATCATCTGTGTCGTCTAATTTCAGGCGTTGATTCGGTCTTAACTGCATAAATCTCTGTTTTGAAGAACTTTTTCGGAAAATTGCGGCAATTTTAGGTATTTTTCAACCATCACTATGTAACATATTTTAATAACAGCAGAACACATAAACGAGTCTAAATAGCAGCATTCAATTTTTATCAATTTAATGTTATATAAACTACACTTCTTGCAGTATATTTGGACACAAATTCGCCTAGTCGGATCATTACCCTATTTTAGTTTGTTAGTTTGGATACTGCCCTTATTATTATTTACTTCTGGGCACAATAGTCTGATGGCACATGATGAAGCGCTTTACGCTTCGCGTGCCCGTCTAATGTTTGATTCTGGTAATTGGATAGCTCCTTGGGAAAGAGCACATCATAAAACCCCTGGTCCTTATTGGTTAATTGCTAGTTTTTACAAGCTGTTTGATCTTAGTGATGCTAGTGCGCGTATTCCTAGTATGATTGCTGGCATTTTTAGTTTATGCCTTGTGTATGAAATCGGCAAAATTATGCTAGGCAAAAAATTAGCAAGGCTTGCTGCTGCAATTTTAAGCGTGGAATTTCTCTGGCTGCAATACTGCCGCTTAAGTACACCTGATGTACCGATGATTTTCTTGGTACTTTTAGCTATTTGGTCTTTAATAAAAACGGAATTACATCCTAAATATCGCTATTTTTGGAGTTTTATAGCTGGTTTAAGTTTAGGTTTAGGCTTCTTAATCAGAAGCTTTATGATTTTTTTGCCAATTCTAGCTTTATTCCCTTATTTAATTTGGGAACATCGCCGTCATCGTCATCTTACTAACCCAATTTTGTATTTAGGCTTTTTCGTAGGTTTAATACCTACCTGTGTTTGGCTGTGGTTAAGCTGGCTACACTACGGAAATCAAAGTTTTGAGGAGTTGTTCAAGTTTGTTGTGCAGCTAGGTTCTGAGGATCATTATAATAATGGGCCGCTGTTTTATATATGGAATATTCCTTTAGGAGCATTTCCTTGGGCTTTTTTTGGGATTTTAGGTTTAGTTTTGACTCTCCGTCGTCCCATTCCTCGTTACCAGTTAATATTAGTTGGCTTTCCCCTTGTCCTATTTTGTGAACTTAGTCTTTTTAGCACTCGTTTCCCTCACTATAGTCTTTGCCTTTATCCGTTCATAGCTTTGTTTGCATCTGTGGGTTTAAACTGGCTAGGTAATATTTATCAGACAGGGATTCCTCTACAATTTCCTCTTCAAAAGGGTAAAATAAATATATTAAAGCTTTTTGCCAAGAAGAATCTTCCTCGAAATCTCAGTTATGGCTTTGGTGGGTTAGGTGTTTTACTTGTTATAGCGAGTATTGGTGTTCTTAGTTGGGGTAGTTCCGACATCTACAAATATGCAACTATTGGCTTGGCTATGGGCTTGGGTTGGCTAATTTTGCCTGGGGTGTGGATTAGTCGTTACCACTTTGGCAAAAACTTTCTCACAGCTCGTTACTGGATTGCAGGTTGGTTAATTCCCTGTTGGCTAGCTTTAGCGGCCACAGGTAGCATCGGTCTGTTAAGTGACTATAACCCTGTTTTGAGAACTTTCTTACAACAACCTGCGATCGCCTCAATTCTCCAATCTCATCCTATCTACTTTGTGCAAATAGACGCTAAAACCAAAGTACTGCTTAATTTCTATCTTCCGATTCACCCCCTACAAATAGTCTCTATTTCTCAAGTACCAGCTTTGAGCTATGCTTGGATCTATACTGACCAGTCTCCTAAATTATCTAGACCTCACCGCATTCTCGGTACAGTCAATGAGTACCAGTTGATTCAATTTATTCCCTAAGACAGATGCAAAGCAACTGTTGCTAAAAAAGACTAATTTAGTTATAATAGTACGTACACTAAGTATTTTGCTAAATGGTTTCTACATCTAATCACTTCCCAGCTTTAGAATCGTGGCAACAAAATCTGGCACCATACAATTTGGGTTACAGAATCAAATTAGTTTCACAACTGCTCAGTCGCAAGTTTACTGAGAGGCTAGAACCGTTTGGATTGACGCCATTTCACTGGTTAGTGTTGTGCTGTCTTTGGCAAGAAAATGGTTTACCTACTTCTAGTATTGGGGACAAACTCAAACAAGTGGGAGGGACTTTAACAGGCGTACTAGATCGGATGGAAGAACGCGGCTTGGTGCGTCGAGAACGCGACACCCACGATCGCCGCATCTGGCGGATCTGGCTAACGGATGCAGGTAAGGAACTAGAAGCTGTCTTACCGCCTATTGCGGCAACAGTGCGTGATGAAGCAATGGACGGTATTTCCTTCGCTGACCGGGAACTGTTTTCCCAAATGTTGAATCGGGCGATCGCTAACCTCTCCTAAAGATGATCCGATAATCACCCGACTGGGGGAGGTGCTGTAAAGATTTGTTTTGAGATAATAATACGCATACTAAGGAAAAAAGTTTTTTTCAGAAAATATTACGCATTCTAAATAAACGACTATCAATCAAATTATTGAACGGGCAAGGGAGGTAACAATCATGGGTGCTAATACTTTGAACGGAAGCAACGGACACAAAACCCCAGTTTTAGAAAAACAATTGATTACTAATTCAGAGACTTTAGAAGTTGTGACCACCGAGACACCCGCAACAACAGAAGCGCCTGTTGTAATTCCTGAGACAGAGAAAGAAGTTCCAGCGAAACCGAAGCGGAAAAAACCGACTGGTTTAATTTTGGCAGGATTAGGTGTGGGTGCGATCGCCGCAGGTGCTTTTGGTTTTCACTATTGGCAATACGCCTCCACCCACCAGGAAACAGACAACGCCACCGTTGCAGGAAACATTCACCAAGTTAGTAGCCGCATTCCCGGAACTATAAGTCAGGTGCTTGTGAATGATAACCAACTGGTGCAACCAGGACAATTGTTAGTGAAGTTAGATCCACGGGACTATGAAAGTAAGGTATTACAAGCACAAGCAGCCCTAGAAAATGCGCGTGGTGAAGCGCAAGCCGCCCAAGCAAATATTGCCTTAAGTTCACAAACTACCACTGGTAAGACAAGTCAAGCGCAGGGGGATGTCAGCGGTGCGGTAGCAGCAATTTCCACAGCCCAAGCAGCAGTACAAGAAGCCCAAGCTGGGATACCAGCGGCGCAAGCTGAAGTCAGACTAGCCCAAGCGGGGATTCCCGCCGCGCAAGCGCAGGTAGCGCAAGCAAATGCGAATTTGGAAAATGCCCAAGCAGATTACAATCGTTACAATCAGTTGTATAAAACAGGTGCGATCGCTCGTCAGCAGCTAGACACAGCCAAGGCAGCTTATGATGTGGCTACGGCACAAAAAAACGCCGCTATTCAGGGAGTAGAACAAGCCCAAGCTAAGTTAGCCTCCGCCAAAGTTGGTGTCGCCAAAGCCCAATCTCAACTAGCACAAGCGCAAGAAAATGTCACCAACGCCCAAGCTAAATTGGCAGCATCCAAAGGAGGATTGCAACAAGCTACTGCTGGTGGACAAGATACAACAGTAAAACGTAGTCAATACGAAGCGGCAAAAGCGGCGATCGCCCAATCAGAAGCATCGCTCAAAGACGCACAATTGCAACTATCTTATGCCAACGTTACCGCTCCCAGTGCCGGACGAGTCGGGAAGAAAAACGTGGAAATTGGCAACCGAGTCCAATCGGGAGCACCATTAATGGCGATCGTGGATAACAACTATTGGGTAGTTGCAAACTTCAAAGAAACTCAATTAGAAAAGATGCGCCCAGGAGAGCCAGTAGAAATCAAGCTGGATACTTTCCCTCATCACACCTTTATTGGTCGTGTTGACAGTATTTCGCCAGCTTCCGGCGCTCAGTTTGCATTATTGCCACCGGATAATGCTACAGGTAACTTTACTAAAGTGGTACAGCGCATCCCAGTCAAAATAGTTTTTGACCAAAAGAGCATTCAAGGGTACGAATCGCGGATTACTCCTGGGATGTCTGCGGAAATTGCGGTGGAAGTTAAGTAATATCATGTCCACTAAATTACCCATAATAAAAGAACCCCAACCCCTAAGAGCAGGCTCTTAGGGGAGACAAAGCACAGCTTTGGCTCTTTGGGGTTCTCCGGGTTTAATAAGTAATCAAACGAGAAATCAGTAAACAAAATTGTCTGCAAACAGATGAAAAACCTCTTTTTTGCTATGACATTCTCTTACATCTAAAGACAGGCGTATAGAGATGAGGTCAAGCAATTTTGGATTTTAGATTTTAGATTTTAGATTTTAGATTTTAGATTGAAAAGAGTAATCAAGTCAGGCGATGCACTTAGCGTACTTGTACTGAGCGCAGCGATGCACTGAGCTTGTCGTAAAGCCTGCGGCATAGCTACGCTTAGGGCGCAGCCTCTCGTAGAGAAGTGTCGAAGTAGCCGAAGTGGGCAAGTCAATTAATGCAAGGATTTTGGATTAAAGAATTATTCTCGCATTTAAATTCGCTTGCTCTCAAACCTCTCTTACAAAGTTCAGATACCTACGGCGGGCTACGCCAACGGCGGGAGCCGCCGCTCTGACGCAAGCGCTTTTGAAATTTTGGATTTTGAATCTTCTTTTCCATTATCCAAAATTTAAAATATAAAATTCGGTGAGATGATATTTGTGAGAGCAGATTGGTATAAAACAAACCTTAGATGAAAAAACCGCTACTACCTGCATTAAGGTCAAAAAACTACCAGCTGTTTTTTGCCGGACAAGGTATTTCCCTAATTGGGACGTGGATGACGCAACTGGCGACGATTTGGCTAGTTTATCACTTAACAAACTCCCCATTAATGCTAGGAGTTGTGGGATTTTCGAGTCAAATTCCTAGCTTTTTTTTAGCTCCCTTTGGCGGAGTATTTGTAGACCGCTTTTCTCGGTATCGTACCTTAATTAGTACGCAAGTTTTGGCGATGATTCAATCGTTAACCTTAGCAGTGCTGGCGCTAACTGGTGTGATTCAGGTATGGCATATCATCGTCTTGAGTTTGTTTCAAGGATTTATTAACGCCTTAGATGCGCCAGCACGCCAAGCATTTGTACCAGAATTGGTTGAACGCAGAGAAGATTTAGCCAATGCGATCGCTATCAATTCAACGATGATCAACGGTGCGCGATTAATTGGCCCTGCGATCGGGGGTTTATTAATTGCTAGCGTTGGAACGGGCTATTGTTTTTTAATAGATGGTTTGAGCTACATTGCTGTAATCGCTGCTTTATTGGCAATGAAAGTTAAACCTTGGAAAAATTCGGTAACTGACGGTAATCCCTTGCAAAAAGTCAAAGAGGGATTTGTATATGCCTTTAGCTTCCCACCCATTCGCTCCATCCTATTGCTATCAGCTTTAGTTAGTCTTATGGGACTGCAAAACACTATTCTTGTACCAGTGATTGCAGAACAAGTTCTCAAAGGTGGTGCAGAAACATTGGGGTTTTTGATGGCGGCATCTGGAGTTGGAGCCTTAACTGGTGGTATTTATCTAGCTACGCGCCAAACAATCTTGGGAATTGGGAAATTGATTGCTTTAGCTCCAGCAATTTTAGGAATTGGTCTAATTGCCTTTTCTTTGTCTCGATTTTTACCACTTTCTTTATTCACAATGTTATTCGTTGGCTTGGGAACAATTCTCCAAATTGCTGCTAGCAACACATTTTTACAAACAATTGTTGAGGACGACAAACGTGGGCGATTGATGAGCTTATACACAATGTCATTTTTGGGAATGATTCCCGTGGGTAATTTATTAGGAGGTTTATTAGCAAGTCGTATTGGTGCTACCAACACTTTGATTATTGATGGGATAGCTTGTATTTTAGGGTCGATCATTTTTAGCAGACAGTTGCCTGCTTTAAGGAAAATAATGCGTCCAATTTATGAGCATAAGGGTATCTTAATAAGTAATAAAGCTTAAGATAAAAAACCACCAATAGATGGTATAAGATTTAATAATAATTTTGTGACTTAACCTTGGAACTGGAACAACACTATGGCTAATACAGGTGTAATTCGTCAGCAAGGGCAAAATCCTGCTGTACCACCAGAACGTGTACCGCTAAAAACCTGGATTGGTGTATTAGCCAGTATGCTTGGTGCATTTATGGCGGTATTAGATATTCAAATAACTAATGCTTCGCTGCAAGATATTCAAGCAAGTTTAGGAGCGACTCTAGAAGAAGGTTCTTGGATTTCTACGGCGTATCTCGTAGCAGAAATTGTGGTAATTCCTCTAACAGGATGGTTATCACGGGTATTTTCTCTACAACGTTATCTGTTAGTCAATACTACACTATTTATTTTCTTTTCTATATGCTGTGCTTGGGCATGGGATCTGAATTCCATGATTTTATTTCGCGCCTTACAAGGTTTTAGTGGAGGAGTATTAATTCCCACCGCTATGACAGTTGTCTTAACGACTTTACCTCAATCTAAGCAATCAATTGGGTTAGCTGCATTTGGATTTAGTGCAGTTTTTGCACCCTCAATTGGCCCGACAATAGGAGGTTGGTTAACAGAAAATTTTGGTTGGGAATACAACTTTTATATAAATGTAATTCCAGGAGCATTAATGCTGGCTGGCGTTTGGTATGGAATTAAGCAAGAAAAACCCCAAATTAATTTACTCAAACAAGGTGACTGGTGGGGAATTATTGCAATGGCTATAGGGTTAGGTTCCCTGCAAGTTGTTTTAGAAGAAGGTAGCCGTAAAGATTGGTTTGGTTCAGCGTTGATTGTGCGCTTAAGTGCGATCGCAGTAATTTTTTTGGCGATATTTTTCTTTATAGAATTAACTCGGAAGCAACCATTTATTAATTTACGGCTTGTGCTTAGGCGGAACTTTGGTTTAGCCAGTATTGTCAATGTGTCGCTGGGAGTAGGATTGTATGGATCAATTTATATTTTACCGCTGTATCTTGCCCAAATTCAAAAATATAATGCGCTGCAAATTGGTGAAGTATTAATTTGGGCTGGTATTCCCCAACTATTTATTATTCCCCTCATCCCCAGATTAATGAAACGCATTGATGTGCGGTTAATGGTGGCTGTTGGTGTGACTTTGTTTTCCATCAGTGCATTTATGAACTCCGGAATGACTAATGAAACAGGATTAGATCAGTTACGCTGGTCGCAATTTGTCCGGGCAATGGGACAACCCCTAATTATGGTGCCGCTGAGTTCTATCGCAACTGCTGGTTTGAGTCCGAAAGAAGCAGGTTCGGCAAGTGGTTTATTTAATATGATGCGGAATCTGGGTGGTTCTATCGGAATTGCTTCTTTAGCAACTTTATTAGCAAATAGAGAGCAATTTCACTCGAATAGATTGGGTGATGGAGTATCTTTATATAATCCAGAAACTCAGCAGCGAATTGACCAAATGACACAGTATTTTGTCAGTCGGGGAGCAGATTTGAGTACAGCCCAAAATGAAGCGATCGCATCTATATCTAACATTGTCCGCCGGGAAGCATTTGTAATGGCTTTTAACGATTGTTTCTACTTTATTGGCATTGCTTTGTTACTCAGTGGACTTGCTGTTTTATTCCTTAAAAAGGTGAAGGCAACCGGTGGCGCTGTCGCTCATTAAATTTGTTCTATGGGTTAAAATGTTTGATAAAACTACTAAGGTACTAAGATGGTTATTAGCCAAAGTGAGTACTATATCTCCCCAGAAGAATATTTAGAAGGCGAGAAATTTAGTGAAATCAAACACGAGTATATTGATGGGCAGGTCTACGCAATGGCAGGGGCAAGTGATGCTCATGTCACAGTTAGCATGAATATATCTATGCTGTTACGAAACCATCTCCGGGGTAGTGGTTGCCGTGTTTACATGTTAGACATGAAAGCACAAATTGATGTGATAAATCGCTATTTCTATCCTGATGTCATGGTGACTTGTGATCCACGAGATAGAGAATTTGAATATTTTAAGTCTTATCCTTGTTTAATTATCGAAGTACTTTCTGAATCAACAGAAGGCTTTGAGAGAGGGAAGAAATTTGCCAATTACCGACACTTAGAATTACTACAAGAATATGTGCTAATTTCATCAGATAGAATGAGTGTAGAATGCTTCCGTCGCAATGAGCAAGGACATTGGGTACTTTACCCTTATGAAAAAGAACAAGAAGTGCATTTAGCTAGCGTTGATTTTCGTTGTGCGATTGCAGCTATATATGAAGATGTATTATTAGTAGATTAATTCCCTTCTCCAATAGCAGATGCTGCACGTACCAAAATCACAGTTTGGTTGTTATTGCGGCAGATAGTTGCTGGGATATTACCATGCACTACTTGTTGCAACATTCCCTCACGAGAAGCTCCCAAAATAATCACATCACTCTGGTTGCGTTTAGCACAATCCAAGACGGCTTCTGACACAGAATTTGCATAGACTGGAGCAATTGTTACTAAACCATTGAGCCGTTGTTTGAGAAAATCAGCAGCTTTTTTGAGAGTTGTTGTATCCGCTTCGGCTTTATTTGGTTCAAACACTTGACATAAGTTGACCACTGGAGTTTTACTCAATGAAGTCAGTGCTGGGAGCAATTGAATTGCCTGTTGGGCATTGGGGCCACCCGCTATCGGCACTAACCAGCGTTCCAAGTGGCTTTGCTTATTCAGCTTAACTAACACTAAATCACAAGCTGCTTGCCGGATAACCGTATCTACTACCCGACTGAAGACCCTTCCCGGTGTGGCTGTGCTGCCTTTCCAACCCATCAGCATGAAATTAATATGGCGGTCTTTGATAGTTTGCAAAATTGCTTCAGACAAGTCGTGAGCAACTCGAATTTGGGTATGTACTGGGATATGCCATGTCTGTCCCAAATGCATTGCTTGCTCCAGTGGACCCATAGCTGGCTTGATATTCACTTGGGTTTCTGCAAGAATCTTGTGACGGGGGACAACAATAATATGCAGACATTCTATTTCATAATGGCGATCGCGGGCAATTGCTATAGCCATTTCCAACAGCATACCTGCTGTTTTCGGGTTACTCAATGGTACCAGTAACCTTCCCTGTCCAGTTTCTGGCGCACTGGTATGGTAAATCACGCGGGATGGTTCGGCTTTAGAACCTACATCTTCGGAACCATTGAAATAGGCAGCTTCCACCCGAATAATATCACTACGGGTAATGATACCCACCAAGCGGTTTCCTTGCACAACTGGTAAACAGTTAATCTTGTAACGGTTGAGCAAGTGCAGCACATGGGCAAGGGTATCACCAGGAGAGGTAGTTACTGGTTCTGGAGTCATCACTTGGGCCACAGTGGGATGCTCAGTTAAGCTCGTTCGGGAGAGATTTGTGATATCTTGTTGGGTTAAGATTCCGACCAATTTACCCTTTTCCAATACTGGAAAGTGGCGGTGGGAGGATTCGGAAAATGCCTGCAATGCCTCATCCCAACTCATCCGGCTCCCCAGAGTTTCCACATTTGGTTGCATGACATTGGATGCGGTTAGTTGCGTCCAAGGCGCTTGGGGATTGGCTTCTTTTGGCAAATGAATACCCTTAAATTCTAACAGATGGTCGTATAGTGACCCCGTTTCTAGAGCTTCCGCCACCAAATAAGCAGTTACCGAAACAATCATCAGCGGTAACACTAAATTAAAGTCGGTTGTCATCTCAAACACGATGATGACTGCCGTAATTGGAACTCGCGCCACACCACAGAAAAATGCCCCCATCCCCACTCGTGCATAGGTTGTCGCCAAACTCACAGCCAGGAAGTGGTGTTCTAAGGTTCCTACCAAATAACCCAAAGCTGCTCCCAGTCCTAATGTGGGAACCAGCAATCCAGCAGGCGCACCAGAAGCGTAGGTAAACAGGATAAGTAGGAACTGAACAAAGAAAACTAACGCTACTAATTGCCAGTTTGCTTCCCCCGTCAGCAACAGTTCCCGTAATCCAGCGTTGTCCCGAAATAATGAGGGAAGGCAAGCAAATACCAATCCCGTCACTAATCCAGCCAGTCCCATCCGCCAAGGTAAGCTGATTTTGAGGAAGCGACGACTTAAACCCAAACTGGCGAGAACTCCGCGATTGAACAGCACGCCCCCGACTCCTGCCAAAATTCCCAACAGCAGGTAAAAGGGAATTTCCGACACATAAAAGCTGGTATTGGCAGCCGCTAGAACCAGATTTAAATCTAAACTATGGGTGTCACAAATACGGGCAACAACAGAACCAATAAATGAAGCCAGGATTGCCGTTCCCAAGGTGATGTCAGAGACATCTTGCAAAAGTTCTTCTACAACAAATAATACCCCAGCAATCGGGGCATTAAAGGCAGCCGCCAGTCCCGCCCCGGCTCCGGCTGCAATCAGTTGGCGACGGTGTTCAGGGGAGGTGGGAAACCAGCGACTAAACTGATTGGCTAAGGCTGCACCAATTTGCACCGTAGGCCCTTCCCGCCCCAAGGGCATCCCAGATGCTAGCACCAGTGTTGCTCCGACCAATTTTACCAAAGCAATTCGCAGGTTCAGGGGCATGGGCACCTTTGCCAGCACCGCTTTTACTTCCGACATTCCGCTACCAGCAGCTTCAGGGGCGATGCGCTCCACCAACCAGCCTGCGAGAAATCCGCCCACTAAGCCAATTATCGGCAGTGCCAACAAAGCAGGAAACTGATGGGATATTTGCTGTCGCCACCCACCTAATAATCCCACGCCTTGCCCTAACAAGACAGCAGCCAATCCAGAGACTAAACCAATCAGACAAGCTTGCACCATTGCAAGGCGTTTAGTGGGCAAAAGCTTATGGGAGATGCGCTTCCAAAAAATCTGCCCCATGCGTGCCATGTTGATTTTAAACTTGACAACCAATTGGCTACTCATTCAATTCACCCACTATAATAATCACACGAATAAGTTACTAGTGTGTCACGACGTAAATAGAGTAACCATTTAAAAACTCTAAAAATCCCATTCCATAATACTTTTGACTTTTTACTTTTGGCTTTTGACTTCCACCTTGCGGTACTAATGCGCGATCGCTTCAATTCCAGAGATTTTGCTGGTGCTGGTGTTGACACCGTAGTCGGAGTATCAGAGGATTGCCAGGGCAATTGGTGATGGTTAAACCAATAATCTACATAAAATCCCATGACGATAGCTATTAGTAATAATAAATATAATTCTTTTCGCCCAACGTTATAGGGTGAGTTTTCAGTCAAGTTGGATTGAGATAAAATCGAGTTTCCATCAACAGTGTGATGTCTCATAGAAGACCTCCAACTTTATTGTTAGCAACATGGAAGAGAATTTTTATTAGTTTAAATCAAAATCCCCCGAACCAAATTATGTATTTGGTTCGGGGAAATTTTGCTGTGTGGTGTTCCGAGAAGTTATTCAGAATATGAGCTTAAAAAATAGTTGTGGAAATATCAGGTAGAAATCGGGTAGACAATCACAAGCCAAAAACTAAAGCTGCTTCAGACGATAGCCTAGTCCGTGAACTGTGTCAATAAAATCATCAGGAGCGCCAACTTCTCGGAGTTTATCACGTAAACTTTTGATATGAGATTTAACAGTTTCTTCGCTGGGTGGGTCTTCCAATGACCAAATTTGCTCAAAAAAAAATATAAACAAAATTAATCATTCGTTTGATTTGCGTATAATTTACGCGAATCACTCTTTTTTTGTCCAAAGTCGAATATTTTAGCTTATTCCACAATTATTTGACTCACTACACTTTTATGAAAGTTCCTGTTGTTTTGATTCTTTTTAATCGTCCTGATTATACTGCTCAAGTCTGGGAGTCCATCCGCCAAGCTCAACCTCAACAATTATGGGTGATTGCAGATGGGCCGCGTCCCCATGTTCCTAAGGATATTGAACACTGTCAAGCTGCAAGAGCAATCGTCGAAACGGTAGATTGGCCTTGTGAAGTTATGAAAAATTATGCTAATGAAAATTGGGGATGTGGGAAAAGAGTATTTAGTGGATTATCTTGGGTATTTGATCAAGTTGAAGAAGCTATTATTTTAGAGGATGATTGTCTACCTAACCCGACTTTCTTCCCATTTTGTACAGAATTGCTCGCTCGCTATCGATTCGATCCTCGTATTTTGCTCATTAGTGGACGCAATGATCTCGGACAGTGGAAAAGTGACCAACAAAGCTACCATTTTTCTCATTATGGAAGCATTTGGGGTTGGGCAAGTTGGCAACGGGCTTGGAAACTCTGTGATCCCAGTTTAAAATCCTTTGACTCAACGACCATTCTTCAAACTCTAAGTGAAATCTTAGCGGACTCAGAACAGGTAAATTATCGCTTTTGGCTTTATGAGAATATTTTAAATGGGCGCATTGATACTTGGGATATTCAATGGGCTTTGACTCGATTACTTCATCAAGGTTTAGAAATTGCTCCTTCTGTAAACTTAGTCAAAAATTTAGGCTTTGATCCTCAAGCAACTCATACTAAAAAAGTAGATGATCTGCGTGCAGAGATTATTTCTAGATCAATGCAATTTCCTTTACAGCACCCTCCGGAAATATTTCGGAGTGATGATAACTTTGATCGTCAAACTTTTTTAATGCTACTAATGAGCACCTATAAACAAGTACGGACTTTGAAGGTCTTGCAACAAGCGATCGCCCAGGGTAAAATACCACCTAATTTAGAACCAGGAATTTTCCATGCACTCACACCACTTTACCACTTGCAAGAAGCAAATTCAGTATTAAAACATATTTTGCAATGGAATCCTAGCCATAAAGCGGCTAATTTACTTTGCCAGGAATTTCAAAAATTTTTACATTGATCACGCCGAACATTTGAAGACTAAGCTAATCGATTTTTGGAGCATTCGCCATCCTTTTTGTAGCAATATCCCTGGCACTTGCCAGACATGATCTAATTTCCATTGATGCTTTAAAAATTCAAAGAATCCTTCAGAATAACCAGACTGCTCATCCTGGCACTTTAAAGAATATTCCTCATATCGATACTGTAAACTTAAGTAGTAGTCTAAGATTACTGAAGTTGCCTTTATTCGCGGAAGAGGTTGAAGTTGGTGTTCATACAGAATCTTTTCGTTTAAGGAATTAGATATTTTTGCTAATTTTTCTAAAACTTCTACAGGAATTGGGGCATTCAAAACAAACTTTAAATAGCCAAGAGTATCGTACAAAGGTTGATTAAGATGAAATTGATCGGCGAAATTGACGAGTCTTTGCCAGTCTAAATCAGGTGATTGCTGTAAAATAATCCAAGCATCTACAGCCCAACGGAGTGGAGGTAAAGAATTCCATCGCGCACCATGAATACAAACATGAAATAGCTGATCGCTAGGATTGAGAATCTTGACTGTCCCACCCCGAATTTGTAGCGATTCAGAAGCTTGCCAAAAAGCTGTATCTAACTCTGGAATACATTGGTGTAAAATATGCCAATGAAGATCAAGTTCTAAGCCACTTTCGTTGATAAAAGTTTGAGCGTGCCGTATTAAAAGTAAATGTTTTGAACTAGAATAAGATTCACCTGGCTTTTTGTACCATTGAAGGTTTTCCAAAACTTGAACTGCAATCTCCACTTGTTCAGAGGACACTAGTAAATCTAAATCATTCATGGAGCGACGGCCAAGATTTTGATAGTAGCGTAAGATTAATCCCACTCCTTTTAACAACAACGTTGAAATTTCCGCTCCCTCAAAAGCTTGAATTACTTTTTCTAGCTGATGTATAAGCAACTGATTTTTATACCAAACTTTGCAATAAATGCCTTTTAGTTTAAGTAAAATTTCATCCTCAATCGGATGACTTCCTATGTTGTAATAAAGCTGGGATAGAAGACGATAAGAACCACTATCAATACTGTCAAAATCAACTGTATTTCTCCACTCTCGCCAAGCAAGTAGGCTCTCTTGTCCCTGCCATAAAGCCGCCTTCAAAAGCAGTTCTTGGAATGAATTTGGCCAAGGTCCTTGTGGATAACGAAGCAAAAGAGACGCATCATAATTCTTCTGAGTCATTTAAAGAAACCTAACAACTTCACAAAAGTAGCAAATAATTTAAAAAACTTAAGGCTCAATAGCTATTTCAAGGAGATGAGCTTGGGAAAAAGGCTAAAAGGATTAAACCAAAAGTGATCCAAATGCTGAAGAGTTATGGGGCTGAAAGCCAAGTTCAGCAAGCATTTTAAGCGCTTCTCTCCAAATACCTCCCCGAAAGCCCTATAGAACCAAACTTAAAACTACTTATGCTTCCTGCATCTATCTCCCAAGAAATCCGTATTTTTACTGTTACCTAAAACCTGGTTTAACATTGTAAACTTTTTGGAGCGTATAATTGAGTATAGAATTTATGAATTACAAGACTTGCTTTAAGTTTAGAGATTCCCAGATTGTATATGAGTTTTTTGATGATGAGGTGATTTTAATTGATTTGAACAATGGTAAATATTATCACCTAAACCGGGTAGGACTCATTATTTTGAAGGGAATTGAACAACAAAAGTCACTGCTGGAGATTATTCAACTTCTTTTCCAAAATTTTATAAATTGTCCTCCAGATTTACAGCAAGTTGTCACAAATTTTTTAGAGGAGTTACAACAAGAATCTCTTATTGTTGTTAATACTGAAGTTTTAGACAATGGTAATAATACGGAAGTTAGCCAGAATGATCCATCTTCTGAGTCTCTGTCAGTATTTGAGCTTCCCTCTCTAAAAAAATATACTGATATGCAAGATTTACTCTTACTTGATCCCATTCATGATGTGGATGATGCAGGCTGGCCTGTACGTTTACCCTCATCCTAAGTAGCCTTTGTTTTTCTAAGTTATGGATGCGAACGCGTATTTTAGTGCGGCCCACGAAGCATTTTGCCAAGCTCAAGTTCAGCAGGGGAATATTGAGTACTGGTACAAAATCGGCGGATATATCATCTGTCAGCGTTTTGCTGGACAAGCTTTAATTCCTCAAATGACCGAGGCTTTATCTCACTTGCAAATTTCTCCTTGTTCCTCAGCAGATTTTACAATTTGTCTTTGGGACAGTTCTTCTACAGGCATAGCCATGCCTTCTCCCCCTTGGTCGGTTTATGATTACGGCGATCGTGGATTAGTAAATGGCTATAATAGCGATCGCTTTTCTACCCTGTTTCAAGTTGGACCCGATGTTTTGCACCTTTTTGATCGAGATCGTCAGCTAGCTCTGTATTGGGTTAAAACAGCAGCGCAAATTCCTTATTGGGAACATAGTTTTCCACTGCGAATAGCGCTACATTGGTGGACTCGTTCTTTTGGGCTCCAATTAGTTCATGCAGGAGCAGTAGGGACGCAAACAGGCTGTGTATTACTGACAGGTAAAAGTGGTTCCGGAAAATCAACAACGACCTTAGCTTGCCTAGAAGCCGACATGCTATACCTAGGAGATGACTACGTGATGATACAAACTGAACCGATTTCCAGTGTTTATAGCCTTTACAATACTGCCAAACTGGAAGCTAGTAACCTATGGCGCTTTCCCAATCTAGCCAATAATGTTAGTAATTTGGAACGATTAAACCGCGAAAAAGCCTTAATATTTTTACACAGTCATAGACCAGAACAGTTAATATCTCATTTACCGATTCGGGCTGTTTTAACACTTCAGATTAGCCATCAGGAAAATTCCTCACTCCAAAAACGCTCCCCCTCAGAAAGTTTTGCCGCTTTAGCTCCCACAACGACTTTCCATCTCCCCCGATATACTAAAGTTATTACTCAAAAAATTGCTGCTTTAGTCAATCAAGTACCCAATTACAGATTAATCTTAGGTACGAATTTAAAACAAATTCCTGAAGCTATTTTGAGTTTGCTCTAGTCGGTAATTCATGGAAGTAACCCTCTTTCATCACTCTCATAAAATAATAAATAAATGATATGTTGTAAACGCTTTGCTAGAGTATATTTGCGGGAAGTCCAGCAATCTTCTTCCTCTAATTCTTTAGGAATGCATTGTTTCTGTTTTTTTGACAAATGACTACAGAGCCGATATTTAATTGCTTGCTTTTTAGAATATATTTTGTTTTATTCTAGCAAAAGCACACTCCTTTGACTCACAATATAAAAGATTAAGTAACTAGAATGAAACCTACCTTAAGCATTATTATTCCTATTTATAATGGTGCCCAATTTGTGTCTCAAGCTCTTCATTGTATTCAGCAACAGGAACAATTACCTAAAAATACCGAAATCTGGCTGATTGATGATGGCTCTACGGATGATACGGCGGCGATCGCTCAACAATTTTCTGTAAATTATTATTATCAACCTCAGCAAGGTCCTGCCTCTGCTCGAAATCAAGGAATTTTAATCACTCAAGGTGAATTTATTGCCTTTCTAGATGTAGATGATTTGTGGGCAGCTAATAAATTAAAAACTCATCTTGCTGTGTTATTAGCTCGACCTGAAATTTCTATTGTTAAAGGTTTGATACAGGAAACGCATTTAAATCAGTCCTCTGATCTCAGTGCAAATCAGGAAAATAATATCGATTTTGAATTCAAAGGTGAACCCTATGAAAGTTTTCATTTAGGAGCTACAACCTTTCGGCGGAGTATTTTTGAGCAGGTTGGCTTGTTAGATGAAACATTTTGGTATGGTGAGGATGTAGAGTGGTTTGTACGAGCTAAAGATAAGGGTGTGACCTCTGTAGTAGTACCTCAAATCTCTCTTTACTACCGTCGCCATTTAAATAGTCTAACCATGCAATGTAAACAGCAACCTCTGGGATTAACCAAGGCATTACATAAATTATTGACACAACGTCAACTTTTTAATTCACCCTTGGGTTGAGTTTTTAATTAAGTAAATCTTTATTCTTTGTACTTATGAATACTTCTAACCTCGTTAGTATTATTGTGGTTGTCAAGAACGGTGAACGTTATTTGAAAGCAGCCTTAGATAGTATTCAACAGCAAAACTACTCCAATTATGAAACTATTGTGATTGATGGAGCTTCAACGGATCGAACAGCCGAAATTGCTCAGTCTTACTTAGGTATGATTTATCAACAACAAGACGGGAAAGGATTAGCCCAAGCACGGAATACTGGAATTTTGGTAGCACAGGGAGAATTAATTACCTTTCTAGATCACGATGATTACTGGGAAGTCAATTTATTAAGTCAACGAGTAGATTCTCTCTTATCGGAACCACAGATACAGGGGACTTTAGGGTATTTACAAAAATTTTTTGAATCTGATTATAAAACTACGGAATCACTTAAGGATAAAGAAGCTTTTAAGCCCATCATTGGTTATACACCTGGTACGCTTTTAGCTAGACGAACACTTTTTGAACAGGTGGGAGGTTTCAATTCAGAATTTAAGATTGGATGCGATAGTGAATGGTTTGCACGAGTTCAAGACCAGGGAATTTTACTAAAAGTTTTACCGCTGTTAGTCTTGCATAAACGTTTACATAATAATAATCTATCTTCTAAAAAAGAAGTTTATCGCAAAGAGATTTTTACTTTATTGCAACAATCTTTGAGGCGTCGTTAGGCTTCTAAACTATAGAAAAATATAAAAATAATCCCTATAATTTTTAATTCAATTTGGCGTTACTAAGTCAACATTTTAATCCTGATTCTTGAGTTACTAACTGTGACATTACATATCTTACATATTATTAATCGATTATCTGGAGACGGCCCGACGCGATCGCTTTTAGCAATGGCGAAGTATTCTAAGTCCTTAGATCTTGCTCAAGAACATCGAATTTTAGCCTTACAAGAAGCAGCCTCTCCCCTAGCTCGTTTACTAGCAAAGCAAGTTGGAGTTCCCTTTTTACTAAATCCTTCTATAGAAAAAGTTCAAGCAGAGTTATCTAGGGCTGATATTGTTGAACTTCACTTTTGGAATTGCCCAGAAAATTATGAGTTTTTGAGAGGGGATTGGCCACCCATTCGGTTATTAATTTGGTCAAAAATTTTAGGTGATCAAGCACCTCAGATTATTACTCAAGATATTATTGCTGTTTCAGATTTTTTTGTGGGCACAAATTCTTTAACCATTGATTTAATGGTTAAAGAATTCTCTAAGATGGAACTACAATCTCGACAAAAAATAGGATTGGTTCCTGGAGTTGCAGATTTTGAGCGATTGAGTAATTTTCAAACTCAACTTCATAGTACTTTTAATGTTGGCTATATTGGCACTGTCAATTTTGCTAAGATGCACCCTCATTACGTGTCCATGAGTGCTGCTATTCAGATTTCTGATATTCGTTTTATTGTTTGTGGCGGTGGAATTGAGGCAGAGTTGAAACAACAAGCTGCAACCTTAGGGGTAACAGAAAAATTTAACTTCCGAGGATATGTCGAAAATATTCGGTCTATCCTATCAATTTTAGATGTTTTTGGGTATCCCCTTTGCCCAGAAACCTATGCAACGAGTGAAAAATCTTTGCAAGAAGCGATGTATGCTGGAATTCCTCCCGTCGTTTTTCCCTATGGAGGTGTTAAATCTTTGGTACAACATCAAGAAACTGGGTTAGTGGTTGAAAATGAGCAAGAGTATCAACAAGCCATCGAGTATCTTTATCACAATCCGCAAGAACGACTCAAATTAGGGTATAACGCTCAACAGTATATTCGTCAGCACTTTGATGGAGAAAATTTAACCCGGAAAATGCACCAAATTTATGAACAAATGATGCGATCGCCAAAACGCCTCCATCCATGGCCAGATCATTTGTCTTCTAAAACTTCTGCCGAAGGATTTGTGAAATCTTTAGGTAATGCAGGATCTCAATTTGCGATTAGTTTACAGCCTCAAAGTTTTGAGGAAGCTATACAAGCAGATCAACTAATTGCTTGTTCTTCAATGCTTTTAGCCCAAGGGGAAGGAGGAATTGTTCATTATCGCAACAAAAATCCCCAAGATGGTTTTTTACGCTTTTGGACAGGGTTAGTTTTTGATCATAAACAACAGTTTTCTAAAGCTTTAATAGAATTTGAAGCAGCGATCGCTTTGGGTTGTGATTACAGACAAGTAAATTGGTTCATTGAAAAAGTCTTGCATGAAATGGATCAAAAGGACAAATTTTAGAAAAATTTATTTATATAAGAATATTACTGTGTGGCACTATTATCTCAATCTATATCAACTCGATCGAATTCGTTTAGGCTTAGTAGTTTTAGCCGTCATTAGTCAATCCTTGCTTCTGATTCCTTTTGCAGGTCTAATTCGTTCAATGTTTGATATTGTCATTCCCAATTTCAATATTTCTCAACTTTTAATTAATACTTGCTTATTGCTAGGTTTATATTTAATTCAACAATTATTGGCATTTTGGTCTGAGTATACGATTACAGAAATTACTTTGACTGTTTCTCAAAAATTGCGAGAAATAATTTTAAAAAAACTATATACATTTTCTTGGCATTATCACAATCAAATTAATCTAGGAACCTTTCATGCCAGCCTTGTTCATGATATAGGTCATGTAGAAACCGTTAGTAAGCTTTTAATTGCCCGTTGGCTCCCTGCCTTAGTTACTATTGCTTGCTTAAGCTTCATTTTAATAATTTATAACTGGATTTTATTTCTAGTTATAATTGTTTCAGTTCCATCCTCTATCTTAATTGGCAAGAGACTTAAAAATCGCATCAAAAGCAATTTTGCTCTCAAGCGCCAAGCAATTATAGATTTTAGTGATCTTACTCTAACAGCCCTGAAAACTATTGAATTAACTCGGATTCAAACGGCAGAGCTACTTGAGATTGAGAACCAACAAAATCAATTATCAATTCTTAAATCTACCAGCTTAAATTTTACTCGATTGCAAACGCTTTACAATGTACTCCAGCAAATTATTGTGACTTTGGCTAAGTTATTACTGCTTGTTGTCGGCAGTTTACTGATTTATTTGCATCAATTAACCCTCGGATCATTGATTGCTTTTTTTGTTGCGGCTAGTCAATTTAATTCTGCTTTCAATGAGTTAAACACTGCTTTGCCTAATTTTCTAACAATGTCGCAATCGTTAAAGACTTTGATGCAAATTATTCAAACTCCCGATACAGAGCCTTATTCAGGAAAACTACAGATTGCATTTCAAGGAAGTCTTAGTTTTAATAATGTTAATTTTCAATATGATGATCGCCCTGTTTTACAAAATTTGAACTTAAAAATTCTTCCCCAATCCATCGTCGCTATTGTCGGGAATAATGGTGTCGGTAAAAGTACCCTGATTCGTCTGCTCTTAGGATTTTATCTCCCCACACAAGGAGAAATTTTAATTGATCACTATCCTTTAAGCCAATTAGATATTAATTATTGGCGAAAAAACTTAGGAGTTGTGACTCAAAACTCAGTTTTTATTCCTGGAACAATCTGGGAAAACTTAACCTATGGTTGCCCCCATTTATCAATGGCAGAGGTAATTGAAGCAACAAAAATATCTGCGGCTCACGATTGGATCTGTCACTTACCTAAAAGCTATCATACTTTGATTGGTGAAGAAGCGAATTGGCTATCGGGCGGGCAACGTCAAAAAATTGCGATCGCCAGAGCTCTGCTGCGTCGTCCCAAATTTCTGATCTTTGATGAACCAACTAATCATCTAGATCAAACTACTATTACTACCATTATGCAAAACTTAACAATACTTCCCGATCATCCAACCATTTTATTAGTAAGTCATGATCCAACTGTGATTGCTTATGCCCATCAGGTTTACAGAATTTTCTAGAATCTATTTCAAATATCCTCTAAGAAATAAGTTCCCAACTCTTTGATTCGCCCTACCCAAGCCTTAACGTTATCAGCCGCTTTATATTTCCATTGAAGTTGAAGTACTTCTCTGGTGTAAGAATCATCAAACACTACGTTGTCTTTATTTTCAAATATTGGTGCTTGGAATTTTACCTGAGCAGCCTCCGCAAACAAAGTTGCCATCTGGCTAATACTCAGATTTTCAGCCGCTGCAAGGTAGTGTCCTCCTTTGAAGCCTTTTCGGGCTGCGGCGATGTAGCAGTCTGCCAAATCTTCAACGTGAATCCACGCGGTCATAAAATCTGGTGGAAATGGCTGATAGCCTTGGTGCGGTTTGCCGGTGATAAACTGCTGAATTGCAAAATCCCAGATACTGCCACGGGTAGGCGATGAACCATACACTGATGAAGGATAAACGATGGAGGCGTTACCTCCTTTGCTGATATATTCCTCTATTAGTTCATCCTTCATCAAATTTACATTTACTAGTAACTCAATCCATGCTAGATATTCGAGCTTTTTGAAACCTGTGTGGAGAGGTATTTCTGTTATTCTTCCTCCATCAGCAGTCACTAAAGAGAAATTGCCACTGGTGGCGATGACATGAATATCTGGTGAAACCGCACTAGCAGCGTGTAAAGCGGCTTCTAATGCTATACGATCTTTCTCAAATTGAGCTTCTTGGGTTGATTCTGGAGGCATGTGCCATGCCAAATTAATTACCGTTTTAACATCATGCTTGCGAATTACTTCTTCAACATCCTGTTGAGAAAATTGTTCTTCTTTGGAGAAAATTATTTTTTTACAGAACGGTTTGATAGCCTCAATATCACGGTTTGGACGCACAAGGGCTAACACGGCAAAATCTTGTGTTTGAGAAAGCTTGCGGCACAAAGCTCCACCAATATAGCCGGTTGCGCCCATGACCAAGATATTTTTAACTGAACTGTCTGTCTTGTCTGAAAATTGTTTTTTTTCTAACATATTTGAGAGTTATAGCTAATCAAGTTCTTCAATTTACATTCAACAAGCTAATATTGTTTACAAATTTGCTTTCGAGACTTTTTCAATTTGCCCAGTAAAGTATGCTTCCTGATGTTTAAGTTGTTGCGCTAGTTCTAACCCTTTTTGAAAAGCTGTTAGTGCTTGAGGAAACTCTTTACGTTCTAGATACAATTGCCCAATTTGGTCATAAGCTTGCATCAACCCGTAAAAGTTGGCGGCTTGCGCCTCTATCTGCACAAGAATTTCACTAGCCTGCAAAGCCTCGTCTGTTTGTCCTTGAGAACGGTACAGCGCAATTAATTTTTGCAAAGCTTCACCAGCCCGAACATACTCTTGTAATTGCCAAGCAGTTATATAGGCTTCTTGATAATTTTTAAAAGCTTCTAGCAGTAAGTTAGGATCTTTCTTTGCTAGAGATTCGTAATCTGAAGCGATCGCTAGCTTTAATTCTGGTATTTCAGTAAGATTATTTTCATTGACGTAAATTTCTGCTAGTTTATTAAGTACATTCAATGACTGCTGCGGTTGGTTTGTCTGCTCGTAAATCTCAGCCAGCCGTTGCAAATATGTTACTTCGTTTACACGATCGCCAACAGAAGTAGCTAAACCCAACAATTCCTCGTAGATTGGCGCAGCTTTGCGATAATCAAACCAACTCAAATTTAGTTCTCCAATTTTTTTAAGGATTTCTACTAGGGCTGTTGTATCTTTTTGCTGTCGCACCACTAACAAAACTTGGTCGTAAGCTTCCAGAGCTAGTTTAGGCGATCGCACATTTTGGTAAGCTTGCCCTAGCGATCGCCACAATTCAAGATCAATTTGGGCAGTTGTTTTCTGAGATTGTGCCTGCTTTTGAATTGCTTGCAATCGCTGCGTAATATATTGTACTTCTTGGCTGTCGTTTTGCTTCCAGGCGATCGCCCCGACTCGTGATAGTGCTTGCACCTCTAGTGATGAACTTAAAAAGCGTCGCAAGCGCAGTTCCCGGTTCCAAATTTCAAACGCCCCCACCTGATCCCCTGCTTGCAGTTTCGCTGCTGCTTCTTGGTTTAAGGCATCCAGCGCTGGTTCTAACTTTTGCTGTTCTTCGAGAGTTAACGGCTGTTTATCCTTGGGCAAACGTGGTACGAGTGGATCGGGTGTGGTAATTTCTAGAGGACTAGGAGGAAATTCATCCGGTGGTTTGGGCTTTTTACTCTCTGCCAGCGTCAAGGAGTTGCTAAAGAGTATAGCGGCAGTAACAATCACAATTAAGCGCCTGAGCATGGGTACTTTGCCTTGCCTTGAGTTGGTTGCATGAGGTAATTATCCCCATGCCCTATTATTTACTAACTATTCCCCAGCTTTACAAGGTTGGGTTGAAGTACGAAACCCAACATCTTCGGCACTTTGTAAACTTTATATGAACCTATCCCACTAATTTCGAAATGTGGTAATCTAATTATCAATTTAATATCAAGCTAATACAATTAAAGGTTTTTAAGTACAATTACTTATATTTTATAGCACTTTAACATAATTTATGCAAGCGAAAATCTCTTGAAGATGGCTGCAAAAATATACTAAATAATTTGATAAAATTTATTATTGGCGTTTGCATCACTCAGAAAATATACCCTCCCAATAATTAATTAATACAGATATCCTTTATTAAAGCTAATTAGCTCTCGAAGTAGAGACGCGATATATCGCGTCTCTACATGGGTTTTGACATCAAACAAAATCATTTTCATACTTCTTATTCAGCAACGCCAATTTTTTTTTTTTCATGGGTGCTGTTTGGTGAAACGAAGATATAGCGGCTTAAACTGGGGCTGTTAATCACCCTTTTCCTGTGGTCGAGACTGCGCGAATGGGTTTGCCACTTTAGTCAGCGACTACTTTTTTAAATAGGAAGGTAAAAAATGGAATGGGCTATTTACAAAAAGAATACAGGCAGTTTTGTAATAGCAGTGGCAATTATGACTGGTGTTGGCGTCGTCTCTTATCTGAGTTTGCTTCAGTATAAAGAAAACGCTCAATGGGTTACACATACACTCGAGGTGCTTGAAAAGACTAAAGAAGTAATGTCACTGCTCAAAGATGCAGAGACTGGGCAACGCGGCTATCTGCTCACGGGCAAAGAACGGTATCTAGAACCCTATCGCGCTGCAACTGGCAAGATTGCTCAGAATGTTAAGGCTCTGCGCCAATTGACTACGGATAACCGCAATCAACAGCGGCGGCTCGATAGCCTTGAACCCATGATTGCCAAAAAACTGGTTTTGATTGAACAGACAATTAAGGCGAGGAGCGAAAATTTAGAGTCCGCACTGCAAATAGTTCAGACAGATCAGGGTCAGCAGCTCATGGAAGACATGCGAATGCTCACTATAGCTATGGAGAAGGAAGAAAATCAGTTGTTGAAAAAGCGGTCAGCACAGGCAAACGCCAGCGCTCGTCAAACAACTTTGCTGACTATTTTTGGCAGCATTATAGCTTCTGTGATCGTCGGTTTAGCAGCCATGATCACCAATCAAGAACTCGTCAAACGCGAGCGGATGGAGAAGTCTCTGCAAAAGGCTCGTGATCAGTTAGAAATAGAGGTGAAGAAACGGACTGCCGAACTTAGAAACACTAACGAAGAATTGCAAACTGAAATTAATGAACGCAAAAGGGCGGAGTCAGAGATTCTGCGCCTGAACGTCCAGCTTGAGCAGCGAGTCGTCGAACGCACAGCACAACTCGAAGCCACTAACAAAGAGATGGAAGCATTTAGTTATTCTGTGTCTCACGACCTGCGGGCGCCCTTGCGGAGCATCGACGGCTTTAGCCAAGCACTACTAGAAGACTATGCTGACAAGCTGGACGCACTAGGTCAAAACTACCTCCTGCGGGTACGTGCAGCCACCCAGCGGATGGCACAACTCATCGACGATTTACTGAATCTGTCACGACTGACGCGCAGTGAGATGCGTTGCGAAAAGGTTGATCTGAGCGCCCTGGTGGAGACGATCGCCACAGAGTTGCACAAAACCCAACCAGAACGCCAAGTAGAGTTTGCGATCGCGCCGGGATTGGTTACCAATGGTGATGCTCATCTGTTACGGATTGTGCTAGAAAACCTGCTGGGTAATGCGTGGAAGTTTACAGGAAAACATCAAAAAGCCCAAATTCTATTTGTGCTTTTGCAACAAGATGACACCGATGCGTATTTTGTCCGTGATGATGGTACAGGTTTCGATATGTCCTATGTCGATAAACTCTTCGGTGCCTTTCAGCGCCTGCACGCCATGACTGAGTTTGAAGGTACTGGCATCGGATTAGCTACTGTGCAGCGGATTGTTCACCGTCATGGTGGCCGTGTCTGGGCCGAAAGCGCAGTGGAGCAAGGCGCAACATTTTACTTCACCCTTTAACTACAATGAAGATATAAAACAAGATGATTCTATTAGTAGAAGATAATCCTGACGATGAAGCGCTAACCCTACGCGCACTCAAGAAAAACAATATTTTAAATGAAGTGGTGGTGGCACATGATGGGGTGGAAGCCCTAGATTATCTCTTTGGTAAAGGTGTGTACGCCGATCGCGACATGAGCGTTATGCCGCATCTCATCCTCCTGGATTTGAAGTTGCCTAAAATGGATGGTCTGGAAGTTTTGCGACACCTGCGAACCGACGACAGGACAAAAATCCTTCCTGTGGTCATTCTCACCTCGTCCAAGGAGGAGCAAGACTTAATCAATGGTTACAGCTTGGGTGCCAACAGCTATGTTCGCAAACCAGTAGATTTTTCCCAATTTAGTGAATCAGTGCGACAACTAGGGTTGTACTGGTTTGTGTTAAACGAATCACCGCCGAGGCTATAGTTTAGATGGGTATGCCTCTGCGCGTATTACTTGTTGAGGATTCAGAAGACGACGCTTTCTTGCTGTTGCGGGAACTGCAACGTGGTGACTATCAAGTAACCTTTGAACGGATTGATACACCCACAGCCATGAAAGCTGCGATCGCAGGGCAAATATGGGATATCGTTATCTGCGATTATTCCATGCCGACCTTTAGCGCCCCTGCTGCATTGAAGCAGGTTAAGGAAAGTGGGCTTGATCTGCCATTTATTATCGTCTCAGGCACTATTGGTGAAGATACCGCAGTAGCCGCCATGAAAGCTGGTGCCCATGACTACATCATCAAAGGCAATCTAGCGCGACTTACTCCTGCTGTTGCCCGCGAGTTGCGTGAGGCACAGGTGAGACAGGAGCGTAAACGAGCAGAGGAGCAGATTAAAGCATCGCTTCAAGAAAAAGAGGTGCTATTGAAAGAAATTCATCACCGGGTAAAAAATAATTTGCAGATTATTTCTAGTCTGCTCAACCTGCAAGCAGATTATCTCAAGGACAATCAAGCCCTTGAGATATTCAAAGATAGCCAGAACCGGATTGAATCAATGGCTCTGATCCACGAGAAACTATATCAATCTCAAGACTTGGCAAGGATTAATTTTGCTGACTATATCCAAGATTTAGTAACTAATTTATTTTATTCATACAACGTTAGTTCAAGCACTATAACCTTAAAAATGAACGTTGAGGAGGTTTTTCTAGTCATTGATGCAGCTATTCCCTGCGGCTTGATTATCAATGAACTTATTTCAAATTCCCTAAAATATGCCTTTCCCCAAACAGAAACGGGAGAAATTTGTATTGAATTTTGCTCCCTAGAAGCAAACTTATTTACACTTACTATCAGTGATAATGGTGTCGGTTTTGCCCAAAACTTTGACTTTCAAACTACAGAATCATTAGGTCTGCGATTAGTAAAAGGTCTAACACATCAGCTACAAGGTAATATCGATTTTATCAGCCAGAACGGAGTGAAGTATAAAATTATATTTCCGACTAAAAATTTCTAAAATTATAAGTTAAACAAAATCATGAACCCAGTAAATATATTAGTTGTTGAAGATGAAATCATCGTGGCAATGGATATACAAAATCGGCTACGAAAATTTGGATACACTGTTCTGGGGCTTGCCGATTCTGGAGAAGAAGCAATTAAGAAGGTAGCAGATAATTCTCTAGATTTGGTTCTAGTGGATATTCACCTCAAAGGAAACATGGATGGTGTGGAGACCGCTCAGATAATTCATAATATTTTTAATGTTCCAGTCATATATCTTACTGCTAATGCATATGAATTAACATTAGATCGAGCAAAGGTAACAAAACCGTTTGGCTATATTCTCAAGCCTTTTAAAGAAAAAGAATTAAAGTTCACTATTGAAATTACCCTTGACAAACATCGGACGGAAAAAAAATTAAAACAGAATGAACAATGGCTGACTACTGTACTTAAAAGTATTGGAGATGCTGTGATTACTAGTGACGCATCTGGATCTATAACTTTTATGAATCCTATTGCGGAGGTACTGACGGGTTGGAATTATTCAGATGCGTTTGGTAAAGAAGCAACAGAAATATTCAATATTACTCATGAAAAAACTCGTACAATAATTGAAAGTCCGATAACGCAAGTCCTTCAGTCGGGCGTTACTATAGGTCTACCAGAACAGACGATACTTATTGCTAGAAACGGTGCAGAAATACCAATTGACGATAGTATTGCACCGATTAAAGATGATAATGGTAACATCACTGGTGCAGTTTTAGTCTTTCAGGATATCACCGAGCGGAAGCATATATTGGAGGCACTAGCGCGTCGCCAGCAAGAATTCAAAGCATTAGTTGAAAATGCACCTGATATCATTTCCAGATTTAACACTCAATTGCGCTACGTTTACGTTAATCCAGCAATTGAAAAGGTTACAAAAATATCAGCCGAAACATTTATCGGCAAAACAAACGCAGAGTTAAATCTGCCGGAAGAATTTTGTCGGATATGCGATCATAAGCTCCAGCAAGTTTTCCAAACTAAGCAAGAGATGGAGTTTGAATGTAGTTTAGCGATCGCTTGGGAAACAAAACATTACCATACCCGCCTTGTGCCGGAATTGGCTAGCGATGGTTCAGTATATTTTGTCTTGAGTATCGCTCGCAACATTACTGCTCTCAAACTTGCAGAGGCGCAATTAATTCATGATGCCTTTCACGATATACTAACCGATCTACCAAACCGCGCCTTATTTATGGAACGGCTAGAACGTGCGCTCATGCAGACAAAACGACGTGCGAACTATACATTCGCTGTTCTCTTTCTAGACCTAGATCGCTTCAAAGTTGTCAACGACAGTCTCGGTCATATGATTGGTGACCAACTATTAACTGCACTTGCTCGCAGATTGGAGAATTGCTTGCGCTCTGGAGACACAGTTGCCCGTCTAGGGGGAGATGAGTTTACAATTTTGCTTGATGATCTCAACAACATCAATGACGTAATAGGCGTAGTGGAGCGGATACACGAAGCTCTGGCATCTGCGTTCAAACTCAGCGGGTACGAGGTATTTACTACCGTCAGCATTGGCATCGCCCTGAACAAGGGTAATTACAACCGACCAGAGGAACTCCTGCGCGATGCTGATATTGCAATGTATCGCGCTAAGGCATTGGGTAAGGCGCGCCATGAGATATTTGACTCAACCATGTATACCCAAGTTACAAAGCTATTAGAGTTAGAGATGGATCTACGACGGGCAGTTGAACGCCAGGAGTTTCAGATTCACTACCAACCAATTATTTTGTTAGAAACTGACAAGATTATTGGCTTCGAGGCTCTCGTTCGCTGGCAGCACCCGCAACACGGATTAGTTCCTCCAGACAACTTTATTCCACTGGCGGAAGAAACTGGGCTGATTATCCCTATTGGTTATTGGGTACTCCGCGAGGCTTGTCGTCAGATGCGTGCTTGGCAGGTACAATTTCCTACTGACCCACCCTTGACAATCAGTGTAAATCTTTCCACTAAACAGTTTTCACAACCCGAGTTGATTGATCAAATTAACCAAATTATGCAAGAAACTGGTCTGGAAGCCGGCAATTTAAAGCTGGAGATTACCGAAAGCGTACTTATGGAAAATATTCAATCAACAACTTTTATCCTCTTGCAACTGCAACAGATGAATATCCAATTACACTTAGATGATTTTGGCATCGGCTATTCATCTTTGAGTTACCTACACCGCTTTCCAAGTAATGCCTTAAAGATTGATCGTTCGTTTATTTTCAAAATTGGTGCTAATGGAGAAAACTTGGAGATTATTCAAGCGATCATCGCCTTAGCACACAGTCTAAATATAGATGTGATCGCAGAGGGCGTAGAAACGGTGGAGCAACTGACACAACTTAAAGCCATGAAATGCAAGTACGCACAAGGATATTTTTTCTCTAAACCTGTGGATAGCAAATCGATAGAGACATTAATTGCATCTGGCATTCAGCCGAGACAAGGATAGGGTTAGGGAGTGTACTACAAACGAATAGATAATAGTTAACAATTCAAAATTCTGGCATTCGTCTTGGAAAGCTCTGATGCCTGTCTGGAAAAATGACCAAATAATTACGAATTATTTTGACTCTCTTTTTCTCCTCCGGCTCGTTCCCGTGTCAAGCTATCAATAGCATCACCCAAGGCAGTAGTCAGGCTATTGCGGGTTTGAGCGTGGTTATCCTGCTCAGTTTTTAAAGCTTGCAAAAGGCGTGAGCGTTCTTTGATCACAGCGATGAGTTTAGCTTGCAAGTCCTCCACAGATTTTAGTTGTTCTATTTCTTGTTGGATCGCTGTTACTGGTGTCTCAACAGCCAGTGTCTCGACCTCAAGACCCTGAAGTTTATGTAGTTCTGCCTTAAGGGATGCGATCGCCTGTTGGGACAGTTGGGCATCTGTGCGGCGTTGTTCTGCTTCTGTGTTGTAAAGCTGACGCCATTTTTGGGCACTTTCCCAAGCAACATCGCGCTCGTGTTGAAGTCCCGCCATCTGCTCTTTGAGTACCTGGATTTCTGTCAACCACTGTTGTGTTAAATCTTGATTCATAAATAAATAGTTATTAGTCATTAGTCAATGGTCATTAGTCAAGAGTCAATGGTCAATGGTCATTAGTCAGGAACTCTCCTCTGCTCCCCACTCGGTATTCTTGCAGTAAAAAGATAAATGCGATCGCTAATAAACCCAACTAGTTTTAACTCTAAATCATGCCAAAGCCTCGTTTTTTCCGCTTCTTTCGCCACCTCAATTTGCACACGCTCAAAAAAACTTTTGCCAGGACAACCGAAAGACGACTTTTGGGACTGGCTTCAGAAATCGCCTTCAATGCCATGCTATCGCTGTTTCCAGCAATTCTGGCTCTGATCACAGCCATTGGCTTATTGGCAGAATCTTTGCAAGCCACCTTTAACAAACTGGCGGATCAACTCAGTCAAATTCTACCTGAACAAGCACTGGATCTGATTCGTGATTTTGCCACCACAGAAATTACCGACTCCAAAAACAGCGGTTTGTTTTCTCTGAGCTTTGTATTAGCAATTTGGACTGCTTCTGGGGCGGTAAGTACCGTGATGACAGCCCTCGACCAAATCCATCAAATTCCTCCAGAAAAGATACGCCCCTTTTGGAAAGCCAAGCTCATCTCTCTGGGATTAACAGTCGGTACTATGTTGCTTTTAGTATTGGCTTCTTTGTTAGTGTTTACCAGCGACTTACTATTGGGAATGGTAGTGCGCGAAAATGGCTCTTTGATCTTCTTGGTGCATCTTTGGCAGCTATTACGCTGGCCTTTAGCTTTAAGTATTGTTGCTGTCGCCTTTAGCTTTCTCTATCGCTATGGCCCAAGCCAGTGGAACTCAGGCACGCCAATGATGCCTGGAGCAATTTTAGCAGCTGTTTTTTGGGCAATTTTGTCTGCCCTATTTCGGCTTTATGTGGCAAATTTTGGGAATTATAATAAAGTCTATGGTGCAGTCGGGGCTGTGATAGTTTTAATGCTCTGGCTGTCGATGAGTGCTGCTGTTCTATTAATCGGCGAGCAGCTGAACGTCACTGTCGGCGAAGATATGCGCCCAAAAGCACAGTCAGAATCTCCCGAAAAATATTAGATATAGCTATAAATCCCTGATGAAACTTTTGCTAAAGCTCATTAGGGAAGTAGAATATCTAACGATTCAATACAAAGCTAGCGATCGCCTTTATGTCTGATTCTCCGCCTCGATTTTCGATGATTGAACCTGATACCAAAGCACCCACCTTGAAGCGCCTGCGTCAGTTAAGTCGGCTGCTGGATAATGTCGTTACCATTCCTGGTACGAAAATTGGTTTTGGTCTAGATCCAATTTTAGGACTAATACCTATTGGTGGTGATTTTTTGGGAGTCATGTTTTCTAGCTACATCATCCTAGAAGCAGCGCGGCTGGGTGTATCTAGAGCCACTTTAGGGAAAATGGTTTTGAATGTGATCATTGATGGCTTGGTAGGCGCTGTCCCAGTTTTGGGAGACTTTTTTGATTTTGCTTGGACAGCTAACACCTATAATATCAAGCTCTTGGAAGAGTACTTAAAGTTTCCTAGCCAGCAAAAGCGTGCAGACAGGTGGTTTATCTTTGCCGTTTTGGCTGGATTGTTGCTAATCTCTATTGTTTTAGTGGCATTACCGGTAATACTAATTAGAATGTTGTGGAACGCCTTAACTGGCACTTAAATTATTTATTGATAATCGAATGAAAGATTGGTGGCAAGCTACTTTTCCTAAAGGGCGGCAAAGTCTAGTTATTACTGATGCTAAAGGGTATCCTGTACAAATTGCTTATGGCGAAAAAGGTAGAGGTAAACCGTTAATTTTATTACATGGCATGGGGAGTTGGAGCTATAATTGGCGCCACAGTATAGCACCATTATCTAAACATTTTCGGGTAATTTGTTTTGATGCCAAAGGTTTTGGTTTTTCCGAAAAACCATTGTCTCGTAGAGAACACAACGGTCATCAACTTATTGAGTTTCAAAGAATTATTCAGGCATTATGTGATGAACCCGCAGTGATTGTGGCTGAATCTCTGGGGGGATTAGTTGCCCTTGCCCTTGCTCAAGAAAATCCGCAGTTAATCGCGCAGCTTGTAGTAGTAAACGTACCTATTTTTGCCGAACGGCTACCCCATTGGGCTATGTGGTTACTTGCCCAAACGCCCCTGGAAATAATGCAAACAATTGATTCCTTACGCCTGGTATATTTGTTTGCACCTCTATTTAGAGAAATTATGGCAATAGAAAGACGTGGAGTATTATTTGATCCGTCAATTTTGACAGAGGAAGATGTCTATTGGATAACTTACCCGTTTATTGAGCTACCAGGTACGGTTGGAAAAGTCGCCGAAGAGTTACAAATAGCAGCGCAAGAAATTGAAAATTGGCAAGCAAATAAGCCAAATATGCTCACCAAAATTCAAAATAACCTGAGTTCAATTAAGTGTCCTACACTAGTTTTGTGGGGTGAGCAAGATAGTTGGTTTCCTGCTAGTCATGGTGAAAAATTGCATCAGCATATCCCCAATTCCAAATTCCAAATTTTGTCTAACTGCTGTCATGATGCCTCCACTGGCGCTTTTGAAGTCTTGAATGCAACGATTCTTGAGTTTTTACGGGATACTGACTTATAAAAACAATTTATATTCTAATTGAGTTGATGGTTGTTTTTTTGATTGGTATATCTGAGAGCGATGCCGTACTCGTACGAAGAAGCAAGCTACGCGCAGGGTTTCGTAGAGAAGTGCGGGCTGTGACGCTCCTGCGTCGCTAACGCTACGCTATCGGTGACGCTAAATAAAAAAGAGTGGGAGGAAGCATATCAGTCAGCTTTCAAACTCCCACTCTGCCATTTGCCGCTGAAGTGAACAGGAATGTATACAGACGTTGCCCGTTAGTTGGGGGCTAATGCGTACTTCAACAACAACGTCCGCACGCATTTAATATTCCTGTTGCAGCAAATGCCAAACCTGATTATTGATATTTATCTGCTGAGAAAAATCCTCTGCAAATAATTAGTATAGATAGTTTTTTATTTTTGTAAATCACTTAGAAAATAGTGTTTTACAAAAGGAATTTGCTTACGTGGTAGTCTTTGATAACAAAACTATTGAAGTCGTTTATCTTTGTACAATTTAACTTGGTTAATCAGAATCAGGTTGCCATTTTGGCAGGTTTTTAAATTTCCTAATTGTTCATAAGTAACCTTTATGAACTGCGTAAGCATCTGATCATTGTTCCAATACTTTTTGGGAAGTATAAGGGACTTCCAAAAAATAAATTATGTCATTATCAATAATGATTATCCTTATTATCAAGCTGCTGTTTTTTTTGGAATATTTTATTCTTTGGAAGTCTCGTTAAGCTGTTTAGCTGTCCATCAGCTTTTGCGTTGAGTTACAGAGATGATCCGACTCAGTAGTAATTGGCTTGCATAGACTACCGTATCACTGATGATTTTAATTAACCATAACGTAGCCTGAATTGCGATCGCAGCGATAAAAAAGGTGATCGCTGTTTTGCAAATTGCCTACACTCTGACTTCTCTGTTTTTAGCAGAGAGGCTTTGAATCTTAGTCTCCTTGCTTATAAAACAAGGGATTGGGGGTTAGGTCTATATTGCACTCAACTGCAAACTGCTATAAGTGAATGATCAGTTTATTTTAGTGATTATACGTAAATTTAGTATTCGCTTTGGTAGTTTAACGAAAAAGTTAAACATAGTTAAATATACGTTGTATATAAATTACACAAATCTAACGTATTTTCGTCATCGCGTACTCCTTCCCTACGGTACGCTGCGCGAATGTAGAACCCGTCGGGGAAGGAGCGAGCGCCAGAAGCATTACCGTAGAGTAGCAATCCCAGTCTTTACCAAGTACTTCGATGTTGCTAACGACAACTTCTGCTAACACCCAATTGAAAACAACTACCTCAGCACTATTTTATGAAAAAATAACATCGGTCGAGTCTACGATGCTTTAGGACAAAAGCAGAAAGCACTCGATTTTTATAACCAAGCTCTGCCTCTTTTTCGGGCTGTGGGCGATCGCTCAGGTGAAGCTACTACCCTCAATAACATCGGTGCAGTCCAGGGGTCAAATGAGCAGTGATTCCGAAAGTTACGCCCTTGGACTTGATAAGCCGCTTTCAATCCAAGCGATCGCAAAAATTAGCAATCCCTAGAATTAGAGATAAAACTTGGGATGAGTTGTATGGGACTTCCAGAAAATAAACTATTCCCTCAACAATAATGATAATCATTTAAAAAAGGGGGGTGAAGGGGCTGCTGACGGCAGCCCCTTCACCCTCACACGAAGACTACAGAGATTAAGCTCACTAGGGATTCCTGATAAACCACTCTTGGGCGATAGTATAACTGTAGATTCTTTCAATTCTCTGATCTCCCATGCCAAAACAGTCTATAGGTCTTGATAACAAACTCTACAATTATCTTTTATCCGTTTCGCTGCGAGAACCGGAGATTCTTTGGAAGTTGCGCCAAGAAACTGCCAGCCATCCCCAAAGCATAATGCAGATTTCACCAGAACAAGGGCAGTTTATGAGACTACTGGTAGAACTCATTGGAGCCAAGAAAACCCTGGAAGTTGGTGTATTTACAGGTTATAGCTCACTTTCAGTTGCCTTAGCCCTTCCTGAGGATGGCAAGATTATCGCTGCTGATGTGAGTGAAGAATTTACTGCGATCGCCCGCCGATATTGGCAAGCAGCCGGAGTTGCCGATAAAATCGATCTGCGATTGGCACCAGCTTTGGAAACTTTAGATGCGCTGTTGGCAACTGGCCAAGCCGAGACATTTGATTTTGCCTTTATTGATGCCGATAAAGAAAGTTATGATGGATATTATGAGCGATCGCTGCAATTGTTACGTCCAGGTGGATTGATTGCTATTGATAATGTTTTACGGTCAGGACAAGTTGCTAACCCCCAAAATCAAGATCAAGGCACCCAAGCTATCCGGGCGCTCAATGAAAAGTTACATCATGACGAACGGGTAACGCTTTCCCTTGTCCCCATCGCCGATGGACTTACTTTAGCAATCAAGCGACCTTAATACAGTTTGATCCAAACTATTTGCTGGAATACTGTAGAGTAGCATAGCTGTGCTACCCTACTGCGTGTTTTACTTCTATTTACTTAGAAGTTATAGCCAACTCCTAATTGTAGTCCTACATCAGTTTCATCCATAAAAGCAGCATTTACACCACCTGTTAACGTCAGCTTAGAACCGAGAGGAAGGTCTACACCACCAGTTAACAGTAATCCAATATCAGTATCAGCATTAGCTTCAATTGCTACACCAGCACCTATGTAAGGAGATATAGCAAAGGTTCTTTCACCCACCGAACCTGCTCTGCGAGGAGAAAAATCCAAAGTTACGGGAACTAGAAATATTGTGTCGTCCCCAAAGATCACCGATGGTCGCACTGATAAATAGTTTGTCAAACCAAGTTTGCTGATTACTGTAAAGTTACCATCACTCAGAGCTGTATCGCCGCCGCTCAAACCAATGTTACCACCAACCCCGATATAGCTTCTGCCACCACGAGTAGCTCTACCTACCGTAACATCAGGTGTCCCATTAGTTCCTGTTGGTGGCTGATTTAACTTACTGATGTTAATATCAGGCGGGATCAAGACTTGGTTAATTGCATGGATAATACCATTGCTAGCTTTCACGTCCGGCTGGATAATTGTGGCATTATTCACCGAGACTTGATTGTTAGCACGATTGATTTTAATATTTACAGGTCTTTCTTCAGAAGTTTTCAGTTCTCCAGCTGAGAGTTGACTAGTAGTGACTGCACCAGGAACCACATGATATCTCAAAATCTTAATCAATGCATCTCTGTTTTCTGGTTGCTGTAACTGCTGTAGGGTAGCAGCAGGTAAAGCAGCAAATGCTTGATCGGTGGGAGCGAAGACTGTATAAGGCCCAGGTTGTTGCAGAATATCTGCTAGACCGGCTGTCTTTAATAAAGAAGTCAGAGTTGTAAAAGAACTACTGGATGCAGCAAGAGAAACAATATCAGTACCAGTTTGAGCTCCACCGACAATATACTGAGTAGCTGGAAGATTGCTCGCAATGGGTTGCAACCTTCCCTGTTTAGCCAAAGCTTGATATAAGATTGCCGCAGCTTCTGCACGAGTTAGGGACTGTTGCGGATTAAGTTGTTTTATATCTGGATAATTTACAACAAGATTAGATTGTGTTGCTGCTGTTACACTACTAACAGCATAGTTCGGGATACTTGAGGCGTCATTGTAGTATGTGTTGAGATCAGTACTTGTTCCAGTACTGCTAACAGTTAAACCCAAACCATTTGCTAAAGCAACGATTCCCTGCACTCTCGGAATTTCTTGATTTGGTCTAAACACGTTCCCAGGATAGCCTGCCAGAAATCCAGTTTCATAGGCGCTCTGAATTGCAGAAGCCGCCCAATAGTTAGCAGGAACATCACTAAATCCACCTGAGGTTAATTGCCGAACTCGGTTTTGGTTACCAAAAGCTTTTTGAATTAGGGCGGCAAATTCAGCACGAGTTACAGGTTGATTCGGCCTAAAGGTGCCATCAGGAAAGCCAGCAATCACGTTATTCTCAGCTAGGGTTTGAATGAAGGGACGTGCCCAATAATCTGAGGAAACATCAGACAAGTTAACTGTTGAAGTAGGTGATGGTGTTGCAGGCGATGGTGTGTCAGATGATGGTGTCTGAGGCGATGGTGTCGCAGGCGATGGTGTGTCAAGCGATGGTGTGTCAGGCGATGGTGTCGCAGGCGATGGTGTCGCAGGTGGAACAGTATTTTGAGATAAAGCTGGTGCAGAAATTACGATGGGACTTACTATAGCGGCTATCATTCCCAGAACTAGCAAAGCAACCTTTGTTGATGACCTACGAGAGAAACTAGACATGGAAATATCCTCTTTTCAAATTCTTGGATTGACTCTGGAAAATACTGGATGCAAGGTTAAGTGAATACAAATATCGAGAGAATTGTTTGGTTTGCCCCGATATGGAAAGCACAAATATAACCGTTAACTCTGGAAAATTCAAATGTTGGACATTATGAGCAGTTGCTCTGACATCTCATAAGATTTATCCAAATGTTCACCACACCCCCATCTAGTATGGAATTCCTATTTGATTTTTAAAAAACCGCAGATCACACTAATAAGGATAAGCAGGTATACTGTGGTAATATGGTATGTTGCAATAATAAAGATAATTAATGCAAGTAGGGGATTTTATCAGTTCTAAAATCGCAGTCAAGCAGTAGGACAAATGGCTTTTAATAGCCGTCTCTTTATAATTGCCGAGGAGGGTTAATGCTGTCAAGCTCAATTTATCATGATCTTTAGCAAGATTTAAGAAATAAAATGTATCTTGACGATATGCTGTATTTTTAATCTTTTATCAAAATTATACAACTAACTAATGGCTGGATTTATCTAAAAAACTTTCACTCTTTAGATAGTTGTCTGTGATGTTAAATTTTAAAATATTAGACCGAAAATTAGCGATCGCAATCAAAATTTTCGAGCATGATTGCGCCAAAATTTTTGGCTAGGAATTATTTTTTTTTCAAAAGACAATTTTATGAAAATGAACCCACAGATAAACTAGGATTTTTGGAAGATGTCTAATCTGTGTCAATTTTGCTCATTACTATAACTCCTTTGCCATTGCCTGGATTTCTACTGGTCTGTAGCCCCAACCTTGAGCAATTTCGTAATTAACATCAGAATTTTGCTACTCAATTAGGTCAAAAATGTAGAGTATCCCTGGAAGAGTGCCAGCAATTTGTTGAAATAGAGGTTGACTATCCCATAGTGCCTGAAATTCATCTGCATCAACTTGTTGAGTATCTTCAGCACAGCTACAGTTTTCCGGAAGCTGCACGTGCTTACATTCAGTAATATCCGAAAAAGTTGTCACGATCGCGTCGGGAGAAGTTCCTCCAGCTTGGAACAGAGGTTGTGAAGACAACAATAGCCCCCCTTGCTCACCATTTGGCTTATAAAAGCCACACACCACATTCAAGCAAGGTTTACATGTATTCTGGGTAATGATCGCTGGGTGAATTTCACCTCCAAAACGAGAGCCATCTTCATAAAAAAATGCCACCTGGGAGCAAGCAAATTTTGCCCCACAAGTTGTTCTGCTCTCAGTCCCAGAATGCGATCGCAAGTTGTACTACAAGCCTGGATAGTGCCATCAGCCAACTGAAGTACCATTCCCTCTTCATTCCTGGCTACTGGCGAATAATTTGCTTTTTTACTAACTTGGCGGTGCAGCAGCTTCTCATTAGCCATCTGGTTTTGGGGCTTTTTGCGTTTGGGATTCTAAAAAGTTAAATAGATTTAAACTTCATCTATCACCTTTAATACTCGTGAACGAGTCTTTGATACTCGTTCATCCACCTTTAATACTCGTGAACGAGTCTTTGATACTCGCTCATCTCCAAACGATGGGAGCAATCGCTAATCATTTCCAAATTGCCGACAATCAGCCCAAGGTACGCCCATCAATAATGCTACCAGAGCCATAAAATAAGATAAAATTCGCTGTTTTTTACCTTTTGCTATCCAAATACCAAGATGCCTTCTAAGCGAATCTTATTTATCAGTAACGGTCACGGAGAGGATAACCATACCTCTCATGTTATTCAAACCCTGTGCCAATTGTGTCCTTCTCTTGATATGGCAGCAATGCCGATTGTCGGGGAAGGAAAAGCTTACCGCAGCTTGAACATTCCCATTATTGGCCCGACGCAAAGGATGCCCTCTGGGGGATTCTTTTATATGAAGCGCCTCTATTTGCTCAAAGATTTTCAATCGGGATTGATTGGGTTAACGTGGCGACAGTTACAAGCAGTGTTAGATTATGCTCCCAATTGCGATTTGATTATGGCTACTGGGGATTTTGTCTCTCAGACATTTGCTTACTTAACAAAGCGCCCCTTTGTCTCCTTTATCTCTTGTCTTTCTGCCCTCTACGAAGGGCGGTTACGACTCAATCCGCTTCTGTGGCACGACCTTAATTCTTCTAGATGTCTGGCAGTTTTCACCAGGGATTCCTATACGGCTTATGACCTGCAACGGCAAAGTTTAACTAAAGCTCAGTTTGGTGGCATTCCGGCTTTAGATCGGCTCGTCCCTGCTGGCAAAGACTTGCATCTGAAAGCAAACGGGACAGCGATCGCTCTCCTGCCAGGGTCACGGATGCCTGAAGCCGCGCGAAATTTCTGTTTGCAGTTGCAACTGGTGGTAGAAATCGCCAAGGTGATGCCTAAGTCAGGATTACAGTTTCGTGCAGCCTTGGTATCGGATTTGATGGAACAACTGGACTACATTGCCAAAAGTCAAGGTTGGCAACATCAGCAAGGCGTACTTACCTATTCTCCTCCAGGAAGTTCTGCTGATGAATCACCGATTGTGGAAGTGAGATGTTATTCAGATGCCTTCAGTGACATTGTATGTTACTCTACTCTCGTGATTGGGATGGCAGGGTTGGCAGTGGATCTAGCTGTAGCGATCGGCAAACCTATCATCCAAATTCCCGGAGAGGGCCCTCAATTTACCTATCAATTTGCCGAGGCGCAAACACGGCTGTTGGGTATTTCTGCCCAAACTATCGGCACTAAGCCAGCAACCCCTGAGATTCTCAAGCAAGCGGCTCAACGAGTAGTTGAGACTTTACAAGATTCAGACTATCTCGCTAAGTGCAAAGAAAATGGCCCTGAGCGATTTGGCCCGCCCGGCGCATCTGAGAGAATTGCCCGCCTTTTGTTAACCTATCTAGGAGAAACTGAGGATAAATTACTGTTGCTGCCAAATTTCAATAATGAAGGTAAGGATAACAGAATGTAGGTAAAACAGCGAGTTATTACAGCAGTTTTCATCTATTTGAACCACATCTGTTGTAGGGGCACAGCAATGCTCATAGGTGTCAACTTAACGTGAAAGCCTGTCTAGATAAGTCCTTCAGAGATTGCCTCGAAAAGAAGTCTCTGACTCTTAATGCCTAATGGGAGGCTCCGCCTCTTACTTGCGGCTCTGCCGCAAGTAAGAGCATTTCCAGCCTCTGGCTGGAAACGAGGTTTTAAAGGGGTTTGCGCTTAAGTTGACAATAATGAGCAATGCTGTGCCCAAGAGGACATGGTTTATTTAGCTGAAAATAGCTGTAAAAAAATCATCCGGCATGGGAGCAAAAAGATGTTATGTGTGGAAAGCTGCTAATTATTGCATTCGGCAATCCTTTATCTATGGTCATAGTGCCATCTTCCAATCAGATGGACAAGTTAATGCAGCCAATTCAAGAGTACAAAAGTTTATCTGCCAAGGTTGCACAATAATTTTTGAGATTGTTGGATAAATCATCGAAGGGATACTTTGCGGCGCTGGCAGAATATAAACATACAGAATTGAACTATGAAAGTCCGCTCTAGCTACTGGCAACTGTTGCCTTATCTGTGGCCCCAATGGCCGCTGTTAGTTCGGGGATTAGCTTGTATCTTAGGATTTGTGTTGTTCACCCTAGCAATACCCTATTTAGCAGGTAAGGTCGCTCTTTTTCTTGGTCAGGGAAATGTTAACCAGATTGCCTACTGGCTCGGACTAGCCACTTTAGTATTTTTGGTTCGAGGGTTTTGTCAATACGGGCAGAATGTCTTTATGATAGCTGCTGCTCTGGAAATGGTTTTAAACTTGCGTAAGCGAGTTTACGCTCACCTGCACAAACTCGGATTGGATTACTTTGAAACCACACAGACGGGAGACCTGACTTATCGCCTAACTGAAGATATCGACCGGGTAGGCGAGATTGTTGATAAGTTATCGCATCAGTTTCTTTCCAATCTGTTGCAGTTAATTGTGATTCCCATTTACATGCTCTACCTGAATTGGCCGCTGACGCTTGCAGGTTTGATTTTGGCTCCCTTGATGGCTTGGTTGATCGGACAATTTGGTCAGCGATTACTCGTGCTATCTCGCCAGAGTCAAAATCAGGTTTCCAATTTGTCAGCGCTGCTAACAGAAGTATTTAGTGGGATTCGTGTGGTTCAGGCTTTTGCGGCACAAGAGTATGAAGTGAAGCGATTCAATCAGGAAGCAGAACGCAATCGTCAGGCTCAGTATCGCACTCAACAACTCAAATCCATTCAGTTTCCTGTTGTCGGTTTTTTGGAAGCAGTTAGTATTATGCTGCTATTTTTATTGGGAGGATGGCAGATTTCTCAGCATCAACTGACATCTCAAGGATTTATCAGTTTTTTAGCTGCTGTGGCTTTACTGATTCAGCCAATCGACATGATGATTAGCAATTACAACGAGTACAAACAGACCGAAGCTTCTGTCGAACGCATCTTTGAACTGATGGCGAAGCAGCCTAGCCTCAGCGAAAAATCGAATGCTCTGGAAATGCCACGAGTTATTGGCAAGGTAGAGTATCGTCATGTCAATTTCGCCTACAATCCCGACCAGCCAGTGCTAAAGGATCTTTGTCTACACGCTTCTCCGGGTGATGTCATGGCTTTGGTTGGTTCTTCTGGAGCAGGCAAATCGACGTTAATTAATCTTTTACTTCGCTTTTATGACCCTCAGGCGGGTCAAATTCTGATTGATAATATTGATATCCGCGACGTTACACTCACCAGCCTGCGCCGTCAAATTGGGATTGTTCCCCAAGACATTACCCTTTTTTCGGGAACGATCGCCGAAAACATCGGTTACGGTCAGGAAAAATTAGATTTAGCAGCGATTCAGGAAGCCGCAAAGATTGCCAACGCTCACTCCTTTATCACCCAGTTTTCTCAGGGTTATCATACCTGGGTGGGCGAACGGGGAGTTAAGCTATCGGGAGGACAACGCCAAAGATTAGCGATCGCCAGAGCAGTTGCCAACGATCCGCGAATTCTCATCCTGGATGAGGCCACCTCTGCTTTAGATTCGGAAGCAGAAGCACTAGTTCAAGAGGCGCTGGAGCGAGTCATGCAAAACCGTACCGTGTTTATTATTGCCCATCGCTTGAGCAGCGTTCGTCGTGCTGACTGCATTCTCGTACTAGAACAAGGACAGGTGGTTGAAGCTGGTACTCACGCCTCCCTACTATCTAAAGAAGGACGGTATGCCCGTTTTTACGCCCAACAGTTCTACTCTACAAATGAGTAGAGCATTGTCAATCAATTTTGGATTTTGGATTTTGGATTTGTTCTGCCCACACTCGCTTTGCTCGAAGTCAAAGGTCAAAGGTCAAAGGTCAAAAGTCAAAAATAATCAAATAATTCTTCCTTTTGGCTGTTGACTTTTAACTTTTGACTTCCGCCTTGGGGGCGGTGAACCAAATAATTCTTTGTTCTTTAATCTAAAATCTAAAATCTAAAATTGGCAGTCAAGTTAATGTCCGTTCGCTGATTTTTTAACATCTACTCGAATTTGATAAAATCTATATTTGATATGAAGTCTGGCTGATCATCAGAGGCGTCCGCTCCGGAATGTTGATTTGGAGAATTCTGATTCAAATCAACATTCCAGCAATACAAGCGGTGATAAAACCTGCTAACAATCCGCCAATCATTGACCTTACACCCATGCGAGCTAAATCATGCTGACGATTAGGTGCTATCCCAGTAATGCCGCCAATGGTAATGCCAATTGAACCGATATTTGCAAAATTACATAAAGCGTAAGTTGCAATAATTACTGCGCGTTGGGAAATTTTACCACTTTCGATTAGTGCCTTCAAATCCAAAAAAGCAATAAACTCATTGAGAATTGTCTTTGTACCCAATAAAGCTCCAACTTGCCGACAATCAGCCCAAGGTACGCCCATCAGCCAGGCCACGGGAGCCATAACAAAAGACAAAATCCACTGTAATGAGAGTTGCTGTAAGCCCACAAATGCCCCCAACCATCCCAGCAGCGCATTCAGGGCGGCTAATAATCCTAAAAAGGCGATAATCATCACCCCAACATTAACTGCTAACTTTACGCCGTCAAGCGCTCCGGTAGTAGCAGCATCAATTACATTTACATAATTGGTTTCTACATTTACCTTTGCTTTACCAGCCGTCTCTGATACTTCTGTTTCTGGGTAAAGTAATTTTGATACCACCAACGATGTGGGAGCAGTCATAAAGAAAGCAGCAATCAGGTGTTCTGCTGGTATGCCAAAGGAAAGATACGCTCCTAGTACTCCACCCGCAATTGTGGCAAAACCACTCGTCATTAGTGCATGGAGTTCCGATTGCGTCATATTCGCTATATAAGGTTTAACTATCAGCGCCGACTCTGTTGGGCCCAAAAAGATGTTACCGGCACAAGATAAAGATTCAGAACCCGATGTTTTCATCGTCTTGATCATTACCCACGCCACCACATTTACGACTCGCTGTAAAATGCCGTAGTAATATAAGACGCTGATGAAGGCAGAGAAAAAGATAATTGTGGGCAGCACTTGGAAAGCAAAGAAATGATCCTTAAAATTTTCTCCAAAGACAAATTTAGCACCGACATCAGAAAATGCTAAAAATTGGCTGACAATATCTCCTAGAGATTTAAACACATTCAAACCCCAAGGGGTTTTAAGAATCACTAGCGCAAATGCAAACTCCAATCCCAAACCCCACGCCACTATTTGCCAACGCACCGCACGACGATTAACAGAGAAGGCGTAGGATATACCGATAAAAACTAAAATTCCCAACGCAGAAATGGCGCGTTCCATATTGACTCCCGGAAATGTATCGCTAAGGCACATGGTCACAAAGCATACACAAAATCCGCCTGGTTTTGGGGCTTTTTAGTCAATTACTAGAGTTTTGATCCTCTAAAGATGAATTTAGCGTAGGCATAGCCCGCGTAGGCATCGCACTTCTGGCCTCATCTGTAAGTAAGCAAGCAGTTCTGTGGCTAATGTGCCAGTTCTAAAAAACACCGATGCATAGCCCCCAAACAACTCTCCAATTAACTAAGGTGAGTTCTGGTGACTGCGCCAGCGCCATAATCAGTAAGGTATCAGCTTGGTTATCTGTGCCAGTTATCCCACTATAACCACACTCAATACCAAATTCGCGATCGCAAACAGCAATGATATGCTAGATACAGTGTGCAACACTAACTAGAGGTTTGTCACTTTCTATCCCGGAAATAACTTCAGCATAGTTGCTCTAGTCAATATACAAATCGTAAGAACCTTAGCAAATCTTACTGACTAAGCTTTGCTATATTATTAGTATTCGATTCCGAATTACTTTCCTAATATCTGCTTTTTTAAAAACTCACTTTTCTGTTGAGATAAACGATAAATTGTCGGTTCTGCTTTTCCAATTATATGACCTTGTACATAGCTAATACCTAATTTCTTCAATTGTTTTAGGGTCACTGGTGAATTTTCATCTAATCCCTCAACAATTATACTTGCTGGGTTTAGTGGATTCGTTGTTGCAACTATTTGTTGAACAAACTGGATAATAACATTAACTGGTTCGTGATAAAGAATTTCACGGTCAATTTTTACATAAGGTGGATTAAGTCCTGCTAATCGAGAGACTGACGCATAACCAACTCCAAAATCATCAATCCCAAATTTTATTTTTAATTCCTGAACATATTTAGACAATCTAATTTTAAATGTATCTAAAGAAGATTGAAGCTTCACTCCATCCTGATCAATTGGCAAATCAGCTTTTTCAGAAATCTCTAAAATTAGTTTTTTGGCTGTAATGTGATTGCTTGTTCCTTGTTTAACAATCTTACGAACAGTCTCAAAATAGGCGGTTCGCATCAAAGACTCTGGATACACATTAACTGATAGAGGAAGTATTTCATAAGATCTACTTTGTTTTGCTTCAATCAATGCTTGTCTATAGCTATCAGCCGCAAGATTCAGAAGAACTTGATCTAACTCAACTGTAAATTTACGTCCCCATAACTCAGCAGCATAGAATAAATCAACAGGAGCTGTCAAGCTATCTGGATCACGAGCAAGAGCTTCCCAACCACTAATTGAAAATGTATCTAAATCCAGAATAGGTTCAAAATATATAATAATTTTGGCGAGACGATCGCAAAAAAGATTAAACCTTTTATCATAGAAAGAAAGAGGAACAAAACCGTAATTCTTTTTCAAATTGTCAAGAATTGTTGCCTCAACCCTTGGAGGTTGGAGATATAATTCCTGGCTAGCTATGTAGAAACTAGATATGATTGTACAGTAAGCATCACTAAGTAAATAAGAATCTCTTAACAACCCACAGACTAATATAAATTCATTATCTAACGTATCTAAAGGTATCAATATAAAAGCTTTAGATGCTGATTCTTGCTGATCATAGTGAATTCTGTAAATCCCTTGATGATCTGAAGTAAAAATAGAGTTCATTGGAATATTAGAAAGAATTTTATTTTTTATAATATTGGCATAAGCATGAGCGTCAATAATTTCACTGAAATTGCTTTGTGCCTTTATATTCCAACTATTTTGGTTTTCAAGGCGATGCATTACAAACACTAAGTCTGCGTCTGAAGTTTGTCTAATAACTTCCAGAATAAAATTTTGAACTGTAGTTGCTCTATCTCCAGTGTTATTAGATGAATATTTCACGGAATATTCTCCTAATCGTTCAGCTAATCTGCTAATAAAGGATTCAAAAGGTTGTAATAAACTTGGGATAGGATTATAATATTTAGTATTATTTAGATTTTGTGAATATTCTAATTTAATTTCTCCGATGTGAATCTTGGTCGGAATTGTTTCTAAAACTGGAATGCGGATAGATTTTGCTTTCGCTAATATAATTTCAAAGCCTTTATCTCTTAAAACAATGATTTTAGGAGTCATATTAGGAAGCACTTCTTGTATTTTGGTAGTAGCATACTCATGAAGCTCTAATATTGATATTTGTCCATCTTTATTAAGATCGCCTCCTCCTGTTTCGATGCCTTCTACTAAATAACGAGTATAGACAGATAGTTCTGAACCTTGTTGTTTAAAACAATACTCAGTAGAAATTGAGGATGTCAGAATTACTCGTCCTTCTGAACCTAGTTGTCCTTGTAAATCAACGGAATCGTCATTCTTCGCAGATAAAATTGGATCAAATGCTCCACTAAAACAGCAGTCGAGTATGATTACCTGCCGCTTCGCACGGCTACGTTTCATTACTTCATGGATAAAGTTTGCAGGGACGGCAGTTGAGCGTACTAATTCTCCCTTTGAGTTTTTCTTTGTTGCGCGAGTTGCAAAGTATAAATTACCAGTGTCATCCTTAATACCATGCCCAGAAAAATAGAAAAGTATTAAATCTTCTTTAGTTCCCTCTGAGAAAAGTGCTTCAATTTCGTACTGCATTGTCTGAGGATCAGGATTCTTTAAACTCTTTAGCTCATTAAAATTTCCCATGTCAGGGTCTTGTAAAACCCGATGCAATGCTTCAATATCTTTCACAGCGGCTGGAAGAGGGCTTAACCCAGGTTCGTATTCATCGACTCCGATTAGCAATGCTATTTTTGCCATTTTAATATCTTTATATTGCGGGAAAAAAGTCAAAATTATTTGCTCTTTTCATAGTACTTTTATTTGTCTGCTATAAATTACTGAGCAGCTTTAATAGCAAGTTCTAATTCTTCTCGACTATGAGCAGGCTAACTACTCGTTTAACCTGATTTTTGCGGTCTAATATCATGTCCGATTAATTAGTTATGATTACCACATCTGTGCAAAAACCGGAAAACCCTCTTTCCCCCAGCTAAGAGATCCTTGCCCCTGCCGTCTTTTTGATAAGTCTTTAAGCGGATATGATATAACAGCTTTATTTTTGTATATATTACTGTCAAAGTTACATTTAATACTTTTTTTGTACACATTACTGCAAAAGTCAGGTCTAACACATCAAATAAAGGAATCCTACGGCATCAGAGGATTAAACCGGATTTATTTGTGTTTTACAACCCCATAACTGTGCGATAATGTGCTTCAATTTGCGCGACGGTTTGAGACTTACGCTTTGTCTCCCATTGACTGCGATTAAATAATTCTTGCCGCAATTCATCAACGTTAATAGTGGTAACTTTACCGTCAGCAACAATTTGCTTGCCATTCACCCAAGCACTATCAACAACATTACTAGGACGCCCTAAAACTAACAAACCAATGGGATCTGTACGCGGAAGTAATGATAAATTGGTGAGGTCATAAAGTACTAAATCGGCTTCTTTCCCGATGGTTAAAGAACCGAGATTATCCGCAATATTAAATCCTTTTGCGCCTCCCAAAGATGCCATTTCTACTGCTTGCCGAGGCGTAATCCAGTGCTGATAATCTGAGTCTGTAACGTTGTGCAAGATAGAACCAATTTTGATTGCTTCTAGCAAATCTTGAGAGTCATTACTCGAAGCACCATCGCAACCAAAAGTTACGTTGACTCCAGCTTGGCGATATTTTAAAATCGGGGCAATACCACTGCCTAAACGCAGATTACTTAAGGGATTATGAACAACTGTAGATTGAGTTTCGGCAAGGATGGCGATATCAGCATCATTTAACCAGACACAATGAGCAAGAGAAGTGCGATCGCTCAAATACCCGATTCTTTTCAAATGTTCCACAGCAGTACAACCGTACTTTTGTTGAGCGAGTTTTTCCTGTGCCCTAGTTTCCAGTAAATGGGAGTGGCGGCAAAGATTGTAGCGATCGCTTAACTCAGTACACCCCTCAAATAAAGCATCAGTACACAATTGAATCCCTGTTGGTGCAACTAAAATACTCACACCCTCATCTGGGCGATGAAATTGTCGCACCGCTTCTTCGATGATTTCCAATGTTACCGCAGTTGAGCGAAAATAAGGCTGATGAGTTTGGGCTGATTCCCCGGATGGTATACCTGCGCTGAGGGATTCATCTTGAATTAAGGGGGCGATAAAGGCGCGAATTCCAACTTCTCTGTAAGCGCGAGTTGCAATGGCGATCGTTTCTAACTCAAGTCCGGGAATTAACACCAGATGATCTACCACACTCGTCCCGCCAGAAAGTAAGGTTTCCACCGCAGTACCCAAGGCGCTCAGATAAACCTGTTCGGGATCGAGGGGGGTAAAATCATACAGTTCCGCCAACCATAATTCTAAAGGGAAGACTGACATGATTCCTCGCTGCCACATCTCTGATGAGTGGGTGTGGGCGTTGAAAAAGCCAGGTAGCAGCAGCTTATTTTTGCCATCAATGGCAGTGCCGATTACTTGTAGATTGGGGGCAATGGCAGCGATCACACCATCTACAACCTGTACATCTACCGTTGCATAATCATCACGGACGGCAATCAAAACATTCTGGATTGTGAAACTTACCATATTTAACCTTGATTAAGTAATTGTATTTTCAACTAAATTTCAAGTTACAAAATAGAAAATGGTCTTGGGTATTGCAATTTTATGAATTTGCCTTTTCGGACATTGGGAGTTGCACCAAATGCGTGGACAGTGAATGATGCGATCGCAGATATCACTCGTCCTCAAAAGACCCCACAACCCGTTATTTTATCAACAGAAACTAAAACCCTGCGCCTAGACTTGGCAAAAACTGCTATCCTCGTCATTGATATGCAAAACGACTTCTGTCACCCTGATGGCTGGTTAGCGCATATTGGTGTGGATGTAACTCCAGCGCGTCAGCCTATTGAACCTTTGAACAACTTACTTCCAGAACTGCGTGAGGTTGGTGTTCCAGTCATTTGGGTAAATTGGGGAAATCGTCCCGACTTGCTCAATATTAGTGCTGGTTTGCGTCACGTCTATAATCCCACAGGGGAGGGTGTGGGATTGGGCGATCCACTGCCAAGCAATGGTGCTAGAGTACTCATGGCAGGTAGTTGGGCAGCGGCAGTTGTAGACGAACTAGAACAGATTCCCGAAGATATTCGTGTAGACAAATACCGCATGAGTGGGTTTTGGGATACGCCATTAGATAGTATCTTGCGGAATCTGGGAAGGACAACATTATTTTTTGCTGGTGTTAATGCTGATCAATGTGTGCTAGCCACGTTATGTGATGCCAACTTCTTAGGATATGACTGCGTGTTAGTTAAAGACTGTACCGCTACCACTTCTCCTGAATATTGTTGGCTAGCGACATTGTACAACGTCAAACAATGCTTCGGTTTTGTCAGTGACTCGCAAGCGATTTTAACAGCGCTGCAAAAGAGTGAGGAGTAATTCGATTGTAGATTTTAGATTTTAGATTGATTCCATGCATGAATGCTCTTTGTATGCTCAAGAATTTTAGATTTTAGATTTGTTCTTGCGTTTAAATTCGCTTGATATCAAACTTTTTTAAATTTGGAATTTTGAATTATTTAATCCCAAAATCCCAAATTTAAAATCTAAAATCAAAAATTGGGTGATTTAGACGTACAACTAACAACTCAATATTCAGGACTTGGATTTTAGGAATTTTCATACCCAACAATCACTTCCGAGAGGATAACTAAATGAATGCTACTCGTTGTGTAATTCCGGTTATCAAATCTACCAAAGATTACCAAGTATATCGCATCAGTCCCAACGACTCTAATCGATTAGCAATTATCTTCGATTCGACAAATGCTAATACTTCCTTGACCTGCTGCATTGAAATTTTTGATGTTGGTGGACAAACACCGCCAAATCGCCATCAGTGGGCGGTAGAAATGTTTTTCGTCCTCAAAGGCGAAGCGATCGCCATGTGTGACGGCAAGACTACCACGCTCAAAGCTGGAGATAGTTTATTGGTGCCTCCCACTGGGACTCATTTGATTAAAAATACTGGTTCTACTCGCTTGTACACGTTGACTGTTATGGTTCCCAATGAAAACTTTTCGGAATTGATTCGCAGTGGTATTCCGACGGAGTTAGATGCAGAAGATATGGCAGTACTGGGGAGATTAGATGCTTTGATGCCCTGTTAAAGATATTTGAAACCTCACTTCTAAATCTATCTCTTACAAGGCTACGGTGTACACACAAGTTTTACCGTAGCCAATGACTGTGGGAATCATAACTAATTATCCAGACTTGATATTATCTATGAAATTCTTCAATCTGACAACAAATGTCACACACCTGTTGTATGGCATCTGTAGAATCTTGATTTAAGTCATTTGTTGCCACATATTCCGTTTTGCCGATAGAGACAGTCACTCCCTTCGGGGAAGTTAAAAGTCAAATAGCCAACGAAGCGCACTATCTAGTCCGCAACAACTGCACGAAAGTATTACTCACCGTATTGTCTTTGGTGTCGGCGGCGTATTGAATCAATTCTTCCCGCAGTTCTTTGGCTGCATCTATCTCAAGTAAAGTTGCTAGCAAGAAATAAACCCCACGAAAACGCGGATCGCCCATTCTATCAACTAATAGTCCTTCGGCGGCATCGCTTTCGCCCAGAAAGTTTTGCACTAAGAAGAAATCCATGATTTTATCGTGGCGGAAGTACCATTCTTTCTTGGCTTCGGCTTTTTCACCTTCCCACTGACGGCTGACTACCATTTTGTATTTCTCGTCTGACAAAGACATGGCAACTTGGAAAAATTCGTCTGCGGGTAAGGCTTGTTTGTCTTCGAGTCGCATTTCGTAGACGGCGGCGGAAAATTTCTTTAAGGGAAATTCTTGATTCCATTCTTTTAGGTATTCTGCCGCGATTAAATTGTATTGCTGTTCTTGCAGACGAAACAAGTCAGGATGTTTGCCTTGTGATAACATCAGCGCTACCACAGTTAAATCCATTGGATTGGAAAGAGTTCGTTGGGCAGCGTTTAACTCTTCTTTGGCTTGTTGCTGTTTGAGGACTTCTGTTAAATATTTGGTGCAGGCTCTGGAGTTTTCTTAGCAGCTGTCTTGACGTAATCATAAACTGTCAAGCTGCTACCCATTGCTTCGCTACCGACTGCCATTAAGGTATCATCTACTTGTTCTGTCAGTTGTCGCAGTCCAATCAACAGTTCGGTGAGGTTAGCGGCTAGTTGATAATCCCGGATAAACTCATCTAAATCAAAGCTGGCTGGTAAAATTTCCTTGTTAGACTGGGCAGCAATCAGGCTAGTGTTGACAAAAGCTAGTCTTTTATCGCCCATCTTAAATAACTTGCGTCGTTCTTCGACACTCAGGGTAACGAGAAAAGGCATCTTTGCTTGGATAGTCGCAAAGGCTGCTTTAATTTCTTGGATATCTGCTGGAGAAAGGGAAGCGGTGATGTTTTGGTAAGCCATTGGATATTTACTTTGGTGAATCTGTTTGTTATGATTACCACTGGTAAATCCGATGTCTACGACGGGCTACGCCTACGCACATCTCAACGTCAACCTGACTTTTCACGGTATCTGGAAAACCTCTCTCTAAATCTCTCTTCTTTTAGGCTACGGTGTACACATAAGTTTGTCTAGAGCGAGTTCCCAGCCAAAAAAGGTGGATTCAAACTGCTCAAGCCCGCGAATCAAAGTAGTAATTTCGAGAGGTTTCTGAAGTGAAAAGTCAGTTTAACGAATAATTTCTTTAACAACAACAACAAAGCGTTCCATATCGGCGGGGGTAATAGCTCCCATTGTCGAGACTCGGAAAATAGATTGAGCTAAATTTCCCTGTCCAGAATAAATTATATAGTCTTGTGCTTTCAGTTGGTCGTGAAATTTCTCATAGCTGAAACCGTCTGGCAAGTAGTAGGCATTCAAGACAACGGATGAACTGCCAAGAGGAAGTAGGGGTTTAATTCCAATTGAGGCTAACCCGTCTCTAACTAAGCTGGCAAGTTGGTTGTAATGGCTGTGTCTGGCACGCCAACCCCCTGCTTGTGCCATTTCTTCCAAAGCTTCTGTTAAGGCATAAAATGTCTGTACTGATTGCGTAAAAGGTGTGCCGCCTTGGTCTTGCTGCTGGCAATAGGTTCCTAAATCTAAATATAAGGTGCGGGGGATTGTGTCTACTGAGGGCAGTGCATCCCGTCGCAGGATGACAAAGGACGTTCCGGGAACGCCATGCAGACATTTATTGGCTGTTGCAGCGCAAGCGGTGATTCCCCAATCTGCAAAATTCAGTTCCTCACCACCAAAACTGCTGACACCATCCACTAGTAATTGAATCCGGCGTTCTTGACAAATTGGCGCAAGTTCCAGCAAATTATTTAGGCGACCGGTAGTAGTTTCGTGATGGACGACAGCAAGGTGGGTGATGTCGGTGTTTTCATCCAGGAGTTTGACTAAACCGTTGATATCTATTTCGGCATTCCAAGGATGGGAAAGTGTGATGTAATCAATGCCGTGGATTTTGGCGATTTTGGATAGTCGTTCACCATATACACCGTTTTCAATTACTAGTAATTTCCCATCTTTGGGTACTAGACTACTAATCATCGCTTCCATTGCTGCGGTTCCAGAACCCGTCAGGAGAACTGCTGCCCAGCTATCGCTTCCAAGACCATAAACTTGAAGTAATTGTTCGCGGATTCTGTTTTGAAGTTGAGAAAATTCCACTTCACGATGACACAAATCGGGACGCAACAGCGCATTTCTGACGCGATCGCTCAAATTGACGGGGCCGGGATTTAGTAAAATCATTGGTCATTAGTCATTTGTCATTTGTCATTAGTCATTGGTCATTAATAAATTAAGAGTTTTTACTTTGAATTTATTAATCAGGACTTACGCACAGATAACGGAAAATCGAACCGCAGAGGACGCAGAGAAGCCAGTGCGTTGGGCGGGTTCCCCGATTTGTTCGCTTTTAGCGTTCCCGCAGGGTAGCAGCTGGCGCGACACGGAGAAATAAGAGTTTCAGAGAGTTCTTGCGTAAGTCCTATTAATTACGAATTATATAGGTCAGAACCTATATGTTTAATAAAGCGTTGCAAAACTGCTTCTGGGGTAATATTGGGTCGGGGTAGCTTTTCTAAAGTTCCGGGACGGATTTTCAGATGAGCGAATTTAGGTCTAGTGTTGGCATCTGCGGTAAATAAGGCATCTAAAAGCGCGGGATCGTCTCCAGCTAATGTAACGCCGTAACCGCACGCTTCGGCAATTTTGGCAAAGGAGATACCCGCAGAGACTGTGGCTTGTGCGCCTGTGGAATCATGGACTTCATTATCTAAGAGAATATGGATCAAGTTAGCACCGCCATAAGTGCCAATGGTAGCAAAATTACCCATTCGCATCAGTGCTGCCCCATCGCCATCAATTACCACTACCTTCAGGTCTGGACGTGCTAAGGATAGTCCCAATGCCATTGAAGAAGCGCAGCCCATCGACCCGACCATATAAAGATGATTGGCGCTGTCTTTGCTGGCGAAGAGTTCGCGTCCCGTGTATCCGGTGGTGGCAATTACTACAGTGTTTTTAGCATCGGTAAGTTCCACAATCCGAGCCAATGCTTTGCTGCGAGAAATGCGTTGTTCTTTGTGATCCCGAAAAAAGCTTTGCTGAATATCAGCGCTACTACTATTTTCTCGTTCGGGGATAGAAGAACGGGTGAGTGCATGGGGTGCAATCGCTCCTTTACGCATAATTAAAGCATAAGGACAGCGTTCTTGTTGCATATAAGCTGTGGCTCTTTGCAGAACAGGTTCTATTTCTGCTGCGTTTGTGGGAAAAAATTCCCAAGGTATAGTCATTGTTTGCAGCAATTTATCTGTGATTTGCCCCATTAATTGATGTTGTGGTTCATCTTGCAAGAGGCGATCGCCTCGCAGGGTACAAATCAGCAACAGTGGAATCCGAAAGATATAATTTAGGGACGTTAGCGGATTAACTGCATTTCCCAAACCAGAGTTTTGCATCATCACCACTCCTGGTTTACCAGCAATTGCTGCTCCCGCTGCGATCGCTACAGCATCTCCCTCATTGGCTGCGGAGATATATCTAAGTTGAGCGTCATTGATGACGTAGTTAATAAAAGGCGTGAGAAAAGAACACGGTACGCCAGTGTACCACTCAAAGCCAAGATGACGCGCAGCTTCTACAAATTCCTCTGCCTGGATCATAATTCAAAATTTACAGCAATTTTCAGGTATTTAGACGATTGAGATGGGATGAAAGATATTACTTCGGCTTCAGAACTCAAAACCTCAACCTCAGAGCTTCGTCGATGAATCTCAGGATAATCATAGGTTCGGTTGAGGAACGAAACCGAACCTACGCAGTTTAAGGTTTTTGGCTCTAACTGAACCGTATTGCATTATAGCCTTGAATTCAGTTAGCACGGCAAAAACAAGGTTTTTTGGGGATTTCCGGGTCAAGGAGCAATTTTATTTTTGTAACCCTTCGTTACCGTTTCAAACGTTGCATGATGGCTGGTGACGGGCTCGCTACTTTTGGGACTATTTTCATTAGAATCCTGATTGGTATGAATTCGCATCTGCAATAAGTTGTTTCCTGTTGCACTTAAATAAAAAAGAATTTGTAGAAATATTAAAAGTTTTTGAATTTTATTATTCCGCTGTTCCGATATTTTTTTAGTTTGATTATTCATAATAACTCCTACTGAATTCATCTTTTTACCATAATAAACAACTTGAGTTTGAAAAAGTTCAAATGAGAATTAAATCTGCTCAAAGCTAAGAAATTACTCTTTCTTAAGTAATCTTATGATTTGTTCAACATCATTAAGAGAATAGCTTAAGTGTAAATCAATAGCGTTACTTAGTTTTTCTTGGTTTAGCTCAAGTATGGCTTGAAAAATTTCCACGTGGATCGCGTTTTGTCCAATTGCCATATTAAATTTTAGTTGGGGAATCAAAATTTTGAAAAAATCCATATAATCTTGTCTATATCGTTCTACCAACCTTCTTACATATTCATCAGGATGAGCATTCATAATCCGGGTGTGAAGATACTCATCCAAAACAATCATTAATTGATTATCTTTATCCTTAGATGCTAGATTATATAAAAAATAAACCTCTTTAAGGCTAATTAAATCTTTTGCTTTTAAAGGTTCTAAAAAGTATTCTATCGCTTCCTTTTCATACTTAAATTTTACTTTTAATCGCTGACAAAATTGTCCAATAGAATACTGTGGAAAGTATTCAAGCAGAGGATTAGATAAAGTTTTGGCAAATGCCTCTCGAAGAGCTTGATTAGGAGGAGTTTCTCCCGTTTCAATTGCTACTATAGTCCTTCGACAGGTATAACACTCTTGAGCTAACCTATCTTGTGACCAAATTATATTATTTCGTGAGTTTTTCAATATGCGCCCATAGGCTAGCTTTGTTAGCTTATCTTGTATTAAACCATCCATAATTATTCTGGTTTGGTTAGAAGCTTAATTATTTTTTAGTCTATCAAAATCAAATAGTAAATTTACTGAAGCGCATGTTTTCTGCTCACTGATGGGCGAGCATTGGACATGGGGATTAGAGAATAAAGATTATTATTTGAGCTTTAAAACTCAAAACTTGAGCTTCAGAACTCGAAACTTCAACCTTACAATTCCTCATCCCCCAGTCCTCACTCCCTATCGCTTTAATTGAAAAGCAAGGTCGAGATCGTCCAAAGAATTAACATCTAACCAGTTACCGCGAATATAAAGCACCTTGATTGGTTTTCCTTGCTCGATTAAATAATTACATAATTCTGGCAAACCCAAACTGTTGAATTCCGGTTGTTTTTGTAATTCATTGAGTGCTTCACTCACCCACTGTTTACCTTGACTCCGCAGGCGCAGCATCCCAATCCAGCGTCCGTTAGATTTTCCCAATTGCGTTTGTGTTGTTTTAGAAATGTCCAACAGGTTGACATCCTGGCCAAAAAGAGAAAGATCGTCTGGAATTGAGCAATAGGCGTAGTCAGGTGAACCGCTAACAGACTTGCTGTTGGCCACAGAATCAACCACAGCCACAATTTCTCCGGGACATTCTAATAAATCCCGCAGGATGTAGCTTCTAAATAGTAAATCGCCGTAAAGTACCAGCATCTCGTCGCTGAAGTTGGTTTGAGCGCAGGCCAAGGATGCTAATTCTCCCGTTGTTTCATAATTTAGGTTGCGGATGACTTTAGTCCCCGGAACATCTATAGTTTCTGCTTTGTAACCCGCGACAACGGTAATATCATTGATGGAAAGTTTTTTGAATTTGTCCACCAACAACCTGAGTAGAGGTTTACCTCCAAGGGGTAACATTACTTTCGGTTTATCTTGCGTCAACCCTGCTAATTCTTGGCCTCTGCTAGCAGCCAAAACGATCGCTTGGGTATCGTGGCGTCCATTGTTAAAGTAGCGTTTTTCAGCTTCTATGAGTTCATCCGCCCCCTGTAGCCGGAAAATTTCCTTCACAGGCGCAATTTCATCTTCAATGTTGATTAAAGTTTCGCTGGCTTTCACTTCACGAGCGATCGCTTGCATACTAGCAACAGCAGCTCGAATCAGATGATTTGCCCAGATGACTAAATTAACTTCAGCTTTGCGAAAGACATCGGTGGCAGTGCTGTAATATTTAGTCGGTATAATCACTAACGGGGAACGACCCGCCCACTCTTTGGCAAAGGCTAGCACTTGGTCAGGACGCGATGATTTACTGTGAATCAGGATGGCGTTGGCTCCGGCTGCATGGTAAGCTTCAGCTCGGCGCATTGCCTCTGAAAGATCCCACCCGGCTATCAAAGCTTCCAGTCGGGCGACGATGCAAAAATCTGGATCTGTCTGACTATCCTTGCCTGCCTTAATTTTGCCGCAGAATTCATCAATATCAGCCAAAGCTTGGCGACTCCCATTGATGAAACTGTTGGTTTTGGGAAAAAGCTTATCTTCAATACAGACTCCAGCGATACCTCGCTGTTCTAACTTTTTAACCAGGCGACGCATATTATTAAAGTTGCCATAACCAGTATCTCCGTCTAATAAAATGGGGATACTGGTGACATCAGACATGAACTCCAGCATTTCCACAACTTGAGTCCAACTGGCTTCATTATTATCTCGAACGCCATATTGAGCAGAGAGGGCGAGTCCACTGCCCCAAATTCCTTTAAATGCAGCCTCTTCTACAATGCGGGCGCTAATCCCATTGTGAGCTTCCATGATGAAGTCGAGTTGAGGCGATTCTAGTAATACCCGCAGTTGGGCACACTTACTTAAGTTTGCAGCGGTGACAATGGGTGCAAATATTTGATGCATCTATTCTGCTTTTCTCAACCTAATATAATATAGTGGTTCTCAATTGGAACACAGACCTAACCCCCAGCCCCTTCCCTGCAAGGGAAGGGAGTAAGATTCAAAGCCTTTCTCCTTTTAGGAGAGAGGTTACAAGAGAGGTCAGACTGTAATACATCCAAACGATAACCCCTGTAAATGAAGATATTTTCAGACATTTTCTGCGACTTCTATCTGAGGTAAAATATCGTTTTGGGCACGTTGAATATCTTGGGGAAAATCGATTTCGAGCCAAGGTAATCCAGTGATATCTTCGTAGCCAAATGTTTCGGGAGTTTCTAACAGTAGATCCCGAATGGCTTCTTCATAAGGTTCATTATCCAGTCCGTCTGCAACATACTTTTCTGTGCGAGTAGCAAGACGGTGAGCAACAGGACTTTCAAAGCGAAAGAATCCCACCGACTCACTGACAAAATCATAAGCCAAACCAGGAGCTACTTGTTTGCGAAACTCCACTAGATAATTATCTCTAACACAAAGCTTTACAGGTTCATCTCCCGGTTCAAAATCCCGATCTAGTAAAAAGCTGTTGGCGATATTTGTCTTTACCAGTCGTTCGATGATGCGGCGATCGCACAACACATCTGCATCCATCAATAATATGTCATCGCCAGCAACTAAATGCTGACGTACAGTCCAAAGGCTGATCACACTGCCTTTGGTGTAATCAGGATTATAAACTGTACTGACCCAATTTTCGGCTCCCAATGCTTTGATTTCCTCCTGAATTCTTTGTGCTTGATAACCCACAGCAATCACTACTTCATCAATTTGGTAATAACAGAGATTGTTCAAATGGCGCTCTAATAAAGATTTGCCGTTAAATTTCAGTAAGCATTTGGGTTGGATTTCCCCATCTTTACCTAAGCGTCGTCCAACGCCAGCAGCTAATATAATTGCTTTCATCGTCAAGTCACCAACACTAGCTTAGACACCAGGAAATCTGGAAATTTTCCCAGTATTTTATAATGACTGTTTTTTGCTCAAGACAATATTTGTTAATCAATTCTTAACATGGAGGAGGCAGGAGGGATGCAATCTGGTGGTGCTAAGAGCGAAACACTTGGCGAAAACCAAAATAGGCGATGTCTACGACGGGCTACGCCTACACATCTTTCATATTCGAGACAAAACGTTTTAGCATACCCATACGCGTGTCGGTGACGTACTCCAAAGTCAAGACAATGCGCTGTTCATTTTCAACCAAAGGAGTAACTCTGTGGTAAAGTTTGTCACCATTGAATAACAATACTGCTATGCGCCCCTATTAGTCAAAACCTTAATTGATAATTCATAATTTTTGTCTTCTTGTACTAATAACTTTCCATCTTTAGTTAGCTTCAGATGTTGCCCCCGCCACTCTATAGTGTTACCAATAAAACCAAAACACCAAATAACAAAGCTTAACAAGTCGCATCCAGGAACCAGCCACAGAAACTTTTTGACTATTGGATCTTTAAAACTGATAGTACCAATAACCCAAGCCATCACCAATCTTGTTACCCAACAAATACATAGTCCTAGCCATCCTAGTATTGAACCATTCGTGGCAATCAGCAGCAGCAAGCTGGTGACGACACCATAGGTAAAAATTAGTCCTAGATAACCCCAAGGACGAGAAACTCGTTTACAAAACGCCCAACGAATCTGGCGATTGATGAGATCAATTAAGGTGTTGCTTTTATGTAGATGTTCAACTATGTAATCGGAAAGCACAACTTTGTAACCTGCTTGGACAGGTAGATAGCCAAGTTGGAAATCATCTGCTAGGTAATCTGCAATTGCTTCAAATCCACCGATGGCTTCTAATACTTTTTTAGGGATGGCAATGGTGCAACCAAAGGCGTATTTTATACCATTTTCCTGGATGTTGCTGACTAACACCCCTGCATGAAACTCAGTAGTAGTAATAATAGCCTCTAATATTGATATCCATCCTTGAGTTAAGGATCGATACATACAGGTAACTACACCCACGTTTTCGTCTTGTAACGGCTGGATAACTCTTTGTAAATAGTCTGTTCCAACTCGGATGTCACTATCAGCAAGGACTAGAATTTCGTATTTAGCTTTGGCTGCGGCATTAGCCAAATTGCTAACTTTCAGATTTGTGCCGATGATGCGATCGCTTACAATCAGCAAAATATCCAAATCTGAAAAATTGTGGATGATTTTCTCTACAACCTCTATGCAAGGGTCTTGATAATTTCGTACTGCAAAGATGATTTGATATTTTGGATAGTCCTGCTGACAAAATGAGGCTAGGTTTTCATAAGCATTACTATCAAGTCCACAAATAGGTTTGAGGATACTAACAGGTGGATGAAACTCTCGATCGATTGGCTGGGGAGCAGCAAAAAAAGTTATTGCAGCATAAATTGCATAGCAATAAAACAAAACAGATGATATGCACAAAATTAGGAAAAAATTACTAGCAATCGCGTGAAGATTTGTTAAGAAGGTAGATGCAAACATAGCCATTGATTACCAGGCAATTAGTATTAGCATTTTCTAGATTCACTGCCGAGAAGTTTAGGATTTTTGTATGTACGTTAAATGAGATTTGGATGACAAAGCTATTACTTTGAATTATGAAAATCAAATTTAAGTAGTACGTTGGGATAGGAAATGATGGTTAGTAATTTCAAAGCCGTTACTCAGGAGCGCTTCGCGTACCTGACGACTTAACAATCCAGCAAGTTCTGCTTCACCTGTCCCTAGTTCTCCATTCAAAGGATTGTCATGAATTGCGTTGGCGTTCGCGCAGCATCTCGTAGAGAAGCCCGCCGTAGGCATCGCTGGATGAGAGTAAATCTCCACCAAGTTTGCCTGAATTTGGGGTATCAACCCAAGTAAATATTCTTCTGTAATACCACCAGTTTGCAATAAGCCGTAAACTTTTTGGGTAAAGTTAATGCCTTGGGACTCTAGCAGCTTCTCACCATAGTGGCGTAGTCTGCCAAATACTCCTGACCAAACTAGCTTTGTCAGTAGATGACTGCGATTAACTCTTAAGGTCATTCTCAGTTCCTCACTGGGAAGACGAATTACTTTAATATCAAATTCTGCTGCCAGGTCAACTAAAATACGCAAGACTACTGGATGTATATGCAAATGCAAATGTCCATCCAGATGAGAAAGAGGTAAACCAGTAGAACGGTATTTTTCCAATTGAGCGCGAATTTCTTGCCGCAGTTCTTGATGGGTTTCTTTGACAAATTGATAGCGTAACCCGGCGAATAATGGACTGTTGGAAAAGTTACCTTGTTTGTCAACTAAATGGGGAATTTGCTCTGGCGGTAGAACAGGTCGTCCACAGACCAACACAAGATGTAGTCCAACAGCCAGGTTTGGATTGGCCTTTGCGAAAGTGACAGCCTCTTTTGCAGCGTCAGCGCTCACCATCAGGCTGGTACTAGTTAGCACTCCTTCTTTGTGTGCTTTGATAATTGCTTGATTAACTCCTTTAGAGAAACCAAAGTCATCACCATTGATGATGGCGAATCGCTGTGCTTGCATAAGTTTTGGATTTTTAAGGTTCCGATAATTGAACTATTGAATTAGACTGACGCCGAGGTATAAGCCTAAAAGTTGCTAAGGCAGTTTTAGCTAGGTTCGGTATTAGCTGCGGTTGGAGTAATTCTTTATCAAAGACACCAAACCGTTGAGTGTTTTCTTGCAAGCAAGTAGATAACAATAACTCTGGGGTTAAATTATCTCACAGTATGATTGCGAGCGCAATCACAGGAAATTATTTTTGTTCATTTACTTATTTGGCTGGGTTATCGTCAATTCCTCTACAAAAACAACTAACAACTAACCAACAACTACTGATTCTGCTTTTGCTGTTGCTTGGGTGCGACGGTCTTTTAAGTATGAGAAAAATTCCCGCCCTTCACGCAAGCGGCGCACTAACATTTGGGGATCGGTGAGCATTTCACCTACAATTGGGATAATCGCTCTGGGACGGAAGTAGAACTTACGATACATTTTCTCAACTGCATCCTCAATCTCAGCACTGGAGAGATTTGGATATTGCAGTGTGGACATTTGAATTCCTGAACTAGCAACTAAAAAACTGCTGCTAAACCAATTATTTTCTTGTGCTTGACGATAAAGTTCTGTTCCAGGATACGGAGCTGCAATGGAAACTTGAATTGTATGAGGACTAATATCACAAGCAAACCGGACTGTTTCTTCAATTGTTTGTGGGGTTTCGTCGGGTAAACCAATGATAAATGTGCCGTGTACGGTAATGCCAAGTTTATGACAATTTTCCATAAACTTTCGCGCTACTTCCAGCTTGATGCCTTTCTTAATCCCATCCAAAATCTGTTGATTGCCAGATTCAAATCCGACTAAGAGTAAGCGTAAGCCATTATCGCGTAGTTGTTTGAGGGTGTCATAATCTAGATTGGCACGGGCGTTGCAACTCCAAGTTAGTTTGAGTCGTCGCAGATGTTCGCTAATTGCGATCGCTCGCTGTTTGTCTATAGTAAAGGTGTCGTCATCAAACATATATTCTCGCACCTTGTCGCCGAAGATCGCTTTGGCTTCTTTCATCTCGCGCCCAACAGCTTCCGGGCTTTTTGTACGGTATAAGTGTCCACCAATTGTTTGCGGCCAAAGGCAGAAGCTACATTTTGCTGGACAGCCCCGCCCAGTGTAAAAGGAAATGTATGGATGCAATAAGTAGCCAATAAAGTATTTGGTAATATCCAAATCGCGGTCATAAATCGGCAATACGCTGGGCATAGAATCCCAATCGTGAATCAAGGGGCGGTCTTCATTATGACGTATATTACCCTGGCGATCACGGTAGCTTAGACCTGTGATTTCTTCCCAAGATTTACCTTCGGCTATTTCTTTACAGGTATAGTCAAATTCATGACGACACACAAAGTCAATGATAGGGTTTTCAACCAGCGTCTGCTCTGGTAATACTGCGACGTGCGCTCCAATCAAGCCAATTTTGACATCAGGGTTTTGAGCTTTGATTGTCTCGGCGCACTTCACATCATTAGTTAACGAAGGCGTGCTGGTGTGCATGATAATTAGCTCGTAATCTTGAGCAATTTCGATGACATCTTCTACTGTTTGATCGTGTGGTGGTGCATCCACAAGCTTGCTACCAGGCACAAGGGCTGCGGGTTGCGCCAGCCATGTAGGATACCAGAAGGAAGTAATCTCACGCTTGGCTTGATATCGGGAACCTGCACCACCATCAAACCCATCGAAGGAAGGAGGACTGAGAAACAAAGTTTTTTTCACAGGTAGATTTCCTTGTATATAGTTTGCAGGTTTCAGCTAACACTTTTTTAGAATAAAACCTAAAGGGCAGCAAATGCGATCGCAGTCCTAAATCATTCATTAAATTTTTTATTTCTCTCTCTTTAATGAAAAATATTTTTTAATTGAACTGCTCCAGACACAGAGAACACAGAGATATAATAAATAGAGATTTTCCTCCTGCCCCCCTACCCTGACAGGTATAGGTTTTTTACATAGGTGTGAGTATTCATTAGCATTTCTGTGAAAATAGAGTATGAAACTAGGGTGCATACAGAACTAAAAATGCTGAAAAATAGGCATCTCAGAGATTGTTTACTCACCCTAATTGCTAACCTACTCAACAATATTCCAATTTCTCTTCATCGCTGGAGTTCTTTTTCTACTACCCCTGTTGATGAATTTTACTGCCATAACTCCTCCTAGTTGTAAAAAACCTACACCTGTCAGAAGGGGCAGGAGGAATCTAAGATGGTGGTGCTAAGAGCGAAACACTTGGCGAAAACCAAAATAGGCGATCGCATCTTTCATATTCGAGACAATACGTTTTAGCATACCCATGCGGGTATCGGTGACGTACTCCAAAGTTAAGACAATGCGCTGTTCATTTTCACCCAAAGGAGTAACTCTGTGATAGAGTTTGTCACCATTGAATAACATTAGAGTACCAGGAGTTAAGGAGAGCGATCGCGTTTGGGTTTCCCGTTCAGGAATATCCTTGTAGAGTTGATATTCCAGCTTACTGGATGAATTATCAACCAAACCAAGCAACACAGTATAGCGTTTCCCGCGATAGTAAGAGGTATCGTAATGATACTGGATATGGTCTCCAGGCTCAGTGTAGTAGTACAGCGCGTAAGTATGGGGATCAGCAACAGGACACGGAAGGAGTTTTTCTGCCGTAATTTTGTTGAGGAACTCGAAAAAGGCACTGAGTTGATAAAACTCTCCGAAAATCGGAGCAAGGCTGTCTAAGCTATAGCGGCTGATACTACCGCCCTTTTTATGATTGGGAATATAATTGCGGTTTATAGCAGGTTGCAAAGATGGCAATAGCGCCAAGAACTGCTCGATGATGGAGTTAGGGAGAAAGTTCTCCACCACCAACAATTCATTCTGAGCTTGAAACTCAGCTTGAAGTTTTTGGTAATCAACATCTGCTATAGCTTTAGAAATTTCAGTTTGGATCTCCATTGATAATTTGATACTAATACAGGATTGCAAAAGTAAACATACCATTCTTTAAAGATATACAGGGGTTCTCAGTCCTGCATTTTAGCTATCAAAGTCCTTACTACGAACTTGCTTACCCATCAATTAAAACTTGACAGACTACTACCTTGCTAGTACGAGCAATAATTTTAGATATTAGGATCAGCTAGATTCACAATCATACTTTGTATGGTAGTTAAGTAAGTCGGCACAATAAAACCAAACTGTGTAAATAAAAGTAAACAAGGCTCAAACCCTTTTTACCCGGCTTATTCCCCCCAGCAAGAACTGCCTTATCCCAACGATAATTATTTACGCCGTTATGCACGCACTTTCAGATTTCATCGACTGCGATTTTGCTATCAGCAACTCATCTTTTAGTTATTGGTACGAAGGGCGTTGTCCTGAAAGTGGCGATCGCCTAAGATTACCCCGCACTTCAATGTCGGAAGCGATCGCCCACGGACTAATGCAACATATTGCCAACAATGACTGTTATTCTTCTGAAGGCAAAATGTATGGGATACTATTGGTTGAACTCCCCACTGGCGAACAACGGGTACTTAAAGCCTTCTCCGGTCTTTTGAATGGTTGCAGTATGGTTGAGGGTTGGGTGCCGCCAATTTCAGGAAGAGAGGAAGTTGCTTTAGAGTCAGCCCGCACTTTAGCACAATTAAACGCAATTAAGCAAGAACTCCTTACCTTGAAGCAACTGACCGAACGCCAGCAGTATGAAACCCTGTTTGATCAGTTTGAGCAGCAGTTGCAAACAATGAGCGATCGCCATCGCCATTGCAAACATCAACGACAAGAAAAACGTCAGCAAATCTGCAATACACTCACTCCAGAAGCACTCACTATTGCCCTTGAACAACTCGACGAAGAAAGTCGTCAGCAGGGAATTGAGCGACGACAACTTAAACGCCAGCAAAATGCAGTCTTACAGCCCCTCCAGCAGTTAATTGCAGCAACGGATGCGCGAATTAGCAAACTCAAACAACAGCGTAAAGCACTGTCGCGTCAACTCCAAGCTCAGATGCACGCCAGCTACAGCTTGACCAATTTTTCCGGGCGATCGCAATCATTAGAGCAATTGATCTCAGGAGGCTTCCCCACTGGCACAGGAGAGTGTTGTGCCCCAAAGTTGCTCCATTATGCAGCAACACATAATTTAAAACCACTGGCAATGGCGGAATTTTGGTGGGGTACGTCTTCTGTAAATCAGGATAAAATCCAGGGAGAATTTTATGGAGCATGTGCCGAGCGATGTCAGCCATTAATGGGGTTTTTGCTCTCAGGCTTGAAACCGATTTCAATCCCAAACAAGCATGTATACACAATTAGTTACCCTACCAAAGGAGAGATCCCGATTATTTATGAAGACGAATGGCTGATTGCTGTAAACAAACCTGCTGGGTTACTTTCGGTGCCTGGTCGTTATCGCGATCGCCAAGATAGTGTTTTGAGTCGCTTACGTCATCTGTTAGCTGATGGGATGATGCTTGCATCTGTGCATCGCCTAGATCAGGAAACATCTGGTATTCTGTTGTTGGCACGCGATCGCCAAACCCATCGGCAACTCAGCCAGCAGTTTCAGCAACGCCAAGTTCACAAGGTTTATGAAGCGATACTTTCCGGTACTGTGACAGTTGAACAAGGTGTGATTGACTTGCCATTGTGGGGAGATCCTGAAAATCGCCCTAATCAAAAAGTTGATTGGCAGCACGGTAAACCCAGCTTGACACATTTCCAGGTAATGGACAGACAAGGAGACTACACCCGCGTAGAATTTACGCCGCTAACCGGACGCACTCATCAGTTGAGGGTTCATGCAGCTGATGTGCGAGGACTTGGCGTAACTATTTTAGGCGATCGCCTTTATGGATGCTATGCAGTTACCAGTCGCTTACATCTGCACGCTATGGAACTTCGTTTCGAGCATCCGCAGTTAGAAAAAACCCTGCATTTACAAACAATTACGCCGTTTTGATAATATTAAAATAACGAGTAGCCGCTCTAGTATATAGCAATACCTTTGCCAACAATAGAGTTAGTCTAGCTTTTGCCAAAATAGCCCAACACAAGAGTGTGCAATACAAAGCAAGGCAAAACGTCAAACCCCAGTCCAAATGGACACAACACTATAAATTTCTTCGACACTCAAATGGACTTTTTATGTAGAAATATTTAGACTAAATCGCTTCACTTTAGTATTGTCGTAAAGTCTATATGTAATTACTCTTAGGTTTTGCGAAATCCAGGTCTGAGCATTGGTACCAATAGCTTGTTAGTTTTCATACTTAGTAGCATAGACAGGCTAAAAATCCAAATATGGGATTTGTGATTTTCAGCGTGTCTTAGTCAATCTTGAATAAGGCTGAAAAACGTAATGCGAAGACTTAAACTTCTGAGTGTTTTGTTGATAGTGGGTTTATCACTTAGCCTCTCAGTGTTCATTTCTTTTGTTTTTCCACACAAAGTTTTGGGTCAGTTTCGTACCAACATTCCCAACGATGCCACGTTACTTGCACAGCGACGAGCCGAAGTTAGTTCGGGCTTCGTGGTAGCACCTCCGAATAAACCTCTTCGTCCAGCAGAGCGTCTCCGTCGCGATACCTATGGTAATGTGGGACTTGCTCCCCTGAGGACGGCACCTCAGTTAGATCGATTGCTCTATCCTTCTGTTTCGCAATCAGCTCGCCAGAAAGTGGTAGAAGGGTCGTGGTTTTTTACCACCCCAGAGACCGTTAGGACTGGCGCAGGGGCCATGGCTAACCAAACCCGATGTGCGGGCTGTCATCTGAATAACCTTGAGTCGGTTCCGGATGTGGGGTTGCTCACGGGTATCTCTAACGTCAGTCGAGCTGGACGGTCAACTCCCACCAACTTCAGTTTTACGTCGGGTGATACCAAGAATGGTGGTAGACCGGCTGGTGTTCGCTTAGATCCAGTCGATTCAAACGGTTCTGTTGACTTGAATATCGTTAGTAAGGCCGACCCAGCCTTAAATGCGGTCAATAATACCGGGCGAACCGCAGCTTTTACGATCTTCGGGGACTTTTCAGCGTCGGCTGAAGCAGTCGATCCGACGAAATCTTACGATCCTTTGGATGGTACTAAAAATCCCATCACAGGTAATGCACAGAATTTCGGTGGTTTTGTGCAGCATACACGCCCTCAGATTGCTGAACTTAAAGCTTTCGATCGCAGTATAGATTGCAAACCAGATGCAATCCCAAGCATCGCTCAAGATCGAAACCTCGGCACAATTAATCCAACTACTGGCCTGAGTTCAAGTGGATTTAGACGTGGTGTCGCTGAACGCGCTGGCCCCCCCTATATCGGTCGTGGGCTGATGGAGGCTGTTCCAAACCAGGATATTACCAACGCTCCTGATCCCTCTGACATTCGAGGCGGTAAATCGTCTTTAAAAACTGCTGTATTTCAATGCACCGGTGATTGTGTCACAGGTAAGGTGAATATGATTCCTGCCAATGCGCCACCTGACCAACCCAACGCCCTAGCCTCTGGGGTAGGGCGTTTTGGCTTACGTGCCAATGGCGCGGAGATACTACAGTTTGTCATTGGGGGCTTGCAAGGTGAGCTTGGCATTACTAGCTTGGCTAACAATAATGAGATCAAAATTGCTGATCCCAAAATTGCTCCCTACAATAAGAACTGCAAAAATCCAATAGCTGACCCTGAGTTTCACCTCAGTACGCCATTTAGTGAGCGCAATTTCTTACGCCTGACGGCTCCCCCAGAATTTGGCCCTAATCTCCTGGCGGTGCTAAATTCCAAAAATCCATCTCAACCTCGTTCTGGCTACAGTGGTGCAGCCAGTGTTCAGCGCGGAGCGCAGCTTTTTGGTATTGATCTCACTGCCTTTGCCAACCGGATGATCCCCGGTCGTATGCCTAGCGGAGGCGATGGTCGTGATCCCAATGCCATTAACCAGAGCGATCGGATGGTAAGTTGTGTGAGCTGCCATATTCCGGTTCAAAGAACTGGTCGGTCGCCAGCAGCAGGCGATCCATCCTTGGGTACTGATGCAGCATCCGTTGTAAACATTCTCAGTTACCGTTGGGCACCAATTTTCTCGGATCTGATTCTGCATAAAGGCCCGATCATTGATGCTGAACGGTTTGCACCAACTCCGCGTGATCCAATCCTTATGAGCCGATCCACGGTTGTTCGTAGTAACCAATTGAACTTCAAGACTTATGATCTGCCCCGTAACCTAACTGATGATATCTTCTCAAACCAGAAAGCAACTGCTAAGGGTGAAGAGTTCCGTACACCGCCTCTGATGGGGATTGGTAAGGTTGGCCCTCCATTCTTGCATGATGGTAGCGTCTACTTGAGTACCCTCACCCGTGACACAACGCCTGCGGGTACTGTGTTTACCAATAGGGAAGTGACCAATGCTCCGTTGGTTGTTCGTTCAGTAGACGATGCGCTTCAAGCAGCGATTGAGCTACATGACCTACCTGCACCCGATGACTATAAGACCTCTAAGCTGCCGGGTGGAGGATGCCCTGTTCCTCCGGGTGGCAAAGTCTTTAATAAAATCGGCAATGTTATCAATTATGGATCATCGCCTGAAGATGTCATTTGCCCGCCTTATACCAGTGCTATTTCAAAAACTCATCGAAGTGAAGCACGCGAAGTTATCGGTCGTTTCCGTTATCTGACACCTTATGATCAACAAGCGATGATTGATTTCTTGAAGGAGCTGTAGTGGCTCTCCAATATCTCTAATATCGATTGTTTGCGAATTTTACTACGGGGACGTTCTTAAGAACGTCCCTTTTTTTGATGCAGGTAATCTTACGAGCAGGATGATCATGTCATATTCGCGTTGCTGCCATCCAGAACTATGACAATCGACTTGCTTTTTAAATTTGGATGTGATAATTTCTGCTTGTGGTCTATTCTACGGTTAATTGACTGATTTACCGTATATATAGGAACCAATATCACAGCTAAGAGACTTCCGAATAAAAAATATCCAATTACTGATTGTGAGACCACCCCATAAGATTAGATGATTTATTCCTTGAAAAATCTTAATTAGCGGTAAAGACGAGAGTGCTGGAGTTGACCTCTAGACTCTCCTTCTGATCTTTTCTTTAATAAAAGGAGTAATAAAAAAGTTGTTGAATCAGTTCAAAAAGTTCTTATTTTTATTGCCACAACGCTCAGTCCAGTCCCTTAGTGCCCTATTGGTTGCCAGTTCCTGGCTAGGTTTGGCGATTTCTGGCTGCGCTCCTAGTAACTCTGCAAATACGAACACTACCCAAAATGTCAGTAACCAGACTCAAGAGAAAACTAGTTTGATTCGCCTGGGATACCAAAAGGGAGGTGTTGTGCCAATTGCACGTCAACGAGGAGAGTTAGAAAAGAGGCTTGCGGCTGAAAATATCAAAGCTGAATGGGCTGGTCCCTTTGACCGATGTGCTACTTTACTCCAAGCCATTAGCGCTAATCAAGCTGATATAGGCGGGTGCGGAGACATTCCTGGTTTGTCAGCGATCGCCGCCGGTCAGGAGCTTTGCATTGGGGCTGTCCAGCGTCCCAGACCTGAATCATTGAGCAGTGCGATCGTAGTGCGTGGCGATTCTTCTATACGTAAACCTGCTGACCTTATAGGTAAAAAAGTTGCTGTAAATCAGGCTGGTGCAGGTGAGTACTTGTTATTAAAAGTATTGGAAAAAGAGAACATTTCTAAAGAGAAAGTTCAGCGTGTCTTCTTAGCTCCAAGTGATGCTGCACCCGCCCTCTACCAAGGGACTGTGGATGCTTGGGCAGTTTGGGAACCATATATCTCAGTTGCCGAATTAGAGCATGGTGCTAGGAGAATCACCACAACCCATCCAGCGCCCACCTACAGTGTAATGCTTGTGCGTAATGAGGCTGCAACTAAATCTCCAGAAGCCGTGAAAGCAGCTTTGGGGGGTTTAGGCGAGGAATATGATTGGTTGAATGTAAATACGGCAAAATCAGCCGAATTTTTGGTCAAGGACATCAAAATCTCCCCAGCCGTAGCCAAGCGGGTAACTGAGAATCAAGGGCCACAGCTACTTGCCACACCTAATGCTGATGATGTTGCCAAACTTCAGAAGACGGCTGACTGGATGCTGGAGCAAAAAATTCTACCGAAAAGGGTAGATGTTGCTGCTACTATCTGCCCCACAGCTAAGTAGGAGGCAGGGGAGGCAGGGGGAGCATAACTTCGACTGCGCTCAGTAACCAGGGGAGCAGGGGAAGCAGAGGAGTGGAGTTAAAGACTCATTAACGGAGTTCAAAGACTCGTTCACGAGTATCAGACTCATTCCCTATTCCCAATGCCCAATGCCCAATCCTTGTTGATTATGGTTTGTAATTTTTGAGGTGATGCACTATGCCGATTGAATTTATTGGGATGATTGGAACGCGACAAATATCTGAGTTAGATGGGCCGACAGTTTCGATTACGGGCGGTTCGATAGATTCCGCCTATGTCCGCAAGTTTGCTAAGGCACATGAAGATGGTGGCTTTGATCGGGTACTGGTTGGTTATGGTTCAACTGGTCCCGATGGCTTAACTGTGGCTTCGTTCGCGGCGGCTGCAACAGAACGGTTGAAGTTTTTAATTGCCCATCGCCCTGGTTTCGTGGCTCCTACACTCTTGGCACGCAAGACAGCAACTTTGGAGCATTTTACTAATGGTCGCATTGCCGTACACATTATTACAGGTGGCAGTGATGCTGAACAGCAACGCGATGGTGATTGGCTTGACCACGATACTCGCTATCGCCGTACAGATGAGTACCTCGACATCGTGCGCCAGGTGTGGACGAGTGATACTCCCTTCGACTATGAGGGCGAATTCTACCGGGTGAAAGATGCTTACTCAGATGTGAAGCCTTTACAACAGCCGCACATACCTCTGTACTTTGGCGGTGCTTCTGGTGCAGCAGTACCTGTGGGTGCAAAGCATAGTGATGTCTATGCTATGTGGGGAGAACCGATTGCGGCAGTTAAGGAACGGATACAGGAAGTAAAAGCCGTAACACCACCAGGGCGATCGCCACGCTTTAGTGTCTCGCTGCGACCAATTTTGGGTGATACTGAGGAGAAGGCTTGGGAACGGGCGCACTCAATTCTATCGCGTGTTAAGGAAATTCGGGCTGCAAAAACAGAAAATCAGCTGCCGATAACTCCCTACTTTAATTCAGCACGTCCGCAAGCAGTGGGTTCCAATCGTTTGCTACAGTTTGCCCAAGAAAACGAAATTTTCGATAAGTGCTTGTGGACGCCAATTGCCGCCGCTACTGGTGCTTATGGTAATACTACCGCCCTTGTTGGTACACCGGAGCAAGTAGCAGAGTCCCTTATGGATTACTATGATGCAGGGGTAACTACTCTCTTGATTCGGGGATTTGATCCATTAGGAGATGCGATCGCTTATGGTCGTGATGTGATTCCGCTAGTCCGGGCAGAAGTGCAACGGCGAGAGCGACAAGCAACTGTTGTTGCTTAGGAACTGACAAATAAAAAAATACTCAACTGCTTCTTGTGGAGTAGGCCGAAAAGTCCACCGGTAACCAAAGGAGCTAATTTTGCCACTCCACAAGATTGAATAATTTATTTGTTGGAAATCCTTTAGATCAAGATTGGATGATTGATTTTTTGATAGTCCCTTAATAACTTAATTCGTAAGGAATATCATGCATGACCAAAGTATTCATTCTCGATGCCAACCAACAACCGTTATATCCAGTACGCATCAGCCGTGCTAGGCTGCTCTTGTCACAAGGGAAAGCTACCGTATTCCAGCGATATCCCTTTACGATCATTTTGAAGGAGTCCCTTTCTCGTCTAAAACTTGAGCAACTTGGCTTCAAGATTCACCCTGCTGTTAAAACTACTAGTACTATTGTCAGCAAAGATCAAAAAATTGCTATTAATTTTAATCGCTTCCCAAACCGAGGAATATAGATGACGAACCACACCATCTTGGAACCATTGCCAGAAGACCAATGGTTTATCGAAAGCCAGGAACTACGATCCTTTGTAGCAACAGTGCGTGAAATTAGCGCTAGTACTGTTAACGATCGCACCCAAACTCTCGCCAGACTAGAACCCTATTTTCAAGAGCTGCTCGCCCAACAGGAATGGCTCCCGGAAAAGTTTGCCCAAATCAATCCGGAAAGCAAGATGGGTGGCGGTATTGGTCAGTGGCTGCTTTATCGCGCCAAAGACCGTTCCCTCTCAGTCTTCAGTTTGGTGATTCCCCCAGGTTCAACGACTCCCGTCCACGACCATTTGGCCTGGGGATTGATTGGTTTATACAAAGGCAATCAACAAGAAACAGTCTATCGCCGTGTAGATAACGGCGACGCCGAAGGACACGCACAATTACAAGTAACTGAAGTGCGTAGGCTTAGCCCGCCGCAGGCATCGCTTCAACCAGGGGATATCTACCGCCTCTTACCCCCAGATGGTGATATCCACGCCGTCAAAACCACATCCCAGAGCGCATCTGTATCCATCCATGTTATGGGTAATGATACTGGCTGCATCTTGCGTCACCAGTTCATCCCAGAATCTCACAGCGTCAAATCCTTTCGCTCTGGATATTCTAACGCTCCCTGCAAAGAGGAAGAGGAAAAAGAACATGCCCAAGTCCGATAGACCACAACCCCCCGTATTCGAGCGAGTTGAAGACGAACGCCTGCACCGTAAGCAACGCCTCGCCGCTGCCTTTCGCCTGTTTGGTAAATTTGGGTTCAGCGAGGGAATCGCCGGCCATATTACGGCTCGTGATCCGGAGTTTACAGACCATTTCTGGGTCAATCCATTCGGAACATACTTCGGTCATATCCGAGTTTCTGACCTGATTTTGGTTAACAGAGAAGGTGAGGTGGTTAAAGGCGATGCTGAGGTGAATCAAGCTGCTTTCGCTATTCATTCTCAGCTTCATGAAGCTCGACCTGATGTGATCGCGGCGGCTCACGCCCACTCACTTTATGGTAAAGCCTGGTCTAGTTTAGGTCGTCTCCTTGACCCCTTAACACAAGATTCCTGTGCTTTTTACGAAGACCATGCGCTATTTGACGATTTTACAGGTGTTGTTTTAGAAACTTCTGAAGGTCAGCGACTGGCGCAAACTTTGGGGCCAAAGAAAGCCATAATCCTGCGTAACCACAGCATTTTAACTGTGGGACATACAGTAGATGAAGCTGCCTTTTGGTACATTAGCTTAGAGCGATCGTGCCAAGCCCAACTGCTAGCAGAAGCTGCGGGTAGACCCACTACTATCAAACACGAAACAGCCCGTTTAACACAAACTCAAGTGGGGTCACATATAAGTGGGTGGTTCAGCTTCCAGCCACTTTACGACAGGATTGTGCGCGAGGAACCTGATTTGCTGAATTAGTGCTGTGTTTTTTGGCACTGGGATATATAGGCGGGGAAGTTTCCATCTACTGCACTTCCCGCTCTTTTTATATCAACTTTGCCTGAATTTATTTCTATACTCCGGTAAACCTATAAGTTTATAGTATTAATATATTTCAGAGAAATCATTTTGATGATTAACCTAATCTTTCGCCGCTTAATTACCAAATGGATATCGTTGATAAAATTCAGAAATATCCCATTTAACAACCAACATAAATTATTCTTTTCTTCTCCTTTGCCAATTGCGGGGGCTTTTGTTACAGGTCTTTGTCTGAGCGTGCTATTTGCCGCCTGCTCATCGACATCGACTGTTAATTCTCCTAATCCCAGTGCTACATCTGTTGGCAATTCTGCTTCCGGTAAAGCAACAGTAGTCAGATTTGGCTATCAAAAATCGACTATTTTACTTAGAACTAAGGGTGTTTTAGAAAAGCGTTTGGCACCAGAAGGTATCACTGTAAAGTGGACTGAATTTCAAGCGGGGCCCCAACTACTAGAAGCCATGAATGTAGGTAGTATTGACATCGGACCTGTAGGAGAATCACCGCCAATATTTGCTCAAGCAGCGGGAGCATCACTAACTTATGTTGTTGGTACTGCGGCTACTCCGGCTAGTTCAGCAATTCTTGTTCCTCAGAATTCACAAATTCAAAAACTTACTGACCTCAAAGGTAAAAAAGTTGCCTTTCAAAAAGGATCTAGCGCCCATTTATTATTAGTCCAAGCTCTAGATAAAGCAGGACTGAAATATACTGACATTGAACCTAAATATTTAGCACCGGCTGATGCCCGCGCTGCATTTGTCAAGGGTAGTGTAGATGCCTGGGTAATTTGGGACCCCTTCTATGCAGCTGCTCAAGAGGCAACTAAAGCCAGAGTCCTGATTAATGGCGCAGGAATTAATAAACAGGGAGGATATTATTTGATGACTCGCAAATTTGTCACTGAAAATCCTCAAACTGTCAAGGCAATACTTGAGGAAATTCAAAATTTAGAAGAATGGTCTAAACAGAATCGAGAAGAAGTAGCAAAAACTCTAGCACCTGTGTTAGGAATTGATTTAGAAACGATGAAAAAAGCAACTAACAGACGGACTTTTGGTCTTGTACCAGTTGATGACAATCTCATAAATCTACAACAAGGTGTTGCGGATACATATTATAAATTGAAGTTAATTCCCAAAGAGGTAAATGTGAAAGATGCAGTGTTGACAAAAGAGCAATACGCTGCATTTTCCCCAAAAACTTAAACTAGTACAATGAATCGGCTGTAGGGGCGTACAGATGTATAGCCCGACAAATGGAATTGATGTTAGTAATAAAACAACTGGAAATTTTTGAAATGTGAATCTGGGAATTGATTATGACTAATCCTACAGAACTACTGCGATCGCGCTACGGTGAAATTCCCTTCAATCCGGAAATTGCATGGAATGATTCCCTAACAGCACTATTATCTCACCGTTCAATCCGGTCTTATCTATCTGATTCTCTACCAGCGGGAACTCTGGAGTTACTAATTGCAGCTGCCCAATCTGCATCTACTTCCTCTAATTTGCAAACCTGGAGTGTGGTAGCAGTCGAAGATCAACAGCGCAAAGAGGAGTTATCCCAGCTAGCGGGAAACCAAGCACATATTAAGCAAGTGCCTTTATTCTTGGTTTGGTTAGCAGATTTGGCGCGTCTAAGTTACGTTGCTGACAGTCGCGGCATATCTCATGATGCGCTGGAATACTTAGAAATGTTTGTGACGGCAACAATCGATGCAAGTTTGGCGGCGCAAAACGCAGCAGTCGCAGCTGAGTCACTCGGTTTAGGAACAGTATATATCGGCGGAATCAGGAACCGCCCGCAAGAAGTAGCAGAGATATTGAATTTGCCCTCCTCTGTCTATGCTGTATTTGGGTTGTGTGTTGGCTATCCAAATCCTGAGGTAGAAGCAGCGATTAAGCCAAGGTTGCCCCAATCAGCGATACTGCACCGTGAAACTTATAAATTGGCAGATCAAGAAGAAGCGATCGCTCACTATAACGATATCATTAAAGACTTTTATACTAAACAAAAGATGAATATCCCCGGTGATTGGTCAGAACACTCAGCCGGGCGGATCGCAACTGTCGAGTCATTGAAAGGACGCGATCGCTTGCGTGAAGTTCTCAATCACCTCGGCTTCAAGTTACTGTAAACAACAATATATCAAGATTATGGATTTGCAACTCCGTGGCAAAGTCGCCTTAGTGACAGCTGCTAGTAAAGGTTTGGGCAAAGCTACAGCAAGGCAATTTGCCCGTGAGGGTGCAAAAGTTGCCATCTGTGCCCGCAGTGAGTTAATTGACAAAACCGCTGCGGAGATTGAAAGCGAAACAGGTACAGAAGTGCTATCTCTGCGTGCAGACGTTACGAGTCAAGAAGATATTGAGCGGGTGATTAATGCCACAGTGGAAAAATTCGGCGGGTTGGATATCCTCGTTACCAACGCCGGAGGTTCACCCCCTGGCACTTTTGACGATATTGATTTGGCAACTTGGGAAACTTCGATCAACTTGACTTTGCTGAGTGCGGTACGTCTGGTAAAGTCCGCTTTACCTCACTTACGCCAATCTAGCGCACCAGCGATTCTGACTGTCACCTCAACCTCAACTAAACAACCAGCCCAAAATCTGGTGTTGTCTAATTCCATTAGGTTAGCAGTAATTGGTTTAACGAAAACTCTCAGCCAAGAACTGGGTAGCGATAAAATTCGCGTCAACAGCATCTTACCAGGTTGGACATATACAGAACGGGTAGAAGAATTAATCAACGCCCGGATTGTTAAAAGTGGTGAAACAAAAGCAGCAGAAATTGCTCGAGTCAATGCGACAGTTCCTTTAGGTCGTATAGGGACACCAGAAGAGTTTGCCAATGTCGCGGTATTTCTGAGTTCACCAGCCGCATCATTTGTGAATGGAGTCATGCTGCAAGTAGATGGCGGAATTATTCAAGGAACATTTTGAGCAGTTTGCCTACAGCAAACCCTTTGGGTATATGGAATATAAAAAAGTCCCCAGCTTTAGGTTTCCGAGGACTAAGTGCGTCGCCTGGTAAACTGATTTACTGATTTAGTAGTCCGATAGCCATCTCAAGGTGCATCTTAGCTTTGTGCAAGTTCAGTAAACTCTCTTGGTCGTATCGGTCAGGGTAGCTCATAGCCTTGCCTTCTAAAGTTATCCGAATTAGTGCCGCTTGTTCATCAGTGGGGGAGTTTATCTCATCTACGACCCCTTCGAGGAATTGAATAACACTGAAACCTGGTGATTTTAACCCTCTTCCTTGCCTTAACTGAGAGAGTGCTATCTGTGGGAATGCCATCAAGGTAACAATCCAACTAGTCTTGTACCCTCCATTCCCGGTAGGCTTTAATCCGTAACGCCTACACAAATCTCTTAACTCAGCAGTGGTTTTGATTTCGAGTTCTGACCTTGTGAACATAAAATAGAATTACCCATTTGTAAAAGTGGTATCGGTGGATGCAAACTTTACCAGGGTGAAACATCCACCAATTAAATATCTTCCACTGGTAGGCATGTGGAGAATATTATTATTTATATTTCTATACAAATGACCAAGAACAAGGGTAAGCCAGAGAATCTAAAACCGTTCACTACAGACAGAGAAGAACCATTAACCGAAAGATTAAATTTACGCATTACTAAAACAATGAAAGAGGAAGTGCAACAACAAGACGACCCTCCTGAATTTTGCAGAGAAGCTATTCAGAAAGCACTGGATGAGAAAAAAGGGAAGTAGTGAAAAGTTGTTGGAGTTTAGTACAGCAACTTTTCTAAAAATTGAGATTTTTGGTTAACTGAACCGTATTGCAGTTGGTTTCAAAAAATCAGTCAAAAACACCACTTCAGGACTTACGCAAAGGTAAGCTGTTCCACATTTAAATTGCATAATTAGGGCGGGCAAGATGCCCACCCCACAAGAGTTATAAAAGTTTTAGATATGCAAACTAGATGTGGTTTAGCTTAATGTATTTCCGTGATTGCGAGCGAAGCGAAGCAATCTCATCAAGACTGGGATTACTTCTCTACCAGACGCTAAAAACTTTTAGGTTTATTTTTGTCCTACCTCGCCAAGTGCAAGCGATCGCACAAAATTCCTTGAATTACCTCTTGTACAGCTTCTTTACTCAAGCTGCCATCTACTCGAACAATTCGTGAGGGATGCGATGCTGCTAAATGTGCGTATCCTTGCTGAACGCGCCGATGAAAAGCGATTGTCTCCTGTTCAATCCGGTCTAGTCCTACAATGCTTGCTAGTTTACGAGCCAGTCCCACCTCGACATCGACATCTAGCCAAATAGTTAAGTCGCTTGTCTTACCAGCAGTGGCAATATAGTTAAGCTGATTGATTAAACTCATGTTCAAACCGCGACCATATCCTTGGTAGGCAATGGTAGAGTCAGTGTAGCGATCGCACAATATATATTTCCCTGCTTGCAGTTGCGGTTTGAGTTCTTGTTCAACGTGTTGCGATCGGTCAGCAGCATACAACAAAAGTTCTGTCACTTGTGCAATCGGTTTATCCTCTGCCGAATCTAGTAGCAAGCGGCGAAGATGTAAGCCTAACTCCGTTCCTCCTGGTTCACGAGTTACCATCACAGAAACACCCAGACTTTCTAACCACTCAGAACAAAGCTGGATTTGGCTGGTTTTGCCACAGCCTTCCACCCCTTCAAATACAATTAATTTGCCACCCATGCTTTTTAAAGTTCGCTGCAATAAACTTGTTCGCTGACGTCTGATCAAGAATAACGCGAAGTGTTACAGGCGGGCGAGATGCTCACCCCACAATCAATAGTTGGATATTTTTTATTTGGAAGTTTCTAAATACACAAAAATAGGTTTTTGGCAATTTGGCAGATCAACTATTTTTGATACTAGTATTTTTGGGGTTCTTTTCCTAGCTGAAAGCGAAAAACAGTTACTTGCACAAATTCGGGAAGTACCTGTAGCAGAATACAACGCAAGGGCGTCGTAAATTAGCTTTTGCCCACACCAAAAAACGATCGCCTTCCTTCAATTAAAAACAGCGATCGCACTTCGTTAACTCACCCTACAAGATCAGCGATCGCAGCACATAAACGCTACAACGATGCGGCAATTTAACCAGATAATCCTGGCTATGTTAGCAATGAGCGACCGAGTCACCATGCCCTTGAGTGTCCCGTTGGGCAGGCATTGGTGGTAGTTATCGAACTCTGCTGAGATTTTTTCATACAGTAATACCTTGGGCAATCTTATTTTGGCTATTTTTCTGCAAGCATTTGTTCCGTGCAAATGAAAGATATTTACTGGCAGGAGATGAAGTTGTAGTCAGTAAATCAGGTAAACAGACTTATGGATTAGATAAATTCTTTTCTAGTCTAGTAAGCAAACCCGTATCAGGTCTATCTTTTTTTGTATTATCATTAGTAAGCATGGAAGAGAGGCACTCATTTTCTATTCAGATAGAATAGGTAATCAGGAGCGATGCAAAAATAAATAGCAAGTTGCCAATCAAATAAATAAAAACTCAAGAAAAACGTGGACGTAAACGATTAAAAAGAAGTAACAGTAAAACGAAAGAGATGTAAATATCACATCTTAATTATTGCTAATTTAGAAGATGATTAATTCACTATTCAAGTTCTTAGCTAACTTGAATACACAAATAACTTTTGTTGTTAATACTAATTTATGGAATTTAGATCGCTTCCCCTGCTCCCATTACGGTTCGGATAATCGTTTTACTTCCAATTCTTGAATGGATATTAAATATAAATAAAGCTTCCAAAAAGATTGAGTAAATCTGAATAGAGATTTTCAGATTTTGGTATAGTAATTAGTAGACAAAGATAGTGCGTATAAAGTGGTGTTAAAAATCATCACTTACTACCATACTTGCTGCATGTTTAGTAAGGGTATACCGAGAGAAAAGTCAAGCAAACAATGTAAAACTTGCTCCAAAAGAAATTTTCAAACATCCTCTTAATAAGGTATACTTCAAAACATATTTACTTCATTGAAAAATTATTATGACTCTGAAAAAATTGACTCTTAAGGCTATTACTTTTGCCGGGTTAGTAACATCTACCCTATTTATGGCTCAATCCGCTAATGCGGCTAAGTTTGACTTTTATTATTCTGGAAAAGGGCTTTATGCCGATGGGATACTCACAGCAACGGATATAGGAGATGGAAAATATCAAGTAACTAATATTGTTGGGGAACGAAATGGAGCTAGTATTTCGAGCCTGATTCCGTCAGGTTTTTTTAATAACGACAACTTGATCTTTCCATCTCAAAGTAGCCTAGTTGATTCCCAAGGTTTTGCCTACCAGGTCGGTAATAATGTTTCGGTTTTCTCAAGTGACTCAAGGTACAAGGATTTTTCTCTGAACCCCGACCGTACCACTACTCCACTACGCTCAACTCACTGACGATTAAACCCTTTGAGACTCGAACCTCTTTCGTTACTTTTGACTTTACCCAGAAATACCCTCAAGGCGAAGTTAGTGGAACGTACACGGGGGCGATTCAACCTGATGCCAAATTTTTGACAGCCTCCGATCTGACTAATTTTTCTGTTTCTCTAAAGAATTCGGGGTTTACCCCATTTTTTGCGAATCAGACACTGACTTTATCAAACGTTCAATCGCTTTGTAGACAGCTAGCCGATATTCCCTGTCCGAATGGTACAGATGTCGATATTACCTATATAGTTGATGGTCAGCCTTTAGTAGTCAGTGGTAGAAATGGTTCAATCACGGCAACAGCTAGGTTAAATGGGGTAGCCTTCCCGACACCACTTGAGAGAATTGAGACGATAACAAGAACATCCACACGCGTTCCAGAACCTTCTTCAGTTGGAGGCTCCATAGTAATGGCAGGATTGCTGGGAGCTTTTATACTCCGCCGCAAAAAGCTGACCTCTGGCCAAACAGTAGCGACAAGTCTCAATTAAGACCATTGAACATCCTCCCTCACTATACGCAAGCGTATAGTGAGGGCTTCCCGAATTCACAGACGGGCATTTGTGGTTCATAGTCTTCTATCAGTAAACCAAAAAGTTTTTGAGAGAAGAGCGATCGCCTGCGGCAAATCAACAGTTAGGGGTTGCCAAGAACAGGTACACGCATTGCAAGTGGGAGGAGACAACACCCCACAAGTCAGCCCCAACCAAGAGTTCACACCTACCTAGCGATCTCAACGTCATAGATTAGCTTCTGCCACCGTATTGCATCACCTCTGGTCAAACTAATGCCACACTGGGTGACCCAGCAGAGGTTACTAATCGCTGCACCTTGAAGGCCAAATTATGGTGTCAAGAAATGCTGGTGTTGTGAATCTGTATGATTCCGAGCAAAAAGTCTCTGTTCAGAACATTAAACAGATGGGAACTCTAGCTAATAAGCTTAATTACAGTATCCCACCCAGCACTGCCAATCATGTCCCATCCTGCTCATGCCACTTTGAGCCAATCTTCTTACCCTCGCTTGACTAGATGCCTGAGTGCTGTTGAAAGTTGGGGCTTCGGTTTAACAGCTCATATTTCCTGGACAGCATTGGTTCCAGCAATTCATGCTGCTCTCGGTTCCCAAGCTATTTTTGTCTGGATACCTGCGGTGATTTTCGGAATGCTGCTCAACTATCAGGTAAAATGCTTGGGTATGCATTTTCTGAACGTGGCTGGAGGAACACCTAACTATGCTACCAAGCTGCTGCAAAACTACCCTGGACTAGCTCGCTATGCAGCAATTGGATACCTCCTCAACTGGGTTTCCTACTTAGCAGTTAATACGATCGTACTCAGAGATTTAATTAAAGTGAATTTGGAGGTACTGGGTATTGCCTGTCCAGAAAGATTTCTGGATATTGGCTTTACACTGTTGCCGTTTATCGTGGCATTTAGTGGGACTCGGGCCCTGAGTATTTTACATTTGTTTTTTATAATTCCAGCCTTTGGATTGCTAATCACCTTCTGTGTGCAGGGTCTTGGCTGGTTAGCATTCTCTGGTGATAGTCCTGGGTTTTTTCCCAGCAATTGGTCATCTCCGAGTTTTGTGGATTGGGCCAAGTGGTTCTTTTTCGTCACCTATGCAACCTACAGCTGTGAAACGGCTTCTTCCTTTGTTGCCGATAGCCGCCAACCCACCCAGACACTGCGCTTTCTAGATTTTGCAGCTTGGATGATGCCACCTATCTTTTTAGGGGGGTCTTGGGTAATGATGCGGTTAGCAACACATCCAAGCCTTAAAGACAATGCTTTTCTGAATCTTGTGGCGGCTTCCCAACCCTTTTGGGGAAAATCAGCGGCTATAAGTGTTTCCTTTTTGCTGGTGGCTGCTTGTCTGCTAGGTTCGGCAACGGTGGTTTCTAATTGCCCTCGAATTTTGTATCAACTTGCGTTAGATAACCACATCTCACCAGTATTTTCCGTTGTATCACGCCGGGGTGTGTTTGTCCCAGCATTGACATTGACACTGGTGTTGTGCTTGATCTATCTAATTTGGGGAGATGTAGCGCGAATCGTGGCTGTTGGCAATATTGGCTGGTTTGTCTCCTTTATGTTATTCCATTTGGGGCTTTGGCTGAGGCGCGATCGCCCAGAAGTTTTGTTCCCTAGCATATCTCTGGGCATTCTGCTGTTAGAAGTTGTGGTGCTGGTGGTGGGTGGATTTGCCTGGGGTTGGCTCAACTTGCTCATTGGGCTATTATTTCCCATTGGCGTTATGGGAATTGATGCGGTGATTCGCCGCGTCGCCTTCCCTCCATTCCATCCCAGTTGGTGGATGCGACGATATCACACGCGCCCGAAGGTAATCATCAAGGACTCAGTAGTTCTCCAGGTGGGCATCCTGATTTTTTTACTGTGCAGCGCAGTGGGAGTTGGCTGGTTATTTGGTGTCAAACTTAATAAAGTTGCAACTGCGGCGGGTGAAAATCTATTTGTGGTGCTGCTGATGAGTGTGGCATTTGTGGGAGTAGCGATCGCCTGTTGGACAAGTTTACCCCAAGTGGTGGCGATCGCAGAAGCACGAGAAGCTGCCGAACACCTGTTTACTGTTGCCCAGGATGGTATTTTAGTTGTGGATGATCGAGGCATTATCCAGCAGGCTAATCCAGCCACTGAATCTTTCTTTGGTGTCAACCCCTCTGAGAGCTGATTCGTAAACAAAAGCTTAAGATGCCATTCGCCTGACCATAAGACGAATCAATGATCCATAAATCATTGCTTCACTTAACTCGC
>NZ_JBALCZ010000094.1:0-32075 GCF_036917615.1 Nostoc sp.
CTGCCATTGGAGTGCTGCTATTTGAATGGGGTGTCAAAATTAATATCCGCCAGTTTTTCCAGGTAATGGGCGTTTTATTAGTATTGATTGTCGCTAGGTTGGTAGTTTCAGCCTTAAAACATTTTGACGACGCTGTAGCTAATCTTGCCCTTAGCAGTCGTGCCACAGAAAGCCTTTGTTTTTATTACGAACGCTTTACTAAAGTCCACTCCTGTATTTTAGGGACAATGGTTTCAAATACTTCTACAATCTTGCCTGACGAACAGTTTCCTGGGATTATCCTTAAATCTTTATTTGGTTATACAGAGAATCTCTATCTTGTACAAGCAGTGGGATATGTGACGTTTTTACTCACCATTGGAGGAGTGTATTTCCGCAGCCTTGGAGGTACTTTTCCTGAAGGTAAAAAGAATATCCAGTAAACCAAAAAGTTTTTCTCAAAGAGCGAGATGTGTGTTATCCCTAATCAATAGTAATGAAAGTATCAAGATAAGCTTTTACGCATTTAACAACCAGAAAATAGGACTTAGATATAGAAGTAGCTTAAGCGATCGCTCCGCCAAAAAGATAACGGGAAAAGTCAGGTTACAGGAAGAGTGCCAAAGTTTTGGACGGGGATGACACAACTATACTGTTGTACCAATGCCTGGAGTGCCTGGTAGTCAGGGTGATTGGGTAGAATGGAGGTTGTTGGGGTAGAACTCTTAGGAGTCTGATTGGTTGGAACTGCAACCGTAGCGGACTGATGTAAAACGGCAATTTCTACTGACGGTATTAATAATAACAGTGTTATAATACTGACTCGTTGCCACCTTTTGGACGGAATCAGGTACGTTGTAGCCTCAAGCTCAACTTCAAAAAGCTTGCTGGTATTTATGTTAGCAATCCGCAACGAGAAACTGTACGTTCTACTGCTGAACTTCTTCTTTCTACGTTCAAGGAAATCACCCTGCTATTGATTGAGGTTAAAGACGAAAAAACGAAGTTTATGCCGTGACGCGTTTGCTTCGTATAAAACCAATTTGGGCTTAATTTTTGTCTAAGTTCCATTAATCATTTTCAAATAAATATTGCGCTACAGTCCTTAAAAGCCCAGACTAAAGGTGTATGCAGCATATATCCTTATATATTTTTTGAACACCATAATTTATCGTCGGATTGGCACAGCTATTGCCTCTGTATTAATCTTTAGTTCTGGCTTTTGCCTTCAAAATGCAGTGATTAGAGGCACATTACCAACTCAGAACTATCAAATAGTCAAAAAAATACCTCTGGGTGGAGAAGGAGGATGGGATTACCTGACATTGGATAGTGCTGCCCGTCGCCTATACATTACGCGCTCCACAAGGGTAACAGTATTAAATGTTGACACTGGGTTGGTTGTAGGCGAAATTCCTCATACTGCTGGAGTACATGGTGTTGCCATTGCCCCAGAATTGAGTCGTGGCTTTATTAGTAATGGCAAGGCGGCAACAGCTACCATTTTCGATTTAAAGACACTACAAGTTATAGGACGAGTTAAAACTGGTTCTAACCCAGATGCAATTGTCTATGATCCTATGTCACAGAAAGTCTTCGCTTTTAACGGTAAGAGCAACTCGGCAACTGTTTTTGATGCCAAAACTACCAAAGTCCTGGGGACAGTTGGCTTAGGTGGTAAACCAGAATTTGCGGTTGCTGATGGCTTCGGGCAGATTTACGTGAACTTAGAAGATAAAAGCGAAGTTATAACTTTAAATACTAGTAGTCTCAAAGTTCAGAGGCATTGGGCGCTCAAACCTTGCTCGGAACCAACTGGGATCGCAATAGATAGACAGCATCGGCGGTTGTTCATCGGTTGTGGAAACCAAGTGATGAGTGTGGCGGATGCAAATACAGGAAGTATAAAAGCTACACTTCCAATTGGCAATGGGACGGATGCGATTGCTTATGACCCTGCGACTGGCCTAGCTTTTAGCTCGAACGGCGAAGGTTCACTGACAGTGGTACATGAAGACTCTCCCGATAAATTTAGTATTGTGAATAATGTCGTGACCCAGCGAGGAGCGCGGACAATGGCGTTAGATTTGAAGACGCATAAGCTATATTTGGACACAGCTAAGTTTCAAGCAACGCCTACCTCCATCACAGGGCAGCCGCGATCTCGACCAAGTATTATCCCTGGTACTTTTGTGATCCTGGTTTTAGGAGATTGACTTGACTGTGCTCATGAAGTGAGTGTTTAGTTGCTATTGTTTGCAGCAAAGCTAAAAAAGTAGCTATCGTAACATAACACTCCTGGAATGGCGATCGCTTTCACTATTAGAAATCCGATTACATCAGCAATCAGCCATCTGCAATCTGCCATCAGCCATCTGCAATCTGCAATCTGCCTCTAATTCTTGAACTTTTGAATTAATTCGGTCGGTTCCCTAATTTCAGGAAAAGATTAGCCAACTGGAGTTTAGACTAGTTCCCGGTGCAAAACTAAATTTCCAAAAAATAAAGATACGGATTTAAGATGTTTCCAGGAACTAAAACCAAGGTTTTTAGGCTTTATAGAATAAGCCTTCTGAGTTTCGCACCGGGAACTAGACTAGTCAGGAGTGCGAAACCCAAAAGCCTTACATTGATTGAGATAGGGAAAAATGTACTCAATCGCTTGGCATTTAGGTTTACAGAAATAATATCATATTGGCAAGTTTCATTTTGGGAGCTGAGAGTTAATAGTTCTTCTTTCAGTTTGTACCAACGGGGTTTGTATTCAATCACACCCCCTTTTTCTTCTGAATGTAGCCTTTTTAATCCAAACGCCAATTATTAGGGGTTTGTCAATAGACAGAGTGTCAAACCAAACTCTATTCTGATATAATCTCCACGCACTTACCTTCTTTAGAAATGAAAATCCTGTTAATCGAAGATGACCAACGGATTGCTGACCCTTTGGCTGAGCATTTAATACATCAATATCATGTAGTGGATCTAGCCCCGGATGGGATTACAGGTTTTCAACAGGCGCTGATTGCTCCCTATGACCTGATTTTGCTAGATTTGATGTTACCTCGCCTTGATGGAATTACCCTGTGTAAACGTTTACGTGCAGAGAAATATCAAGCTCTAATTTTGATGTTGACAGCGAAAGATACAACTACAGATAAAATCATTGGACTGGATGCTGGAGCTGATGATTATCTAGTGAAGCCGTTTAAACTACCAGAACTAGCAGCTAGAATTAGAGCCTTGTCGCGCCGAAGTCTAGATATTAAACCCCCGATTTTAAATCATAGAAATTTGCAACTAGATTCAAGCACTTATCAAGTAACTTATGGAAGCAATCGTCTCTCACTAACTCCTAAAGAATATACGATTCTAGAAGTATTTTTAAAAAGTCCCACACGAGTGTTTACTCGCTCCGAACTGCTAGAAAAACTTTGGGAATTTCAGGAGGTACCGGGAGAAGAAACTATTAAAACCCACATAGTCAACTTGCGACGGAAAATTAAAGCAGCAGGCTGTAAATCAGATTTGATCGAAAATGTGTATGGCATAGGTTATCGTCTACAAGTAGCTGATTAAATATCTGGTGAAAAATAAGCGTCTCGTGTTTCAAAAAACCCGCTATCACTTGCTGCTGTCTTATCTAGTTGTTTTCGCTTCACTGCTAGGAATATTTGCGTTGGCAGTCCGAGTAGTGTTTACTCACAGTCTTAGTCAAAAACTTATAGAAAACCTAATGATTTTAGGACAAAGCGCTGCGGCTAATGCTGAACTTCACAATGGTCGTCTACAATTAGAAAATGATTTTCCCATTAAAGAGTTAATTACTTCTCATCAAGGCTTGCAGTGGTACGACCTTCAACATCACTTGGTTGGACAACAAGGAAAATATGTTTTAACTTTGCCCTCTCCTCTCAATCAAACTATGCAATTTCAAAAAATTGGCAAAGTTCGGCTTCAAGGGATTACATTACCTGTGATTGATAATGACGATGGTCGTTTGATTGGCTATGTAAGGGCAAGTCAATCTTTAAAAGAATTTGATAAAACACTGACTGAGTTAGATTGGGATTTAGCCATTGGTGTTGTCATTACTTTAGTGCTGAGTAGCATTAGTGGGGTTTGGTTAACTCGTAAGGCGATGCAACCAATTGAGCAGAGTTTCCAACGACTTAAACAGTTTACAGGGGATGCATCTCATGAACTCCGCACTCCTTTGATGGCAATTACAGCAAATGTGGAAGTAGCACTGGAATATCCAGAAGGAATGCGCTCTATAGATGCCAAAAAGTTTAGGGCGATTGCTAGTGCAACTGACCAAATGAGTCGCTTAACTGAAGATTTGCTGCTTCTAGCTCGAAGTGACCAAATTCAAAGCAGAAAACGAGAGATTGTAAACCTAGAGAAGATTTTACATAACTTAGTTCAGCTTTATCAGCCTCAAGCTGGCGCCAAAGAAATCAATCTAAAAGCCAACCTAACTGAGCCGCTGTATGTGCTAGGTGATTCCGTTCAACTTACAAGAGTTTTTGCCAATTTAATTGAAAATGCCCTTCAATACACAAGAGTAAACGGTGAAGTTGAAATTCAGGCTAACCTGGTTGGTCAGCAGATGTATGCAAGAGTTAAGGATACGGGAATTGGGATAGCACCAGAACATCTCCAGCAAGTCTTTGAGCGATTTTGGCGGGCCGATGAAGCACGGTCTTATCGGTTTGGAGGCTTTGGATTGGGTTTAGCGATCGCTCAAAGTCTTGTCCACAATCATGGGGGTACTCTTACGGTCACAAGTCAAATGGGAGTTGGTAGTTGTTTCACAGTGCGCTTGCTGGCGCATTACCCCTCTTAATTTTGTTTTTATCCAATTAAGCGATGTCAACCAGATTATTGGATCTCCCCAAGTAGCAGCCTGCGAATGGTGGTTTCCAGGCAGTAAGCACAATCTATTTTTGGCAACACAACTATCACCAGCGTAATCGGTAGACCAAACGAAATACAACTGGCACATATATAAGTGTGAAAATAGTAGATAGAGAAAGTCCACCAATAACAGCGATCGCTAAGGGTTTTTGTAATTCTGCGCCTGCACCTAAACCCAAAGCCAAAGGTAGTAAACCCAAAATGGTACAGAGTGTAGTCATCAAAATTGGTCTAAGTCTTACACGACCAGCTTCAACTAAAGCAGATTCAACAGAATGACCCTCTGCACGTAAACGGTTGGTATATTCCAATAAAATAATTCCGTTCTTGACAACCAAACCTACTAGTAGAATAATTCCCATAAAAGATGAAACATTTAGTGGTGTTTTTGTAAACCACAAACCCAGTACCACTCCTAAAAGGGCAAGGGGTATTGTTGTAAAAATCACTAGAGGTTCCAAGAAATCGCGGAATTGTAAAACTAACACCAGATATACTAGTAACACTCCCAAACTCATAACTAGCAGTAATTGTGAAAAAGACTGTTGCTGAGAGGCAATCAATCCTCCCACTGAGAGTATGTAGCCTTGAGGTAGCTTTAACCCGACTAATTTGTTCTTAATATCTCGCACCACCGAACTGAGATCGCGTTTTTCAACGCCAGCAGTGAAGGAAATATAACGCTGCTGATTCTCGCGCAAAATCGCTTCTTCGCCTGTAGTTGGTTTGATTGTGGCTACGGCAGAAAGAGGCAATGTAGTGCCATTCGTGCCAACAATGGGAATTTGATTGAGTTGTTGCGGATCTCGACGCACAGTATCTAAAAGATGGACGCGCACATCCACTAGCCTGTCACCTTGACGAATTTGAGTCGCAATCCTTCCAAACAAAGCATCTTGTACTTGCTGTGCAACTTCAGATTCTGTCAAACCCAACTGTCCAGCTTGAGTAGGGTTAACGTGCAAATCTAACTGCGGTAAAATCACTCCCCCACTGGATGCTAAGTCTACCAAACCAGAAATCTTATTAATGCGAGATTCAACTTGGTCTTTTAAGTTACGTAAAATAGCTGGATTTTCACCAAAGATTCGTACTTCCACGGGACTAGCTGCACCAGATAGATCGTTAAGTTCGTCTTGCAGGATTTGGTGGAAGTCAATCTGTATCTGAGGTAATTTTGTGGAGATATCTTGCCGTTGCTCTTCGATGATCTCAAAGACTTTGCGTTGACGCTGATTCGCTCCTTTTAGGACAACAATAACATCGCCTTTGTTCGGTTGAGTGGCAAACAAACCATTTTCTGCCCCAGTGCGTCGCGTCCAGGTAGATACTTCAGGCGTTTTGGCGATAATTTCTTCTAGTTGATGTGCTAAAAAATCTGTTTGAGTTAACGATGTTCCCGGCGGGGCAAGATAATCAATGATATAGCTACCTTCATCAAAGCTAGGCAAGAAATCTGAACCTATTTGGGTAAATAATACTGCTCCTATTACTAAAAGAAATACAGTGATTCCACTTACCCAATGCACTTTCTTAAACACGAAAAGCAACAGCCGCGTATATGCATTGTCTAGTTTGACTAACAATTTTGATTCGGAGTGATTCGACTTACCCCGTAGCCACTTTGCCCCTAGCAGGGGAGTAAGAGTCAGTGCCAGAATTAAAGAGAAACCAACAGCAGCGGTTAATGTAATGGTAAGACTGGTGAAAAATTCTCCAGCAACACCTGACAATAGTCCCAAAGGCAGAAAAACCGCTACTGTAGTCAGAGTAGAACTAATCACAGGTTCACTTAATTGTGCCATTGCTGCGGCTACTGCTGCGGTTGAGTTCAAGCCACTTTGCAACTGGCGATCAATGTTTTCAATCACTACAATGGCATCGTCAATCACCAAGCCAATCGCTACTGCTAATCCTCCCAAAGACATTAAATTTAGACTTTGACCAACGAAGGATAGCACCCCAAAAGCAGCGAGTGCTGATAGGGGAATCGTAATTGAAGCAATCACCGTACTGCGCCATTCTCGCAGGAAAACGTACAGTACAATGATAATTAGGACAATGCCAATAGCGATTGCATCTCGAACATTAGCGATCGCATCCACAACTAATCCTGATTCATCATAAGCTCTGGTAATTTGCACACCCGGCGGTAAGCTTTTTTCCAGTGAGTTGATTTCCTGCTGTACTGCCTCAGTGACAGCCACAACATTACTATTTGGCTGGCGGAAAATATTTAGTGTCAGTCCTGGTTTTCCCTTAACACTAACAATTTGGGTGCGATCAGCTTCACTCAGAGAAACTTGTGCTACATCTTTTAAAAACACAGGTTTACCAACGCCTTTTGTCGTTACCACAATCCCTGCTAATGCAGATGGATCGATGAGCTGACCATTAGTAACTACTAAATTTTGCTGGTAGTTGCTGTCTAGTTTACCAACTGCCTGATTCTGAGTAGAGCGCTGGATGGTATCAGTAACTTGCGATAGGTTCAAGCTATAACTTTGCAAGCGACCTGGGTCAATTTGCACCTCCACTTCTGGGATATTTCCCCCCTGGAGATTGACACGGGCGACACCTGCAACCCTGGTTAGGCGAGGCAAAATCTGATATTGAGTAATTGTATAAAGGTCTGTTTGCGCCAGAGTATCAGTGGTGAAATTATAGCTGAGTATGGGAAAAATGGCTGGGGTAACTCGCTCGACTGTGAGGTTAACCCCAGATGGCAGGGTACTCCGTATTTCATTAATTTTGGCTTGTAGTTGCTGTAAAGCCTGCTGCATATCGGTTGTAGGTTGAAACTCAATCGAGAGTTCTGCTGAACCACGAGCAGTTGTAGAGCGTACCCTCTCAACTCCATAAACTTGATTAGTAGCTTCTTCTAGAGGACGAGTAACTGTAAGGGCTACTTCTTCTGGGGCAACATTTGCAACTTCAGCGATTGCAGTAATTCGTGGAAAGGATAACTCTGGATAAACTCCACTGGGCAAGTTGTTGTAAGCGAAAATTCCTAAAAAAGCAATCAGCACAAATATTAAGTAAATTGCTTTGGCTTGGGATTGCAGCAGTTTTGTGAAGCGAATCATTGTTTCACCTCCTGTATAGCAGTACCATCTGCTAAACCGTAAGCACCCTTAGCTACAACTCTTTCATTGCCCGCCAAACCTGATACAATCTCGAAGCGATCGCCCTGCTGAATACCTGTTTGTACCTTCTTCCGCTCCAGTTTTCCAGCTTGCACAGTGTAAACCATCCGCCCTGTGGGATTATCTGGGTCTGGTACTAAAGCAGTTTGAGGTACTGTAATTGCCGTTGAACGGATTTCTATGGTAATGGAAACAGTTACGGCTTGGTTTTGTCTGAGCTGTGCCTGAGAATTGTTAACGCTGATTTGAATGCTACGGGTATTGCTTTGGGGATCGACAATCGGGCTAACAGCAGTGACGACACCAGAATAGTTGCCACCTGTAAGACTACGGATGTTGGTGCTTTGTCCGACACGAATATTAGCTTTCTCATCTGCTGGGAAGTTGGCATTGACTATCACTTTTGATAAGTTAACGACCTGAATGATTGGTGTAGCAGGATCTGTGTTATCACCGTTATTCAGAAACCGAGTGGCTACAACTCCAGATAGCGGACTGCGGATATCAGTGAAGGAAAGCTGAGTTTGAGCTTGGTCACGAGAAGCTTTAGTCTGTTTTTCTTGAGCAATTGCAGCCGCAAGAGCTGCTTGAGATATTTCAACCTGAGATTGGGCTGCAATCACATCCTTTTGAGGTACAACTTGTTGCACGGTAGTTTGAGCAGTAACCAAAGCAGCTTGGGCAGTTTCGAGCTGATTTTGGGCGGCGAACAAGTCTTTTTTGGGTGTTATGCCTTTTTTAAAGAGTAGTTTTTGTCGCTGCAAGTTATTTTCGGCGAGAGCAAGATTACTTTGAGCTTGGGTCACACCTGCTCTGGCTCCTTGGATACCAGGATCTGTAGATTTTTGAGTCGGATTAAGTGCTTCGTTATAGAGGCGGCGCGATCGCTCTAAAGTCTTTTGTGCAAGTTCTAAATTAATCTCTGCCTGAGCAATACCAGCTTGGGCTGAATGTAACGCTGCTGTTGCTTGGTTTACCTGATCGAGGCTTTGACGATTATCCAATTGAGCAATTAACTGCCCTTTAGCCACCTTTTGACCTGGTACGACTGTAACAATTACAAGTTTTCCAGCTACAGCCGGGCTGACTTTCGCGCTTGTATTGGGTGGAGCGCTAACTGTACCGCCGATGTTGACTTCCACGGCTATATCTTGGCGTTGCACGTTAACAACAGGCAAGGACACCGCGGCAGCGGCTTCGTCAGTTGGTGGGTCTTTACCTTGGCAGCCAACTAGTAGTAGGAACAGCAAGATAGTAGTAAGGATGTTTGGCGAGGGCAGTACCAAATGCAAATACCCTGCTTTTTTAAGGAGTTTTAGGGGCATTGGTGTTATTAATCGCAGATAGGGGTAGATTGACCGCTTGCTCTAGTGCGCCTAGAGCGGTTTGGTAGGCGAGGATATCAGCGTAGAAATTATCGAATACTGATTGTACGGACTGCTGGTTGAGCAAAACATCACTCAAACCAGTTTGACCGTACTGATAACTTTCGTGAGATAAATTTAGAACCTCTAAGGCTTGCGGTAGTAAAACTGTGCGATCGCGCTCCAGTAAGCGTTGGGCGCTTATAACGTTTTCGTAAGCTGTTGCAACTTCAGAATCAACTTGTGATTCTAAGCCGGTTTTTTGTGCTTGGCTCACAGAAAGATTAGCACGTGCCTGGTTTACTCCACTCCCACCGCTATTGAATAAAGGCAGATCCACCCGCACTCCTAAGATTACTGCTGTTGTTGTCGTTGGAGGTGGCGCACCATCTGTACTCAGACCAGGGTCCCAAACAAATGATGCCGCTAAGGTAACATCTGGAATGCGAGTCGAGCGAGCTAGCTGAATTTGGTTGTTGTTTATTTGTATTTCTTGTTCAGCTAAAGCTAAATCTAACCGTGACGCTTTAGCTAAATTTTTTAGTACCGCTACATCGGGCGGTTTTGCTAAAATTGCCAACCCTTGCTGTGAATCATTTAGAGAAAACTTAAATGCCAATCCATCCGCCAAACTAATTACTGTGTCAGTAGGTTGAGCTAAGAGAGTATTTAGACGAATAGTAGCCTGATGCACGCGGTTAATCGCTGGCTCAACTTTTTGCTGCGCTTGGGCGAATGCAAACTCAGCTTGAACGACATCAACTCGTGCCACATCATCAGCTTGAAAACGTAGTTTGGCAATATTAACAAGTTGCTTATTGATAGAAAGAGATTGTTCTGCATTCTGCTGCGCTCCTTGAGCAATGGCTAACTCTGCATATGCCTGACGCACTTGAGTACGAATTTGCCAACGTAAAGAGTCTAACTGTAGCTGGGCTTGTTGCACTTGGGAGTTGGCTAAAGCCAGACGTGCTCCACGTTTTCCCCCCAGTTCAATCAGTTGTTCAATACCGACGGTATGCTTAGTCTCAGCTTGCCCAAAAGGTATATCTAGTGAGAATCTTGGATTTGGTCTATCTTTGGCGACTGCTACTCCTGCCTGAGCGACATTAATACTTCGCTGTGCAGTTAACAATTGTGGATTATATGCTTCAGCTTTAGTTATTGCCTCGTCAAGGCTAAGGGTTAATACTTTAGCTGTCTGTGCAACAACTGGAGAGGAAATATATGAGCATACTAGCGACTCAATTGTTAGGCATAGAGATACTAATAATACATGCCACACTCGCAGTTATACTCCCCTATTAACAACCATAACTACTAAGATTAAAATTACTATTCAGTTTCTGGTAACAGCAGAATTAAGCAACCTGCTGGATGGACTCTATAACGCTGCGAACTAGTACAATTTTGTACCTATAAGAATGGCCGCAACCGAAATATACCTATCGGAATATCCACATCTAAACCTACAAGTCTGACAGAAACTGGATAGAGCCAACCATTAGAAGTTCCTGAAATTAAGACACGGTTTAAGTCAATGTTAAGTTCGCTTCCAGGAGTAAGCTGTTGGGGGAAAGCAATTGTAATCGTTCTGTCCTTGACTGTAATATTGTCATCAATTTTTTGATTGGACTGGTCAAATATGTCAATGTCATTCCTTACAGTTAGACCTTTGGGTACAGTAATAGTCATCTGGGATAAAGCCTTACTACCTTCAGGAATTTTTAGCCTCAAAGAATGTCTGACAAGTCTGGTCTTTGTTTGGGGAAATTGACCTGCTCCAACAATGTAAGGAAAATTTCTAGATTTTACCTGAGTATACCCAAAGGCAGCAGAACTGAAAGATGCGATTGTGAGAGTCAATGCAACAGCAGAAATTAGCCTTTTCATTTCAACATTCTTTGGAAAGTTAGTGATCAGGTATAACCTAAACCAAAAAAGTCAAGAACTAGGAAAGATGACATAATATTGGCAAATTTGCATTTGACAGTTCGACTCAAGTAGATTAATACCAATTTGGAAAAAGAATACGACACATGGTAAATGTTATAGAGAGGTAGTATTTAAGGTAGGATGAGTGATGGTAGGGGTACACATATCGATATCCAAGAAAGTGTCGAAAAACTTGAAGCATTAGTACCTCAACAGAATAAGCCCAAAAATTGTGTTTCCAACCCCGATTTTTGGCAAAATTTTAAGTACTATTACTGATTGATAATTTGTATATAACCTTAACCTTTTACGAATAATCTAGCAGTCCTAAATCATCTATGAAAGTTCATAAACCCATTTTTTTTGAGAAACTGGGTTTATATGGCTTACAATTCTCACAAATAATAAAAACGTATCAGGGGACTAACTCCTCTGCTCAATTAAAAGAGAGATATCAGTGAAAAAAACCCTGTTTATCAATCCTCCTTCCTTTGATGGGTTTGACGGTGGCGCTGGTTCACGATATCAAGCCAAGCGTGAAATTACATCTTTTTGGTATCCCACATGGCTAGCGCAACCCGCAGCCCTTGTACCAGGTAGCAAGCTAGTAGATGCGCCTCCACATGGTCAGACTATAGAGGATGTGCTGGAAATTGCTAAAGATTATGAATTGATGATCATACACACCAGCACGCCTTCATTGGCTAATGATGTCAAGTATGCTGAGGCTATCAAAGCCCAAAATCCAGATGTCCAAATTGGCTTCGTTGGTGCCCATGTAGCAGTGTTACCAGAGGAGACTCTGCGCGACCATTCAGTTATTGACTTTGTATGTCGTAACGAATTTGACTATGCCTGTAAAGAACTAGCGTCAGGCAAACCTTACGAAGAAATTAAAGGTATTAGCTACCGTGACCATAATTTTAATGTGCGCCACAACGAAGAACGCCCATTGATTCACGATTGGGATGCTATGCCTAGCGTATTGCCAGTTTATGCCCGTGACCTAAATATTAAAAAATATTTCATTGGCTACCTACTGCACCCCTACATTTCCTTTTACACTGGGCGCGGTTGTCCAGCAAAATGCACTTTTTGCCTTTGGCCACAAACCATTGGTGGGCATCTCTACCGCCATAAAAGCCCGGAAGCTGTGGGACGCGAAATGGAACAGGCCAAAGCTATCTTTGGCGACACAGTGCGGGAATATATGTTCGATGATGATACTTTTACCATCGATAAGCATCGAGCGATCGCTATTAGTGAACATATGAAGCGACTCAAATTAACTTGGAGTTGCAATGCCCGTGCCAACTTAGACTATGACACCTTGAAAACACTGCGTGACAACGGTCTGCGCTTGCTGCTAGTCGGTTTTGAATCTGGTAATCAAGATACTCTCAATCGGATTAAAAAAGGCATCAAGCTAGAAGTAGCGCGGGAATTTATGAAAAACTGCCATCAACTCGGCATCACTGTACATGGTACTTTCATCATTGGTTTGCCAATTGAAACTCCAGAAACTGTAGAAGAAACTATCCGCTTTGCCTGCGAACTCAGTCCCCATACAATTCAAGTTTCTATCGCTGCCCCCTATGCTGGTACAGAACTTTATGAACAAGCCAAGGAAAATGGCTGGTTTAGTAACCAAGCTTTAGTGGCTAACTCTGGCATTCAAACCTCAACCCTGCAATATCCTACTCTTTCTAGTGCGGAAATTGAAGATGCTGTTGAGCGGATGTACCGGAAATTCTACTTCCGTCCCAAAGCGATTTTGCCAATTGTGCGCGAAATGCTTACCGACAGAAAAATGATGATACGTCGTTTGCGTGAGGGTGGTGAATTCTTCTCTTACCTCAAAGAACGCCGCACTCAATCTATAGCCAACGCCAAAGCTAATCAGACTGCTGTTATTTAAAAAATCAAAGGTCAAGAGTAATACTAATTTCAGACAAGAACGTCACAAATGGGTAGGTAGAGGAGAACGAAGTAAAATCAAATACACACAATAGTTTGAGGGTTGAGTTCTCCTTGGAGAACGCTAAAGGCGAACGGACTTAAACCCAACCTATATGTGTAATAAGCATTTTTTTAGTGGTATAAAAAGCTAAAAGCAATAATTCTTTACTTTTTACGTTCCTAATGCCCAATGCCCAATACTTCGACGCCGCTCAGTACAAGTGCCCAACGCCGTCGTTTTGCCATTATTAATGGTGACGATTTCGGCTTTTCTAGGGGTGTAAATCAAGCAATTATCCAAGCTCATGAGCAAGGTGTGCTGACTAGCACCAGCCTGATGGTAACAGGAGATGCCGCCGAAGAGGCGATCGCCTTAGCCCGCAATCACCCCAATTTGGCTATCGGGTTACACTTAGTTTTAGTATGTGGGCGGTCTGTTTTGCCACCTGACCAGATTCCCCATTTGGTAGACTCAAAGGGCAACTTCCCAGACAGCGCCCTGCAAGCTGGGTTGCGCTACCAATTCCAGAGCGCCGCTTATGAAGAACTACGGCAGGAAATCCGCGCCCAGCTAGAAAAATTTCGCGATTCTGGGCTGCCCCTTTCTCATCTTGACGGGCATTTACATTTACACGCCCATCCTGTGATATTACGTATCTTAGTTGAGTTGGCGTAGGAGTTTGATATCCGCTTCATCCGTTTACCATCTGAGGAACTGGGAATGAACCTGAAGCTTGACAGTCGGGAGTTAGTAACTAAGCTAGTTTGGGCAGGGGTTTTTGGTAGACTGCGGCGTTACGGCGAGGATTTGCTGATATCTCATGGTATCAAGTTTGCTGATAAAGTCTATGGTTTACTACAAACTGGCAACATGACTGAGGAATATTTACTCGGTTTGATACCCCAGATTCAGGCAGATTTTGTGGAGATTTATTCCCATCCTGCGGTATTTAACTCTGGGGATGTAGAACTTGCGGCGTTGTTGAGTGAGCAAGTGCGTCAGGTTTTGAATCTGAACGGTTTTGAGTTGACTAATTATCACCATCGTAATATAGATTCCCCCAAACCCCTCTAATAGGTTGCCAAGATCCGCAGATTAATGCCGAACTAATTTCCCCTCTTTTGTCAATTTTAATCGTTGTCCTCGCCACTCAATTGTACTGCCAAGGAAGCCATAACACCAAATACCAAAGTGAATTAAATCACCTAAAGGAACGACCCACAAAAACTTTTTGGCAATTGGGTCATTGAGAATATTTACCCCAACTGCCCAGCCCATTAGTAACCGCATCACCCAAGTGATAATTAGCACCATCCACCCTACTATTGACCCTTTCATAGCCATCAATAAAAGTAGGCTAGCAACTGTACCGTAAGTAAAAAGCAATCCCAGGTAACCCCAAGGACGAGAAACGCGGATACAACGTGCCCAACGGATCTGGCGTCTAATAGCATCAATTAGAGTACTCGTAGCCAATACATGGTCAACTACATAGTTAGATAACACAACCTTGTATCCTTTCTGGGCTGGTAGGTAGCCAAGTTTGAAGTCATCCGCCAAATAATCGGCAATTGCCTCAAATCCGCCAATCACTTTTAGTACTTGTTTAGGGATAACAATTGTAGAACCACAGGCAAATTTTGTACCTTCTAATTGATTACTGACTAAAATACCTGCATGAAAATCTGTAGAAGTTAAAATCGCCTCTAAAGTTGCTACCCATCCTTTTGCTAAGGAACGATACATACAAGTGACAACACCAACTTTTTGATCTTTGAGTGGTTGGATGACTCGTTGCAAATAGTCTTTCCCAACTCGAATGTCACTATCAGCTATGATCAAGATTTCATGTTTAGCAGCGACGACAGCATTTGCTAGATTACTCACTTTCAAGTTGGTACCTATGATCTGAGCGTTCACTACCAAATGAATATCGACATCTGGGAATTGCTGAATGATTTTTTCGACAACTTCTATAGCAGGGTCTTCGTAAGCGCATACACCGAAGATCATCTGGTACTCTGGATAATCTTGTTGACAAAATGAGGAAAAGTTTTCGTAAGCATAGCTATCTAGCCCACAAATTGGTTTAAGGATGGTAACAGGCGGATGGAACTGAGGATCAATGGGATGAGGGTGAATCCAAAAAGTTATCGCTGCATAAATTCCATAACCATAAAACAAGACAGATGATATACAGAGGATTACCAACAGAACATCAATGATTCTCATCTGAAGAATTAGCTTAAATATTACTAGTGGTTCATGCAACTGAAGCTGATGATTGTGTAACTATTTCAGGTAGCTAAACTGTTTTATCAAATTAAACAATGTTAATCAGATTATTGGTTCAAAATTCAAGTTATAAGCAGAAAATTTTCTCATTTCCGATTCTGTCGAATCTAACTGTCCGGCTTGAGTGGGATTCATATACAGATCCAATTCTATTTAATTTCCTACCAAAAATAGTATCAATGCGTAAGTCCTAAGGAAAACTATGAGATTTTATCTGGGTGTACCAACAAGCAGCAGAACTAGAGGATGTAATTGTTCGAGTCAACACAGCCCCATAAATTAATCTTTTCATCTCTAGATTTTTTTGAGAATTAGTCAGTAAGTTTAACCTAGACCAAAAAAGTAAAGAACTAGGAAAGATGGTACAATGATGGCAAATTTGCTTTTGACCCTACATTTGTCGGATAACAAATTAGTAAGTGTTTGGGTATTTACAACCCAGTCGCAGAGGCAGTTTCAAAATTTACTTTGGTTTATTAAAAGACTTTTAGTCGCAATAAGGTAAGAAAACATAAGCTTTACGTGATTTTTCTTGAGATTATAAATTTGTAGCTAATCTCCGTAAATCCTCATCAGTAAACGATTCCAGAAATTTTAGTATGACCTGAATCCTTACGATAAAATTTCCAGTCTTAGTTAAGAGTTTAAATGATTAAAACTAAAGTACCTATAACTACTAACCCAGTTCCTAAAATCATCTTCCAGTTTAATGGTTCTCTCAGAAAAATAGCTGAAAACAATAAAACTAATATCAAGCTTGATTTATCAATTGGTGCGACAAGTGAGGCTTTTCCTGCTTGTAAAGCTTGGAAGTAAAAAATCCATGATAACCCCGTCGATACTCCAGATAATAATAAGAAAATCATCGTTCCTTGGGGAATGAATAAAATATTAACTACATTTCCCTCAAAAAATACAATTCCCCAAGCAACTACTAAGATCACAACAGATCTGATTGCTGTTGCTAGATTAGAGTTCACATTTTCTACCCCGATTTTGGCAAAGATAGTTGTCAATGCTGCAAAAACAGCCGAAAGTAATGCATATATCCACCACGTTCTCGTATTGCTCTCCATCTTGCCTCCTGATTCACTAGTCAAAATTAGCAGTGTTATTTAGGCTCATGTCAGATTAAATTACTCACTGCAAACTGCGATACTTTTTTAAGAGAGATTGCCAGCCTGAATTTCCGGCAAAGGTAATGAAGCAGGCTCCCGGTTTCTATCGAGTGCAATGAGGCGCTTTCGAGGTGACGGCGTTATCGTATGGCACAGCGCTTCGTCATCTCAATGAGATCCTCAGCGATTTTGGCACAGTTCGCGACGAGCTAACTGCCAACCACGGGGTGGAGCCAGTGGAGTTGTCCATCAATGCTTACCTCTTAGAGGTTGTTTGAAAAGTGTCAGCTTGAGCCTTAAATGCAACTAAGAGAAGCGACCGCAAGTCCCAGAACCCTGATTATCTCGTTCAACTTCTCGATAGCCAGAGTAGTCAAACATACGTTGGATGACTTTTCAAACATCCTCTTAGAGGTGTTGCCAACCATTCGATATTCTTGGTGTTGGTTGAACGCGTGAATCAAGAAGGTTCAGCAAGACTTTTCAAACCTTTGTGGTTATCCTGGGTAGGGGAAGAAATACCGTCATTATTTGAAATCTGGCAACTTTACCTCCGGCATTTTGCGATTGACTACTAGTATATATTTAAAACCTCTATAATTTTTAGAGACTTCAATTAGTCATTTAAATATAATTAAAAAGCTAAAAAGCTAAACAGCTAAAAAGAAATAATTTAACTTACTAAATCTTCGTTTTCACTACATATTTACCATTGCCCTTATTTTTTCACGAATAAATTGGTCATAGGTTTAACCCCTTGAGTTGTGTCATTAGCATGGTTTAAGTATTCATAGATGCCAAAAGCATCCTCAGTAGTTCGTAACAAGGAATAATGATTATAGGGTGTGTGATCCACGACACCTCGTGGTCCGTGGTTGGTAATGACAATCGTCGCAATGTGACCGCCGCCAAAGTTAGCATGACTATTTGGGTCAAAACCACAGCAACCTTGAATTTTGGTTTTAATAAAGGGATTATTATCTTCATCCCAAGTAATAATAATTGCATTATTGCCAGATTTAGCCCAGAACTTAGAAGTGGTGATTTGATTAACAACTTTACCAATGATTGAATCCCCAGTTTTAATCAGTTTTTGCAATTCAGGACACTCTTTTAAACCATGCATCTCATGGCATTGGTTAAAGATGATGTGGCTGTAATTGGGAAGTTTGCCACTGTTAAGGTCAGTGGAAAGTTGATCAATTCCAACTATTTTACTGGGCAAATTTGGGTCATTTTGCACTTTTTTGAAGTTCATAAAACCATTATGCTTGACTGCATATAACGTGCGGTTGAGGCTAGGAGCTACAACTGTCTTAGAGCCTGGGGAAGGAATATCTTCAAAATAACCTTTCCAAGTCAGTCCTTTTTTTTGCAATTGATCCATGAAACTTTTAGACGTAATAGTATGGTTGGCATAGTCAGTTTGACGAGAACTGTGACAGAATTGCTTATTAATACCAGCGAAGCAATAGAAAGCATCATCATCATGAATACCAAAAGTACTGCCACTTAAAATTGCAACGTAGTTAGCTTCGCTGGGATGCACTTCGCCATAGAAGTTACTAGCCAAACCATAGGTTTTTGCCAGTTGATTAATGATGGGTGCATTCGGATTGCCAATAATTTGGTCGTAGGATTTATTTTCTTCAATGATGACAAAGATATGATCATATTTAGGAATGGCTTTGTCATCTGGTGTCGGTGTCGAAACTGCTGCTGTATTTTCAGCCAGAATAGGTGATGGATTAGTCGCTAGCTTGCCAAATTGTTGTGAGTTAGATAGGCAAGCATTGAGTATAACGCTCAAATTAAATAAGAAAATATTATAAATAATTGTTTTTAGTCTAGGGCGTAATGACATAAATACTGAGCATAAATCTTAAGTATATGTCATCTTGCCTGTCGGTTCAATAAATTGAGAATGGTTAAAAAGCGGTTTTTAGAAAGGCTGTAATTTTGGAAAAGTGAGACGACTGTATGAGCGACTGATAACTTATTAAATAGATTTCTCCGTAATTATCTTATATTTTTAACTAATAATTTAGCATAACAAGTACTGAAGAACCTAAACTTTTACTTGAAGGGGTATCATGGGCCGCGATCGCTCGCGTTAGTAGAACACAATTCAGTATTCATAATTCGTTCATCACGGAAGATGCTAGCTTACAGGTTTTAAAAGTAAAATATGGTGAGCCTCTATCACAAATATTTCAAAGCGCTAGTGACCTAAAACGTGGTTACGAATTATTTTCTAACACCAAAACAAGTTTTGAGGAATTGACCCAACCATCTTTTAAACAGACTTCTCTAGAAATTTATGGCATACCAATAGTATTAGCTGTAGGTGATACAACTTATCTTGATTACAAAAAAATCTTAGAAAAAAGAGATGATTATGGGTCTACAGGTAATGGTGGGAACGGACTAATTTTACATACTTCTTTAGCACTAGACCCAGATTTTGGTCAGGCAATTTTAACATTTACGCGCTCTTTGCAACAGAGATTAATCTGCCAGATGGATCTGAGCCAATTACGTGGATGCTACTGACAAGCGAGTTAGTAACAACACAGACAGAAGCATCTCAAATTCTTCGATGCTATACGTATCGCTGGCGGATAGAAGAGTATCACAAAATACTAAAATCTGGCTGTAAAGCGGAAAGTTACCGCTTGGCAGGGGAGAGTATGTCAACAATGTTAGGTTTTTTAACAGTGATTGCGGCACAATTACTGCGAATGACTTATCTACATCGGAATTCACCCCACAGTTTGGCAGAATTAGTGTAAACAAAAACACAAATGGATGTGCTACTTGCTAGTACTCCACTCAAACAAAAAAAGCAGATACATGCTACAACACCAATATTTCCGACTCGGAATGATGGCAAGCTATCCAAGTACAAGCATTTAGGTAAGGCTGGTAGTCTTACCTACATAGATGCCATTGAACAAATTACTGCAAGGACTAAAATTGAAGCTTTAGATCGTTCAATTGAGGTTCTCAAACAGGGTTTAAAAGATTTAGTCGAAGAAACTTCCAAATATAATAAAGAATAGTGAGTGGTTCGCGATAGAGCATCGCGAACCACTCTTTCTTTTCCACATCCCGTGAAAAGTCAGAGGAGTATACAAGTCTACAACTTACTTGGATTAAAAGCGAATTTAGTAAGCATGTAGAGTAGGCATTTTACCTACTCCAACAGCTTTTAGCGAGCGCTATCAACCGAACTCAATATCAATTTTATCCTTTGAGCTTTTGTGGTACGAAACTCGGCAAGTCAGTACTGTCAACCGCAAAAACGAAAAACTTGTTTGGGTTGTCAACACTTATTGAATGGTAAGTATCCGGCGCTAAAGTACCAAGAAAATCGTTGTCATTGGCGATGAATAAGGTATGCTTTTTCACACGGTTAATAACCACATCCTCCCCAAAGGCCAAACCTTCAAGCTTGGCTGGAATGTCTTCTTCTTTGATGCCGTTTTGAGTTAGTGCAACCACCACATCGAGGAACAGGTTCTTACTGACGGCTTTGCCAACAAGGTTTCTTTCTCCGGTAATATTGCTTACTTCTTGAGCATTTGTCAAATCGATACGGTAAATCTTCTTAAAGGCAGCCTTAGAACCATCGCCCAACCCCTTGCCATCGCGTTCATCTACTAGGAATTCGCGATCATTGATCGCCAAAATCTCGCTGACGGTGGGATATTTCGGTTTAGCCGCCGTACCAATATTATCTAGCTGATAGGCGTATTCTTGGGTGACGCCTGTTTCTATATCAATCTTGACAATTCTGATATAAGCACCATTGGTACCACCATCTTGGAGCAGTGGACTCTGCAAAATTCCAATCAGGGTTTTACCGTTGGGAGTAATTGCAAGTCCTTCCATGCCTTTGTTCGCAACCCGACCGGATGTATTACCAGTGATCTCTGTATCACTAACGGGACTCAAGTTGCTGACTGCAAACTTGTTAGGTAGGTTAAAGACCCTCATCCGCTTACCTGTATTGCGGTTAAATTGATATATATATGGGCCGTATTCATCCGAGATAAATATCTTCTCTCCATTATTAGATACACGCACTCCTTCAGGATCGAAACGCGCATTGTTGGGATATGTCGAGATTTGGGTAGGGTTGAAGTTGTCTGAGCGTCCAGTGAAATAGTTTTTATTATTGTTGTTTAAAGCTGGGGCACCGTTAGGTAATCCCAATTCCCCACCACTTCCATAGTAAAGAGGCTCATTGCTGAATAGCAGAGTTGTGTCAATCAAAGAAGGGGTAAGGGTGAAAGGCAACCCCGTATCAAGCTTGTTTGGTACAAGTTTTACTTTGATAGTTTGAAAACGGTTGATATAGGATACTGTATCACTCACAGCGCTATTGTATGGCACCGCATTTGGGCCCCGGTCTGGGATAGCGATAAAGGTATTATTGCCAGCGTAGGCTAGTCCCGACCCTAAACCCCCTAAGAGATTTCCCGCAACGCCGTTTTCTAGGGGAGCAGATGTTTCGGTGGAATGATCACTTATCTTACCATCTAGGCTTCCAATTGCAATCAATTTTACCTCTGCATTGGCAGCAGGAGCTATTGCAAATAATACCAAAAATGACAAAATGAGACTTTTTTTGAGCATATCAGTTCTATTGCTAAAAGACAGTATTTATTAAAAAATATTGTCAGTTTTTTTACTTTTTTAGTATCTATTACCAGTAGTTAAGCAAAAGTTAAGCTTAGATTAAACAAAAATATTAAATTTTATATACAACTCTTACCATTAACATTCAAAGTTGCTAGCTATAGACAAATAAAAACCACGTTATATATAAATAAAAAACTGATAATTATAAAGTTTAAAACGTAAAAATCCAATAGTTACAATTCAAAATTAAAAATATTAGCAACTAATTTTATAAACTTCAGAAATAAAACTGGGTTTTGATATTTCCACTCAGCAACGTCAAAAAAGAAACAAGGTGTTTAAAAACTTAACTAGACAAAATCCGCTACTACCAAAATATAACCAAAAATTACTGATGGCTTAACTATCAACCATAAACATTTGTACTTGAATAGTGAAGCAATTCGCAGCCAAGCAAACTTTGCATGGTGTTCAGCACTTGTGCAGGGCAGTAAAGGAGAGACTATCCCTTCGGTAGATCGTGGCAACCAGAATAATTGCTTATCCCAAAGTATTGAGGAGATACAAGTTTTGTTATTTTTGCGATACACCTATTCACTCTCAGCGCAGGAATTATTAGAAATTGATGTGGTATTTAACACATCAATTTCTTCATTTAGTGGTTTTTTATTTCTTGTACTCCCTGCGCTCTTTATCTATTCAGTATTTTTCTATTTGGAAGTCCTTACAGTCCAGTGGTAATGTCTGGGTTCTATCAATCTGAACACCTTGCAGTCGTTGAGGATCTAAACCTAAAACCTGTAATGTCGTTGGAGCAATTTGGGTAGTAGAGACGATTCGACTGATAGTTTTACCTTGCAAATTGTGGGAAAATCCAGTGCTACCTACAATCAAGGCTACGTGGGTGTCAGCATCAGTAAATCCACCATGCTCTGCACGCTTCTTGATAGCGTTACCAAAGAAATAGCCAGTTTTGAGTGGAACAATAATGTCAGGTGTGCGATCGCTTGTCCTTGGATCTCCCAATCCGGCATTGATTATGCTCTGACCATACAATAGCTTTCCCTGAGCAGCAGCATCTTCAGTTGAAAACGCCACTCCAGTATTTGGATCAATCGTATTATCAAATGAGTAATTTTTGGACTTCAGCAGGGCTAATGCTTTTCGGACATCAGATGGATTTTTCAAGAAGATCAGTGATGAAGTATCCTGACCTCGCTCAGAAGCAATCTGGATGCCGTTTCTTACTAAGAGAGCGCCAACAGCAGTAAGGTTTCCATCGCCACCGGCAACACCAGTAACACTATCAAATGTACTACTCAAACCAACAGTCGGATCTTGTCCGGGATTTTGTCCGTGCTTGGCGGTCAAAATTACTAAAGTTGAACTGTCTAATCCTTTCTTTTTCAGTTCGTCCAAAATCAGACCGATGCTGGCATCAGTGTGGGCTACTGGACTTACGAGATCAGGACGGGCATTTCCATCTTTGTCAATCCCGCCACCATTAAATTGAGAGGCAGTCTCTTTCTCGGCTACGCTTACAGCTTGGAAATTCAAGCCAAAAATTGCCGGAGTGTCTACTTTTCTAGTGCCAGAATCGTTTAATCCATCAATTTCGTTTAATATCTGCTTCACCTTGAGATCGTCGTAGGCTGAGGTTGTAGCTACACTTGTAAACTGGCTAGCTCTAAAACCAGCAGGTGGAGCCTTAAACAGAGCCGGATTACCCTTTGTCGCGTCATTAAAGAAAGTAGACGTGATTTTAGAGTTGGTGTTGGAGTAAGGAGTACCTGTTGATTGATCAACCAAAGCTCCAAGGGTGCTTGGGAGAAGTCCTGGCTTAGTTGGATCAATTGCCACTGCGGCGTTAATTTCTAATGAAGAGTAATCGCTAATGCTGCCGACCCGACCCGTTGCCAAATTAAACTTCGTTGGGTCTTGTGTATTTCCAGCGAGGACGGTGTAAGCTGCGGGATGCTTGTCAGACCAAGCAGTACGTAGTCCAGCCGCGCTAGCTATGTCAAAAATGGTATTTACTTTCAGGTACTGGTTGGGGTAAACAGGGTTGCCATTGCGATCAACTGGCAATTGGGTTTTATCAAATCCCTGACCGCCATCTAAGGTGCCACCCTTACCATTAGCCCAAGATGCATCAACGTTTTCAGCAAATTCTACGACAGTACCTGGTTTGACGGTGCCTGCGGTGATTTGGGCAGTAGTAGTGCCTGGGGCATACAAGGCGCGACTGTAGGATTTATCATAAAATACACCTGTCGTGCCGGGTTTAGCACCAGTGATATAGTTTAGCTCCCCAGGGAAGGAATCTGATGGTGCAGAAGTGAAAGCATTAGTGTATGTCACACCTTCTCTCTGCAACCGCTTAATATTTTTCAAAGAAGATTGCAGATTAGCAACTGATAGATCAGAGTTGTGCAATCCATCAATCGAAATAATTAGAACATGACTAAATTGGGCAGTTGTATTTCTGATACTGATTGCTTGAACACCAGGAATAAGGGTGTTGCTAAAAATCGCCGTCGTCAACACCCCAAAAAGTGTTTTCTTCATTGTGTGTAACTAAATTGGAAAAATGGCTTATAATTTCAACAATCTGTAAAAATCCGGAGTTCAAGGGCTACTTCTTTTGGCAATGGCTTTCGCCCAGCATTTATTAAAGACTCCCAGAATCACCCCATTGAGAGTATTGAAAAGATAAAAGAAAAGTACATTCACAGGTATTGATTACAAATATACACGGAAGGAAATGCTCGTAGTGGGTCTTACGTGATTTTGCTTATTGTTAGGAAGCACAAATTTGATTAAATCAATAACGATGCAAGCAACACAAGTATATTGAATATTGCTTCACCAAATCTTTATAATTATTTGTGATATAGCAAAAATAAATTCAGAACGATTTTATGCCGTTTGAGCAATCACCAAGATTATCAATAATTGTTAATTCCCATTTTTACAAGGCCTTCAGAGTTAGGTAATTTCAAATTTAGATAATAATTTTCTGCCTAGTTTTTTAAAGTATTAGTAAAGTTAAGGGTTTCTTAATGTTTCAATAATGTGATAATGCAGAGATATCTCCGAGGGACCATCTCACTAATATGTGTGTTAACCAAATTACCACTACGCCCCCCGTGTTTCTATTCCTCCAAACCCTAAATTGCATTGTTCCTGCATACTCCCTGAAAGTTAAGTGAAACTTATCGCCCCGCTGTAGCAGACCGATAAGATTTCATCATCTTCCACGCTCTTGAACGAAAAACGGGGCTTTAAGACTGCTACGCTGGGAAAGTGTTGAATCCTAGCAGAAGGGAATCAAGCCGAGGCCAGCTTGATTTTGACTTAAAAAATATGCTAGGCTGGCTGAACTAGTACAAAATGCCTCCAATGAGATGGTAAATAGTTTTTGGGCTTACTATCAACTTGAGAAATAACTAGACATTTAACATTATTGGCAAAACGTTAAGGTATGTTTATGGGAAAACTATAGGAATATTAAAAACATATTGATTTACGTGTTGCAAATAATCCTGGGTCTTGGCCACTTTTGGTGATGATGAAAGGTTACGCGCTTTAAGGCAGAAGGCAAACGACCCTTATTTACTGGAGTTTAGACTAAAGCATGGCAAAATGACCCAGCAGCAGCTTGTAATAGACATTACACGTAATGGCTCTTATGTGTAACACACGCTTAGAGTGAGAAAGATTTTTTGTAAATACCAACTTCTGACCCAAGATTGGTAAAACAATAAGAATTTGGTGTAATTGAATTTTAATATTTTTGGCTCTCCCAGACTTCGGTTGATAAATTAACAATCCTGCTAGTCCCTATGTTTTCCAGACGTATCTAAGCGGTTTCTTGACCTACATAGGGGAAGATGAAACTATTCAATAGTTTCGTCGGGACAGACTTTGAAATATGAAGAGCATAACCGCACCCCTTGCCGCGCTTCTCCTTTCTGCTGGCGTTATCGCTCATGATGGAGCACAAACCGCTACCATGAGCGACATCCCTACGAAAAGTGTCCTACCAAGTGACCGCAGACCCGAGGGCGGAATGGGGATGCAGGACACCGTTTTCTACAGCGAACACATCAAAGCCGTTACCGCTGTGACTGAGATTTTTGGCGATGGGCAACGTCTCACGGCTTCCATCGTTGAATACGACACACCTATCAAAAACAGCAGCCTCTCGACCACCACCTTCGCTGTGAGCGATCGTAATATCATGCGAGTGTATGCTAATGCTCGACCCGAAAAATCAGAAGTCGGCAAGGATGGAAAATTCGTCATCATTGAATTGGACACAGCCAATTCCAATGCTGCTACTTACAACGCTCAAGGCCCCGTGCTACGCCAGGCATCGGTCACGGTGAATCAGGCGGCATCAGTCCAAACAGCGTCTGGTCTGCGGTATTCCCCGACTGCTAAACCTGTCTCAAACACCCGACAAGTGAACTTGATTGTAGATGATTTTCAGCAGTTCAAGTTCACTGATCCGGTGACAGGCTTGGTTCTCACGTATAACCTCTTCATTCCCAAAGGTTACAATCCGAACACAAAGTATCCAATGATGCTGTTTATGCACGATTTGGGTGTCACCAACATAAATCCATACACGACACTGGTGCAAGGACTGGGCGCTACTGTTTGGGCTAGTTCTCAAGAGCAAGCCAAACACCCAGCGTTTGTTTTGGCCCCACAGTACCCCGTAGCGCTCGCGAACGATAACTCCCAAACTTCTGATTACGCAGATGTAACCGTTCAGCTTATACAGGATTTGCAGAAGCGATACAGCATCGACGGGAGCCGCTTATACAGCACAGGCCAGTCTGGGGGATGCATGACCGCCATTGCACTGAACATTAAGCACCCGCAATTGTTTGCGGCTTCGCTGCTTGTAGCAGGTAAGTGGGATGCGAATAAAGTCGCACCCATAGCGAAAAATAAGCTGTGGATCGTGGTGTCTCAAGACGACAGCAAAGCATACCCCGGCATGAACGCCATAACTGCCGAGTTAGAAAAACATGGAGCGATAGTGACTCGTGCCGAGTGGGACGGCACCGCCAATGCTGCACAGTTCAAGCGTGATGTAGAAACTATGCTGCAAGCGGGGCCTAATAGCAACGTCTACTATGTGGACTTCAGACAAGGCACAGTGATTCCGCCAGGGCAGAGCACCGCTGGTGGGGCAGGTCACCGAAATACATGGCGCATCGCGTATACCATTGAAGGTGTTCGCGACTGGCTGTTTCAGCAGCGTAAATAACAGAAACCCGCAAGGCACCAACAAGCAGCCCAACAAGGCGCTGTACCCGACCGATTATATACAAAGTCATGTTTAAACAGTTACTTTTGTCACTCATAGCCAATAGAAATATTTATGTAAAATTTATTATGTAAAATTTCTAAAACTGCATGCGCTCTCTACCCCGCATCGATTCGAGATACTGGTTTTGCCTTTGTGCCGCTAGCGTTTTCGGCACTAACACCGGCGACTTCGTTGGAGACGAACTACACCTCGGACACCTCTCAGGACTACCCTGGCTGGCTGGGCTATTCGCTCTAATCCTCCTACTCGAGCGAATTGTCCGCCGATCCACACCACTGTGGTTCTGGTTTGCCATCATTACAGTTCGCACGGCAGCTACCAACGTCGGGGATATGTTCCATGATTGGCACATCGACTTCGCAATCTCTATACCGATGGTTCTTGCGCTCTTTGTTTGCGCAGTCTGGGTCTACCGCCGGTTTTTTGATGCGGTGACTACCTTGGGCGATACCGTCCGCGTAACACCGAGCTACTGGGTCTGTATGATGCTGGCTGGTGTCCTTGGCACCCTCCTTGGCGACTTCGCGTCCTTTAGGCTGCATCTCACGCCGCCAGGGGCCGCAGTGGTGGTAGGGGCGCTGGTGGCGATGACGCTCACAATAGGCCGACGGGGGCAAATTCTCGCGCCATCGCTCTACTGGATCACGGTGGCACTCATTCGCACGGCTGGCACTGCTGCCGGCGATGCCTTGGCCCACGCGTTGAGCCTGACATGGAGCACCTTGCTCACCGGTCTTGCTTTCCTGGTTCCCGTCATCGCGTTCTACGGAACCGATCGGCCGACAAAACGGTTGAACAAGTAAGCAACGAGACGGACGCTCGCCGACCGATGACTGAATCGACAAACAAGAGTGGAGGTTGAGCCGGGAGCAACGCGATTTTCTGAAGTCGGACAAAAACTTTCTTTCTTCTTCCTTCGGCTCTCTGTCTTCTGCCTAAACCAGCCCACTATTGATCACCAAAAGCTGACAAGAACCATAATCGAATGGCACTAAGAAAAGCCGAAACCCTTTGGTTTAAACAGTTTATAATTGTTTGCGTAATTCATTCCTTGGTTTTGTCATTAAGGGGTAAGCTTTTGGACGACGTTTACGAACGCGTGGTTCGTTTCTAGCAGGGCGATCGCTTACAGCCTTGTGAGCAACAACTTTAAGTAAAGTGTGATAAATTTGCTGGAGTTTTGCGTCGCTCCCAGTTAACAATTGAGGAATAAAGTTAATTAAATGATGGCGAGTACCTTGTAATGATAAGCGATTTGGAGGCTACCATAAGTAGTTCCAGCCGACCACATCAAGCTACGAAGTAGATTGTAAGCTAGCAAATAAACGTCTTTTTGAAAGTATTTCATGAACGAGTAAGCTTTTCCTACCTAAAAATTTTTTAGACAACCCGTACATCTTTGCACTGTTTGGAGTCAGGCATAACGTTGTTTACCGCCCCAAGCATCAAGGCGGGCGGTTACACTGGGAGCAAACTTCATAGCGAGCAACACTTCATTAAGGACAATTGCCTGCCCCGCGCCGACACTGTTTAATCGCTTTAAAATCTGTAGCGCTTATCCTGTATAACGAATAGCTTTTCTTAGTGCCATTCCATTCTGAACGCTTTATCTATTGCAAAGTTTTTTAGAATTGGTATAAGTTGTGAAATTACTCGTTGAGACAGGCAACAGGGTTAAAAGATTACAAATGCACTTTGTTTTTTCAAAAATGAAATAGGACTGCTATATGTTTGTGGAATGCTGATTCTGTCATGGAAAGGGGCGCTGTAACAATTTAAAATTCGGAAACACTTATAGGTTAGACTGGGAGAAAGGCGATTTTGTGAGCAGGGAGAGCAGGGGAAGCAGGGGAGACAAATAAATAAGTGTATTTCAGGCTATCGCGGTATAAAAAATACGAAATTTGTCTCTTCACTCTCCCTGCTCCCCCTGCCTCCCCTGCTCTTTTCACGATGATCTCACTTTTTCGCGTTGCTCGCGGTTAGACTTTACAAGCCGCACTTACGCGAGCGCGAGATAAGAGGGTAAGTCCAACGTATCCACGCTCTCCAAAATGTATACGCAATACGATCTGATAAAACGGTCGGTAGGCTTCCCCGAAGTTTTTGGTTGTTTTTTATACGTAAAATCAGGTCTTCGATACTCACGTACTCGGCTTTTGTCGTTTCATTGTCTCTTACCGATGCCCACCCAACTGCCTTAGCGAACTGTAAATAGGTTTTATAATCATCTCCTTTTAGTATTATATCTAGTTGATTTCCCTGATTAATCCATATTTCCTTTTGCACACTAAAGCCAAAACGGTTGTGTGAATTGGCAACCCAAAGCCGATTTAGTCTTTGCAGGTCTGCACAAGAAAAACTATTAATGTCTTCAGGTTTTAAATATTGTTCTTTTTCTTTTTTAGCAATATTGAGCATCAGTCGGGATGTTTGGATATTTGCTGCTAAGCAATTTTCAGCCTTCAAATAATTTTCAATTTGAGCATATAAATGTTCGGTAACAACCAAAAGCATTTCTACTAAATTCTTTACCATTACGCTGATATCAATTCCCCAAAACTGCATTTTCTACAACCACTCCCCGCTAATAAGTATTTTTATTGCTGATCCTGGGTATATTAACCATCTCTCACAAACGAAAGCAAAAATCCAAAAGGACTGCGATGCGAAAGCAAAGACAAGCTTCATACCCGAATGGCACTCTTGTAAACGTGAAACCCTTATGAGGGCAGGGTGTGGGGCAGGGCAAACGCATCTAAATTACTCTTGATCACAACCAAGGCAAAATCTTAGTGCCATTCAACCATAATCCTGGCTGAAGGACAGGACAATTGACAAATGTCCTACGAGACACAGGACACCTCAGGTCAGTCTTATCGCTCTCTGTTGACTGGGTTCCTAACAGTAGATTTTGCAGAGGTTTTCGGTAAAGTGTTAGCTGCTGTCTTCCCACCCCCTTTACCTCCAGCACAAAGCAGGGTGGTTTCATACAAGCAGAGAAAAATGACAATACTTCTAGAAGGCGATAGGAAATTGACAAGCGGTTTGTATGAATAATCTGCTCGAACAGTTGCAGCAAGTGCCAGACTATCGGCACATTAGAGGACGAAGACATGAATTGTGGTTGGTACTGTTTGTAATCTTACTGGGAGCAATGACTGGATATTGGGGCTACCGACCACTTGAAGACTTTACTGTTGTACACAAACAAAGCTTGATTGAACTGTTAAACCTAGATCTGACAATCAAGTTTCCATCCTACTCAACATTCCGACGAGTACTAAAAACTGTAGATTTTCAGCCGTTAACAGACTTATTCAATAATTGGGCATCAGTTTTTGTTTCACCAATGCCAGGAGAAAGACTGGCAATTGATGGCAAAGGCATTCGTTGCACAGTCACAGATTACAGTCAGTCCTACCAAAACTTTATCAGTACAGTCTCAGTTTATAGTCATTAGCGAGGTATTGTACTCAGAATGCAACCAATGTCTAATAAAAAAATTAGTGAGGTGGCGATTGTACAACAATTAATTTCCGAGTTTTGTGGTCAACAAGTGGTTTTCACTCTTGATGCTTTACACTGCCCAAAAAAACAGTATCACTGATTATTCATGGTGGCAACGACTACATAATTAGATTAAAAGAAAATCAACCAACTCTCTACAAAATGGCTCAAATCCAATCATAACAAAATACACCACTCTCGCGTGCCACAACTTTAGAGAATGTTCATTCTCGACTAGTCCAACGTGAGTGCAAAGTTTTTGCTGCCCCCGAACAAATGCAAAAAAAATGGTCTGGATTGAAAACTTTTGTTGTGGTCGAGCGTCAAGGTGAGCGCGATGGTCTGCCATTTTACCAGCGTCAATTCTATATCTGTAGTCAATGTCTGGAAGCTGAACAGTTACTTGCTGATATTCAAGGGCATTGGGGCATCGAAAATCGACTGCATTGGGTAAGAGATGTGACATTCAAAGAAGACTTTCCACCACGCCAGGGTGGCAATGCCCCTGTGAATTGGTCTATCTTACACAACTTTTTCATTACGATCGCTCGCCATCTCGGTTTCCGAACTATTCCTCAAGCACAACGCGCCCTCTCCAACCAACTCGATAGAGTTTTTTCTTTCTTTGTATGAAACCACCCTGCTTTACCTCCAGCACAAAGGGGGTTACAACTAACTCCTTATCGGGAATTAAACGAAGCAACTGTTGAAGGTTATTTGTTTTCGACTACGAAGTGGCGAATTTATTGGGAATCAAACCCAGTAACGTTGCCGAGTACGGTGATGAATTTTCGGATGCGGGGTTTGTCTTCTCCAGGGTTGGTCGGCAGGTGGACAAATCGCGTGGCAATGGCAAGTCAAAAAAGCACTTCTGGTAGAAGAGTAGTCATTTATGTCCAAGTTGGTTGAAGTAATTAGCAAAATCTTTTCCAGTTCTTGACTTTTAATATCTATTGTTGAATTACTGACTTTAATTGCAAAAGGCTTTGCATCATGAAAAATTATCCTAAAACTATTCTGTCAACTCTTGTTGTAAGCATTTTGACATTTGGTGGTTATATGCAAACAACGTGTGCCCATCAATTACCATCTCATCTTTTAGCTAGATCACAGTCTGCTAGTAGTGTCTAAATTGCTGAAGTGGATAGCCCTCATGATCGTGATAGTAGTCATGAAGATGGCGATAAAGAAGCTAGTGATCTTAGAAGAGTGTCTGTGACAAAAACGTACAGAAGAAATCAAGCTAAGTATCCTTTGACACATCAGAGAAAATATCATCATGTAAGGAGGCAGCACACAAAGTAACTGCCTATGTGGGAATGGCACGCAGGCTAGGCACAATTAACAAAGTTACAGCAGTTGCTCATGGGGTCCCTTCTGCCGCGACCTCTCGTGGAGCTTGTGCTTTTTTGCCGTACTCAAAATCTCTGCCACAGGTGTCCTGCCTCCCTCACCCCCTTAGGAACTATACCTCTGCCCATCATTACATTGCTTGACTACTAGTGATTTATTACAACACAGCCAACTTTAGGATGTGATGTAATAAATCACTAGTAGCGAAAAATCGAGAAGGACAAATATCATGAAGAAAATGTTAAACAGGGTTCCAGAGGTGACAATTTACTTCTGGATTATTAAGGTTCTGGCAACCACGGTAGGTGAAACCGCAGCAGACTTTCTGTCAGCAACCCTGAAGCTTGGTTTAGGTGTTACATCCTACATTATGAGCAGCGTGTTACTGATTGCGCTGTTGAATCAGTTTAAGCTTAAGAGCTGATTCGTAAAGAAAATCTAAAGAGAATTAAGTCTCGCTTTACTCAGGTTATAGGCTAAACCGAGAGCAGTTATGTTATTGTC
>NZ_JBALCZ010000095.1:0-36665 GCF_036917615.1 Nostoc sp.
CTGTTTAATATCAAAGATTGTTCATACTTTTGCTAAGTCTCTGATTCACTCAGCCCTGCTGGGTCTTTTTGCATGGCTTAGTCTAAACTCCAGTTAAAAAGGGGGGTTAGCAGGGTGGTTTCATACGAAAAAAGAATAAATACATAAGTCTTGATTCTCGTTTTGTGACATGGCTTTTTACCCCGCTTCCATTCCTCTGCCCGAAAGGTCGAGAGGCTTTGAAACCCAGTTTTAGTTTTTTCTCTGCTTGTATGAAACCACCCTGCCCTTAAAAAGGGGGGTTAGGGGGGATCAAAATCTAGCTGATACATCGAAAAATTTTTACTCTTCTTATCAGACTAGGCTTTTACGTTAAGTTGAGACCAATGATAGCCGTATGCCCCTACCCATACATCTGTCGCATTCTTATTTCAAATTGGTATATGGTCATTTAGTTGTCTAGGTTCGCACCTAGCGGCAAATCCTCCCAAAAGAAATTTCTTCTGGTTTCTTGCCAACGAATCGCACTTGTGTCTTAAATCCTAGTAGCATATAACTATTGTATAGCAATATGCTACCAAATGGAATCCGAAAAACAGCTAAATATAAGAGTTCCAGGACATGAAATGGAAATACTTGAAGCGTACTGTCAGCAGACATCAAGGACTAAAACCGATGTACTGCGTGAGTTAATTCGTAACTTGTCAAAGAAAGTGAGCAAAAGTAAGTAATTGTTAGCTTTTTAGGTGCTGTTGTTGAACCCTCCATCGTCACCTTGAGCAATGCTGGCTGTTCTGGTGTAGGTGTTCCCATAGCCTCTAGCGTTGCTTCTAACGCTTGTACTTGAGAGAGCATAGGAGACTTGAATCCTTTATTCTCTAACACTTGCTTACAGGCTACAACAGGGAAGGTCAGGAGTGCATTAATGTAGGATGCCTTATCAGCAGGGTTCCCTATTGCTTGGATGCCGTACTGTATCAGACATAAATTGCATAATGCTCTCGAGCTTTTAACTTCTAATTCTGTGCGTGTAAACATAAAATAGAGTTACCTCTTGTAAAAGTGGGAATCGGTGGTGAACTAGTTTGCAAGACACGAACACCACCGATATAAAACTTTATTCCGTTGTTAACATCGACTTCAAGCTATATTTACGTTTCTATATAAATGGCTAAAGCTAAGGGTAAACCTGAAAACTTTGGAAACCAACCAAGCAAAGAATTAACCGAACAATTGAATTTTCGTGTCACCAAGGAAATGAAGGAAGAAGTAAAAGCTAAAGACGACCCTCCTGAATTTTGTCGCCAAGCTATCCAAGAGAAGCTAGATAGAGAGAAGTAGCAAAAAGTTGCTAAAGTAATAGTCCAAGAACTTTAGAGATATAAGATAGATAGCTAGTTGCCTCCCCAGCCCCCTACCCCTGCCCTTTTCCCCTGTGTCATGTAATGCCTCTTGCTTATCCACGCCGTCAACGGCAACTCGAAAGTTTAATCCAAAAATTTGGTCTGTCAACAGAAGCACCTATAAAGTGGGAACTGTTGGATTTAGCGCTAACTCATCCTACTGTCTCTGAGTCGGCAAATTATGAACAGCTGGAATTTGTTGGCGATGCAGTGGTGCGGCTAGTGTCGGCTGTTGTGTTATGGGAAAATTATCCTGATTGTCCAGTAGGGGATTTTGCGGCAATTCGTTCGGTGTTGGTGAGCGATCGCATCCTCGCCCAATTGGCGAGAGTTTATGGTTTGGAGTTATACTTACTAGTCGCTGGCAGTGCTACTGCTGATAAAGTTGGTCAAGAGTCACGACTGGCAGATGCTTTTGAAGCAGTTCTGGGTGCGCTTTACTTAAGCACTCAAAATCTGGAACTGATCCGCTCTTGGTTAGATCCCCACTTCCAAGAACTAACCACAGAAATTCGCCTTGATCCTGCCAGACTTAATTACAAAGCTGCTCTCCAAGAATGGACTCAGGCACAATTTAAAGTTTTACCAGAGTATCGGGTTGTGGAAATCAGTCAACCGCACCGCAATCAAGAACGTTTCTTAGCTGAAGTGTGGCTGCACGGAAACATGCTAGGAGTTGGTAAGGGACGCTCGATCAAAACCGCTGAACAAGCCGCAGCTAAGGTAGCTTTTTTAGCAATTACTAATCCGCAAAAACCCTGAACTCAAAAGATTATAAATAAACTGATAATCAGTTAGTTGTCTGTCATTAGTTATTTATTGTTTGACTAATGACCAATGACCAATGACTAATGACTAATGACTAATGACAAATAACTAATGACAAACCAAATTAAAATTGCTGTTATCGGAGTTGGGCGTTGGGGAGTGCATCTGTTGCGGAATTTCTTAGCAGATCCCCAAGTAAATGTAGTTGCTGTAGTAGACCCTCATCCAGAACGATTAGCGGCGATAAAGCAGCAGTTTAAGTTAGATGAGAATGTATTATTAACAACCGAGTGGCAAGATTTAAAGAAAGTGCCAGGGTTGACAGGGGTGGCGATCGCAACTCCAGCTACCACTCACTATGCTTTAATTAAAGACGCTCTCCAACAGGGATACCATGTTTTGGCAGAAAAACCCCTAACTCTCGACCCAGCAGAATGTCGGGAACTTTGCCAGTTGGCAGAACAGCGTCATTTAATACTCATGGTTGACCATACTTATTTATTTCACCCAGCAGTTGAGGAAGGGCAAACTGTAGTACAAGCGGGTAAATTAGGTGATTTGCGCTATGGCTATGCGACACGTACCCATTTAGGGCCTGTCCGGCAAGATGTTGATGCGCTGTGGGACTTAGCTATTCACGATATTGCTATCTTTAACGCTTGGCTGGGTCAGATCCCTGTGAAAGTACAAGCAACGGGTACAGTGTGGCTACAGGGGCAAGCCAATAGGGAAATTACCCACTCTCCATCCCAAGGTTTAGCTGATCTAGTATGGCTAACACTGACATACCCAGATGGCTTTCAAGCTTATATTCATTTATGCTGGCTGAATACTGATAAGCAGCGACGGCTGGCGATTGTAGGTAGCCTTGGTAGTTTGATTTTTGATGAAATGTCGCGATCGTCACCTCTAACGCTGCTACATGGGGAGTTTGAACAGCAGGGCAATCAATTTATTCCGGTAAATCAAAGGCAGGCAGTGCTGGAATTAGAGCCAGGGGAACCATTGGGGCGAGTTTGCTCCGGCTTTGTTGTCTCTATCCTCAACAATACTCCCTCAGAGGTTTCCTCTGGCTGGGTAGGCACACAGTTAGTAGAAATTCTTGCTGCACTAACAGTATCTCTTGAGCAAGGCGGCAAACCTGTTTTTCTTAATAACTGTTCTCAACTGTAATTCTCAAGAGAGAATTACAATTTATGGCTTTGCTGATTTGATGTATGAAAGCAACCAAAACATATGTAGAGACGTAAAATTTTACGTCTCTACATTAGCCCTGTCAAGGTGACAAATAGCCTGATAATAATGCTATGCGATCGCAAGTAGAAAAGTGCAGAGTATTGCTGTTGAGCGATATGGCTTTCAGGTGAAGTTAATACAGAGGAGCTGCCTTATCCCCCACCTGAACTTGAAACCAATGCACAAATGGAGTGTGGGTGATGTTTAACAATTTAGATTAGGCAAGACTCAGATTGACTTTCACGATCACATCATTGAAATCTTTGTCACCACCACTTGCTAAATCCTCAAAGCTAAAGATGTTACTGCCTAATAAGCGAATGTGATCTACTTTATCAGCGTTAGCTCCCAAGAATGCGAAGTAAACTGCTGGATCGTTATTTGGATTGTTATCAAGTAAAGCATCAGGGCTACCATTGGCAATAATAAATGGTGCAAAGATAGAACCAGGCTGAAAAGTTCCTGTGTAAGTTGCCGCATCTTGGTTATTAACTGTTAAGTCAATGCCTGCGACACGCCCACGAATGGCGGCTTCAGTATAACCAGCTTGTCCGATGAGAATATCGGCTTTGCCATCTCCATTAGTATCAATGCCACCATTCTCATCAGTTACTTGATAAAAGCCGATGAAATTATTGAAAGCTGCTTTTCTGTTGACCACAAAATCAGCTTTTACCTGACTTTTGATATCCTGCAAATCAATAACTTCTCCTTGTGGTTGTCCTTGCAGATTTGTATCCAGAGGTAATGAATCATTGGTGGACTGAACTTTTACCACTAGATCCTTGAAGTCACCAGTGCTATTACCATCCGTATCCTTCCAAGCCAAGGAAAACTCATCAGATCCCATATCTGTAATCTTTTGCCTTAAGGGGTCAGAAAATAGTATGTCTGTAAGTGGGATAACTCCAGCCCTTACAGCATCAGTTGAGCCTGAGCTAAAGCAGCAAAAATAGCTCCCTCATCACCTGGTGCGCCAGTACTATTGATTATAGAGTCAACTGAGTGACCAAATTCTTCTAGCAGTACACTTGCGATCGCCCCCACATATCCTTGATGATTTGTAATAAACTCCTGTGAGAAATAAATCTTATTCGTAGCCGCCGCAAAAGCCCCATTAGCTCCATTGATATCTGCTGCATGGCGAACCTCTATCTCAGGAAAATTACTGAAATCATTTGCTGACCATGCCGTTCTCAATGAGTCAACATTAGCCCCCTCGCCAAAAGCGATCGCCATCTTTTGACCAAAATCAAGCTCACTAGCAAAATTACTTAAGTTGTTTTGTGTTAAAAACAGAGTTATTTCGACGATAGCTAAGTATACCTGGTCAAGAATTAAAGAAGACTTAACATTTATTTTTTTTCAACAATGCGTGTATTACTTATATAGCAAGCAGTCTTTAGTAGACAGGGCGAAGGTTAACGTCGATTATTGGACTAAAAATGATTGTCTAAATCTTCTAATGCAAAGTATAAAGCATAACGGCCTGAGAAAAATCGCATCTTTTTAATAGATTTACGTAAAGTTTTATAACACATAAAGTTTCTCGTGTAAACATAGTAAGAAATTTAGTATTTATACGTAGATAAATGAAGATTTAAAAGGCGATCGCGCTAGTCGAGCAATTATTGTAATCCCCTCCCCGCAGGCGCGAAGGGGAGATAAAGTGTAGCTTTCGCGGGGTCGGGTTTTCCAGATTTAATAAGTAATCAAGCGAACATGAACTGAAGCGTTTTTTAAAATATCTGGTTGATTGTATAAGAGCGCGAATACTCTTTGCATCAGCCCTCGAACCATTACACTAATTAGACTCTGTTTGATATATTGCACCCAGCATTTACTATACCCTCTGCACTTGATCGAATGGCATATGATCTGGCTAGAATGACACCTTGACAGGGCTAGTCTCTACATCAACGATTCATACCAGTATTCAGCAACGCCAAATTTCTTTATTTTGAATTAGAGTGTAGCAGGGATTACCTTTCAGAAGCCCCATTCGCATAAACTTCTCCTTTTGGAAGACTTACCACAATAGTTTGCTGCGGCGAAAGGCTAATCTCGTAAGTCTCCTTCCCAAGTAACACCTGAAACTTCATCGGCTTCTCTTTATCTACAACTGCTTTCACAGAATTCTTGATCCCCAAAGAGAGACTTCCCCCAGACTCCTGTAGGCTTGGGGGGCGGCTTACCTTTACTCCCTTATTCCCGGAGGAAAATCCAACAACCCCTAAATTTTCTTCTTTCTTTGTAACAGGTAACAGTGAGATATCAATCAAAGGTAAGGTAACCTTCAGTGTCGTACCTTGATGAAGTCCCGCACTCTCAAGAGTAATGCTCCCTCCCATGAGTTCGATTAAGTTTCGTGAAATTGCTAGTCCTAGTCCGGTACCTTCAAACTGGCGCGTGGTTGTGCCATTCACCATCACAAAGGGGCGAAATAGTTTGTGCTGTTGAGTTGGATCAATGCCTATACCTGTATCTTTGACAGCGACTACCACCTGAGATTTACCATTACTATATTCAATTTCAGTAGAAACGGTGATGCTTCCTATGTCGGTGAACTTAGTGGCGTTGCCGATAACATTAATCAGCACCTGCTTCAGTTTTGCTGCGTCTGCCTTAATTGGTATCAGTTCAGGATCTAACTCACATTTCAACTGCAAGCCTTTTTGTTGAACATTAACTGATTGTAAATTAATTACCTCTAACAATACTTGTCGGAGGTCAATCGGGATCATGACTACTGAAAGCTTACCTGCTTCGATTTTAGAAATGTCGAGTAAATCATTAATAATACCTAGCAAGTGAATCGTTGTTTCATCGGCACGTTTGAGGAACTCCATTTCTTCTTCTCGGTCATCACATAAGCCATCTTCAACCAGGCGAATACAGTTAATAATAATATTTAATGGGTTTCTCAATTCATGGGAAGTTGTAGCCAAAAACTGGCTTTTAATTTGGTTAGCGGTTTTTGCTTCTTTCCAAGCTCTTTCCAGTTCTTCTGCGCCAGCTTTGAGCCGTTCTACCATTTGGTCTAATGCTTGGGCTAGTTGATTGAATTCCCTGATTTGAAAATTGTGCGGAACTGGTTGTGCGGCGTGGTGAGAGTGAATATTAAGAGCGTAGTCTCGCAATTCTTCTACAGGACGTGCCAAGTAAGGAGCTAGATATAGGGATGCTAACAAACTTGCACCAATCAAACCAACTGTCAAAACAATCAGAATTAGTTTGATTTCCTCTAAACCAAAAAGCGCATTATCGACACTAGTAACAGCTAAAACTATCCATTTTTGCTGCGGCTGTTGGGTGAGTGGATTTGCAATAGCTGTATAGCCAGCTACTGATTCTTTACCCTGTGTAAAAGACAAATTTATCGAATCATTTCCTCTCGCAATTGCATTTTTAATTATGCTCTTGAGTTGGGAAGCATTTGGGTGCTGATTAATATTAGTTCCCACCCAGTCTGTGAATGGGTGCGCCAAAATTGTGCCGTCTTCAGCAATCACTACCATAGCGCCTGTGAGCGATCCCGGCTGATTTCTGGTTTGTTGGTACAATGCAGACTGAATACTTAAGCTGTAAACTAAATTTCTTCGCCTATCGGAAACTGGTGCAGATAACACTAATTGCAGTTGATTTTGTGTGTTTCTTTTTCCAGTTATTCCTGCCTTTGGTGGAAAGATTGCTTTGACATCAATTCCGTCACTAGGCAAAGGTAATCTCAATTCTCCAATTGCTTGATCTCCACAGCTACTGGCAATTATTTTCTGGTTTAGCAGATTCGTTAATTGGATGCACTCAATAGTGGCTGGAAGTTGTTGCCTTAACTGCGTGAGAATTTCTTGCTCTTGTATAGGCGAACCCGACGGAATCACCGTTGTTTTACTTACACTCAGCAAATTAGCTTTTAAGATAGCGATCGCATCTCCAATTCTCTGCCCTTTATTGATGGCGCTTTCTGTTAAATTTTGACGTGCGGTTCCCAATATGCTAGAACGTGCCTTATTTAAGGCAACAATCTCGCCTATGAGTAAAACTGGGACGAACAGAAGCAATATTCTCGTTACTAAAATTCGACGAAAGGAAGATTGACGGTAATTAGTCATCGAGTGTCTCACTTTGCATCTGCAAACCACAACAGCAAAGAATATGCAATTAGACGAGCTAGATGAGACATTTTATTAAATTATCAGAATTTTCTTTTCAATGTTTAAAAATAACAAATTGCTATAATTCAAAAAGAAACCTGGTATACCAAAACTCATATATGCTAGACCTAAAAGCGATTTGTATTGCATATGAAAACAGTGGTGAAATTGTGAAAGAGTAGCTTGCAGGCATGGATTTTTTTAAGAATCTACATACTAGCAAAGAAAATATTCAAACTATCAAATCAATCTAATGTTGCAACATCGTCCTCATACTACAGTTGTTTTAGCAATGAGTGCAGATGGCAAAATAGCAGATTTTAGGCGATCGCCTGCTCGGTTTGGCTCAAGGGTTGATAAAGCACACTTAGAAAAACAAATTGCTGCCGCTGATGTCGTTTTATTCGGTGCTGGTACTTTGGCTGCCTACGGAACAACACTAACCGTAACAGATCCAACTCTAGTGCAACATCGGGCGCAAGCAGGAAAGCCTCCGCAGCCAGTTTATATAGTGATTACACACTCTGCAAACCTCAATCCGGAAATTCACTTTTTTAAGCAACCAGTTAAACGCTGGCTACTCACGACAACAGCGGGAGCACTTTCATGGAAAGGACGTTTACGGACGCTTCCCTCAACTTTGGGAACCGGAGCACAGGAGTGCCCTCCAGAATTTGAGCAGATTCTGGTTTTTGAAACACCAACGCGAGAAATTGATATTCCCGCAGCTTTGAAGCATCTAGCCACTCTACATATAACACGCTTGGTGGTCTTGGGTGGAGGTGAATTAGTCGCCTCCTTAGTGGGATTAGATTTAATTGATGAATTATGGCTGACTGTCTGTCCACTGATTTTAGGTGGTAATACCGCACCCACACCCGTCGAAGGAAAAGGATTTTTATCCGATTTAGCTCCCAAGTTACAACTTCTAGAAGTTCATACAGTTGAGCAAGAAGTGTTTTTGCACTATCGCCTGCAACGATCAGCAGATTAGATTACGCTAAGTAAAGTTATTGGGCATTAATTTCCCTCGCCTGCCCCCCTGCCTCTTACTGATCCCCACTCCTTACTCCCCTAAAATAAAACCACACGATGGTGGAACAACTAAAGCCTCGCTATTCTGTCGTTTGGACAAACAAAATCGCCGAAGTACCCCAAAATGCCTGGAATGCTTTGGCAATGCCACTCAAAACGCCGTTTTTAGAATGGGAGTGGCTAAACAATATCGAAACCTCCCATAGTGCTACGGCTAAAACTGGTTGGTTGCCAAATCACTTGACATTGTGGCGAGATAAAACGCTGATTGCGGCTGCGCCACTTTATCTCAAAGGACATAGTTCTGGTGAATTTATTTTCGATCACCAATGGGCAGAGTTAGCCGATCGCATCGGAGTCCAGTATTACCCAAAATTGCTGGGAATGACACCATTTACTCCCGCTGAAGGTTATCGGTTCTTAATCGCCCCAGGAGAAGATGAGGATGAAATCACAGCGATGATGGTGCATGAAATTGACACTTTTTGCTCCAAAAATCGGATTTCTGGCTGTCATTTTCTTTACGTTGATCCCCAATGGCGTCCGATGCTGGAACGGCATGGCTTTACAACATGGCTGCACCACAGCTACGTCTGGGAAAATGCTGGGTTTAAAACTTTTGATGACTACTTGAAAGTGTTTAACGCTAATCAGCGCCGCAATATCAAGCGGGAACGCAAAGCTGTGGAGAAAGCAGGTTTACGATTGCAAGCGTTGACTGGTGATCAAATTCCTCAGTCTTTATTTCCTTTGATGCACCAGTTCTATGCTGACACCTGTGATAAGTTTGGCTGGTGGGGTAGCAAGTATCTCACACGGCGGTTTTTTGAGCAGCTAAACACCGATTATCGCCATCGAGTGTTGTTTATTGCTGCATATAGCGAGCAAGATAACTCTCATCCTTTAGGAATGTCCTTTTGTTTGTTTAAAGGTGACAAACTCTATGGACGCTATTGGGGGAGTTTCCAAGAAATAGATTGCTTACATTTTGATGCTTGCTATTATGCGCCGATAGAGTGGGCGATCGCTAACGGTATCCAAATTTTTGACCCTGGTGCGGGTGGGCGTCACAAAAAACGGCGCGGTTTCCCCGCTATGCCCAATCACAGCCTGCACCGCTTTTACAATAATCGTTTAGGGCAAATTATCCGTCCCTATATTACGGAAGTGAATCAACTCGAACAGCAGCAGATTGAGGCGATTAATGCAGAGTTGCCATTTAGTGAGAAAAATGGTTGAGGAAAAGGAACTATTTTCGTAGCAGAGTTTGCCGAATAATTAAACTTTACTCGGCAAACAGATGCTTACTTTCCTTGTTTTCAAAATCGTGAAATTAAACTGTTGGCGCATTGCCACTGCCCATTCTCTAATTTGCTTTTAAGCAAAAGGAATCAAAAATATCTGAAAGATATCAAGAAGACTAAGGAAGATAGGAATTACACTTGATATAGAGTGTAAAAACCCTGAAGAAAGAAATTTCCTTTTTATAATGCTTATGGATTTAATAGTTGAAGATTTAGCAGCAATTGATGATAAACTTTCCCAGCGTCATATTGACCTTGATCCCGGTGGATATTTCATTATTTACTTGGATCGAGACGCAGGGTTAATTTATGCCAAGCATTTTACAAATGTGATTGATGAGCGTGGTTTAGCTGTCGATCCAGAAACGGGAAAGGTAATTCCGGCGCGAGAAAAGGTAGAACGAACTTACACGACGGTTTTTAGTGGGAGGACGGCGAAAGAACTTTGCATAAAGATTTTTGAAGAAACTCAGCCCCCTCCTGTAACTCAATTAAATCATACAGCTTATTTGGGCCGAGAATTTGTTCGGGCTGAGGTGGCTTTAGTCACAGAGCAAGAGTATGTTCAAGATTAAAGTTAGAAGTGAGGAGTTAAAAGTTAAGAGTTAAAAATTCCTAACTCCTAACTATTAACTCTCTCATTACCCATCAAGATGATGGCTGATTTATCTGATAGATGTAGTAAGTCGCCATTGGGATAACGGTGGCGGCAATTAACAATCCTACTACCCAAGCAGTAGCGTTACCTTGGTCGGTTTCTTCTGCTTTCTTGAAGGTGCCTTCTACCTGTACATTGTCAGTGACTTGGGGTGGACCTGGATCGGCTTTGCCGGAGAGGACGGCGACAAGGCGATCGCTTGCATCTAGAAATGCCTGATTGTATTTGTTACCATTGCGTAACGGCACACTTACGGTTTCATTAGCTACACTCTCGGCAATAGAGTCAGCGAGTAAAGGCTTGACTTGATCCCCGGTAATAATGGCAGTACCATTGGTAACCGTATCAATAAGCAATAAAGTTTGATTAGCTTGGGCTGATTTTGTGGGAAACCATTTTTCAAACAGCTCTTTGGTAAAGCTTTCCGGTGTTTCACCGTAGTCAAAGCGGCGAACAGTAACAATTCTGACTTCCTTCTTTGTTTGCTTTGCCAAATCCTCGAAAGCACTGCTAATCTTACCTTCATTCAGACGGCTGATGACTTCACCTTGATCTAAAACCCATGTGTTATTCCCTGCTGTGAGGTTAGGTATTTGATACACACCTGTGGCTAAAGCAGGTGTGGCAAACAGCGAAGCTGCTAATATAACCGTCACCAAAGGTAGAATTAGCCGGATCAGGTGTTTTTGACTGCTAAATACTTGTTTGAGGAGCTGTTTCATCGTGTGAATCCTAAGACAGACTTGCACCAAAAATACTACAGAACCACTAGACATCTCCGAAAATTAATTATGCGTTCACTCAAACCCTTGTAGAGACGCGAAATTTCGCGTCTCTACATTCTTTTCTGGAGATGTCTACTGTAAAAATCACCTCGTTCCCGGTTTTCTCCAGTATGAAGTATCCGCTACTGCTACCAGATATATATTGTACGGGATTTTTTGACTGCACAAACTTGTTCTGAAAGCGGCTGCAAGCATTAACCTGAAGCTAACACTCTTGCAAGTGACAAAAAATACCGCCCATTTGGGAAATTAACCCAAATGCTTAGGGCGAAATTTGCAAACCATCTAGAAATCATATCGTATGCTCAATACTTTTGGCAGAACCAAGAATATTTTTCATATCTGCAAATAGCTTTTCCTGCTGTATCCATTGATGGATGATATCTGCATTTTTCTGATATTTTAGCTAAATCAGGGCTTACGCACTCAAAACCTAAAACCTCGTTCGCGTAGCGTGCGCGAAGCGCACTCCCCCTAATCCAATACGCTTGGGTTAAGGAAATTTATCTGTTAAAACAGACAGGGGAGGCTGGCGTTGCAGGAGGAGAGAAAAAAGCTTAACCAAGCGTATTGCCTCCGAACCCACGTCACTTGCTCCACTTACAGAGAAGTCGAAGAGGCTGCGCTATCGTCCTACAGCCCTTCTCCTAAAGGAGACACTACGCGAACGGGCATCCTACGGCGGGTGTCTCCCCTTCTTTACGAGACGCTTTAGCGCATGGGGACCGCAGTGGCTCCCTTTAAAAGGGTATCTGAAAAGCCCCTTTAAAAAGCAGGGCTGTTTCATTCCATCTCAAACAGGATTTGTCAAGATGGTTTGCGAGAAAAATTATAAGTGAGGGTGACGAGTAGATGAACTTTTAAGCACTTAAACAACAGTAAGATTGTTCATTTTCTCGGCACGTTGGTAACAAAATAATCAATTTTGAATCGCTAGAACACTTGATTTTTAAGGCTCTTTAGGGAATGAAACAGCCCTGCTTTAAAAAGGGGGTTGGGGGATCTCTGATGCGTAAGTCCTATAAATCTATATCCATATAATATATACATGACCATAATTTTAACTAACGACGACGGTATTGACGCTCCCGGTATCCAAGCTCTGCTCAAAGCTGTAAACGGCAGAAATGCTATTATCGCTGCTCCTGTTGATCATCAGTCTGGCTGTGGACATCAAGTTACTACGACTCGTGCCATCAACCTCCAGCGACGTTCTGAAACTGAGTATGCGATCGCAGGTACTCCCGCTGATTGTGTGAGAATTGCCATAACACAAATTCCCGCCGATATCAAATTTGTCCTTTCAGGTATCAACGCTGGGGGCAACTTGGGAGTCGATGCCTACATTTCCGGCACAGTGGCCGCCGTGCGAGAAGCCGCAATGCACGGTATTCCCGGAGTTGCCATTTCCCAGTATCGCAAAGCCAAGCAGAATTTTGATTGGGATCTGGCCGCCAAATTCACAGCTGAAGTTTTAGCGGACTTATTCAAGCGTCCCCTAGAACCAGGAAGCTTCTGGAATGTGAATTTGCCACATCTACAACCAGAAGAAGCAGATCCTGAGGTGGTGTTTTGCCAAGCCTGTACCAAACCTTTGCCCGTGAACTATCGAATTGAAGGCGATAATTTTTATTATGTAGGAGAATATGCCAAACGCGATCGCATTCCTGGTAGCGATGTGGATGTATGTTTTTCCGGCAATATCGCGGTAACTAAGTTAAGGGTTTGACATTTAATTAACAGTTATCAGTTTTTAGGCTATTACGAATTACATAGCTTGCTTCTCGCCGGAGGCGAGTATTACAAATTCCGAATTATTTTAGTCATCTAATGCTTGAATTAAGGACATAAACCGATCTACAGTTTGTGTCAGTTGATATTTTTGGAGTAAATCATCTTGAGATTCTGCAAGAGTCTGTACAGCATCACACAACGCGACAATTCACCAAACACTAGTAACAAACATTTATCTAAGTGTAATTTATCCAAAGTAGGAATTGCAATTTACACCTCTTACGTCAGTACAGCCTAAATTTAAGCGTTATTTAGACATTGGGGAGAGCTTGTAGGACTATTAATCTTACGGCTATTGTTTGTGCTGCTCGCGATCGCGATCGCGAACAAAATTACTGATCCAGTCATAATTTTCAAGGTTTTGAAATCTGGTAAAGTTTCAGTGGCCCTGAACACTAATTTCAAAAAAAGGAGAAAAATATGCAGTTTCTCAAAATTGTTATTGTTGCTCTCGTGTTGATGGTAAACCTGGTAATTGCTCAACCTTCTTGGGCAGGCAAGGATTTTACTAAGGGGGCTGACTATGCTGAGGTAACTCAGGCGCTCAATCAACTTTTAACTGTAAAGGATACACCTGAGCAAGCTGGCTATACACCTGAGCAATTCCAGCAGCGACTGGCGCAATTGCAGTTTCAGAAAAATGTCATAGAAACAGCTAGGAAGCGGGCGCAGTGCCGCAATGAAACTGGAAAGACGTTGGCTGTCTATGCGAATAAACCAAAAAAATCTCCAACCCAACTCTACTTCTTGGGCGCAGGAACAATCACAGATGATGATTGGGATTGCGATGGCATTTACTTACCCGCAGGTTCTCAAGTGGTTCTAGATCCGAACACTCAACCACAAGAATTGACTCAACCAATCGCCGTCAAGTTTGTCGATGGTACACAGTCTATTGCTAGAACCAATCCAGCCACTGGTGTAATTGAATTCAATGTTGAACCTGCCAAAGTATTCAAGGCGGGTGAGAGCAACTGGTTGCTCCCCACTTTATCCCAAGCAGATATCGATACGCATATTCCCACCCCACAACTCATTGACTAATCTCATCTAGATAATTCAACTTTTATGCGGTAAGCGCATAAAAATCGAACTAAAGCAATAGGATATTTAAAGGAAAATCTTCAACCATTGAACAATCAACTTTTAATTAAGGAAAAATTACGAGCCAAGCTTGAGAAGATTCAAACCAACAGCGCTCGCTCTCCCGTTACTGATTTGAACCTAGACAAAACCTTAGCCGAAGAAATTGAACAATTGACAATGGAACTGGAGAGCCTCAATCCCAATCTCTATCCTCTTCTCAACGCTACTTATTTGCTGGAGGGAGCTTGGCAACTGCAATACTCTACTGCCAGAGAAATCCGTTCTTTAGTTTCTCTGCCATTGGGATTAAAGCTGGGTAAAGTTTATCAAGTGATTGATGTTGCAAATAAATTGTTTTTCAATCTAGCTAAAGTTAAACATTCTCTGGGGCTAATATCGGGATATGTCAAAGTGACAGCTAGGTTTGAGCCAGCCAAAGAAGATTTAGAGCCTCTACCGAACAAACGTCTCAACGTTTATTTTGACAAACGCTACCTATCGATTGAGAAGATTGTTGGCATTAATACTCCCCAACTCAATCCATTTAAGGTTGTCCCAGCTAATAATCGTACTGACAGAACTGCCACACTCGACATTACTTACTTAGATGAAACCTTAAGAATTGGACGTGGAGGAGATGGGAGTCTATTCATTCTTAGTAAATCCAATGATTTACCTGACTTTACCTCCTGAATTTGAAATTACTCACGCAGCTGAGTGAATATGCCTCTCTCAATAATGCATCTTTTCACCAAGGTAAAATCAGATTCTGCGATGGTAGAACTGAAAACATTAAATTTAAAGTTAGGTCATGGTATAGAAGGAGATATTAATGCCGATCCTATAAGTCCCAGGCAAGTTTTAATTGTTAGGTATGAAGATATTTTAGACTTATCAATTAACCCAGGAGAATTGCGAGAAAATATTGTGGTTAAGGGTAGAGAATTTGATAATTTTATCCCTGGAACTTTGCTAAATTTTGAAAGTGGTGCAGCAATTCGTCTAACTTTTCACTGCGAACCGTGTAAGCGAATAGCCCACTTGGTAGAATCCTTAAAAGGCATCCAAGGTAAAAGAGGAATTTTAGGCGTAGTTATTAAATCAGGTAAAATCCAGGTTGGTAGCAATTTTCAGGTTCAAGCTAATAAATTTCCAGCATTATCTGAAAATCCCTATGAACGATTCCTAAATTTTATCATCAAAATTCCAAGTGGGAAAGTAGTTACATATAAACAGATAATCAAAGGCATAGGAGTAAATAATAGCTATCTAAGAGCTATTCCTACATACCTGAAAAAAACCTCGGCTGCTAATTATCCGGTACAAAGAATATTAGACTCTAAAGGCTATTTGATAAGTTATGTGAGCCAACAAAAAAGTAAGTTAGAAACTGAAGGGATTAAGGTTTTATCTGAGGCAGATTGTTTGAGCAATTTAAACCAAAATTTTGTAGATATTAAAGATTATTTATGGGAAGATGACACTATATATCTAAAATAGATATTACTAACATAATTTTCATAGATATTTGTAAGATTGTCCTGTATTTTGGAATGGTAAATACTCTGTTTCATCAAGACGATCCCTGATTTTTGATTTGTTTAGATGTAGCTTCCATAAAGTCGATAAAAACCTTTATGATCTTATGGATTCCCTCGCTACCTCCTGCAATTAAACCTCCTGTCAGCAATGCATCTAAACAACGGAAAATAATTAATTGTATGGGATTATCTAAATCAATAACTACAAGTGGCTCAATTGAGCGAATACCTATTGCGCTCATTAAAAGACCAAATAAAAGGGATGTCCATAGAGCAATTGTTCGAGTATCAGATTTATAGGCTGCTCTTTGGCGCTCTTTTTCATTTATATGATCCATTTGTGGCTTGAAGATTTTTAATGAGTCTTGTTGATTTTGTGTAAAATTTTGGATGATTTGCTGTTCTAAACTCATTCCTTCAGGCGGTAGTCCACTGATTTGATTTGATTCCAAAGAAGGAAACTGTTTCTGTTGGACTTCCATATTTTTTATTTTCTCTAATATTAGAGCCTTTTCTTGCTGAATACTAATATCTAACTGTTCGACGAATGGGCCTCGCCAAGTAGTTATAAAAACTTCTAAAGAACGCTCTAATAACAAAGAAATAAATAACTGTATGGTGAGTAGCTGGATAATATCATTAAGCCCAAATGGTTTTAAAACAAATGGTTTAGATGCTAACCAAGTTGACAAAGTTACTACTAGAAAACTAATAATAATTAACAAAACAAATAGAGGAGATTCGGGAGAAAGCTTTTGCAACGTATCTATACTCCTGTTTTGCGCCACAATATTTAACACAGTGTGGAGGTGAGAACTACACCTGCTGAGTAACTTAACAACGTTAATTTGATAGAACAGTAAATAATTTATTACCCGACCCTTTTTTCCAGGAGTGTGATAGACAACGCCACTGCAAAAGCGATGTCTTCTGGTGCGTCCGCTACGCTTGCTTAAGAGTAGGGGTACGACGGGCTACATAGGTGTCAACTTAAGCCCAAACACTCAATTTCCCCTTCTTTTAGATCCCCCAACCCCCTTAAAAAGGGGGCACTCGATTTTAGTTCCCCCCTTAAAAAGGGGGGTTAGGGGGGATCAAAATCTAGGTGGTACATCGAAAAATTTTCACTCTTCTTATCAGACTAGGCTTTCATGTTAAGTTGACACCAATGGACGGGCTACGCCTACGCACTTTGATGGTAACGGGGTAATCTGATGGTTCTTAACACCAGAGGCTGACTAGCTAAAAGTATTGCTATACAAGCATTTCATAAATAAACACTAGGCTTCAAATGTACTACTGTGCATGAGGCGATCGCGCTTCCTCCCCCGCTTTCCTCTAAAATAAATATGAAAAGGTGTGTTAAAGAAAGGGGGCAACCCTAGAGCAAGCAGCAACCTTAGCATCAACTAAAAACCCCTCCAAGCTTGAAGGGGTTAAAGTAATTTTTGGTAATGGGATGGTGATTAGGGGGAGATAGCAGCTTTTCCTCCTTTATGACGCATTTCCTTGTCAAAGCAACGAGATAATAGTACAGCATTTCATAAATCCGTTACGAACCTCTGCAACCCTGTATTTAGTCAGATAAATTACTAGTACTACCGAATGATGTCAGCTGCGACTCGACAGCGTTTAGGTAACCTGTATCATTCAAAGTTTGTGCTGGTAACTTTTTAGCGTTGACAGCAGCCTTAACTACATCTAGTGCAGTCAGGCTTCCTGTTTGGTATTGAGATACCAAAGCACTACCACTAGGAATACCCTGTGCTTTTAGATTACCTTGATAAGCTAGAAATGCAGCTTCAAAGGGTTTGAGGTAGCTGACGTTTGTAGAATGAGTGAGTAAATTGTTAAAGTTGATAGCTATAGGTTCGCCACTATTGTTAGTAGCTGTTTGAGCGCCACCGATTCCAGGTAATAAAGCAATAGAAGCAACAATAAGTACAGAATCTATCAAAGTAGAGAATTTCATAGGGTTATTTTTAATTAGAGTAAAGTGCAATTAGTATTCTTGAGTAATAGAGTCTTATTTTTTATCAGTCTCAACTTCCTGCACTCAGGTCACCTGAACGGTTGATTTGTTCCTCACCCATTCGGGCGATCTAACAGGACAAACTTGAACAGATATATATTTAACTGAGGTAATTTAAAAATTTATGCAGCGCTGTTACTCAGTTGTAGGCGTAGCCCAACCCAGCGAAAAGTGTATCGCGTCGTTTCCCGCCGTTGGCGCAGCCCACACTTCTCTACAAGACGCTGCGCTTGCTTCCACGTTCGCGTTAGCGTCTCCGTTGGCGCAGCCTCTCCGTCAGGAGAAGGAGAAGTGGTACGACATGGTTCGACTACTTCAACTGCGCCCTTCTGTACGAGAGGCTGCGCCAACGACTCCTTTACCTCGGCTTCTCTACGAGACGCTGCGCGAACGCTCGGCACAAGTCGGCTTCTCTACGAGACGCTGCGCGAACGCTCAAGGCAAGCCGTTCAGGACAAGCGAGCGTATAAGTACGCTCACCAGCCGCTCAGTGACCGCCGCAGGCATCTGTTAGCGTAGCCTCTTCTCTACGAGAGGCTGTGCCAACGACTGTCGGCATCTTGAATTTGACACTGCCTAAAACTGAGCAAGAAAAGAACAAAGTTGTCATCGCTTGATCATATCCTTGGGCCACCAGGGAGAATTTGTCGCGCTCAAACTGCTTGAATGCCTCGTGAAGAATGGGAGGCTGACCCGTCATTTGTTACCTGCTTCCCTCTTTTCGGGACATAGATATGGATTTGTACCCTAGTATCCAATGTGTAGTGTATCACTTTGTTAATGCCCTATAGGAGCTAGGCGATCGCTTTTTTAGTAATCGCACAATTAGCGATCGCGTCCGTTACTTTGATACTTAGGGCTGTTGCTTTTTGTCTATAAAATCCAAGATAATTCGCTGATGCATTGCTCCTAAAGGTCGCACAACGCCAGCGTTTTGCGAATAACAGTTACCTTGGTGAATATCTTCTGCGGTCAATAACCCCATGTCCCAACCTTCATTCAAAACCAGTTGATTTAATTCCACCAAGAGTGGTGCATGAAAGACATGACGGACAACTCTTTGGTTGGGATAACAGCCAAATTCAACAAAGGGTGGTAAATTGTAGCCAATTTCTTCTAAAATTTCTCGCTTCACTGCTACCTCTGGCGTTTCACCAGGTTCGATATGACCGCCAAATAGCCCCCAGTAACCAGGGTAGAGAATACCGGGGATGTTGTCCCGCAGTTGCATGAGAAACTTGTTTTTTTGGTAGAGAATTGCGATCGCTACATGCACCGGTTGATTGTTCATATATTCATTTTTAATTACTGATTACTCTTCTTCTAGATAAACTTCCCCCAATTCTTTACCAGCTAAGGGGATACTTCGGTAGCGAATTTTACCCTTAATCACCACTTGTGCTCCCTTGGCCAGATTCTTTTGATTGGTAAGAACCCAAATTTTGCCAGTCGAGTCATTAATTTGATAACCCCACTGCTTCATCAGAGGAGCTTGCTTTTCCACCTGACCTTGGATGTAGACTGTAGCCTGATTGTCTTGTTTTGGTTTAATTTCTCGAATTGGGGTGACATTGGTACCAATTTTTAAGTTAACCCCATTCAAGCCAGACGAAGGCAAACTACCACAACTACAAAGTCCTACCACCAAGAAAAAAATCAACCCCAGGCGGTAGGGAACAATGCTATGTCCGTACAAGAACGAAAGGGACAAATTTCTCGCTTGTTCCATGAAAGCCACCGATTGAGCAAATTTTTGTGTCACTGTTTGCTTTGTCGCCAGTTTCATTCAGTCAGTTCCCATCTATAATGTTTTCTTCGGTTGCAGAAACACGCTCTCAACTGAGCAAAAAATGTTCCGATTTCATCCTTAATTTTTATATTCTTCAGATAACGTCGTTGATCTGAGAAAATAAACATTCATTATGGATTTACTGTGAGAAAAACGCTACGACATCAAACAGAAACACGATAATAGTTAAAAGTCAAGAGTCAAGAATCAATATTTTCACTTTGGATTTGGGACTATAGCGCTTCTCGTTTGGATGCAATACACTCTGACCTCACTTCCATTCGTCTCTCCTAAAAGGAGGAGCCACTGCGCCCTTGCGCTCTGCCGACTTGTTCGCTCTTAGCGTTCTTGCTCTTTAGCACGTGGCGTCAGAGGCTTTAAATCTTACTCCCCTTCCCTACAAGGGAAGGGGCTGGGGGTTAGGTCTGTATTCCATGCAATTGAGAACCGCTATATTGACTTTGCCTAGACCAGAAGCGGCTGAGTTTTGATAAAAGGCGAATATAGCTGGGAATTCTCATGGAAACAAAAACTGCCAAACTCCTTGATGGTAAAGCAATCGCAGCAAAAATTCAGCAAGAACTTTCTGTTGCTATTACCCAATTACAACCAAAAATTGAACGACCCCCTGGTTTAGCAGTGCTGATGGTTGGCGATAATCCAGCGTCAGCGGCTTATGTACGTAATAAAGAAAAAGCTTGCGCTAAAGTTGGCATCGCCTCTTTTGGTAAGCATTTTCCTGCCCAAACTACCCTTGGGGAGTTAGAAGAGGTCATAGCTGCACTCAACCACGATCAACGGGTGGATGGTATTCTTGTGCAGCTGCCCTTACCTAACCACTTAGATGCTGTGACTTTGCTACATCAAATTGATCCCGATAAAGATGCTGATGGACTGCACCCAGTTAACTTGGGGCGACTAGTACGGGGAGAAACTGGTTTACGCAGCTGTACCCCGGCTGGTGTGATCCGACTCTTACAAGAATATGAGATTCCCTTGCAGGGAAAACAGGCAGTAGTGGTGGGACGCAGTATTTTAGTGGGTAAACCAATGGCGCTGATGTTACTAGAAGCTGATGCCACAGTCACGATCGCTCACTCGCGATCGCATGACCTCAAAACTATCACCCAAAATGCTGATATTCTAATTTCAGCAGTAGGTCGTCCTGGACTAATCTCTGCTGAGATGGTGAAACCGGGCGCTGTTGTGGTAGATGTGGGGATGAATCGCGTCACCGATGCTAGTGGCAACAGTCGCCTGATTGGCGATGTCCATTTTGAATCAACCGCTGGTGTTGCAGGATTTCTTACCCCTGTTCCTGGTGGTGTTGGTCCTATGACTGTCGCCATCTTGTTGCAAAATACATTTGCCAGCTATTCTAGGACAGCAAGAGAAGCAAGAGAGTGATGAGTGATGAGTTAAGAATTCTTATTGGTAACTCATCACTCATCACTCCTAATTCCTAATTCTTCATTTTTTCAGCCCCACAGCATCTTAAAATTGTGACGTGTAAGACAAAAATCCCAAAATGTCAGGAATTTAAGAATGGTAGCAACTGATAACGTTCAAAAGACACCACCAGAGGAAGCCACGTTTAACTTAGCAGTCTATCTTAAAGAGCGACAAAAGCTTTGTGATACTGCTTTGGATCAGGCTATCCCGATCATTTATCCAGAAAAGATTTATGAGGCGATGCGCTACTCGTTATTAGCTGGAGGCAAGCGTGTACGTCCCATTCTTTGCCTTGCTACCTGTGAAATGATGGGTGGAACTATCGAAATGGCCATGCCAACGGCTTGTGCTGTGGAGATGATTCACACAATGTCGTTGATTCATGACGACCTGCCGGCGATGGATAATGACGATTACCGTCGCGGGAAGCTGACGAATCATAAAGTCTATGGCGAAGATGTGGCGATTTTGGCTGGGGATGGCTTGTTAGCTCTCGCTTTTGAGTTTGTTGCCATTGCAACCCCTCAAAGCGTTAACAGAGATCTAGTCTTGCAGGTAATTGCCCGTCTTGGTCGGGCGCTAGGGGCAGCTGGTTTGGTTGGCGGTCAAGTTGTCGATTTAGAGTCTGAAGGTAAATCAGATATTTCCTTAGAAACGCTAAATTTCATTCATAAACACAAAACAGCCGCTCTTTTGGAAGCTTGCGTAGTTTGTGGCGGGATCATAACTGGAGCATCACCTGAAGATGTGCAGCGACTGACCCGTTATGCTCAAAATATTGGGTTAGCATTCCAAATCATTGATGATATTCTGGATATCACTGCTACTCAAGAGCAATTAGGCAAAACAGCTGGTAAAGACCAAAAAGCGAAGAAAGTGACCTATCCCAGCCTTTGGGGGCTTGAGGAATCTCGCTCAAAAGCCCAAGAGCTAGTTAAAGCAGCTTGTGTAGAATTAGAACCATTTGGGGAGAGAGCCAAGCCACTCCAAGCGATCGCTCATTTTATAGCCAGCCGCAATAACTAGTACCGCTTTGGGTAATTCGTAATACTCGCCATTCGCGTAGCGTCTCGTAGAGAAGGCGATAAGCAAGCTACGTAATTTCTATACCGCAAGCGATTCATTGATTTGGAATGATTGGTTTATTGACGCTATGCTCTACTACACCGCCCAGCGGAATTCAAAATTAACTCATTCAAAATTCAAAAAGCTTATCAACTAAGCTTTTGGGCTATTTTGAATAATTGCTCTGTTTCCGCCGTGATGTACTAGGTTAATTTTGGATTTTGGGTTGAATCTAAATGTTTCCTCAACCAACAACTACTGCTAATATTTACTAACCTAACCAAAATATCATGCAGGACATAGGCAACATTTTAGACAACCGGGTGCTGCTGGTTGCTCTGGTAGCTTGTTTAATTGCTCAAGCACTAAAGCTCGTAATCGAGATCATCAAACATCGCAAACTGAATGTGCGTGTTTTGGTGACAACTGGAGGTATGCCCAGTGCCCATTCAGCTTTAGTTACAGCTCTAGCCGCTGGTGTAGGGCAAACACTGGGTTGGGCATCTCCTGATTTTGCCGTTGCGATGATTTTTGCGATCATCGTCATGTATGATGCAGCCGGAGTTCGCCAAGCGGCTGGTAAGCAAGCTCGTATCCTTAATCAAATGATTGATGAATTATTTCATGAAAAACCAGACTTTAGCCAAGACCGTCTGAAGGAATTACTCGGACATACACCAGTTCAGGTAATAGCTGGGTCGGCTTTGGGTATAACCATTTATTGGTTAGCTAGGTCTGCTTATTAAGCCACGCCAATGAATCTTTGTTTGAGCGACTATTTATAATTGGTAACTGGTAATTTGTCAACCTATTTTGGACTTTAGATTGACCCCATAAATAAAGTCACTTGCTCTGAGGATTTTGGATTTGTTCCACAATAAATACTTTCGCTTTAAACCTTTTTAAATTTTAAATTTTGAATTTAAAATCCAAAATTTAAAATCTAAAATTCGGTCAGTTGACAAATTACCACTTTGGCAGATCGCATCAGTATTTCAGAAAACTTAATATCACTATAACCGCACACTTGAGCGCAGCAGAATCACCTTACGACTATCTACTATGCTGGCAACAAAACCGCTTTTGTTCAGCTTCTGCAATGTCTTGTATGCTTCACTTTGGTTAGTGGTATAAACTGCCAGCAAGTAAGGGCGTTGTCCATAAGAAACAAAACCGACGTTACCTCCTACTGCTTGCTGCACACTATTTACTAGTTCTGGACGATTGTAATAATCTACTAGCACTGCATAACCCTCTCCTAAGGCTTGAGGATTATAGCTGACTGTCTGCTGAGGTAGCTGTTGCTGTGGCTGCACATCTGGCGTTGTTGGTCGAGTGGTAATTATGGCAGACAAGCCAACAATATTGCTGACATATCTCGCCCAGCGATTGGCATCGTCAATTTTGTTAAAGCCCCCTACTCGCGTCACAGTTTCGTTGAGATATTTGCAAGTGATGGTCTTAAGTTTAGGTGGTAAGGCACTACGCAACTGCTTTTGATTATTTGCTGTGGGACTGACTACTAATAAAAGATACTCACCCGCATTTGGTGGTTGACAAGGGGGAATAGCTTGTTCGGCAAAGACAGAACTCCTGCCACCAATCAAAAGAGCGATCGCTAATCCTAAAACACTTGGTAAAGTCTGAAATCTATGCACAAAAGTTAGATTATGTAAATCAAGGTGTCTTAGAAGATTTTATAAGAAAAAAGCTGAAAACTTAGCTACTTCAGTATGGGTATGAAAAGAGTGTAAAAAAATATATTTTGTTATGTGCAAATAAAATTAGCGAGTGGGGGAGCAGGGGGATAAAGGAGATGTGGGGGACAACAGGGACAAGGAAGAATTTACTCTCCCTTCTCCCCTGTATCTTTTCCATACCTCATGCCCAATGACGGCAGTTGCTCCACTTGGGGAAACCCCAGCCTCTCGTAGAGAAGGCTTTACGCTCCGCTATCGCCCTACAGCCCTACGGGCATCCTACGGCGGGCGTCTCCGGCTAGCGCCAAGGGAGAAGACCGCACTGCCTTCCCAATGCCCAGATCAGGAAACAGTAGCAAGCGATGCCAGTGCATCGGGTATTGTCTCAGAAGGTGCCTGAAATTCACCAGTGATGACGTACTCTAAACGCAGTTTTAACCAAGTAATAAATTGGGGATTAGTGGAAATAATTGCTACTGCTGGTTGGGGACACTTCGCCTTTAGCTCTGTAAACTGCGGTGTTTCCAAGAAAGCTGGTTGCTCAACCAACCAAAAATCTATTTGTTTTTCTTGTTCGTGGTAGTGACGGGTGCGCTCTTTGATAACTTCATGTATAGGTTCTTCTTGAAGAAGAAAGCGTTGACTGGCCAAAACGTAATAGTATGTTTGCATTTTCATCCTTTGATTGCTATATGAATAATTTAAGGGTACAATGCTGCACTCTGTACCCTTATAAACTAACTTTTGCGAAATTTCTTGAACCAAGAACTGAACGGACAAGCACTTACCTGGTTTTCAGCATTTGTCTTACCACCAGATGTTAGCTTTTCCAAGAATAAACTATTGTCAAAGTAGTGTTCCAAGGAAATAAGCTTCAAGTCATCGGTAACTTTTGCAATGCTCATGCCGATAATTTCTATCGTCTCTCCAGTCGATGCATGGTCTTTATATTCTCCATTAAAATGTCCCCAATGCCGCCACTTGAATGTCACATTTGGTGGCCCTGAGAAAACTTCCACCACTTCCCAAGGAAATCCTTGGGGAAATGTTGTGTGGAAGACTTTTGCGGATGATTCAAAGCTTTCTTCTGAAGCTTTGTAATGTTCTGAATCAGCCATAAACAAATTGTAAGTACCTTGGGCTGATACATCTGCTGCTGTGTACTCTACTCCACCATTGGTACTCACGCGAAACTTGTCATTCACGACAGATAACCACTCTTGCGGGTTAGCTTTGAAGGATACCTCCATCTCAAAGGTTCGTACCAAGTTTTGCACGATCGCTTCCAGTGTACCTTCAAGGTGATTGTAAATACTTTCTTGGGCAAGATTCTGGTTTGAACGAGAATAATCAGGCGGTGTCTGATAACGCCACTCCACATCATTGCTTTCTGCTATCACCTGATCCCGATGCTGTACCCAAAGCGGCAGGTTGTTAGATTGTGTTGCGCTCATAGAAGTTTTTGCTGAAGATTTGATCCCAATTTCTAGATTTCGCAGTGACAACCCCTCTAAAGTTCAAGGGAGTGGGGGAGATGAGGGAGCAGGGGGAGCAGGGGCAGAAGAATTTTAGATTTTAGATTTTGGATTTTAGATTGAAATTTAATCCAAAAGACGCTCGCGGACTCGCTAACGCTGCGCTATCGTCAATCCAAAATCCAAAATTGAATTGCCCTATGCTCTATGCCCTCTTATAGCTTGTTTCATTTCGCGGACTGCCCTTTCCATACCTACTAATGCAGCTCGACTGATGATGGTATGACCGATGTTGAGTTCTTCCATACCTGGAAGCGCAGCTACAGGATAGACATTCCAGTAGGTGAGTCCATGTCCAGCGTTGACTCGCAATCCAGCTTGAATCGCTTGTTCACACCCTTTAGCTAATATGGCTAATTCTCGCTGGCGATTTGTTTCATCCTTAGCCTCAGCATATTGTCCAGTATGCAATTCTATAAACCGCGCCTGTATCTTGACAGATGCTTCGATTTGTGCTAGTTCAGCGTCGATAAATAAACTAACTGGAATATTAGCGCTTTGCAATTTATCAACTATCTCACCTATTCTAGCAAGTTGCCCGACAATATTTAGTCCGCCTTCCGTTGTGACTTCCTCGCGCTTTTCCGGGACTAAAGTCACATAATCTGGTTTGAGATCGAGAGCGATCGCTAGCATTTCATCTGTAGCGGCCATTTCTAAATTAAGATGCGATCGCACTGTTTGCCGCAACAGTAGCACATCCCTGTCTTGGATATGCCGCCGATCTTCGCGCAGATGCACTGTAATCCCATCTGCACCGCCTAATTCTGCCAGCACCGCCGCCGCCACGGGGTCTGGTTCCACCGTCCGCCGTGCTTGCCGGATGGTGGCGATGTGGTCAATGTTAACGCCAAGTGTAAGCACCCCAAATTTCTCCCGAATCCACAGTCCTCAGAACTTGATTTTACCGGAAACAACGGCAGTTTTGCTTGAGAACTAGAGACACATCACGCAGGTTAAATGCGATGTCTACGATGGGCTATTCGGTGTCACTCAAAAGAAAACTGAGTTTATCTCTTGAGAAATTCCAGATTATTCTGCATTTGTGCGGCAGACTTTATTGATATTAGTTGCAGCAGTTGTCTCATCTGATCACCAATTGAGTAACGTTGTTGAGAGGCAAGGATAATTCCAGCATGACTCTTGCCTTCTGTCAGATATTTTATATGCAAACGATAGAAGTCTCCTTTGTTAAAAGAATACAAAACACGTTCAAGACTGGTTGCATAGTCCATCTGCATCGCTATGCCCAAGCATTCCGGCATCACTGGCTGTAATCACATCTACTCCCCGTGACCGAAGCGCAGTTACTAGAACCCTATCCATCGAGTGTTCATCTAGATAGAGCAAAAGCATGATTACTTAATGAGTCGGGATTTACAATGCTCTTGTTCAAACAATTTTGTCTCAGCTTCTTCTGCTGCAATGTCTAATTCAACTTCCTCGCGGTTGGCATGATAGTAGGTCAGAGCAGCATAAATCTGTGCCAAAGTTAGCGTCGGATGTCCAATTCGATTCAGGATCTCTTCTGGCATCAGACCAAGTTTATACCAAAGGATGATACGACGCACGGTTAGTCCTGTTCCAGTAATGATTGGTCTGCCACCCTGAATGTCAGGAGAGGACGTAATTAAAGTACCAATATCAACCGCTGTAATCATGTTTGTTTTGTTCAACCTCTTGAAGATAATCAGCTTTTTTATCGTTTCATCTGTAGCAACTATTTCTAAAACTTTCCTCAGAACTTGATTTTATCGAAAATAGTGGGAGTTTTGCTTGAGAACTACAGACACGATGTCTACGATGGGCTATTCGGTGTCGCCTAAAAGAAAACTGAGTTAGAAAAAGCTGATTTTTGGGCAGACTACTTTAAATAAATAGCTGATTTAACGAGAGTTGATCAAGTATGAATACAGCAGTTGAACCGATGGACAAGCTTTTGAACTATCGAATTAGCGATCAACTTTATGCAGGGTCTAGAACCTTGGTTTACCGTGCAATTCGAGAGGCCGATCAACTTCCGGTCGTAATCAAACTGCTCCAGCAGGAGTATCCTACCTTCAACGAACTGCTGCTGTTCCGTAATCAGTACACTATCGCTAAAAATATTGACCTACCTGGTATTGTTCATCCCTATAGTCTGGAACCTTACGGCAACAGCTATGCTTTGGTGATGGAGGATTTTGGTGGCATTTCCCTCAGAGATTGGATGAACAAAAAAATCGGGAGCAACCAATATACTTTGACAGAGTTCTTGGAGATTGCGATCGCTCTGAGCAATATTCTTGACGGACTCTATCGCTATCGGGTTATCCACAAAGATATCAAGCCTGCCAACATTCTCATTAATCCGGAAACTAAGCAAGTTAAGTTAATTGACTTTAGCATTGCCTCTCTTTTACCTAGAGAAACCCAGGAAATTCACAGTCCTAATGTCTTAGAAGGTACTCTCGCTTACCTTTCCCCGGAACAAACCGGGCGGATGAATCGCAAAATTGACTATCGCTGTGATTATTACTCTCTGGGCGTTACCTTCTATGAACTGCTTACCGGACAGCTACCCTTCCAGTCTAATGATCCGATGGAGTTGGTTCACTGTCATATTGCCAAGCAACCGGATCAATTCAAAATTCAAAGTGACGCTCTCTACGAGACGCTGCGCGAACGCGGACTCGCTAAGGCTCCGCTAACAAAATTCAAAAATGAAGAACCGATTCCCGAAGTTCTTTGTGACATTGTGATCAAATTGATGGCGAAAAATGCTGAAGACCGCTATCAGAGTGCATTAGGCCTGAAATTTGATTTAGAACAATGTTTGGAGCAATTGAAGAACAGGGGTAGAATTGAGAGTTTCCCAATTGCACAAAGGGATATTTGCGATCGCTTCATCATCCCAGAAAAGCTCTACGGTCGCCAAGCCGAAGTCAAAAGCTTACTGGATGCCTTTGAGAGAGTCAGTCAGGGAAGCACTGAAATTATGTTGGTAGCAGGCTTCTCTGGGATTGGCAAAACTGCTGTGATTAACGAAGTTCACAAGCCAATTGTGCGACAACGAGGTTATTTCATTAAAAGTAAATTTGACCAATTCGGGCGCCACATTCCTTTCTCTGCCTTTGTGCAAGCCTTTCGAGATTTAATCGGACAACTGCTGAGTGAAACTGACGCCCAATTTGAGCAGTGGAAGTGCAAAATTTTCTCTGCTTTGGGTGAAAACGGACAAGTGATGATTGAGGTGATTCCAGAACTGGAAAGTATGATTGGTAAACAGCCTCCTGCGCCGGAACTCTCCGGGAGTGCAGCACAAAATCGCTTCAATTTGCTGTTTTTGAAATTTACTCAAGTCTTCACGACAAGAGAACATCCATTGGTGATCTTTATTGATGACCTGCAATGGGCAGATTCTGCTTCTTTAAAGTTAATGCACTTATTAATGAGCGAAGCTGACATTGGCTATCTGCTATTAATTGGTGCTTATCGAGATAACGAAGTCAACCCAGCACATCCATTGATGCTGACTTTGGAAGAGATTCAGAAGTTAGACGCTACAGTCAATACGATTACCTTAGCTCCCCTGGCTCAAATATCCGTCAATCATTTAGTTGCAGATACATTGATTTGCTCCCTAACATTAGCCGCACCGTTAACAGAGTTAGTATTGAGCAAAACCAAAGGCAATCCTTTCTTCAGCACCCAGTTTCTCAAAACGCTATATCAAGATCAACTAATTACATTTAATTTTGAAGGTGGTTATTGGGAATGTGATCTTACTCAAGTGCGATCGCTTGCTCTGACTGATGATGTAGTAGAGTTCATGGCAATTCAACTTCAGAAGTTGTCAATCGAAACTCAAGAAGTTTTGAAATTAGCGGCTTGTGTGGGAAACCAATTTGATTTGGCGACATTAGCGATCGTCCATGAGAAATCCCAGGTGGAAACAGCCGCAGATTTTTGGAAAGCTGTGCAGGATGGGTTGATTATCCCTACCAATGAGGTCTACAAATTCTATCAAGAGGAGTCAGAATTCAGAATTCAGAATTCAGAATTTCCGCAATACAATTCTCCCGATTGTTGTTACAAATTTCTTCACGATCGCATTCAGCAAGCTGCCTATTCACTAATTCCTGACAATCAAAAGCAATTGACTCACCTGCAAATTGGACGTTTGCTGCAACAAGCCACCATGGCAAATGAACGAGATGAGAAAATTTTTGCGATCGTCAACCACCTCAATCAAGGGGCGGCTTTGATTAGTGATCAGCAGGAGCAACAGGAACTCGTGCAGTTAAACTTGGCGGCTGGGCGTAAAGCCAAGAGTGCAACAGCTTACGCAGCAGCTTTAGACTATTTCAATACAGGTATTGCGATGCTAACAGGTAATTGCTGGCACAGCCAATACCATCTCACCTTCATCTTGTATGAAGGAGCAACAGAATCAGCTTACCTCTGCACCCATTTTGAACAGATGGAACAGTTAGCTGAGGTTGTGTTAAATCATGCCCAATCCTGGCTAGATCGGGTAAATATCTACACTATTAAAATCCAGGCTTGCATGGCACAACATCAGCAGCTAGAAGCCTTGCGACTAGCACGGGAAGTGCTAAAGTATTTGGGAGTACATCTGCCAGAACGACCCACCCAAACAGATATCAAGCAGGCACTGAGGCACACCCAAACCTTGCTCAATGGCAGGTCAATCGAATCTTTGCTGGAATTACCTCAAATGACCGCACCGGACAAAAAAGCGGCAATGGTTATTTTATCCAGCATTATTTCTGCTGCTTATCAAGCTGCCCCTGATCTGTTGCCCTTGGTGATCTTTGCCGAGTTCGATTTATCAGTAGAATACGGCAATGCTCCAGAATCGACTCATGGCTATGTGATGTACGGGTTAACCTTGGTTGCCATATTAGGAGATATTGACGCAGGCTATCGGTTTGGGCAATTGGGGGTGAATCTCCTGCAACGTATCTATGCCTCCAAGCTAGCCGCTAAAACCATTTTTGCCTTTAACTGCTTCCTCAGACATTGGCAAGAACCTGCAAAATATACCCTAGAAGGATATTTGCAAGCTTACTCCAGTGGGCTAGAAACGGGTGATGTCGAATATGTTGCTCTCAGCCTGATGTGTTATTGCGACACAGCTTACTGGAGTGGTCAGGAACTATCTGCCTTAAGACAAACGATAGAATCTCATCGCAAGGTCATTCAGCAATTGCGCCAGGATAGTTGTCTCCACAAACAAAGTATTTATCATCAGGTTATAGTCAATTTGTTGGAGGTTTTGCCTGAACCAGAGCGGTTGCTTGGTGAATACTGCCATGAAGATGAAATAATTCAGCTTTACCTCAAAACGAATCAGGAAACAGCACTCTATCAGGTTTATTTCAATAAACTGCTCCTCTGTTATCTGTTCCAACACTATGAACAAGCTCTGCAAAACGCCAAACTGGCAGAACCCTATTTGGATGCAGTCACAGGACTAATGCTAGTTCCAATCTTTTATTTCTACGATGCACTAGTTCGATTAGCGGTTTATCCAGATGCTAGTGAGACAGACCAAATCAGCATTATCGAGCGGGTGACAGCCCATCAAGAAAAACTCCGTATCTGGGCAGATCATGCACCCAGCAATCAGGCTCACCGCCATGCTTTAGTTGTTGCAGAAAAATGTCGAGTCTTGGGCGCGAGAGCAGAGGCAATTGAGTATTACGATCGCGCCATTGCTAAAGCCAAAGAAAACGAATACCTCAACGAAGAAGCTCTTGCCAACGAACTCGCAGCCAAGTTTTATTTAGAATGGGGCAAAGAACGCATTGCCCAAGAGTATTTGATTAATGCTTACTATTGCTACACACGCTGGGGCGCTAAAGCCAAAGTCGATGACTTAGAACAGCGTTATCCACAACTGTTAGCCCCCATTTTACAACAGAGGCGTTCACGAAGTGACTCCCAAAGAGTATCGCCACTCACGCCCAATGAGACAATCACAAATATTGACAGCATTGCTACCTTGCACCCAAGTATTAGCAAATCAGTAAGTTCGAGCAGCAGTGCATCACTAATGCTAGATTTAGCAACAGTTCTCAAAGCCTCTCAGACTCTATCCAGTGAAATCGAACTGGAAAAGTTACTTACGAAGCTCCTGCAAGTGGTGATTGAAAATGCTGGAGCAGACAAGTGTGCGTTACTCCTACTCAAAGAAGGTAGATTGGTAGTTGAAGCGACTGCTCAAGTTGGGCAGCAATCAATCCTGCTACAGTCCATTTTTGTGGAAGATAGCGCAGACGTTCCCCATAGCCTAATTTACACCGTCAAACGCAACCTGCAACCTACGGTGATCATTAATGCAACAGTGTATCCGGCGTTGATAGCTGATCCCTACATCATTCGTCAGCAACCCAAAAGCTTACTGTGTACGCCGATTCTGTATCAAGGCAAACTGTTGGGGATTTTGTATTTAGAAAACAATCTTACTACTGGAGCGTTTACAAGCGATCGCGTCGAAATTCTGAATCTGTTATGCACTCAAGCTGCAATCTCCCTAGAAAACGCTCGACTTTATCAGCAAGCACAAGATACTCTACAAAACCTGGGACAGACCGAACAATTCTTGCGGTTAATTATTGACAATATCCCCCAGTCTGTTTTCTGGAAAGACCGCAATTGTGTTTATTTAGGCTGTAACCATAACTTTGCTCAAGCTTTGGGTATAGGACTGCCAGAAAATGTTATCGGTAAAACAGACTACGACCTTCCCTGGACTCGTGAAGAATCAGATTCGTATTTTGAGTGCGATCGCCGTATTATGGAGTCTGGACAAGCTGAACTCAATATTATCGAAACCATCCAGAAAGCAGATGGAAAACAAATCTGGTCGAATACAAACAAAATTCCGCTACGAGATCAAGAAGGAAAAGTTTTTGGCATCCTTGGCACATGTGAGAATATCACAGAACACCACCAAGCACAACACTTGCTACAACAGCAAAAACAACAATTAGAACAAGCGTTGCAAGAACTCCAAACGATGCAATTGCAATTGGTGCAGGGTGAGAAAATGTCTGCCCTTGGGAATCTGGTAGCAGGTGTTGCCCATGAAATTAACAATCCTGTCGGCTTCATTGCCGGCAACTTAGAACCAGCAAAAGATTATGTCAAGGATTTGTTTGGGCTAATTAAGCTTTATCAAGAGAAATTTCCAGAACCAGGCTCAGACATTGAAGACGAAATTGATGCGATGGACTTGGATTATTTACGCGAAGATTTACCTAAATTGCTGGACTCAATGAAACTTGGTATTAACCGTATCCGCAGTATCAGCACTAGTCTGCGAACCTTCTCCAGAGCAGATAAAGATTACAAAGTTCCTTTTAATATTCACGAGGGCATTGACAGTACTATTTTGATTCTGAGACATCGTTTAAAAGCCAACGAAAACCGTCCAGAAATTGAGGTAGTAAAAAAGTATGGTAAATTACCCTTAGTGGAATGCTTTGCTGGACAACTCAATCAGGTGTTTATGAACTTGTTGGCAAATGCTATTGATGCACTTGAAGAATACAATACACGGAGTTTAGAAGACATTCTAGCCAACCCCAATTGCATCACCATTCAAACCCGTGTAGCCGAATCAGGTCAGCACATTTTGATTAAGATTGCTGATAACGGGGTAGGAATGTCACCGGAGGTCAAGCAACAAGTATTTGACCATTTATTCACCACCAAACCTGTAGGAAAAGGTACAGGTTTGGGATTAGCGATCGCTCGTCAAATTATCGTCGAGGGACATGGCGGTTCACTCTTCTGCACTTCAGAAGTTGGACAGGGCACAGAGTTTGTCATTCAAATCTCTACTCAACAACATTAATAAATAAAAAGTAATAAAGTAAAAATACAGCTTACTTTTGCCTTTTAAATTTTAACTTGGAGTAAAGGGACGATAATGCTTAAATTCCGCAAAGGCTGGTTTTTATGTTTTGCGACAACGTGGAAGTCACATCATTTTACGTCGAGATGAGCCATTTGCTGAAGTGGTTGTTCCAAATCATCAAGAATTAGACAAAGGAACTTTACGAGCAATTATTAGATAAGTTAGGCTGAGTGTCGATGAGTTTATCGAGCTACTGCAAATGAGAAAATGAAAAGATATGATCGCTATTGGGTAAATAATAATTTCTAGTAATTTATATATATAGTATTAAAGATGCGATCGCTTCCCATCTTTAGTAGATAATTATTGCCAGAATATAGCTACTTTTGCAACTCTTTGAGTTTCTCTAATGACTGTTGATATAGCTTTGTGTTTCCTTGTTGCTGATGAAGGTCTACGGCTTTTTGATAATCTGCGATTGCTCCCTGCTTATCTTTTAGAATAGAGCGGGTATAACCCCGGTTGTGGTAAGCATAAGAATAAGTGGAATCGATACGGATAGCCTGGCTATAATCCTCAATTGCTTTCTCATAATCTTTTAAGTCAGCGTAGGCAAGACCTCGGTTATTATAAGCATCCGCATAAGTGGGATCGATAATGACAGCCTGGTTATAATCCTCAATCGCTCCTTTATAATCTCCCAAGTTACGGCGGGCTCTACCCCGATTGTTGTAGGGCAACTTGAGTGGATCATACTTAAACTCGATGGCTTTTGTGTAATCGGAAATTGCCTGGTCGTAGTTGCCTTGGCCAGCGTAGGCAAGACCTCGGTTATTATAGGCAAAAGCGTACTTGGGGTTAATTTGAATCGTTTTGTTGTAATCGATAATAGCTTGCTTGTAATTGTCCAAGTTATAGTAAGCCCAGCCTCGACTAAAGTAACTGTTAGCATGGTTGGGATTAACCCAAATATACTGGTTTAAATCCTCAATTGCTCCTTTGTAATCTTTAAGCTCATTACGGGCATAACCTCGGTTGTAGTAGGCAATTGTAAAATTTGGATCGAGCCGCAGCACCTCGTTAAAATCTTCAATCCCTCCCTTATAGTCTTTTTTGTTAGACTTATCGAGTCCCCGATCATAAAAATCTTTAGCACTCATCTCGGTTGTAGGAGAGACAGTGGGATTAGTAGGAGGTGTAGATGATTCTACTGGGCTAGGCTGTGTCGTCACCGAAGGATCGTGCGGCTTCACTAAGAAAGAGAAAGCTAGAACTACAGTAGTGAGGACACCTGCGCCAATCATTACTCTGGGGTTTCTTAGAACTGCAACAGCTTTGTTTGGTGGTTTGACTGGTGTTGCATCATAGCTTTTGGACGCTGTAACTTTATCTGGAAATGGAAATAATCCGTTTTTGGGACTAATTCTCGTTTCAATTGACACTATGTCTTCATCTCTAAGTCCTAAAATTTCCTGATAACGTCGCAAATCATTGCGAGTATAGTCACTCAAAGTCTGCTCGCGCCCGATCGCATCAACTAATGCTTGCTCATATTGCTGCAATTTTTGTTGATACTCTCGATAAGGTTTTAAAACCTCAGCTTCAATTGTAGCAGTTTCTTCAGGGAGCAACTTCAAATTCAGACGTAGGGCATCTAATATTCTGCGACCAATAATCGAAATCTCGCCCCGACTGGCATAAATCTCTACTTCTTTGCGATACTTCAGTTTTGGATCACCAATCGGTGCTTTAGACAACAGGATTTTAAATCCTTCTTTGACTGCATAGATTTCTGGTTGCATGGCGGGAGCAGCTTTTTGAACTTTCCTTTTGGCGTACTCATGCAACTCATCAACAGAAACTGCACCATCGCTATCTAAATCTGCCGCACCTGTTTCAATACCTTCAATCAGATAACGGGTATAAATCGAAAGATTTGCTTCCTGTTGCTGGAAAGAATATTCAGTAGCAGTAGAAGAGGTCAAGACAACTCGCCCTTCGCCACCAAGTTCAGCCCGGATATCGAGAGAACCGTCATCTTTGGCTGACCACCCCTCAGCAAACGCCCCACTAAAGCAACAGTCGAGAATTACGACTTGGCGCTTGCAGTGGCTATCGCTCATGATGTCATGAACAAAGCTGGCGGGAACGGTGGTTGATTTGATTAGTCGTCCTTGAGGATTTTTGCGGGTAAGGCGAGTGGCAAGGTGAAGTTTGCCGCTCTCATCTTTAATGCCGTGACCGGAGAAGTAAAATACTACAAGGTCATCTTTACGCCGATCGCTAAACAGTGTCTCGATGGCTTCCTGCATTTTTTGAGGATCGGGATTCTCCAGTTTTTGGATATCTGTTTCAGCAAAATCACCCATTTCTGGATGTTGCAAAACTTTGGCGATCGCTTGCATATCCTTTACTGAAGCTAGTAATGGGTTAAGACCAGGCTCGTACTCGCTGACTCCGATTAGCAGTGCTACCTTAACCATCTTGCTATCCTCTTTTTTATTATGGGATTTCTCAACCTGCGGCTACAAACTTTTGCGCGGCTTCCAGCGCTACTGTTAATTCTTCTCGACTGCTGGCTTTTACTTTGAGTTTTTTACCGTTAGCCTCAACTTCCAATTCTATAGTTTTGTTACCAAGGCGATCGCCCACAAATCCCAATACTTTCTTAAAATTGGCAACACTCACCTCGGCTTGCAACACTCCCAGCAGAAAACCCCCAAATGCCTTTGATCCTGGAGGAGTTTCTGTAACTGCTACAAGTTCAGCACTTTCTACATCTAAATCTCTGATCTCTCGTAGCAGATTCCCCGTTTCCCGTTCTTGCTCTTCTGTATCTAAGCTGGGATTAGAAAGAGCGATCATCAGTTTGACGTTAGATTGAGAACTCATTTTGTACCCTTTTCGGTTTTTTAGCAGTTGAGTGTCAACTATATTTGCGTGATTTCTCTATTGACATCATAACTGCTATGCAAATTTCCGGAAACTTATTCAATATTTTTACAAAAACTCATAAAATTTAGCAGGACTTACGCAGTGAAAACCTGAACCTCGTTCGCGTAGGTGCGCTTCGCGCATTCCCATTAAAATGTAGGAGAATTAAAAGCCCCCTTTTTAAGGGGGTTGGGGGATTTTTTGTGCGTAAGTTTTATTTAGCTCATTTAAAACAAGTCCAAATCTGTCACAGCACCAATACTGCTAGAAGATACTAATTTAGCATATTTCGCCAACACGCCTTTAGTGTAACGCGGAGCGGGAGGTTGCCAGTTGGCACGACGACGGGCCAATTCTTCTTCGGATATATTCAATTGCAATAAACGAGCGGGTGCATCAATAGTAATATTATCGCCTTCTTCTACAAGGGCGATCGCACCACCAACTGCCGCTTCTGGTGCAACGTGACCAACCACCATGCCGTAAGTGCCGCCAGAAAAGCGTCCGTCGGTAATTAATCCCACAGCATCACCCAAACCAGCACC